>PLHW01000072.1 GCA_003139095.1 Acidobacteriaceae bacterium
CAATCACCGGGACAGCCCACTAGAATTACTCAATTACAAAATTACGTAATTACCCAATTCAAAAATGGCTGCCGAACGCACAATCCAAATCCTCCCCACCGCCGCCGACCTCTTCCACGCCGCCGCCGAAGAATTTACTCGCGTCGGCCGCCAGGCCATCGCTGCCCAGGGCCGTTTCGCCGTCGCCCTCTCCGGAGGCTCCACGCCCAAAGCCCTCTATTCCCTGCTCGCTGCCAGCTACCCCGATTTCCCTTGGGCTCGCACTTACCTCTTCTTCGGCGACGAGCGCCACGTTCCGCCCACCGATCCCGAAAGCAACTACCGTATGGTCAGCGAATCGCTGCTTACAAGAATTGCCATTCCCGCGCAAAATGTCTTTCGAGTCAAAGCGGAAAATCCCGACGCCACAGCCGCAGCAGCCAACTACGAAAAACAAATCAGAAGATTCTTCGCGCTGACACCCGCCGAGTTTCCCCGCTTTGATCTGATCCTGTTAGGCCTAGGCCCAGACGGCCACACAGCCTCGCTCTTCCCCGATTCCCCAGGCCTCAAAGAAAACTCAAAGCTCGTCATCGCCAACTGGGTAGAGAAATTCAAGACCCACCGCATCAGCTTCACCTTCCCAGTCCTCAACAACGCCGACGAAGTAATCTTTCTCGCCAGCGGCCCCGACAAAGCCGCCATGGTCCACGAAGTCCTCGAAGGCAAGCCCACCCCGCCGCTCCCATCCCAACAGGTCCAACCTACTAACGGTCGCCTGCTCTGGATGCTCGACGCTCCCGCCGCCGCTAAATTGTCGCGCTGATCGATGCCCGCAACCGGGAATGGCCGCGGTTATTCAGGAATGGCCGTAGTTATTGAAGAGTCACCGTCTTAACAACAGTCGGCCAAAGACGCCAACCAATAAGGCTCAGCACAAAGATGGTGATTGCAGAGTGCAGGGCCCGGCGGCTGCTATGCCGCGCTGCGCCAGTCCGCTATCTCGCGCAGCCCCTCCGCGCGCGAGTGCTCAAACAATCTCACTTTATGCCGCAGGTGCTCGAACTCGTGAATGTCTGCCCACACCTCCGCCTGCCAGCCCATCTCATGCGTCGCCGATTCCCCGCACGACGCGCACCGCGTGTGGAACGTCACTCCTGGCTTCCGCCCCTGCGCCGTTTCCTGTAACTCCACAAACACGCAGCGTACTTCTAGTATCTCGTCGTTTTCGCCCACGATGTGCTCGTAGCGCAACAGGTATCCAAAGCCCAGCTTGCGGGCCTCCACCTCGGCCTCCTCGCGCGTGTGAAACGGCCCATACTCGGCCCGCAATTGCTCGGTCGAGTCGCATGCCATCCAGAAAATGTCTTTGTACTCCATACCTGCCAGACCCCGAGCGCACAGAATAAAGACAGCCGCCCCAAACGATCCCCATCTCAACAACCTGCAAATCGAGACACCGCCATTTTAAGTTACCGCAATTCAATGACCGACGCGCCCTACGCGAGCGCCCAGTCTCCCCGATCCAAGCGCCGCCATGATCGCCGATTATCCGCCTGAAATGATGCAACTTAGCCAGCCCCACCATCCCGCGGCACAATCGCCGCCGCGCCCACCCCAAGCGCGCATGTGCAATCCATTGCCGCCTCCGTTCTACGCTTTTTCCGGCGCTGCCCAAGGCTTCACGCGCAACAAGCACCGTAAAGCGTTTCACCTTGACCGCCTCGCCTTAACAGTAGGAAAATTCCCCCGTCTCGACAAGCCGCGAAACTTCCCCCACATGGCCGGTAGCCGAGACGGGTCTTTTGTCCGCGCGCTCCTCAGATGCGCGCCGGAGGTTCCTTATGAAGCGCGCCTGCTTCGTCTGCCTGTTTCTGTTCTTGACCGCCACATTTCTAGTGCCCCAGTCAAATCCTGTGCCTCTTGTCAATAAGGCGGCGGGAGTTGCGTCTACAATCAGCGCGCCCCAACCCGACCCAAAAGCTCAGGCCAAGATTCTCGACAGCTACGGCAAGTTGCCGCTGAGCTTCGAGGCAAATCACGGGCAGGCCGATGCGCGCGTAAAGTTCTTGTCCCGCACCAGCGGATACATGCTGTTCCTCACCGGGGATGAAGCGGTGCTGGCGTTTAAGGGCAAGAAGGCGAACACCCGAGGCGAAATCGTGGGCACCGCTCACAAGTTGCCGTCCAGTGCAGCTGCGTCCAAAGGCGGTGCTGTGCTGCGGATGAAGCTCCGCAATGCCAATTCTGCGGCTAGGGCCACTGGCGTGGATGAATTGTCGGGCAAGAGCAACTACTTCATCGGCAACGACCCCAAGAAGTGGTGGACGAACGTTCCGACCTACGCGAAGGTGAAGTATGAAGGGGTGTATTCGGGCATTGACTTGGTGTACTACGGCAGCCAGCGCCAACTCGAATATGACTTTATCGTGGCGCCAGCCGCGAACCCACGTCGCATACAGTTTGACGTTCGTGGGGCGAAGCGCATTCGTCAAGACGAGAACGGCGAGTTAGTGTTCAAGGTGGGCGAGGAAGAGATTCGCTGGCGTAAGCCCGTCGTGTATCAGGAGAAGAATGGAACGAGGCAGGAGATTGCTGCCCGTTATGCCATCACGAATACAAACCGAGTGAGGTTCGAGCTGACGAAATATGATGTAGGGAGGCCGCTATACATTGACCCGCTGATTTACTCGACGTACTTGGGCGGCAGCGGGGATGATGAGGGTTACAGTATCGCAGTGGATGGCGCGGGCAACGCCTACGTCACCGGGCGAACAGCCTCAACCAACTTTCCGACCACGAATCCCTTGCAGGCAGCCAATGCCGGTGGCTACGACGTTCTCGTGGCTAAGATCAATGCCTCGGGATCGACGTTGGTCTATTCCACTTATCTGGGCGGCAGCGGGAATGAATGGGGCAGCGGCATCGCAGTGGACAGTTTAGGCGATGCATACGTTACTGGGTACACCACCTCCACGAACTTTCCAACCACGCCCGGTGCCTTCCAGACAGCCTGCGGCAACCCCAGTAACTGTAACCAGTTCGGTGACGTCTTCGTGACCGAGTTCAACCCCACCGGGTCAGCCTTGGTCTATTCCACTTATCTGGGTGGCAATTTCGGCGGCTACGGTATAGGCATCGCATTGGACGGTTCGGGCGATGCTTACGTCACCGGCTCCACAACTTCCACGAACTTTCCAACCACGCCCGGTGCTTTCCAGACAATCTGCGGCAACCCCAGCTTTTGTTATAACGTCTTCGTGACCGAGTTCAACCCCACCGGGTCAGCCTTGGTTTACTCGACCTATCTGGGGGGCAGCGGAGAGAATGGTGATTACGGTTATGCTATCGCCGTCGACAGCTCCGGAGACGCGTACGTCACCGGCCGAACCGACTCCACCAACTTTCCAACGACGCCCGGTGCTTTCCAAACAGCCTGTGGCGACGTCGGGTGTGCTTCTGGTGACGCCTTCGTGACCGAGTTCAACCCCACCGGGTCAGCCCTGGTTTACTCCACCTACCTTGGCGGCAGCGGAAGCGACGAGGGCATCGGCATCGCTGTGAACAGCTCGGGCAATGCTTACGTCGTCGGTGAAGCCTACTCAGACAACTTTCCCGTAACGCCCGGTGCCTTCAAGACGGTTTGCGGCAACCCCAACGAATGTTCTAACGCCTTCGTGACGGAGTTCAATTCCTCGGGATCGACGTTGGTTTACTCCACCTATCTGGGCGGGAGTGGGACCGACTATGGCAACGGCATTGCCGTGGACAGCTCTGGCAATGCATATGTCACTGGCTGGACTACTTCAACCGACTTTCCGACCATGAATCCCTTTCAGCCAACCTACGGCGGCGGTGACTCGGATGCATTCGTGGCCAAGATCAATCCCCCGGGATCGGCGTTGGTTTACTCCACTTATCTAGGTGGCTCGGCAGTAGACGGCGGCGCTGGCATCGCCGTAGACAGCTCAGGCAACGCTTACGTCATCGGCTATACCAGTTCAACCAACTTTCCGACCATGAATCCCTTACAGGCAGCCAATGCCGGCGGTCCAAGCGACGCCTTCGTGACCAAGTTCGATACCCTAACGCTCTTTCCCCCTAATCTAACTTTCGCCAACCAAGTCGTGGGCACGAGCAGCGGTCCGCAGGTTTCAACGTTGACCAATATTGGCAACGCGACATTGACCATTACGTCCATTGGCGTTACCGGAGCGAACAGTGGCGATTTTGCGGAGACCGACAACTGCGGCACATCCATCCCGGTAGGCGGCAGCTGCACCATCTCCGTCACCTTCACCCCCGCGGCAGCCGGCACAAGAAACGCAGCCGTGAGCATAGCGGACAGCTTGTCCGACAGCCCGCAATCGCTTCCACTAACTGGCGTCGGCACGCTACCGAACGTGACACTCTCCCCATCGAGCCTGAACTTTGGTCAGCAACCGGTCGGCACAACCAGCCAACCGCAAATTGTCCAGTTCAGCACGAACGGCCCTCTTAGCATTACTTCGATTGCGACGAGCACGGAGTTCGCCCAGACCAACAACTGTGGTAATGGTCTGCCCGCAGGTGGAAGCTGCCAGATCAGCGTTACCTTTACGCCCACCGCTACCGGCGTTCAGAATGGAACGCTGACCGTCTCGGATAGCGGCGCTGGCAGTCCGCAATCAGTTTCACTGACCGGCATCGGCACGCAACCGGCGGTGACGCTCTCTCCTGCCAGCCTCAATTTCGGCAATCAGACCGTGGGCATGACCAGCAGTCCGAAGGTTTCGACCCTGATGAACTCTGGTACTGGCACGCTGACGATTACATCCATCGGCGTCACAGGGTCGGACAGCAGCGAATTTGCCGAAACTAATACCTGCGGCACATCTGTCCCGGCAGGAGGCAGTTGCAAAATCACTGTTACCTTTACGCCCGCGACAACGGGAACTCAAACTGCGTCGGTAAGCATCACAGACAATGCACCCAACAGTCCGCAGTCAATTCCGCTTAGTGGAGTGGGTGTGTTGCCCGCAGTGGCATTCTCCCCTGCGAGCCTGACCTTCCCAAATCAAGTGGTCTACACAAAGAGCAAGGCGCAGAAAGTCATGCTCACCAACACCGGTCTTGGAATCCTGACCATCTCAAGCATCGCGGCAACCAGCCAATTCAGCCAGACGAATACCTGCGCTGCCACGCTTAGCCCTAAGGCCAAATGCACGATCAGCGTCGCGTTCGCACCTACGACCATTGGCCCGCTAACAGGTTCCGTTTCCGTCAGCGACAATGCTCCGGGCAATCCGCAAACAGTGCCACTGAACGGCACGGGAACCTATGTCCAACTCAAGCCTGCGAGTTTGAATTTCGGCAATCAGCCGGTTGGCACCAAAAGCCTGCCCAAGAAAATTACACTGACCAACAAAGGCGCGGTGACGGTCAACATCACGGGTATTTCGATCACGGGAGCGAATGCCAGCGACTTTGCCCAAACCAACACTTGCGGCGCAAGCGTGGCATCCGGGGCAAGTTGCTTTATCAAGGTGACATTCACACCTGTCGCTCAGGGTAACCGAACCGCGCAGGTTTCAATTGGCGATGACGGGGGTGGCAGCCCGCAAACCGTGGGGTTGAGCGGAACGGGAACGCCCTGAGCGGGCAGCAAGTGGAAACTATCAACGGTCAGTCCTTTGCGTCGAATTCCTAAACGTCCCCGCATCCATGCGGCCACTGAGTAAGCATTGGGAACAATTCGGGAGATGCCGTCCCGATTGGCCGCGTTAGGACCTCGGAGCATGTCTCGACGCTTAGGGTGGGCGCAACGACGGTCAAGGCCCGTCTACCGCGGCCCCGCGCACTTCGCCGTCGGCAATTCAAGCGCGGTGAAGCAGGCAATAGAAGAAGGAGCGAACTGACCGCTGCATTCGGCCGCCAGTCGTAGATCATACACGTGCCCGAGGCCAAGCAAGACGACCTCATGGCAATCGGTAGTGGTGCGGTTTGACTGCACCACTACATGGCAACCCGCAAAGGTAGATTGCCCTTCACCTTCACGTCTCGCTTGGGCCAACGCATGGCTCGCCGCACTCACCTCGATTGAAGAGACTCGCAACTTTCGCAACTTTCCGCCGACCCTGAACCTGTTTGTCGCTAGACGCGATGTGCCTGTCGCTCGACGCGAACCGCCCGTCACTCGCTACGAGACGCCTTCCCATTCGATCCGGCCGTCGATTCGAGGTAAATGGGCCGCCGCTCGACCCGGCCCTGTCTATCACTCAAACCGGACCCTTGTTACCCGAATCGAACCGGCTCGTCGCTCGAGCTAAACGGGCCCGCCGCTCGACCCGAACGGCCGTCACTCGACCTCGGCCAACTTGACGCCGAACTACGTCGTCCCGCCCGAAGCGGCTGCCGCCTTCGCCTTCTCCTCTGCGAGCGGCCGGGCTTCCCCTGCGGCCACCGGATTCCATGGCGGCGCCGCCGACGCGTTGGCCGCGCGCCCCAGTTGCGTCTGCCAGTTTGCGCCGCCGTGGCCGGCCACATAGAGCGCCAGTTCCAGCCGCGTCCACACGCCCAGTTTGTCGAATGTCGTTCGCAAATAGTTTTTCACTACCTGCTCGCTCGTCCCGAGTACTGCGGCAATGTCTTTATTGGTCAAACCCTGCCAAACTAGGGTTGCCACCTGAATTTCTTTCAGCGTCAATCGGTCACGGGGTTGCATGGCTGCACCTGCTCCTTAATGAACATGGCGGTCGCAAGTTTTACTCGCTTCCGGCCTTCTTTGATACCGGCTCGCAGAAACAGCGTCCGCAGGTGCTGTTTCACGGTGCGCGGGCTGATATTCAATTGCATCGCGATCTCCTTATTGCTGCATCCCTGCACAAGCAAATGCAACACTTCCTGGTCACGCGGCGTAATCTTGATTTCATTCAGATTGATCATCGCCTTTTCGTTTGCTCCTTCGGTTTAATCTTGGGGGCGCGTCCTATAACCCTGATAGCAACCTATTCGCCAAAGTTTCGC
The DNA here is from genome assembly GCA_003139095.1 of Acidobacteriaceae bacterium. Taxonomy (GTDB): domain Bacteria; phylum Acidobacteriota; class Terriglobia; order Terriglobales; family Acidobacteriaceae; genus Acidiflorens. The sequence goes on from PLHW01000072.1 coordinate 6,985, forward strand.
CCACCAAAAATCGCCGCTAAATCATTGACTTACTAACCTTCGCACCGGCGTTTTACTCATTTCTTATAGCCGTCTCACGAATCCGTTCCCGCTTTGAACTCCCGTTTCAGGAATCCTCTTTCTCGATTGTTATTTACTCTGCGGGGTACTCTGAGCCGGCCAGCGGAAGTTTGACAATGCCTGACTGGTGGCCCGATTCACGTCCGGGCGCTCTTTTTCTTCGTCCGCCAGCGCCAGACTTGCACTACAATAACGGTTAGCCAGTCGCGTTCCTCCCCGTCGAAAGCTATGTCGGCGACCCGATCCAAACTCATTCTCGACGAGCAATCCTTTCAGGATTTGCTCGCCGCCGCCTTTACCGTCCAGCAGTACAATGAACGGCAAAGGGTGGCTCGACTTGTGTCAAGTGCCGAGAGCGAGGGGGGCGGCACAATCGGCGAGGGGGGCGAGGGCAACACGGGGAGCTCGGGGGGCGAGGGTGACCGGGGCGGCGCGATCGGCTCGGGCGGTGGGGGAAACGGTAATGGGGGTGGGCCCTACGGCTCGGGGGGCCTTTACGGCCAGGCCCCTGGCAGCAACGGGGATGGGGTCTCCAAGACGGCGGTGGAGGTTTGCCGGACCTGTGGAGCCGAACTGGCGGCACCGGGGGCGGCGTGTCCAGTCTGCCCATCGGATGAGTTCCGTCCTGGGGAGCGGTTGCAGCGCACCTGGGCGACCATGTGGACGATGAGCCAGGAGCGGAATTCTGCCGCTGGATTCCCGACTATGGATCCGCCTGCGCTCGAGTCTTCCGATCTGATTGACTCCTCGCCTGCGCTGGGGATGGAAGAAGCGGAGCCGGGGGAGGCATTCGGGGAGAGCGCGAGTGAGTTAAGTGCCCGCAATTCTGAGTCTTACGAATGGCTGGCGCGCTCGTTACGGGAAGACGTCCGCCAAGGTGAAGGCGCGGGCGCGCGGGATGGCGGAGAGGCGACCGAAGCGGCAGACACTGGGGCCGAGGCGGCGCGGAGGCAGTCGGTTTGGGTTCGGCTGCGTTATCGTCGATCGGACTTGTATCTTGCTCTGGCGATTGCGGTTGCGGTGGTGGCGCTGTTGTGGCCGTCGGCCATGTCTCCACACAGCCGGTTGCGGCCGTGGGAGCGGGTGCTGGTGGCGGTGGGGATTGCGGAGGCTCCCTCGTCGACCATTCAGTATCATGGAGATCCGAACATAAAGGTATGGGTGGACCCGCACGCGGCGCTGTACTACTGCGGGGGCGACGAGTTATATGGCAAGTCGCCGGATGGCTACTTCACGACCCAGCACGAAGCCCAACTGGACAACTTCGAACCGGCCGAGCGGAGCGCCTGCGTCCCCTAAGCGGGCCGGTTGCGCGACCCCTATCCCATTGAACAAACTGGACCTTATAGAACCCTGGTCGTTTTTTCGGGGACCGGCTCCCCGGAGACGGCGATGTTCCACGTGGAGCAATGTTTCACGTGGAACATTTTGTACATGTATAACTGTACGTATAGTTATATATGTATAATTTCGGATAGGTGGAAGTAGCGCCGAGGGTTAAGAGCGCCAAACGAGTAAACCACGGGGGATGAGGCAAAACGGGGTCCGGTTGCGGGCTTCCGGGGAGCACGGGGCGGGAGTGTTTCATGGCGAGGCGGGGTGACTGGCAGCGGGGACCTAGTGGCGCGGGCAGTGCGGCGGCAGGATGCCCTCGCGACAGCCGGCAGGATGCCGGCGCTACCGAGGCGTTGCAATCGACGCAAAATTGGGGGCCGGCGGGTATTTACTACTTGTTAAATTTGTGCCTTTGCATTTTTTACCATTTAAATAGCACCTGGAGGGTGTGAAATGTGCTATGGGAAAATTGAGTCTTGCGAGGCTCGGGAGGGTGGATTTTAGTAATTGGATGGTTAACGTGCCTGTGGGTGGTTGTTACTCAGTTAGATAACAAAGCGGGGAAATTGCAGGACGGGATGGACAGGGGGGGGAATTGAGTCGCGGAGACGGGGGTGGATGGGAGTTGTGGTGGGGAAGGAAGTCAACATCCCCGCCCTGTCGCACAGAACGCGACAAGGATGGGGCACCCTCAGGAGTTGCTACATCGGGGTTGGTCCCGTTCTTTTAGGGGATGGCATCCCCGGCTTCCCAGGGGAAGTTTCCGCAGCGCGACTTCAAGTTGACCGAGGGCGGGTCCGACGCGAATGGATCGGTCGGGCTACGCGCCGGTAGCATGATGAGCCCCGCGGAATTCCCACCCTTGCCAAGAACGCAAGGGTGGGGCAGCCTCAAGAGAGGTAATGCAGGAAGGAAAGGGTGGGCCATGGCCCCGCTTCGCGGCTATAGGGCACAGTCTACTTTTCGAATTCTGCATTAGTTATGACACAGACTCAAACAGGGAAGGCGTCATGGGTGCCTAACGACTAGTTCTACTGGTGTGCCGGCCGGGACGGATAGGGTTCCGACTTGCTGATCTTTTTGTGCGCGCACTTGAACGATTTGGCCATCGGCGGCGTGCGCGGGTAAGACGAAGTTGCCCATTTCGTCCGTGACGGCTACTTGTGGATAGCCGGGAACCGACACTCGTGCTCCGGCTACCGATCTGTTGTGATCGTCGAGCACAACTCCTCGAACAATTGCTGAGGTATCGTGCTCCAACTGAATCTCCACGGCGGGAAAATAATCTTCGTCCAAAACGAGCGTGGAGTTGCCGACGAGAAAGGCGTTTTTCTCCGACGCAAATAACGTCAGCTTGCCGTCTGCCGGGCGCGATTGCGGAGGAATGTCAAACTCCCATCCGCCCTCAATCTTCTTTGGCTCTCCGCCGTTGGATGAGGTCACGCGGGCGTCATCGACCGGCTGTTTATCAAGCCCGAGCACGAAAACTCGAACGGTGTACAACCCTCTCGACTGCAGGTACGTGGACGACAGCAGAGGAGCGAGCCCGAGAACCAGAACTGCGACAGCCAGGAGCCACGGGAGGCGCGGCTGTCTTTTCTTGATCGCGATACTGAATAGGTACGCCGCAAGAACGGCAGCGAGTGCCGCAAGGGTTACGGGATGAGTTATGTGGCTCGCGAATTCGAGCGCTTTTTCCCAATCCATTTCTCACCGCTCCGTCTTCTTGGCGGACTCTTTGTCGAGGAGCGCCTGCAATTTCTGCCTGACCCTCTTCGTTATCGGATGGTCTGGGCCCAGAGTTCTTTCAGTGATCCCAAGCGCCTGGCGCAAGAATGGTTCCGCTCGGCTATATTCCCCTTCCTTCTCTAACAACTCAGCCAGGTTGTTTAGAACTCTGGCTATTTCGAGATGGTCAGACCCCAGCGATCTCTCGTCAACAGCGACCTCCCGCAGTAGAAGGGGCTCCGCTCCCGCATAGTCCTTCTTGCGCGTCAGAAGTACGGCGAGATCGTCCAAGTCGATAGCGAGTCCCGGATGGTCGGAACCCAGAGCTCTCTCATCTATGGCCAGCGCCCGCCGAAAAAGCGGTTCCGCTCCCGCATAGTCCCCTTCGGTTTCCAACAAAGACGCGATGTTGATCAAACTCGTGGCTACTGAGGGGTGGTTTGGGCCCAGAGTTGCCGTCTTGATCGCCAGGGCTTGACGGAAAAGAGCTTCGGCGCCGGCGTAATCTCCCTTGGCCTGTAGCAGCGACGCAAGGTTGTTCAGACTTCTAGCTACTTCCGGATGGTTCGAGCCCAGAATCTTCTCATTGATGGCGAGCGCTCGTCGTAGAAACGTCTCCGCTTCGGCAAATTCGTGCTTCGCTTCCAAGATTATCCCGAGGTTATTTAGGTCTATTGCCAGATCGAGACTCTCGGGGCTCAACTTTTCATCGATAGCGAGCGCTCTCCGGTAGCATTGCTCGGCCCCGGCGTAGTCTCCCCTGTATTGATGGATTAAACCGAGGTTGTTAATGCCCGTCGCGATCAAAGGATGGCCCCGCGGCAACGTCATTTCATAGATGGCCAGAGAGCGCTGGAAAAGCGACTCGGCCTCTGGATACTGCCCCATGTCCTGTAGCAATGATGCGAGGTTATTCAGGTCTGATGCAACCGTGGGGTGATCGTGCCCGAACGCGTTCTCGTCAATTATTAGTGCCCGCCTGGCCAGGGGTTCCGCGGCTGCGTATTCCCCTGCAGCGGCAAGGCTCACTTCCAAGAAGTTCATTGTCACGGTATCGGCGGGCCGGAACTGGAGACAGCGCTGAAAATCCGTAGCTGCTTCCTTGTACTTACCTTCCCCATAAAGCGAGAGGCCCAAAAAAAACGCGGCATCGGCCACCGCCTTCTGATCCGCTGTTAATTTCTCTTCTCTCTTCTGCAGCGAGTCCGCGAGCTGCGCCGAGGCCTTAGGATAGTTGCGCTCATATAGGGCCGCCAGTCCTGCTTCGTAGGGATCGGTTGCCTTGGCTCCCCAGACGCGTATCGCTTGATCCAGGTCCTCCGGGGACAGTCCGTACTGTTTGGCGACGGCGGCTAGGTTGGCTTTCGGGTCTTCCGGCGGGGCTTGCTTGTCTGCGCTCTTCGGGGCATTTGCCTTGTTGATTTGCGCGGCCAGGGCGGCCAGGGCGGTGCCGCTTTCGAGAGCCATGCGGTCCCCGCGCTGCACTACCACAACGTTGACAAAATTCTTCGACTCGTTCGCGAACGACGGCACGATAATCTCGCGGTCCCATGGTGAGATCATCTCGAAATCCTTGCCCGGCTGGGATTCCACAATCTGCAAAGGGACGAAACTCCCTTCCTTTGTCTCCTTGGCCAACCGAATCCGCGCCTTGCCGTCATCCGCGGTACTTGCCGTTCCGCCGTCGCCCTTTGTTCCTATTCGCACGCCGCCGATCGGATGCCCCTTTGTGTCTTCGACATGGACGACCAGATAACCCGATTCCGCCCGGGCCATGCCGCTGGCTAGGCATAGCAAGGCCGCGAGTAACAAGGTGAAATCTCGTCGGCGGGGACGAGGCTGGACCATGGGCGATGCGCCTCCACAGCGGAATGATCGGGGCCCGGGAGAAGAAAGCGAACTGCGAGTATAGCAGCTAAGTGGAGCGGCGACGTGCTGACCTGAAGGCGGAAGCCCGCGTGTGTATTGGTCCTGATCAGGGCGGCTGAAGAGGCCGCGGGGGAAGTCGGGCAGTCCGCGAAGAGGCTGCCGCAGGCGCTGAAGCGCGGACACATTTTCAGCGAGTTACTGGCACGAGTGGAACTCGTGCCCTTCCCGGTCCTATCGACAATCAGTTTTTCCGCAACCTCTGAGAAGTGAGAAGTCGGAAATCAGAAGTCGGAAGTGAGAGGTGGAAACTCGCACGTGCGAGGGCAACGGAGGCGGAGCCGAGTGTCAGCTCCACATACCAGCAACCGCCGCGGCTAAAGGCCCCACTCAAGCCAAAAGAAGGCTTGAATGGGGCACCGTCAACTACGACACGCATCGAACGCTGGGCGGGTGGGCCGTTCAAGCCCTCTGTCGGCTTGAGTGGGGCAGTTCTACGGCTGGACGGAGTGTTCCTGCCGCTCGCTCGCGGCTTCTTGCCGTCCACTCGCACTCGATCTCCACTGGTCCTGCGCACCCCGTCGCGTATTGACGGAAGCTGCTCCACTCCCAGTCTTGCGGACGTTCACATAATCCGCGCTTGACTGGACTCCACCCCAGCAAGCCAAAACCGGGCTCGCTGGGGGCCCCGGGTTGCGATGGATGTAACGGAGTTTCTCCACAAACTGGGGATGGTTGCGGACGTTGAAATCGTAATAACGCTTTTGCCAGAAATGGTGGGAAAGTTCCCCACTCAAGCCAACACCGGGCTTGAATGGGGCACCCGCAGAACTTCCCCACTCAAGCCAAAAGAAGGCTTGAATGGGGCACCGTCAACTACGACACGCATCGAACGCTGGGCGGGTGGGCCGTCCAAGCCCGCTTTTGGCTTGAGTGGGGTAGTTCGACAGCTGGACGGAGTGTCCCTGACGCTCGCTCGCGGCTTCTTGCCGTCCACTCGCACTCGATCTCCACTGGTCCTTCGCAGCCCGTTGCGTATTGGCGAAAGCTGCTCATTCCCAATCTTCCGGACGTTCACATAGTCCGCGCTTGACTGGGTTCCGATGGATGTAACGGAGTTTCTCGACAAACTGGGGATAGTTCCGGACGTTGAAATCGTAATAACGCTTTTGCCAGAAATGGTGGGAAAGTTCCCCACTCAAGCCAAAACCGGGCTTGAATGGGGCACCCACAAAACCGGGCTTGAATGGGGCACCCACAAAACCGGGCTTGAATGGGGCACCTGCCTGGGGAAAGTTCCCCCTCAAGCCAAAGGAAGGCTTGAGTGGGGCACCCGACGGGGCACCCGCGAGCAGGCGGCGGGACACGCCTTGCTTGAGCGACTTGAGAGCATCGGCGAGGAGGCCGCGCTCGGGTTCGCTGAGCAGTAAGTGAACGTGCTCGGGCATGACCACATAGGCGTAAACGCGGAGGCGGAAACTGCGCCGCATACGCTCCAGCGCAAGCTCGAAGATGCGCTTGGCAGGGTCGGCGATAAGCAACGGGCACCGATGATAACAGGAGAATGTAACGAAGTGACTGTGCCCGGTTTCCTGGAATCGTTGCAATGCCCAAGGCATGAGGCCAGATTATGCCCGACGAACGGCCCCACTCAAGCCAAAAGAAGGCTTGAATGGGGCACCGTTCGGAGAGTAGGTGTCAGATTGGGAAATGGGATAGTGGATTCGGGGACGGGGGAGCGTGCCCGGTCACTCGTTTGACTCACTCCCAAAGAGAAGCGCGGGGCGGTGCGCGCTTCATTCATCGTTCATCCCGTCCGGTCTGGGTCTCACATAAACCGCAGCCAGTCCCCCTTGCGCAGAAGTCCCACCCTTGCCAAGAACGCAAGGGTGGGGCAGCCTCGGAAAGGTAGTGCGGGAGGGAAGGCGAGTCAGCCCCCGCTTTGGACGAAATTAAAAACCCCGATGGATGCAGTCGTGGAATCCCACGTTTCGAAAGGCGCGAAACCTGCGGCACCCGGCCCGCGAAGTCAAAATCCCCAGATGCAGGCCTTCGCGGAATTCCACACATCGCAAAGTGCGCGATGAGTGGGACACCCGGCACGGAACGCGAAGGAGTGGGGCAGGCGGCTAAGGTGCTAGAATGGCGGCTATAATTTTGCGGGGCCAAGGCCCGAAAGAGGCAATCATGAGCGTACTGCGTCTAGTAGACCGGGAATCCATCACCGTTCCTCCACAAACCACGGCCAAAGCCGCGATCCAGTTGATGCTGGATCGCCGCGTGGGCTCGGTGGTGGTGGTGGAAGAGAGAAAAGTTCTGGGCATTTTCACCGAGCGCGACGTGCTGCGAAAGCTGGCGCTGAGTGGGCGCGATCCGGCGCAGATTCCGGTTTCGGAGCTGATGACCGCTCCGGTCAAAACCGTGGACCCGAAAGCCGATCCGACCGATGCGCTGGCGACGATGCTGGAACATCACTTCCGTCATTTGCCGGTGGTGGATGACCGAGGAAGATTGCGCGGAGTCCTATCCATCCGCAACCTGCTGCAGGAAATGATGGAGAAGTACCGTCATCAGCTGCATACGCTCGAGCAATACGTAATCAGCGAAGAACCCGGCGCGACCAAGGCGAGAGGGTGAGCGGGTGCGGTAGATAGCTCCGTTGAAAGGTAGATACCGACTGGCAATTTTGCCGAGCCCCGCCCGACTAGAGGGGCTTTTGGTTTTTGTGGAGAGAGCTGGCGGGATTCCTGCGTGAAGCGATTGAGGCGGAAGGAAGCCTCGGAGAGTGCATGCCCTCAGCGGCTGAAGCCGCGACGTTTGTTGGTAGACGCTCGGCACGACTGGAAGTCGTGCCCTTCCCGGTAAAATCGAAAACTTATGATGCGCGCGGTCGTGGAATCCCACCCTTCGAAAAGCGCGAAGGGTGGGGCACGAGGCGTTTTTGTCCTCACTCGTCCGTTGTAAATAACGACTCAATGTCGCGGGAGCCGTGTATCACGCGAACGACTTCGATTCCGCTAGAGAGTGGCAGGTAGAAAACGACGTAGCGACCGACGGCGAAACTTCGGACGTCTGAATGTAGCTCTGGCCGCCGTCGGCCCAAACCGGGCCTGCGGGACAGGGTTTGGAGCTTGCTATCTACGAGGTCGACAAAGGCGTCGGCCCGATCCGGGCTATCTTCCGCGATGTATGCCCAAATCTCCGCTAAGTCGGTGAGGGCGCGCGGACGCAGGACTAGAGTGGGCATCTACTTCGCGGCGGCGGAGCGGCTCTTGAGAAGCTTTCGGCCTTCGCGTTTGATTTCCGCGGGGCTCCAGGGGCGAGCGAGGCCGCTATCCATGCCTTCGCGGATGTCGCGGCGCAACTGCTCCAGTTTCAACGAGCGCAACTCGTCTTGGGTTTCCATGAGGCGCAATGCCTCGCGAACGACTTCGCTGGCGGAGTTGTAGCGTCCGGAGGAGACTTTCTGGCGGACTAGCTTTTCGAGTTGTGGTGTCAGATTGATGTTTAGAGGCATGGAGTGGCTCGGTCCGTTCCGAAGCCAGAATGGCATGGCTGGCAAGGATTGTCAATCATTGACAATCAAGGCGTGCGGACCTCGGACTGCGCAACTCAAGCCAACACCGGGCTTGAGTGGGCCACCGGCCTGGATGTCAGAGAATTGTTTCCTCGCCAGCGAGGCTAAAGGTGTTTTCTCTTGACATCCCCTTTTATAGAACCCGCCCCGTTTTAGAGACGTCGTTCCCAATATCCGGGGCTACGGTGACCGTGCGCGAAGGCTAGAATTCGGATCGTCGTCGATTTTTCGTAATAGACAACCGCGTACGGAAATCGTGAGAGGACAAATCTTGGTGCCACGTTCTCCCCGAGGCCAGCGCGTCGGGGTGGCTGTAATGAGCTCGATCGCGTGATCTATCTCAGCGACGAATGCATCGCCGGCGCTTTCGCTGCGCTCGTCGTACCAGACCACCGCGAGACTTCAGCTCCGCGAGTGCGGCGGGGTGGATATCAAGCGGCTTAGCGACCATTGCGGAGAGCTGAGATTTGCCGGCGCGCTTCCTCCCATGGAATCGGCTTCACTTTGCCGGAGTCGAGCTCTTCGATGCGGCGGGCGATTTCGCGGCTCCACTCTTCCTCGGCCGAGCCGTCCACGGTGTCATCAAGACTTTCGAGCAGCGAACCTGCTAGGGCGGCGCGCGCCGCGGGCGGGAGGGCCAGGGCCTTCTTTAGAAGTTCGGTAAGCTCTTGGGTCATTGACGTATTTTACGCCTCGAACTATCCCGCTCAAGCCAAAACCGGGCTTGAGTGGGCCACCGGCCAAACTCTATTCGGCCGCCTCAAGCCGACTCCGATATCGAAATAAGCCTAAAAAGGCCGCATCCCGGAAATGCGTTGATACTGGGCTAGCGCATGCCCATCCGTCATACCTGCCACGTAGTCTGCGGCGCGCTGCGAGAGTGCGTAGTTTGAGCTAACCCTCGATTCGTCTTCTCTTTGATGGAGAGGTGCCGCCCGGTAGGCGGATAACGCCAGTGCGCCATTCGGCCGATCCTGGATCTCTTCGACTATTGCTGAGAGCAGACCCGCAATCACATTTCTTGCCGTTTGTTCGCGGTGAGCTATTTCTATGTGGGAATAGACATATTTTGTCATTATGGACTTAAGCGCGTCACAAAGGTCGCCCATCAACATCTCGCCAACGAGGTCACCGTCGAAGGTTCCGTCCATAATATGCTCAAAGTTCTGAAGGAATGCTGCGATGGCAGACTTCATCATGAGCCGGACTGCCATCTGGCAAAACCGCTGAACACTGAGCTGCTGTCGTTCTCGAAGTTCTATCCTCTTAAAGTCGCGGTTGTAGGGTTCGTCCAAGAACTTCTCAACACAGTCTTTCGATTCCTTGTTTTCCGCCGTTTTCAGACAGTCGCGAATGCTATTGAAGTCAACGAAACCCTTCTTCAAAACATCTTCGATGTCTCCCGTTGCATATGCGATATCATCTGCGGCTTCCATCAAGTAGGTCAGCGGGTGCCGATTATGGTCCTCGAGGCCGGTCTCGGAACGCACTAGATCAAATGCCAATGCATCCGACTTAAAATAGCCGAACTTCTTTAACGTCTTCTTTCCGCCAGGCTGTACTTCACCGGACGAGCAGGGATACTTGATCAGGGAGGAGAGGGTGGCTACCGTCAGGTTCATTCCGTAATCCTGTCCACTCCACTGCAGGCGTGTCGCGATGCGAAGCGACTGTGCATTTCCCTCAAAATTTATAAGGTCTCCTTTTTCGGCGCGATCCGAGATTTTTAGCTTCGCGCCGGAATCGATGTTAGCTGCAAACCACCTTCCTATGGCTTTTTCTCCTGAGTGGCCGAACGGGGGATTACCAATGTCATGGAGTAAGCAGGATGTGGCTAGGATCGTCCCAATATCGCGAGGATGTAGCGCCGAAAGTTCGGGATACTTGGCGATCACTCCTGCGGTGGCTCCCTCGCCGAGCGAGCGACCAATGGTGGATACCTCGATAGAGTGGGTGAGTCGGGTTCTAACGAAGTCGTGGGCCTCTAAGGAGAAGACCTGAGCCTTGTTCCGAAGTCTCCGGAATGAGGAACTGAACACTACTCTATCAAAGTCGTTCTCGAATTCACTCCGAGCGTCTAATTGTGATCTTCCCGTTACGCGTGACGGGCGGAGGCGTTGGGGCGACACTAATCTCTTCCAGATTCCTGCATATCGCTCGCCTTTTCTCTTCCTAAACATCTACTAGCCTTTGAGCAGAACAGCTACGACGGTAGGAACCTGCGACTTCCCGCCGCCGGGTGTCAGGCGAAGAGCACATCTGCCTTCTATGAGTTGGTGCGCTATATACGCACGGTCCACAATCGGTGCCAGCAGAAGGGCAGTTCCTAAAAATTTCTCGAACTCGGGTTGTGTCAGGATTTTCATGCCATAAGCGTGGTAGGACTCCCCCGACTCGACGATGATTGCCCCTTCGGGCAGCAACTTTTTGGCCGCGGCTTCAACTATCCATTGATTTCCGACGGACTTGGGTGAATGGAAATCAAGCATCGGAATATGGCCTAATGAGCCGTCCCGAAGAACAACTTCGGACAACATGGTTAAGCTTGCCGCTGCTCCTACTTGAAAATCTGCGCACGCTCGTTCGATCCCACCCCCGACCGCTTCGGACCAGGAGAGGCTGCGCTCTTTGCCGTGTAACGACACGTGCGTCATCGCCGCATCCAGAAGTCGCGAAGCATCCGGCTTGTCGGAAAGCTGCAGCAATGCTGCGCTCCAGAATGAAAGTCCCAGGCTACGACGAAGATCATTGGCGTTTTCACAAATCGCCCGCTCAACCTCCGTCATCTCGAACCTCTCTTGCAGTAGCGGAAGAGGAGCGCACGTCGCTAATCGAATCGTGTCTATGTTACGGAGACGAGAAATGAGAACGCTTAAACATCGTGCAGCTGTTAGCCCAACCAGATTCTCTACGACCATGGTCATACCTAGGAGGCTAGCACATCAGGTAATTTCCGATCCTGTGGATGCCTGTGGTTCCACTGTTGCTCCGGAAAAACCCTTGGGGCCCTACCAGCCCCGCGTCTGCAGCATGTGCGCTTCGTCCAACCCGGCCACTGCTAAACCCTTCATCGCTCCGGCCAGATCCTCACTTACTTCAAGCAACACCTTCGGGTCTTGATAATGTGTGGCGGCCTTCACAATTGCCCGCGCGCGCTTCTCTGCTTCTTGCGGGTCGGCGAACTCTGTGGAGTTCTTCATGAAGATGCCGCTGCCTACGAAGACTGCTTCGGCTCCTAGTTGCATTACCAGGCTGGCGTCGGCTGGGGTGGCTATGCCTCCGGCGCTGAAGTTGGGGACTGGGAGCTTGCCTTCTTTGGCTACCATCTTTATTAGTTCGTAGGGGGCGCCGTGCTCTTTGGCTTTGGCGTAGAGTTCCTGATCGCTTAGGACGGTCAGGATTTTCATCTCCAGCACAATTTGGCGGATGTGCTTGACGGCGTGAACTACGTCACCGGTGCCGGCCTCACCTTTGGTGCGGATCATGGCGGCGCCTTCGGCGATGCGGCGGAGAGCTTCGCCGAGGTTGCGGGCGCCGCAGACGAAGGGGACGCTGAAGGCGTGCTTATCGACGTGGTGGGCCTCGTCGGCGGGGGTGAGGACTTCGGACTCGTCGATGTAGTCGACGCCGAGTTCTTGCAGGATTTGGGCTTCGGCGAAATGGCCGATGCGGCACTTGGCCATGACGGGGATGGAGACGGTAGCCATGATCTCGCGAATTTTCTTGGGGCTGGCCATGCGGGCCACGCCGCCTTCGGCGCGGATTTGGGCGGGGACGCGCTCGAGGGCCATGACGGCGACGGCGCCGGCACGCTCGGCGATGGCGGCCTGGTCGGCGTTGGTGACGTCCATGATTACGCCGCCTTTGAGCATTTCGGCGAGGCCGGTTTTGAGGCGAAGGCTGGTGGGATGACCGTTATTCTGGGACATGGCGTGGGCTCTTTTCTGTTCTGTAATCTTGCATCCAGTGCTGGGATCGTGCCTGGGGATAATTCTACATCGTTCGGGCGGGGAGGATGGGAACGGCCTGCGGAGGAGGCGCGTGGTTTTCAGGCATCGGGATTCAAGCTATCTCGGCGGCGCTCGGGATTTCGGCGCGCGGCTCTGACGGCGCGCAAACGCCTCGGTGATGTTGGGGTTGAGATGCCTGGCCCTCAGCGGCGCAGCTGCACCACCCAAAATCACGACTGAAGCGATGCCGTGGGCGCGCATTCTTTTCCGCGTGCCTCTCGGCGTGGCGAGGCGGCTAGAGTCAATGTCCGGGATGGTGTGAAATATTGTGCGGTGATTTTGGGCGGAATGGCTTGATACGTGCGGGATGTGGGCTGGGTAAGAGACGGAGGATACGAGGCTGGGTAGTAGTACTCGTTAGTACATTGCGACTGTAGTGAAAAGTCTTTCAGTCTGTTGTTGACGAGGAAATAGAGGTAGACTTGCGTGAAGTTCCGGGCTGTGGGTCTGACCCCTCGAGGGCTAGACGGAACTTCCAGGACGAAGCAAAAGTCAAAAGGAGAAGTTCATGATTCGAAGAATAAGTGTGTACACGCTGGCGCTGCTCGCGACATTGATAATCGTGAGTGTCGCATTACAGGCTCAGCCGCTGCCGCTACAGACGCGTCATACGCGGGACGTAGTGGTAAGTGGAGAAGCTGTGTCGCTCGGCCGGATGCCGGCCAATCAAACCATGCATATCGTCCTCGCGCTCGGGCTGCGCCATCAGCCGGAACTCGATAACTTTTTAACGGAACTTTATGACCCTTCGAGCTCGTCGTATCGTCATTTTCTGACGGTGGAAGAGTTCACGGAGCGGTTCGGGGCGAGCAAGGAAGACTACCAAGCGGTGATGCACTTTGCGCAAGCGAACGGCTTCAAAGTGACGGCGGGATCGCGCAACCGCATGATCGTGCAAGTGACGGGAACCGTGGGAGCGATCGAGAAAGCGTTCCACGTAGAGATGGGCGTATACCAGCACCCGACGGAAAACCGGACGTTCTTCGCGCCGGACCGGGAGCCGAGCGTGGACCTGCCGTTCCAGCTTTGGTCGATTGCGGGCCTGGACAACTATTCGATTCCGAAACCGAATTTGACGCGTAACCCGAACGGGGGGGGCAAGAACGCGAGCATCGGTTCGGGACCGGGAGCGTCGTTCCTGGGCAGCGACATGAGAGCGGCGTATTACGGGACGGGCTCGTTGACGGGCGCGGGACAGACGCTGGGATTGCTGGAGTACCTGGGCACGGACCTGGCCGACCTGACCACCTACTACAAGAACGTGAACCAGACGCTGACGGTTCCGATCACGCTGGTCTCGACGGACGGAAGCCCGACAACGTGCTATGCAAAGAACGGCTGCGACGATACGGAACAGACACTGGACATGACGCAGGCGTGCGGCATGGCGCCGGGAATGGCGGGGCTGTCGATGTACATTGGAGGCACGGACTCGGCGATTCTGAACGGAATGGCAACAGCCAAGCCGTTGAACGCGAACCTGAGCTCGTCGTGGTATTGGAACCCGGCGGATCCGGGAACCGACGATCCGTACTTCAAAGAGATGGGGGCGCAGGGACAGACGTTCTATGACGCGGCGGGCGACGGCGCCGATTGGCAACGCAGCGGGTCGATCTGGCCGGCGGATGACGCGTATGTCATCTCGGTGGGCGGAACGCAGGTGTTCACGTCGGCCGCGGGCGGGCCGTGGAAGTCGGAGACGACGTGGGCTGACGGCGGCGGCGGCATTTCGCCGAACAAAATTCCAATTCCTTCGTGGCAGGTGACGACGGCCAATGGCTGCTCGAACTGCTCGAAGAGCTATCGGAATGGCCCGGACGTTTCGGCGAACTCGTACTGGAGCTTCTACGTGTGCGCGGATCAAACGACGTGCACGGCGAACGACTACGGCGGGACCAGTTTTGCGGCCCCGATGTGGGCGGGCTACAACGCGTTGGCCAACCAGCAAGCGGTGGCGAACGGCAAGCCATTGCTCGGCTTCATCGACCCGGCACTTTACACGATCGGGTTGGGGTCGGGCTACACGTCGGCCTTCCACGACATCACGACTGGGAGCAACGGGTACGCGGCCACAACGGGCTACGACCTGGCGACGGGCTGGGGCAGTTCGAACTACGACGGACTGATCGCGGCGCTGGTGGGCGGTGGCGGCGGCGGAGCAGAAATCAGCTTCTCGCCGGCTTCGCTGAAGTTTGGCAAGGTCACGGTGGGCTCGAAGAGCGGGGCTAAGAAGGTCATTGTTTCGAATCCTGGAACTGCGACCCTGAACATCACGAGCATCGCGACCACGGGCGACTTCGCGCTGGCGACGGTGACGAAGACGAAGAAGGTGACTCCTTGCGTCAACGGAACCGCGTTGGCAGCGGGAGCGAGCTGCGAGATCAAGGTCACCTTTGATCCGACACAGACGGGAGCGCGCTCGGGGGATGTGAACTTCACCGACAACGCACCGGGCAGCCCGCAGGCTCTTCCGCTGACGGGGACTGGCAAGTAAGCTAAGTAAGAAATGAAAGTGGAACTGGAATGGGCGGGACTTCGGTCCCGCCCTTTTTTCGTGTGCGCATCATTCGTGTGCGCATCAAGGGAAGGCTAAATCAGGTGGGCGGTGCGGGACTCGGCTTGCAGATTGCAGGAGGTTCTCAATAGCGACTAGTGCTGTGGCCGCGAGAGGTTTTTCTACGACTGGCGGGGCCGAGGGGGGACGCCGGTCGCTACGCTGTGCCAGTGAGGTAATGCTACGACGGTGTGGTCGCGGGAGGAACCGGTTTGACGGGATGCAAGCGGGAGCGGTGCTGCTCCTTCATCTCTTCGATGGAACGGACCTTCCTGCCCAGGCTGGCGAGTTGGGAAAGTTCTTTCTGGATCGCTTGCAGGCGTTCGTGCCTCTGGCCGTGAGCGACGTGAGCATCCCGGTCATTTCTGTCCTGACGCCGATACTGCTCGTTCAACTCGTGAATCTCAGCAATCTCCACCCGGAGATGCGCGACCTTTTCCCGTAGAACTTCGAGGTGATTCATGCAATTATCCGGACCAGTCTGACGTGGATCGCCCAGTTCGTCCGCGAAGCTGGGTCGATCCGACGCCGAGATTGCGAGTTCGTTGGTTGCGGGGCGATGGCATGGTCGCAGTTTTTTGAGTACCCATCCGTCAACCGGACAAATGGGAGTCCGCGTCTTTCAAGTCTACATCCGCGTCGCGGTGTCCTAACTGGCCGCTCATACAAATGTTGCCGCCTTCATTCTGTTGATCCTGCTCCACAGCGCCCTTGCTCCGGTCCTGGTCCTTCGATCCCGGGATGGGAACCATCTCAATCGGTTCAACAACACGACGAGTAAATTCTTCATGTGTCATAGGACTCCCAACGATGCGGGCCTTCGCGATGAGCAGAAACGACGGAGGCGGCAGTTTCCAGACTAATCCCCGTCGTTCGAGATGTATGGTCAGAATCGACCACTTTGCCGGAGGAAAAGCGGCGACCGGCAATGAGTGAAATTGGGGATGTTACGTTAACGACGGCATAGTCTGACGCTGCGAAGTCGGCGAGCAGCGTCTCCATGGGAAGGTAGTCGCCCTGGAAATCCTGTATCCTGATCTCAAAGAGGACGACCTTTATGAGCGAGACCAACAAAGCACCTTCTTTTGTGGTTCTGGGAATCGTGTCCATCGCACTGACGTTTGGAGTTGTAGGATGCCAGAAAAACGCCACGCAGGACACGAGCAGCCAGAGTCAACCGGCGCAGACCGACGAGTCGCAGGATCCAGCAGCTGCGGCCAACCTGGCCCCTGCGGACGCGACCCAAGCGACGGGGAGCAACGATCAGCAGCAGCCAGCAAATCAGGCGCCGCAGCAGAACTATCAGCAGCCCGCGCCAGACCAAAACTATTCCAATAACGATTACGATGCTGGCGACGAGGATCGGAACTACGGCCAGCCCGTGATGGAGGCCACCCAACCCCCGCCCCCGTTGCCGGAATATGCACAGCCTGACTGCCCCGGCGATGGCTATCTGTGGACGCCCGGATATTGGAGCTATGCTCCTCAGGGTTACTACTGGGTGCCCGGGGCCTGGGCGCGGCCGCCGCAAGTGGGCTTCCTGTGGACGCCGGGATATTGGGGATTTGTCCGCGGCAGGTACCGCTATAACCATGGCTATTGGGGCCGACATATCGGCTACTACGGCGGCATTAACTATGGATTCGGCTACGTCGGAGTCGGCTATCAGGGCGGGTACTGGAACGGAGATCGTTTCNNCAACGTTCAAGTCTATAACCGCACGGTAACGAATACGGTCATCGTCAACAACACCACCGTCAACATTACGAATAACCGTTCCAGCTACAACGGGCCGGGAGGCATCACTCGCCGGCCTCTGCCGACGGAAGTGGCCGCGACACGTGAGCAGCGCATTCCTCCGATGACCACGCAGTTACAGCAGCGCCAGGCAGCAGCACAGAACCGTCAGCAGTTTGCCTCGGTCAATAAAGGGAGGCCCGCTGTTCTGGCAGCGACGAAGCCTATCCCTGAAGGCAAACCAATCGCTCCGGTGATTCCTGCTCGCCCCGCTCCAGCCGCGCGTCCGGCGCAGCCGAATCGTTCCCAACCGCAGACGCCTGTGACACAGCCTAAACCACAGGTTCAGACACAGCCCGCTCCACCGCAAAAGGAGACCAGGCCTGCTCCGCCGCAAAAGCAGGCCAGGCCTGCTCCACCGCAAAAGGAGACCAAGCCCGCTCCGCCGCAAAAGCAGGCCAGGCCTGCTCCACCGCAAAAGGAGACCAAGCCCGCTCCGCCGCAAAAGCAGACCAGGCCTGCTCCGCGGCAACCGGCTCCGAAGGCGGAAGTCAAGCCGGCTCCGCCGCAAACTCAAAGGCAGGCAGCGCGTCCGGCGGCGCCGGAGGCTAAGTCGAAGACTCCGCCACATCCGCCGAAGAAGCAACCGCCAAGCGAAAAGGACAAACAGAAGTGACCATGGACGCCACTACCTTTCGGCGGTGGCGTTCGCTTTTTTGCAAGTCGCGGATTCGATGGACGCTTCCGATGAATGAAAAATAGTGGTGGGCAGTGCAGGACTCGAACCTGCGACCTCCTGCTTGTAAGGCAGGCGCTCTAACCAGCTGAGCTAACCGCCCGATGCGGGCGCGGGGATGGCTCGCGAGGACTGAGTTGAGAATACTGGAGGCGTGGGGCGGGGTCAAATATGGCTCGCGGCATCTACCGAGAAAGTTATAACGGTGTCCGGAGAAAAGCCTTTAACCGCGGAGGACGCAGAGGAAACCCGCAGAGGACACGGAGAAAGCCCGCAGAGTCCGGAGATCCAAACGCTCTATTTTAAGGTCCATCGCTCGACGGTCCATCACTCGACGAATCACTCGACGACGGCGGCGATGGGGAATCTTCTACCGTAGCCGAAGGCTTTGGGGGTGATTTTGATTCCGGGAGCGGCTTGCTGGCGCTTGTACTCGCTGCGGACGATCATGCGGATTACGCGCTTAACCAGATCGAGATCGAAATTGCTGGAGCGGGCGATGGCTTCGGCGGAACGGGCATCTTCGACGTAGTCTTCGAGAATGGCGTCGAGGACATCGTAGGGCGGGAGCGAATCGGAATCTTTCTGGTCGGGGCGGAGTTCGGCGGAGGGCGGCTTGTCGATGGTGGGCTGGGGAATGACGGCGCGGCCGGCGCGCGAGTTGACGTAGGCGGCGAGGCGGTAGACGAGCGTTTTGGGAACGTCTGAGATGACGGCGAGGCCGCCGACCATGTCTCCGTAGAGGGTGCAGTAGCCGACGGCGAGTTCGCTTTTGTTGCCGGTGGAGAGGACGAGCGCGCCGAACTTGTTGGAGAGCGACATGAGGAGAAGACCGCGGGAGCGCGACTGAATATTTTCTTCAGTGACGTCCTCGGCTCGGCCGGCAAAGACCGGGGCGAGGGTGTGACGGGCGGCGGCGTCGATTTCGGCGATGGAGAGAAGCTCGAAACGGATGCCGAGATTGGCGGCAAGGTCGCGGGCGTCGGAGATGGAGCCGGGCGAGGAATAGGGGCCGGGCATGCCGATGCCGATGACATTTTGCGCGCCGAGGGCATCGACGGCGATGGAGGCGGTGAGAGCGGAATCGATGCCGCCGCTGAGGCCGATGATGGCGCGCTGGAAGCCGCATTTGTGGACGTAATCGCGGGTGCCGAGGACGAGGGCGTGATAGGCGCTGGCTTCGTCGCCGGGAATTTGCGGGTGGATGTCGCCGGTGAGGACGAGGGCGTCATCTCTCCCATGTCTCGAAACCCGCAAGACATGGGGCACCCTCGTATCTTCACTGGTGTCTGGGGCGCTGTCGAGCGTGAAAAAGATCAGGTCTTCCTCGAAGGACTTGGCCTGAGCGACGGTCTGGCCGTCGGGGCCGAGGACGAGACTGGAACCGTCGAAGACGAGGCTGTCATTTCCGCCCACCTGATTGACCATGGCAACGGGGACATTTTTATTTTTGGCGATGGAGGCGAGCATGTCGCGGCGGAACTCGCGCTTGCCGATCCAAAATGGTGAAGCGGAGATATTGAGGACAATGGTGCCGCCGGCACGGACTAACTCTTCGACGGGATCGACGCGATAGAGGGGGCGGGTCCAAAACTGCTTGTCGTTCCAGGCATCCTCGCAGATGGTGAGGGCGAGTTGCTGGCCGCTGAAGCTGAAGAGCTGCTGGGCGCGGGCGGGAGCAAAGTTGCGCATTTCGTCGAAGACGTCGTAGGTGGGTAGGAGCATTTTTGACTGGATGAATTCGACGCGGCCGTTGCGGAGGAGGGCGGCGGAGTTCATGACGCTTTTGCCGGAGTCGGCGTGGGCGGGGGTGACGAGGCCGCAGATGACGGCGATGCCGGCGGTTTCGGCGGCGATGCGCTCGACGGTGGTGCGATTGCGATCGAGGAACCAGGAGCGCTCGACGAGGTCGCGGGGCGGGTAGCCGCAGACGGCGAGTTCGGGGAAGAGGATGAGGTCGGCGCCGGCGGTGCGGGCCTGGTGGGCAAATTGGATGATCTTTGTCGAATTACCGGAAAAATCCCCGACAGTGGGGTTGATCTGGCCGAGGGCGATCTTCACAGCTTTAGTTTAGAGGGTTGGATGGAAGAGGTCGAGACGGGAGTGCGAGTTGCGCGCTGGATGTTCACGATTTCGACTTCTCGCCCTTGCCTGGAGCGCGGCGGCGCGACGCGACGTTAGTTTTTTTCTTGCCGTAGTGGCGAGCGTAAACCCGCTCGCGAGCTTCCGGTAGAGTTGCCAAAAGGTCCTCTAACGTAACACCGGCAGACGCAAGGACCTTCCTGATTTGACGGCGAAGCTGCTCAAATTTTTTCATTGCCCAGCCTCGGCTGGCAACCAGTTCGGGCCGGGGTCGCTGCCGGGGGGGCCAGTCGGGGTGGGCGCATAAACGGGCGGGACGGTGGAGGGATTTTGCGGGGAGCCCTCGGGCATTTCTTCACCGGGGCGGCGGAGGGTTGGAGCGGTGGAGGGGTGCGAGTCGGCGTTCTTTTTGGCGACGGTCGATTCGCCGAGATCCACTTCCCTTTCGACGCGAACGAGCTTCTGGCCGTCGACTTTCATGGTTTCGACGCGAATGACTTCGTCGCCGACGAAGCGCACAAAATCGACATCCTGCGGAGGCTCGCCGTAGATCCATTCCTCGTAATCGGTGTCGCCATCGCGCTCGCGGACACGACGGGGTGGACGGCCTTTGGCGTAGATGACCATCTGCTGGTTCATGCCGACCAGCACCTGATGTTTTGTGATGGCCTCTTTGACTTTGGGAGGGACGCTCTCGAGATAGGCTTCGAGGGCGGACTTGGAATCGAAGTCAAAGACGGGGCGGAGCAACTGCTTGAGTTCGGGGCCGGTGAGTTCTGGCACGTACTTGTCGAAGTAAAGGTCAACGTAGGAACCGCGGGGGTTGGCGGTGGGAGTGCCTCCTCCGGGAGTCACTGTGGTCGAGCCGGCGCCTTGAATCTGGATGTGGCGATACCATTTCTCGCGATGGAGCGGGCCACCGTTGATCTCGAAATGAATGTGGTCATCCTTAATAATGACGTCACTGATGCGGGCCTGATCGCCGGGCTTCACGGCCGGTCCCCACATATCCATTAAAGTCTGGAGCTCCGGACCGGAGGGAGTGATGACGCCGTCCTTCAGCTTGAGCCCGGTTTTTCCCATGGGGAAATTGGTGCGGATGTAGACGAGTTCGGCGGTGAAGGCGTGAAGAATTTCCTGGCGCGTTTCGGGGGACATTCTGCGAGGAGCAGTGGCGCCGGCGAAGGCGAACGAGGAGGAAACTAGAACGGCGGCGAGGAATGCCGCGAAAGAGCGGTGCGCGTTGGAGCGGAAACGGAAGGACTGCATAAAGCACCCCGGCCCACGCAGACATTATAGACGCGGCGAGGGCCGACTGGCGCACGCTTTGAAGCGGGCGAGGTCAGGAGGAGATGTCGAGGCCGCGGCGGGCGACGCGGAGTGGGAGCATGCGGGCTCCGGCCTTGGCGAGGGCTTGGGCGACGGAATCGTTGGCGCCTTCTTCGACCATAAAAAGGACGCAACCGCCGCCGCCGGCGCCACAGACTTTGGCGGCACGGCCACCGCTTTTTTGGGCGACGGCAATGAGCTTTTCGATGAGCGGGGTGGTGATGCCGGGAACGTTGGTGCGGCGGAGCTTCCACTCTTCGCGGAGGAGGCGGGCGACATCTTCCCAGTCGTGGCGAAGGAAGGCCTGATGCATATCGCGGGCGAGGGAGACGATTTTGTCGAAGTTACGGAAGACGTGGCGGTCGCCGTTGATATGGGCTTTGAAAACTTCCCAGTTGTTGATGCCGGACTGGCGGGGCGCGCCGGTGTAGGCGAGGAGGAAGCGCATCTCGATGTCTTCGGGGGCGACGGGGACGGGAGCGCGGCGAATGCCATCGGCATCGAGATGGATGGCACTGACGCCGCCGTAGAGAGCGGGATAATAATCCTGGCAGCCGGTGGGGACGCGGATGATCTGAGCCTCGATATTCTGGGCGAGAGCACGGAGGGTTTCGAGGTCGAAGTCGCGGCCCGTGAAGCGAGCGAGGGCGGCGCAAGTGGCGATCATGAGAGCGGAAGAACCGGAGATGCCAGCGCCGGCGGGGGATTCGGAGTTGGTTTCGAGACGAAAACCGGTTTCTGGGGCGAAGAAGCGGGCGGCGAAGGCGGCGATGGGATGACGGGGCCTGGAGCAGAGATTGAGTTCGGCAAGATCGGCGAAGGACTCGTGGCGGCGGGTGTCGAGGGAATGGAACTCGAGGCGCGTGCCGGGCAGCGGCGTGATGCGGCAGGTGGTGAGAATTTGCAGCGCGAAGTTGAGCGTGAGGGCGCCGGGATGAAACAGGTAGAGAGGCCAAAGATCGATGGTGCCGCCTGCGAGATCGGCGCGGCAGGGAGCGTGGGCGGTGATGACGGGTCCCGCCGGTTGGGGAGTAGTCGGCATGCAATGTTTTTATCACGGCGGCGGATCGAGCGAAGTGACGGAGGGCACGTAGAGGACGTGCAGCGCGAAGCGAAAGAAAAATCGGCGGACGGCACGACTGGAAGTCGTGCCCTTCCCAAAACCATTTACGAGATAGCAATCAGGTGGTTTGTTTTACGAAAGGTAACGAGTTCATCCAGTAGTGGTTCGAAACGGACCTGCCTCCATGCCCAACCCGAACTTCCCGAACCGGTGCGATATTGAAGACATTGACTGTGATGTACAGAACGCCGCTCTCGTCCCCGATGTTTGGATTATCGGCTTTCCCAAGTACCTCTCCATGCGCTTCCATCGCCCCTGCCATCGGTCCCACCTCCGCCTTTTGTTGTACTGGGCGCGCGAGTGCCGGGAAAGTTACCGTAGTACGGGTGAGTGAGTACCGCAAGGTCAATGCGGCAAAGAACGCGCGTAAGGGATGAAGCGAATTGCACTCGAAGGCAAGGCGGGAGTGCTTTAATGGCGACGCGGACAGGCGCGTATGCCATAATGGCAGCCTTGTTTGGGGGTATGGCCATCACTTCACGCTCACTGCATTACTTTTTCGCCGTCTGCTTTTTGGCGGCGACGTCGGCCCTGCATGCACAGGACGCTGAGGAAATTGCTGTCAACCAAAACCGCGTGGCGGCGGGAAAGCTGGAGAACGGCGTTCTGACGGTGCAACTCGAAATTCGCAAAGGTGCGTGGCGGCCGGAGGCGGAAGACGGGCCGCAGCTGAACGTGCAGGCATTTGGCGAGGCGGGGAAGACGGCGCAGATTCCGGGACCGCTGATGCGAATGCGGGAAGGGACGACTGTGCATGTGACGGTGGCGAACAAGCTCAAGCAGAAGGCCACGGTATATGGATTGAATACGCGGCCGGGGGATGCGAAGGCGGGAATCGAGCTTGGGCCGGAGGAGAGCCGCGAGTTGAGCTTTGTGGCGGGCGCGCCGGGGACTTATTACTACTGGGCGCGGACAGCGACTCCGGGGGATAAGCAGTCGTACCGGGAAGACGCGTATTTGACCGGGGCGTACATCGTGGATCCGGCGGGCGAGGTTGTGGCGGACCGCATACTAATGATCAACGTGATGTTTGTGCCTGCGGACCCGCTGCATGGCAGCGAGGAAATTGTGAGCATCAACGGGAAATCCTATCCGTATACGGAGCCGCTGGAATACACGGAGGGCGAGACGATTCGCTGGCGCGTGATCAACGCGAGCGCCACGGAACATCCGATGCATTTGCATGGATCTTTTTACAAGCTGCTCAGCGTGGGGGATTTCGAGTCAGAGACGGCGTTCGCGGAGGGGGAGCGGCAATCGGTGGTGACCGAGGACATGATGGGCGGGCAGACGATGATGATGGAATGGAAGCCGGAACACGTTGGGCGCTGGCTATTCCATTGCCACTTCCAGGGGCATATTTCCATTGAGGAGCGAGTGCCTGTGCTGCACGAAACGGCGGGGCCGCGGTACCAGCCCGCGGCGGCGGAGGCGGCGCACGAGCACCACGACGCGATGGACGCAATGAACGACATGGCGGGGCTGGTGCTGGCGATCAACGTGAAGCCGGCGCCGGGAAAGGCGGCGGCGGCGCCCATGGCGACGTCACCGCATAGGTTCGATCTGGTGATTGAGCCGACGGCGGCGAGCGGGAAATCGCCGACATTTTCGTGCTCGGTGCGAGAAGGAAAGAAGATTGTTGCGTCGGCGGAGAAATCGATGGGACCGACGATGGTGGTGACGCGCGGGGAGCCGACGGAAATCACGGTCACGAATCATCTGGCGGAGCCGACGACGATCCATTGGCATGGACTGGAGCTGGAGAGTTATTACGACGGAGTGATTGGAGGCGGAACGCCGAGCCAGGTGACGCCGGCGATCCCGCCGGGCGGAAACTTTACGGCGCGATTTACGCCGAACCGGGCGGGAACGTTCATCTATCACACGCATTCGGCGGACCCCGACCAGTTGACGGGAGGCGTGTATGGCGCGCTGCTGGTGCTGGAACCGGGGGAGCAGTACGACCGGGAACATGACCGAGTGCTGGTGGTGGGGACGCGCGAGGCGGATTTTTTTGCGAAGCAGATCACGATGAATGGCGAGGACGCGCCGGGACCGATGATGCTGAAGCACGGCGAGCGATACCGGCTGAGGGTGATCAACATGGCGCCCGACCTGGGGGCGGATTTTCAACTCGGGACGAAAGAGCATCCGGCAACGTGGCGGGCGATTGCGAAGGATGGGGCGGACCTTCCGGCGAGGCTGGTGACGACGAAGGAGGCGAGCCTGCACATTGCGTCAGGGGAAACTTACGATTTCGAATTTAAGCCGGACGGGCCGGGGGAGATTCCGCTGCAAGTGGAAAATCCGCTGAATAAAGCGACGCTGGTGGCGAAGATTGTAGTGCAGTGAACGATTGAGCTGCGGATGCCTTAGGGTGTAACAACGCGCGTATTTCTACTCGCCGCCTGGCATTTTCATGGAGCCCGTCTGAACGCGTCTGAATTGATCTGAAGAAATTCGCCGGGATGACCTTTTTCGAGGCCATTTTTCACTATTACTAGTGAGGTGATTTATGGCAAAGATCATTGAGTTCTACATCCCGAGCAGCTTCAAGAAAAAAGCGACGAAGTGGGTGCCCCCGGAACAGGCGGGAAAAGTGATCCCATTCGAAGTGGCGCAGAAGAAGTCGGCCTGACGGTGCATAGACGTTACCCCAAGAGATGCAGGAAGGGGAGCGGCAGCGCATTGTGGCAGTTGGAGTTATGCCCCGCGGAGCTGCGGTGCAGCCGGCCTCGGAGGTTAACGAGGCAAGTCTTCCCTTCCCGCGGTTATTCTCGGCTGAGTACTTCAGTAACGGTCGGCTGTACTTTAAGCACATAAGGTGCGTAGTGCAATCCCACTTAAAATGAAGACAATCACACCCGGGTAACCCCGCACTCGGGCGACTGGACTCCGATTGTCATTTAAGCTGCCCATTCCGGCGCGCATTCCGCTGTTGTACGTCATCCTTGGCGTGTTGCTGGCGATCAGCGTGCTGCCCATGTATTTCTACTCGGCGCAGATCGAGACGATGAACCGGGAGCGCCTGAAGACGAACGAAATGCTGCTGCAAAATACGGTGACGCGGTCGCTGGCGGACGATATTTCGCAGCACCAGGAAACGCTGCGGATGATGCTGGCGAATTTGTCGTCGTCGGTGCAGGTGGAGAGCGGGAACGACATTGGCGGGCAGAATATTCAGACGCCAGAATTGCGGGCGTTGCTGGAAAATTTTGTTTCGTCATCGAACGACATTGCGTATGCGACGTTGCTGAATGCGGATGCCAAGGGAGTTTCGGCGGGAAGAATTGAGCCGGATGCATTTTTGCAACGGGAGTTGGAGCGGGCGTACCAGGCGGCGCTGGAGGGGCGAATTTACAGCGGGCAACCTCTGGTGGTGGGGGCGGGGAAATCGGCGAAGACGGTGATGCTGGTGGGCTCGCCGATTATGTATGGCGGGCGATTTCTGGGAATGATCGCGTCGGTGGTGGATCTGGATTACCTGATCCGGCGATTGCAGCAACTGAGCATGAGCGGGCTGATGCCCTACGTGGTAGACAGCCAGGGCCGACTGGTGGCAGCGGCGACGCCGCAGTATGCAACCGGGCAGGATATGACGCAGTTCGACATTGTGCGCAGCTTTGTGGACGTGGGCGCGAAGGCGCAACTGGCGGCGACGCGGGAATTCACGATTCGCGGGGAGAAGCCAACGGAGATGCTGGGCACGTACAGCCCGGTGACGGCGCTGGATTGGGCGGTGGTGGTGCAGAAGCCGCGGGACGAGGCGTATCGCGGGATTTACGAGATGCAGCGCACGGGGCGGCTGCTGGCGTGGCTGGCGGTGTTCGTGAGCGTGGGCTTGAGTATTTTTTCGGCGCGGCGCATCACCAATCCGCTACAGGTGCTGGCGCAGTCAAGCCGGGCGATTGCGCGGGGCGACTTCTCGCGACGCGTGCATTTGAAGACGCGCACGGAGATCGGCGAACTGGCGACCACGTTTAATACGATGTCGGACGATCTGGAGCAGTTTGTCGAGGACCTGAAACGCGCCGCCGACGCGAATAAGGCGCTGTTCATGGGGTCGATCCAGATGCTGGCGGGCGCGGTCGACGAAAAGGATCCGTACACGCGCGGCCACTCCGATCGCGTGACGCGCTACTCGCTGCAAATTGCGACGGAGATGGGGCTCGATCCGGGATTTCTGGAGGTATTGCGAATTTCGGCGCAGCTGCATGACGTGGGGAAGATCGGCATTGAAGACCGGATATTGAAGAAGCCGGGGGCGCTGACGCCGGAAGAATTCGAGATCATGAAGACGCACACGACCAAGGGCGCGAACATTCTGCGCCCGGTGCCGCATTTGCGCGAGATGCTGCCGGGAATCGAATTGCACCACGAGTCACTGAATGGGCGCGGCTATCCGTATGGGCTGAAGGGCGATGAGATACCGCTGCTGCCGCGAGTGATTGCGGTGGCGGACACGTTTGACGCGTTGACGACGAACCGGCCGTATCAGAGGGCGCACGATGCGGTGGAGGCGCTGCGAATCATTAAAAACCTGGCGGGACAGCGGCTGGATCCGAAGGCCGTGAATGCGCTGCTGGCCGTGTTTCAGCGAGGAGAGATTTGCCTGCAAAAGCCGGCGACCGAGGCGATGGTGATTGACGCGATCGTCGAGACTGCAATGCCCGCGCTGACACAGGGAATGCCACCCGATCCTGTGATCGCGGAAATCACGCGAACCTAAGACAATTTGTAATTTGCAATTGCATGCGCCGCTGGCAGGTGCAGGCATTCCGTTTCACGTCTGCGGGTACAAATCACCAATTACAAATCACGAATTACAAATCCCATATAATCGTTAGCGAATGATTCAAACCTTATTTGGCAGCCTGGATGAAGAGAAGAAGCCTAGTTTCATCGACCGGATGAAGCAGGCGGTCACGCGGACGCGAGAGAACCTGACCGAACGCATCGAGCAAGTGGTATCGATTGGCAAGGACATCGACCGGTCGACGCTGGACGATCTGGAAGCGACGCTGATCGGCGCGGACCTGGGGACGACGACGACGCATGAGGTGCTGGAAAAGCTACGCGACAAGGCCGATCGCAAACAGATTAAAGATGTGGAGGAGTTGAAGCGGCTGCTGAAAGAGGAGCTGCTGGCGATTCTGACGTCGACGCCGGCGCGGCCGGTGACGCGGGTGGATGGCGCACCGGAAGTGATCCTGGTGGTGGGCGTGAACGGGACTGGAAAAACGACGACGATTGGGAAACTGGCGCAGGTGTTTCGCAGCCAGGGGAAGACGGTGCTGATGTGCGCGGCGGACACGTTTCGCGCGGCGGCGATTGAGCAGTTGGAGATTTGGGGACAGCGCACGGGGACGGAAGTGGTGAAGACGAAGGCGGGCGGCGATCCTTCGGCGGTGCTGTTTGACGCGCTGCAAAAGGCGAATGCGCGCAAGACCGATTACGTGATTGTGGACACGGCGGGCCGCCTGCACACAAAGCAGAACCTGATGCAGGAACTGGAAAAGATGAAGCGGACGGCGCAGCGGATTATTCCGGGCTCGCCGCACGAGACGTTGCTGGTGATGGATGCGACCACCGGGCAGAATGGATTGCAGCAGGCGCGGCAGTTTACGCAATCGGCAGGAGTGACGGGGATTGTGCTGACGAAACTGGATGGCACGGCGAAGGGCGGAGTGGTGGTGGCGATTTCGCGCGAGTTGGGGCTGCCAGTGCGGTTTGTGGGCGTGGGGGAGAAGGCTGGAGATTTGCTGCCGTTTGATGCGAAGGAGTTTGTGGATTCGCTGTTTGCGTGACGTCCACCACGGAGACACAGAGGCACGGAGAAGAAGATCGTGAAAAATAAAGACCGTTCCGCTTCTTTGTTGCATAGACTGATGAACCGGCTAAGGCAATTGTTTCAGCGCAAGCCGGAACCCGAAGATCCTTATGCGTACCGAACGGCGCCAGTGAAACGTCCGCCGCGCGGCCGAAGTGGGGCGGCAGTGGCGGAGTTGGACGAAGAGTAGAACCGAGCGTCAACCCTCTTCAACGCGGAATCTGTGTCCGCTGCTGGGATTCGCTTTCTTACTTCTGCAACCCGCACGTGTGACCTCTGCCCTCCTCTGGATTTGTTGGTGTGGGCTGCGATAGTCTTTATGTTCCGATGACAAGCGACGAACAATTCATGCGGCGAGCGCTGGAGTTGGCGCGCGCTGGAGTTGGGCTAGTGTCGCCGAATCCGGCGGTGGGCGCGGTGGTGGTGGATTCGGCGGGAAACGAAGCGGGCGCGGGCACGCATACGTACGACGGCATCAAGCATGCGGAGGTGCTGGCGCTGGAGCGGGCGGGTGGGCGCGCGAGGGGCGGAACGCTCTACCTGAATCTGGAGCCGTGTTCGCATCAGGGACGGACGGGTCCGTGCGCGGATGCGGTGATTGCCGCGGGAATTGCGCGGGTGGTGTGCTCGATGCAGGATCCAAATCCGCAGGTTGCGGGCGAGGGATTCGCGCGATTGCGGGCGGCGGGAATTCGCGTAGACGTGGGAATGATGGAGGCGGAGGCGCGGCGATTGAATGAGGCATTCGCTAAGTTCATTCGGCATCGTGTTCCGCTGGTGACGCTGAAGGCGGCGATGACGCTGGATGGAAAGATTGCGCCGCCGCCCGCGGGATTGGCCGTTGCGAAGGAGGTTGCGGCGGGAGGCTCGACTGGAGGATGGATTACGGGCGAGATCGCGCGCAAGTATGTTCACGAGCTGCGCCACGAACATGACGCGATTATGGCGGGAGTTGGAACGGTGATCGCGGACGATCCGCTGCTGACGGACCGCAGCGGGCGGGCGCGGCGCAGACCGCTGCTGCGGGTAATTCTGGATTCGTGGCTGCGACTTCCGGAAGCATCGCGGCTGGTGAAGTCGGCGCAGGGCGATGTGCTGGTGATTTACTCCAAGGCTGACGAGAGCCGCAAACGGGAGTTGGAGAATCTTGGGCTGCGCGTGGAAAGAGTCGCGCCCTGCCGCGACGACGAACGTCCCGATCTTGCCGATGTGATGCGGCATCTGGCGAAGTACGATGTTACGAGCGTGCTGATCGAAGGCGGCGCGACGGTGAACTGGACGGCGCTGTCATCGGGCGTAGTGGATAAGTTGTTCTTGTTTTACGCGCCGAAGATACTGGGCGAAGGCGCGGTGCCATTTGTGGCAAGCGGAGGACCCGGGCATGCTCACGTCGTCCTGTCTCCGCGGCACGTCAGGCTGCATCAGTTTGGCGAGGATTTTGCGGTGGAAGGATATTTGCGGGACTTGTGGGACTGAGCAGCGGCGATGATCGCCCGAAACGCGGTGGGAGTAGAGATCCTTCGCTGCGCTCAGGATGACACGCCTTATAAAGTTATTTAATCGATTGGAGGACTTATGTTTACCGGGATTGTTGAGGAGGTTGGGAAAGTTTCTAAGATCGAGGTGCGCGGGGAGAATCGGCGGATCACGATTACCGCTAAGAATACGCCGAAGGAACTGGGGACTGGACAGAGCGTTTCGGTTAGCGGCGTATGCCTTACTGCGCTGGACATTCAGCCCCATTCTTTTTGCGCGGACCTGGCGCCGGAGACTTGGGCGCGGACTTCGTTATCGCGAATTCATGAGGGCGCGCTGGTGAATCTTGAGTTGCCGATGAAGGCCGATGGACGCTTTGGCGGACATATTGTGCAGGGGCACGTGGACGGCGTGGGAAGGTTGATCGAGTTCGAGCGCATTGTGGATGCGGAGGGGCGCGATTCGGAGAACTGGTGGCTGCACATCGAGATTCCGCCGGACGTTGAGAAGTACACCGTGTTCAAGGGATCGATTTCGATTGAAGGGATCAGCTTGACGGTGGCGAAGCTGGAGAAGAATCGATGCACGATTGCGATTATTCCGCATACGGTTGAACTTACTAACCTGGGATCGCTGAAGCCGGGGGACCCGGTGAACCTTGAGGCCGATGTTATTGCCAAGTATGTGGAGAAGATGATGACGCGGGAGACGGGGCAGAGTTCACTTACGGTTGAGGAGTTAGTGCGGCAGGGGTTTTAGGGGCAGTTCTCAGTTCTCGGTTCTCGGCCTTCCCGGTTTGCGTTTCACAACGAGTTTTTTTGCGGCTTGTAAAATCGTGCCCTTTCCGCTCCCGGCTGTCGCTATACAGTAATTTGAGAACTGCTCTGGCCCCCTCTCGTGTGCGGGGTTTCCATGTAGGGCATAAATTGTCAAAGATCGAGCGGTGCCGGCGCTGCGCTCTGCTAGCTGCGGTAATGTTCTTGCGGTCGCGATACGAGTAAGTGGGTTGTTGGGGAGTATGTTGGCTTGTCTAGTTGGTTTGTCTAAGAGGACACAAATTGTCCTGATTGCGTTGTTGGTTGTGTTGAAGGTCCTTCTCTGGGGGCGTGCCCCGGCGTATAGTGGCCTCGGGTCGAGATCGGCGGTTGGCTCGACCGGGAGGAATTTATGCCGGATGCGCACTTTCTATTCAAACGAAATGGTTCGACGCTACTGTTGCTGGCCGCTGTTGTGGGACTGCTTGTCGCTGCGATTCAGACGACGCAGGCGCAGACTTTCACCGTGCTTTACAGTTTCTGCTCGCAGGCGAACTGCGCGGACGGGGCCTCACCCACGGACGCGCTGGTAGAGGACGGGAGCGGCAATCTTTACGGCACGGCCGAGTATGGCGGCGGAGGCAAGGTCGGTACAGTTTTTGAGTTCACCACCACGGGCACGTTTAAAGTGCTGCACACATTCACGGGCGGCGCGGATGGGCAATATCCTTCGGGCCTGGTATTTGACACGAAGGGAAATCTTTACGGCACAACCTTGCAGGGCGGCACGACCAACAACGGAGTGGTGTACGAGATCACTTCGTCGGGGACGGAAAAGGTGCTCTACAGCTTTACGGGTTTGAACGACGGCGGTTACCCGGCGGGACCGCTGGTGCTGGACGGGGCGGGCAATCTCTATGGCGTGACGTCGGACGGGGGCCCGTACGAGTGCTTTGAAGAGTATGGCTGCGGAACGGTATTTGAGCTGTCGCCGTCTGGCGTTGAGACGACGCTCTGGGCTTTTACCGGCGGCGCGGATGATGGGAATCCGTACGCCGGAGTGGTGCGGGACGCGCAAGGCAATCTCTACGGCACGACGGGACAGTCGGGGGATTTCGGGCCATTTCCGGGAACAGTGTTTAAGCTGACGCCGGCGGGAGTGGAGACGCAACTTTACTCCTTTACGGGAGAAAAGGATGGATCGGGCCCGGAGGCCGCATTGCTGCGGGATGCCGCGGGAAATATTTATGGCACGACTTACTATGGCGGAGTGGAATCGTGCTATGACGAGATGCAAAACGGCTGCGGCGTGGTGTTTGAGATCACGTCGAAGGGGAAGGAAAAAACAGTACACCGATTTACCGGCAAAAAGCCTGGAGGATACCCGACGACCGGCGTTGTCGAGGACGCAGCGGGAAATCTCTATGGAACAACGCCGTATGGTGGCAACAACAAGGCGTGCTCCAACTACACGGCCAATGGTTGCGGCGTGATCTACGAGATACAGAAAGTGGGTGGCAAGGAAGTTGTACTCTACACGTTTACCGGAGGAGCGGACGGGAAATATCCGGCGGGGGCTTTGCTGCCGGATGGCAAGGGCAATTTCTACGGCACAAACACGCAAGGAGGAGCGGGGCTGAACGGGGTGTTGTTTAAGCTGGTGCCGTAAGGACGGGTTTCGGTCGGCAAGGGCTAAAACGGGCGTCAATCAAGGCGCTGAAGGGCTCGGGTAGGTCGTGCCCTTCCCTGTTTTTGCGGGGCGGATCGTGTGCCACATAGGTCGTCGGTCATTGCGGCGGGAATATGCATTGACTCTCCGGCTTGGGGCGGTTCTACGCTTCGAGCTTTAGTTCGTCTAACTCCAAAAATTCCTGGATGATGGGGTGGTGGGAGTTTTCCATCTCTTTATATGTGCCGAAGAAGATGGCTTGGGCTTCGTGGAGGAAGACTACGCGGTCGGCTAACTTTTTGGCGAGGCGCATGTCGTGCGTGACCACGACCGATGTTAGGTGGAGTTGGAGTTTGAGGCGGGCGATGAGATCGCCGAGGAGGTTGCCCATGAGCGGATCGACCATGGTGGTGGGCTCGTCGTAGAGGACGCACTCGGGTTGGGCGGCGAGGGCGCGGGCGATGGCGACGGAGCGCTTCATGCCGGTGGAGAGGTCGGAGGGGAGCTGGTCGCGCATTTCCTGGACGCCGACCATTTCGAGGAGGCCGTCGACGACCTGGAGGATCTGATCTTCGGAGAGCTCGCGTTTTTCGCGGAGGGGGAAGGCGACGTTTTCGCCGACGGAGAGCGAGTCGAAGAGGGCGCCGTTCTGGAAGACCATGGTGACTTTCTTGCGGATGTCTTCGAGCTGGGGCTCGGTGTAGTCGGTGATGTCCTGGGAGGCGACGATGACGCGGCCGGCGTCGGGCTTGAGGAAGCCCATGATGCTGTGGAGGGAGACGGATTTGCCGACGCCGCTGCGACCGAGGATGCAGACCATTTCGCCGGGGAGGACTTCGAAGCTGACGTCTTTGAGAATTTCGCGCGAGCCGAAGGCCTTGAAGACATGCTTGAACTCGATGTAGGGGGCGTCGGGCGGCGCGACTGGGTTGGCGGCCATGGGGAACAGGATGGCATGCTGGCCTGCGGTGTGACAAGTCAGGCACGGGATGCGCTGCACGAGCGCGGGTTATGGCGGAAGAGGGGTCGTGATCGGGTCATCGGGTGATCGGGTGATCGGGCCATCGAAAAGCGGCGGCGGCGAGGCGGTCGGCGGGGGTGTTCAGGTTGAAGAAATTGTCTTCGGAGAAACCGGCGGCGGTTAGTTCGGGTTGGTCGAGGATGCGGAGCGGGATGTGGGCGAAGGCGGCGTCGATTTTGTAGTTCCCTGCCCTGATGGCTTCGTCGGCGTTGGGAGCGAAGGCGGGGCGATAGACGGCGCATAGGGGCTGAAGGCCGCGCGCGGTGCGGGGGACGGTGATTATGGCAGTGGTTGAGGCGGCCGCGTCGAAAAGGAATTGCAGAAGATTGGCGGTGACGAAGGGCATGTCGACGGCGAGGATCAGGTTGAGTTCGGCTGGGGAATGCGCAAGCGCGGAGTGGATGCCGGCGAGCGGACCGCAGTTGGGAAAAATGTCGGAGATGACGGGGGCGTGGGGCGCGAAGATTGCGGGATCGCCGACGATGGTGACTTCGTGGCAGGCGGCGCGTAGCGTGGCGAGGGCGCGCGCCAGCAGAGTTTCACCCTGAAAGTTGATGAAGGCTTTGTTCTCGCCCATGCGGGAGCTTTTGCCTCCGGCTTGGAGGAAGGCGGCGCGGGAGGGTTGATCGTTCATGAGCGAAGTTCGTCGCAGAGCCCACACATCGCAACGTGCGCGATGTGTGGAGCACCCAAGATAAAGAGCATAGCAGGATGAGAGTGTCGAATGGCGGCGACGGATGACCGCAGGATCGCAAGGCTATCCTCGCGGCTTCTTTAGAACATCTTGCGGAAGGCGGCGAAGAGGAAGCCGGCTAAGACCATGGAGGCGGGGAGGGTGAGGACCCAGGCCATGGCTAAGTTGCGGACGGTGCTCCATTGCAAGCCGGAATGATTTGCGGCCATGGTGCCGGCTACACCGGATGAAAGCACATGGGTGGTACTGACGGGCAGGCCGAACCAGTCGGCGGCACCGATGGTGAACATGGCGGTGATTTCGGCAGCGGCGCCCTGGCCGTAGGTGAGATGCTCTTTACCGATTTTTTCGCCGACGGTGACGACAATGCGCTTCCATCCGACCATGGTGCCGAGACCGAGGGCGAGAGCGACCGCGACTTTGACCCAACTGGGAATGAAGCGGGTGGCGCCATCGACGTGCTTTTTGTAATTGTCGAGCGCGGACCAGTCGGCGGTACCGATCAGCGTGGGCTGATTCTTCTTCATGAGGCGCAGCGCTTCGCTGACCACGTACATATCGTTGCGGAAGTTGCGGACGCGGTCGTTGGGAACTTTGGCGAGCTCGCCGAAGAGAACGGTTTCATTGCCGATATCGCTGACTAACTGGCGGAGACCGAGCATGGTATTGGGGGTGAATTCTTTGGTGCGGATGTAGTCGGTGACCTCTTCGCGATCGTCGGCGACGACGGCATTGGGGCTGACGTATTTGGAGAGGACGGTGGCGGCCTGCTGAGAGACGGCGATGAAGTCGTCAGAATCCTTGCGGGTGATGGCGTGATTGAGGGCGTAGGCGGTGGGCACGGTGCCGACGAGGATGAGCATGATGAGGCCCATGCCTTTTTGGCCATCGTTGGAGCCGTGAGCGAAGCTGACGCCGGTGCAGGTGAGGACGAGAAGAGAGCGAATCCAGAAGGGCGGCGGAGTGTTGCCGACAGGCGCTTCGTAAAGGGCGCGGTTCTTAACGACGGCCTTCATGAGCCAGAGGAGGAGGAAGGCGCCGAAGAAGCCGACGATGGGCGAGAGGAGAAGGGACTTGCCTATATTGGTGGCCTGGCCCCAGTCGACGCCGCTGGTGCCGGTGCGCGGGGAGAGGATCTGGTTGGCGATGCCGACGCCGATGATGGAGCCGATGAGCGTGTGGGAACTGGAGGCGGGCAGGCCGAAGTACCAGGTGCCGAGGTTCCAGATGATGGCGGCGACGAGCAAGGCGAAAACCATGGCGAAACCCGCTTTGCTGCCGACCTGGAGAATGAGTTCGACGGGCAGGAGGGAGATGATGCCGAAGGCGACGAGGCCGCTGGAGGTGAGGACGCCAAGGAAATTCCAGAAGCCGGACCAGACGACGGCGATGTGGGGCTCCATGGAGTGGGTGTAAATGACGGTGGCGACGGCGTTGGCGGTGTCATGGAAGCCGTTGACGAATTCGAAGCCGAGGGCGACGAGCAGGGCAACGCCGAGCAACACGTAGGGCAGGAACGAACCGGAGTGGACCGTGGAGAGATCGGTGAGCAGGTGGAAGCCGGCATAAACAACGCCGACGATGAGCACGATGCCGAAGCCGATCATACCGATCTTGCCGGGATTTTTGTTAAGTTTTGCGTCCAAAGCAGTTGCTGTCGTCGCCATAGGAGTTCCCCGATGCAGATGAAAATTGGTTGAGCCGTAGAGCGCCCCACACCCTGCGAAGGAGGGAATATACGGAAAAATTGTTAACGCAATGTGAAACGGCGTGAGGGATGGGTAAAGACGTTGTTGCAGTCGGAAGGGCGACGGATTCGGCACGAGGCAGGGAGTGGGCGACGGGTACGGGGGACGTAGGGGTGAGGCGACACGAAGGTAACCTATTCAGATGAGGGCGACGGGGGGAAGATGGAGATGTCCGATTGGACGTGGGCACTCTTATGCAGCAAAAGTTGATGGAAGTGCTGATGCTAGGGCGATGTTCGCACGAGTTCTCGTGGCCGCGCCGGTCTGCGGATGGAGAGTATTACCAGGTTTGCCTGCAATGCGCGTCGGCGTACCAGTATGACTGGAAGACGATGCGGCGCGGGAAGCGGGTGGAGGAGCCGGTGGTGGCGGAGACGGCGGTGGTGCGGCGGCGGTCGGGTCAAAAGCGACCGACGTGGATGCCACGGGCACGGCGGCTGAAGGTCAGTTTGCCGGTTCGATATCGGGGGAAGAACCTGACGACCTGGTATGAGGGCACGATTGAAAATATCAGCCAGTCGGGGCTGATGTTCCAGGGTCCGCAGCAATTACCGGCGAATGCGCTGCTGGAGATGATCTTCGAGATGCCGGAGGAGATCAGCGGGCAAAGGAACAGCAACGTGCTTTGCCAGGGTCGGCTGGTGAGGACGAAGAATGGCGTAAGGGCGGTGGCGGCGAAGAGCGAAGCGGCGGAAGAAGAGACGTTCACGCTGGCGGCGTCAGTGCTGGACTATAAATTTCTGCATTAAGATGGCTGGTCTGGAATCGGGGCAGCGATCCCCGGAGTAATCATCTTCGTCACCGGCTGGTGTGACGAATCTCACCCTAGGAAGTACGGGACGGAACTACACTAAGCCGTTGTCTTAGTCCGAGTCTGCGGGAAATCAATCGGTCCCTAGGAGGAAGTTATGCGCAAAGCAAGCAGCATTTGGGTGATTGTGGCGGTGGTGTTGGCGGCGGCGATGGCGTGGGCGCAGGATGAACCGAAGAAGGAAATCAAGCATGTACCGATCAAACAGACATCGGCGGCGTCGGGCGAGCAGATGTACAAGTCGTATTGCGCGGCTTGCCATGGAACGGATGGGCGGGGCAACGGGCCGGCAGCCGAGGCGTTGAAAGTGCCGCCGACGAACTTGACCAAGATCGCGGCGCGCAATGGCGGCAAGTATCCGTCGCTGAGAGTTTCCGCCATTATTCGTGGAGAAGAAACGCTGCCAGCACACGGAAGCAAGGACATGCCGATCTGGGGCAACTTGTTCTGGAGCATGAGCGGAGGGCACGAGGCCGAGGTGCAGCAGCGGGTAACGAATCTGAACAAGTACATCGAATCGCTGCAAGCGAATTGATGCGGGGCGGGTGAGGGCGGCTTCGCGATTCGCCAGGCGGCGCGTGGAGACGCGGCGATTTGCGATGCAGTGCTTTGCGAGTGCGTAGAAACTTGCAGACTTGTTGAGAAAAATTGCGCGTGGCGGCAGCCCCATGTTTATTTCGCGGTGTAAACATTTGCTGCGAGTTCGGGATGCTGCTAAAGTTCTCCGAGCACATTTGTGTTCGACCCTCATCGGAAGCGGGATGATGCCCGCACTCCCATACAGAGCCTGAACCGGCGATGTCGAGAAAAATACCGAATTTTAAGGCCAAACAGAAAAGCTGGATTGCGCGGCACGGTGATTCGGTGCTGTTGAGATATGGCGGTTCCGCCATCGCGGTATGGGTGGCGTTGAGCCTGTGGACGTTTTCACCTCTGCTGCACCGGCATGCTTCCTATCTTTTCCTAGCGGCGGTGCTATTCACGGCGCGGTATCTTGGCTTTGGACCGGCGGTGTTCGGGGCGCTGTTGTCGGTGGGATGCCAGGAGGTTTTTGCTCTCCACCGGGCGCCGATTCTGAATGCGATTCAGGGATCGGAATTCGAGCGGCTGGTGGTGTTTTTCGCGATCGCGATTTTTGCCGGAAGCATGGCACGGAAAACGACGATTGCGGAATCGCGGCTGGACCGGACGACGCGGGAGATGGCGGCGATCGTGGAGTATTCCGGGGACGCGATCTTCAGCACGAGCACCGAGGGCATCATCACGAGTTGGAACCGGGCGGCGGAGGAGTTGTTTGGGTATAGCGCAGAGGAGGCGGTAGGGATGGAGGCGGCGCAGCTTGCGCCACCGGATCGGAGCGAGGAAGTCGAACAGCATCGCAGTATTTTTGCGGCTGGGGGACATGTCGGTTCGTATCAGACGGAGCGGCTGCGGAAGGATGGCAAGCGCGTGCCAGTGCTGATGACGGTTTCGACGCTGCGGGACGGGCGCGGGCGGATTGTGGGAGCGTCGGCGATTGCGCGGGACATCTCGGCGGCAAAGCAGTCGGAGGAAGCGGTTCGACGGAGCGAGAAGCTGGCGACGGCGGGACGTCTGGCGGCGTCGATTGCGCACGAGATCAATAATCCGCTGGAAGCGGTGGTGAATCTGCTTTACCTGGCGCGGCACGATCCGGCGAACGCGGCACAATATCTGACGATGGCCGAGCAGCAGGTGGGACAGGTGGCGCGACTGGCGCAGCAGACTTTGGGATTTGTGCGCGACACGAGCGCGCCGGGGCGGTTCAGTCCCGCAGACCTGATGGACGAGATTTTGCAGCTGTATGCGCGCAAACTGGAAGGGCGGGCGATTCGCGTGACGAAGCGGTATGACGAGGTGGAACCGCTTTTTGGCTATGCCGGGGAGTTGCGGCAGTTGTTCGCCAACCTGGTGTTGAATGCGGTAGAGGCGATGCCGAGCGAAGGCACACTGCAGGTGCGCGTGGCGCCGGGGCGCGATTGGGGCGCAGGGCGCGACGGCGTGCGAATCACCGTGGCCGATAATGGCAGCGGCATAGCGGCGGCGGACCTGGAGCACATTTTTGAGGCGTTTTATACGACAAAGAAAGACACGGGCACAGGGCTGGGGCTGTGGGTGTCAAGCGGGATTGTGCGGAAACATGGAGGGGAGATTCGAGTGCGCAGCCGGGCTAGGGGCGCGAGCGACGGGCGCGCGTGCGGGACCGTGTTCTCGATTTTTCTTCCCTATCAGAGAGAGATGAGCCGGGTGGCGTGAGGGGTGCTAGAAGTCAGAAGTTCGAAGTCAGATTGCAGAAGTAAAACCTTGCTTGCAGCTTTCTGGTAATTCACAGAGATACCTGCACAGATAAAAAGCGGAATCCCCATCGAGATCACGGCGCGTCTGGCTTGCCGTCGTTTCTGGAGATCCTCTTCTGGAATGCTTTCAGCGAACATTTTCGTAGCTAATGGGCGTATTGACTTCGTGTCCGACTTTTGGGCGAGGGAGACGGGCGGCGGAGGACTGTTGGCTTGGCCCGGCGGATGGCTGGCAGTACAGTGGGGACCAGTGACCTTCGTGCTTGGGGGGAGCGATGCGATCCGACCTATAATCATAGAAACCGCAGAAGAAATGAGCATTTAAGCCAAGGTGGAGTTCATCTTCATTGCCGCGACGTTCGCGCTCGGGCTGTGCTGGGGCAGCTTTCTGAACGTGTGTATTTACCGGCTGCCGCGAGGGCGGTCGGTGGTGACGCCGCGTTCGGCGTGCCCGCAATGCGGCAAGATGATTCCGCTGTACCACAATATTCCGGTGGTGAGTTGGCTGCTGTTGCGGGGAAAATGCCGGGAGTGCGGGCAGCCGATCACGCCGCGTTACATGATCGTGGAGTTGCTGACGGGCGCGGTTTTCATGGGTTGCTATCTGCACTTTGGGTCGAGCCTGGCGACGGTGAAGTGCGCGGTGCTGGGATTTTTGCTGCTGGGATTGATTTTTACGGATGCGGAGACGAAGTTGCTGCCGGACGCGATGACGCTGCCGGGGCTGGCGATCGGGATTGGGTTTAGCCTGCTGGTGCCAGTAAACGATCTGGTGTCTCGGATTATGCCGGGGATGGTGTCGGCGGCGATGCGGGGCGCGATTTCGTGGCGGATATGGTCGCTGGCGGATGCGCTGCTGGGAGCGGCGGTGGGCGCGTCGTTCCTGTATGGAGCGGCGGCGATTTACCTGCGCGCGCGCGGCGTGGAAGGCATGGGATTTGGCGACGTGAAGCTGATGGCGATGATTGGGGCGTTTTTGGGAACGCGGCTCACGGTGCTGACGATATTTGCGGGATCGCTGGCGGGCTCGTTATTTGGAGTGACGTCGGTGCTGGTGGTGTGGATGAAGCGGCGACGGCGGATCGCGGCGCGCGGGAGACCGGAGGTAGATGCGAGGCGGCGGGCGTGGCATTCGGCGCGCATCATGCTGCGCTATTACCAGATGCCGTTTGGGGTATTTCTGGGGGCGATGGGGTTGCTGTCGTTTTTATTTGGCAATGTGCTGCTGCACTGGTACTGGAGAGCGCTGTGAGATTCCGCGGGAAGAGGGTGGTGTGATGAAAAATATGATGAGTCGAACGGTGTGGATCGCGATGGCCGCGTTGATGTTGAGCGCTGGGGCGGGGTGGGCGCAGTCTTTGGGAGACGTGGCGCGGCAGGTGCGCAAGAATAAACCACCAACGGATACGTCGCGCCACTATGACAACGACAACATTCCGAACGAGGGGCAGGTGAGCGTAGTGGGTCCGGAACCGGCGGCTGCGGCGGCGGACGAGAAGAAAGAAGCGAGCGCAAGCACGAGCGCCGACCCGAAGGCGGCCGAGGCCGATCGCAAGCAGAATGCGGAGAACCTGCAAAAGCAGATCGACGGCGAGAAGGACAAGATTGCGGCGATAGCGCACGAACTGGAACTGGACCAGCGCGAATATCGGTTGCGGGCGGCGGAGTTTTACAGCGACGCGGGAAACCGGCTGCGGAATTCAGCCGACTGGGACAAGCAGGACGCGCAGTTTAAGACGACGATCGAAGCGAAGCAGAAGGAGTTGGACGCGGCCCAGCAGCAACTGACGGATCTGGTGGAACAGGGGCGCAAGGCGGGCGTGAAAGAGAAAGACAGCGACAGCGCGGACACGAAGAAAGACAGCGACAAGCAAGGCGGCGACGGCGGGGACAAAGGGAAACCGTAGCCGCGCGGGCGCGATCGTCTACCCGGTTGCGCCGCACGAGTTTACACATTTGCCCCGGGCGGGCCAGGCCAGCTATCATCCGGGCGATGACAAAAACAACTTTTCTGATTCTCGCGCTGCTGGCGGCGAGCGTGGCTTTTGCGCAGCGCCCTGGCGATTCGACCTCCAAAGAAATTGATGCTGCCTACCCTGCCGCGCATGACCTTTATCTCGATCTGCATCAGCATCCGGAACTCTCAGCGCAGGAAGTGCAAACCGCGGCGAAGCTGGCGGAGCGTTTGCGCGGGCTGGGCTACGAGGTGACCGAGCATGTGGGCGGAACGGGCGTGGTCGCGCTGCTGAAAAATGGGGCGGGGCCGACGGTGATGCTGCGCACCGAACTCGACGCGCTGCCGGTGGAAGAGAAAACCGGTTTGCCATATGCGAGCAAGGTGCAGGCGAAAGATGACGCGGGGCGCGAAGTTCCGGTGATGCATGCCTGCGGCCACGACCTGCACATGGCAACACTGTACGCGACGGCTGCGGTGATGGCGCGCAGCAAAGACACGTGGCACGGAACGCTGATGCTGATTGGCCAGCCGGCGGAAGAGACGATCGGCGGCGCGCGGGCGATGATCAAGGATGGACTGGTGACGCGATTTCCGAAGCCGGATTTCGGAGTGGCGCTGCATGTGGGCAACACGCTTCCCGCGGGGACGGTGGGGATTACGCCGGGAATTTACGATTCGAATGCGGACTCGGAGCGAATTACGATTTACGGCAAAGGCGGACACGGGTCGGCGCCACACACTGCGGTCGATCCGATCGTGATCGCGGCGAAGACGATTGTGGCGCTGCAAACAATCACGTCGCGCGAGGTTCGGCCGGGAGAGTTCGCGGTGATCACGGTGGGCTACATTCGCGCGGGCACGAAGAACAACATCATTCCCGACGAAGCGGAGATGGGATTGACAATTCGTACGTACAAGGCGGAGGTGCGGAAGCAGGTGCTGGCGGCAATCGATCGCGTGGTGAGAGGAGAGTCGATGGCCGGCGGCGCGACGCGAGAGCCGCTGATCGAGCATTTCGAGTCGACGAATTCTGTCTTCAACGATCCGGCGCTGGCGGAGCGGCTGCGGGGAGTTCTGGAGGCGGCGCTTGGGAAACAGAACGTGATCACGACGGGGCCGATCACGGCGTCGGAGGATTATTCGGCGTTTGTCGAGCTGGGAATTCCGTCGCTCTATTTCAGCCTGGGGGGAGCGGACCCGGCGAAGCTGGCGGAAGCGGAGCGGGCCGGGAAGATGTTGCCGTCGAACCACTCACCGCTGTTTGCGCCGGATGTGGAGCCGGCGCTGAAGACTGGGGTGGCGGCGGAGGTAGCGGTGCTGAGGAATTTGCTGAGTCAACGGTAGAGCAACATCCACACCAAAGTTAGAAAAGGCACGGCCGGAGCCGTGCCTTCCCTTCCCTAATTTTCAATCTGCTACTCGCCAACCAGCTCCATTGGTTTGGGGGCTGCGGGCCAGGCAGTGACCTCGTTTTCCTGGGCATCGACGACCGCCAGCGCGACGACGTTGACGATCTCTTCGACTTCCGTGTTGCGTGGAATGACGTGGACGGGTTTGCTCATGCCCATGAGGATCGGACCCAGAGTCTGTCCTCCGCCGAGCTTGGAGAGCAGCTTATAGGCGACGTTGGCCGACATGAGATCGGGGAAGATCAAGACGTTGGCGCCACCTTTTAATGGACTGAAGGGATAGTCTTTCTCGAGCACATCGGGCGAGACAGCCACGTCTGCCATGATTTCGCCGTCGACGATGAGGGTCGGGTCGGCTTTGTGAAGGAGATCGACTGCCTTGCGCACTTTCACGGTCTGCGGATGCTTGGTGCTTCCGAAGGTCGAGAACGAGAGCATGGCGATGCGGGGAGTGAGGTCGAAGCGGCGCGCGGTTTGAGCGGCACAGAGCGCGATTTCGACGAGGTCTTCGGCGGATGGATCGATGTTCACGCTGGGATCGGCGAGCAGGTAGAGCTTGCCGGAGCGCGTGATCATGAGGTAACAGCCGGAGACGCGGCGCAGACCCTCGCGGGTTCCGATGACCTGGAGCGCGGGGCGAATGGTGTCAGGGAAATGCTGGCTGACGCCGGAGACAATGGCATCGGCGTCGCCCATGCGGACCATCATGGAGCCGAAGACATTGGGATCCTTCATCATGACGCGAGCTTCGCTGAGCGTGACGCCGCGGCGTTGACGGAGGCGGAAGAGTTCCTGGATGTAGGGTTCGCGCAAAGGCGACGTGGCCGGATCGACGATCTTAACGTCCTGGATGTGCAGATCCAGTTCTCTTGCGCGCTGCTCGATGACCTCGCGGCTGCCGAGCAGGATGGGATACGCGATTTTTTCTTCGATGACATGATGAGCGACGCGAAGCATCTTCTCGTGCTCGCCCTCGGGGAAAACAACATTCTTGGGGCGGGATTGGGCTTTCTGAATCATCATGTGGGCGATCTCGTGGGCTTTGCCGAGGCGGCGTTCCAGTTGATCGCGATAGGCGTCGAGGGCGATGGGAGTGCGGGCGACGCCGGACTTCATGGCGGCTTCGGCGACGGCGGTCGCTTCCCATAGGAGGACGCGCGGATCGAAGGGCTTGGGGATGAGGTAATCGGGGCCAAAATGCAGGCGCTCGACACCGTAAGCGCGGCAGACCGAATCCGGCACGTCTTCTTTAGCCAGGTTGGCGAGGGCGTAGGTGGCAGCCAGTTTCATCTCTTCGTTGATGGCGGTGGCGTGAACGTCGAGCGCGCCGCGGAAGATGAACGGGAAGCCAAGCACGTTGTTGACCTGGTTGGGATAGTCGGAGCGGCCGGTGGCGATGATGACGTCGCTGCGGCAGGCTTTTGCGTCGTCGTAGGTGATCTCAGGATCGGGATTCGCCATGGCAAATACGATGGGGCGAGGCGCCATGGAGCGAACCATATCCTGCGTGATGGCGCCCTTCACGGAGCAGCCCACGGCCACGTCGGCATTCTTCATGACGTCGGCGA
Organism: Acidobacteriaceae bacterium; assembly: GCA_003139095.1. GTDB lineage: Bacteria > Acidobacteriota > Terriglobia > Terriglobales > Acidobacteriaceae > Acidiflorens. The sequence goes on from PLHW01000072.1 coordinate 50,375, forward strand.
GGGTGCGCAGCTTGGTGTCGCGGGCGAAGCGCTCTTTGTAGGGATTCATGCCGTCGGTGCGTCCTTTGTAGACCACACCTTTGGTGTCACACAGAGTGATGTTCTCGCGCTTGACGCCCAAGCGGACATAGTGCTCGGCGCAGGCGATTCCAGAGGCTCCGGCGCCATTGAAAACAACTTTTACTTCGTCGGCCTTTTTGCCCGCGACTTCGAGGGCGTTGACCAGGGCCGCGCCGGAAATGATGGCGGTGCCGTGCTGGTCGTCGTGGAAGACGGGAATTTTCATCGTCTTCTTGAGCGTCTCTTCGATGTAGAAACACTCGGGGGCCTTGATGTCTTCGAGGTTGATGCCGCCGAAGGTGGGCTCAAGAAGCTGGCAGACCTTGATGATTTCGTCGGGATTGTGGGTATCGAGTTCGATATCGAAAACGTCAACATCGGCGAAGCGTTTAAACAAGACACCTTTGCCTTCCATCACAGGCTTGCCGGCGAGGGCGCCGATGTCGCCGAGGCCGAGCACGGCCGTACCGTTGCTGATGACGGCGACGAGATTTCCCTTTGCGGTGTACTTGAAGGCGTCCTGCGGGTTCTTTTGGATTTCGAGGCACGGCTCGGCGACGCCCGGCGTGTAGGCGAGGCTTAGATCGCGTTGCGTGCGGCAGGGCTTAGTGGGAGAGACCTCGATCTTTCCTGGGCGCGCTCCGAAGTGATAATCGAGAGCTTGCTGCTTGGTGACAGCCATAGCGAATCCTCCGTGGAATGGGGCAAAACGACGTTACTACAGAATTCTTTCGCAAAGGGCCCGAAGACGATGTGACGGAAGACAGGTGGAGATGTGATGGGTGATACGTTGGGGGCGCATCTGGGGCGAGGAGATTTAAGGGCGTAAGCAGATGGTGATGTGGCGCGGGCGCAAAAGGGAGTGCTGGAAGAGTACACGTTTTAGTGCGGGCGCTAGTGTGGTGTCCCGGAAATAAAAGAGGATTGGTAGTGCAAGCAAAGTACATAGGTCCTTCGCTTCGCTCAGGATGACAGCGAGATTATTGCCGGGAATTTACGGGACACCAAGCTAGGGCATGCGGCGATTTTTGCCGGCCAGACCTTTGCATTCCAGAATTTTTTCGGCGTCCTCCAGCATTTTTTGAATGCGGCCGGCGCGGCCTTCGGGATTGCGGTAGTAGTAAATGCCGAGCAGATGCGCGCGCCGCTTGGCGGCGGACATTTGTTCCCAACCATCGCGGGCTCGCGGATTGCGGGCAAAGGCGAGTTGGAGGATGGGCGGGAGCTCGCGCTCGGCTTCCATCACGGCGAGGAGGCGTTCGGCGATCTGCTCGGCGCGGCGCGTCTGAGCGGCTTCGCTCTGGGGGTCGTTGACCCATTTGGCGATTTCGTTGCGTGTGGACTGGTTGAGTTGGTCGTACCAGCGGCGAAAGGGTTTGTCTTCGCTGAGGATGCGGTGGAGCGCATGGGGAGTTGCGTAAACGCGCTTTTCCGTGTCGGGCTCGATTTCGAAATTGGCGATGGCGCCGGGGCGGACTTTGGCGGCCCTTTGCATGCGCTTGTTAACCAGTAAGATATGACCTCCCTGAGTACGGGGAAAAAGGCAGGAACGAAACGGGAACCCGTTGATCTGGCCTTTTATCTTGATCTGGCCGAGCACGCCAAACAGCTTGCCGGCATCAAACGGCACGTAAATGACCGTCCAATTGAGGCGTGACGGCAGGCGCTCCAGCGTGGCCTGAAAGCGCATGGGGCCGCGGGCGCGACGAGATGGAGCGGGCTTGGGCATGGGCGGCAAGCCGGACGCGGGAATTCTAATACGAATCGCTCGCGCACGAATGAGTTGCGAGCAGTTTAAACTGTTGGTGAGGGCTGGAGCGCGAAGACGTGATTTGTCCCAACTGCGGGGAAAACAATTCGGCGAATTTTCGCTTTTGCGGAATGTGCGGAACGGCGCTGGAGGTGCGGCGTCCGGTGGGCGCGCCGAGAACGACGCCGCCGCCGGAAGCGGCGCGCGCGGAGCAGAATGCGGCAGCGCCACGAACTCCAACCGGAGTTCCGGCGGGAGCGGGTCATGGTGTTCCACCTAATAGCGGCGCGGCAAACAGAGTTCCGCCAACCGGAGTTCCGGCAACCGGCGGGCCGTCGGCCGCGGGGCCGTCGTTTTTGGGATTGAACCAGCCTTGGACAGCCCAGCCTTTGGACAATGAAGAGAAAGGGACGCGTCCGAGGGGCCAGACGGCAGAGCCGACGTTTTCGGGTTTCGACACATTTCTTGAGCCGGATGACACGGGAATCAGCGTGCGCGGAATCGTGCTGCTGTTGATGTTGCTGGTGGCCTTGGGCGCGGGCGGATGGTGGGCATACGCGCATTACAGCAAGGGGGGCACAGCGGCGGGGGAGAACGCGGAGAGCACGCAGGCACCGGCGGAAACGCCGCAGCAGAGCGCGAATGGCGCGAACCCATCGAGAACTGCGCCGGAGCAATCGCCGGAAAACTCTGCCGGGGCGCAGAGCGCGGGTTCATCCGAGAATTCGAACGCAGCGGCGAATGCGAATTCATCGGCAGCGGCGCCTGCGGCTACAGCACCGAGCCAGACGGGGATAGGAAGTTCAGGTACGGGTGAGCAAACGGCCGAGCGGGAACGAGCGGCACGAGCGAAAGCGGATGCGAGCGAACGGTCTCGGCGCTCGCGGGAAGTGGCACGAGCGGATGTTAAGCCGGCGCGCCCTGCGCAGAAGGCAGCGACCACGAGCGATAAGGGCGAGGCGGAATTCCGGCGGGGCGAGGCCTACTTGTACGGACACGGCGTACCGAAAAATTGCGACGCGGCGGTGAAGAATCTGAAAGCGGCGTCGGCGAAGCAGAGCGCGAAGGCGCGCAGCGCGTTCGGCACAATGTACGCAACCGGCCACTGCGTGCCGCGCGATCTTCCCATGTCGTACTCGTGGTTTGCGCAGGCTTTGCGCGTGGATCCGAACAATCAGATTCTGGAAAAGGATTTGACGGCGGTGTGGAACCAGATGACGCTTCCCGAGCGCCAGATGGCGACGAAGGCGAAACAATAGGAAGACTATTCGAAATTCAGAATCGCGCGTGCGATTACGATTTCGCCCTCATCAAGTTGAACTGCCGAGAACCACTCTCGCGGAGCTATTCTCCCGCAGGCACCAGATTCAACGCCTTCTTCAGCGAGCCGCGCTCGGTCATGATCTTGTCCTGCAAGAGTGTGATGGCGTAGATCAACTGCTCGGGGCGCGGGGGGCAGCCGGGGACGTAGATGTCGACGGGGATGACCTGGTTGACGCTTTGGACGAGGGCGTAGTTATTGAAGACGCCGCCGGAGGTAGCGCAGGCGCCCATGGAGATGACCCACTTGGGCTCGGGCATCTGTTCGTAGAGCTGGCGGATGACGGGGGCCATCTTTTGCGAGACGCGCCCGGCGATGATCATGAGATCGGATTGGCGCGGCGAGGGACGAAAGACTTCGGCGCCGAAGCGGGCGATATCGAAGCGAGACGCGCCCATGGACATCATCTCGATGGCGCAGCAGGCGAGACCGAAGGTCATGGGCCAGATGGAATTCTTCCGCGTCCAGTTGATGGTGGAGTCGAGGGTGGTCATGACGATGCCCTCGGGGACGGCGTCTCCGAAAACCAGTTCTTTGACGACGCGTTTGCCGTTCTCGACGTCGATGTAGGGACCAAAGCTTTGTTCTTGCGCCATACGGTTTCTATTCTAAATCAATCGCGCGGCGATAGGTCCGAAACATCCGCGTGGGGCCGAGACGGCTCTTTATCAGTGCTCAATATCGGTCGTCAATGCTTTGCGGCAGGCGAGGAGTTGTACTCGTCGGGGAAGATCGTCTGCTCGACCAGTTCGGTGATGACGTGGCCGATCAGGATATGACATTCCTGGATGCGGGGCGTTTCGGTAGAGGGGACAGAGATGCGGTAGTCCGCAACGTTCAGGGCATTGGGCTCGGCGCCAGTGAGGGCGACGGTGTGCAGCCCCATGGCTTTTGCGGCGGAGATGGCATGGACTACATTGGGCGAGCGGGCGCTGGTGGAGATGGCGATGGCGACATCGCCGCGGCATGCGAGGGCGGCAAGCTGGCGCGCGAAGACGTGGTCAAAGCCGGAGTCGTTGGCGATGGCGGTGACCGAGGATGAATTGGCATTGAGCGCGAGGGCGGGCAATGGCGAGCGGTTGAAGGCAAAGCGCCCGACGAACTCGGCGGCAATGTGCTGGGCGTCGGCGGCGCTGCCTCCGTTGCCGAATAAGAAGAGCTTGTTGCCGCGGCGGAACGCGTCGATGAGCAACTGGCAGACTTCGGCGATCTGGGCCAGGACCTGGGGCTGGTGGAGGAGAAGCGTTTTGACCTCGACTGAGGAGTGGATGGAGCGGGTTATGGAGCTCTCAAAATCGGCGGGATGGGACATCTCTTCCTCTTTTCTCCTCTTTATCTCTCCGCTTTATCGTCGGGGACAGTTTGAGGGTAGTTGTGGAATCTGTCCATTGGGAAAGCGAAGGGGCTGGGCGATTTTGGGAGTGGTTGGCGGGATATCGCGATGATGCGGCATTTGTTTACCTTTTAGTAACAGATTGCACCTGAGTCGATCTTTTGGAATCAGATGGTTAGCGGGGCATTTCCGCTAGATCTTTGAGAAATAAGGAGTTAGTTTCTATTTTTAGAATCAATATCTTAGGTTGAGTTCGAGTGATGGTTCTTGGAAGAAAAAGATGTGTACGTAAAGTATTTATTTGTTCAGTAAGATAGACATTATTTAATGAAGTAATAGGTGATGGTTAAGGGGCGCGGAGTATTTGTTGAGCGCGGGCGAAGTCGGCGGGGGTGCCTATGTCGATAAAGACTCCGCGCTGCTGGTGAGCGAACATTCCCTGGGGGAGTAATTGGGGGAATACGTCGTGTTCAAGGCTGGCGGGACCTTCGGGGATATGTTTCCAGATGGACGGGCTGAAAACGTAGACTCCTCCATTAATCATGCCCGGGGCATGGGCGCTGGTTTTTTCGGTGAATGCGGTGATGCGGCTGTCGGCATCGACTTGGACAGTTCCGTAGCGGGCAGCGTCGTCGACATGGACGACCGCGAGGGTGGCCACGGCGTTTTGGTGGTGGCGATGGAAGGAAAGCAAATCGCGGAAGTCAACTTCGAGGAACGAGTCGCCGTTCAGGACGAGGAAGTCGGGAGCGTCTTGCAGATGAGATTGAGCGAGTCGTAAGGCGCCGGCGGTTCCCTGCGGCGAGTCTTCCCTGGAGTACTTGATCGAGACGTGCCAGTCGCGGCCATCTTTGAATTTGCTTTCGATTTGGTCTCCGAGGTAGCCGGTACACATTACAAGATTGTGGATGCCTTGCGATTGCAATTGGCGGACTAGCAGTTCAACGAAAGGTTTCTCTCCGATGGAGGCGAGCACTTTTGGTTGCGAGGAGACGACAGAGCGGAGGCGCGTGCCGAGGCCGCCGACCAGCAGGATGGCTTTTATGTCGCGCATTGCTTCTCTCATCCCTTCGGCGTTACAGGCCAGCGGGCGCGGTTGGCGTTCACGCGTGATTATTCCAATAATCGAGCATCGATAAAAGCGTTTGCTGGATGGAGCGTTGCGGCTTCCAACCGGTTTGATTGCGGAATTTTCTGGTGCTGCCGAAGATGATTTTTTCGTCGGAGGGGCGCATGAGACGGGCGGCGCCGCGGACTTCCACTTTTAGACCTGAGAGTTTGATGAGCATGCGCAAGAGCGTGCCGACTTCGTGGGTGCGAGCGGCGCAGAGGTTATAAGACTCGCCGGGCTGGCCTTTTTGCGCGGCGAGGTAGAAGCCGCGAACGGTGTCGTTTACATCGAGGAACGCGCGGCGGGGTTTGAGGTTGCCGACCTCGATGACGGGCGGCTGCAAACCTTTTTTTATGCGGGCGAGTTGGCGGACGAAGTCGGAGGGGGCGTCGTTGGTTTTTCCCGGGCCAGTTGTATTAAAGAGGCGGAGGTTTACGGCGGGAATTTTGTAGTCGAGGAAATACTCGCGCGCGAGCAGATCGAGACAGACTTTGCTGATGCCATAAGGGTGCAGGGGATGCAGGGGATAGTCTTCGGTGACGGGAATGGCAGAGGGCGGGACGTGGCCGTACTCGGCGCTGGAACAGGCGGAGACAACAACGGGCGGACGCGGCATGTAGCGAACCGCTTGGAAGAGATGGAGCGAGCCCATGATGTTGGACTGGAAGGTGGAAACGGGATCGGCCCAGGAGACGGTGGGGAGGCTTTGTGCGCCGAGATGGAAAACGTTGGTGGGCTCGTATTTCTTGAAGACTTGTTGCACGCGCTTGGGATCGGTGAGGTCGAGGTGGAGGAACTCGACGCCGGGCAAAGTTGGAAAGGGATTGTCGGCGGGGAAACGGTAGCCGGCGATGACTTGCCAATTTTTTTCGGCGAGAAAGCGGACGAGGTGAGAACCGATAAAACCTTCGGCGCCGGTTACGATGGCGATTTTGTTTTTTGGCATAGGACCCGGGCGCGAGCGTCGATCGGCTTGACGGCGGGACCATTGTAACGAAGAATGGCGGCGCGGAGCCTGGAGTTCACGAGGCGAGAGTTCACGCGGCGGGAGTTAACGCGAACGAGATGCAACGGAAGATGAAGCGGGTGCTGGTGACGGGCGCGGCTGGATTTTTGGGACGGGCCGTAACGGCGGAGCTGCTGGCGCGCGGCTGCGGAGTGCGAGCGCTGGTGCGAGCGGCGGAGAAAGCGGGGCCGTTGCGGCTTTTGGGCGCGGAGATCATGGTGGGGGACATTCGAGATGCGGCGATGGGCGCGGCTTTGGATGGAGTGGATACGGTTATTCATTGCGCGGCGGCGATTGGGACGACACCGCTGGGGCGCGAGGAATTTTATTCCGTGAATGTGGAAGGGACGCGGAATTTGGTGGAGGCGGCGAAGGGGAGCGCGGATTTGGAGCGGTTTGTACATATTTCGACGGTGGCGGTGATCGGGGCGATTGACCCGCGGAACCCGGCCGATGAAGAGAGCCCGTGCCGGCCGACGGATGCGTATGGCGAGACGAAGCTGCTGGGGGAGCGGGTGGTGCGAGATGCGGCGGGCGCGGGATTTCCGGCGGTGATTGCGAGGCCGATGTGGATTTATGGCGCGGGCTCGACGGTAACGACGAATTTATTTCGCAAGATTGCGCGGCGAAAGCTGCCGATGATTGGGGCAGCGCAGAATACGATGCAGCCGGTAGAGATTGGGGACGCCGTTAGGGGGATTGTGAGGTGCGCGGAGGCGGGCGGGATTGAGGGACGGATTTATAACATTGCGGGGGCGGAGATTCTGACGATTCGCGTGATGTGCGAGACGATTGCGAGATTGATGGGGACGACGCTGCCGGGGCCGAGCGTGCCGATGTGGTTCGCGACGGCGGCGGCGACGGGGTGCGAGATGATTTTTCCGCTGCTGGGCATCGCGGCGCCGATTACGCATGAGAAGCTGGAATTCTTTCGAGTATGCAATTCGTATTCGATTGAGCGAGCGCGGCGGGAACTGGATTGGAGTCCGAAGATTTTGTTTGAGGACGGAGCGCGGAAGGTGGCGGAGTTGGTGAAGGCGGAGATGCGAGAGTCCGAAGCGGGAGTGCGCACATAGCCCGCCAGGTGCGAGTGCGCCCGAAAGGGCTGCTACGAGAGGGGTTCAGAGAGATTGCTTTAGGCGGTCGGCGAGGCGCAGGGCGAGAGCTAGGATGGTGAGCGAGGGCGGCGCCCATCCTGTGGTGGGAAAAACGGAACATCCTGTGATGTAGAGGTTGTGGATGCCGTGGACGCGGCAGGATTCATCGACGACGCCGAGCTTGGGATCGCGATGCATGCGGGTTGTGCCCATGTGGTGAGAGGCGGCGACGATCTCAAGCGGGGCGGCGGCTTGCGGCGCGGGTTTGGCAGCGGGGACGGGGAAGTTCAAGTCGCGCTCGAGCATCTGGCGGGCGCGGCGAAGGCTGTCGCGATCCTGTTCGGTCAGTTGCCAATCGAGGCGGACTTTGTTCATACCGAAGGCATCGCGTTCGGAGTCAAGCAGGACGCGGCTGTTGGGGTTGGGGACCTGCTCGGCGCGAACCCCGATGGAAAATGAGCGCCAGGGCGTTTTGATGAGACGGCGATAGGAGAGAGCGAAGGCGTTGATGGGATGTTGCAGGATGAGGCGGAAATGATATCCGAGCAGGTCGGGCACTTCGCCATGGGCGAGGGGGCGAAGGAGCGCCTGCAAGGAAGAGTAGCCGAGGTTGGAATAGGTGGGATGAACGACGTCGTGGGGATCGTCGGGATTGTGGATGGTGATGGCGAGGCCGAGGAGATGGTCGCGGCGGCGGGCGGCTTCGGTTAGGGCCATGCCACCGCGGATGGAGCCGTCGTCGTCAGGATGAGGGGCGTGGTGAGCGCCAGAACGCGCGGCGAGGTTGGCGGCGGGCTTGGGGAAAAAGAAAGCGGGAGGCTGGCGGCCGTTGAGCGGGACGCGAGGGAGCATGATGTGGAGATGGTCGGCGAAGAAACGGCCGACGAGGTCGTTTTGGTTGCCGACGCCGGACTCGCGCGAGGCGCGGGAGGCGAGAAGAAGGCGGGGGTTTTCGAGTCCGCCGGCGGCGAGAACGAAATTCTTCGCGGAGACCGTAAAGCGATTGCCGGCAAGGGTTGCGACCTTCACAGAGAGCGCCGATTTGTGGTCGCGGTCCATTTCGATTTCGACGGCGTTGGCGTGGAGCATGAGGCGGAGGTTGGGAGCCTTTTCCATCTCGTCGAGAAAGGTCTTGCCGAATCGGGTGGGATTGACCTTGAAGAGGACGTCGGCAAAATTATTCTGGGCCGGGTTGAGGAAGTTGGCAGAAGTTTCCGGGCCTCTTTCTAATCCGGGCTGGGGATCGTAATCGTAGGCGCCGAGCTTCCAGAGAGCGTGAGCGCGAGCGTACTCATTTTTTAATTGATCGCGGGTGAAGGGCCAGCCGCTGTAGGGCACCCATGGGCGCTCTTCGAAATCGATGTCGTCGAGGGGACGGCTCCAGCCTCCCCAGTAACTAGATGAACCGCCGAGGACGCGGCGGCGACAGAGATGAAGCGGGGGATAGGATTGGCCGGAGGTGGCGCCGCGGCATAGGAACTGATTTTCCGGGCGCACGGTTGTGGCGCCGCTTTCGAGAAGAACGATGCGGGCGGGGTGGTTGAGAAACTCGCGGGCAATGGCAATGCCGGCGGGACCGGCGCCGACGATACAAAGATCGGCTTCGATGTTAGTTCCGGGAGTCAGGGTGCGGCTGTCGATAATCATTTATGAGACCATGCGGTTGAAGGTGTGCGCGACGCGAGGCCAAGAGAATTGCATCGCGCGTTACTGGCGAACGATTTAGACGGCGACGGCAACGTCACGCGAATCCAGCCCAATTCTTTCTCGAAGCGTGGCCTCGAGATGTTCTCCGATGCGATTCCAGTCATAGAAGCGGGCGACGTGGCGGCGGCCATTCGCGCCCATCTCCGCGGCGAAGTCCGAGTCGGTGAGCAGACGCGATACTTGTGCGGCAAAGGATGCGGGTTGGTCGGCGAGCAAGATGGTGTGACCGTCGCGGCCGTCGATGCCTTCGGCGCCGAGGGTGGTGCTGACGACGGGGCGGGACATGGCCTGAGCTTCGAGGATTTTGACACGAGTGCCGCCGCCAATCATCAGGGGGGCAATGACAACGCGGGCGCGTTCGAAATAGGGGCGCATATCTGGAACGGCGTCGGTGACCTCGACCACGGCGCTGCGCTTGTGCAAGAGCCAGGCGGGCGGGCGGGCGCCGGCAACGATCAGTTTTGCATCCGGCACCTTCTTCAGGATCAAGGGAAAAACTTCGCTCAAGAACCAGCGAATGGCCTGCTGGTTGGGGTAATAACTCATGAGGCCGGTGAAGAGAATAGTTCCGGGTTCGCCGGGCGATTTTGGTGGAGAGAACTCGGCGATGTCAACGCCGTTGGGAACGACGGCGATGTTCTGCACATCGAACTCGATTTCGAACACCTGGCGGTCGCGGTCGGAGTTGGCGAGGAGTAGATCGACGCCAAGGCTGCATCGGCGTTCCTCGCGAAAGGTGCAGCGCGCCTGGCGCAGTGCGTAGCGGCGGCGCATATAAGTTTCGGCTAAGACGGAGGTGCGCTTGAGGACATCGGATTCGACGTTGTGGCTGTCGCCGACGATGGGAACGCCATGGGGAAGAGGCAAGCCGAAGAGCAGCGGAATAGAGAGGATAATGGCGTCGAACGGGTGACGCGATGTGACGTCGGCGAGAAGGCGGCGGAGATTGGGCTCGAGGACGGGCATGAAATCGCAGCGCCCGGTCAAGGTGCGCCAGAGCTTGCGCGTGAGCCGGATTTCGCGGCGATGCTGAACCGCGGCGTAATGGAAATTGGGGACTCGATCCGCGAAAGTCTCGCGGAACATTTGCTCCTCCGACGGCATTCCGAGAGAGAGGAGGTGTACGTCATAGAAGCGAGCGAGTTGATCGAGGATGTGGTAATGGCGGCGGGACGGACCGATTTTGGCGGGCACGGGAGAGGTATGCGAAATGTAAAGAATGCGACTTGGGCGCGTCATCTAGCCCTCTCCTCTTTCATGGTCAAAATTCCATCGTCAGCATCGGCCCGCATGGATTCAGGGTGAACCGCTCCGTCGGCCTCAAAGACTACAGCACTGCCTTTATTGGAAAAAGAAAACGGAATACGCAAGAGCTTGCATAAACGGGATCGCAATGCGTTTTGTTTTTCCGGGGGGGCGAAGAACAGCATGCAACCGCCGCCGCCCGCTCCGAGCAACTTACCGCCCAGTGCGCCGGCGTCGCGGCCGGCCTGATAAATTTCGTCGAGGTTGGGGTTGGAGATTTTTCCCGTCAGAGTGCGTTTGATCTGCCAGCTTTCGTGAAGGAGGCGGCCAAAGTCACTCAAGGGACGACTCGCGTTTGCAAGAACGGCTTCCGCCTCATCCACCAACTGAAGCATGTTGCCCAGTTCATGCGTTTTGTGAGGCGTCATCCGCACCTGTTCCTCGGCGATCTCAGAGGCGGTGCGGGAAAATCCGGTGAAATAGAGAACCAAGTGTTGCTCGAGTTCCGCCAACCTGCCGGGGGCGGGCGTCATCGGCATTACGTCGATGGAGCCGTCCGTATGAAAGGAGATGCGATTAAAACCGCCGTGCGCCGCGCTGACCTGATCCTGCGAGCCCACGGCTTCTTTGAGCAGATCCTGCTCCACATAGATGGCTTCCCTGGCGAGAGCATGATGGTCGCGCTCCTCACGCTTCAGGGCGTGAAGGCCGCGCAAAAGGCCCACCGTAAAAGCGGAACTTGTGCCCAGGCCGATTTGTGCGGGTAAGTCGGCCACATGGTGAATCTCGACACCATCTTCAATGCCAAGAAACTGGAGGCAGGCGCGAACCGACGAATGCTGAATCATGTCATTGCGGGCAACGTTCTCGACTTTTGAATAAGAGATGCGGCTGTGATACTCGAAAAAGGGGGGCAGCCACCGGCAGGAGATATAGCAATACTTATCGATGGTGGTGGAGAGGACCGAGCCTCCGTGCTCGCGAAACCAAACGGGATAGTCCGTGCCACCTCCGAAGAAGGAAACGCGAAGCGGAGTGCTGCTAATGATCACAATTCAAACCTTTCCACGAATTTGTTCAGCACTTCCCGCAACCTGACGGCACTGGCACGACCGTCAATGGACTCTCGCCGCCGGCACAGCCTCCTCGGCGCGCAGGATCTGATAGGCCGCACCCAAGAGCGAAGGAGCAACCAAGTCGGCCACGGTCGCGGCAAGGCGATCGTCGTCGATGACGCGGGCCGTGTGGCATCCGGCGGTGCGGCCGGCCTCTACGTCGCTATCGGAATCACCGACCATCCATGACACGGACAAGTCGACATCATAGGTTTGGGCCGCCTGCAACAGCATTCCGGGCTGCGGCTTGCGGCACGAGCAAGGCGGCTGTTTGTCATGCGGACAGTAGTAGACGGCTTCCAGCCGGGCGCCGGAGGTCTCGAACTCATGAAGCAGGCGCGCATGAATCGCTTCCAATTCGCCAGACGTTAGGAGACCGCGGGCAACGCAGCGCTGGTTGGTGACGACGACGACCAGGAATCCGGCATGGTTTAACAAGTAGACGGCCTCACGGGCTCCGGGCAGAAGGTCGATCTCTTCCCAGCGCGTGACGTAGTGGCCTTCAGGAGCTTTTCGGTTGAGAACTCCATCGCGATCCAGAAACACGGCTTTGGTCATGGGAGGCTCCCTGCGCTCGCTCCTTCTGGAACGGGCCTCGATGCCAGTGACTCGAGCATCCTTTGATAGACGCCGAGCCACTGCTCGCGAACAACACTCCACTCGAACTTACGGGATTCCCGATAGGCATTTTCAGCAAGGCTGATCGCCAAAGCGTGATCGCGGAGCAGCCGAATTACGCTGGCGGCCAGCGCTTTGTCATCGCCGACCGGAGAGAGCAGGCCGGTACGCTCGTGCTCAACGAGGTAAGGCATAGCCTCAGGCGAGGTGGTTACAACGGGGGTGCCGGCGCGGAATGCCTCAATGACTGAGACGGGCATGGCGTCGACCGAGGAGGCGTTGATAAAAATATCGGCCTGGTCGTAATAATTTCCGATCTCCTGTCGCGAGGCGGGGCCGGTGAACCTTATGTCAGCGAGATTCAGGGTGGCGACGAGATGTCGAATCTCTGCCTCAAGCGGACCTTCCCCAACCAGGTCGAGGAGGGCGTCGGGATAGGCGCGCTTGACCTCGGCAAAAGCGCGAACCACAACATCGACCTGGTAGTAAGTGGAGAAGCCTCGCGTGCAAATTAAATGGGGCTGCAACTGAGGACGTGGACGATAGCGGAACTGGGATAGATCGACGAGATTCGGAACCGTCACCGGGCGTAGCCCAAACTCGCCGAGAACGCCGATGAGGTACGGAGTGGGAACCACGAGTTCGTCGACGCGCGACATTACAAATACAGTGGAGGGAAAACGCTGGAGGTGATCGCGCGCATCTCCGCTGCGATAGTTGAGCAGCGTTTTGGTACCGCGGAGCTTGGCGACAGCCCAGGCGGGAGCAGCCGCGATCAGAAATGACCAGTAGGAAGATGCAAAAATGTGCGCTATGTCAACGTCCGCGAGCGCGCGCAGGAGACTGGCAATGTAGATGGGCTGGCGAAGGAGAGTGCGCAGGCCGGGGATGCGCGCGGCCCATGCGCACCAGCGCGGCAAGCGGGGATCGATGGGAAGGAAGATTGTTTCAACGTCCGCATCCTGTTGCCAGAGGCGCAGAAGCAAATCCGCCTGGACCGCCTGTCCCCCGATGTAGCGCAAGCTGGGGGCGACGATGGCAACCCTTACCTTCCCGCTCGTTATGTGCGGCCGTATCATGAGGGTATCGCGCCTTCAAAGAGCTTGCCGACACCAACCTACGTTCGTTGTAGCTCGCTACGGGGGAGCAGGATGTTCGCCCGGCAGCGCGACCGACTTTCTTAGTTTTGCAATCGCGGTTGTGCAAATCGCGCGGACCGGGTTCTGCGCCATACAGCGCGCAGACACACCTAGTTTGTTGGTTTCGCCACTGTATTAGAGGGACGGAACCAAGGCCGGACCGACGGGCAGAGAGGGGAATGCATTTTGCCCGAGAAGGCCGGCAGCCGGATTGTCCTCCTTCGGTGCGTGCCGGTCAAGGCGAAAAACTTTGCGCTAATCGCTCACTTAATTGCACAACGAATAGCGCGAGAGAGAGAAGGAAATTTTGCGGAGGTGCGTGACGAATGGGCCCTATAATTCGGGACGCGCGAACCGCGGCTTCATGGCAGAGTCCGCGCACTTCATGGCAGACACGCACATTGTTTTCCTGATGTATCACGCGCTGGAATTGGCGGGGCGAAAGCTGCGCCGGACCGAGCCGGGATATTTACGCTATGTCCTGAGCGAGCAGACGTTCCAGAGCCAGATGCGATGGCTGAAGGACGCGGGCTTCCGGGGGCTGAGCGTGAGCGAGGCGCTGCGCTACCCGCAGGAGCCGAGCGTGTGCATTACCTTTGACGATGGTTGCGAGACCGACCTGATTGCGGCGGCTCCAATTTTGCGCGAGGCCGGGTTCAACGCCACGTTCTACATTACGACCGGCTATCTGGGAACTCCCGCGCACCTGAGTCGAGATCAAATGCGCGAACTGGAGGCGCAGGGGTTCGAGTTGGGCTGCCATTCGAAGAGTCATCCTTATCTTCCGGATATTTCGGACTCGGAGTTAAGGCGCGAGACGGTGGATGCCAAGATTGAGCTGGAGCAGATGCTGGGGCACGCGGTCGAGCATTTCTCTTGTCCGGGCGGGCGCTACGATGAGCGCACGCTGGAGATGGCGCGCAGAGCGGGCTTCCGCAGCGTAGCGAATAGCAGCTTCTATTCCAATTCCGCAGCCACCAACCCATATAAACTGGGCCGCGTGGCAATGTTGCGCGATATGCCGCAGGAAGAATTTGCGGCCCTGTGCAACAATCGCGGGCTTTGGAAAAAGCGGTGGCAAGACGACGCCCGACGCACAACGCGACGGTTTCTCGGCAATCGAGCGTACGACCGAGTGCGCAGCGTACTGTTGCGGCTACACGAGGGGTGACCGACGCGCGTTTGAAGCAAGGCCAAGCACCGACGAAAATGAAGTGTGCAGCGAGCGTTTTATTTGTTGGCGTCCCCCGCGGATTTGGACCCGCTGGGCGCAAGGAACGAATCTGTTCACAATTGCTCATTTCCCAAAATGAAAAAAACGTTTGGACCTACGGTCTTATGACCCTTTCCCGAAACGCGTAAGTTATCCGAAAATAACGATCCGCTACCCGCTGGATGGGCATTCGCGGGATGGATTCACATCCGAGAAAACCCGGTGACGGGAGGTTGTTTGGGGGCTTGCGACATGAGCCATTCTGCACAGTATTGCTGGAGTAAGTGAGCGAATCTATCGGAGTGTCAAAAGGGGCAGTTTGCGCGCTTAGCCAGCCGCCCGACCTGTCCTTTCGGAACCGGACCGACAGAGACTGATTTGCGGGCGCTCCGGTTGTATTCCCAGGTCTGCAAATCCGCAACCGGTTGTGTTCGGACAAGCGGCCGTCCACGGGGCGGGCAAGGAGAAGTTATGTTTCTCGCGAGCAAGATCATGAGGGGTGGAATCGCCCTCACACTTCTGACGACTGCGATGTTGGGGCAGGCCTTTCCGCGTAGCTCCGCAGAATCCGATTCCAACAAAGACGGAGTTACAGTGTTTGTGATCAAGAGCGAGATCAAGAAGGTGCAGCAAACTCTCCAGGACAAAGGGGATTACCGAGGGAAGATCGATGGCGTCTTCGGCCTCGGGACGCGATCTGGCATTCGCGCCTATCAGAAGGCTGAGAATTTGCCAATCACCGGGCAGGTTGATGTTAGGACCGCGGCCGGACTCGGGGTCAGGCCGGAGTCGACGTGGGACGATTCCGAGCGCGCCGGGCGATACGTTGGGTACGACGGCGACATCGTTATCGGCGCATTTAGGCGAGATAAACCTTCAGCAGGCATCCGGTGGGCTGCGGGGAAAGGAAGGAAGACTTCGCAGAAGGAAGTTGCGAGGGCTGGGGCCACGGAAGACAACCGCGAAGGCGGCGCTAACAAACAACAAGGTGCAAACGAAGAACACGACCAGTAATGGTTGAGGTTCGATAGCGCCGCAACGTTCCTACCTTCGCCGCGTTTTCAAGTTGCCGATTCATTTCCGAATAGGCTTATATAGTTTTCTTTAAGTCTGAGAGCTGCGCTTTCAAGTTTGAGACGACTTCTTTGGCGTTGCCGATGCGCTGTTGAACTTTGCCCGCTTTCTTCTCAGCTTTGCCTGCGGCTTTCAGATTGGGGTCACTGGTAACTTTCCCGACCGCCTCCTTGATTGTTCCCTTCGCTTCGTGGAAGCTGCCTTTGATCTGATCTTTCGTGCTGGTTTTCATATTCCGCTTCCTCCTTCACCCTCGCAGAGCGCAGATTGGTGGCTCTTGGAAACCATTTTTGAGGGCTGCGACTTTTTTAATCTCCCGGCGTTCCGAGGTCTGAGCAGAATTGACCACTACCGGAGCGAGCCTCGGTTTCATCGGAAAACAATAGGAGTGAATTTCGTCGGGTCAATTTGAGGGGAATTTCCGCGCGCCAAGTGTGAGCATTTTTGCTCAGACCGTCATAATCCCGATTTGTTAAGGTCAATTTGACCTTGATGTGCCCGAATTTCCACCCGGATTTGTGCGCAAGACACGGTAGGAAGCTGGAGAAGCGGCGCAGAGGTACAGAAATGAGGGGTTTGCATGAAAAAAGTAATGTTCGTACTCGCGATGTTGAGTCTCGGCACACTGTGCTGGGCGGGGTCGGCGAAGGAAGATGCCATCGACCGACTGGACAGTGCCACCAGCGTGATGCACGAAATTATGGGGATGCCGGACAAGGGTATCCCGGAAGAAGTGTTGGAGCACGCGAAGTGCGTAGCCGTTATACCGCACATGGTTAAAGGTGGCTTTGTGTTCGGAGCTGAAGGCGGCAAGGGCGTCGCCACGTGCCGCACCGCGGATGGCTGGAGTGCACCGGCATTCATCACGATTTCTGGTGGAAGCTGGGGATTGCAGATCGGTGTAGAAGCGGTGGACGTGGTAATGATTTTTCAGAATGACAAAGCAATGCAAAGGCTGCTCTCCAGTAATTTCCAAGTTGGAGGGGATGCTTCGGCGGCCGCGGGTCCAGTGGGACGCCATGCCGAGGCGGGCACGGACTGGAAGTTGGATACAGAGATCCTGACCTACTCGCGGGCCAAAGGCGCGTTCGCGGGGCTGACGCTGACGGGGGCATCGCTCCGGCAAGACAACGATTCCCGGCGTGCGATCTATGGCCACAGCGTCACAACACGGGCTTTGCTACTGGGCAGAGTGCCGGTTCCAGCCGCGGCCAAGCCGTTCCTGGCGGAAGTTCGCGGAGCGAAAGCGGAAGCCAGAGAGAACAAAGAGTAAGGCATATGGACTCGGCGTCGGCTGTTGTTTAGCAATAGCCGACGCCTGCGCATTCGAGCGCGCACACAATCCATCATTTGTTGTTGTGTCCGTTTGCGCCAAGCGATCTTCCTGCGAGCGTGAGGAAAGGACTGACATTCAGGTGCCCGCGAATGGGCACAGGAGGCTAACATGCTTTGGACGATTTTCGTTGTTCTTCTGATTCTGTGGCTTTTGGGTTTCAGCCTGCATTTCGGCGGAGCCCTGATCCACCTGCTGCTGGTTGTGGCGGTGGTGGTTCTGATCATTAACCTGTTGAGTGGACGGCGAACTGTGGTTTGAGAACTGCGGTTTGAAAAGACACGTACGAGTCCCGGAACCAGGAGGCTCAGGTAGTGGCCTCCTGGCGCTCACATCTTGTCTCCTCCCATCCAACTGGACCACATCTTCAACCGGACCATACTTAAGGAGCCTACAATGTCCGAGCGTAACCGCTCCGTGAATCTAAGACCGGAGACGCTGATGCGCTGCCAAGCGAGACCTCTGGCGTTCGAAACGAAATCGGCCTCGTTCCTGCAAATGAGTCCAACTCCGCCGCTAACACTGCGGATTGCAATTATCGGGAATCACCTCCCTCGACAGTGTGGAATTGCGACCTTCACGACAGACTTGTGCGATGCGATTGCCGGTGAATACGGAGTCGGTGGAGTGTTCGTAGTCGCCATCAACGACCAGCAATCAGACTACCGATACCCTGGGCGGGTGCGATTCGAGATAACCGAAAGCGATCCTTCATCCTATAAGGCCGCCGCCGACTTTCTTAATTGCAGCAACGTCGATCTGGTGTGCCTGCAGCACGAGTATGGGATTTTTGGAGGGAAGAGCGGCAGCCACATTTTGCGGCTGCTGGAGCGCCTGAAAATGCCAGTGGTGACGACTCTGCATACGGTTCTTCGTGAACCAGACGTCGACCAGCTCGTGGTGATGCAAGAAATCGCGGGGCGCTCCGATCGTCTTATCGTTATGAGCGAGCATTCTTCTCAGTTTCTGCAAGATATATTTAGAGTTCCAAGCCGAAAGATTGAGCTGATTCCTCACGGCATTCCCGACTTACCTTTTGCGGAACCGGCTTCTTACAAAGATTCGTTTTCAACGGGAAAGACTGTTTTACTCACGTTCGGCCTATTGTCTCCAAATAAGGGATTCGAGAGCATGATTCAAGCCCTGCCGCGCATTTTGTCGGGGCACAGCAACGTGGTTTACATCATCGCAGGCACTACCCACCCGCACGTCAGACGCCGCGAGGGGGATCGATATCGGCTGCAACTGGAGGCGTTAGCCAAGGAGCTGGGAGTTGAGGAGAACGTGGTCTTCTACAACCGCTTCGTAAGTCCACAAGAAATGGCTGGGCTGGTGGGTTCGGCCGACATTTACGTCACGCCTTACCGTTACGAAACACAGGCCGTATCCGGGACGCTCGCGTATGCCTTGGGCGCGGGGAAGGCGATCATCTCGACGCCGTACTGGCACGCTACCGAACTCCTGGCCCATGGGCGAGGAGCGCTGGTTCCCTTCGAGGACCCAGCGGCCATTGCAAATGCGGCGATCGAACTTCTGGACAACGATGCGCGCCGCCAAGAAATGCGTGAACGTGCATACGTCTATGCTCGCAGCATGGTCTGGAACCAGGTAGCGCAGTCTTATATGCGGGCCTTCGTTCAGACATGCGGTAATCGCATGCAAACCGGTCGCGCGGCGCCGCCCATCCAGGCTGCCGGGGAGAACGCTGCAAGAGAACTGATGAGCGCATGAACTGCCACCAGAGCTGAAATGCCGGCGATCCGTACGCAAAGCCGCAGAGAGCGCGAGCGAAGGCTCCAGGGCTGGAGATAAGTGACGGAGGGCAACATGGCAAAAACCGCAACTGACCTGCCTGAGGATCCGGGTTCCGCCGATGAGCTAGTTCGTGTTCTTGAAGAAAGCGGTTACCCAGTGGATGGCGCAAGGGGGCAATTTATCCCGCAACCAGGTGGCTTGGCAGCCGCGACAGGTGAAGGCGGAGCGGCTCCGGTTCAACCTGACAAGGGCGGGGCGAAGAGCATTCGCGCCACTCCGAGCGAAGACGAAGGCAGAAGCGCTGGCGACGCGGCGAGTCAAGGCAATGCTGCAAACAGTACGAGAGCGAGTTAATGGCTTCAGCAGTGCGGATTGAATGAGTGGAGGACAAACGGAGATGGCACGGAGATTTTCGTCCATAACCCTGGTATCCCGACCTGCGCTTCATCGCCCCAATCTCTCCCACGCAATCTATCGCACCTCGCTTTTGTTTAGCGAGTTTCCCGATCCAGCCATTTCTCTACCCGCGCTGGACACCACTCTTCCAGCGCTCGCAGCAATTCCTCAACAGAATCTCGCGCCAGCACCAACTCTCGGTTCTCCGTCTTCAGAAATCGCTCCTCCACTGCATGGTCGAACATCGCCAGCAGTGGCGAGTAATATCCCAGCACGTTCAGGATGCCGCAAGGCTTCGCGTGCAAGCCGAGTTGTGCCCACGTGACCATTTCGCAAAACTCTTCAAGCGTTCCGAATCCACCTGGCAAGGCGATGAAGGCATCGGACAGGTCCGCCATAAGTGCCTTGCGTTCGTGCATCGAGCGCACAACGTGAAGTTTGGTGAGCCCGTTGTGACCGACCTCTCGTGCCATGAGGTTCTTCGGGATGACTCCCACCGCCTCGCCGCCTGCTTGCAGCACGGCGTCCGCGAGCACGCCCATCAAGCCCACATTACCGCCACCATAAACCAGCCCAATCTTCCGGCGCACGAGTTCCGCACCCAAGTCCTCGGCGACAGCGCGGTACTCGGGGTGGCTGCCCGGACTGGAACCGCAGAAAACACAGATTCGTTTCATGCAGCTATTCTAAGTGTCGCTTCCACAACGAAAGCCCTCGACGGCGGTCACGAGTCGGGGCATGTGGTTGCGGTGATCCGGCTACTTTTTCGGATACCCTACCGATTGCGCCAAGATGATCCTCTGCTGCGGCTGCAACTTCAGGGTCTTGGCAAGCGCGGGCTTATCGACGCTTGCCCGCACCACCGTGGCCAGCCCCTCCGAGGCGCAATACAGGTAGACGTTCTGTGCGATGAATCCCACATCAGCGGCGGTATACATCTCAGCGTCCGAGGAAGCCGCACCGTCAGTCTTCGAAAGATCGGAAACATAAACCAGGTTTACAGCCGCATCTTTGACGAAGGACTGCGTGCCAGTAGCCGCCCGGAAGTCGCCCTCCACGACGGGCTCTAAAGCGGTCGCCTTGGCATTGTAGACGTACACTCCTACCGGAGTGGCCACGTAGATGCTCACTTCCTGCCAGTTCATGGCGGAAGGCGCGGTGCGACGCCCATCGGGTCGGTTGATTCCGAAAGCCGCCCAGAGCAAGTTCGAAAGCGTCTGCTGCGAGAGCGTACCGGAACCGAACTCGCGAGTCGATTTACGATCCTTGAGAACCTCCATCAGAGGGCGTCCCCATGTCGTCAGCGGCGGCGGAAGCTGGAAAGGCTTGAGCGCCTGCGCTGCTGAGACAACAGACAGACAGATAGTCGCCAGCGCCAGCGTAAGCACGAACGGTGCTTTGTGTTTCATCAGAGAGTTCCTTCCGAATGTTTTCAGCCAACAGTCCCGGCTTCTTTGCTATTCCTACTGTAGACCTGTCTGTTGCCGAAGGTTGTGACTCGCTCGATCACACCGGAGATGTCCTCGGTCGCGTACCTGCGTTCGGGGATTGCGGCATTCATCTGGTGGCGAGTTATTTTTCCACGGATCGCGTCCATTGCTTCGATACCCGGGATCTGCGGCCCCCTTGACCAACTCTTTGCGAAGGGCTTCGTCAAGGTACGAGCCAGAGTTGCGGCCGACACTGGCAGCGTTCATACTCCGACCATGACACTCAAAAATGCGGCGTTGCTGGCTTTGGTCGGGACGATATTGATGACGGTTCTTTTGGTGTGGAATTTCATCTCCAAAGTCCTTAATGTTCTCCGTGGCGTGGAGGCTCCGATAGTGCTCTTCGCGTCTTTCATCTATGCGTTCGGCTGCTTAACCGTAATGGTGTTCTTTTTCGTGTCCCATAGAGCGCAGTCGTGATTGCCGCGTGCCCGCCTCTCAGTCTGCCAAGCAGCCCGAAGATCGCCTTGCGGACGGCCGTTGCGGACCGCGGTGCCCAGCGCCTTCTTCTGCCCGGTCAGCACGAGCAGCCGCTTGGCGGCGTTATGCCCGTGTAGATAAGGTTGCGTTGCAGCAGCATGTAGTGCCACGTGGCGAGCGTGAAGAAACCTGCGTTGCGAGTCACAATGTGGCTGGGCGACATTCCCGTTGAAGCCCGCTGCACGCTGTGTCGCGACAGTCGTTTCCGAGCGGAATCAACTCATCATCGTCCGCAGGAGGCTGAATACGTTGCAGCGCGCATTTGACCGTCAGGGCGCGAATTGTCAAAGCGAGGAGGTGGCGCACATCAGCGACCAGGCTTGCGGGAAGCTCTCTTCTTAAGCGTTCTTAGCGGAATACCGCGCTTCCGTTCATCCGTGGAATGAGGTTGAGCATCCTCGTTACCTTGGGCCGCGAGAGATGCCTTCAGGTCTTTCAAGAGGTCGGCGTCCGCGATAGCGACATGCACACCCGCAGCTTCGCCAGAGGTTCGCTGTAGCCACTGATTTAATTCGTCCGGGCTCGCAACCACGTTCCTTCCGTCCCGCCTAGTCGGCATTCCTTCTTTCGCCCAGCGGTGAGCTGTGGAATTGGGCATTCCGAGGAATCCGGCAATCGCTGGCCAACCGCGAAGCTCGGCCGACTTTCGCGCTGCGGCTCCCGCCTGAGTGTTCGGGCGACTTTTGCCTCGTTCGGCTGGCATGTCACGACCAAACCAACGTCCCGGATGTTATCAGATGAGCGCCGACTATCGCGACAGTTCGCAAATCCAATTGACCTCCCAAGTCTTGCCACCGTCCGGCGAGAATGACTGCTCCATGCGCGCGGAGTTGGGGGAGATGTTGAGCCTGCTGGCGCGCTATGCCCACGTGGTGCCACAGGACCAGAGAGCGGCGGTAGATCGCACCGTGGACGTGTTTTTGCGGCGTTCTGCGGCGAAAGTGGAAGTTAACCCATTGAGAATAAATTAGGTGTTTGGCGTACCCCTCGGAACCATTTTGAACCAGATAGCTAGGGCTAGGGCCGTCCTCTTGGGCTAGTGTCATAGCGGGGCCGACCGAGATTCATCGGAGGGGGCAATAGGGAGCTAGTCGTGTGTATAGTGTGCACCCGCATTTTCTGCCATAAGGGGAGTCGAAACCCTCATTTTGCTCCCGAGCAACCACGCCTCGTACCCGACGCCCACTAGGGGGTCCGAGGGATGAGAGCATCGGAGGTCAGACATCCTAGAATCGATCCACCCCCTCGTTGGACGACTCCTTGTATCCGCCGCATAACAAACTACTTAACATCCATGCTTGCGTTCCGCCGAGCATTTGTCGGGGCCGCATCCGAAGGGCCAGGCTCCGATTTGAGGGGGTCCGAGTCTACAGTTCATGAGGGGTGCGCCAACGCCGTAAATTTGGGTTCTGCCCGCGAGGATTCTCCCGAAAATCATTGTCTACTATGTTCGGATTCTTTAAGGTTGGCGTCCCGGACCGGCTTACGTGATCCCGTGACCGTCGCTGGCAGGGCTGTTTCGGATTTCATTTTGAAGTGGCGGTCCAGCCGACTGTAAAAGGCTTTAACGGGAGCTTGGTCCCAATTCGAGAAAGGTTAATTGCTACTGATCCGTCTTCCAATGTGGTCAATGCGACGTGCCAATATGATCGGTCCCCGCGATCCGTCATGTTGAGGTTCTTCTTGTTCTCGTCTAAGAGCGAATAAGGCACAGCATAGCATTCATCTCTGTCCATGCAGGAGAGCACAAAATAACTCTCCTGGCCCTCGGCAAGAAAACGGTCCCAGTTCGGATGGAAAGCGTACCAGTACGGTTGATAGTCCCCTTCATACCGCTTGGAAACGGCGCAGCACACGCGTAGGGTCTTATCCGAACTCCAAAACAAAGTGCGGCTGTACCGCACCAGTTCCTTGCCCTTTAGCCGCGCAAAAGCCTCGACGGCCTCTAATCGTTTGGCGGAAAGCAAGTCTGGATCCGTGCGTTCCTGCTTGTACGAGTCACGGCCCTTTTGACCATCTTCGGTTGGGGTATGATCGACAATTTGCTCTTCGACATCAGCGGCAGTTGTGAATATTACGTCTATGATCCTGTCGATTTTTGTGTACTCGAAGGGTTGGAGTAATTGGCGAATTTGCGTAAGGGTCGCTGGATCGTCAGATTTTTCCTTGATCTGGACCAGCTTTATTAGTCGCTCTACGCTGATTAGTCGCATATCCCAGGCGTACCGGGAACCGCGCACCTGAGCCTCAAGCGCACCTGTATCCTCTCGTCCGACAATGACAAGCATTGACGCGTTCGGTTTAATCCGCTGCTCGGCGCACAGCTTCACCTTATATTGAGCGATCTTGTCGAGTGAGATGGCCACATAATCCGTTGTTTTCACCTCAATCAAAATGTCAGGGTCCGTTTGGGACCGCCATATCCCATCAAAGCCGACTGCCGTTTTCCGACCTTGATAAGGACCATTCTCGACATCGAAGTTTAACCTCCGGCCCAGTTCATTCACGATGTCTTGGAGAACAATTCCGCCCTTATCGAAAGCATTTTCTAGACAGTGCCGAGCGTAGTCGAAGAGCGATTCACTGGGACAGACTCGGAGGTATCCACAAAATTCTTGTGATGCCTCGTTTCCGTCCCGCAGATGACCGTCGCCTGCGTTGTTAACAACTTGCTCGACAGTCATCTTGAGCACTGCGTCACGATTGCTGTTCCAGATGCTCAGTAGTGGCATGCGGCAATAATAAAGCAGAACGCGAGTACCAATAGATGCTGTTTATCAGTTTTCTGCTGGCCCTCAATATAGTCCCAATTTCACCTGCGACGTGGCTTACGTTCTGTACGTCCCCGTGTAGCGTCGGCTCTAGCCGTGAGCCTTGAAAGTCTCAGTGAGATTTCTTGGAGCCTTTCACTAGTGTCGTCCAAATCGAACTGGATGGAGTCGAGAGCATCCACGTCCAATCGGGGCGGAAATAGTTGCTCTGGCGATTCGGTTCGCGGTGGCCAGCGCAGAGTAGCCGTGATGCAGGGTGCTATTTCAACCTCAAGCTGTGTGTTGCTACCGGTTCGAAAATCGAAAATTGCTTTTTGTTTGGCATTGATGACCCGGAGCTCAGCCAGGCTCAGGTCGCAAGTTGGTCTATCTAGCAACGCCTCCCTCCTCAGCACCTCTCGAATCGCTCGTCTTCCCAGGCCACCCGCATAAGACGCCACATTTGAACGCCGATGAAGGCCAGCACAAAACCCATACCACAGGAGTATCCCAGGAAAAATATGGACGTACGGAGAGACAAGTTGCAAATGATCTAATGTTCCCGGAGCGATCTGGCTCGCCAAGTACCCCAGCACGAAAGCAATCGAAAGGGATGCGGCCTCAGGTCGGCTCCTGAAGTGACGTACGAGGTCCTCTAGCACGAGAACCCTGTCCTCTCGGGGGCCACGCATCACCTTTCCTAAATCGCCAACTCCCGGCACTTCGGATTCGAGAGAGCGCCACTGACGATTATCAATTTCCCCCTTGAGGTAAAGATCCAAGATTGCGTCAAGGACGGAAGAGGGTACCTGATCTCGGACATCGGATTTCCAAGCACCACTCTCCAAACCCAATAGTACGTACCAGGGGGAGTGCAGCGCGTCTTTGGTCAGCGGAACACTGGTCTGTCGAGTGAGTTCCCTAGCCTCGAACCAACCGTTGGATACTGTGTCACTCTCCATTGTCACCGCTCCGAGAGCAAGAGCCCGCGCCATAACGAACGAATAGGTCCCGGTACAGGCACGCGCCGGAACCTGATTAAGATCGCGTTGGCCCTCAAGGTAAGTCGCCGTTTCTCCCAATATCAAACCTGCACAAGCGTTCTCCAGTCTGTGCAGATTCGGTGTGGGTTGAAACTTGAACGCTTGTTCCGCGTTTTCAAAATTACTGACCCGAATGTACGCGGTCAACGGAGTGAGCGTGTTTAGATACGTCAATGCCCAGGCCAGCAGATCCCGCTCATCTCCGTCAGCAACAATTAAGTTTGGGAGAGTTAGCATCTCCCTGGGGTCATCCTGCCAGACAAGGATCAGGTCCCCTGTTCTGTGAGGGGGTGAGAGTGAACTAACAGCACTGAACTCATATCGGGAAAACAGTCCGCCCGAGTCTTCCAGTATCCGCGCCTGCAATATGTCGATCAATTCTCTGCGATTTGTCGTTTTGACCCACATGTTCTATTTGGTCTTTCCGCCAAAAACGTCTTTGATCTTTGGCAAGTCCTTTGTTGGTTCGAGTTGCATGAGCGCCCGCTCAAAATATCCAGGCAGATCATCTGAATAATGTATGGACAGAGTCGTCTTGCACCGAGTTACCGCAACGTATGCGATGTTCCTCTGCAGCCGGAAGCGTTTCAAAGACTCGCATGCAGCAAGGTGCAGGCCTCTGAACTCAATTCCTTTTGCGGAGTGAAATGTGCCAACAATGATCGGCTTCCCTTTTACGAAAGCAGAATGCTCTCCCCCTTTTTGAAGAACGCACAGACCACAAAGAGGAGATTCTGACATCAATTGCCAGACTTCGTTCACATCCTCATTGCGAGGGCACAAAACGCCAAACAATGCATCAGGATATGCCTTGAGTTGGAGCACGAGTTTCTCGATGATTTTCTGCGTTTCCTTACGCAAGCTACCAGAGCGAACATGTTCGACGGACGAGGGTTTAGCCGTTTCATCGTAATGCGATGTAGGCAGCAGTGGGACGTAGCCAATGGAGTCCCGTCCTAAAGCATCGGCCAGTTTGCAAATCTGTCGTCCACATCGATATTGATACTTCAAAACGTGCTCTTTCCCCTGCACAAGCCCTCGCAGTGTATCCAAGGGATCTGGAGTTGCATAGATTTTTTGCCGTGAGTCGGCAACTGCAAAGAGCGTGCGAGCAAGCCTGCTAAACAATTCGATCTCTTCAGGCAAGTAGTCTTGTGCCTCATCCAACAGAATGGCGTCGTAAATATGAAACAGTTTTCGTTTTTCGACTAGATTCGTGACCTCATCCAGAAAGTACTCCCGCTGTTCCTCGAAACCGTCGGGAGGATTGGTGAACACCCCATACTGAAAAAGCAACTGCTGGGCCCATTTCCTTGATGTTTGCACCTTATCGGGAGGAAAAGCATAACGCTTCGCCCCAGACGCAATGAACTCTTGTAGTGTGCGGGAAAAAACAATTACCTCAATATCGGGCTTGCCCGCCAGGGTCATATAGTTTCCGCGCAACAGCAAAAGATTTGTCTTACCGCTCCCTGGCGGCCCGGTAATTAGGTGATTCCCGGAAAGGGGAAGAGCGATGACGTCTTTCTGATCTTCGTCGAGTTCATCTTCCCCTACCCACCACGTTTCACTCATCACCCAACTCCACTCGCTCCGATCGGGGACACATTGTCATTTTGCTTGCCCCTGAATCATCTTTAGCGCATCTCTATAAACAAACGGTACCCAGAAGACGGTCTTTTCCTTGACAGTTCGTTTCTCGAAAAAACCAATTTCCGTTAGGCGCTCGGCGTTTCTGAGGGCGTCCGCGTCAGTCGTGTTCCAAATCTTCGCTAGTGTTTTGGCAGTTTGATGAGTCTTCTTTCCCTCTAGCAAATTGAGTAAGGACTTCAAACTTGCGTGCTCTGCGCACAGGGTCTGATGGAAACGTTCGCTGGAAACTTCTGGCAGCCCGGCTTTCAATGCCGAACGGTCTATAAGAATTTCTCCGGGAGGGTCGGACCCGCCGACTTCGAGGGACCTGAGTTGCTGTTCCCTGGCGGAGGAAATGAGGTGTATCAATTCTCGCGGGGCTGTTTGCTTCGTACCGTCCTTTGTACGCGACAAGACCCATTCCAGGGTAGAGGTCTTGCCGGAACCGCTGTCCACCTGCTTGGGAAATATGCGATAGAAAAGTTCCTGCTGCAATTCTGCGCTCTTCAGTACCTCCCTATCATCCACATGGTAGTAGGCTTTGAGCGAGTCGTTGTGAAGCGCACGTCTCACGACCAGGTTCAGCAGAGTTTGGGGGTTCCACGTAATCTTGGTGTAGCGCGTGATATGGCTTGCTTCCCTGAATCCACCCTCCGTAATGCGTCGCCAGATGTCATCTCTCAAAAACACTTTCAGTGAGATGTTCCGAAGACCAGTTATGTCGAGGTAGACTCGGAACAATGCCCGCAAAGCGCGCGCTTCCAGTTCGTCAGAATCGAGAAACGCGACATCCAGACGATCAAGAACAATCCATATCTTCAAAGGCACCAGTGCAAGCGCCTCGTCAGCGGCTTGAAGCAAATCGTCCGCAGATACAAAACCCTTCTTACGCTCCTCTCCGCTCGGCTCCCCGAGGGTTATCTTCCCGCCGAGCTCAGGCATGCCAGTGTTGGGGTCAATCTTGACCTCGCCCGAGAGTTGGAGCCGTCTAACGTACTCAAGTACTGAGTTCAGAATACGCTTTAGCGTCCAGTCCGCCGCTACTAGTCCTGCAGCCTCAAGGGCTTCAACTACTCGGCTCGCTGGGTCGTTCTTGAGATTTCGAGCACGGAAGGTTTGCGCAACCAAAGAAAGACAATACAATTTCCAAATCCCCCGCAGTTGCTCTTCCGATGATTGTTGGGTAACCAGATCTCTGAAGACTGGCGTTCCCATTACATTCTCGCCAGGCAAAACCAAGATTTCCCGTTGCGCCAGTTCATTGGCTTTCTTGATAAGAAGGGAGTAGATCGCACTCTTACCTGAGCCCTTGGGCCCATAGACCACGTCGATCTCGCCCGCGAACACTTTTCTCCATTGTTCGGTTTCGACGAAATATGACTCAAGAGCGTCAGTTTCCTCTTCAGCGATGCGCTTACCAAAATGGGTTTCAGTCAAAACTACACGCTTCGACATGGCCAAGCTCCTCAGCGCAGCCGAGATTACCGAAAGAGGTAAAGTATACGCGGTTAGAACGCAGCGGGGCTGCCAGGTCAGCGTCTTCGTCAAGCATTCGCTCCGGCCGCGTCATTGTTACGTTGGAGCACACGAGCAATCTGCTTTTCGAACCACCTCTCGCCAGCTCTGGGTTTTCGGTTTTCAGCGTGTAAAATTTCCGTAATTTTGGCGAGAGTGTAGCCCTGAGAACGTAATTCTGTAATCCGTTCCACGGTTTCAGCTTCTCCCGGTCGGAAACCAAACGGCTTGCGACCTTCGCGGTACCCAGGTCGGGCAGCTTTTGCTCGTTGCCGCGCGCCACGTAGCTTCTGGACGATTACTTTCCTCTCATACTCTGCGAATGCACCCATCATTTGGCGCAGCAGAACGCGCGTGGGATCGTCGCTGCAGAGGTCAGGCTCAGCGACTGAGATGAGTTCGAAACCGTTACGCCGCATGTCCGCGAGTATCGATTCTTGGATCATCAGGTCACGGGCGAGTCGATCCAGCTTTTCAATTAGAACCAATTTCGTTCCGTTGCCATGCAACGCTGTTATGAGTTCCTGAAGTGCCGGTCGGTTTTCCAAATCTTTGGTGCCCGAAACAGAGTCACGAAACCACCGTGCAATGCGGACATTGTTAGCGGCGGCCCACTTGCGGATTGCTGTCTCCTGTCTTACAACTCCGTCCTTGTCCTCTGCCGACTGGCCGACTGAGGATACCCGGCAGTACCCAAATCCATTTCGCTTGCGATGGGTTTGCATGTGGCGAATAGTGCTCTCTTCAGGTTGTATCTGTCAAGACAAATCGTAAGCGATTAGACAACTGCATGAAAACACGGAGTAATTGCTCGTGAACTATCGAAGTCAGATTCCTCGATTCGCAATGGGGATTGTGGCGGGGGTGTCGGCATCGGGCAAGCCATACCTATTCCACATGATGGTGGGGCGACACCGGGCGTACTGACTGAGCTCAGGTGGTCGCCAAGTTTTGTGTTCTGGGAACAGGGTCTACAGCGGATGCACACTACACGCAACGTCCATGACGCACACTGTACATTTGCTCTGGCCCGCCCTCGCTGGGCACTCCTCTATATCCCAGATAGCATTTAAACCACTAGAACCGTTTGCTAGCCGAATTTGGATTAGCTAGCTAGGGCTAGCCTCCTAGTGACCTCCCTTCTCGTCTAGGGAGCCATCTGAAGCGCCCCGGCAGCTACCCGCTGTTAAGATGAGCACAGCCACGATGAAATCGGCTAAAGGGGACTCTATGGCAGGGGCCGTCTTTTACATTCGCGTTTCTACGGCAGAACAAGCATCAGGGAACAATAGCTTGCCCGTTCAGGAGAAGAAGCTTCGGGACTACTGTAGGCGCGAAGGTCTTGACGTGCTCAAGGTGTTCGTTGATCCAGGTGAGAGTGCCAGAACTACGGACAGGCCAAAGTTCCAGGCGATGCTGGCGTATTGTCGGGAGCACCGTCGGAAGGTGTCACACGTGTTGGTTGCCGATCTGTCCCGTTTGTCGCGTAGTGTCATGGATCAGGGCTACACAATTGCTGCACTCCAACGACTTGGTGTAAAGGTCGAATCGGTTGACGAGCCGATGACGGGTGACTCCGCAGTTGGGCAGCTTACGCGGAACATGATTGGAACGTTCAATCAGTTCTTCAGCGATTCCCTGTCAGAGCGGACCCGATACCGAATGAAGGCAGCCGTCAACGCAGGGCGTTTCCCATGGCCCGCCCCTATTGGCTATTTGAATGTTGACAAGAAACTTTGCGCCGATCCTGAGCGGGCACCTTTCGTGCGTCAAGCGTTTGAGCTAATGGCATCTGGACGCTTTTCGACAGGCGACAGTGTTCTGAAGCTCCTCACGAGTCTGGGACTGACAACAAGAAAGGGCAGGCCGCTTACAAAACAGAGCTTCGCTCGGATGTTGTCC
This sequence comes from Acidobacteriaceae bacterium, assembly GCA_003139095.1. GTDB lineage: Bacteria > Acidobacteriota > Terriglobia > Terriglobales > Acidobacteriaceae > Acidiflorens. Next base: position 80,460 of record PLHW01000072.1, read on the forward strand.
AACCCGCTTTATATGGGCTGGATTGTGTCTGGAGACGACCGGGTGCTGGGCAATCACGATCCTCTTATTTCTGAGGCGCTATTCCAGAATGTGCAACAGCGAATCAATGGGAAGGCTTGCCCACACAAGAAGGTCAACGAAGATTTCCCTCTGCGGGGAGTGGTTCAGTGTGCCAAGTGTGGCAAGCCCCTAACGGCCGGATGGGTCAGGGGTAGAAAAAAGCTATATCCACGCTACTGGTGCTGGGAGGAAAAGTGCAAGGCCGTAGGCGTGAGTCGTGAAGACCTAGAAGGTCAGTTTGTGAACCTGCTATCCAGGATGCAGCCCACTGCGGAATTGCTAGCCGAACTGCCCGAACGTGCTGCCGCACATTGGCAGGCACGTAAAGCCCGAATCGCGGTTGATGCTCGGACCTTGAACAACAGTCTAGCGGTTGAAAGAACTTTGAACCAAAAAGCAATCATGGCGAAGCTCAACGGGACGCTATCCGATGCGGATTTCGATTCCGTTAAGGCATCTATTACAGAGAAGATTTCGGGCATCGAATCGCAGATAAAGGCCTTAGATTGTGAGCGTTCCACAATGGACGACCTACTTCAACAGACTCAGAATGAGGCGGTCGATCTTGTCGGAGCCTGGCAAAAGGGAAACATAAACCAGCGGCAGGAGCTAGCGACTGCGTTCTTTCCTGAAGGACTCGTGTTCAGCCACGAAAGGCAGTTCTTTGAACCGGCTAACGTGGTGATTCATCAGATGGTTTGGCGCTTCGTGACCAACGAGATTGATATTGGCGTCCCCGGCGGGATTTGAACCCGCGTTACCGCCGTGAAAGGGCGATGTCCTAGGCCAGGCTAGACGACGGGGACGTTCCGGCTTTCATGACGGGTCGCGAGGGCGAGTATCCATTCTCGAGCCGGGAATTTACCGTAGATGCTCATACTAACAGCGCGCTTTTTGCGCTGTCAAAAAGGCGCCACCGGCGCTGATGGCTGATTGCGCCCTTACGCCATCGGCAGGACGGGCTCATCCGGGTCGTCGTTGGTTTTTCCGCCTTGTTTTGGCGGGCTCCGAAGCGGAGATAGGCTCTATTTGACGCGGATTTGACGCGGGATCTGGCGCGGGAAGAAATCATCAGTGCTGCACTTTTTAGAATCGACCTTCGAACCACCCCATTCGCCACCCGGTCTAGTGCTGTGACCTCGAGATGCTTCCTACGAGTGGCGGGCCGAGGGCGGGACGCCCTGGGAACAGCCGGCAAGATGCTCGCGCTACTCGGCTAGCTGCAGTAGTGTTCTTGCGGTCACGATACCAGGGCCACGCCATTGAGCGACGAGTGCGCGCCCGAACGCGAGAAGGTCCCGCCCAGTTCGACGGCGCGCGGCGACTAAACCAGCGAACAAAGAGCACGACCAATTAGAATGCCGTTATGGCGGATTCACTTTACCTAAGCCTGTGGTTCCCAACTTTTGAGGTTCCTGAGATTCTTCCTCGCACGGTCAGCGTGCTGCAACAGCTTCCCTTTTCGGCGCAGCTGCCGGGCGTGACATACACGGCGGTGCATCCGGTCTCGTGGGCTGAACCGACGATTCTGGAGCGCCGATTTGTTCCGCCGCTGGCGCCCGAAGAAGCGGCGGGGACGCTCGCGGATTTTGTGCATGACGACTTCGCCTACGTCTTCGAAGCATACTGGGACTTGTGGAATCCCGCGCCCAGCGGGCCGCGATGGGAACTGCAACCGACGCTGGCGCGCATCATTGCCTGCGGAACGGAGTTCGAAGAAAACCTGGCGGCCGAGTCCGGTCACATTCAGATTGACTTTGGTCTCGATACGCCGTTTCTTCACGAAGAACTCGCGTTAAGCCTGGAGTCGGAGAATCGCATCCGCAGCAACGTGCAGCGCCTGGTTGAGTTCACGGTGAATGTGGAAAAGAATGCTGGGGTGACGGCGCGGCTGTTGTGGTCGGAGTCGGAGGAAAACCTGGCGCAGAAGTTGATTGCGAGATTGCAAAAAGTAAACTGACCGCCGCGCAAAAACAAACAACAACCGCGGAGCACGCTGAGATCGTAGTGAGAATTGTTGAAAATTTCTCTGCGAACTCGGCGTACTCCGCGGTTGAATGTTTGGCGGCTTCTACTTGGTGCGTCCGCCTTCGATTTTTAGTGCGTCGCTGGCTGCCGCCTGAGCTGCCGCCAACCGCGCCGTTAAAACGCGGAATGGCGAGCACGACACATAGTTCAAGCCAGTCTTGTAGCAGAACTCCACCGACGAGGGCTCGCCGCCATGCTCGCCGCAGATGCCAACCTTCAGGTTCGGGCGCGTCTTGCGCCCGCGTTCGGTGGCCATCTGCACAAGCTGGCCCACACCTTCGCGATCGAGCACGGCAAACGGATCGTGCTTGATGATCCCGAGCTCGATGTAAGTCGGCAGGATTTTGTTGACATCGTCGCGCGAGAAGCCCCACGTGGTCTGGGTAAGGTCGTTAGTGCCGAAAGAGAAGAACTGCGCCTCCTTGGCAATTTCGTCGGCCACCAGCGCAGCGCGCGGGAGCTCGATCATCGTGCCCACGAGATATTCGACGGTAGTTCCCTTGTCGTCGAACACCTCTTTCGCGACGCGCTTCACGATTGCTCCCTGGTTTGCCATTTCGTTGAGAGTTGCCGTGAGCGGAATCATGACCTCCGGAAATACCTTGACGCCTTCTTTGGCCACGGCAACAGCCGCCTCGAAAATCGCGCGCGCCTGCATCTCAGTAATCTCGGGATACGTGATTCCAAGCCGGCAGCCGCGATGCCCGAGCATGGGATTGAACTCGTGCAACTGTTCGACGCGGCTGAGCAGGGCCGGCATCAGCTTCTTTAAATCGCCGGCCGCCTTCGCCCCGTAGTCTCTGTATTTCGCCACCAGCTCTTTCTTCTGCTTCGCGTCGGCCTGCGGCAAAGTGGCAATGTCGACCATGAGCTCTTCGCGTCGCGGCAAAAATTCGTGAAGCGGCGGATCGAGCGTGCGGATCGTCACCGGGAAGCCATCCATCGCGCGGAACACGCCGATGAAATCGTTGCGCTGCATGGGGAGCAACTTCTTCAGCGCCGCGCGCCGGTCCTTTTCCGTGTCGGCGAGAATCATGGCGCGCATGTGCGGAATTTTCTTCTCACCGAAGAACATGTGCTCGGTGCGGCACAGTCCGATGCCCTCGGCGCCAAAGGTTCGCGCCTGGATTGCGTCGCGGGGAATGTCGGCATTGGCGCGGACTTTCATCGTGCGATAGGGATCGGCCCAGGCCATAAATTTCTGGAGCTCGGGATCGTCGGGCGACGGATCGAGCGTCTTCAGCTTGCCCTTGATGAGGCGGCCGGTCGTGCCGTCGAGCGAAATCCAATCGCCCGCTTTGAACACCTGGCCCTTCACGCGCATCTCGCCGGCTTTTTCGCTGACGTCAACATCGCCCGCGCCGGCCACGCAGCACTTGCCCATGCCGCGCGTGACGACCGCAGCGTGACTCGTCATTCCGCCCCGTGAGGTCAAAATCCCCTTTGCCACTTCCATGCCATGAATATCTTCGGGAGTGGTTTCGCCGCGCACCAGGATGACGGAAGCCTTGCTGTCCTTTTGCACCGCCGCCACCGCCGCATCCGCCGTGAAGACGATCTGCCCGACGGCCGCGCCGGGCGAGGCCGGCAAGCCCTTCGCCAGCACTTCAATCTTTTGTCCCTTTTCGTCGAGCCGAGGAACGAGGAAGTCGTAAAGCTGGTTCGGCTCGACACGGAAGATCGCCTCTTCCTTCGTGATCAGGCCTTCGTCGACCATCTGGAGCGCCACGCGGACAGCCGCGAGTCCCGTGCGTTTGCCGTTGCGCGTTTGCAGCATGTACAGCTTTCCGTCCTGGATGGTGAACTCGAAATCCTGCATGTCTTTGTAGTGCGTTTCGAGCCGCGTGGTGATCGCGCGCAGCTGGTTGTAAACGGCCGGCATGATCTTCTCGAGTTCCAGAATGTGAACCGGAGTGCGCACGCCCGAGACCACGTCCTCACCCTGCGCGTTCAGCAGAAATTCGCCGTAGAATTCTTTCGTGCCCGTGGCCGGATTGCGCGTGAAGCCGACGCCGGTGCCCGATGTTTCGCCGAGGTTGCCGAAGACCATCGCCTGCACGTTGACCGCAGTGCCGAGGTCGTCGGAAATACTGTTGATGCGGCGATAGTGCCTGGCGCGGTCGTTATTCCAGGAGCGGAACACGGCATCGCGCGACATGACGAGCTGGTCGTGCGCGTTCTGCGGGAAGTCGCGCTTGGCGTGCTTTTTGACGACCTTCTTATATTCTTCGATGACTTCCTTCAGCGCCTTGGCGTCGAGATCGGTGTCAAGCTTTACCTTGCGCTGCTTTTTCTTGCCGTCAAAGACTTCTTCGAACTCCGCTTTTTCGATCTCGAGCACGACGTTGCCGAACATCTGAATCAGGCGGCGGTAGGAGTCGTAGGCAAAGCGCGGATTGTTCGTGCGCTTCGCAAGCGCCTCGACGCTCTGATCGTTGAGACCAAGGTTGAGAATCGTATCCATCATGCCGGGCATGGAAAACTTTGCGCCCGAGCGCACGCTCACCAGCAGCGGATTCTCTCCCTGACCTAGCTTCTGTCCCTGGAGTTTTTCGAGTTTGTCGAGCGCCGCATCGGTCTGGCTGTCGACTTCTTTCGAGACCGCGTTATGCCGCATGTACTCGCGGCAGGCCTCGGTTTGAATGGTGAATCCGGGAGGCACGGGCAGCCCGGCATTGGTCATTTCGGCGAGGCCGGCGCCTTTGCCGCCGAGCACATCTTTCATTTTTCCGTTGCCGTCGGCCTTGCCGCCGCCGAAGAAGTAAACATACTTTGTGGAAGAGCTCTTGGTTTGCGCAATTTCTGTTTCGGGGAGAGTAAGCGTCGCCATAAAATGAATGCCTTTCTTATTTCGTAGATTCCTTGCCCTCGGTCACGATCTCGGAAAAATCTGCAATGGTGGAAAACTCTTTGATCAGCGTCTGCAACAGAGCCAACCGATTGGCGCGGAGATTGTCATCGTCGACCATCACCATCACTTTGTCGAAAAATTTGTCGACGGCCGGACGCAAGCGCGCGATCTCCAAGAGCGCCTGCTCGTAATTGCCTAGTTGTCGCAGCTTTTCGACAGCGGCCGCAGTTTTGGGAATGAGGGCGGCCAGTTCTCTTTCCGCATCCTCGGCCAACGCGGAAGAATCGAGCCGCTCCGCGACGCGCCGATCATTCTCCGCCGCCTGGCGCAGAATATTTTTCGTTCGCTTGAACGCGATCGAGATCGACTCGAAGTCGGCCGAGCCGCGCACCTTGCTCACCGCCTCGGCGCGAGCGGCCGCATCCACTACGTCATCCGGGTCGGCCGCCAGGACGGCGTTCACCACGTCGTAGGCGTGGCCGCGGCCGTCTTTCAGATAGAACTCCAAACGCTCGCGGAAAAAGCTGCGCGTGGAGCCGGCGTAATCGGCGTTCGCAAATTTCTTCTCCGCCTCCGCGCCGTCATATTGCGAGCGCGCATCGAGCATGATTTGCGATAACCGCAGGGGCAGCTTGTGCTCGGCAATGGTCTTCACAATTCCGTTGGCCTGGCGGCGCAGCGCGAACGGATCTTTCGAACCGCTGGGAACGAGGCCCAACGCGAACATGCCGGCAATGGAATCGGCTTTGTCGGCGATGGCGAGCACCGCGCCTTCCACCGTTCGCGGCACATCGTCTTCCATCGAGGCCGGCTTGTACTGGTCGTAAATGGCCTTCGCAATTTCTTCCTGCACTTCGGGGCGCAACTCTTCGTCGAGCGTCTGCACGCGCGCATACAGGCCGCCCACCATGCCTTGCAGTTCGGTGAACTCCTTTACGAGTTCGGTGGTGAGGTCGGTCTTCGCCAGCAGCGCGGCCTTGTGCACCACGCCCGGCCGGATCGCCATGCCGGCTTGCTTGATCGTCTCCGCCAGCCAACTCGCCAGGTGCTGCACGCGCAGCGTTTTTTCGTAGTAGCTGCCGAGGTCTTTTTGAAAGGTGACGTGCTTGAGGAGTTCGACGCGCTCGCGCAGCGATTGCTTTTGATCGGTCTGCCAGAAAAAACGCGCGTCGTTGAAGCGGGCCCGCAGCACGCGCTCGTTGCCATGCCGGATCAGGCCGTGGGCATCGCCGCCGGTGTTGAGCACGGCCAGAAAATGCGGCAGCAGCTTGCCACTCGAATCTTCGATGGCGAAATATTTCTGGTGGTCGCGCATCACCGTTACCAGCACTTCTTCCGGCAAAACAAGAAACTCGGCGTCGAAGGCGCCCAGGATTACGGACGGAAATTCCGTGAGGTTTACGACGGTTGCGAGCAGGGGTTTGTCTTCGCGCCAGCGCGCGCCGGGGATGGTGCGCGTCGCCGCATCCAGCGCTTTGCGGATGACCTGCTCGCGCTCAGGCGCGCCCAGAACTCTTGCTGCGCGCAACTGCTCGACGTAATTGCCGGGCCGCGAGATTGTCGCGGTACCATGGGCCAGCAGACGGTGGCCGCGAGAGTGATTTCCCGCGGCGATCCCGAAAACTTCCATCGGAATCACGTGCTCGTCGAGCATGGCCACCAGCCAGCGCACGGGGCGCACAAACAATTCGCCGCGCTTGCGCCAGTACATATTTTTTGGCCAGTACAGCGAGGCGATTTCCCTGGGGAGCATCTCGGCCAGAATTTCCGCCGCGGAACGACCCTTGCGGGTGACGGTTGCGCCGAGATATTCGCCCTTGGCAGTCGTAATCCTTTCAAGCGCGCTCACGTCGACGCCAACTTTCTTGGCGAAGGCGTGGGCGGCGGGAGTGGGCTGACCGTCCCTGAATGCAACCTGCGCCGACGGGCCGGTAACCTGCTCGGTCAGATCGGGCTGTGCTGGCGGGATTCCCGGCGCCATGACGGCGAGACGGCGCGGCGTATCGAGCCATGTAATGGCTTCGCTCGGCGCGAGGCGCTCGCGCTGCAACAACGTGTTCACGCGCTCGCGCAATTCGCCGATCGCGCCTTCAATCATCCGCGCGGGAATTTCTTCGCAACCGATCTCAAGCAAAAAGTCTGGCATTGGACAATATTTTATGTTCTCAGAATAAAAAACTGATGAATGTGAGCCGGATCACAGGTGAGCTACGAGCTTCGAGCCGTGAGCTTCGAGCAAACCATTCAACAATCCGCGACTTAGGCAGCGATTTATCTACGATCCCACCGGCGCCAGCTTGCCCTTCTTTTCTTTATCCTTAGCGGCCGCCTTCGCGCCTTGCGGCTTCTCGTCACGCTTCGGCGACGGATACTGCTGGTCCATCCATGCCTTTGCAATTCCCACAGCCAGCGCGCGCACCCGCGCGATCACGCCGACGCGCTCGGTTACGGAAATCGCGCCGCGCGCGTCGAGAATGTTGAAGTAGTGCGAGCACTTAAGACAAAGATCGTAGGCGCCGAGCAGGGGAAAGCGGGATTTCTCGCGCGCAATGCCATTCTCTTCCGACTTATCCTTATCCTCATCCTCAACTTTAACTCTATTGAACTCCGCGTAGCCATCGAGCAGCGCCTTGCACTCCGCCTCACATAGCTCAAAGTGTTTCCACGCGCTCGCCACGTCGGCGGCTTCGAAGTTGTAGACGGAAAACTCCTGCTCATCGACCAGCCGCACGTCGCCATACTTCACTTCCCTTCCCGTTTCCGGATCGCGGGCCCACACGATGTCGTAGATCGAATCCACATCCTGCAAAAACGCGCACAGCCGCTCCAGACCATAGGTCAGCTCGGCGCAGATCGGATCGAGATCGACTCCGCCGCACTGCTGAAAGTAGGTGAACTGCGTGACCTCGAGCCCGTCGAGCATGACCTGCCAGCCAATGCCCCACGCGCCAAGCGTCGGCGACTCCCAGTTGTCTTCCTCGAACTTGATGTCGTGCTGGCGCAGGTCAATGCCGATCGCGCCGAGCGACTCAAGATAAAGTTCCTGCACATTCTCCGGCGGCGGCTTGAGGATGACCTGGAGCTGCATGTGCTTGAAGAGGCGGTTGGGATTCTCGCCATAGCGGCCGTCGGCCGGGCGCCGCGAAGGCTGCACATACGCAACTTTGTAAGGCTTCGGCCCAAGCACGCGCAGAAAAGTCTCCGGAGCCATAGTCCCAGCCCCAACCTCAACGTCATAAGGCTGCTGAATCACAGCTCCGCGCGCCGCAAAGAACGCCTGCAACTTAAGGATCAGTTCCTGAAAGGTGAGCGAATTAGGTTTGGATGAGTTCATTTAAATAAGCTTGTCATTCCGAAGAGCACACGCGACGAGGAATCTGAGATAGGCCGTCATTACGCAAATTGCAATCTCTTCAACTTAATCCGATTCGCAGGGATCTGCGCGAGGTCGTAATGTGCCTGTTGGGTCAGCCAAGATTCCGCACTACCGCCAAAGACCTTCGATAAGCGCACCGCCATTTCGGGCGAAACTCCACGCTTCCCATTTACCAATTCCGAAAGCGTTGTCCGCGTAACGCCCAGCGCCGCAGCCGCCTGGGTGATCGTCAACCCCATCGGCTCAATGCACTGCCGTAATATGAAACCGCCCGGATGCGGTGGATTTTTCATCGGCATAACCTGCTCTCCTTGTCTGCTCAAAGCTCGAAGCTATATCTTGTCCAGCATACCTGCTGTCACCAGCTTCTTCTCAATATGCCGCTCCAGAATCTGGATCAGGAACTTACGCAAATCCGCGGCAAGCACCTTCGGCCAGTCAAACTCCGCAAAATCGGAAACCCGCGAGCGCAGCATCTGCGCCGCAAGCTTGCGCGACTCCGGCGACATCTCCGACGATGCGATACGCTTATCGTCTGCGCACACTAGCCCGTCGGCCAGCGCATGCCAGTAAGCCCGCGTGCCATCGAGCGCGCGCCCGCAGACGGCGCACTCCGTGAACTCCGGCAAAAAGCCCATCAGGCGCGTCATCCACAGCTCGAAGTACGTGACCGGCATCCACAGCGCCCGGCCGCGCAACTCCACCAGCACCGCCAGCGTCAGCCGAAACACCGCGTCGCTTGCCTCGCGATCCGGCATCAACTGGTCGAGCAACTCGGCCATGTGCGCCAGCGCCGTCGCCCGAGCATACGTCACTTCGCCGGCCATCGGCGACTCGATCACTTCGCACGAATCGAGCCGCACGAGCTCCTGGCGCTCGCGGTCGTCGTACACGGCCCGTACATACGTCATCGGCTCAAGCGCGCCGCCAAAGCGGCGTTTGGACTTCTTGGCCGCGCGGGCCACGCCTTTCACCTTGCCTTCGAGGCGCGTAAACAGCGTAACCAGCAGATCCGACTCGCGCAGCGGATAGGTGCGCAGAACGATCGCTTCCGACTCCTTCAGCGCCATGGCTAAGAGTGAAACATTGATTGTAATGGATGGGGCGATGAGGCGTCAGTAGCGTCTCGCGAACCTGGAGTTAGCTTCGAGCCACGAGCTTCGAGCCACGAGCAAGCAACACCAAGCGCCCTAGAATACTGCAGGATTACCGAGTCTCGCCAATACGTGGATTGCTCAAAGCTCTGAGCTCATGGCTCAAAGGTGATTTTGGTTGCTCGCGGCCCGTAGCTCGAAGCTCGTAGCTATCTTCCGAAGTACTTTGCGTTGCGCTCGGTGTACTCTTTCCACTTTTCCGGCAGGTCGTCGAGGGCGAAGATGGCGGAGACGGGGCAGACGGGCACGCAGGCGCCGCAATCGATGCACTCGACGGGATCGATGTAGAGCATCTCTTCGGTGGCGTACTTGTCGGAGTCCTTCTTGGGGTGAATGCAATCCACCGGGCAAGCGTCCACGCAAGCGGTGTCTTTCGTATTTATGCAGGGCTCGGCAATTACGTAGGCCATTTCTTCAGCGCTCCTAAACCGATTGGGAGGATAACAGAACTGAAAAAATTGTAGCAGGAAATTTTGCGGCGTGCGGGTGGAAACCGCTCAACCGGATTGCAGACTCTCGCCAACTATCCGTTCCAATTCCCGGGTTCACTCGGGCCAAGGCGATCACCCGGACCGGCGATAAAACATGGCGAGAAGTTACGCGCTTCGCGGACTTGCGGACCCAGGCGAGTTCGCCCTTGCCATGAACATTTTCTGCACCGCCGTATGGATCCGCCGAACAGCGGGCAGGCGATAGTTCCACCGCTCGTCCGGTTCGGGTGGGTTGACCACCATGGTGGCGTTGGCTTCGAAGAGCAGCACTTCTCCCTTCGCGTTCAAGCCAAAATCAATTCCGCCATAATCGAGACCGAGGGTGGACTGGATTCGTTCGAGCGCGTGCATTGCGAGCGGCCCGAGCGCCAGCGGCATATTTCTGATAAACGCGGCGTCTTCCGCGCGATGCAGCGGATTGTCCGCCATCTCCGCCGTAAAGTAGTGAATCTTCCAATGGTTGGATATAGCGCAGTGCAGCGGATACAGTTGGCCATCGATCATCATCACGCGATATTTGCGCGTCTTCCCGTCCCGGCCGCGGGCGTCCAGATACCGCATCGCAATTAGCTCCTCACCCGGAAGTTTCTCGAGCGCGGCCGGCAGCGCTTCCAGATCTTCGACCTCGCAGAAAATGCAGGCCGGTATGAAATCCAGGCGCGCGCAGCAGCAGCGGAAACCCGAAGCCATGGCGAGTCAGCGTGCTTGCCGCCATGGCAGCGCCCAATTGCCCGCGCGACAGGGTGACCGTAGTCGGCGTGACCACTCCCGGCAGGCCGGAGAAGCGCATCGCGTTATTGCTTCTGCTGGTGGCGAGCACAGCGGCTGGCGCATTGATCACCGGCGCATCGGTGAGAGCCAGCAGGCGTAGAGTCGCCTGGAGCGCCGGCCACGACACCTCAGCATCGCCGATAGCGTTGACCACCAACGAGTGCGACGGAAGCGGGGTACCTCTATCGTAGAACTCCGGCAGCACGATAAATGTCTGGAAGATGCGGGGGTCGAGAAACCTTTGCAGCTTGACGTTTCCTCCCATGGTCGAAGCCAGCTTCAGCACCGGCACGGGCCGGCCTTGCCCACAATAAGGCAACGTCATAACGGAGCGGTTTTGGAACGCCTGACGGCGATGCCACGCGGCCTCTTGCTCGAACCCAAAGTGCCCCAGCACGTAGGACAAGCCTTCGTGCGCTTTTGCAAAACCCGCATCCGCTCGCAAAGCCTGTTCGAAGTGCTCGCGGGCTTCGCGCCGAAGCTGGAGCGCTGCGTCGCCCGGCTCGCAAACCGTCGACCGCTCGGCTTCTTCGAGAAGAAACTGGCCCAAATTCACGCGGCTCATGGCATCGCTCGGATGTCGCGCAACCGCTTCTCCATATACCAATCGCGCCGCCGCGCGCCGCTCGGTGGCGACCAGGACGCTGCCCAGATTGTTCAGCGCCTGCAGGTGAGACGCATCGCATTCCAGCACCTTGATGTAGCCATCAACCGCGTCCTTGAGCCGGCCCAGTTGCGAGAGCAGGACGGCTCGTCGAAAACGTGCATCGATCGAGCCGGGGCTGGATTCCAGTTCGCGCTCAACTATCTGGAACTCCGCTTCCCATCTCGCCTGCGGTGACATGTCCGCCGCGTTGAAAGGGGACATTCGGCATGTCTCGCCGTTCAGCGGGCGGCCCAGAGCGAGCACGCCGTCGATCAACTGGTCAATCTCAACCTCACTCGCGCGGTGATTTACAATGGCGGCCCGAATCGCCAGGGTTCCGTCGATCATGGTCGTCGATGGCGCGACGATTCCCCGTTCCTGGAGTTCGACGACGATCCTCGCGTTCACCCGGTCGGAATCCCCGGCCCGATAGCGAAAACAGACAATGTTCAGTTCAACCGGCGCCAGGAGTTCCAACTCCGGCGTTTTCCGTATCCGGTCTTCCAGGTAGCGTGCCAGCCCGCAGGTGCGCGCAATGACAGCTCCGATCGCTTCGGTGCCATACACCTTCAGCGTGAACCACGTCTTGAGCGCTCGAAATCCGCGGGAAAGATCCAGGCCGTAATCACAGGGCCAGGGCGATCCCGCAGCCAGCCCGCGCGTTTCGCGTCTCAAATAAGACGAGGCAGCCGCAAACGCATTCCTCTGCAGGGCGCCGTCGCGAACCAGCACAAAGCCGGCATCGTAGGGAACCTGTCCCCACTTGTGAAAGTCGAAGGCCAGCGAGTCCGCCCGCTCGATCCCGCGAAGCTTCGGGGCAAGCCTGGGAGCTAGCACGGCCAGGGCGCCGAATGCGCCATCCACGTGAAACCAGATTTTTTCGCGGCGCGCCAGATCGGCCAGGCCTACCAAGCCGTCAATCGCGCCCGTATCCACCGTTCCGGCAGTTCCCACCACCAGGAAGGGCTGGAATCCCGCCTTGCGGTCCTGCTCGATCGCCTTCTCCAGCGCCATGAGAGCCATGCGCCCACGATTATCGGTCGGTACCCGGCGCAGCGCGTCGCTGCCCAGTCCGCAAATATCCATGGCCTTGCCGATGCAGCCATGCGCCGCAGCCGAGCCATATGCGGTCAGCCTCCCGGGGCTAGCGGCTACGCCGGCGCGCCGCACCTCGCTTCCAAGCGCCGCGTCCCGCGCCACCACCACGGCGATGAAGTTCGCCATCGATGTCCCGGTCACAAACAGTCCGGCAGCCGTCTCTGGAAAGCCGAATATTCCCCGCATCCAGCGCGCGATCTGGCGCTCCACTTCGACGGGAATCTGATCGCGGCCGCCGAGATTTGCGTTCAGCCCGGCCGCCAACATCTCCGCCAACATGCCCACCGGCGTGCCGCCGCCATGAACCCAGCCCATAAATCCGGGATGAACGTTTCCCGCCGCGAACGGCAGGATGTAGTTCATGAACTCCTGATGGACGTCGGCGAGAGAGCAAGGTGTAACTGGAACCGCGGCCGCAAATCGCTGCCGTACCTGGTCCGGTATGGGCTGCCAAACCGGACGCTCGCGTATGTTCTTGCTGTAGTCGAGAATGTCGTCGAGCATGCGGTGCGCCTGCGCTCGCAGACCATCCCAATCCGATGGATCGAGATCAGCGGGTGCAAGCGCCGGGCGCTCATGGCCGGGCGGCGACAGTTCCAATTCCTCGGTTCCACACGGCAGTGTTTGAAGCATTTTGCCCTTCGCCTGGACGCCGATCGGAGGCCACATTCGAGAAGCGCACGGAGGCGTGTTCTTTGGCATCATTGCAATTTGCGGGCCAGCAAACTCGCGGGTCGGGCTAGAACCTGTCTTACAAATGATTTTGGGAAGGGCACGGCGTCAGCTGTGCAGTTACCCGGTAATAGCGATGAGGGTTTTGGCCGCAGAGGGACGGATAGGCTGTTCCGAAAATCGTTTTTGACACCACTTCTTACGAGACCACTTCTGGTGGAAATCGGCCCCATCTGCGACTCAATGATTAGAATTCGCTGGGGGAGAATCCCGCCCCCTGCCACTATTAGAAGAAGCTAATTAGGCAGGTTGTTCCTTCCGAAGGCTGACAACCGCATACTGGAGACGGCTTTGGAGACCAGCGCGAGGTCGAATTGCTGGTGGAAGCCGGCTTCACTCCGGTGGAAGCGATTCACATTGCCACCTGCAATGGAGCGCAATTTCTCGGCGACCTCGATCGCATCGGCACGATCGCTCCCGGCAAGCAGGCCGATCTCGTCGTGATCAAAGGCGACCCCTCCCGCCAGATCGAGGACATCGAGAAAGTCGAGACGGTTTTCAAAGACGGCATTGGTTATGATTCCGCCAGGCTGATCGAGTCCGTGAAGGGCATGGTGGGCAGCCGCTGAGATTCGGAAGCCGCTTAAAGAAACACGAACTTCGAGGATTAGGGCTGCGCGTAGTAGCCGGCCCGCGTGCGAACCTTGAGCCCAGGCTTGTGGACCCTTATCTCAAGTGAGTGATATTCATTTGCCTGGCTCGCTCGCGCCCCCTGAAATGAAAAAACATAAAACCAATTCGCATCCGCGATGCAATCTGCAATCGCCGCGTTGACATCACCCGATGAATTGAACACGCGCCCGCCGCTCTGCACCGCGATCACTGGCAGCGCTAGATTCCCCGGAACAGCTCGCGAAGGAGAGGTCGCAGGTTTTAAAAAGGTTTCGTAGCCGGAGTTCCGGATTGCGCCCGCATTCCGCAAAGCGACGGGGTCAATGCTGTAAAGCGTGATCCGAGCCTGCCGCAGCGCCGTCGTGAGGCTGGTAATCCAGTCGAAGAGTTGCTGCGAGTCTTTCGAAGTGCGCAAACTTCCTTCCCCCGCCACTGGCCATCCGCGTCCCAACCAAATCATCAGTTTTCGGCCCGGCCGCTTTTCCTCTTGTTTGGCGATGCCCATGAACGATTTGAGCGACAACTCCACACTCTCAGCCGCACCCCATTGGGCGCCATTTGTGAGATTGCCGCTCCGTAGAACCGCCTCGAATTGATCATAGACGCCCGCCTCGGTGTTGCCATCGCGCGAAGAGCCGTTCTGCACCTTTGTCCCAGTTTCAGAAAACACAACTAGCGATACAGGTACCGAAAGCTTTCCTCCGTTCCCCAGCAGGAACTTCTTAACTTGTTCTCGTTCGAAAGAAACACCGCGAAACGGAGTGTTCACCATGTCGACAACCAGGACCATTTCGACGGGCGCGTCCGCGGTTGTCTCGATTGCTTGAACGGAAGAAATATCTTGCGGCTGGCCGTTATCGAGGAGAGTGAAGTCTTGTTTTTGCAGGCCACGTACAGGCGCGCCAGATTTGTCCGTCACCTGAACATCGAGAACGATCTGTCGATCCGTACCTCCGGGAGGCGGAGTAGAGGGCCGCGGCAGCAGTTGCGGCGGCGCAACGGTCTGTGCGAGCGCGGCGACGCACAACAGCGGTAAGACGAGGAGAATGAGAAGGACGCGTGTCATCGCCGCAATCCAAAAAGAGAAACTGAGTGCTGCTCACTATTTTAGCGGATTCACACCCTATACCTCTTCAGGATCTATTCGCCCAGATGGGCTTCGGAGCTTGCCGAACTCGCGCACGGTGGGACTGCGCGGGCGAACTTGGGGAAGCGGCGTATCACGAAATTCGTCGATCGCGGAAACTTAAAATTCAACAGCTATGACGCGCCGGGCCGGACTTGGAAAACGACAAGGCGTTTTCCCGATCAACATTTCACGTCGCTTAGAAGTTTAGAACCAGAGAACTCCACCACGATTCGCCGCTGCCTTTTACCCTTCGGCCCCCTGGGCGAACGCCTTGCTGCTTTCTGGTTGCGGCAAGAGGTCGGCGGGTATACGCGATGGCGCGCCTTGCCAGGCTCCGGCTCTTAGGCCTTCTCTTACTAACTTGAAAATTGTGCGGCGGTTTTGAGTTAGCATTTTTATCCAGGCCATCTTACCCATCATGGGGAAATAGATGCCGCGGAAACAGAGCCGGGCGAGGAAGATGTTGACGCGATAGCCGAGAGGTTGGTCGCGCAGCGAGTGGACGGCGGCGGCAAGCGCTTCGGGGCTATAGGCTTCCTGCCAGCCTCGGTTCACTTCTTCGTGCGCTTCTTCAATCGTCATCTTCAGCGGTGTGTGCGCCATGGCGAAGGGAATGAACTCCTGCCAGTGCTTGGGGCGGGTGAGGCGTCCGGCCTTTTCGAGGCGCTTGTAGAGCGGGGTGGCGGGCAGCGGAGTCAGCAGGCCAAAGATCGGCAGGCCCGGCGGCCAGGTGCGGACCTGGCTGAGCGTGCGCTCAGCGACGCCGACGGTATCGTTGTCCATGCCAAAAATAAATGAGGTGATGGCATAGACGTTGCGCTCGGCGAGGCGCTGGAGGACAGCGGCGTACTCGCCCGGCTTGTTGAAGCCCTTGTTGACGTCTTTCAGATTGGCGGGATCGATGGACTCCATGCCGATGAAAATCCACTTGCCGCCGGAGGCCGCGATGAGATCGACGAGTTCTTCGTCGCGCAATAAATTCGCGCTAATCTGCGCGACCCAATGGACCTGCGCGCCTGCGGCAATGATGTCGCGCAACAGCGATTTGGTGCGCTTGATGTTGATGGCGAAATTGTCGTCGATGAAGAAGACCGCCATTTGGCCTTTTTCGGCGCGGGCGCGAGCCTTCAGCAGCAGGAGTTCGTTGACCACGCTTTCGTTGGTGCGGAAGCGAATCGAGTCGCCGAAGAATCCGGTCACGGTGCAGAACTCGCAGCCGTACGGGCAGCCTCGGCCGGATTCGACGGGGATGATGCGGAACGATCCCCAGCCTTCGCCAATTTTCTGAAGCAGGCCAGTCGCAGCTTTGGGCACAAGGTTGAATTGCTTGAGGTCAATCGATTGCCACGGAATGACGGGATAATCCTTCAGCGACGGCTTGCTCTCCTGGCCAAAGGCATCGACGGGAGCGTAGACGGGCTTGAGCTTGCCGCGAGCGGCGTCGGCGACGATGACGGGCCAGGTTTTATCGGCTTCGCCGAGCGCGACCGCGTCGGCGTGCTGCGGACCGCCATCGCGCCCGAGCGCTTCGTCGGCCATCTCGGTGACGTGCGGTCCACCCATCACGACGGGAACGCCGGCGGCGCGGACCGCGTCGGCCATGCGATAGGCCTTGGCGATCATGCGCGTCATGGCGCCGATGCCAACGAGTCCGATGTCGTTCTCGCGCACGTATTGCGCGATGCCGGCCTCGTCCATGGGAGAGGCGTTGCCGTCGATAAGGAGCACCTCATGATCCGGCGGGGTGAGCGCCTGGAGGAGGAACATCCAGAGATGAGGCATGAAATTACGCGTGACACCGTTGTCAGGGTTATAGAGGAGAATTTTCATGTTTCCTTCCGCGATTCCGCAGACTTTCTTCCGTGCGTGTTTCATCGCAGGGAGGAACGATGGACGCTAGAGCTGCGTCCGCCCTGTGCAGGTTGGACTAGAGGCTTTCGATTGAGATCCCCAATTAAGGTGCATTTTACACTATGAGCTACGCGGGCACATGTCCACTTTCGGACAACGGCTGAAATGCGACAATGTGGCCTGCCACGGCGCTGGCGGCGACCGTTAGCGGACTCGCCAGATACATTTGTCCGGGGCCGCTGCGGCCGGGGAAATTGCGGTTCTGCGCGCTGATGACGACTTGATCGGGGCGCGTGGAGACGCCGGGGCCGGCGTTGATGCAAGCGCCGCAACTCGGCTCGATGAGGCGCGCACCGGCTCGTTCGAAAATTTCGATGTAGCCGCGGCGGCGCGAGTACTCGCGGGTTTCCTGCGAGCCGAACTGGATCCAGAACTGCACGTTATTTGAAACTCGTAATCCTCGCTTCAGGGCGTCGGCGAGCACGGCGGCGTACATATCCATGTCTTCGTTTTTGCCGGCGGTGCAGGTGCCACCGTAGGCGATTTCGATGGGCACGGGCTCCGCAAGATCGCGAATGTATTTGCCGTTGCCGGGATCGCCGGGCGTGGCGACCATGGGGGCAATGTCGGCGGCGTTGAGTTCGATGACGTGGGAATATTCGGCGCGGGGTTCGCTGTGGAGGCCGGCGATCATGCGCTCAGCATCGGCGCGCGGCAGGTGGCGGCGCTCGATGAGGAACTCGACGACTTTTTCGTCGGGGGCGACGATGCCGGTGAAGCCTCCGATTTCGGCAGCCATGTTGGTCATGGTGGCGCGCTCGTCGACGCTGAGGGCTTCGACGGCCTCGCCCGCATACTCCATAACCTTGGCAAGAGCCTGGCCGCTCCGCACGTAGTCGAGCGAGAGAATTTTGAGGATGAAATCTTTGGCGGTGACGTTGGCGCGGCGCTGGCCTCGGATGATGATTTTCACCGACTCGGGAATTTTGACGCGGACGTCTTTTGTGATCCAGGAATTGAAAACGTCAGTGGTGCCGATGCCGAAGGCAACGCAGCCGATGGCGCCCACGTGCGGCGTATGCGAGTCGGAACCGACGTTGACCTGTCCGGGAAGCGCGTAGGTTTCAAGCATCACAGAATGGCAGATGCCCTCGGAACCTTTGCGGTCGGCGAGCTCGCCGTGGAGCTTGATTCCCTGCTGGCGGGCGAAGTCCTCCTGCTTGAGCTTGAGCTGCGTGGCGAGATCGAGCAGGCCGATTTTCTTTTTCTCTTCGGAGATAACCTCGTCGAGGAAGGTGAGGTGATCGCGGAAGAAGCGGATGCTGGAAGCATCGTTGACGGGAACATCCTTGCCGACGTAGTGCTCGTAGAAGATGGAAGCCATCGGCGTGACGTATTCGTGGCTGAAGCGCAGGTCGACGCAGGTGAAGCCGGTGTCACCGGGTTTGACGGCGGGAACGGCGACCGCACCGTCCGACGAGATCATGTGGCGGGCGAATATCTTCTCGGCGAGAGTCATGGGGCGAGGCTTGGTTGTGATCGGCGGCAGGAAAACTTTTCCCTGCATGCGCGCGACGTTGAACGGAAAAAGGCCGCCGTATTCGATCACTTGCCGCGTGATTTGGTCTTCGCCGATGGTGAATTCGCTGAGCGGAATTTCTTCGCCGGAGCGGATGCGATCGATGAGCGAAAAATTCGTGGAGGTGAGCAGGCCGAGGTTCTGGCAATTTTGTTTGTAGATGCGCTCGATGTTTTCGGCGATGACGACCTGTATGCCGGCGCACATTTCAGCGTACGGCGATTGCTCGCGGCTGGAGCCTTTGCCGCGGCGCTTGCCGCTGACCGAGCAGACGAAGCGGCCCTGCTTGACCTGGTTGCGCCCGATGGGCGCGACGCCCTGGCATTTGAGGCCCGCGTAGGGAATTTCGCCGAGCGTCTGGTCGAAGTAGAAACAAAGATGCGCGGGAGTGATCTCGTCGGTGGAGATGTCATCGCGGAGTTTGGGATTGGCGGCGGGATTTTTTGTGTCCCAGGGCAGGTCTTCGCCGGCAAGCTGGCGCCTGATGAGTTCGGGATCCTCGGTAAGAAAGAGGATGCGGCCGTGGAGACGCAGATGATCGGCGCGCTTTTCCACCTTGCGATCGAGGAGCGAGTTGGAGGTGACTGAGGCCGTCACGTTAGCTTTCCAATCAAAGACTTGTAACCACGGAGGACACGGAGGCGGAAACGCTTATGCAAATCAGTTCTTATTCAGCGCCGCTGGAAGTTCCCCACGGGAATTATTGTAACCTTAGGGCTCGCGTTCTTTTGCGTAGGCCACGGGGCTGGGAGGCGCATCGAGGCCGCGTCCGGCGAAGATAGCCTGGAATTCGGCGAGCAACTCACCGTGGATGTGGCCGTTGGAAGCGAGGGTTTCGTGGCTGGCAATCTGAAATGGGCCGCCAGAAAAATCGGTGACGCGGCCGCCGGCTTCTTCGACGATGAGCACGCCGGCGGCGGTGTCCCAGGGATTGAGATTGAATTCCCAGAAGCCCTCGTAGCGGCCGGCCGCGACGTTGCAGAGGTCAAGCGCGGCAGAACCGGCTCGGCGCACGCCATGTGAGCGCAATGTGAGCTGGTGATAGAAATAAATATTCGGATTCTTGTGCCGCTTGTGGCTGGGAAAGCCGGTGGCGACGAGAGACTCCGCCAGCTTTGCGGTCGATGAAACGTGCATGGGCTCGCCGTTGAGATGCGCTCCGCTTCCCTTCTCCGCCGTGAACATTTCGTCGCGCGTCGGATCGTAGATGGTTCCGGCAATGCGCCGGCCTCGATGCTCGACGGCGAGCGAGACGCAGAACACGGGATAGCCGTGCGCAAAATTTGTGGTGCCATCGAGCGGATCGACGTACCACTTGTAGTCGCTGCCGGTTTCGATGCGCGTGCCCTCTTCACCCATGACGTCGTGGGTGGGGAAACTACGGCGGATGCGCTCGAGGATCAAGGCCTCCGACTGGCGATCGGCGATGGTGACGAGGTCGGCGCTGCCTTTGTATTCGATCTTCACGTGGCGGCGAAAATGTTCCATCAGCAGGGCGCCCGCTTCGCGCGCGATGGCTTGCATGGTGGAGAGTAGTTCCGGCGATGGATGGGAAGTCATGCGAATTTCATGAGAACGGTTGCAGGGTTCGGGAACGCCGCTGCCCGCACTGCGACTGACTACTTCTTCTTGCCGTCTTCGGCGATGTAGACGATTTCGTGCTTGAAGATGAAAAGATTCGGGCCGTCGTCGCGGGTAACGCGAACCATGTGTTTGTCGTAATACTCGATCCAGCCGCGGACCACTTCGCCGTCGGCAAGTTTGAGATTGACAACTTTCTGCTTCTCGCCGAGCGCCTTCAAGTAATTCGCTTCTTCGAACGTTTCGTCGGGAGGCGGAGTGCGCTTCTTGGCAAAATTGGGATTCGAATGCGGCGGCATTTTGCTATTTTACATCGGCGGAGAGTTCGGGCACATTCGAGCAGCGGGGCACCCTTTTCGAGTACGATCTGTGGAAGCGGAATCGGACAGGCGGTTGGATTATTTTCTCGTTGCTTTTAACCCACTCGCAAAATCATCACTTCTGTGGCCTTGATGAGCGCCGCGGCAGTTTGGCCCGCCTTAAGTTGCATTTCGCGCGCGGAACGTGAAGTGATAATCGAGGTGATCTGCTGTCCGCCAATCGAGATCACGATCTCCGCCATGAGGCCGCTGATGCGAACAGCTTCGATGCGCCCGACGAGTTGATTCCGGCCACTGACGCGCCGGACCACTTCCTTGCGCTCGGGCTCGGTTTTGCCGCGAGTTCGAAACAGGAGCCGGTCGATTTCACCTTGCGGGATGCGGTGATGTCCCCCCGCAGTCTGAAGGCTGCGGATCTTTTTCTTGTAAATCCACTGCTTGATGGTGGGGAAGCTGATGCCGAGTTGCAAGGCGGCGTCGCGAAGCTTCAGTAAATCTTCATTGCCCTTGCGACTGGATTTTGCCTTTTTCAGCATTGAGACGAGATCGTACAACTGTCACACGGCCGGGTCAATCCGCGAAGGGCGCACAAGCCCAGGTCAAAACGTTTTCTTCTCCCTTAAACCTTGTAACTTTTCAGATGCGACTTAATCTGTATCAGAGTAGACAGCGAAATCGTCTGTGTTGTACACTTCAACTTCTTTGTTCCGCGATGTGGGGAGGATTCGATGCGTAGTGTCACTTTATTGGTCGCAACGCTGATGGTGTGCCTCTGGCCGACTCTGAGCGCGGCTCAGGATGGATTTTTCTCCGATTGGTTCAACATGGCGACTGCGACGCAAGCCGAACAGCCGCACTGGGTCACTCCCCTGGCTACAACCACGCCGCGGCTCGAGCAAGAGTATCGCTACGACATTCAGTGGCAGGTTCACAATAGCGGCCTGGTGACCAACAACTACGGCGTTAGTAAAGGCCTGGAAATTATCCCTGAAAAAAACATCGAGATCATCGTGGCCGAGCCTCCTTACGTCATGAACAATCCGGACTCTCCGAACGGATGGGGCGACTGGCAATTTCTGGTGAAATATCGAATCGCGACTGGAAATGAGGAACACGGAAACTATATTCTGACGGCCTTCTATCAGATGAGTCTTCCCACCGGGCAGTTCGAGCAAGGCCAGCCCAATCCGGTAATCACTCCGACGCTCGCGTATGGAAAGGGCTTTCGAAATCTCGACGTACAAGGGACACTCGGCGGGAGCTTGCCCACCGGAAACGTCGCGAAGATTGGACGCAGCATATTGTGGAACAACACACTGCAGTACCGGGTGATGAAGAAAATCTGGCCGGAAACCGAGTTCAACTTCACCCACTATTATGAAGGCTCGCACAGCGGCCATTCGCTCTTCTATGTCACGCCCGGAGTCGTACTGGGCAGGTTCCCGATCCACAATCGGTTGGCGTTCACATTTGGTGCCGGGTATGAGATCGCGGCCACGTCATTCCATCCCACCAACCATATTCCGATTCTTTCGATTCGGATTCCGTTCTAGCAATCGTTTCTTGCTCAATCTTTTTTCGCTGAATCCTTCGCGGAGTCCTTCTTCATATAGAAAGCCTCGTCAGCGGGGCGCACGACGCGCGGAATCCAGAGCGGGCGGCGCAGGCCATCGGGGCCGGGGGCAGGACGGGTGAGCGCCTTCCAGCGCTGGTAGACAGCGAAGGAAAGATTGGTATCGACGAAAATGTCGCCATAGCGATCGTCGGGCGCGGCGCGCTCCACGCGCACCATCTGATGCCAGCAGTGCATGCCGCTGATCGGGTCGGGATGAGGAGGAAAAGTGATGTTCTGATGAACGCCGGCATCGCTCCACCAAACGCGTTTCGTGTCCGCGTCGGGACTGTCGTAGGGGCGCACGCTGGAAAGCTGGCGCATCTTCCATTGTCCTTTGCCGACTTCTTTGAGGTCGACCCAGGCGCTGGACATGCGCTCGAGTTGCTCGTTTTCATTCAAGCGCCAGCGGCCGAGATGATGCGAGCAGGCGACGACGCCGGGGGTCAGACCCTCTGTAACCCAGGCGTGGAGCACGAAGTAGCCGATTTCCGTGTGTACTTTAAGCAGGTCGCCGGTGCGAATGTTGCCGAGCCTGGCGGCATCGACGGGATTCACGCAGAGCGGATTTTTGTGCGAGATTTCGTAGAGCAATTTCGCATTGCCGGAGCGCGTGTGAATGAGGTTAGGCAGGCGGAAAATCGGCAGCAGCGCGTAGACATCGCCTTTTGCATCTTTCGGCCACTCGACGCGCGGGGAATAGCGAGGATCGAAATCGGGCGCGGGGATGCCAAGCGACACGGCTTGCGCCGAACGGTGAATGTGGCTGCGGTAATACTCGGGGAGCGCGAACTCCGGCCACTTCCAATCGGCGATGGTTTTTGAAAAGAGTTCGAGCTTGCGCGACGGCGTGTTGTAGCCGACGACGGGCTGGCCGTCGATCATCACGCCGACGCCCTTGCCGTCTTTCTTAATTACACCGCTGGGATCGACTTCGGAGCCGGCAAGATCGACTGGCGCTACCGGCTTTTCGTTCAGCCTATAGACATCGGTCGTGACTTCGTACGCGCCGTACTTACGCATGTATTCCAGCGGCTTCAATCCCTCCTTCGCCGCGGCTTCGGGCAGTCCGGGAACGGAATTCTCAAACATCCATCCGTAATATTCATCGACCGTGATTTTCTGTCCGGGACGATAAGGCGACTCGAACCACTGGCGAATGCCCATCGAGCCATCGGGATCGACTGCCCATGAGAGGTTGATCCAGAATTCGTCTTCCTCCCAAACCTCGCCGACGTTGGCCTGGTAGGTGTAATCGAATTTTTCGCCCGCCCTTTCTCGAAGGACGCGAGCGACCGGCTGACGGAAGCCGATCCACTTTCCGGCATAGGATTCCTGGCTCATCAGATCGTGGCGCTCGGAGCTGAAGCCCATGGGCAACACATAATCGGCGAACCATGCGGTCTCGCTCCAGGTGGGAGTGAGCGCGGCGTGCAAGCCGACCTTTTCTTCGTCGCGCAGCATTTCGATCCAGGAGAATCCGTCGGGATAAGTCCAGACGGGATTAAACACGCGCGTGAAATAAGTGTCGATGCGGCCGCGGCCTTCTTTAATTAAGTGCGGCAGAATGGGCGAGAGTTCGTGCGTGGCAAGCGGCCACTCGGGCGGATAGAGGAGTTCGTTCCAGTTTTTTTGCGGCGGCGGATTCTTGAACGGCCGGGGAACGAATTTATTCCAGGCGTTGAGATTGTGGCCGCCGGGAGTTCCGACGGAACCGGTGAGGACGTGGAGCAGCGTAAGGGCGCGCGCGGTCTGCCATCCGCCAAGATTGCCGGAGGCGCTGCCGCGCCACAGGTGCGAAGCGAAGCGGCTGCCGGCGGTCGCGATTTCGCGCGCGATTTTGACGATGATGTCGGCCGGCACTCCGGTTTCCTTCTCCGCATATTCGGGCGTGAATTCGGCATAGTGGCGCTTGAGCGCGTCGATGGCAGCGTTGAAGCTTTGACCTTGCGCGCGGAAGCCGTCGACTTCCAGTTGTTCCCAGTTCGTCCAATTCCTGACGAAGCCGGCGTCGTAACGATTTTCGTCGAGGATGATTTTGGCCATGGCCAGCAGCATGGCGGCCTCGGTGCCGGGATAGCTGGGCAGCCAGTAATCGGCCATGCTGGCGGTGTTGGAGAGGCGTGGATCGACGACGGCAAGTTTGGCGCCCGCCATTTTGCCTTCGATAATGCGCTGGGCGTGCGGGTTGAAGTAGTGGCCGGACTCGAGGTGCGCGGAGAGCAAAAGAATAAAGCGCGCGTTGGCGTGATCGGGCGAGGGACGATCGGCGTAATGCCAGAGGAGGTAGCCAAGACGCGCCGACGATGAGCAGACGTTGGTGTGCGAATTGTGGCCGTCGATGCCCCAGGACTGGAGCGTGCGATCCATGATGAAGTCGTGGCCGGGGCGGCCGACGTGGTACATGACCTCTTCGCCGCGATTTTGCTGAAACGCTTTGCGCATGCGCGCGCCGATGGCTTCAAGCACTTCATTCCAACTGGTGCGCGACCATTGGCCGGAACCGCGGGGGCCGGAGCGCTTCATGGGATAGAGGATGCGATCGGGATCGTGAATCTGATTGATGGTCGCGGGGCCTTTGGCGCAGAGGCGGCCGCGGCTGGCAGGATGTTTGGGATTGCCCTCGAATTTCTCGATCTTGCCCGTTTCCTTGTTGGTATAGGCGAGCAGGCCGCAGGCGGATTCGCAGTTGAAGCAAATGGTGGGGACGATCTGAAAATGTTTTTCGACGCGGCGGGGCCAGGCATCGGGATCGAGCTCGACCCAGTCGTCCCACTTTTCGACGGGCGGGCAGGAAGCGAGATGGCTGCCGTCGCGTTTGAAATCGGTCATTGGTAAATCTCCATCCTCGGGCCCTGTCCTATCGGAAACGCGGCAGGCCGCTTTTCCAGCAACATTAACTGTTCGGCACGCTTTGTCCGGCCATTACGAAGCACCATTCGAAAATCAGAAGTCCGGCGAGCGCGAGTACAGAAGCGATGCCTGTGGCAATCGCATTATGGGGCGCGGCCAACATAATAAGGAGCGGAACAAAGCCGCCGAAGGCAATCGCGCCCGCCCAGAACGCCGCTGAAAACGGGCCGTGCGTGATGAGGCGGGCGGCGTAACGAGAATTGTCGGTGGTGTGCGGCATCGCAACTTCGCCGAGCATCATGATCATGTGCAGTGCCAGCGTGATGATAAGAGCCGGCACCGCGAAGGCGCGGGCGGCGGCCGATCCGCCGAAAGACGGGGGAAGCAGAGCCAGCACGGCGGATCCGCAGAGTAAGGTCTGAACGATTAAATGGGCTGGCAGGAGCGGCGTTTGCCAAAGGTCGCGACCCTCGCACTGGCCAAAAAGAAACGCGGTGTAGCAAGCGGCGCCGAAGCCAACCAGCACGGTCGGCCAGAGTAGAAGCGAAGTGACAGCGGAAAATCCTGCGACCGCGGCCAGGCAAAACAGGCTGCACAGCCCGCTGTAGGTGATGAGAATAAATGCGCCGCGCGCCAGCCACGACTTCTTTTGCGGCGTGAGCACGACGCGGAGAAAACGCGCTTTGTGCTCGAGATCGCAGACGAGCAGCGCCGTCGTGATCGCGGTAAAGAGCAACGCGATGGTCGAGAGTGCGATGTCGCGCAGGCGATCCGCGGACAAATATTTGAGCGCCATGGCGATTGCGGGAATGGCGAGCGCGCCGGAGCCGATCGCCTTGGTCCAGCAATAAGCGGGAACCTGCCAGCCCCAGGGCCGGGCGTGGCCGACGTCATAGGCGGCGACGGCGTTCGGCTGAAGCAGCGGACTATCCGGCGGGTAAATGGCGCCGCTGCCGTGCAGCGCGGCGTTGCGCTGCGAAAACATATAAAAAGGTTCGTGACGCGCGGCAGTGGGCACGATGGCGCTCTCGTCGGCGTCGATGTAATAGAGCTTGGGCTGAGTTCCCTGCTCGGGCTTGCGCACGCGGACGGTTTTGCGCGCGACAAGCTGGGCCGCCTCGCTGGATGCATCGCTGAGATCGCCGGCGATGATGGCGTGCTCGGGACAGACGACAACGCAGGCCGGCTCGAGCCCGACTTCGGTGCGGTGAGCACAGAAGTGGCACTTGGCAGCAGTGCCCTCACTGGGATCGATGTAAATCGAGTCGTAGGGACAAGCCTGCATGCAGGCTTTGCATCCGATGCAGCGGTCGGAATTGAAATCGACGATGCCATCGCGGCGCTGATACATCGCCGTAGTGGGGCAAATGGCGACGCAGGGCGGCTTCTCGCAATGGTTGCAGCGCGTAACCTGAAACACGCGGCGGGTGTTGGGATAGACGCCCTTCTCGACGTACTTCACCCAGGTGCGGTTGACGCCGAGAGACACATGGTTCTCGGTTTTGCAGGCGACCGTGCAGGCGTGGCAGCCGATGCACTTGCGGTTGTCAATGACGAACCCGTATTGCATGCGTAAGGATTGGCCCCAAAGGAAATCGGTCTAATCGAGTTTCACATCAACCGCGAACCGGGTCAACCTTTGCCGTGAAGAAGAATCGCGAAAGGCACCAGCAGCGCAGCGGCGGCTTTGCAAGTGAAGCAGGTTCGCGCCCTTCGTCCCGCTAAATCTGATAATCGATATCCTCGGCGATGCGTTCGAATGAAGGCGAGAGCGGTTCGTGTGGCGAGTCCGCGCCTTCCAATTGGCTGACCCGGTCGCGCACCTTGCGCAGTTCGGTGGCAACGGCGGCGAGGGCTTCGGAGAGCGGGTCGTTGATCTGCTTGGGATCGGTGATGACCACGCGCTTGCCTTCGCGGAGGATGATGTGGCCGGGAACGCCGACTACTGTGGAATTGTCGGGAACGCTGCGCAGCACGACCGAGCCCGCGCCGATCCGGCAGTTATGGCCGACCGTAATGTTGCCCAAAATTTTGGCGCCGCCGCCGACCACAACGTTGTCGAGAAGCGTGGGATGGCGCTTGCCGTGCTCCTTGCCGGTTCCGCCAAGCGTGACGCCCTGGTATAGCGTGACGTCGTCGCCGACGGTGGCGGTTTCGCCGATGACCACGCCCATCCCGTGATCGATAAAAAGGCGGCGGCCGATGTGGGCGCCCGGGTGAATTTCGATTCCTGTGAGCCAGCGTGCAACCTGAGAAAGCCAGCGGGCGAGCAGAAAAACCCGATGGTTCCACAGCCAATGCGTGACGCGCTGGAACCAGACCGCGTGCAGACCGGAGTAGCAGAGTAAAACTTCGAGGCGCGATCGCGCGGCCGGATCGCGTTCCAGCACGGTGGCAACGTCTTCGCGAATGTGCGACAGCAGGTGCGGCATGAGTTATGGCCCGGCCGGTTCGGCTTGAAGCCTCTCGAAGAGAATATTACCTGACCGCAGTCGTCACGCGTGTAGCGGACGATGACGAGTCTTATGCGCGGCGTTTCCGCGCAGGTCGTTTTTCGTGCGGGCGCATCTCCCGGCATTTCGCATGACCGGCGAAAGCGGGGAGTTTCGATCACCGCGTGCGCGGTTTGCGCCGGCCCACGCGCGCCAGAATGCGTCGAACTTTCTTCGGCGAGATCGACAGGCGGTCTGCCACACGGGACACTTTGCGACCCTCGCGCTCCCACACGCGGGCGATGACGATGTCGGCGAATTCTTCGCTGATCTGGCGAAACGATTTGTCGCCCACCTGTCCCTGAGACCAGGCTTTGAGAGCCGGATCGACGCTTCCCTTGCGAAGAACGCGGGCGCGCAGCGCTTGCAGGTCCTGCCAGATGCTCTCGGGCTGCGTCTCTCCGCAGGCCTCGCGCGCCAGGTCGTAAGACTCGCGCGCGGCTTCGAGGTTATCGAAAAACGAATTGCAGTGCGTGAGTCCCTGCCAGAGATAGGCCGTGGCCAGCAGCATGTGGTGCTGCGTGTGTTTGGCCAATTCGATTGCCTCTTGACTGAAATCGAAAGCACGGCGGGCATGATTGCCGGAATCGGTACCGGCGATTTCATCCTCCACCTTTGCATTTTCGATCATGCACTGCAAAATGCGCGAGCGGCACATGAGGATGTAATCCTGCTTCGCCTCGGCAAGTTTGTAGGCGGAGGCCGATTCCCGCTCGGCCTGCGGGAAGTCGCCGCTATCAAGATGAAGATAGGCCGCGTTGATGTAGACGGTGCCGCTGCCGTGGTGGTTTGGGCGGTGCTCGTAAATCGCGTGAGCGGCGGCGAGATGTTCGAGCGCCTCACGGCGCAACTGCGAAAGCCGCCGGCGATCGTCCGCGCGCGCCAAACTGGCGGAGGGGGCAGGCGTCTCGCGCGAAATTGTTGTCGTTTTCGCGGAATCTGGGTGATCCTTGCGGCGGCGGTTCACGCCGAGATCGACCCTTTTCTGCAACTGGAGAGCGATGCCGCGTTTGGCAAGCGCCATGTTGGCAAGCGAGCGCGCCAGATTGGGATGCTGCGGATCGCGCCGCCGGTAGTGCTCGATGGCTTTTTCAAAGAACTGAATGGCCTTGTCGAAGAGACTTTTGCGGCGCGCCATGCGCCCGTGGAACGACTGGATGTTGCCCAGCGTCACATAATCGTCGGTCTCGCGAAGCGCATTTTCGGCATCTTCGGAGACGCGGACCGCTTCGTTCCACTTGCCCTGCTGAAACAGAATCCATCCTTCGAGGACTTGCATGACAGCAGCCATGCGCGGATGACTGAGTTCGCGCGCCAGGTCGCGTCCCCGGCCGGTAAAGATGAGGGCTTCGTCGTAATCGCCGCGACGGCGCAGGCAGCGGCCTTTCCAGTAATTCGCGATCGACAACAGAAAGCGATTGTCCAACTCGGCGGAGAGTCCAAGAACAAAATCAAAATGAGGGATGGCGGTCTCGATTGCCTCTTCCGCCATCGCGATCATGCCTTCGGTCATGCGCAGGCAGAGGTAGTCGGAGATGGAGAGGTGCGAGCGCGACGCGAAACGCTGAAGAAGTTCTTTGACGGAGGGCGACGCGCTGAAGCCGATGTCGCTCCAGATGGCAACCAGCACGAGCAGGCGAGCGGCGTTTGGCTGGCGGGAATCGAGGGAGCAGATCACATCGCGGTGGGCTCGCAGGCAAGCCAGGCCGCGCTCGATTTCGCGCGCGGCCACATGCTTTTGAAGTTGCGAGAGTAAGGCTTCGTCAATGCTCGTTTTGGCGGGCGACCCGCCCCGTGTGCCCATGCATGACGTTCTAGTCTAATAAGTCGTAACTGGCAAGCGTCAGGAAGTCGGGAAATTCTTTGCCGGTCATCAGAGTGTCAAGGAGCTGGGCGGCCTTCTGCGTGGCGTTGTTCGCGCCTTGGGCGACGGTCGCTTCGAGTTCCGCCGCGCGGTCGTGAATTATTTTCTTCACCATACTTTCCGTCACGACTTGGCCGTCGCTCATGCGCGCGCCATGGCGCACCCATTGCCAGACCTGGGCGCGGCAAATCTCGGCCGTCGCCGCGTCTTCCATCAGGTTGTAGATCGGCACGCAGCCCGATCCGCCGAGCCATGACGCGAGATACTGCAGGCCCACGTCGATATTCCAGCGCAGGCCTTTTTCCGTGATTTCGCCGGTGGGAACTTCGAGCAGATCCTTCGCCGTGATCGTCCGGTCGATGCGCGGCTTTGCGATCTGATTCGGCTCGGGCATGTACTGATCGAAAATTTGTTTTGCAATGGGAACGAGGCCCGGATGTGCGACCCAGGTGCCATCGTGGCCGGCGCGCACCTCACGCAGTTTGTCGCGGCGAACTTTTTCGAGCGCCTCTTCGTTGGCGGCGGCGTCGTTGCGGATGGGAATCTGGGCCGCCATGCCGCCCATCGCGTGAATGCCGCGCCGGTGGCAGGTTTGAATGAGCAACTCGACATACGAGCTGAGGAAATGCGCCTCCATGGTGACGAGCGAGCGATCGGGCAACACGAACTCCGGATGCGCGCTGAATTTCTTGATGAAGCTGAAGATGTAATCCCAGCGGCCGCAATTCAGCCCCGACGAGTGCTCACGCAGCTCGTACAAAATTTCGTCCATTTCGAAGGCGGCCAGAATGGTTTCGATCAAAACGGTGGCGCGAATGGTGCCGCGCGGAATGCCGAGCTCATCTTGCGCGAAGCAGAAGACATCGTTCCAAAGGCGCGCTTCGAGGTGGCTCTCCAATTTCGGCAAATAGAAATATGGGCCGGTCCCTTTGTCGATCAGGGCCTTAGCGTTGTGAAAGAAAAAGAGGCCAAAGTCGAACAGCGAGCCGGAGATCGGCCGGCCGTCGATGCGATAGTGTTTTTCATCGAGATGCCATCCGCGCGGCCGAACCACCAGCGTTGCGAGTTTCGCGCCCAGCTCGTAGCGCTTCCCTTCCGGGCTCACGTACTGGATGGTTCCGAGAATTGCGTCGCGAAGATTCTGCTGGCCATCGATGTTGTTGGACCAGGTGGGCGAGTTCGAGTCTTCGAAATCGGCCATGAAAACGTTCGCGCCCGAATTGAGCGCGTTGATGATCATCTTGCGGTCGACGGGGCCGGTGATTTCGACGCGGCGATCGACGAGGTCGTGCGGGATCGCGGCAACTTTCCAATTGCCCTGGCGCACCGACTCGGTTTCAGGCAAGAAATCGGGACGCCAATTGCCGTCGAGCTTTAGCTGAACGACCTTGCGGCGAGCCAGCAATTCCTGGCGGCGGCCTTCGAACCTGGCTGAGAGTTTTGACAGGAACGCTTGCGCTTCGGAGTTGAGAATGTCGGTCTGCAAGGGAGTTTCCAAGAGTGTGTCTGTGCTCATCATGACAATACGATAAATGTGCTGGCTTACTCAACCCGTCGCGACTAGGTCAAATTGACCTAGTGGCCGCGGCGGACCTGGGGATTTGTGCGGCAATGGCGAGTCGGGGTCTACTGCATTCGAGACGCAAAATCTCGGACGTCAATTCTCTGAGTGGGGTCAATCTGATGACAACGTCGAATTCTACCAACCGCCAAACCAGCAACCCTGATGACACGTTCGTGAATGCGGCATATAGTCACAGTGTTGCCGTCTTTTCCGCTCTGTATTATCCGTCGCTGGCGGGCAATTGCTGGGACGACGAACTTTTGCCATCGGGAGACTAGTGCGGGATGGCGACGAAATCCCGCAAAAGTCGTAGCATTAAGTGCACAGCCATTCACGGAGGCGTAAGGTCTTGACCAGCGTTGACCACCAGGAAACCACCAACACTACCTTCGAGCAGCAGGTCGAAGCCGCCAAGCAATGGTTTGCGAGCGCGCGTTTTAATGGCATTGTCCGCCTGTACTCGCCGCATCACGTAGCCGAGCAGCAAGGCACGATACGCGGCGACTACATGGTCGCGCGGCAGGCAGCCGAGGAATTTTACGCGCGCCTGCGCGAACTTTTTGAGCAGCGGCGGCAAATCACGACCTTCGGCCCGTACTCACCGGGCCAGGGCGTGATGATCAAGCGCATGGGCATCGAAGGTATTTACCTGGGGGGATGGGCAACGTCGGCGAAAGGCTCGGTGAATGAAGATCCCGGTCCAGACCTGGCGAGCTATCCGCTGAGCCAGGTGCCCGACGAAGCGGCCGTGCTGGTGCGGGCGCTGCTGGCCGCGGACCGCAATCAGCATTTTGCGCGCGCCCGCATGACCGAACAGCAGCGCAAGGCGACGCCCGCTGTCGATTTTCGTCCGTTCATCATCGCCGACGCCGACACCGGCCACGGCGGAGACGCGCATGTGCGCAATCTGGTTCGGCGCTTTGTTGAGGTCGGCGTGCCGGGTTATCACATTGAAGATCAGAAGCCGGGCGCGAAAAAGTGCGGGCACCAGGGCGGCAAAGTTTTGGTCGCGGGAGACGAGCAAATTCGCCGGCTGAATGCGGCGCGTTTGCAGCTCGATATCATGCGCGTGCCGGGCATTATTGTGGCGCGCACCGATGCCGAGTCGGCGACCTTCCTGGAAAATGTCAGCGACGAGCGAGATCAACCATTTATTCTCGGCGCGACCAATACGGATGTGCCAACCTACCGCGTCGGTTACCTCGCCATTCTGAAGAAGCTGGCCGAACTCGGCGCCCAGGAGGTATATGGACACATGCTGTTCGCGGTCTCTGCGAGCGAGTATCGCGCGGCGTTTGCGTGGCTGGAGCGAGTTGGATTGATTCCGGCGATTGCCTCGACCGCGAAGGCGATGCGCAATGCTTCGCCAACCGAGATTGAAACCGCGCTCGACAAGATGGACACGATGTACATGGAAGCATGGCAATCCGAAGCCAAGCTGAAGACCTTTGGCGGAGCGGTCGCCGACGCGATCCAGGCGCGCGAAGACGATGGCGAACGCTTCGACATGACGCTGGAAGAGTGGCGGGAGTTTGCCAAGCACGCTTCGTTCTACGAGATTCGCGAGCGGGCGCGCGCCATGGGGATCTACGTGGTTTGGGATTGCGAGCTGCCGAAGACACCGGAAGGCTTCTACCAGGTACAGGGCGGCCTTGACTACGCCATTGCCAAGTCGCTTGCGGTCGCTCCCTTTGCGGACCTGCTGTGGATGGAAACCAAAACGGCGGACCTGGAAGATGCCGAAAAGTTTGCGCACGCCATCCACGCGCAATTTCCCGACAAGATGCTGGCCTACAATCTGTCGCCATCCTTTAATTGGGATACGACGGGCATGAGCGACGAGGAGATGAGAAGTTTCCCCGAAGAACTCGGCAAGCATGGCTTCGTCTTCAACTTCATCACGTATGGCGGACATCAGATCGATGGCCTGGCATCGGAGGAGTTCGCAACCGCCCTCAAACAGGACGGCATGCTGGCTCTGGCGCGTTTGCAGCGCAAGTTCCGGCTGCTGGAATCGCCGTATCGCACGCCGCAAACGCTGGTGGGCGGACCTCGCCTGGATGGCGCTCTCATGGCCTCATCCGGACGCACCGCCGCAACCAAGGCCATGGGCAAGGGATCGACGCAGTTCCAGCACCTTGTGCAAACCGAGATTCCACCGCGGCTGCTGGAAGAGTGGCTGGCGTTGTGGGGCGAGCAGTGGGAGTATCCGTCGAAGATCCGGGTGCAACTGCGCCCGCATACGGCCGGTTCTGAATTATTGGAACTGAGCGTATTCAGCGAACCGCAAAAGCAAAAGCTCGCGAACATTATTTTCGCGAGCTTGCAGGATCGGCGCGGCCGCAATTTCTTATCGGTGCGCGACCAGAATACGTTCATGTCGTTCCGGCAAAAGCGGCTGATGGCGCTGATTCAGCTGTTCCTGATTCATCGCTACTCGGCCAGCGCAGTGCACTACGTCACTCCCACCGAGGACGTGGAGGGGCAGACGCAGAAAATGAAGAGCATCGGAATTTTCTCGGACGTGCACACCGAGGTCGGCCAGATCATCGTGGCGCAGGTCAGCAAGGAAGGCATCGCGGAACTGGTCAAGCCGGACCGCAAACGCCTTTTGGACTTGATCCGCAAGACGACGCCGGCGGCGACTCAAACCGTAGCCTCTGGCAAAGATTCCGACGAGTTGATGCCGTCGGGAGATTAAGACGGCATAAGAAGAGCGGGGCTCGATTGCGAAGAAGCCAACAACCATTGGCTGGCTTCGAATTCGAGCCCCGCTTTTATTTGGTGGCACAGGCTGCAATCCGGGCGGCTTCCTGAATCGCCTGTTTGGCTGGGTGTCCCGCTGCTTGGCGGCTCGTTTCAGACGCGCATGTGGCACCACGCGTTTGCCTGGGGCTTTGTGGTGTTCGCCATCCTGCACGTGTACATCATCCTGTATGACTCCACGCAGTACGGCAACGGACTGATCACCTCAATCATCTCGGGGTACAAGTTCTATCAGAAAGGGAATTTCAAGGAGGAATAGAGATCCCGAAAATATTTTCGTGAATTTGTCATCTTCTCGATCTCCAGACCGATCGATGCAAACCTGCGATCTCAAAGTTCCCCCTGTGCTGGTGCTCGGCTTGGGGAACATCCTGCTCGGCGACGATGGTGTGGGACCGGCGCTGTTGGGGGAAGTGCAAAGGGTGTACGCGGAAGTTCCGGCGGTAGAGTGCATCGATGGCGGCACTCAGGGATTGGCTTTGCTCGGCCATTTGAGCGGGCGTCAAGCGCTGATCATTCTCGACGCGTTTGCCGGCGGCGAACAAGCCGGAGATGTGTCGGTGCTGGAAGGAACTGCGGTGCTGAACTGCGGCGTAACGCGGTCCAGCACGGCGCATGAGGGCAACGCGGGAGAGTTGCTGGCCACGGCCCAGCTGCTAAACGAACTTCCCGCGCAAGTTTTTCTTATTGGCATTCAGCCGGAGCGGGTGCGCACCGAACTGGGGCTTTCGGAGGCGGTCGCCAGAGCCCTTCCGCATGCGCTCGCAAAAACCTGCGGCGTGCTGGACCGGGTTCTGAGAGGATAAGCTGCGACCGCTTCGACCGGCTGTTCCGCGCTACAAGTAACACTTCCTTCCGCCTGCAAGGAATCACTCGCCACTAAAGATCGCGCGCACTTCGCCGAAGATGTTCGTATAGTCCCAAATCGTCGACGGCACGGCTCCATAATGTTCGCGGCCACCCTCCGATTTCGTCGCTCCTGGCGCCGGACCGGCGCGCGAAGTACAGTCCGGATCGAAAAATGCCGATGGGAAATTTGGGGTTGTCTCCAGAAGTAAAGATGCCTGCGCGGCGCTATTGAACAGCCGGGGCCACCGGCCCTTGCACTTCGTGAACGGGCACGGAACGAAAGAAAGTGAGCGTTATGGCCAATGCAATCAATGAGGCTGAGCTTCTCGCCCGGCTGGAAGGAGACGAGGAATTGCTTCAGGAGTTGATCGACGCATTCTTTGCCGAGTCCGGGGAGTCGCTCCAGCAGGTTCTGGACGCGGTGAGCCGCCACGATGCGCCGGGGTTGGACCGGGCCGCCCACAAGTTGAAAGGCACCGTGAGCCTCTTCGGAGGCGAGGAAGCCACGCAGTCCGCGCTGGTACTGGAGACGATGGGCCGCACGGGCAACCTCGACCAGGCGGAAGCGTCGTCCCGGCAGCTCCAAGGACTGATGGAAGCGCTCGGGAAGGCGTTGGCGGAGTTAAGGGAGAAACATGTCCAGAGTTCTGATCGCGGATGACGATCGGGTTTCGTGCAAGCTGTTAGGCGGCCTGCTGAAAAAGTGGGGATACGAGGTCGAAGTTGTGCATGACGGCTTCGCCGCCCGGCGCGAACTGATGAAACCGGATGCGGCACCGCTGGCGATTCTGGACTGGATGATGCCGGGTTTGGATGGCATTGAGGTGATCAAAGCCGTGCGCTCCGCCGCGCATGAAGCCTATATCTACATTCTCCTGTTGACGTCGAGGGACCAGAAGGGAGACCTGCTCGAAGGCATGGATGCGGGGGCGGACGACTATCTGAAAAAGCCGTTTGATGCGGATGAACTGCACGCGCGCGTGCGGGCAGGCAAACGGATTGTCGATCTCCAGGCAGCGCTGATCCGCGCCAAAAACGAATTGCAATTTGCCGCGACTCACGACACGCTCACTACGCTTTGGAATCGCGGCGCGATCATCGACTTACTGAAGAAAGAACTTTCTCGCCGCAAACGCACCGGGGGTGAGCTCGGCATCGTCATGGCCGATATCGATCATTTTAAAAAAATTAACGACCTGTACGGGCACCTGGTCGGCGATGCGGTCATCCGGGAAGTGACGCGGCGGCTGTCGTTGGGCGTACGACCGTATGACGCCGTCGGGCGCTACGGTGGAGAAGAATTCCTCATCGTCTTCCCAGCCTGCAATTTGTCCGCCCTGGCGACCAGCGCGGAACGCCTGCGCTGCTCGGTTGCCGATGAGCCAATCGAGACTAATGCCGGCCCGCTCCCGGTTACGCTCAGTTTCGGTCTCGCTTCGGCCGAGCAGATTGAGGCGGCATCGCTCAATCCGGAATCCCTTTTAGGCCTCGCCGACGAGGCCCTTTATACCGCCAAGGCTCTGGGCCGCAACCGCGTGGAACCGGCGGCGGCAATGCTGGCAAGCGCGCCGTCAGGCGGCTGATGGGGCCGAAGAGGTTCCGCTCTGAACGCAGGAATCACGGTCGGCTACTGAAAAGAAACGGTTGCGCGGAGTGACAAGGGTTGCGGAGGTCACTCCCTCTAGTCCACAACCTTCCGGTCGACCAATCGGTTGATCTCCATAAAGTCTCCCTGTACCCTCGCCGATCTTTGCCTATGGGAAGGCCGCGCCGCCAGCGTGTTTTCGCGCGCTTTCTCGACGAAGATAGAGCCATTTGCTCGACATAGCGGGAAAGGGGATTTTTCTTGAGCATCGATATGGGGAAAGCAATCGGGATGATCGACACAAGCAAATTTCGTGCGGTTATAGTGGCGTCATTGCTTCTTGTGCTCGCCACCTATGGCATGTCTCAACAAACTTCGACTCAGCAGAATTCCGGCAATGAAACGGCTGACCTGGCTTCCATGGATCTGGAGCAGCTGATGAACCTCAAGGTTACGACGGCGTCTCTATTCAGCGATACGTTGTCCCAGGCGCCGTCGATTATGTCGGTCGTCACCAGTGACGAACTGCGCCGTTTCGGCGGCCTCACGCTCGGAGAAATCCTCGATCGCGTTCCGGGGCTAACCCAATCCAGCCAGTACTTCACCGACCGCAGCCTGATTGCCGCCGATGGCGACCAGACAAAAACCTCCGGCGCCCACATTCTGTTCCTGATCAATGGCCGCCCCACCCGCGAAGTCATGGAAGGCGGCATTATCTCCGATCTGCTGGAATCGTTTCCCGTCGAGATCCTCGAGCGCATCGAAATTATTCGCGGACCCGGATCGGTGCTCTATGGCTCCAACGCCTTTTCCGCGGTCGTGAACCTGATCACGCGGAAGGCGGAAGGAAACCAGGCGAGCGTGAAGGGGATGGGGGGAGCCAACGGCGCCATGGCTGCCTCCGGACACTTCACCTATAAGCGGGGCGACTTCAGCATGGTTGGCGCTTCGCAGATTCACGAAGCGCCGGACTGGAACTTGGTCTACCTCGTCCCGCCTCCCCTGCAGCACAACCCAGACGCTCCGCCCGAACCGCCTTTCCACGACACCTATCTGGTCGACCGCGGCACGGGCGATTATGTGGGCATGAATTACAAAGGCCTGAGTTTCATGTCCGCCTTCACCGAGTGGCAATCCACTGCCTTCGTGCAAGGCGCCGTCGGGGAAACCCGCCAAACGCGCGACTTCGCCGACCTCGGATACGAACACAAAGTCCGCGACAACTGGGACATGAATTTCAACGGAACCTACACCCGGACAACGTTTATGACGTTCGCCTATCCCTATACCGACCGTGATTCCAAGGAATTTGTTGCCGAATGGACGAACCTGATCACGCTCACTTCCAAGGACCGCCTGACCGCCGGCATTCTCTTTAGCCGCATTTCCGGTACCGAGGTGGCCAGCATCGACCACAGTGCCGAGGACGCCGGGGGCAACCGTCCCGCGGGCGGCTTCTATGCCCAACTCGATCACCAGTTACTTTCCACTGTGAAACTGGTCGGAGGTTTCCAATCCAATAAGTTCGCGGGCATCCCTTTCTCCACCGTCCCAAGGGGTGGCGTGATCTGGAGCCCATCGCACACCGTCAGCATCAAGGCGCTTTATGGCGAGGCGTTCCGTCCGCCCAGCCTGGACGAAACTTCGCTCAATATCCCAGACATCCATGGCAACTCCAACCTTCGGCCCGAACTCGTCGAGTCCTTTGACCTGGGCGTGGATTTGCAGTTCTCGCACCTTCAGCTCGGCGCCAACTATTTTCATAATCACCAGATTCACAGCATCATTACCGTTGGCGAAGCTCCGATTCACTACGAGAACCTCGGCGGAGTTGTCTTTAACGGCGTCGTCGGCGAAGGCAAATACTTTTTCCGCAAGGACTTCTTCGCGCAGGGCTCGTTCCTCTATCAAACCAATCGCGACCAGACCGGAACGAGCAACGTCACACCCATTCCAAATTATGGCTTTAAGAGTGGCGTGAGTTATGAGAGCAGCCGCGGCCTGGTTCTTGGAATTTTCGATGTTTCCGACGGAAAACCCAAGCCCTACGCCTTCAATGTGAATCCTCTCACGGGCTGGCACAACAGTCTGAACGCCGAAGCTCGTCAGGATGTTTCGAGGTATCTGCACATGTCAGAAAGAAACAGCGTGGCCATTGTCGCGCATGCGAACGATCTCCTGGACCAGGCGGTTTGGCTGCCGGGCTTTGGCTTTTTCAACATTGACAGCATTCCCGTACAACAGGGCCGGACTGTCTATGCCGGACTAGAGTTCTCCCGCGGACAGCGCTGACGCAGATTGCGGCGGGCAGCGTGCGGTGGTGCATATTGAGCACAAGACCTAAACCGAAAACCGATCGGCCTGCGCGCCCGCCCGCAATGCGTAGTTGGAGCGTACCGGCCGCGCGAACACTCTTGCTGCTGGAGATGATCCTCCTCATCTTCGGACTGGCGGCGCGCGCGCAGGAAACCGAAGAATACCGCGTCAAGGCGGCATTTCTGTTTCACTTTGCGCAACTGGTCGATTGGCCCGTCGGAGCGCTCGGCGATGACAAACAACCGCTCACCGTATGCACCATCGGCAAAGACCCTTTTGACGGGAATTTGGAAACCATGCTGCAAGGAAAATTAATCGGTGCCAGGCCTCTCCAAGTCCGCCACTTGAAGGAGCGCACGGAAATTCACGGCTGCCAGCTTCTGTTTATCGGCAACGGCGAACGCAAGGGTGTCGCATCCTTGCTCGCGGCACTGAAGGACGAGGCTGTACTCACCGTGGGTGAGAGCGACGATTTCGTCAAGCAGGGCGGAATGATCGACCTGAGCATGGAAAACAACAAGGTGCGCTTCGACATCAATCTCGATGCCGCCGTGCGCGCGAAACTGAAGATCAGTTCGCGCCTTCTGGTCCTCGCTAAAAACGTAGTTGGGAATCACCCCTAGGAAGCGGGCTATGTCATTCAAGAACGCGTCCATCCAGACCAAGCTGGCATTCTTGATTCTGTTTGCCACCTTGTTCGCTCTGGTTCTGGCATTCGCCGGCTTCGGCCTCTATGAGCAATCGAAGTTCCGCCACGATATTGCCCAGGAAGTCTCGACTTTGGCCGGTACGTTGGGCGCAAACATTGCCGCCTCGATCGCCTTCGACGACTCCAAAACTGCCACGGACATGTTGGCCGCACTCCGGGCCGACCCGAACATCCAAGCCGCCTGTCTCTTCGACAACCTGGGCAAAGTCTTCGCCACCTATCGGCGAACCGGGCTTCCAGCAGATTTCCCCATGCCCGCGCGGCAACCGGAAGGAGACTACTTTCAGCCGCAAACTCTCACGCTGGTTCGCATCGTTTCCCTTAACAGCGAACCATCCGGAACGATCGCCATTGTTACGGATCTAAGCGGCTTCCGCGCCAAGACCATGCAGTACTTGAAAATCGGCACCCTGGTGCTGGTTCTGGCCAGTCTCATCACGTACGTGATCTCCGCCCGACTGCTGCAATCCATCACCAGTCCGCTGCGCCAGCTCGCCGATGTCGCCACACGCATCTCTCGCGCAGAAGACTACTCGCTGCGCGCGACCCTGTACGGCAACGACGAAATCGGAAAGGTCGTCGCCTCTTTCAATCAGATGCTCCAGCGCGTGCAGCAGCGCGACCTCGCGATGCTCACCGCCAATGAAGACCTGGAATTGCGCGTACAGCAAAGAACCAGGGAGTTTGAAAAGGCCCGCGACGTCGCCGAAGAAGCCAGCCGGGCAAAAAGCGAGTTCCTCGCCAACATGAGCCATGAGATCCGGACCCCGCTGAACGGCATCATCGGCATGACAGAACTCGCCCTCGACACCACTCTTACCCCGGAACAGAAAGAATATCTTCAGACCGTCAAGTTCTCATCCGATGCGTTACTGGCCGTTATCAATGACATCCTGGATTTCTCGAAAATCGAAGCGGGCAAAATTGACTTGGAAGAGGCCGATTTCAATCTACGGGAGTGCCTCGAATCCACCGTCCGCTCGGTGTCGGTCCGCGGCAGCGAGAAAGGTCTGGAGCTGATCTGCGGCGTCGATGCCGATGTCCCCGAGTTCGTTCGCGGCGACTCGACTCGTCTTCGCCAGATCGTGATCAATCTGATTGGCAATGCCATCAAGTTCACCCAGCAGGGTGAAGTGTCATTGCTGGTAACAAGAGACACGGAAAACTCCCCGGAGGGCGCGGACACTTGTCCCATCCACTGTGTTGTGACGGACACCGGAATCGGCATCCCGAAAGAAAAGCAGGACATGATTTTTCAACCCTTTTCCCAGGCCGATACCTCCACCACCCGCAAGTATGGCGGCACCGGCTTGGGGCTCGCCATCACCACTCGACTGGTGCACATGATGGGCGGCCGGATTTGGCTCGAAAGCATCGTGGGCAGGGGCACGCAATTTCACTTCACCGTGCAATTCAAAACTTCGCAGATCAAAAGCCAGGGTGCAGCCGGACCGTCTCCGATTCTGGTCGGAGTAAGAGTACTGGTCGTCGACGATAACCACACCAATCGCTGCATCCTGGATGGAATATTTTCCCATTGGAAGATGCAAGCAAAATTGGTCGAGAGCGCCGACGACGCGCTAGCGGAACTGGTAGCCGCCCGACTCTCCAATGAGACCTATGACCTGATCGTTACCGACATGCATATGCCCGGAAAAGACGGCTTCGACTTGGTCCAGCAAATAAGAGCAGACCCCGGCCTCACCAGCGCCAAGATTATGATGCTCGCTTCGGGCAGAAGTCATGGAGATGCGAACCAATGTAAGTTGTTGGGGATTTCCACACTTTTGTCCAAGCCGATCCGTCAAGCCGACTTACGGGACGCCGTGCTTGGCGTTCTGAGCGCAGGCCTGGTTGCCCCGACACAGTCTGACGCGAACCAGCAGCCTGCACAGCACCCGCAGCCGCGAAAAGTGCTCAAGATTCTCCTGGCCGAAGACAACCTGGTCAACCAAAAAGTGGCCAAACAACTGCTCGAAAAGCGGCACCACACGGTGGTGGTGGCAGGCACCGGAGTTCAGGCTTTGGAGGAGCTAGAAAAACAAAGCTTCGATCTGGTGTT
This sequence comes from Acidobacteriaceae bacterium, assembly GCA_003139095.1. Taxonomy (GTDB): domain Bacteria; phylum Acidobacteriota; class Terriglobia; order Terriglobales; family Acidobacteriaceae; genus Acidiflorens. Next base: position 121,411 of record PLHW01000072.1, read on the forward strand.
TATGGATGTTCAAATGCCCGATATGGACGGCCTGGAGGCAACCTCCAGAATTCGCGTGCAGGAAAAAACCACCGGCGCCCACCTGTTCATCATCGCCCTGACCGCCCATGCCATGAAAGGCGATCGCGAGCGTTGTCTGGAAGGCGGCATGGATGACTACTTGACGAAGCCGATTCGTCCCAAGGAATTGGACGCGATTCTGGAGAAATATTCGGGAGTGGAGCCAGAGCCTCAGTCATATTCCGCCGGCGCTGGAATCTGAAACAGCGGCTGCGTGCGAGTGCCAGCCACGGGGAGACAATGTGCCCGTCGGTCTGCTGCAAACTCGAAGCAACCGCTTGCCCTGCAAAAACTGAAGCCCGGATGTACTGCGACTTCAGGCGCGTTCCCTACACGAAGACCTCTCCCGGCAACGCGGTCAAAGTCCGCATGGCCAGCGTGTTTTGAACGATTCGCCGCAGTGGCTGAGGCGCCGTAGTGTCAATCTGCTCGCGTTCGATCCGCAACTTCAGGGCGCGTTCAATCTGACGCAATTCCAGCACCTCGACTCCCGTCACCAGCGTGGAAGCGCGCCCCTGCAATCCGGCTCGGCCGGTGCGCCCCACTCGATGGATGAAGTCTTCCGCCATCTTGGGCAGGTCGTAGTTGATCACGTGCGCCACCTCGTCCACGTGCAAGCCACGCGCTGCGATATCGGTCGCCACCAGCACCTGGAAGCTGCCGTCCTGAAATCCGCTGAGCGCCCCATTCCGCTGCGACTGCGAACGATCCCCATGAATCATCGCGGCGTTGAAGCCGTCCCGCACCAGTTGCTTGGCCAGCCGTTCCGTGCCCCGCTTGGTGCGGGTAAAGATGAGCGTCTGTCCCTTTTCCGCATAGAGCAGTTGCCGGACCACGTCCAGTTTCTCTCCCGGCCGCACTTCGTACGCCTTCAGCTCGACGCTTTCGGCGGGCTTGAGCACCGAACCGAGCGCGATCCGCACCGGTTCGCGCGTGTAATCGTTTACCAGCCCGGCCACCGATTGCTCCAGCGTGGCTGAGAAACACAGCGTCTGGCGTTGCCGCGGCAGCGCCCCGACAATCCGCCGGATTGCCGGCAGAAAGCCCATATCCAGCATGCGATCGGCTTCGTCCAGCACCAGCACCTTGATGTGTCGCAGGTCGGCGAACTTCCGCGTCATCAAATCCTGCAACCTTCCCGGCGTCGCAATCACCAGGCTCGCGCCCGCGCGCAGGCTCTGGATTTGCGACTTTTCTGACAGGCCGCCGACGATGAGCGCCGCCTTTGTAATGCTCTTCGTGCGCAGCTGCTCGAATTGCTCGTGGACCTGCATGGCGAGCTCGCGCGTCGGGAGCAGTACCAGCGCAGTCGTGTTACGCGCCGTCTCCCGGTTCGGCGTTTCCCGGTTCAGCATTTCCATGATCGGAATCAGAAACGCCAGTGTCTTGCCCGTGCCCGTTTGGGCAGTGCCGATGATGTCCTGGCCTTCAAGTGCGGGAGGAATTGCACGTTCCTGGATGGGGGTGAGCTTGGTGAATTGAGCCGCCGCCAGCGTCCGCTGCAACGCCGCGGACAGGGGCAGTTCGGTAAATGTTGTCATTCGAATTTTTACTTTCTGGTGAGGCTGGTTGCCACGCACCCAGACCTACGTCGGGAACTGGCGCGCCGCTCACATTTGTTTCTTTGGATTTCACGCAAATAAACGGAAGGCAGGAAATGCGGAGATGAATCTGGTCAAACTAGCAACCACCGCGTGACGAGCAAACCGTGAAAAGGTGTTAACAGCATCATACCAGACGTTGACGGAGGCCAACCGCCCAAATGGCCATAGGGTAGTACCTTAGTTGAGGCACTACTGGGCCAATGGCAAATGGAAATGATGCAGGACCGGCCTGAGGTGCCGGCCCGAGGTGCAGAGATTGCAGTTGCTGGGTGCTGCCGGCTCCCACCAGGGTGGGCACCCCAATTCTCGCCGCTATTGCACGCTAAACACCGCCGCCGTCCGCGCCGGCAAGGTCACCACTATCTTCCCGTCAGAAATCTCCGCCGTCTGTCCCCCAAAAATTCCCCGCAGCCCCCGCGCCTTCTCCAGCGGAGTATCGTCAATCGCAATCTCCAGCCGCCGCGACGTCCCCGCGTTGTTATAAATCACCAGCAGCCGTTCCTCCGCGGTCTCCCTCAGAAACGCGTAATACCCATCGTCCCATCCGATGTGCCACTGCTTTCCCCGCCGCAGCGCCGGATGTTCCTTCCTCAGCGCGATCAGCGATTGTACGTACGCGAACACATCCTGCTGCTCCGCCGTCCGTCCCGCCGCCGTAAATGCATTCCGCGCATCCCCGGGAAATCCCCCCGGAAAATCCCGCCGGTTGTCCGGGTCCTCTCCCCCCGGCAGCGCAATCTCGTCTCCCGCATAAATCTGCGGCGTCCCCCGCATCGTCAGCAGCAGCGCAAACGCCGCCTTCAGCTTGCCCGCATCGCTTCCCTTCTCGCTCACAAAGCGCCCGTCGTCGTGATTGCCCAAAAACGTCACCAGCGTCTCCGGATGCGGATAAAACTCGTCATGCCGCAGCACAGTGACGATCTTCTCCATCGACTCGCCCTTGACGATCGTGTCCCGCAACGCGTTGCACAGCGGAAAATCGAACACCGTCGCCAGCCCGGTATCCACGCCATCAAACTGCTTTCGCCCGCCCTCAAAAAATGCCGTGATCGAGGAATCCGGGTCCGCCACCTCACCTACATCGTTCATCCGCGGATACACCTCGCGCAACCGCGCATGCCATCCGCTCCAAAATTCGCGCGACGAATACGGAAATGTATCCAGCCGAAATCCATCCAGCTCCGCCATCTCCGTCCACCACATCGCGTTCTCCGCCAGATACAGTCCCAGTTCGCTATCGTCCGGATTCAAATCCGGCAGTTTCCCCGCAAACCAGCCCTCCAGCATGTTGCGATATTCGCGCGGCGAAGCATGCGGGTCCACGATCCCCAAAAAAGAATAGGACGGCTCCAGATGATGCGCCGGGGATCCATGAAACCACGTCGGCGTCGGCGGATCATCCGCCCACGGATGCTTTGGCCCCGTATGATTCGCCACGTAGTCGATCAGCACCTTCATCCCGAGCCGGTGCGCATCCGCCACCAGCGCCTGATATTCCGCCATCGTTCCCATGTGATCGTCGAGCGCATAAAAATCCACCACATGGTATCCGTGATAATCCGAATCCGTGTTCTTCCACACCGGCGTCAGCCACAGCGTCGTCACGCCCAGTTCGTGCAAGTATCCAAGATGTTCGCGTATCCCACGCAGATCGCCGCCGTGATACGCCTTCGGCACGCTGCGGTCATAAATCCCGTTCGATCCCGCCGGCTTGTCATTCGACGGATCGCCGTCCGCAAACCTGTCCGGCATGATCAGGTAGATCACATCGTCCTGCGAAAAGCCTTCGAAATGTCCCTTCGTCGCGGCCCGCTCCCGCAGCGTCCACGGCGCCGTCGTCGAGCCCGCGTCCGTACTAATCCGCAACTCCGCGTTTCCCGCCCGCGCCTCGCCGCCAATTTTCAGGTGAATAAAAAGGTAGTGTCCGTTCGCCGATGCCTTCGCGCCCACCAGCGCGATGCCCCGCGCCGTGCTCTTCACTCTCGCCCCGCCCAGGTTCTCGCCCGTCACCAGCAGCGTGACCTCCGGCGTGTAATGGGTCCACCAGTTCGGCGGTTCCACCTTCCGCACCACCGGAGCCTGTCCCGACGCCAGCGCCGCCGTCAACCAAACGAGCGTCAGCCCGAGCAAAGTCAGCCCCGCAACACGAGGCAAACGTCGACTCCTCCTGCGCGTGTATGTCATGGGAGTTCCGCGGAACGATGAGATGAGCCGGGAGAGCGGGGAAGCCCGCTCTCCCAGATGTTGCCCGGCCAGTTGCTGCCTAGAACGTGATGCGAACCGACAGCTGGATCTCGCGCTCGCTCTGGTAACGCAGTGACGTCACCTGCCCGAACCCGCCTCCGTCGTTCATGTTCCCGTCCGGCTGGCTGAACTGCGGAGTGTTCGCGATGTTGAAGACTTGGCCCTGGAACTGGCCATGGAAGCGCTCGGTGAAGTTGAAGTTCTTGCTGATTGCCAAGTCCATGGTCTTGAAGCCCGCTCCAGTGAACGGATTCCGCGGCGAATCCCCCGGCGCCACTGGAGTGTTCGAGCCCGGCACCGTCGCCTGCTTCGCGAACGACGACGTCACGAACCACATGTGCGGATTGTTCGTCTGCGACAGCGGTCCCACCACGTTCGGCCGCGTGCTCGGGCTGCTGCAGTAGTCGCACACTACGTCGAACGGAAATCCGCTCGATAGCGTCACGATCGGACTGAACTGCCATCCGCCCAGCAACGCATCCAGCGCCGGGTTCCAGTCGTGCCCGTACGTCTTCCCGCGCCCGAACGGCAAATCATAAATCCCGTTGAACACGAACCGGTTGCGCACATCCATGTTTGAATTCGCGCGCTCCCTGGTTTTCCAGTCAAACGGATCGACCACGTTCCCGCCGTAGCGGAAGTCCGTGTCGAAGCCCGCCTGCGTATTGTCAATGGCGTGCGACCACGTGTACGCCCCGGTAAACTGCAGCCCCTTCGACAGGTGCCGTTCGATCAGAGCATGCAACCCGTTATAGACCGAGCTGCCGCTCGTATCGTTCACCGGCACCGTGCCCAGGCCCGGGAACGGCTGCACTCCTGCCGTCCCGTAAATCGCGCGGTTCACATCGTAGAACGTCGACAGGTGCGCACCCTTGTTGCCCACGTACGCCAGTGTCATCGCCGTCTGCGCGTCGATCTGATGCTGGAATTGCACGTTCCATTCCTGCATCCGCGATGTCGTGTCGCTGGGCAGCCATCCCGTTAGACTCACGCTCTGCGGATGCGTCAGGCTGACCGGCAACTGCGTTTTGTCCGGAAATCCGCTCGCCGTAATCGACCCGATGTTCGGCGTCCCATCCGGATTCATCGTCGCCAGTCCGCCCAGCGTCAGGAATGTCCCGGTTCCGTTCCCGAAGTACCCGCCATTGGTCAGCGCGTTCTGATACGAGTAGTACGCGCTTCCGCCAAACGGCGCGTTTTCCGACATCTGCTTGTCGATGCCCTCGCGCTCGATAAAGTAGAAAATTCCGTAGCCGCCGCGAATCACCGTCTTCTGATCGCCTTTCAGGTCATACGCGAATCCAATGCGCGGTGCAAAGTCGTGCTTCGGGTTCGATAGCGTGCTGTCGGAAATCCCGTTCTGCCCCGCCAGCTCAATCGCTCCCGTCGCTACATTAAAGTTCGCCATCCGGTTGTTGATCTCCGTCGGCCATGTGTACAGGTCGTAGCGCAATCCCAGGTTCAGCGTCAGCCGGTTGTTTACGCGAATATCGTCCTGCCCGTAAAAGCCGTTTTCCCAGCTCCGGGTGTGGAAGTATCCGTTCGACGGCCCCACCTGGTAGTCGTTGATCCAGCCCGCGATCAAGTCCGCCTGCTCCCAGCCCGTCGACCACGGCTGCCCTTCGTTCGCCTGGAAGTAGCCCTTGCCCGCGATCGGGTTGAAAAAGGTTACCTGCCGCCAGATGATGTTCGCTCCAAACTTAAAGTTGTGCCGTCCTTTCACCCACGACACGTTGTCTGAAATCTGGTACGTATCTTCCGGAACAAAATAATCGCCGTAGTCTCCCGTATAAGAAAGCTGGCTGCCGTTGTTTCCGATCAACGCTCCGCCGCCGAGCAGCGGCCCGGTATTCGCATTCGGAATCCCCAAATTCGCCGAAAGCGGAACGCTCCCGAACGGCGGCTGGTATCCCAGGAACGACCGCACATACCCGATGCGGAATTCGTTCACTATGCTGCTTCCGATCGTGTGCGTCTCGCCCAGCACAATGCTGCGCGGATGCTGGAACTGGAATCCCGATCCATATCCCGCCGGCAGTGTTGGCAACTGCGAAGTCGTCGTGTCTGTATCCTGCCCATAGCTGTAGCGCGCGAATATCTGGTCCTTCTGGCTCAGGATGTAATCCAGCCGCACGTTGAAGTCATTAAACTTCTGCAACTGCACGCGCCCCGGCTGATAGTTGTTCTCCAGGCAGACTCCGTCTCCGCCCGCTGCGCTCGCCGCCAGCGTGCATCGCGAATCGCTGCCGCTGATCGTCGGCGTCGGAAACGCCTGCAAATACGCCGCGCCCGCCGGCACCAGATTCGTAAACACATTTCCCGGCACCGGTACGCCCCCTCCGCCCGGATAGAACAGTTGCTGCGGCGACGGAGTGAACAGCAACTCCGAGAAGTTCCCCGTCCGCTCCAGCGCCGACGGCACCGTGATCGGCCCATCCAGCAGCGGATACGACTGCCTCAATCCCTGGTAGTCGCCATAGATAAACAGCTTGTTCTTGAAGATTGGTCCGCCCCCCGCAAATCCAAATTGGTTGCGGTGAAACGGCAGTGCCGGGGCTCCCGAAAAATAATTCGGATTCGCATCCGCCGCGTTATTTCGAATCTGCCAGAACACATCCCCGTGAAAGTCGTTCGTTCCCGACTTATACGTCGCGTTCACGACCGCTCCGCCCGCTCGCCCATACTCTGCCGGCGCAACGTTCGTGTCCACGCGGAATTCCTGAATCGCGTCCGGATCCACGAAAAACACAATCGTGTTCACCAGCGACTCGTTGTTATCGATGCCGTCAAACAGATAATTGTTCGCCTGCAAGCGCACGCCGTTCGCCGAAATCGCTCCGCCGCCGCTCTCCGCGTACCGGAACGTCTCCGCCTGGTTTCCCTGTCCGGACTGCGTGTTGCCCGGCTGTCCGCGCGTCACGCCCGGTTCCAGCGCGGCCTCTTGCAAAAAGTCACGGCCATTCAACGGCAGGTCCGTCAATTGCCGTCCCACCACCACGTCGCCCACTCCGGACGACGCCGTATCGATGATCGGTGTGGCCGCCGTCACCTCCACCGTCTGTGTCGTCGACCCGAGTTGCAGCGTGATCGCCAGGTTCAGCGTCTGCGCCGTCTGCAACACTACGTCCTGCACGGCCTTCGCAAAATTCGCCATTTCCACCTGCACCCGGTACGCTCCCGGGTCCAGCGACGGCACAGTAAACAGTCCTTCCCCGTTCGTCTTGACCGTGATCGTCCGCCCCGTCGCCGGGTTCGTAACGGTCACTGCGGCATCTTGGATCACCGCGCCCTGCGAGTCGCTTACCGTTCCTAAAATCGTACCCGCGCTCGATTGTCCATACGCCATGCCTGCCAGGCACGCCATCACCATCACGACCGCGAATAACTTGTGACTCATGTTTCCTCCAATTCGAGACATAACAAAATAGATCGCTGTAAACGGCGCGGCATCTATCTGATAGACAGTTCTGTACCTCGCCTCCATTCAAGCAATATGGAGAGCCCGCTTTTACAGAAACAGGATAACCGTGCAGTTTTAAGGCAAAAAAACTCGATTGGTAGGTTTCACTAGGTCTTGCTAAGGTTACAGAGGTAAAATAGTTTCGTTGCAACAGTCTGCGTAGGATTGTTACTTCCCTGTTCGATGGCTGTCACACGCACTTTCGCGCTTGGCTCGGAAGAATTCTTCCAACAAATAGATCACATTACCAAAAGCCATATTCTCCGCGGCTCGGAATCTCTCTGCCGCCTCCTTCAATACCTCGCCAAGCAATCGCTCCTTCACCCCGACGCTCCCCTCAAGGAGTATCAAATTGCCACCGAAGTTTACGGCCGCCGCTCCGACTTCGATCCCCACTCCGATTCCACCATTCGCGTTCAGGCCGGCCGTCTTCGCATCAAGCTCGCCGAGTATTACGCCACCGAGGGCGCAAACGACTCCATCCTCGTCAAGCTCCCCAAAGGCAGCTACCACCTCGTGTTTGAGGCGCGCCACGCCCAACTCGAGCCGCACCCGTCTCTCCCCGTCGCCGATTCACCCGCCGAGCCCGCGCACACCGCTCCCCGCTGGCCCTTCGCCGTCCTCGTCCTGCTCGTTTGTCTCATCGTCTCTCTGTCCGCGCTCGGCGCTCTGCTCTGGACCCGCAAGCAATCCGACGCTTCGCCTTCATCCCCCGCCACGCGCCCCGCCTCCGGTCCGCTCGCCGATTTCTGGAAGCCCTTCACCTCCGGCTCCGAAGAGCCGTGGGTCATCTTCAGCAATGCCGCTTTCACCGGACGCCCCGAAACCGGCATGCGCTACTACAACTCCCGCGAAGATTCCAAAACCGCCGTCTACGATCACTACACCGGAGTCGGCGAAGTCCTCGCCGTTCACGCCCTCGACGAAGCCTTCAGCTCCCTCAGCCACAGAATTCGCGTCAAGCGCGGCAGCCTCTTCACCCTCGACGACGCCAGCGATTCCAACCTCATCTTCGTGGGCTCCCCTTCGGAGAACCTCTCTCTCCTCGATATCCCCGGCACCAGCGAATTCGTCTTCGAGCGCGTAGCCTCCGGTCCCCGCCGCGGCGATCTTTCCATCGTCAACCGTCATCCCCGGCCCGGCGAAGCCGCCCGCTATCTCGCCAGTCCCTCCGACGTGCCCCTCACCGAAGACTACGCTCTCATCGCCTGGGTCCCCGGCGTCAGTCCGCAGCGCCTCATCATGATCCTCGCCGGCACCACCACCTTCGGCACCCAGGGCGCCGTAGAATTCGTCTGCCGCCCTGACTCCGTCCGCAAACTAATGCAAACCGTCTCCACTCAAAAACCCGGAATGTCCCCCTTCGAAGCCCTGGTCCGCATAAAAATTGCGAGAGGCGTCCCCATAGACGAAGAACTAGTAGCCCTCCGCCCCCGCTAGAAAGAAACAAACGAGGAGCAGTCGGCCCCGCTGGGAATGTGTAAGGAATCTCACGCGAAATGAAGTTCAAGGGATTGAAACTGAGAGCTGACAGCTGAGAGCTGACAGCTACCTACGTCTTCGCCACCACCGCGCCCCGCGGCAGCACCCCGCTCCGCTGCCGCACGTCGTACAAGTCCTCCACCCGTTGCGTCAACACCGCCGCCAAAATAAAAAATATTCCGCCCGCCACCACCGCCGCCAGCCGATTGTTATTCAGGAGATGCGCCATCACCCACCCAAACACCAGCGACGCCGTAATCTCCGGAATCACAATAAAGAAATTGAAGATTCCCATGTACACGCCCGTCTTCCCGCTCGGCAACGATCCCGCCAGAATTGCATACGGCATCGAGAGAGTGCTGGCCCAGGCAATCCCCACACCCACCATCGAAATCAGCAGCACATATTTGTCATGTACCACTCCCACCGAAAGCAATCCCAATCCCCCGCACAGCAGGCAAAAACTGTGCGTAACCTTGCGCCCAAACTGCCGCGCCAAAAACGGCAGCACAAACGAAAATCCAAAGCACACCAGCGAGTACATCCCAAAACAAATTCCCGCCCACTCCACGCCCGCCGTGTACAGCGGCGACACCGTATCCGGCGCCCCAAACACATTCCGCGCCACCGCCACCGGAAAATACAGCCACATGCAAAACAATCCCATCCACGTACAAATCTGCACCCACGCCAGTTGCCGCATGGTGCGCGGCATCTCACGGATCGACTTCAATATCTCCCGTGCCCCCGCTCCCAGCCCGTGCGCGGCCGCCTTCTGCTTCTCAAACTCCGCAAAATTATCCGGCGGATATTCCTTCGTCGTAAACACCGTCCACAACACCGCTCCCAAAAACGCCGCCGCCCCAATGTAAAACGACAGCCGCACCGTAAATGGAATCCCTCCTGCGCTCGCCGTTCCGCCCACGTGAAAAACATTCGTCAGCAAATACGGCAGCGCCGACGCCACCACCGCTCCCAGCCCAATAAACAGGCTCTGCATGGCAAAGCCGCGCGTCCGCTGAAATTCCGGCAGCAAATCCGCCACAAACGCCCGAAACGGCTCCATGCTGATGTTGATGCTCGCATCCAGCACCCACAGCAGCCCCGCCGCCATCCACAGCGCGCCGCAGCGCGGCATCAAAATCAGCGCCGCCGAACTCAAGATCGCCCCCGTCAAAAAATAAGGACGCCGCCGTCCCAGCCGTCCCCAAGTCCGGTCGCTGGCATGTCCAATAATCGGCTGCACAATCAATCCCGTCAGCGGCGCCGCCAGCCACAGCATCGGGATCTGATCCGCCCGCGCTCCCAAATACTCATAGATGGCGCTCATATTCGCCATCTGCAATCCCCACCCAAACTGAATCCCCAAAAACCCAAAGCTCATGTTCCAGATCTGCCAGAACGTGCGTGGTGGTTTATCCATGAATTTCTAACCTCAGACCTCGTACCTCCGACCTCTCACCTCTCATACAGTCCCGCAAACAACCGCAGCCGCGCACTCAGTTCCTTTCCGAGCGCCCCCGCCTTGTATCGCCACTTCCAGTTCCCGCTCACCCGCCCCGGCAAATTCAGCCGCGCCTCCGAGCCCAGCCCCAGCACATCCTGCAACGGCACAATCGCAACATCCGCCACCGACTGCATCACCGCCCGGATCATCACCCAGTTGATCTCCGCATCGTCGCGAAAATTTAAATACGCCCGCGCGAACTCATGCTCCTTGCGCACATCCTCCAGACTCCGCGTCGAATCCGCGCCCACCGAACTATTCCACCATCCTACCGTCGTATCGTTATCGTGCCCGCCCGTATACGCCACCAGATCGCGGCTGTAATTATGCGGACGAAACGACGGCCCCTGCGGATCGGTTCCAAACGCAAACTGCAAAAGGCTCATCCCCGGCAGCCCAAACTGCTGCCGCAATTTCTCCACTGGAGGAGTAATCACCCCCAGGTTCTCCGCCACAATCGGCAACCCGCCAAACGCATTCTGCAAGGCCGACAAAAAATCTTCCCCCGGCCCCTTGCGCCAGCACCCATGGATCGCCGTCGTCTCTCCGCCCGGAACTTCCCAGTACGCCTCAAATCCGCGGAAGTGATCCAGTCGCACCATGTCAAACAGCGCCAGCGACGCCCGAAACCGCTCGATCCACCACTTATACCCGCGTTCCGCCAGCGCCTCCCACCGGTAAATCGGATTCCCCCAAAGCTGTCCCGTCGCGCTGAAATAATCCGGCGGCACTCCCGATACCACCGTCGGCGCGCCTTTCTCATCCAGAAAAAACAAATCCGGATGCGCCCACACATCCGCGCTGTCGTGCGCCACATAAATCGGAATATCGCCCATGAAGCGAATCCCGCGATCCTTGCAGTAATCCCTCAGCCGCTGCCACTGGTCAAAAAATTCAAACTGCCAATACTTATAAGCCGCAATCTCCGGCGCCATTTTCTTCCGCCACTCGCCGAGCGCCTTCGCCTCCCGGCCCCGCAGTTCCGCTTCCCACGTCGTCCACATCGCGCCCGCATGCGCATCCTTCGCCGCCATAAACAAGGCATAGTCGTCCAGCCACGCGCCGGCCCCCTCCGCAAAGCGCTCGAACGCCGCCCGCTCCGCGCCCGACGCATCGCTGAAAAAAACTTCCGCGGCCCGCCGCAGCAAAGGCATTTTGTATTGAATGACGGCTCCGTAATCCACCGACTCTTCCGGAAACGCAGGGACCTTCGCAAGATCCGAAGCCTGCAACAGTCCCCGCTCCGCCAGCCGCTCCAGGCTGATGAGCAAAGGATTTCCCGCAAACGCCGAAAAACACTGATAAGGAGAATCGCCATACCCGGTAGGATTCAGCGGCAAAACCTGCCACAACTTCTGTCCCGCATCCGCCAGAAAATCCGCAAACTCAAACGCGCAAGGCCCCAGGTCGCCTACGCCAAACCGCCCCGGCAACGAAGTGATATGAAGAAGAATGCCGCTACAACGAGGGAATTTCACTCGGCTACCATACGCAGGTCGGACCCACGGAAGCAAGCCTCCCCGCCAGAATTTCTCAAAACCTGCATAAATAATCTCTAAGAACTCAGTCCGGAAGGATGTTGTTCCTGATTCTGCAGCAGGCAGCTCGTGATTTTGCAGCAGGTATCTTTTGATTTTGGGTGGCGCAGCGCTTCAGCGCTGCGATAATTGCATGTTTCGAAATGCGGCTTCAGCCGCTGCGGTAATAACTCTCGCTCCGGACGACTTCATCCGCAGACTAAACAACGCCACATGACCGCCCCCAACCCCATCCCGTCCCTCCGCGCCAACGTCTCCCGCGACGATGCCCTCCAACATTTCACCACCGGCGCGAGCGCACTCGCCGCGAGAATAATCCAAGGCCCCGCCCGATCCATCGCCCCGCTCTACGTCCCGTATCGCCTCTTCACCGTCACCATCCTCAATCGCGGCCGGCAGCAAATCCACCTCTATGCCCTCGACCAAGTCGAAGGCACCCTCGACCTCTTCCAATTCCCCACCCCGCCCACTCCCGAACCAATCACCACCCGCAACTTTCTCCCCCCGCAACTTCCGCCCGACCGTTCCCGCGACTTACTAATCCACAAAGTCCGCCGCCTCGTTTTCTCGCGCGGCTTCATGCGCCTAAGTAATCTCCAACTCGACGCAACCCACCTCGCCGACTTCTACATTCCTTACTGGCTCTGCTTCCGCGGCTCCGGCCCCACCGCCAAACTCCAAATCCTCGACGCCGTCCGCCGCCGCCCCGAAGGCGCAAAGCTCCGCCACATGGTCGAAGCCTGGCTCCGCTCACAACCCGAAACTCCAGTCTCATAGCTGATAACTCTAAGCTCAAACCTGGTTCAAGCTCGCAGCTCGCAGCTCGAAGCTCAAGGCCCTCAAACTGAAAAATGAATTTGTAAAGCGCCCCGCCCTGGGACAGCTCCCCATGCTCACCGAAAATAAATCCACAGCCCCACCACCGTCGCAATCAAGCACAAACTGAACGCCACATTCATCGCCCGCTCCCCGCTCGTCTCCCGCGCCGGCTTGCGCGCTGCGCCCGCCACTAAAATCACATCCATCTTCTCGTCCACCGTCGCAAACGTCAGCCCCGCCAGCTTCCGCCGCTCCGGAGCCGCCGTCGCCAAACTCACTCCCACCAGCACCAGCGAGCAAATCACAAACATAAAAATCGCGTAGTGCAAAAAATTCATTTTCACCAGCGTCAGCATCACCCCGCTGAACCCCATCCCCTGCGCCGCCAGAATTTCCGCCACAAACCGCACCGCGCCCAGCACAAACCCCGTCAGCAGCGAAGAGAGCGCCCCCGTCCCATTCAGCCGCGGCCACAAAATTCCCAGCACAAAGCACGCCGTAATCGGCGGGCTGATGTATGCCTGCACGCTTTGCAAATAAATATAAAGTTGGTTGCTGATCAAATGAATAAACGGAACCCAGGCCAGCCCCAGCACCACCATCGCGCCCGTTGCCAGCCGTCCAAACAGCACCAGCTTTTTTTCGTCCGCATCCGGCCGCAGTTTTTTGTAAAAATCCAGCGTCACCAGCGTCGACGCCGAATTAAACACCGATGCCATGCCTCCCATCAGCGCCGCCAGCAGCGCGGCAATCATCAGCCCTACCAGTCCCGTCGGCAGCAAATTAATAATCAGCGTCGGAAACGCAATGTCCCCGTTCGTTACCTGTCCCGCCGCGTCCACCTTGAACAAGTCGCGATACAGCGCGAACGCAATCAGCCCCGGAATCACCAGTAAAAACACCGGCAGAATTTTCAGGAAGCCCGCAAATATCGTCCCCGCCTTCGCATGCCCTTCATCGCGAGCCGAGAGCACGCGCTGCACAATCACCTGGTCCGTGCACCAGTACCAGATCCCCAGAATCGGCGCCCCAAAAAATATTCCCGTCCACGGAAAATCCGGATCGCTCACCGGCTTGATCATGTGAAAGTACGCGTCCGGCACCGCCGCTCGCAGCCCAGCAAATCCGCCCACGCGATGCAACCCAATCAAGGTCAGTGCGATCGCGCCCGTCAGCAGCACCATCGTCTGCACCACTTCGGTGTAAATCACCGCCGAGAGTCCGCCCGCAATCGTGTAAATCCCCGTCGCAATCACCAGTATGATTGCCGCCTGCATCGGGCTCCAGCCCACCACACGCTCCAGCACAATCGCCGCCGCCCACAAGTGCACCGAAATTTTTGTCAGGATGTACGCGATGATCGAGATGCTCGCCAAGTACACCGCGCAATGCCGGTTAAACCGCCGTTCCAGAAATTCCGGCATCGTGAACACATTCGACCGCAAATAAAACGGCACAAAGACCCAGCCCAGAATCAGCAGGATCAAACAAGCCAGCCACTCGAAATGCCCCACCGCCAGCCCCGATCCCGCCCCCGATCCCGCCAGCCCGATAAAGTGTTCCGTCGAAATATTCGACACGAACAGCGACGCGCCAATCGCGAACCACCCAATATCCCGGCTTGCCAAAAAGTAGTCGGTGGAAGTCCGCTCTTTTCGCGCAAAATAAAATCCGATCCCAAACACGATCAGAAAATAAATCCCGATAATGACTAGGTCGATAGTCGCGAGCGTGCGGTGAGTTATGGTGGCAAGATGATTCATTCGTTCTGTCCGTTCGTTCGGGACATTCTACGCGCTCACATCACGGATTCACTTCCGCAATCATCTCCCCAAAAGGCTCAAGCTCCACATCCCCGCCCTTAGCCACTGCCCCCGACGCCACCAACGCCCGCAACCCACCTACCTTAAACCTCGCCTCCCGCCGCTCTCCCGACATATTCAGCGCCACCAGCACTGCCTTCCCCTTATAACTCCGCAAATAAGCCATCACATTTGCGTCGTCTTCATTCAGAGCCGTATAACTCCCCTCCATCAGCGCTTCATTCGTATGCCGCAGCGCCAGCACCTTCTTATACAAACTCAGCACCGAATCCGGATTCTTCTCCTCCGCCGCCACATTATGCGTCTTATAACTCGCCGGCACCGGCAGCCACGGCGCCTTCTCGCTGAACCCCGCATTGGCCGCGCCATTCCACTGCATCGGAGTCCGCTCTCCATCTCGTCCCTTCTCCGCTGGCCAACCCGTTCTCCCAATCGGGTCCTTCACATCCTCGCGCCGCGTAGGGTCGTTATTCTCCATCCCAATCTCTTCCCCGTAATACATAATCGGGGTTCCCCGCAGCGTCAAATAAAACGCGGCCATCAATTTCGCGATCGCATCATTATTCTTCCCGTTCCCATACCTGTTATACGACCGCACAAGATCGTGATTGCCGATCACAAACACGGGCCATCCCCGCGCCGAATTCACCGCCGCCACCTGCCTCCGAAACTCCGCCGCCGACAGCTTGTTCACCGTCGTGAACATAAAGTCCATCGGCATCTGCAACTCGTCGCCGCCATTCCCGTAATACTTATCCAGCTGCGCAATATTCGACGTCCACGTCTCCCCAATCAGCACCGCTCCCGCTTCATCCGCCACCTTCCGCAGCTTCTTCAACTCCGTATGTACCTCCGGAAGATTCGTGTTGTACACATTCTCCGTGTTCGGATCGCCCTGCTTGTTCACCCCCGGCAGCACCGGATCATCCCGCAACTCCGGATCTTCAAACAAAGTGTCCACCGCATCCAGCCGGAATCCCGCCACCCCGCGCTTGTACCACCACCGCGTCGTATCCAGCATTGCCTTCTCCACCGCCGGATTCCGCCAGTTCAAGTCCGGTTGCGCCGCGTAAAAAAAATGGTAGTAATACTGATCTGTCGTCGCGTCATACTTCCACGCCGGGCCGCCAAAAAGTGAAATCCAGTTATTCGGCGGCTTCCCCGGCCCCTTGCCGTCCCGCCAGATATACCAGTCCCGATGCGCCGCCGTCCGCGACGACTTCGAATCCAAGAACCACGCATGCTGGTCCGACGTATGGTTCGGCACAAAATCCATAATGATGCGGATCCCGCGCTCCCGTCCCGCCTTCACCATCCGGTCAAAATCCCCCAGCGTCCCATACATCGGATCGATATTCTCGTAGTCCGAAACGTCATACCCAAAATCCACCTGCGGCGACGGATAACATGGCGTGATCCAGATCGCGTCCACTCCCAGCTCGCGCAGGTAATCCATCTTCGAAGTGATCCCGTTCAAATCCCCCACGCCATCCCCATTGCTGTCGGCAAAGCTTCGCGGATAGATTTCATAAAACACCGCATGCTGCCACCATGCATGCCCCTCCGCATCGGCCCCCTTCGCCTGAGCGCCCGCAACGCCGCTCCCCAGCAGCGCCATCACCACCGCAACCATCACCCAAAATCGCCCAGACATTTCTTCTCCTCACCCAGACTGCCAATCCGTCCTCGCAGTTTGGCATTCTACTCGTTTGTCCTCCCCCACCGCGCGACCGGTGAAAAAGGTTTTGACTTCCCCCGTGTACCCCGTGGTGAATCAGGTTTTGACTTCCCCCGCGCCCTCTTCAGCGCCCCGAAAACCGCGCCAGTCCCCCATCCGACCCCTCCAAACAATTCCCCCTAGTCGACGGCACTACTTCTGAGTAGAATGATCCAATTGGCTTCTTCCCGGCGTCCATCGTTTTCGCCGCGAAAGTTACAACTTAAGATAGTTGTTTCGCATCCGATGAACTCGCCCGTAGTGGGGGGCGCGAGGACGGATCCGAATCCAGATTAGAAAGTCAAACATTTCGAGGCGCGGGGTTTCTTGCCCGCTCGCTCCAGGGGGTTCTAACGCGGACATTCGATCTCGCTCATCTCGCGAACATCGCCGGTCCGCCTCACTATGAAGCGTGCTTCCCCCATCCTGTTTTTCGCGGTTCTCCTCTTCGCCGCCGCGCTGCTTCTACACGCGGCGCACTCCCGTGTCCTCGTCCAGGCCCAGCCTTCCCGTTTCCTTCCCAAAATCGTCGCCGCATCCCGCCCCGCTGCCGCCGAGTCCAATCCCCTCATCAAATTCGCCAAGGTCGTCACCTATCCCACCACCGGATACTACTCAGTCTCCGTTGCCGTCCGCGACCTCAACGGCGACGGCTTCCCCGATCTCGTCGTCGCCAATGCCTGCCAGAGCGGCACTGGTAGCAATTGCAATACCGGCGCCTCCCTCAGCGTTCTACTCGCCAACGGCGATGGCTCCTTTCAACCCGCCGTTACCTATGCCTCCGGCGGCATTGCCGGCTCCGCCCTCGCTCTCGCCGATCTCAACGGCGACGGTTCTCCCGACATCGTCATGGCCAGCCAGTGCCTCAGTCCCACCGACTGCGGCAACGGCGTCATCGCCGTGTTCCTGAATAATGGTGACGGCTCTTTTCAGCCCCCCGTCGTCTACGTCGTTGGCAATGGCGCCGATGGCATTGCCATCGCCGACCTCAATGGCGACGGCAATCCCGATCTCGCCGTCGCCGACGAGTGCCAAAGTCCCACCGAGTGCAACACCGGCGCCGTCAGCATCCTTCTCGGCAACGGCGACGGCTCTTTCCAGGCCCCGGTCAATTACAGCTCGGGCGCCGACAACACCTCCGCCGTCGCCATCGCTGACCTGACCGGCAACGGCATCCCCGACCTCGTCCTCACTAATCAGTGCCAGAACAAAAAGAGCTGCGACCTCGGCGCCTTCAGCGTCCTTCGCGGCAATGGCGACGGCACCTTTCGACCCGCCAAGGTCTTCAGC
Source organism: Acidobacteriaceae bacterium (assembly GCA_003139095.1). Lineage (GTDB taxonomy): Bacteria > Acidobacteriota > Terriglobia > Terriglobales > Acidobacteriaceae > Acidiflorens. Next base: position 138,955 of record PLHW01000072.1, read on the forward strand.
TCCGGCGCCTATTCCGCGGTCTCGCTCGCCCTCGCCGATCTTAATGGCGACGGCAGTCCCGATCTCGTCATTGCCAACTTCTGCGCCCGCAGTGGACACTGCGGCGACGGCGTCCTCACCGTTTTCCTCTCCGAAGGCAATGGGTTTTTCGGCGCCCCCGTCTCCTACGATTCCGGCGGCTATGCCGCCACTTCCGTCACCGTCGCCGATGTCAATGGCGATGGCGTCCTCGACCTTATCGCCGGCAACGGCTGCCGCAAGCCCGGCGATTGCAGCTCCGGCAACGTTGCCGTCCTCCTCGGCCACGGCGACGGCACCTTCCGCGCCCCCGTCAGTTTCAATTCCGGCGGCGATGATGTCACCTCCGTCGCCATCGGCGATCTCAATCTCGACGGCCGCCCCGATCTCGTTGCCACCAACAATTGCGCCAGTGCCGCCAGTTGCAGCGGCGAGGTTGCCGCTTTCCTCAATGTCACTTCCGACAAAACCACTTTAACCATCTCCTCCTCCCCCAATCCCTCCACCGTCGGCCAGTCCGTCACCCTCACAGCGGTCGTTACCTCATCTCCGCCCATCCCCGACGGCGAAAATGTGATGTTCTATCAGGGCGGCAATTTCCTCGGCTCCGCCTCCACCAGCAATGGTTCCGCCACCTTTACCACCACCTTCTCCGCCCCCCAGACCTACATAATGAAGGTCGCCTATCCCGGAGACCCATTCCACAAATCCGCCTCCAAAACCATGCAGCAAGTAGTCAACCCCTAGCTCCGCGTTTCCCGTCGTGAAAAGATTTTGCTTTTTGCTTTTAATTTTGAACTTAACTTCTGACCTCTAAGCTCTGACCTCAAACTTCTGCCTTCTGACTTCTGACTTCTAACTTCTGACTTCCCCGTCCCCCGTGCTAAACTTAACGTTCTTCTCCCCCTGAGGCTCCAATGCAATTTTCCCAATCAAGCTGGCAGCTCCGGCTCGGCATTGCCCTGCTCTCGCCGCTGCTCCTCGTCTCCGCCCTGCACGCCCAATCCTCCGTCGATCAACCTCAATCCCACGCCGACGCCGCCATGTCCCCGGCCCCGGCCTCCAACCCTTCCCTCCACCTCGGCCCCGGCGACCTCGTCGAAATCAGCGTCTACTCCGTCCCCGAGCTCAACACCAAAGCCCGCGTCTCCTCCAAGGGAGACCTTTTCTTCCCCCTCATCGGCTACACTCACGTCGCCGGCCTCTCCACCGAAGAAGCGCAGGAACTAGTCGAAAAGCGCCTGGCCGAGTACCTCAAGAATCCTCAGGTCTCGCTCTTCGTCTCCGAATACACCTCCCAGGGTGCCAGCGTTCTCGGCGAGGTCAATAAGCCCGGCGTCTATCCCGTCCTCGGCGAGCAGCGCCTCTTCGATCTCATCTCCGCCGCCGGCGGCGCCACCGAAAAATCCGGCCACAGCATCACCATCACCCGCCGCAGCTCCCCCGATCAGCCCATCGTCGTCCCCATCAGCCGCAACCTCACCGACAAACCCGAAAACAACGTCCCCGTCTTTCCCGGCGACACCATCATCGTCCACAAAGCTGACATCGTGTACGTCGTCGGCGACGTCACTCATCCCAGCGCCCTGCTCATGGACACCGGCACCCTCACCGTCCTCAAAGCCCTCGCCCTCGCCGGAGGCACGACCCGCACCGCCAAACTCGGCGGCGTAAAAATTCTCCGCAAAGGCGCGAGCGGCGAGATGACCGAAACTCCTATCGAGCTCAAGAAAATTCTCAGCGCCAAAGCTCCCGACCCGGTTCTAGTCGCCGACGACATTCTGGTCATCCCCTCCAGCTTCGGCAAGACCTTAGCCGGCCGCTCGCTGGAAGCCGCTATGCAAAGCGCCACCTTATTAAGCGTGATGGCCGTGCCATAAAGATTTGTCTGAATGAATGTTTTTTAGCGCCGCAATTCCATATCAAAGGAACCCTATGTCCCGGACCTCAACCGCCCTGCTCTTCTTACTCCTCGTCCCCGCCACCCTCCTCGCCTCCACCGAAACCGTCCTCTACAGCTTTCCCGGCGGCGGCGACGGCGCCAATCCCTACTCCAACCTCATCGCCGACTCCGCCGGAAATCTCTACGGCACCACCGGTGGCGGCGGCTACAGCAACAGTTGCAATCTCGGCTCCGGTTGCGGCATCGTCTTCGAACTCAGCCTCCAGTCCGGCGTCTGGACCGAGACCGTTCTCTACAGCTTCCAGGGCACCTCCGGCAACGACGGCGCGGGCCCGCAAGCCGGCCTCGTCTTCGACAAATCCGGCGCCCTCTACGGCACCACCTCCAGCGGCGGCACCAACGGCTACGGCACCGCCTTCAAGCTCACTCCTCCCGCCCAGCAAGGCGACCCCTGGACCGAATCCGTCCTCTATAACTTTCAGGGCGGAGCCGACGGCAGCTTCCCCGGCGCCAGCCTCATCTTCGACGGCACCTCCCTCGTCGGCACCACCGCTTTCGGTGGCTCCTCCAATTTCGGCACCGTTTTCGAACTCACGCCTCCCAAGAAAAAAGGTACCGTCTGGTCCGAATCCATCCTCTACAACTTCACCGGCCGCTCCGATGGCGGCAAGCCCTACGGCAGCCTCGTCCTCAAAACCAAAACTCTCTACGGCACCTGCCTCGATGGCGGTCCCTCCGGCCAGGGCGCCGTCTTCTCACTCACGCCGCCTGCCGTCAAAGGCAATCCCTGGAATTATGCCGTCCTCTATGGCTTCACCGGGGGCGCCGATGGCGGCAAGCCCTACGCCAACGTCACGCTCGGCAAAACCGGAATCCTCTACGGCACTACCGGCTTTGGCGGAGCCGCCGGCTACGGCGTCGTTTTTGAATTGATCCTCGCCAAGAGCGGCACGTGGAGCGAACAGGTTCTCTACAGCTTTACCGGAGCCGCCGACGGCTCCTATCCCCGCTACGGCGTTATCGCCGACTCCAAGGGCAATCTCTACGGCACCACCGGCGTAGGCGCCGACAATTCCGGCGTAGTCTACGAACTGAAATCCTCCAAATCCCTTCCCTGGCCCCAATCCGTCCTCTGGTCCTTCACCGGAGGCGACGATGGCGGAGATCTCACCGCCGGCCTGCTACTCGATGCCGGCGTCTTCTACGGCACCACCAGCGCCGGCGGCGACTACACCAAAGGCACGGTTTTCTCCATCACCCCGTAGCGAAATGTACGTAATGTAATGTACGTGCAACGAGCAATGTACGATTCGTTAAGCACAAATTAGAATGCACAAATAGATACGTGTCAATAATTAGGCACAAAAAGTAATGTATCAGTACAAATGTACCAGATGATACGTACTTATATAGATGTACACATCCGGGCGCCCAAATATAAAAATATGGCCACATAAACTTCACGCTAGACGGGCAGGCGAGACGGGGCTATAGTTGGGCGTTCTCGAAGCCAACAAAGAGAAAGCCGGACCAATTTCTAAGGAGATTTTTCATGGGAGTTACGAAGATCTCACGTGTTATCGTCGCATTGACTTTTCTTTTTGCCCTGCTTGCTGTGGCGCTGCCTGCGCTCGCACAAACCGAGACGGTGCTCTACAGCTTCGGGAGTCAGTCCGGAGATGGCGCCAATCCCTACGCGGGGGTGATATGGGACGCGGAGGGCAACCTCTACGGTACCACGGTCAACGGCGGCGCGAACGGCGGCGCGAACGGCTACGGCTCGGTGTTCAAGCTGACTCCTTCCGGAACGGAAACCGTGCTCCATAGTTTCGCTTCCAACGGCACCGACGGGGTCTATCCCTACGCGGGGCTGTTTATGGACACGGAGGGCAACCTCTACGGCACCACGTATCAGGGCGGCGCGAATGGCTACGGCACGGTGATCAAGCTGACTCCTTCCGGAACGGAAACCGTGCTCCATAGTTTCTCTGCCAACGGCTTCGACGGGGTCTACCCCTACGGGGGGCTGGTCATGGACACGAAGGGCAATCTCTACGGCACCACTGAGGGTGGAGGCGCGTACGGCGTCGGCACAGTGTTTAAGCTCACTCCCTCGGGAACCGAAACCGTGCTTCATAGTTTCGCTCCCAGTGGCACCGACGGGTTCTCCCTGTTCGCCGGGCTGATCATGGGCAAGAAGCACAACCTCTACGGCACCACCTACGCGGGCGGCAAGAACGGCTACGGCACGGTGTTCAAGATGACTTCCTCCGGGGCCGAAACCGTGCTCTACAACTTCTGCCCCCGACCGGGCTGTGCGGACGGCGAGTTCCCTTACGCGGGTCTGGTGACGGACAGGAAGGGAAACCTCTATGGCACTACGCTCTATGGCGGTGCGAACAACTACGGCACGGTGTTTGAAGTGAGCGCAACGGGAACGCACACCGTGCTCTACAACTTCACTGGCAGTTCCACGGACGGCTACGATCCTTTTGCAGGATTGGTCGTGGACAAGAATGGCAACCTCTACGGCGCCTCAGCTTATGCGTCGGGCAATAGCTACGGAGTGGTGTTTGAGCTTTCACCGGGTAAGAAGGGAGCGCCCTGGACCTTCAAATCCCTCCATGCCTTCGAGACAGGTTCCGGAGACGGGCTCGCTCCCTTTGGAACCTTGATCCTCGACACAGAAGGCAACCTGTATGGCACCACAGTCGATGGCGGCGCCAACACCATTGGCACAGTGTTCAAGGTGACTCCGTAGTGGCTTCCGAAGATGTTCTCGGGTGAGAAGATGCCGGAATGCTCCGGCCTCTTCTGCCAGCGTCTCATCCAGGCGGGCTTCAGCCCCTGAGGGCTTGGCGTCCGTTCCTGCAAAAGTATTTGTCAGAAGAGTTCGACGCCACTGAGCGCAACGCGGGATTTACACGATAAACAGGTGCCCTCCTGAGAGTGTGTGATTTTTCAGTTGTCCTCCTGAGTGCAGCGGGGTAAGCGAAGCGCGCCCCGCGAGTCGAAGGACCCCTACCTCTCCCAACCGCCCAGCGCCAGCCACATAACCTTACTCAACCACGAGCCTGAGAGCCTGAGAGCTTGGAGCTAAAAGCGAACAGCGAACGCCGAACCGCCGCCCTCTGCTAAACTATCTCCATTCCCGTGGGGGAAAAATGCTCAAACGCCTGTTCCCAATCCTGCTCCTTGCCCTGACCATCCCCGCCCTCGCCAAAGACGCTCCCTCCGACCCGCGCCTCAAAAACGCCTTCCGCCGCCCCGAACAAAACGGCTGGACCTTCGTCCACCTCCAGGGCTCTCCCTCCGAAATCGGCTTCCAGCACGGCTTTCTCCTCGCCCCCGAAATCGCCGACACCCTCAAAGTTATCCAGGTCGAGCAGGCCCATGACCAGAAAAAGGACTGGCAATTTTTCCGCGACGCCGCCCGCAACATGATGTGGCCCCACATCGAGGCCGAGTATCGTGAAGAGCTGCAAGGCATCGCCGACGGCGCCAACGCGCAAGGCCTCAAAATCGATCTCTGGGACGTCGTCGCCATGAACGCCGCCCTCGAGTGGGAATACTACGTCAAGCAATACAATAAGGAGCACGGCATCCAGTCCGCCGCCTCCCTCGTTGCCCCCGAGCACTGTTCCGCCTTCGTCGCCACCGGCAGCTACACCAAGGACGGCAAGATCGTCATCGCCCACAATAACTGGACCAGCTATCTCGACGGCGCACGCTGGACCATCATCTTCGACATCCTCCCCGCCCGCGGCAATCGCATGCTCATGGACGGCCTTCCCGGCCTCATCCACAGCGCTGACGACTTCGTCGTCAACTCCGGCGGCATCGTCATCACCGAAACCACCATCGGCCATTTCTCCGGCTACGATCCCAACGGCATCCCCGAATTCGTCCGCGCCCGCAAGGCCGCCCAGTACTCCAACTCCATCGACGATTTCGCCCGCATCATGAAAGACGGCAACAACGGCGGCTACGCCAACAACTGGCTCCTCGCCGACATTCACACCAACGAAATCGCCAGCCTCGAGCTCGGCCTCAAGAACGTCACGCTCGAAAAAAAGACAGACGGCTACATCGTCGGCTCCAACTTTCCCGTCAACGAAAATTTAATTCGTGAAGAAACCGACTTCGATCCCAAGGATATGAGCATCAGCGCCAACGCCCGCCATCTCCGCTGGGAGCAGCTCATGGCCGAGAACAAAGGCAAAATCGACGTCCCCGCCGCCCAGCGTTTTCTCGCCGACCACTACGACACTTACGACAAAAAAGAAGAGGCCGACGAGCGCACCCTGGACGGCCACATCGATCTCTCCCCCCGCGGCTCCATGCCCTGGGAGCCGCCTTACGGCGATGCTGGCGCCGTCCAGAACAAAGCCACCGACGCCAAACTCGCCGCCCACATGTCCTTCACCGCCGCCGCCGGACACGCCTGTGGCCAAGACTTCAAAGCCGCTCAGCATCTCCACGAGCACCCGGAATTCGCCTGGGAAGAAACCACCATCCGAGACATGCCCGCCCACCCCTGGACAACGTTCTCCATCGCCAAATAACCCGTAGCGTTCGTGTGGGGCGGACACTCCTGTCCGCCGCCCTTGCTGTTGCCTTTTTGCTGTTGTCTTTAGTTGTTGCTCTTGCCCGACGATTCACGCTTTTGACGTTCCTCCGTGTTCCTCCGTGTCCCTCGTGGTAAAAGGCTTTTGACGTTCCTCCGTGTCTCCCGTAGTTCACGCCTTTGACTCCTGACGCGCCAACTTTTCCACTTGACGCCGCCCCAAGACGGCGTAACACTGTGTCCGCCCAGCTTACTCGGTCCCGAAGCCCCCTTGGGCCCGCTAACTCGAGCCGTTCGAGAAACAGCAAGCCTCTCTTTGTCCATCGGAAAGTGAGGTCCGTCATGAAGTCGCTCCTGCCTTCGAAGCCCGTAAACCTTGGCCATTCCCTTCACCACCACCTTCATCTCTACGCCCTCGCCGCCAGCGCAGCGGGAGTGAGCGTGCTGGCTCTCGCCCAACCCACCGAAGCCGAAATCATTTATACGCCTGCCAATGTCACCATCGGCACCAATCAGGAGTATGGTCTCGATCTCAACAATGACGGCATCGTCGACTTCACCATCAAGGCCTTTGGCAAGTACTTCCCTCCCGTCACCTACATCAACTCCCTCGTCGTGAAGCACCCGCCCGCCGGCAACGAGGTCGCCGCACATCTCGCCTTCGGGTTGTACTCTGGCGGAGGCTTTCGCTTTGCCTATGCCCTTGGTTCCGGGCTACCGATCAGCCCGCAGGCCCGTCATTTTAGTGCGGGTCGGGCCACCATGACCTGGGTGTGCGAATGTGATGCCGGGGGGCATTATCGCGGCAGTTGGCTTACTCACTCCTCGCACCAGCCGCTTAGCAACCGTTATCTCGGATTCAAATTCAAGATTAACGGCGAAGTCCACTACGGCTGGGCGCGCCTGAACGCGACCTATGGTGGCGCGCTGCTGACCGGCTATGCCTACGAGACCGTTCCTGACCAGGGGCTCAACGCCGGCCAGGAACAAGAAACACAAGCGCAGGAAGCAGAGAAGAAGGTCGGGCAGCCGGATCCAGCGGCTCTCACCCTGCCGGCTCAAAAGCCTGCCACGCTGGGAATGTTGGCGCACGGTGCACGCGGCCTGCCCATGTGGCGAAAAAGGCAAGCGGCGCTGGCGGCAGATAGATCTCTGACTCCATGATCATCTCCGCCCAAGCGCGCCGTTGATACCCGACGCACAAGATTTCTCGCGAGCAACAATATGAGGGGAATATGAAAACCAAAGCGTCCTCCTTCGATGCCTCCATCCATCGTGATTCTCTGCCTCAACATCTTCACGCGTATGCCTTGGCCGCCAGCGCCGCCGGAGTCACCATGCTGGCGTTGGCGCAACCCGCCCAGGCCGAGATCGTCTACACGCCTGCCAACGTCACCATCGGCCCCAATCAGAGTTACGATCTCGATCTCAACAATGACGGCATCGTCGACTTCACGATCGTGAACCAGCTCACGAGCACCGCCTCAAAGTTCGATTTGAATCTCTTCGTGACGAACCCGGGAGGCGGCAATGCCGTGGCTGCACATAGCGTCAACAGTGGAGGGCTCCCGTGGGCGTACGCGTTCTCCACCGGATTCCGGATCACCCAGCCGAAACGGCACTTCACCTCCGGCCGCGCCACCATGGCCTGGTCTCGCGGATTCAAAACGTTTGGCTCCGCCTGGGGCGGCAGTTGGCCCGGAACCTACGGCTTCGGAGGCTACGGCTATCTGGGACTGAAGTTCACAATTAAGGGCAAAATCCACTACGGCTGGGCGCGACTCTATACTGACCTCGCTCAGAGCCAGTCAGCTACGTTGACCGGCTACGCCTACGAGACCGTTCCCAACAAGGCAATCAAAACAGGTCAAGAGCAAGGTACAGATGACGGTGTCGAGCAACCGCATCCCGCAGCTCTCTCGCATCCGCATCGGACGCCCGCGACTCTCGGCCATCTCGCCGCCGGAGCCCCCGCTCTTCCCCTGTGGCGCCAGAAACAACAGATCGTCCCGCCGCAAGATGCCCCATAACTGAGACGCATCGAGTTAGAGAGCGACGACATCAATCCCCCCTCGACCAGGACCGGGGTTTTGAGCCAGATTCCCATATGGCCCGTACAGCCCCTTGACACGATGCAAGCCTCGTGGTCGAATGTTGGTCCTCTTCAGTACCGGCATTCGGCGAACGCCAGCACCACTTGGAAGCACCGAACGTTGGACGAACGGCGGGGATCCATCCCGCATATCAGACAAAGTGAAAGGAATTATGAAAACCGCGCGTTCGCTCAAGCCCATCAATTCTCCGGATTTGTTTCAAAAGCACCTTCACATGTATGCCCTCGCCGCCAGTGCCGCAGGAGTGAGCATGCTGGCGCTGGCCTCGCCCGCCGAAGCCGAGATTATCTACAAATCCGCCAACACCCACATCGGCCTCAATCAGGTCGTCAGTTTCGACCTGAATGGCGACGGCATCGTCGATTTCAATTTCGTGGACTTCTGGAGAAACTCGACCGGCGGCGACTCGTTCGGGAATCTCAGCGTCACATACGCTCAGTCAGGGAACGCGGTTATGGGCACCGTCGGCGGCCGTTATGCTTCCGCCCTCCGCGTCGGCGTGCCCATCGGACCCAATGGCAAGTTCTCGCCCTCCGGATTGATGGCGTGGGGATTCCAACAAACGACTGCTCCCTACAAAGCCCGTTGCTATGGCCCATGGAAGAGCAAGGCAAATCGCTATCTTGGCCTCAAATTTATGATCAGCGGCGAAGCGCATTATGGCTGGGCACGATTGACTGAGACTTGTAAAAAGGGCGAGAACACCGCATTGTTATCCGGTTACGCCTACGAGACCATTCCTAACCAGGCCATCACGTCGGGAAAGAAAAAAGGAAACCTAGAGGACGAGGGTCTGACCGGGTCGGAGTCCACTCCGCAAAGCGTTCCAGTTCCAACCCCAGCCTCATTAGGGATGCTGGCGGGGGGAGCGCCCGCGCTTAGCATTTGGCGTCGGCAATAGGGCCAACACTGCCTTACGAAATGGACAAACAGCGGACAATCATGAAGATCTTCGCCCCTTCGTCGAATCCCCTCAACTCTCCTGATTCATTTCAAGAGCGTCTTCACATGTACGCCCTCGCTGCCAGCGCGGCAGGAGTGGGCATGCTGGCGCTGGCGCCGCCCGCCGGGGCCGAGATTATTTACAAATCGGCGAACACGCATATCGGCCTCAATCAGGTCGTCAGTCTCGACCTGAATGGCGACGGCGCTGCCGATTTCAATCTCAAGGATACTTGGGGTGTCGCCACGGGTGTACTCTACGCCGGTGCCATTTGGGTCGAACCCACTCAGACAGAGAACGCGGTGATGATCCGCGACAACAGTAGTTTCGCTACTGCCCTTCGGGCCGGAGCCCCAATCGGATCCGATGCTAAGTTCACTTCATCTTCCAGAGTGCCGATGGTGCAAGGATTCCACGAATATACGAACCCACCCTATAAGTGGGGTTGTTATGGCCCTTGGAAGAACAAGGCAAATCGCTATCTTGGCCTCAAATTTATGATCAGCGGCGAGGTTCATTACGGCTGGGCGCGATTGACTGAGACTTGTAAAAAGGGCGAGAACACTGCATTGTTATCCGGTTACGCCTACGAGACCATTCCCAACCAGAGCATTACCGCGGGAAGGAAAAAAGGAAAGCTAGAAGACGAGAGCACCGGGTCGGGTGAGTTCACTCCACAAAGTGTCCCGGCCCCGACGCCCGCCACATTAGGCGCGCTGGCGAAGGGAGCAGCAGGTAGAAGGTGAGTCAGCAGGTTGAAATAGGTCAAGACCTCATAGAATAGTCTGCCTCAAGACTGCCAGAAGGTGTACAATTTTGTCGCCATTTCCGAGTTGAGTATGAAAAAACCCGCCAATGTTTCAGAGTCACTTCATCAGCAGTTGCACCTTTATGCCCTGGCCGCAAGCGCGGCAGGGGTAGCCATGCTTGCAATGGCACCATTGGGCGAAGCAGAGATTATCTACAAACGGGATCAAGTGCATATTGGGGAGAACAGCAGTTATTCTCTGGATGTTAATGGCGATGGCACGGTCGATTTCACTATTAGTGTTGGCAGGGGTAGCAGCAGTGGAGGTATGGTGTTGCCCGGCCAAGCAGGGAATGAAGTTGCTCTATCCGCAGGGAGTTATTTTGCTACGGCACTTCCTGCTGGGGCCGTAATCGGCCCTAACGCCAAATTTTCCCCTGGTGCTGGATGGTGGATGTTTCTTTGGTATTTCCCAAGCGCCCACTTTGGAACCTGTTGGGGGCCGTGGGCAGTCGACCCCAATGGCTACCTGGGTCTGAAGTTTATGATTAGTGGCGAAGTCCATTATGGCTGGGCGCGAATGGGCGACATTTGTGGTTATCATCATCGATACGTGAACCTAAGAGGCTATGCTTACGAGACGATTCCCAACCAAAGCATCGTGGCAGGAAGCAAGAAAGGTGCGCTAGAGGACGAGAGCGCGACCGGGCCGGCTGAGTCCACTCCGCAAGCCGTCCCGACGCCGGCCACATTAGGCATGCTGGCAAAAGGAGCGCAGGCACTCGATATTTGGCCGCGAGAGTAAGTCACTAAGTATCTCCGCGCTCTTCGGCCGAGTGGTGTCTTACTCACAGGCTAGTTATCGCGCCATCGACTTATATCATGCCCGAAAAGCTAGCCAAAAAAGTCCTCCTCATCGGTTGGGACGCCGCCGACTGGAAAATTATCACCCCCCTCCTCGACCAGGGCCTCATGCCCACCCTCGAGCATTTCATCAACCACGGAGTCATGGGCAACCTCGCTACCCTGCACCCCGTTCTCTCTCCCATGCTGTGGAACTCCATCGCCACCGGCATGCGCCCCGACAAGCACGGCATTCTCGGCTTCATCGAACCCGACCCGCACACCGCCCGCATCCGCCCCGTCACGAGCACCTCGCGCAAGGTCAAAGCCATCTGGAATATCCTCACCCAGCGCGGCTACAAAACTCACGTCCTCGGCTGGTTTGCCGGTCATCCCGCCGAGCCCATCAACGGCATCTCCGTCTCCGATCTTTATCCCTATGCCACCGGTCCGAAAAGAGAAGACCCGACAAAGAAAGACCCAACCGAAAAAGACTCGCCCGAAAATAACTCGCCAGAAAACGCTCCCCCCGAAAACGACTGGCCCCTCCCGCCCGGCGCCGTCCATCCCGTCAGCCTCCGCGAAACCTTCGCCGCCCTCCGCATGCATCCAGCCGAGGTCACCGAAGCCGCCATCCTCCCCTTCATTCCCCTCGCCGCCCAGATCGATCAGGAAAAAGACAAGGGCCTCGAGTCCTTCGCCAAAATTCTCGCCGAGACCTGCTCCATCCACAACGCCGCCACTTGGATTCTCCAAAACGAGCCCTGGGATTTCCTGGCCGTCTACTACAACGCCATCGATCACTTCTGCCACGGCTTCATGCACTTTCATCCGCCGCGCATGGAAGGCATCCCGGAAAACCTTTTCGAAATTTACAAGGACGTGGTCAACGGAGCCTACCGTTTCCACGACATGATGCTCCAGACTCTGCTCGAACTCGCCGGCCCCGACGCCACCGTCATCCTCGTCTCCGATCACGGCTTTCACAGCGATCATCTGCGCCCGCGCGGCATTCCCCAGGAGCCTGCCGGCCCCGCCGTACAACATCGAAACTTCGGCATCGTCGCTATAAAAGGCAGTAAAGGCGCTCAAATCAAGCAGGACGAAAGAATCTACGGCGCCACCTTACTCGATGTAACTCCCACCATCCTCACCTTATTCGGCTTGCCCGTAGGTGATGACATGGACGGCCGCGTCTTAGTCCAGGCCTTCGAACATCCGCCCGAAATCCAGCGAATCCCCAGTTGGGAGCGGGAGCCGGGCGAGTGTGGAATGCATCCCGGCGATCTCCGCGTCGATCCCGTCGCCGCCCAGGCCGTGCTCCAGCGCTTCGTCGCGCTTGGCTACGTTGAAGCGCCCGGCGAAGACGCGGCCAAAGCCGTCGAGTTAGCCATCCGCGAGCAGCGTTACAATCTCGCCCGCGCCTACCTCGACGCCCGCCGCTACCGCGATGCTCTGCCTATCTTCGAGGAGTTAGTAAGTAAGTGGCCCGACGAGGCCCGCTTCTCTCAATATCTGGCGCAATGTCTTCTAGCCCTGCGCCGCCGCAACGAAGCCAAAGCCATTCTCCAGCATTTAATCGACGCTCCACACAAGCCGCCAGCCGAAAAAGACAAAGCAGCCGCTTCCGATCCCGCGCCCCCAGAAGCGTCTGCCGTAACACCCGCCGTAGCACCCGCTGTAACACCAGCCGAAACAAAACCAGCGGAGACAAAAAAAGACCGTCCCTGGGTCGACCTGATGGTAGGCATCATTCACTTCGAAGAAGGCGACATGGACGCCGCGCTCGCCAGCCTCTTGAAAGCCGAGCAAAGCGATCCCCGCCTGCCCGACCTACACCTCCGCATCGGCGACGTCTATCTCCGCCAAAGAAGATCCGCCGACGCCGAGCGTGCCTTCAAGCGCGCCCTCGAAATCGACAACGACAGTCCGTCCGCGCACCTCGGTCTAGCCCGCACCCACCTGCGCATGCGCCGCAACGAAGAAGCCGCCGCCGAAGCTCTCCACGCAGTCGGTCTTCAACACTTTCTTCCGCTCGGCCACTTTTATCTGGGAGTAGCCCTCGCCCGCCTCGGCCATCGCCACCGCGCCGCCCTGGCATTCGAAACCTCCCTCACCATGCTCCCCGGCCTGGTCGCAGCGCACCGTTGGCTGGCAACGTTGTATCAGCAACCCGGAGGCGATCCAGAAAAAGCCGCAAAGCACCGCAGCATCTATCTGCAAATCAGGCGCGCCCGCGAAACCAAAGCAAGCGTGCATTGACCGTAACCATCGCAAACCATTCTTTGCCGCAAATTCATCGGGAGAGTGCTATGGACGCCATTCCTTATAGCCCTGAGAAAGTCGATCTCTTCTACCCGGCTCGGAGCGCGAATTTCTTCGCGGCCGGTCTGCCCGGCACGGAAGCGGCACTGTGCGCGCAAATGGCGCGGTTGGCCTACTGCCGTCCCGAACCATACTTCCAGTTCGATCGGGATCAGATCGCCGCTGCGCTCGCGCCCATCGGATTCACCTGCCAATTCTTCGAGAGCACCGGAACCCCTGAGGGAGTGGGAACGCACGCCTTTCTCGCGCTGCGCGATGCTCCCGACCCAGGGAAGCTCGCCGTCGTTGCGTTTCGCGGCACGGACGCAGGCGATCCTACCGACTTGGCCGACGACGCCGAATTCCTCCAATGCGAGTGGCCCCAAGGGGGCCTTGTACATCGCGGATTTGCCGAAGCGCTCGCTCACGTGCTGCCAGCTCTCAACCCCGCCCTTGACGCGGTTCGAGGCCGCGTTCTGTTCACCGGCCACAGTCTCGGTGCCGCCATGGCGACCCTAATGGCCAGCGCCCGGCGTCCTGATTGCCTCTACACTTTTGGTTCCCCCAGGGTAGGTGACCCAGCCTTTGTGGCCACGCTGATCGGAGTGAATAACCGCCGCTTCGTCGATTGCTGCGATATCGTCACCCGCGTGCCACCCGAATCCTTGCCTCCCAAAGTCGACTACGCTCACTATGGTGTGCCTTATTACATCGACCGCCACCGTTTGATTACTGAGAATCCTGACGAAGCCTTCATCGCCAACGACCGTCTCGCAGCCCGCGAAGAGTACCTTCTCGAATACGCGTGGCGGGTTGGCAACGTCGCCGTTCGCGATCTCGCCGACCATGCGATTATCAACTATGTAACAGCCGTAGCCGCGGACGCGTCTCAGCCCAAGCTCGGCGAAGTGGAGACCGGCAGTCCCGGTGCCGCCAGACCCTAGTTTCGTTTCCCTGCCGTTGTCGTTAGCACGATTCGCCGCAAACCATCGCACTGCCCTGTGCAATCTCTTTCACTTTGACAAGCAGGTCGGAAAGTAGCACTCTAGCGGCCATCGGGGTGAGGACTCGCGCAGTCCCCAGTACCGCTGCGATCAACTAAGTTAGCACGCCGGCCCTCTCCGCAATTTTATTTAAGGTCTTTCTTGGAGGACTATGCAGAGAGCATTCACCTTTGCAGTGCTGCTGTTTGCGATCGCATCAACTTCGAATGCAGCCGCTCAGGCTCCCGCTGTCCGGCACAACACCTGGACCAGCGGCACACCGCTACCGGTGCCCGTTCAATTCACCCAAACTGGTGTGATCAACGGGCTCATCTATGTGGTTGGCGGGTTTAACAGCAACGGGATTGTCGGTAATAACCAGATTTATAACCCAGCCACGAACACCTGGAGTTCGGGAGCTCCTATGCCCGATCCGACTGGTTACGGCACGAGCGCGGTGGTCAAGAACATTCTGTACGTTATCGGCGGGACAAGCCAAAGCGCTAACCAGGAAACCGGCGCGGTGTGGGCCTATGATCCCACGACGGACACCTGGACCGAGAAATCGCCAATGCCGACCGCGCGGGGAGGCACAGGGACCGCGGTGGAGAAAAACATCATTTATGTTATCGGCGGTAACGGCAACGATGAATCTCGGCTCACCAACGTCGAGGCCTATAACCCCGCCAAAGACAAATGGACCGAGAAAGCGCCGCTGCTCATCGGAAGATCGGAGCCTTCGGTGGGGTTGCTTAAGGCTTCGATCGGCGGCAAAGTCGTGCAAACCATCGTGGCCGCCGATGGCTTCACGCCGTCCGGAGATACCGGAGACACGGATGGATATGATGTGTCCACGAACACCTGGACCTCGTTGACACCGGACCCGCTCACCCGGAATGAAGCCTGCACGGGAGCCATCGGTGGAAACCTGTACGTGGCCGCCGGCAGCGAGTATGGCTCAGGATCCAGCACCGAGAACGACGTCTATAACCTGGCGACGAATGGCTGGACTACGTTGGCCTCATCTCCACAATCTGTGTCCGATCCGGGCTCTGCCGTTTACAAGAACACCCTTTATTGCTTTGGCGGTGGAAATAATACTGGCGGGGGAGATACGGTCTACAACTACGTTCAGATTTATCATCCCTAGGGTAGTGCGCCAAACAGATCGACGTTTATAAGTCGTTGGTTTCCAGGTTTCCCCTGTGATCCTCTGTGTCCCCCTTAAAGCCTTTGACTTCCGCGCTGGACGCCAAATTCAACCTCGAACCGACTCGAACTATTCGCATCCAATGATTAAATGACTAACTGATTAAATGGCTAACTTGCCGGGTGCTCGAGACAATCGGGTTCCCCATTCATTCGCGCACGTTGCGAATGAGTGGGTCTCTTCGTCATGCCCATCACGGCGAATCCCATCTATTAAGAAATTGCAGAAACAGCAAAAATTCTCAGCGTCCTCTGCGAACTCCGCGGTTGAGATTTTGGCCCGAGCCTGATCGCGAACTGTCTTGCGGGCGTCTGCCGTGAATGCGGAAAGGCCCACGCCAGGGTCCTAGCCGTCCCCCAATAAGGTCCCAAATTCGCCCAAAAAAGATGCCGTTCCCTATATCACAAAACCCCACCCCGAGGTGTTATTTAAATAGTAAAAAATGAAGCATCCTGAGGTTAACCAGAACGTTAACCGAGGAATAGCCCGCCACCGCAGCCGCCGCGATCAATAACGGTGAAATGATTCAATGACTAAATGATTAAATGACTAAATGCCCAACTAGCTGACCGCCTTGTGCCGAAATTGCCGTAACCCCGCCACCAGCAATAAGGTATCGAACCCCACCAGCGCCGCCACCACCCATGGAAACGACAGGTGCGGAAACTGTGGCACCAGCGTCGCCCGGAATCCCTCGCTGGCATACACCAGGGGGTTAATTAACACCACCTTCGCCAAAATAGGGAACTTCGCCAGCGCGCTCCAGGGATAATACGTGCACCCGAAAAAGATCATTGGAGTCATCACCATAGAGAACATCAGCCCAATATGCTGCTGGTCCACGCTGCATCCCAAGGCCAGTCCGCCAGAGGCAGAAAATCCCGCCACCAACACCGTAACCATAGCAAACAAAAGGGGATTCACAATGTGCAACTCCAGCCCCGGCCGCAAAATCAGCCACGCCATCGGAATCACCATCAGCCCCGCCAGCACCGCCTGGATCAGCCCATAAATCACTTTCTCAATCGCCACCCACGAAATGTCGATCGGCGCTAGCAGCCGATCTTCAATCTCCCGCGTGAACTGGAACTCCCCAATCAGCGGCATTGCCACCGCCCAAACCCCGGTAAATACCATACTGATCGCCATAATCCCGGGCAGCAACAAACTCTTGTAAGCCGCTGGCAAATAACCGCTTCCAACCATCACGCGCCCAAAAATAAAGACAAATAGCAGCGGCTGCAAAAACGTCTGCAGCAGCAGCGGAATCAAATTCCGCCGCGCTACATGCGCATCCCGCGCCAGCAATGCCAAAAACGCCGTAATGTTCATTCCCGCAAACTCCTTCCCGTGTGATGGAGAAATAGATTCTCCAAACTCGGCTCCGAAATATGTACATCCGACAACTCCACCCCCAGCCCCGCCGCCGCATTCACTATCTCCGGAATCATCGATCCCCCTTTGCTTGCATACACATCCACACCGCCGACGCCCCCATCCCGCACTTCCGTCACGCCCGCCATGCCCTTCAGCCGAGCCACCAGTTCCGCCGACTGCCGCGCAAACCGCAATCGCAGCAAATACCCTCCCGGTATCGAAGCCTTCAATTCCCCCGGCGTTCCCTGCGCAATAATCTTCCCGTGATCGATGATCGCCAGCCGCTCGCACAACGTGTCCGCCTCTTCCATGTTGTGTGTTGTCAATAAGATAGTTCGCCCTTTCTGGTTGTACTCGCGGATTATCTCCCACAGCAGCAGCCGCGTCTGCGGATCCAGGCCGACGCTCGGCTCGTCCAGAAATAACACCTGTGGATCGTGCATCATAGCCCGCGCAATCGACACCCGCTGCATCATCCCACCCGAAAACCCGCGCACCAGTTGGTCCGCTCGGTCCGTCAGTTTGAACCGCTCCAGCAACAACGTAGCCCGCTCCGCCCGGTCCCGCTGTCCGATCCCAAAGTACGCCCCGTGAAACAGCAGTATCTCCCTTGCTGTCAACGCAAAGTCCAGGTTCGGCCGCTGCGCCACCACCCCAATCCGCCGCTTCGCCGCCGTCTGCTCTTTCCACACGTCATATTGTTCAATCCAAGCCGTCCCGCTCGTCGGGCGCACCCGCGTCGTCAAAATCCCCACCGTAGTCGATTTCCCCGCCCCGTTCGGCCCCAGCAATCCAAAAATCTGCCCCGGCGCGACCTCCAGGTCGATCCCATCCAGCGCCGTAATCTGCGCCTTCCCCTCCTTCCGCTTCCCCGCCGCGCCCCCACCTTTATTATTAGGGCTAGAATTACTAATGCCCGAATTATCAGGGCTAGAATTAGGGCTAGAATTCTCAGGGCCGGAATTCTCAGGGCTGGAATTTTTAGGGCTTGACACACCCGCCCCGCCGCTTCGCGCCCCCGCCGCCGGAGTCGCGTTATAAATCTTCCGCAAACCGATCGTTCGAATCGCTGAGTTCATAAAAAGAATTCTCCGGGCTTCCACGCGCCGCCCCCACGCGGCACAAAAAAATATTCCTCAGAGTATACAAGCGTCGCAGCTATCCGTGGGATGCGCTCATCCCATGCCCGATTATTTCTGAAGATTCTCGCCACTAAAACCGTAGCGCCGGGTGTCCTCGCCGGCGGCTACGGGGCGTCGGCGCCCCCGCGTGCTGATCGTTATTTCCCCCGTCAATCTACGATTCTGGTGATAACCCCTCTGTTTCGCGTCGGAACTTTAGGTTCCAAAAGTAACTTACCAACGTTCATTGTCCGAATGGCCGGTGTACCCCGGTACTTTGACGCCTTCACTTCCTGTTCCTAACATCAACTTATAGACCGCGATTTCATTCGTCGATCCGTGGGGGATCGTCCTGATTCGCGGACTCGAATCTTTTGTGCAAGGTGCCGGCAGATGGATCAATCAAATCGTAACGCTCATTCAACGCGATGGCACCGCGCCCGCGGCTTCAGCTTGCTGGAAATGGTGATGGTCATCGCCATCACCATAATTGTCGCCTGCTTCGCGGTCCTCAGCATGGTGCCCGTCATGAACGCCCAGCACGCGATCAACGCCTACAACACCACCATCTCCGCCCTCCGCCAAGGACGCGACAACGCCATTTCTCAACGCACTTCCTATTCCGTCACTTTTTCGAGCAGCACCGTCCCCAACACTGTCGTCGTTGCCCCCACTCTTACCTTTTCCGGAGATCTCCCCACCGCTACTTATCAGTTACCAACCGATGTCACCTATCAGATTCAGACCGCCTACGCTTCCACCACACCCCCTGATGGATACGGTTCCGGCGTGGTCGCCATCGATTTCGGCTATCCCTCGCCTGGCACCGGCACCGGCGGCCAGACCGTTGTTTACTTCTGTCCCGACGGCTCGGCTCAGAACTCCACCAGCGCTGGCAATTGTTCCGGCATGAATAACTGGAGCGGCGGCGTCATCTATCTTTCTCGCGGCACTGATCTGCTTAGTTCCCGCGCCGTTAGCATCTGGGGCGGTACCGGCCGCATCCATGGCTGGCGTCTCTATACCAAATCCGGAGGCTATCAATGGCTTCGCGACTAATCGCCCGCAAATCCGCCCAGCAAGGCTTCTCTCTCCTCGAGGTCGTCGTCTCCATGGCCATCCTCACCGTCGGCCTTGTCAGTCTTCTCGGCATGTTCGGTCTCGCCATGGCCACTACCCAAACTTCGCAGGACGCCATGATCGCCAAGCAGCTCGCCAACGAGTCCTACGAGAGCATCATCACCGCCCGCAATACCACGCAAATCAACTGGGATGCGATCCAGAATGTCGGTTCCACCAATTGCAGCGTCACCGGCGCCTCCACCTGCGGCATCTTCCTCATCGGCATGCTGCCTGTCTATAACGCCGGCGCGGATGGCATCTACGGCACCGCCGATGACGCCGCCTCCGGCGAGCAGTGTCTGCAGGATCCCGGCCCCGACGGCGTCTTCCTCACCTCGGATGATCTTTTTATCCCTCTCACCGGTTTTCAGCGCCAGATCGTCATCTCTCCCCTCTATAACACCGGCGGCGACCTCATTACCTCCCTCCGCAGCGTCACCATCACCGTGCAATATGCCAACCCCCAGACCAAGCTTCCACAAAGTTATGTTCTCAATTCTTTCATTTCGCAGTACGAGTAAGAGGGAGCTATGACCGGTCACCTTACAAAGCGCCAGAGTGGTTTCAGTTTGTTGGAGATGACGGTCGCCGTCGCCCTCGGTTCCGTGGTGCTCGCTGCCGCAGTTGCCATGTACACGCAGGGTGTCTCCGCCAGTTTCACCGTCACCCAGCGTGCCGAGATGCAGGAAGATTTTCGAGCCGCTTCCAACATGCTCACTAAGGACTTGGGCCTCGCTGGCGCCGGCCTCGGCAATGGGGCTGCCATTCAACTCGTCTCCGGCGGGTCCACTCCCCAGTACGGCTGCGATCAGACCAACACCTGCTACATCAATGGCGTCGCCGGCACTTACCCCCTCCAGGGCGGCAATCCTTTTATGTACGGCCTCATCACCGGGTACGACCTGGGCCCAATCATCAATGCCACTCAAGGTGCGACCGACGTCGTCACCGTCATCTATACCGATCAGAATTTTTATCTCAATTGCTACAACGCCAAAGTCACATCCAAAGGCTTCGTCACTTTCTCCGAGCCCACTCCCTGGCCGCCGGCGGGCTGCATCCCGAACGGTGTCGCTGCCCCGCAAGCCGTCAATGACACGGCCGCCGGCCTCACCAAAGGCGATCTCGTCTTCATGACGCTCAACAACATTCAAATCGTCGCCGAAGTTACCGGCGCCGTCACCACCGGAACCGACGGCAACGGCAACCCCACCTACACCGTCCCCTTCGCCAACACCGGCGGCACCACCGACCCCTTAAAGATGAACCAGACCCCCAATGGCGGCGGCCTCAACAGCGCTCCCGTCAATGCCACCGGCAACAATGAGCCCGCTCCTTGTCAGGCGCCCGCTTCCTGCCGCCTGATGGCCGTCACTTATTACATCGACAAAACCACAACCCCCGCTCGCCTCATGCGTATGGTGAGCGGCCACACCCCCATGCCCGTCGTCGAAAACATTGCCTGGATGAAATTCAGTTACGACCTGTACAACGATTCCACCGGCACGCCCGCCATCAATCAGCCCAACCCCGGCTCGGGCGATGCTCAGGACACCGCCTCCAATGGCCTTCTCCCCAATCAGATCACCAAGATCAACATTCTCAACATGGCCATGAACAGTACCGTCATGGGCACCATGTTTGCGCAGGATATGTATCAGCGTATGGATTTGCAGACTTCGGTCTGCGCTCGAAATCTGACTTACAACAATAACTATCCCAATTAACAGCGTCCTCACTGCGGGTTGGTTGACGATAGGAGTCCAATAATGCGAAGTAACTCGAAGACAGCTTTCCACTCTCACGGCGAATCGCGGAGCGCTCGGGGGTTCACCCTCGTCGCCTCCTTGCTCTTACTCCTCCTGCTCTCCGGCATTGCCATCGGTCTCATGATGATGGTCAACACCGAGGGCAAGGTCGGCGGCACCGACCTCCAGAACAACTTCGCCTATCACGCGGCCGAGGGCGGCATCGAGAAAATGTATTCCGACCTCGCCAACGTCTTCCAGACCGCCCAGTCGCCCTCGCCTGCAATGATCTGCGGCGTCGGCTCGACCGCCAATCAGCCCTCCATCCTCGGCGTCACCTGGACGCAATACTCCGTCATGCCCGGCACCGCCCAGGGTTCCACCTGCCCCTCGACTCTTACCGCCACCTGGGGCCAGATCAGTTCCGGTCCTGACTCCGGCTTGTGGGCCCAGGTCATTCCCATCAACATGCAGGTTAGCGCCGCGATGACCGGTGGCCAGGAAGTGACCATGGCCCGGACCGCCCAGGTCGCTCTCATTCCCGTCTTCCAATTCGGCGTCTTTTGCGAGAGCGATTGTGGATTTTTTGACAGTCCCACACTCGATTTCATCGGCCGCGTTCACACCAACAACGATCTCTATCTCGGCGTTTCCAACGGCTACAATCTCACCTTCCACAACAAGCTCGAGGCCTACGGCAATGTCGTCACCGAGGTCCTTCCCAACGGGCTGCCCTCCACCGGCAGCAATTGGGACGACACTGGCAACGTTTATATTCCCACCGCCAATAACGGTTGCAGCACCACCTCCACCAACTGTGTCCTAAAAGCCGCCAACAGCAACCCCGCTGGCAGTCCATACGGCGATGGCAGCTTGCATGGCGCGGGCGGCAATCCGCCCCAGTCCACTTACAACACCACCGTTTGGAATACCTTCTCCAAAACCACCGTCAACCAGATGCTCATCAACGGCAACTATGGCAGCAGCTCTCAGCCCGGCACCGGCGCCAAGAAGCTCTCCATGCCCTTCGTCGGCGGCACCACCTTCCCTTACGAGATCATTCGCCGCGCGCTCTCCACCGATTCCACCGCCCTCAGCCAGTCGCGCGAAGAAAATCTCGCCCAGATCCTGGTCCTCCTCAGCGACGATCCCGCTGAGTTGCCCTCCGGCTCCGTTCGTCTCGCCAACATCACAGCGACCGAGGCCAGCAACACCGGCGGCACCACCACCAATCCTTACGGCATTACCACGTCCCATCCCAGCGGCACGAACTCCTACTTCCCCACCGCGCTGGGCGCGCTCAGCGGAGGCAACACTTATAACCTCTACTTCGCCGCGGCCACCAACGGCTACATTCCCGACACCACCAGTTGCAACGGGGCAGCCTGTCCAACCGAAACCTGTAGCGGCAGCCCCTGTTCCACCCAATGGCTCGCTTCGGACTGGCTCTTCGCGCCCCCAACTCCGCAAACGGGCGCCCAGACCCTCGTTCCCTACGGACCGCCGGCCGCTCCCACTACCGCCGCTGGCGC
The DNA here is from genome assembly GCA_003139095.1 of Acidobacteriaceae bacterium. Taxonomy (GTDB): domain Bacteria; phylum Acidobacteriota; class Terriglobia; order Terriglobales; family Acidobacteriaceae; genus Acidiflorens. The sequence continues at coordinate 161,488 of PLHW01000072.1, forward strand.
TTCCCCGTATCCCAACTTTGCCCTTTGCTCCACCGTCGGAGGCTCCTTGCCCGCCGGATGTCCCACTCCTCCGGTCTATCCCTATTTCGCCTCCGCCAATACTGCCAACGCTTCCATTTGGAATCTCATCGACGGCTACCTCTACGTTGGCTACCTGGATACCAACAACGGTTGGCACAACATCACCAATGAGTGGCTCCAGCTCGGATTCGCCCGCGGCGTTACCGCGCCCACTACTCCCGGCTCGAATCCCATCAATCCCAACGCGATTTTGCTTCTCCAACTCCCCGCCGACCGTAATGGCAGGGGTGGTGTCCCCGACCCCACCGGCATCGCGCCTCCCTGCACCGGTCACGACTCCCACGGCAACTGCAACGCCTGGGGCACCAATCCTCTTCCCCCCGAAGTCATGCCCGATGCCGCCAGCGCCAGCCCCTATTTCGGCGTCACCACGACCACTCCCTCGGCCGCCGCCGGCAGCACTACCTTCGGCACCACCGGGCAAAGCATCTCCATGTTCAACTGGTATCCCATCAATTTCTATGACGCCCGCGAAGGCGAAGCCCGGGCCGTCGATTGGGGCAACAACAGTTGTACTTCCGCCGGCCTTATGAACGCGGTCGAAATCGATGTGGGCAATTTGAATAAATGGCTGCAGGGAACCATCACCGGTAGCGGCACCAGCGTCAACTCCGCCACCCAGAACGGCTATGTCCTCTACTTTTCCGACCGCCGCGGCATGCTCTCGAATCCGACCGCGGGCTATAAAACCGGGGACTCCGGCTTTGAAGACGTCATCAATTCTTCCAGCGCCGCCGGCACTCCCGATGGCGTGCTCGAACCCGTTCCCGCCGGCCACACTACTTCCCCAGAAGACGTCAACCAGAATGGCATCCTTGACAACTATGGCACCGGCAATCTCGGCCTCGGACAATGGGGAAGCGGTACTCTCCAGCTAAGCGGCGCCAGCAAGGGCCAAGTCACCGGCGCCGTCAACCAGAATGTTCAAATCGTCGCCGCCACCCCTGACAATCAATTCAGTCCCCGCATGTCCAGTTGCGCCACCACTGGCCGCAAGAACTGGGTCAGCGGCGCTCGCCACGTCCTCAAGCTCGTCGATGGCTCGCTTCTCAACGTCCCCACCAGTCCCACCCCCACCACCGTCAACGGCGTCACCTATTACGGGGGTTTCACTGTCGCCTCGGAGAATCCCGTCTACATCCAGGGCAACTACAACAGCAGCTCCGCTGACACTTTCTTCACCGGCGCCACTTCCACCGGTCCCGGCCCCGATGTCGCTCACCATTCCGCGGCCTCCGTCATCGCCGACGCCGTCACCATTCTCTCCAACAACTGGAATGACGAAGTCAGCATGGTCGGCATCTCCGGCAACTCCGACGTCACCTATGCTTCCAACCCCTACGCCGGAAACCGCATCGGTTCCAACACGTATTATCGTGTCGCCATCGCCGGCGGCAAAAATATGGCCTTCCCATTCCCCAGCTGGGAGAATGGCCTCGACTACGGCTTCGGCACCGACGGCGGCATCCACAACTTCCTCCGCTTCCTCGAAGACTGGAACTCCCCTGGCGCCACTCTCAACTACGGTGGCTCACTCGTCAGCCTTTACTATGCAACCTACGGCACCGGAATCTACAAGTGCTGCACCTACTCCGTCTATTCTCCGCCCACTCGTAATTACATCTTCGATAACGACTTCACCGTTCCCGCCGGCTTGCCGCCCGGAACCCCTATGTTCCGCGACGTCGAGAGCTTGAGCTATCGCCAGATGTTTACCACTCGCCAGACCGGCCAATAACCCGCGCCCGCCGCACCTCGCGGCGCAAGCGCACAAAATCGCGCACCATGGAAAAAGGGCACGAACCGTAAGGTTCGTGCCCTTTCCTCTTGCTCTTTTTTCTACTGCGCTACTTTTGCTTTCCTCCCCGCGGCCCCTGCGGCTTCTTAGTGATGGGACCGTTTGGCCCTGAAGTGTAGGTGGCTGAGGTGCTCAGCCACTGGCCTCCGACCAGCGAGTACAGCGTGGTGTAGATCGTGCTGCCATTATCCGGCAGGTTGTACACCGTGTAGGTTTGCGTAAGACCCAGGTTCCCGGATTGATCCAGGTCGTTGCCGCCCGGTCCGATATTACTGATATCGAGCCAGTAGGCAGTGGCGTTGGGATCCGAATTCCAATTGAACGTCGCCTGGGTGCCGTTGATGGTTGTGCCCGGTATTGGCGATGTAATCTGCGCCAACCCTGAGCTCCCGTTCAGCGCCGTATACGTGTATGCGTTTGAGATCCACGAATTGCCCCCGTACGAGTACAGCGTGACGTAGATCGTGCTGCCATCGGTCGGCAGCGTCGACACTGTTGTGGTCAACATGTTGCCCAGGTTGCCCGACTGGTAATACTGGTTGCCGCCGGGCGTGTTGCCCGCGTCCAGCCAGTATGCCGTTGCCCCTGCGCCTGCCGTCCAGATGAACGTTACCGTTCCGCTGGTCAGTGTCGAACCCGGCGTTGGCGTCGTCAGCACTCCCGCCGCAGCCGCCGCGTTGAACGCCGTGTACGTGTACGCGTTGTTGTACCACGTTCCGCTGATCTCCGTGTACAGGGTGACATACACCGTGCTGCCATTCGTCGGCAGAGTGTTCACCTGCTTCTGAAGTATCCCAGTCCCAAGGCTTCCCGACTGGAAGTACTGGTTGCCTCCCGCCGTCGAGCCCACGTCGATCCAGTACGCCTGCGCGCCCGCCGCCGCGTTCCATTGGAACGTCGCGCTGCTCCCGGCAAACGTCGATCCCGGTGTCGGCGAAGTGATTCCCGCCGGCACCGCGCTGAACGCCGTGTACTGCGCGTCCGTGTAGGTCCACGTGCCGTTGATCAGCGTCCACTGTCGCGCCCATACCGTGCTGCCATTGGTTGGGAGCAGGCCATTGTTGACCGCTTGCGACAACACGCTCCCCAGGTTGCCCGACTGATAGTACTGGTTGCCACCCTGCGTGGAACCGATATCCAGCCAGTAGCTGATGGCCGGTCCGCCCGCAACTGGGTACCACCGGAATGTTGTCGTCGTGCCCGTGTTGGGCAACGTCGTACCCGGCAGTGGACTATAAATCCCGGCACTCGTGTTCCCGACATAGACCGTCTGCGAGCTCGATGTGCTCGTCGCGTAGTTGATGTCCCCATACGACGCGGTGATCGTGTGCGTTCCCACCGACAAGCTGTTGACGCTGATCGATGCCGCCCACAGCCCGTAGCCGCCTTGCCCCGACGTCACCGTAATCGGCTGCGCCGATCCGATGTTCGTTGCCCCGTCGAAGAAGTTCACCACACTCTGATTCGGCGCGTACGTGGCGTTTGTCGAACTCGGCGTCAGAACATCAGTGCAGGTGTAATTCTGCCCCGATGTCCCCACCGTCTTGCAAGTCAGGTTATGCGTCACCGTTCCCTGCGTCACCGTCTCCACCAGCACCGGAGAAGTGCTTGCCATGAACGTCGCGTTGCCGCCAAACATTGCTGTGATGTTATGCGTGCCGCCCCAGAACGCCGCTCCCGATGCCAGTCGGAAAGTCGCGGTATGTCCGCTGCCCACCGTGCCTGTTCCCAGAACCACCGCGCCGTCGTAGAACGTCGCCGTGCCAGCCGTCGGCGCTCCCGTGACGGTCGCCGTAAACGTCGGCCGCCCGTTCAGTGTCGTCGGGTTGACGTTCGACGTTACTGTCGTTGTCGTCGCCGTGCCTGTTCCCACCGTCACCGTCACTGCCGCCGACGATACGCCCAACCAGTTCGCGTCCCCGTTATACGTCGCGGTGATCGCGTTGGCTCCGGTCGTTGTGATTCCCGCCGTCGTCAGCGTGGCATACGCCGAGTAGGTATAAATGTTGCCGCTGAAGAGAACCGTCGAAATGACCGACGCTGTTCCCAGTACCTGGGCCGTCGTCGTGTCTGTAAACGTCACCGTCCCTGTCGGCCCCGAGTTCGAAGTCGAGTTCCCCGTCAGCCCGGTCAGCCCGCCAAACGTCGCCGTCAGCGTATCGCTGAAGCCAGACGTGATCAGCGTCGCCCCCGCCGCCAACGTCAGTGTCGGCGTCACCTGCGTTACGGTAATCGGAACCGCCGTCGCGCTCCCCGCCTGATACGTTTGGTCTCCCGCGTACGTCGCCGTCAGCGTATGGCCCCCGCCCGGGAAACTCGTTACGTTCGAGAACATATAGTCGTATATGCAGCTGCTGTTCGGAATCTGTCCTGACAGCGCATACGCGTTGCCATTTGGATCCAGCGTCAGCGTGCCGACCGGATTGCCGTCCAGGTTCAGCACCACCGTGCCCGTGGGTGCTCCCGCCCCCGACTGCCCGGCCACGCTCACCTCCACCATGATGTCCGACGAATACGGGAATGAGTTGCCGGTCGTAATGGTGCAAGCCGTCCCATTCAGCGCATACGGCGTAATCGTCACCGTGCTGCCTTCCGTGCTCACCGTCACTTGCGTTGACGTCGAGAGACTTGACCCATACGTGCTGTCCCCGCCGTACCGCGCCGTGACGTTGTACGTCCCGCCCGGCAGGTCATTCAGCGACGCCGTGTACGTTCCGCCGCTCAACGTCGCAAACGCCGCCGGTCCGTTCAACGAGCCGTCACCATACTGATTCACCGGATCGCTGATCGCTCCCTGGCTCACGATGAACGCCACATCGCCCGTCGGTGTCCCCGAGCCCGAACCCGGTGCCACCGTCCCGCTCAGCGTAATCGGCGTCCCGTGCTGGAACGTTGTCTGCGAAAGATTCAGCGTCGTGTTCGAGCTGTTGAACACCACCGAACTCCACTGCGTCGCCAGGTTATACGCGTTCGGCGATCCGAGCCCCGTCGCCATGTCGTAGCCCGTCGCCGCGTTGAAACCGATCTTGGCCTGCGTCAATGCAGCGGTACAGCTCGATCCCGACAGCCCGCAAATCAGGTTGTTGCCCAACGTCGTGTCCTGGAACGCGCAGTTTGACCCCAATGCCGGCGGTCCCGACGAGTTGCAGTTCGCCGTGTTCTGGTTCGCCGCCAGCGTGTAATAGATGTACCCCGGCATGCCCTGCCGGCCGCCGTTGGCTTGGTCGATCAGCGCCTGAATGCCCGCCATGCTGGGAGCAGCCACGGATGTGCCGCCGACCAGTCCGGCATCTACCAGACCGCCGCTTTGATTCAGCTCGCACACGCCTTCGCTACAGAAGAACGTCGCATCGTGTCCCGACGCCGCGTTCAACGAAAGATCCGGCGTCAGCCGGTGCGGTACGCCCGAAATTAACGGCTGCGGATATTGCATCTGTCCCACATTCGCCGTTGCCGTCGCCGTCGTCCCTCCCGCCGGCGCCGCGCTAAACGCAACCGTGGGCGCCGACGTGCATCCGAAGCCCTCGAAGTGCGACGAGTACCCGGTGAACGTAATTCCCGTCACCTGCCCGCCGCTGATGATTGACGTCGCCGCCGGCTCCGCCGTGCATCCCCCGCCAGCAAACGTCACCGTCGGTGCCGACGTATATCCGCTCCCCGGATTCGTGAGGTTGATCGACGTCACCCACAACCCAGTCGCCCCATTGCCGAGCGTCAGGGCCGGATCGGCCGAGTTGTTGATTCCCGGCCCTCGCTGCCATGACGGCTGCAAATAATACGCGCTAATGCCGCCGCTCCCCGACCACAGGTCGCTTCCCGTGTCGCCCGACGGAATCGGGCTCGCGACTCGCGATTCGTTCCACGGGTATTCCGGGATGTACGTCAGCGCCGAACTCAGGTACGTTGAGTTGTTGGTCGCGCTCCAGTACGTCGTCGGGCTCGCCACGTCGCCGTAAAACACCGTTCCGCCCACCGCCACGCTATACCACGTCGATTCCTCTCCGCCCGTCGCATAGCCCAGCACTTCATACGTCTGGCTTCCCTGAAGGTCGCAGCCCGCCGGCCCGTTATCGCCAGCGGCCACGAACACGCTCATGCCTTGCGCCGCCGCTTGCTCCCACATCTGCGCGTTGAAGGAATTTCCCCCCGCCCCTTCTACCTCTTCGCACGATCCGTAGCTCAGACTGATAATGTCGGTGAGATTGTTTTCCACGAGGTACTCGATCGAATTCGTAATCCCGTCTACCAAAAACGTCGGCGTCCCGATCACGAACTTCACCGTCGCGTTCGGCGCCACGCCGCCCGAAATTTCGACGTCCAGGTCGGACTCCCCGTCATCGCCCGGCTCAATTCCGTTGTCCTGCCCCGCATGAATAAAGATTGGATCGTTCACCGGTAAATTAAACATCTGCCGGTACGTCTGCACGTCGCTCATTAAAATGTCCGAGCGTCCCACAATTCCGATCGTCACCCCCGTCCCGTTGATCCCGTTGGCCAGCAGCGGCGCCGTGTTGTAGATCGTCGCAAAGTCCGCCGGCGCCACGTAATGCACCGTGCTCGACGACGTATACTTCGGCCCTGGCCTCATCTGGCTATACCGCCCCACGTCCACCTTGTGCGGTTTCCTGAAAAAGTCGTGCAGCGTCGGCACTCCCGCGATCACCGGGCTCAGCGCTTCCGGCACCGAAATCTCGCGGTCGTTCGAAACATGCGTCTCCCCATTCGGCGTCACAAAATAGTGCATCTCCGTCTGGAATGCATGCTCCAACTGGCCGATCGTTCCGCTGAAGCGCAGCGCCCGTTTCGACTTGTTTACGCTCTCCACCGTCAGACCTTCGCTCGCCAGCCACGCCTTGATCGTCTCGATGTCCGAATCGTGTACCCCAAAGTGCTGCCCGTATTCTTCCGGCGTCAGCCACTGGTGATAGTTCCCCGTCCGCTTGTCCTGCTGCTCGTCCAGCACCCGCCGCGCCTCTCGCCTCTGCTCCTCGCTCGGCTTCAGCGACAGGATCAAATGCTCCGCCTTCGTGCTCGGATCCAGCCGTCCCACATCAGCGGAGTGCGTCAGCACGTGCGGCACATGCCCATACAGCACCGTTCGTTTTGACTTGTCGACTTTCTTGGTCACGCGCGGCATCGGCACCGCGCTCGTCATCACTCGCGCAAATCCCGCCTGCGCGAAAACAAAAAATCCGAGAACCACCAGGATGGTGGACACTGCAAAACGAATATGGCGGCTAATTTTCATCGTGCTCTCCTTCGGGATGGCGCGCTCGTCCAAGCGACGGCGCAAAAATCGTGTGCGGCAATTCTGGGGGGAATCGCAGGGTTCTCAGTTTCGTGAACAATCGAAATCGGTATCGGCAATTGTTTAAAGACTCGAACTCTCGGCAATCTTCTGGAATCGAACTCTCCGTTTTCTGAAGAATCGAATTCCTGGAATTTCTTGAAGAATCGGCTCGCAGCTTCCCGCGCTTCGAAGCACCTGGCCCTGAGCAGTTCGGAAGGGAAAAAATACTGCGCGAATGGTAGGCGGGAGAATAGTACGGTCCCTGACGCCTCCTGTCAAGAATAACAATCACAAAAAAATGAAGAATTTTCTTTCGGACGAAAGACGAACTGCGATAGTACAAAATAGGCACGTCGATAGGGCGTCATCCCGGGAGTTTAACAAGCCCCCGCGCGCGACATGATCCAAAGTGCCTTGCGCCCCGGCGTAGGCGCGGCGAGGCACCATCTCTTTTGCTTCTGAAAAATCCCGGAGTCTAAATACCCTACTGAACCGTCTCCACGAAGTTCACGGGGGGCACGCCGGCGGTCGAGGCGGTCACGGTCGTTTTGCCCGGATTCGGCCCCGTCGTGTACTGCGTGCTTGCCTCCCCCTTGGAATCGGTCACCGGCGACGTCGCGGAGAATGTGCCTCCTGCGCCATTATCTGTGAAGTTGACCGTCACTCCATTCACGGCGTTGCCGTTCGCGTCCACCGCCTTCACAACCAAAGGCTTCGGCAGCATCGTATTGGGTGGCCCGACTTGTCGGTTCCCCAAAGCGGCTTTGAGCTTGGCCGGCGCTCCTGCCGCGGACGTTTCGCTAAAAGTTGTGGTCGTCGTCGTTGGATTCGAGCAGGTGATCGTAATCGCTTCTTGCTTGATGGGAAGCTGGTATTGGAAGGTTGCGGTGCCCGTAACGTCCGTGGTTTGCGTTGCACTGGGCAGCAACGTCCCGTGGGCTCCATTGTCGTTGCACGTCACCGCAACGCCGGGGATCCCCGCCTTCGTATAGGCATCGCTAACCAGCACCGTCAGCGGCACAGGCAAAACCTCCTTCGGCACTCCCGTTTGCCCGTTGCCAGTCGGTGTCGTCAGGATCGGCAGCAAACCATATACCGTGAGCTGCGTTTTCCCGCCCACATACACCTTGCCATTTGAGATGGTCGGTGTCACAAACCGAATCGTCAAACTGAGTTCGTCCCGTCCGTGCAGTGCTTGCTCGCTGTTATAAAGCATGGTCGCCAGGTTCGTTGGATCAAAGGCATAAAGAATATGGGCGGCGTGTTCCAGGGCCCACAGAATTCCGTTCTGGGTTCCATTCGCCGTGATCGAAGTGGAAGCTGCGCCCGTCCCACCAAAAAACACGGTGGTTTGCGATACTGGTTGGCTTGTCAAGAGTCCATTGATCAAAGGGAATTGCTTGATGTAGTCGCGGTCGCCCGATACGTACACGTTCCCATTCCAATACGCTGGACTCCCCGTGAGTTCAAACGGCGCCACGTCTGGCAGCGTCTCAATCACGTCGTCCATCGCCGGGTTGAACTGTCCGAGATTATCGCGATTGATAAGGTAGAGCGTTCCCTCTTTCCCTCCCGCTATCAATTCGTGTGGATACATGCCCGGTTGATCGGGCAGAATTAATGCCCCGGCCGAGCCCAGATCCCGGTCGTTATCGTCTAAGTATTGTTGGTTGTAGGGAGTGAAATAATCCTCGACGCCGATAGTGCTGCCGTTCCATCCCATTTTCAGCACGCTGTCGCCATAATCGTCTTTCCCATTCGGACCGTCATACGGCCCGTTGGCGGTCACCACATAAATGTTTCCAAATTCGTCCGCGGATGGACCCGTCCCCCCTTGCCACAGCGACGCTTGTCTTCCGTTGGGCGCCATTTCAAGAACCGCCTGCTGCTCCAGCGTCTGCGAGTCATAGGCAAAAAGCCATCCGTTGTAGTTATAGACATCGCAGCCATTTCCGCCGAATCCAATGTAAATCAGCCCGTTTTCCAGCAGCAGCGCCGGTCGCTGGATCTGGTACTGCACCAGGAAACTGTCCGGTCCATAAGTGCCCGTAATCGTCACCGGCCCGCCCAGAATTTCGGTTCCGCTCCTGATATCCAGCGCGTGCAGCGCGAACTGCCGGTTTTCACCGTTCACCGTCTTCGCCACTACATAAATCGTCGTCTTCGCCTCATCGATCACCGGCGTACTCGTAATTCCAACCTCTTTAAATCCTGTCCCCTTGCATCCAAAATCCGTGATCGGATCGGGAGTTCCTCCATCGTTCAGACTCACGGCCCAGATTGGGTCCAGGTCAGTATCTCCGTCGAAGGCGTACACGGTATTGTGCTGCGTCACCACGATTACCAGGTTGTGGACAAGTCCGTCCACCGTCAGCACGGTGCTGGCGTATAGCGGCTGCCCAACAATGATTCCGTCCACATCCTGCGCGAAGAGCTTCCCGAACTGTTGGACGTTCACATTGGAGGGTGTGAGAAAAGTCTCGTTCAGATTTTGACCCGTTCGCCCGACGTCGTTGTGCTGCGTCAAGACGTCGTTCTGGGCAGAGGCAACGGAAAAACTCAGACAGACGAGAGCCAGAATCGCGACGGCCATCAAAGCCATCCGCTTCCGGACCGCACAGCTCCAAATCATGGCAAGGGAGATTTCCGGGGAAGGGTACGTTACACGAGCAACAGGAAGTGACATAACTTCACCTCGCAATCTGGGATTTTGGCAACGCGGTCCAGCGATTACGCACAGGGACCCGCCGCAACATCCAGGGGAGGCGATCAGATTAACATAGAAAGGTGTCGGTTTTTTCTTCAAAAAAATCACAGGGCGACTGCTGCGCTGAGCTTCATCAATCCTACCCCCTTCCGAAGGGCAAGTCGTTTCGCTCTTTGGGCAGACAGTCGCCCTGAGTGCTCAGTCCCCCTCATTTCTTACTTGGACTGGAGCAAACTCGATTCTTGGAAACACTTCCGCGGTACAAACTCGCAGAATTTCCTTGCAGATTCTTTCGGGGAGAGCCTGGCAGCATCGGCCATCAACCGACCGACCGTTGACTATACGTGCACACCATCAAAATCGTCAACAAGAATTTACGACTTCTTGCCAATTCAATCTGCATCCTTATTGTTCTGAACCCCACAATTCAAAATGGACCCGTCCTGCCGTAGGATGCACCACGCAAGTATCACCCCCGGGGTACAGCCACAAGAAAAGGGCACGGACCGAAGTCCGTGCCCCTTCTCTAGAAATCAGCCGTCGCTTCGCAGCCACGGCCGATGATTCACATTTACGGACCCGACGTGTACGTGTACGCGTTGTTCAACCACTCGCCTCCAACGTACGTGTACAGCGTCACGTAGATCGTGCTCCCGTCCGCCGGCAAACTGTACACCGTCGTCGTCAGCGCGTTCAGGCTTCCGGATTGGTAATACTGGTTGCCGCCCGCTACCGAACCGATATCCAGCCAGTAGGCCGTGCCGCTACCCGCAGTCCACGTGAACGTTGCCTGGTTCCCGCTCAGCGTCGTCCCCGGAACCGGCGTCTGCATCACCGCCAGTCCGCTCGCTGAATTGAACGCCGCGTAGGTGTAGGCATTCGCCGACCACTGGCCTCCAACATACGAGTACAGAGTGACGTAGATCGTGCTCCCATCCGTCGGCAGCCCGTTCACCGTCCATTGCGTTACGTTGCCCAGCGGTCCAGACTGCTCGTACTGGTTGCCGCCCGGCGTCGCGCCCACGTCCAGCCAGTAGTTCGTCGCGCCCGAACCTGGTGTCCAGACGAACGTCGCGCTCGGGCCACTCAGCGTCGAACCCGGAGTCGGCGTGGTGATTACTCCACCCGCCGCCGCCGCGTTATACGCCGTGTAGGTGTACCCCGTGCTGAGCCACACTCCGCTCACTAGCGAGTACAGCGTTACGTAAACCGTGCTGCCGTTCGTCGGCAGTCCGATCACCGTCGTCGTCAGCACGTTGCCCAGATTGCCCGATTGATAGTACTGGTTGCCGCCGGCAACGCTGCCCGCATCCAGCCAGTACGCCGTCGAGCCACTTCCTGCGCTCCACGTGAACGTCACCGTGCTTCCCGTCAGCGTCGAGTTCGGAGTCGGCGAGGTGATCGCCCCTTGCACCGCACTCCCGCCAAACGCCGTGTAGGTGTAGGGATTGGCCACCCACGATCCGTCGATCAGCCAGTACAGGGTCACGTAAACCGTGCTGCCATCGAGAGGCAACGAGTTTACGGTGACCGATTCGGTCGTCGTCGGCAAACTGCCCGACTGATAGTACTGGTTGCCGCCCGCCACCGATCCTACGTCGATCCAGTACGCGGTCGCTCCGGCGGCGCCGTACCAGCTGAAGGTCGCGCTGTACCCGGTCAGTTGCGATCCTGGCGTTGGCGCGTACAGGCCCGGATTCACCACTGTTACCGTGGTCGCCGTGCTTGCGCTGGCGTTGTAGTTGCTGTCGCCGCCGTAGCTCACCGTGATGTTGGTGTTAGCCCCGAACGACAGTTCGCTCGCGCTCACTATCAGCGTGGCCGTCGATGCCAACCCCGCCAATGGCTGCCCGTTCTTCCCGTTCTTCTTCATCCGTTCCAGAAGCGCGGGCGTCAGCGTCCGCCTCTTATTGTTGTTGCCCGCTAGAGTGCCCGTTCCCAACTGCACTCCGTTGTTGTAGAACGTCACCGTCCCCGTTGGCGCCAACCCATTCGGCGAGCCGGTCACGGTGGCCGTCAGAGTCGTGCTGTCTCCTGTGCCAATCGTGCTCGGATTCGCCCCAATATTGGTAGCGCTCGTCGCCTGGTTGATGGTCAGGAACGCATTGACAAACGTGAACGTGTAGTTCGCCGCTGCCAGTGTCCCTTGCGTGACGTGGATGGTGTACTGTCCCGGAGGCGAACTCAGCGTCGCATCCGTGTTGAACGCCGGCGAACCCGACACCACGCCGGACCCATCACCGAGCACATACCCGGTAATGTTCGCGCTGAACGGCGGGAACGATGCATCCCCGTAGTTCATGCTGGCGTTGTTCGCGCTCACCGTCAGCACCGCTTGCGTCGCGTTGGTCGTTTCCGTGGCCGTTGCTGACGAGTAGTTGCTGTTCCCTGCTTGGTTGGCGATTACCGAGCAGGAAACCGTCCCGCTGATCATCGTGTAGAGAGCGCCCACGTTCGAGCAGCCTCCCGCACTGGTGAAGACTACCGGGTTGCCGCTCGCTCCGCCCGTTGCCGCCACCGTGAACTGGCTGCCATACACCGCGCTCGCCGGTGCATTCTGCGTGAACGTGATCGTCTGGCCGGCATGTGTCGCGTTGGTGAGCTCCGTGACCGTTGGCGCAGCCGAGTAGCTCGCGTTGCCCGCCTGATTCGCGATCACCGAGCACGTGCCCGTGCCGCTCGTCATTGTGTAATTTGCGGTTCCGTTTCCGTTGTCGACCACGCTGCAGGATCCTGCCGCCGTGAACGCCACCGTCAATCCCGAACTCGCCGTCGCCGCGACCCCGAACGTGCTGTTGTAAGCCGCGCTCGCCGGAGCGTTGATCGTAAACGTGATCGTCTGCGATTGTAGGCACGTGTTACTCCACGCGCACGATTGCACCAGATTGTACGCGTTCACGCTGCCGAGTCCTGTCGCCAAGTCATAGCCGGGTGCTGCTCCGTATGCCGGCTGATACGAGGATGACGCAGTTCCCGGGCTGGTGTTTGCAATGGCGATTGCGCCGCTGCCGACGCCTGACAGAGTAATCGGCGTATCCGGCTGGTAGCCCGAGCCACCGGCCGTTATAGAGATGCCGCTGACGTAGTTGGGGCCCTGGCCGAGGGTGGTGTTGGTAATGGTGACGTAGTCCTGCTCAAACAGGTCACCGTTGTTGTAGAAAGTCACGTTGAAGTCGCCGGCATAACCCGCGGTTTTCGCCGTCATCGTTACCGTGCTGGATGATCGGGTTGGCGTGTTAATAAGCGCAGTGCACGCGGTCGCCGAAGTGACCAAGTTAGTTGCGATGGTTGTTGTGCTGGATCCAGTCAGCGTATAGGGTCCGCAATTAGGAGAGCCGCTCGGGGCCGCCAGGTAGATCTGCATGCCTGCCGCCGTGGCGCTATCGATCTTGACCGCCCAGACAGCTGTGGTAGATGAAGCCGAAACCGATGCCGTGCACGTCGCCTGCGTGCCGCCCGCCCAGAGCGTGGCCCCGGTCGGCGCCTTATACGGCTGGTTATTGGACGGCCCAGCGATGGTGCATGTAGGCGCGATGGTATAACCTGTGCCCCCATTGATAACCGTGGCCGCAGTGACAACATCGGTGCTGTCCACACCATAGGTGCCAGTTGGTTTATAGCAATGGGCCTCTTCCGCGGTGCCGTTATCCTCGCAAGCCAGGTCGATGTCGCCCTGGGTTACGTCGTTGAAAACGCATCCGCTGCCGGAGCCAGTGCTAGAGTTGCAACCGTTGCCCTGGAACGTCCCGCCAGCCGTGCCGTATTCGTTTTGCGCAATCTGGTAGTAAATGGGATTGGGATTGCCCCAGTTCTGGCCGGTCTTTTGATTCACCAGCGCTTGAATGCCCGCCAGCGAAGGAGAAGCCACCGAGGTGCCGCCGAACCCGGACCACGTGTTGGGAGCGCCGCTGCATGACGCCGAACCATCCGAGGTGTACGACGGGTCAGACCAGCAAACGACTTCGTAGTGCCCCCAAACCCCGTTGGCGGCAAACAATGAAACGTCGGGAATGTCGCGCACGCCATCGGAGGGCACTCCATAGACTGCTTGACCGCCCGTCAGCGTCGAACCCGACTGCCAGGAGGGCTTTGGTAGTCCCTGGCACTGTGGTTCCGTTATAAGGGCAGAAGTAGAGTTTGCACCTCCAGATCCCGAATAGCAATTGCTCGCGCCTCCGCTGGCCGCACCGGTACTGAGGTACGTGCTCGAGGTGTCCCAAGAGGCATTGTTGCAAATAGCCGGGCTCGCCCCATAAGGTGTGAAGCTGCCGGTGACAACTTCCGCGATCAGAGCGTCCGCGCATGCGTCGTTCCAGGGCATCTCCGGAATGTACTGCAACGCCGATCCATAGGATGAACCGTTCGTCGGACTCCAGTAGGTGTTGAAAGAGGCCCCCTCTTCCTTCACCATGTACGTGTCTTCGAAATCGGTCCCGCCCACCGAAACGTTATAGGGAGTACTGGTCCACCCGCTGATGCCCAGGCTGGTCACGTCATACTCGGTACCAACCGAGAAATTCCGCGAGCAAGCCGACGCGCCTGCGTCGCCGGAGGCGCCGAAAATCGAGATGCCTTCCGCAGCCGCCTGCTGATATGTGCTGGTAAAGGCCGCGTTGCCCCCGTTGCCGTTCAGAACTTCGCAGACGCCATAGCTCACGCTTACGACGCCCGGATACGGCGCGCTTCCATTGATCACGTTTTGCAACGCGATCAGGCCGCCGAAGGTGACCGTGCCCGTTGGACACGCGATGTTCTCGATGGCGGCGCTGGGCGCAAACGCAGTGGCCATCTCGACGTCAAGGGCCGCTTCGCCGTCGTCCCCGTTGGTGCCCGGGTCGCTGCAGCCCGGATGCAGCTGCGTGTAAGTTCCCGAGTAACCGCTCAAACCGAAAGTACTGCGGTAAGTCGACCAGTCACCCGTGCCATTGTAGGTGTCGGTGTCCTCGACCACGGCGATCGTCTGGCCTTGTCCCGAGATGCCGGCGTTCCACAATGCATTCAGGTTGTAGATCACCGCGTTATCCTGTGGCGTGACAAAGTAGCAGTTAGTGCCGGGCTCGGTGGGGAAGCTGGTATCTGCACAACCACCCACCGTATATTGCGACTTCGGTTCGTACATGTGTTCCGGCTTAAAGTCGTTTAACGAGTTAATTCCCTTCACCACCGGCGCCAGCGCCGCGGGAATCTGTGGATCATTGACGTTGGCAACATGTATCTCGCCGTTGACATCAAGTTGGTGGATCGAAGTACCGAAGGCTGCCCGCAACTGGCCCGCTGTGCCCGAGAAGTCGATCATGATGCGGCTCGGATAAACCTGGTTGATGCGGAAGCCATGCGATTCGAGCCAGTTGGTGATGGTCTGGACATCTTCCTGCGCCACGCCGAACCTCTGGCCAAATTCCTCGGCCGTAAGCCAATGATGGAAATTCGGCGACTTGCGGTCGTTGAGCGAGTCGATAAACTTATCAACCGCTCTTTCCTGCCCGGGAGAACGCTGCAGCAGCAGGAACATGTGATCGACGTCGAAGGCGTCGGAGACCGCGCCGCGATCGAAGGCGGCGTTCGCCTCCGGGCGCGTATTGCCCGTCAGCGTTACCCGCTTGTTCTCGTCAATCTGCTGCGTAATCCGCGGGCCATCCGGCACCTGCGCGACGCTTGTAGAAGTTTTTTTGCTCTTCGCATAAGCGAAATTGGCGGCGAGCAGGAAGCAGGCCACTAGCATTAGAAGGGTCGCAATATATGTCCGTGATGTGTGTTTCACAATTTCCTCCCCTTTTTCGGGATGATGCGCGCTGAGTGCTCTTACACTCGCGATCTTTACTTGGACGATCTGACTTGCCTGGCCCTGACTTCCCGAATCAAAAAACTTCGGCGCCCGCCCGCACCCCTGCGACCTTCACCTTCCAGGTGAACCTCGCATCGGGTGTGCCGCAGCGCGCCGACTGCATCCGTTTCCCCATCTGTTTTGTGGAATCAAACCGCTATTTGAAACTTCGGCCCATTGTGCCCGGGTGAACTTCTTGCGATTTGTGCCTGCGGTTCTTCACTCTCTTCCTGCCGCCGCACACGCGCTCCCTGCTTACTCGGGACCGCTAGTTATCGAGCAGCCTGCGGGAAAAATGCTGTGACCGCCGTCACATCGCTCAATTTGTTTTTTCAGCAGCCATGCTGGGGAAGCACACTGCCGTGCACACTTGCCCGCAGAGAAGAAAGATTTCTTTTGGAACCGCCGCCCGATGGCTTCTCAAATCAGCGCTTAGTTCAAATGCGCTCACTCGAAGACACTCACTGGCAAATATTCGTCAGCAAGCACTCACTCGCAAGCCACCTTCATCAGATCGTGCCCACCGCACGGCAGCACCCAAGAGTCTCATTCCCCCGGCCAGCCGCCGTGTCATGCACGCGGAAGGTTGCGGCTATGGCCCGACATTTGAATGCATCATCTTCGCCTTGTCAAGAGTTATTCCCAAGCGGAGTGGCAAATCGCAAAATCTCCACCCCAAAAGTGCCACTCGAACTCTGCGATCAAAAGACTTCTGCGTCCTCTGCGCCTTCCTCCACGTCCGCTGCGGTTTAATATTTCGCTCGCCTCCCCGCGCGACTTTTCACCCTGCCCGTCGTACTCTAAGTAATCAGGAGACTCCCAATGAGACTGTGCACCCTCGTCTTCCTCCTCGTCCTTATCCCCCTCGCCAACTCTCAAACCGCTCAATACGTGCAGCGCCTCCCCGCTGGTACTTGGGGAGGTCAGAGCCTTCACGTCGACCTCACCACCGAAGGCGCCACTCTCGAATTCGACTGCGCCCGCGGCACAATTCTCGAGCCCATCGTCGTCGACTCCCACGGCAACTTCCACGTCCACGGCACCTACAAAATGGAAGGCGGTCCAGTCCGCCGCGACGATCAATCCGCCGGCGCGGCCGTTGAGTATACTGGCTCCGTCCATGGCGACACCATGCTCATCCAGTTCGTCCTCCCTGGCAGCGAGCAGCCCTCCGGCCCCTTCACCCTCACCCGCGGCGACTCCGGCAGACTCCGCAAGTGCAAGTGATACGCCGGCTTTCTCTGCGGCAATCCTTGCGGGCTGTGAAGCACTCGACTTGCGCCTTCCTCGCGGCGTTAATTGTGCTCTTGCTGTAAAATCCCGAGCATCGGGGGTGAGGCCCGCTTTATGAATGCGAGTCTGCCGATCGCTGATCGCGGTGCGCGCCAATTGTCTTCTTCGGCCAAGTTTGGTTCTACTGTGCCTGTCGCGGATCGGAAGCGCCACTCCGCACTCGTGCGCGTGACCCATTGGACTATCACTGTCGCGTTTCTCGCTCTGCTGGTTAGCGGAGGAGAGATCGTGCTTTCGCATCCGCGTTTTTACTGGGGTGAGACCGGCAACGTAAACATGCGCCCGTGGCTCAATCTGCACCTGCCATCCTCCAGGGATACCGTGCCCACCGGCTATGGGTACGTGCTCCCTGATCAGAACGGCTGGAGCCGCTATCTCCATTTTCAGGCGGCATGGCTAGCGGTCGGGACGGGTTTGCTCTACGTGCTGTTCGGCTTCTTCGCAGGGCATTTCCGGCGCAATCTGTTTCCCGCGGCTTCTGACCTTTCCATCAAGGAGCTTGGCCGTTCGCTGGTTCGACATCTGCGCTTTGAGCGGCCGGGCGCGGAAGAAGCGTGGTCGTATAACGTGCTGCAGCGCCTTACCTATCTGCTCGTGATCTTCGTGATGTTCCCGTTGATGATCTGGACGGGGCTGGCCATGTCGTTCGGATTCACCTCGGAATTCCCTCTGGCCGTTCGGCTCCTGGGAGGCCAGCAGACGGCGCGCAGCCTGCACTTCCTGGTGACGATATTCCTTGTGCTGTTCCTGTTGATTCACGTGCTGATGGTCTTTGTTTCGGGATTTCGAAACCGCATGCGCGCCATGATTTCAGGAACAGTGATCACCGGCCGCGCTACCCGACCGACGGAGTGAAGTTATGAACAATATCTCTCGACGCAAATTCATTGCCGCAGGGCTGGCTGTGGCGGCCGGCGCATCTGGGATCACCGTCGCTGCCAAAATCGTGCAGCATCATGGACTCATCCCGCCGGACGCGGGAGGACTTTACGGCCCGGGAGAAACGCTGACCTACGCGGCGCAGCGGCTTTTGGGCCGCCATTCCATGGCCCGCGAATTTTCCCGCAGCGAGATTTCGGAGAATCCGTTCGCCAATGAAGTCGATCAGTTGGGCGATGAATTCAAACAACTCCAGGCAGCCAGTTTCGTGGACTGGCGGGTGACTGTGGACGGGATGGCGGCGCGGCCAGCCTCGTTCTCGCTGGCAGAGATCAGGAGTTTCCCCACCAGTACGCAGATCACTATGATCGGCTGTGAAGAAGGATGGACTTACATCGCCGAATGGACCGGGGTGCCGCTCTCTTACATCCTGGACCGTGTTGGCGCGCTTCCCCAGGTGCGTTACGTTGTATACCGCTCGATCCAACCGGACTGGTGGGAGAGCATCGACATGGCGGACGCGTTGCACCCGCAAACGCTTCTCGCCCACCGCATGAACGGAAATGAACTTCCCGTGCCGTTCGGAGGCCCCGTCCGCGTGCGAGTGCCGCGGCAGCTCGGCTATAAGAACGTGAAATACATCAATCGCTTGACTCTGACGGACAACCTCAAACCGTTCGGCAAGGGGCTGGGCGGTGCTAGCCCTGATGGTGGCTACGCGTGGTATGCGGGTATCTAAAAGGAAGCACCCGATGAAAAGATTGAGCGCGGTGTCGTACGCTGTCTCGGTAACTCGCTATAGGCGCGTTTCATGGTACTAATCCGATGGACGAGCCGATAACCTTCGGTCCGTCATTTTTGGGCCTGCGCCGCGCGAAACCTTATGAAAATCCCTGAGAGGTAACATGGCGCCTCACCCAGGATGGCGGATTGAGAATCCCCGCCCTAACGTCGCACAAAGCATGAGTTTAAGGATGGGGCACCCTTTCCCGATAAGAGCTCACCTTGAATCGGACCACATGTCGAATCACTTAGTCGGGACTTACTGCGGAAGGGGATGGCCGCGGGTCTCTGCTCCGAATGGGATGAGCAACAAGCCAACGACAAACGCGATGGCCGTCAGTGCTACCGGCGTGCCGATCGAACCGAAGTGCTTCACTCCCGCGCCGACGAGAAAAGTAATTCCTGCTCCGCCGAATCGGGCAAAGGATGTTGCAAAGGCAAATGCGCTGGCGCGGCAACTGGTGGGATATTGCTCGGGCAGCCAGAGGGTGTAAACGGCAAAATTGGCGCCGCCCAATCCGAGGAAGAAGAGACAAACGAAGAACCAAGGCAACGCTGCCGGGCCAAGGTAGAAGACTTTGCCGAAGGTGAGCGCGATGAAGATCGCCATGAGGCCGAAAAACAAGGCCAGCGTTCCGCGGCGGCCGATTCGTTCGGCAAGCCATGGCATCAACAGGCAGCCAAGGATGGTGGCGGCGGAGACGAGCATGATACCGAACGTTTTGAGGTGTTCGACTTGAAGGCTGGAGCGTCCGGAGGCTTCAGCGAGAGCGGTGATGGCGGTGGGGACGTAGACAGTGCCCGCCCACAAGCCGCAGATGGAAGCCAGCATGAAAAGACAATTCAAAACCGTGCGCCGGGCCCGAGTGGGAGAAAAGATCGCGCCTAATGGACGCCAGATCGCCCAGGTGTGTACCACGTTTTCTTTTTCCAGCCAGCGCGCGGGTTCGCTCACACCGTGACGGATCCACGCCAGCAACAGAGCGGGGACGCCTCCGACGGCAAACATGGCGCGCCAACCGAATGGGGCACCGACGAGATAATTGGCAATGGCGGCAAGAAAAAATCCGACATAGTAACCCGTGTGCATGAAACCGGCGCCGGCGATGCGGCGGCGTTCGGGCCACTCTTCGGCGACAAAAGTTCCGCCCATCGCCCACTCTCCGCCGATGCCGATACCAGCCAAAAAGCGAAGAGCCGCCAGCTGCCACACGTGGGTGACGAACGCGCTCAGGAAGGTGAAGACCGAATACCAAACGATGGTGAGCATGAGCGTTCGCACGCGCCCGAATTTGTCGCCCACAGGTCCCCAGAGAAACGCCATGCCCCAACCGACGAGGAAGAGAGCGAAGAGCAAGCCTCCGTAATAGCCGACGTTCGCTTTAGTAGCGGCAATGCCGGAGCGCGGAAGGAGTTCACGGAGCGAGGGGACGAGGACGAGAGCATAGATCAGGGAATCCATGCCATCCAAGGTCCATCCGCCCCACGCTGCCCAGAAACCACGCACCTGATTTGAGGAAAGAGACCGGGCAGGTTGCCGGGATTCGGGCGGGAGGTTGCAGGCGAGGCTGGCCATGGTGCGGGGGAAAATATATCACGGCTCTGCAGATTGGGTCAGGAACTGCCAGAATGGCGCGGCTCGGTTTCCGCCGTGACGGACCAGATGCGCTACAAAATTGCCCACCGTGACAGAGAAACGGCAGTGGCAGCGGAAGCGGAAAATACATTTCAGCCGTTTATTGCTTAATCTCCCGCCGCCATCTCCTCGGCGCCTTGCCAGCTTTCCTGGCCAACAGACGGCACTTGTGCGAAGCCGCTCTCGTTGCGTAGTTGGGCCTCTAATGCAGCGAGTTGAGCTTCGATATCCTGCGCCGCCTGGCGTTTGCGGATCACCTCTTCGCGGTACCGCTGTAAGAAATAATGGATTGTCTCAACGCGAATTCTGATCGAGCCGGACGGCTTGTTTTCATCGAGATCCTTAAAGCAAAAGTACGGCGTGCCGGATTGCTCGATGATGCCTTCGATGACACCGTAAATCGGCGCGTCGTGCCCGCACTTGAAGCTGGAGATTTCGAGCGCTACCAGATTTGGATGCCGTGCAGTAAACTTCGCGGCCCAGACTTTGTGGTTGGTGCTGCACGAATAGGAATTCTTCCAGGCGTCGGTGATGTCGAGCGGACTTGAGATGACACCGGCGCGGACTTCTTCGCCGAAGAGGCGCTCGAGCATGTCGTCATCGAGCGGCAGCGTGTTTTGCGAGAAGATCGGATAGCCGAGCTTCTGGAACTCGTCGAGAATTTCGTGATTCAGGCCCGGGTCGTGATGATAGGGCCGGCCCAGCATGACGATGCCGATGCGGTCCTCGCGCTCGAGTTGGTCGAGCGCCTGACGGGCGCGCCAGCGGATGTTGGTCTCGTAATCCTTCAGTGCGGCGAAACCGGATTCGACGGCGCGATCGTTTTCTTCGAGCGACAGGCCGAGGATCGGAGTCAAGCCTTGCAGCATCTGGTGCGCGAATAATTTGCGGTCGGCGAAGTTGAGCACCGGGTCGATGTATTTGACGTTGTTCTCGGCGAAAACGTCGTTCTCTTTCGTGAACGCGGCCTTGACCGTTTCTGGGGTCGCGGTCACGGTGGGGCACGCATTTGCGCCCACAATTTTCACGAGCGACGAATGCAGCACGTCATACATCGGGAAAAAGATTGCGTCGAGCGGCTTCTTCCGGTGCTTCTCCTGAATCAGGTTGTAGACGTGTGAAATGCCGATCTTTGCCGGGAAGCACGGGTCGATTGCGCCGCGGCTTGCGCCCGCGCGGTAGAGTTCGGAACTGGTGTAGTCGGAGTAAATGATGTTTTCCGGCTGCACACCGAGGCTCTCGAAGTACGCATTGAAGAGTGGCGCGTAGGTGTAGATGTTGAGCACGCGCGGAATGCCGATGCGCAGGTTCTTGCGATTTTCCATGAGCGCGCGGCGTTCTTTTGCGCCCTTGGCCCAGCCGGCCCAACCCTTGGTGGGCAGCGGGTCGGCGACGGACTTGGCGTTCGTGGGGCGGAAAACTTCTTTCGACGCCATATCGACAAAGTTGGGATGCGCGGCGCGGATCGTGTCGAGGCCGGCTTTGATCTCCTTCATGTCGTTGACGTCTTCGACCGTGCCCTTCTCACAGGTGGCGATGATGAGGCGCTGCTCGCCGTGCATGAGCGGAACCTTGGTGACTTTTTGAACGGGCACGAAACTCATATCGTCTTTGGGCTGCGTGCGAATGTCGATGAAAGTTCGCAGGCAGTCGTTCTTGCAGAAATGGCAGCGCGTGTCTTCGTTGCGCGTTGTGCGGTACTCGATTTTCCGCACGGCGTCGAGACCGATAAAGGTGGTGTGCTGGCCTTTACGCCACAGTCGCAACGATTCCTGTGCGGCGCCGATGGCGCCCGATTCGCCGCAGTGCTCATGGACGATGATCTCAGGCGTCTTGCCGGTAGCGCGGAAGCTGTTGCGGATGAAATCGACTTCGGCTTTCACGACGGCGAGGTTATTTTGCGTTCCGCCTTGCAGCACGAAGCGCGAGCCTAGCGCCGCCAGGTTCGGAATGCTGGCAACATAGAGAAAAACATTCTTCGGAAGTACGGCGGCGAGGCCGGCGAGAATTTCTTCCGCGCGCCAACCCTGACGCTGGAAGTTCACGATGTCGGACTGCATGAAGACCGCGCAGCCGTAGCCGAAGACCGGCATGGCCTGCGCCGAGAACGCCAGGTCGGCATATTGCGTCACGTCGAGGCCGAAACCTTCGACGGTGGATTGCAAGAAATATCCGTTGCCCGCGGAGCACTGCGTGTTGAGTTTGAAATCCTTGACGCGGCCGTTGTGCAGGATGATGATCTTGATGTCTTGGCCCCCGACGTCGACGATCACGTGCGGATCCTCGTAGAACTTAAGCGCTGACTCGGTGTGCGCGACCGTTTCTACGAGCGCGACGTCGGCATCGAGGATGTCTTTCAAAATATCTTTTGCGTAACCGGTGGTCGCGACGCCGAGCACCTCCAGCTTCGCATTTTGCGCTTCGACCTGACCACGCAGGTTTTCGAACATTTCGATCGTGTCCTGGATCGGATTGCCGTTTGAGAGCTGATAGGACTTACAGAGGATGTCGCCACTCTCATTGAGCAGCACAGCTTTTGTCGAAGTCGAGCCGCCGTCGATGCCGATGAAGCCAGCAACGGTCGAGTTCTTCTGAAAAAGCGCGGGGGTGAATTTCTTGCGGCGATAGGCTTCTTTGAAGACGTCGAACTCAGTGCGATCTTCAATCAGACCCTTGCCGCCCGACTTGGCTTTTTCTTCCTGGCGGCCGAAGTCGATGTAGTGAATCAGATTTTCGTAGCTGCGATAACAGCCGATGCAGTCGTCTTCCGTGCGTCCGAATTCGACCGCGCCGAGCGCGGCGAAATACTGCGCGTTCTGCGGAACTTTGATAAGGTCTTCAGGCTTCGAACCTTCCGGAACGGCGACTTTGCGTTCCTTCCACATGCGTGGAATGTTGGCTTGCCAAGCCTCGCGCATCCCTTTGATGAAGCTGTTCGGGCCGCCGAGCAACAGCACATGCGGGCGCAATGTGTGCCCGCGCGTCAGCACGCTGAGGTTTTGCAGCACGATGGCTTCGAAGAGCGACGCCATTAGTTCGTCCGGTGGCGTGCCAACTTTTTGCAGACCGTTGATATCGGTTTCAGCAAAGACTCCGCACTTGCCCGCGACTTTGTGGAGCTTGATGCCGTGGTACTTTTGTTCGGCGAGCAGTTCGGTGGGAATCTTCAGCTTGGCGTTGATCTTGTCGATGACGGCGCCTGTGCCGCCCGCGCATTTGTCGTTCATCGATGGAATTTTCTTCTTGCGGCCTGTGTCTTCGTCGTCTTTGAAGACAATGATTTTCGCGTCCTGTCCGCCGAGTTCGATTACGGAGTAAACCTCCGGATGCAATTTTTCCACCGCTAGCGAAACCGCGGTCACTTCCTGCACGAACTTCGCGCCGATCTGGTCGGCGATTGCGCCGCCGCCCGATCCAGTCATGAACATACGCGTGTTGTGCGAATTCATGGCAGTATCGGCTTCCATGCGCTTCAGGAACTCGAGCGTCTTCTCCGGCTGCTTGGTTTCGTGGCGCTGGTAGTCCTGCCAGAGAACCGCGTCGCTCGCAGCATCGACAACTACTGCTTTCACGGTCGTCGAGCCTACATCCAGGCCAACCAGGAATTTGATTGCGCGATCATGGCCGTGCACGGGCTGGCGCACCGGCTTGGCAATTCGAACCGGATGGACCTCTGGTTCGAGCGGTGCGATCTGAATTAGCTGCGGACCCTTGTGGTCGTGCATGGGTTCCTTTCTGGCTTGTCGGCGAAAGTCAAACTCTCTAACCGCAGAGGACGCTAAGAAAAACCGCAGAGGTCGCTGACGACAATATTATGTCTCCGAACCCTGCGAGCTCTGTGATTCTAGTCACCGGACACTGCCGGAAGCGTTTCCACCCGCACACGCGACTTCTTCCAGAAATGCGTGTCTTTATCGATGCGGTCGTTCACATGCAAGACGAACTGCGCGGCGGTGCCGGCGACTCCGTCGCGATGCGGCACATAATAGAACGGCCGCTTCAGCTCGGGATGCTCGTCAATGTAGGCGCGAATTTCGTTCATGGTCTTGCCCGTTTGCTTCAGGCATTGTTCGAATTCCGTCTTTGCCTTGACCTTGGCTTCGCCCAGCGCCATCTGTACCCGGCTATGAGCGTTGACCTCGCCCTCGCCGGAAGTTTCGATGGGAAGGAAGATCATGTCCTTGAATTTGTTGACGACCGCAGATTGCACGCCATCGGACTGCGATGACGGCATGCAGCCGAACGGCTTGAGCGCCAGCACCATGTGGCACATTTTGTGGATGGTGTAATAGACGTTCTTCCCAACTTCGAGATGCCCTTCGCCGCCGCGCGCGAACTGATTGTAGAAGGGATTCGCTAGATCGGCTAACTCTTTCTGCGGCGCAAGGTGATGCGTGATTCCGCCGAGTTGCTTGATCGTCCGGTGATAGAAGAAGTTCCACATGCGTTCGCCGGCGCCGATGCCCCAGAGCTTTTTGCGCAAACCGATGTAGTTGGCGAAATTCTTCTTCAACTCGTACCACTCGGGATTTCGATGCGGGCGATTGACCGGCCACTTGGCGATGGCGTGCGCCTTGGCCTGATACATGAGATAGGCGACCCAGGTCGCGATCGGCTCGACCAGCACCTGCGCGCCCTCGCGCTCAAGGAACTCGAACATGTGGAAGTTGCCGTCGCCTTCGGTGATCTGCGCCCAGAATTCGCCCGTGATCTTCACCAGCGGCTTCACGCGCGTACGGTCGACTTCGATCGAGTCCATCTTGTCGCGAGCCGACTTCAGCGCACTCAGATAATCCTTACCCCACATATGCTCGTGCCACTTGCCAAAGACGTTGGCGGTGTTGCGGAGAATCTTGTTGCTCTTAAACTTCGGCTTCGCCCAGTTCGGCGCACGCTGTTCGATCTCGAACGAGTCGCGATTCTGTAGGTCCTCGCACAGCCCGTCCACCGCCTCGCGGAACACGCGGTCGGTCTCGCCCTGGTTCGCTTCATACGGGCGAATCTGATAGATGAGGTCGTTGATTACGTCGCCGAGGTGCATGGCGTTCAACATGCCGAAGCCGAAGTCGATGGTGAACTTCAGGCCCGGCTCACCAGAGGCGGCCTTGATTCCGTCGCTGTCTTTGAAGAGCAGCACGCGGAAGCCGTCGAAGCCGGCATTCTTCAGCGCGAAGCGATACTCGGCTTCATACATGCCGAAGCGGCAGGGGCCGCATGACCCGGCGGTGAAGAAGACGTAGTTGTCGAGAATCTTCTTCCGCGGGATGCCTTTTTTTTCGAGGAACTGCAAATACTGGACCAGATTGCCGACGGTGAAATACGTGGGATTGCACTGCCCATTGTTGCCGAATTCTTTGCCGGTCTGGAAGGCGGCGACGTTCGGCACCGGCAATTTCTCACAGCGATAGCCGCAGCCCTGGAAGACGGCGCAAATCAAATCCTCGTGCTTCCAGGTGAAGCCTCCGAACAGAATGGTGACCTGCCCGCGCTCCTCGGCGGTAAATGCGCGCTCAATGGGGCGATGGAAATGAGTGGGCTGATCGAGGCCCGCGATCTTGCGCAGGCGAGCGCGCTCGGCGGCGAGCCGCTGTTTGATTTCCGAGTCGTTTTCAATCTGGACGAGATTCGTCGCCATACTTTCCTCCGACAATTTGTTGAACGGTTGCAGTGCTAACGCGAGGCTGGCTGAGAGTGCTCGGGAACCGGGCATGCCTAAGGCCGAGGCTGGAGATTACACCCGGTGTGGCGGGGGAGATTTTACTCGACAACATTCGAACTCCAACAAAGGCTAGGAGGTTCGAGTCTTGCACCTGCTGAATCAAGGCCCAACGACAGAATGCAGGCGCCGGATTTTGCGAAAAAACGTATTATCGGATGCGGGCGCACGGGCCCAAGTTGCAAGAATTTCCCCACATGCCGAAAACCTATTAACAGCCCCGAGTTAAAAGATAACTAACAGAATTGTTCCTCGGGCGCAAGAGTCGAACACGAAAATTCGCGAATGTCGGTGTTCGGGTTTGTGGCGGCCCTTGACGAAGATTTTCCGCGATCCATGTTGAGCCCTCGCTCGGCAAAGCAGTTCGCTCCTCGATCTCCCTCTGGCGTAGGACCGGAATGGTTTTCTGGCGGCATACGCCAATGCCTTCCCCCAAACAGACCAGGCATTTCCTCTTGCTCAGAGTTTTCGAATGTCGCCCTTGACCGGCCCTCCCGCTACGAATCATTGACTCGCGCCGAGGCGCTTACCTATGGCCTTCTCCCGCGCGGCATCGGTTTCCCGCCCTAACTGGCCGTAAGCATCCGCCATTGCCGTGTGCGGCTCCGGCGCTTGGGGCAAAATCGCAGCCGCTTTCTTTAGTATCGGCAGCGCGGCTTCAGGATGTTTCGAGAGGACCAGGGCTTGCCCCTCAAGCAGCAGAGCCCCGGGATTTTCGGGAGCTACTTTCAGTACTTTGTCGCACTCGGTAATAGCTTCCCGCGCGTGGCCCGTCTTGTTATAGGCGGTTGCCAGGAAAAGATGCGCTTGCCCCCAATCCGGCGCCAGGGCGACGACCTTCTCGAACTCCGGAACTGATGCCGTGAACTCTCCGCTTTGGTATAACGCCATAGCCAGTTGGAAATGTTCTTTCATCGAATCCGGCCGCAACTTCGAAGCCTGACGCAACACCGGCACCGCCTTTTTAAAATCGCGCCGCAGCATGTAACACTGCCCCAGTTGCCGGTAGGCAATGAATATGTCTGGGTCTTTGGCAATGACTTGCTCTAGCAACGCAATGGCTTCCTGGTAGTGCAGCCCTTGCGCAAGGAGTTCTACCCGATGCAACTTGTTACTGATCTCGATCTTATCCTTGGGATCGATGGCGCTGGCTTGGGCCTCGCGCGCTGCTGGAGCGTTGTCCGCGAAGTACCCCAACGCAGCCAGGTTTGCCTGCTGGCCCTCACCTAAATGCGCCGTGGGCGCTGCCTTGGACATGCTTGTCCTCTGCCGGAACGCGTCTAGCTGTTCTTCCAGCGTGTCGGCCACGGCCTTGGACCCAGGC
The DNA here is from genome assembly GCA_003139095.1 of Acidobacteriaceae bacterium. GTDB lineage: Bacteria > Acidobacteriota > Terriglobia > Terriglobales > Acidobacteriaceae > Acidiflorens. The sequence goes on from PLHW01000072.1 coordinate 188,819, forward strand.
GCCAGGTTGCGCTCGGCTTGCGGGTCCGCTCCCTCGTCATATAACTCCCGCCGCGGCGCCTCAACGAACAGATACTTCCCCGCTCGCAGCGACCGAAGAGGACTCCATCGAAACGACGTATACGCATAGTCCGATTCCGCGTACATCGGGCGGTCGGCGGGTTGCCCATCTGTCGGTTGCCGATACTGCGCCACCTCCGCCGGCGACCCAGACCCCGCCTGCTCGGCGGACGCCAGCTTCATCATGCCCAGCAACGATTCCCCTTGCACCTGCTGCGGAACTGCAATTCCCACCGTTTCCAATATCGTCGGCAGCACATCCACCAGCCCGGCGCGGCCTTCGACTCGCTTTCCCGCAGAGACTTCTCCCGGCAGCTTGAACAGGAGCGGGACGTGGATGGTTTCGTCATACAAAAACATCCCGTGGGTATCCTCTCCGTGGTCGCCCAGCGCTTCGCCATGATCGGACATCACCGCAATCATCGAGTTTTCGTAAAGTCCGCCGGCGTGCAATTTGTCCAGCAACTTCCCCACGGCGGAATCGGCGTAGGCAATCTCGCCGTCGTAGGGCGCGGATTTGTATCGGCTCCTATAGGGTTCGGGAGGATCGTAGGGATCGTGGGGATCGTAGAGGTGTACCCAGAGGAAGAAAGGACCATGCGGGTGCTGATTCAACCACGCAATGGCGTGCGCCACCACCACGCCTCCACGGCGCTCCGCCGTGTGGTAGCGATCTCCTCCTGGGGGCATTTGGCTGAAGCCGGCGTCGTAGGTGTCAAACCCGCGCTCAAACCCGGGAACGCTCCCCGCTACCGGGTCGAGGACCATCGCGCCAACAAAGGCGGCGGTGTGGTATCCGTGGGCGCGCAGGATTTCGGGCGCATAAGGCAAGGTCGCCGCCAGCGGCACACCGAAGTTATTCACCTGGTGAAACTGGGGGTAAGTCCCGGTCAGGATGGTCGCGTGCGAGGGCGCGGTCAGCGGGACCTGCGAATAGGCCCGCGTGAAAACCACGGACTGGTGGGCTAAGGCATCCAGGTGCGGAGTCAGTCCACGCTCGGAGCCCAGAAACCCCATGCGGTCCGCGCGCGTCGTGTCCACCGTGATCAGAACAATGTTGGGCGGCGCAGACGCGGCGGCCACCGTACCCGCAGCCAGCCATGCAACCCACACCAAACGGCGCATCAGTGACATGGGCAGGACTTTATCATGTCGGAAGACCCCGCAAGAGCAGCAATGTACCCAGACAGCGGCTCTAGCCGCTCGTAACCGCTATCTCACGCTAAAAGTGAGCCTCTACGCCACGCTCGCCGCATCATCCAGAATCGACTTCTCTCCCAACACGCCCATCGCCAGCGGCGCAGCCCCACGTCTCGCGCTCGTCCTCTGCAGCGCCGCACACAGCGCCGCCGCAAATCCATCCGTCAGGCAATCGATATCGCTCCGCAGCGCCCGCGTCGTGTATCCCCGGTTCACCGCAAACGTCCCGCGCACTTCGCCCGCCGCTGACACCAGATCCATCCGCAGCGCCCATCCTGTATTTGCCGTTCCCTCATCCCGTGTCCACGCATAACGCACCGGCCCACTCCCATCCAGCATCCCCGGCCATCCCGGAACCTCTGGACTAAACGAAAACTCGAAGCCGTCAAAATCGTTTTCCCTAAACGCCGCCTTCAATACCTCGCAAATCTCTTCCACGCTCTTCGCGCGTCCGAGCTCATCCTTCGCCCGCCGGATCGCCAGATTATTGCTGATAATCGACTTCTGCTCCCAAGTCCGCCGCGCCACCCGCGCCAATTCGTCCACCTCGTCGTATCCCAGGTGTTGCAGCCCGAAGAAAATTCCCAGCCCCACAATCGCCAGCACCACCGCAATCGTTCCCGACTGCGGCGAAAGCAGCGGCAAACTCGCCAGCGCAAAGCACGCCGACACCGCGTACAGCACCACCACCGCCTGTCGGTGCGACAGTCCCCGTTGCAGCAGTTTGTGGTGAATATGTTCTCCATCCGGACGAAATAGCGGTCTGCGATTCAAAAACCGCCGCAGCACCGCCATCAGCGTATCCAGAATCGGCAGCCCAAACGACACCACAGGAATCGCCACCGCCACCGCCGTCGGTGCCTTCTCCGAACTCGCCAGCGACACCGCGCTCAGCACAAATCCAATCACCAGGCTGCCGCAGTCGCCCAGAAATATCGTCGCCGGATTGAAGTTGTATCGCAGAAATCCGACAATCGCTCCCGCCAGTGCAATTGTCACCACCTGCGTCAGAGCGTCTCCGTTCACCAGCGCCACCACAAATACCACCATGCTCGCAAACAGTGCCGATCCGCTCGCCAGCCCGTCCAGTCCATCCAGCAAATTAAATGCGTTTGTGATCAGCAGCACCCAGAACACCGTCAGCGCCAGTTCCGCGACCGTTCCCAGCTTCCGATCGCCAAACAGCAGTTGCAGCCGCGTAACCCCGTACCCATCCACGTACAGCCAGCACGCCGCCAGAATCTGCACGCCAAACTTTACATAGGGTCCCAGCGGCCGGAAATCGTCCGCCAGCCCCAGCCCAAAAATCAGCAGCGTCGGCCCCAGCAATCCCAGCAACGTCGTGGATGAAAAAACATAATGCCAATGAAAGACGCTCGCTGCTCCCAGCGCCACTCCCACCACCGCCACCACCGCGCTCAGAATCGCAATCCCGCCCAGCCGCGGTATCGGCCGCTCATGCAGATGCCGCGCCGACTGCGGTCCGGTAGCCCATCCCCGCACGTTCGCCGCATCCCGCACCACGCGCGACATCACCGCCGATACCACCAATGCCGCCGCGAAAATAAATAAGTAAATCACTTAGTTCCTGACTTCCTCGCCGTCGTTACTATCCGTTCGCAAGGTTCTGACCTCTGCAATCTGACCTCTGCAATCTGCAATCCCTTCACTTCTGCCTTCTAACTTCTGACTTCTGACTTCTAACTTCTGACTTCCCCTCACCCGCTCGCGTACTTCTCTCCCGCCGCCACCGCTTCCTCCGACCGCGGCCGCTTCGCCGGCACTCCCTGCCAAATCTCCTCGCCCGCCCGCTCGCCCACCACCGCCCGATATACTTCCATCAGCCCCGCCGCCATTCGCTCCGACGTGAAATGCTTCTCCACACGTTTCCGTCCCGCCGCGCCCATCTCCCGGCGCCGCGCGCCATTCTCCAACAAATACCGAATCGCCTCCGCCAGTACCCCCACATCTCCCGGCGCCACCACCATTCCCGTCTTCCCGTGCTGGTTCACCCACGGCACGCCCGTTGGCAAATTCGTCGAGATCACTGCCTTCCCGCACGCCATCGCCTCCAGTTGCACAATCCCAAACATCTCCGCGTTCGTGATCGACGGCAGCACAAACAATTCCGCCGCGTGGTAATACGCCACCAACTCCGCGTCTGATACCTGTCCCGCAAATTCCACTCGCTCCGCAATTCCCGCTCGCTGCGCCTCGTCCCGCAGCGTCTTCTCCAGCGGCCCCGTCCCAATAATCACCAGCCGCGCCGCACTCTTCTCCGCTACTCCCGCAAACGCCCGGATCAGATTCCCCACGCCCTTGTAGCCCACCAGCCGTCCCACGGCGAGCACCATCGGCCGCCCATCCCGCAGCTCTTCCACCCGCCGACGCCCGCTCTCACCGAGCTCAAATCGCTGCAGCGGAATCCCAAACGGCACAACGTGGCATTTCTCCCGATGCCTTCTCACAAACTCCGAGATCTCGATGTGCGTCGGCGTCGGCACCACAATCGCGTTCACTCGCCGGTAAAACGCCTCCAGGAACGGCCTATATATTTTGAGCAGATTTTTCTGCCGCACCACGTCGCTGTGAAAGTGCGCCACCACCGGCATCTCGCGCGCCGCCATCATCGCCGACAACTCCGCCAGCGGATTCGGCACATGCACGTGCATCACATCCGCCTCAAACTTCCTCGCCCACAGCGGATACGCCGGCGCCATCGAGCACGACCACAACTTCCCCAGGCTCGCCACCCGCGTCACCGCCACCTCTCTCATCTCGTGCTCCGTGCGCATGCGCGTGTTCGCCACTACCACCCGCACCTCCACCTGCTCGCGCATCGTCTCGCACATCTCCCGCAGCGCGCTCTCCATCCCGCCCACTACCGGGTCGTAAAATTTCCCCAGTTGCAGGACCCTCATGCCATCGCCTCCCGCAACTCTGCTCCATCCCCCAACTTCCCGCCCATCGCACGCGCCAGAATTCCCGCAAATTGCGCCGCCAATTCCTCCGGTGCCAAATTCTCTTCTATCCATCTCCGCCCGCGGCTTCCCATCCGCTCCCGCAACTCCGCGTCAACTCCCAACGTGATCATCCGCTCCGCTAGCCCGTCCGCATCCAGCGGCGTAAACAGCAATCCCGTCTCTCCATCCCGAATCAACTCTGCCGGCCCCCACTGGTTCACCGCGATCACCGGCACTCCGCACGCCATCGCCTCCACCACCGATCGTCCCAGTCCCTCCGGCCCGCGATTAGCCTGCACCAGAACATCCAACAACGAGAGAATCCGCGGCACATCTTCCCGGAATCCTAAAAATTCCACCCGTCCCCGCAACTTCGACGATTCCACCTTCTCCCAAAGTCCTTGCTGGTAGCCCGATCCGGCCTCCGTCGCGTATGGGTTGTCCCCCACAATCAAAAACCGCGCCCGTGGCAACCGCTCCAGCACGCGCTCCGCCGCCGCCAAAAAAACATCCTGTCCCTTCAACGGAGTCACCGCTCCCACCATCCCAAACCAAAGTTCCCCATCCCCCTTTTCCAACTCGTCCGCTGTTGCTGTTGCCTGTGTGGGGCGGACACTCTTGTCCGCCACAGTTGGTGTTGGTGTTGATCTTGATGTTGGTGTTGATCTTGCCTTTGCCCCCGTTGTCCCTGCCCCCGGCCGAAACCTCTCCAAATCCACAATGTTGTAAACCACCCGCGTCGCCACCGCCTCCGACACGTACTTCTTAAACTCCCCCTCCACATACTTCGAAATACAAATCGCCAAATCGCACCGCCGCGCGAGCAAAGCAAGCGCGCTTCGCGACAGCGCTCTCTCCTCCAGCCCATCGCGCATATACCAAATCAACGGCACACCCTTCGGCCTCCGCGCGAGCGCTCCCATCACATGCGCCTTCGCCGCATTCGTCACCACCGCCGCTGCCCCAATTTCTTCAATCAATCTCCCCAGGCGCCGCCGAAACCCAATCACGCTCCACGCCGCCCGCATCAACTGCGCGGCTCCCGGTCTCCGCGCCGTCTCCCCCGTAGCCTCCAGCGCCCCCGGCCACTCCACCACCCGCGTCTTCGCCCCCGCCAGCAATGCAGCTCTTTGAAATTTCCCATCCCCCGGCACGATCACATGAAACTCAAACGTCCCCCGCAGCCGCGCCACCAACTCCAGCAAACTGATCTCCGCCCCGCCGATTCCCCGCATCCCGCAAACCACCGCAATCCGCGGCAACCCCGCGCCCGGCAAGGGTTCCTGCGCTCCGCACTCTGGCATCTCCAATCTGCACTCAGCCGTTGGCACTTTTCCCTCAGTCTGGCTTCTAACTCGCTGCGAACTTCTGCCTTCTAACTTCTGATTTCTGCCTTCCCCCAGCCCAGTTCAGCAGCACAAACAGCGACCACACCTCCGACCACGATTGCTCCTTGTCATCCTTCTCCAATCCTTCCAGCAACTCCCGCCCATACGCCGCATCCAGTCCCAGCGCCGCATACAAACTTTCATCCCGCAGCGTCCCCGCAATCGTTTCCCGCAGTCCTTCCCGCAGCCACTTGCGCCACGGAAACGTGAAGCCCATCTTTTTCCGTTCCGGCAGTTCCTCGCCCATCAGGTCATTCAAAATTCTCTTCGTCAGTCGCTTCCCCGCTCCCCGTCCCGCAAAATGAAACTCCGGCCTCATCCCCAGCGCCGCCTCCACCAGATCCAAATCTAAAAACGGCACCCGCAGTTCCACCGAACTCGCCATGCTGAACACGTCCGCATCCCGCAGCAACTGGTACCGCATGTAAAACGTCAGCTCCATCCCCGCAATCCGCTGAAAGTCGTTCTCCATCGCCGCCACGTTCTGCTCCAGTCGCTCCGCCAGCGCCCGCCGCTTTCCACCACGCCACCGCACGCTTCTCTGCAGCAAATACGCGTCTGCCAGCGTCCGTATCTCGCCCGCCTCCGCTACCTTCTTCCACGGAATCGGACTCCCACTCACCTTCGCCATCAATCCCGCCGCCGACCGCAGCCCCGCCCCAAACCTCTTCGCATAAGCCAGCAGCCGCGGCCCATTCCGAAACGTCGAGTACCCGCCAAACAACTCGTCCCCGCCAATTCCCGTCAGCAACACTTTCAATCCGCACTTCGCGCCCGCCCGCGAAATCACAAACGTGTTGATCCCATCCACCGTCGGCTGATCCATCGCCGCGAGCGCCTCCGGCAAAAGCTCGCTCAAATCCGCCGCGCTCAACGTCACCACCTCATGCCGATGCGGAATCTTCCCCGCAATCCGCCGCGCATGCGGCAACTCCGAAAATTCCTGCTCTGCAAAATCCACCGTCAGCAAAGTGATCGGGATCGCCGACTCCCGCGCCGCCACCAGCGCAATCAAACTCGAATCCACTCCCCCCGAAAGAAACACTCCCACGGGCACATCGCTAACCAGATGCGCTCCCACCGCTTTTTCCAGCCGCTCCCGAATCACTCCCACCGCCGTCTCAAAGTCCCCCAGGCTGGCAAACTCCGCCATCCCCGGCGCAAGATACCCAACCCCCTGCACAGACTCGGTACCCGCCGGCCAGATTCCACGAAGCGCCGCGGGCCGGCCCACACAGTCATAACCGGTATATGCCGAATCCCCATTCGCCCCAAGGTAGCGTTGCGCCTCAGGTCTGCCATCCCAGTCGTATCGCACCTGCTTCACCGGTCCGGGCCGCGCGCTCCACCACATCCCCTCCCAAACCGCGCCCCGCCCATCCACCCGAAGTAAACATCCCGGCCCCACTTCCCGAATTTCTTTCCAAATCGTCTTCGGACCAATCACCGCCCCATACGCCAAAAACGAATCCACCGCCTCCTCATCCACCGTCAACGGACCAATCCCCGCCCGCTCCAGCGCCCGCACCTCCGAAGCAAACGCAAATAGCTCGTGAGGGGCGGACACTCCTGTCCGCCGCTCTTGGTGTTGATCTTGGTGTTGAACTTGATCTTGCTGTTGGTCTAGCTCAACCCCCACTCCCACGCGCCGGTAATAAACCGGCTTGATCCCCATCGCATCCCGCGCCAGCAGCAGCATCTTCGTCTGCCCATCCCAGAACGCGAATGCAAACATCCCCTCCAGCTTCGTCAGCGCCGACTCGCCCCACACCACCAGAGCCCGCAGCAGCACCTCCGTATCGCCCGTCGTGTGGAATCGCGCTCCCAATCCCTCCAACTCCCGCCGCAACTCGCGAAAGTTATAAATTTCGCCGTTATAAACCAGCCACGATCCCGTCTCCGCATCCTCAATCGGCTGCCGCGATCCGTCGCTCAAATCCAGAATCGAAAGCCGCGTATGCCCCAGCACCACCGATCCCCCACCCACAGGAATCGCAATCAACCCCTCCGCATCCGGCCCCCGATGCCGCAGCGCCGCCATCATCGCCCGCACCCCAGCCTCCGCTCCGGTGCGAGAAGCTCGCGCGCCCGCCTCTCCATCTCCCCCGTAACTAAAAATCCCGGCAATCCCGCACATACGCCGCTACACCGCCTCTTTCACGCCGCCACCTTCATCGCGCTCGACGCCCGCAAAATAATCCTGCATCGCCAACTCAAACTCATCGCCCGCGCGATCCCAATTCATCTCGCGCTCCACCCATGCGCGTCCATTCCGCCCTAGCGTCTCCGCCAGTTCCCGCTCTCGCAAAATTTTCACGATTGCCGCCGCCACCGCCACCTCATCCGTCGGATCGACCAGCAATCCCGTCACGCCCTCGCGCACCGCGTCCGGCACTCCGCCCGACCGTCCCGCAATCACCGGCTTCCCGCACGCCGACGCTTCCACCAGCGCCAACCCGAATCCCTCCGCCCAAACCCCGCGCCGCGTCCGGTCTTCGCGGCTGCACATGATGAACGCATCGCACGCGTTATAAATAAACGGCAACTCCTCATTCTTCAATCGCCCCGCAAATACTACGTTGTCCTGCACTCCGCGCTCCCGCGCCAGCTGCGCCAGATACTCCACGTCGTCGCCTTCCCCCACCATCACATACGCCACATCCGGCACCGCCTTCACCACCCGCGCCAGCGCCCGGAGCACCACATCGTGCCCCTTATACCGATTCACTTTCACCATCCGCGCCACCGTCAGCAGCGTCGGCCTGCCTTCAATCCCCAATCGCCGCCGAATCCCGCTCGCATCCATCCCCGGACGAAAATGCTCCGCATCCGCCCCCGGCCGCACTTTCACAATCTTCGACTCCTCCACTCCCGCCGACTTCACAAACGCGCGCGTGTATTCGCTGTTCGTGATCACCAGGTCCGCGTCGCCGAGCGCCCCTACAATCTTCGCCCGCCGCCACTCGTCCATGATTTCGACCGCGTGCGTCCACACCAGATACCGCATCCCATACCACCGCTTCAACTTGCGCGCCGCTATTGCTGCGTTCACGTGCCCGCAATGCAGCATCAACTCCCTGTCTCTCTTCACCAGCTTTTCCGCCGCCGCATACATCTGCCACACCTGCCACGCCGTCCGCATCCCCGGAATCCCAGGCGCTCCCGCATACCGCGCCGCCGCATAATTCTGCTCCTCGTCAAACGCCGCTGCCCGCGCATGTTTTGGCGCAATCAGCGTCATCCCGCTCAAATCAAATTGCCGATATACATTGAATAAGTAACTGCTGATTCCGCCGAGGACCGGCGGAAAATCCGTGGTCAGCAAAATCCCGCGCCCGAGCGGACGCAACCCGCTCTCACCTTCCATCCCCGTCCGCCCCGTCCATCCCACCGCCGCACTTACCATGAGCCCAGAACCCGCTCCCGATTCGTTCGTCCCAAATAAATTCGTCGCCCTAAATTTCTCTAATACTCCGTCCCAACCGCCGCTCCCCACTCCACCCGTCTTCCTCGCCCCAGCATCATTCCTCCGCACACCACCACCAGCACCAGAAATATCTGGATCATCCCCGCCACTTCATGATCGAAGTCCCGCTCAATCGACATCGCGCAGTGCGTCGCCACCAGCGCCGTCACCGCCGCCGCAGACCACGCCGGCAAATGTCCCTTCCATCCATCCACCACTCCCAGCAGCGCTCCCCATATCAGCGCCCCCAGCGCGATATAGATCGGCCCGCCCGCGTCATACAAATCTCCCGGCATCGACGGCGCAATCGCCGCCCCGCCATGGTCCCGCGTCTGCGGATCGTCATACGCCCACGTGCGCACGCCAAACTGCTCGCCCGCATCCGCCGCCGCCTTCCCGCTGTCAATCATCCGCGGCACAAACGCCCTCACAAACGGACTCACCAGCACATTCCTCCCCGAATACCCTCTCGCCTGCGGCACCAGATGCACCGTCAGCAGCATCGAGTCAAACGAGTGGAATCTCGCCATCCGCTCGCCAAAATCTCCCGTCAGCCACTCCACCACTCCCGCCCGCTTGATCTCCGTCGCCACTTCCTCCGGCCGCGTGTTCTCCCACTTGATCGCCCGGTACGAGCTGACCACCGCGGTCAGCACCAAAAAGCACGCCACCGCCACCGGTATCAGCCGCGCCAGCCGCGGCCGCCGTCCCGCAAACACCGCCGCCAGCAGCGGAATCAAAAACACCGGCGCAATATTCTCCCGATACGGGCTCCGCCACGCATTCACCACCGCCGGCAGCAGCGCTACCATCTGCATCGATCCCACTCGCCACGCCGCTCCCCGCCGAAAGTGGTCCCACCACACAATCGCCGCCGGCACCATGTACAGTGTCGCCAACACGCCAAGCGGAGTCACTAGCGCCAGCGGCACCTCATCCGGCATGTCCACCACATAAAACAGCGCCGAGCATACCGCCGCCACCGGCACCACCGCCGCGTACGCCATCTCCACCGTCAGCACCCGAGTCACCGCCAGCGCTCCCGCCGTCCTCCGCCTCCGCGCTGCCGCGTATCCCGCCGCCACCAGCGCCCAGTACATCCCGCAATACATCACGCTCCGCGTCACCGTCTCTACCGGCAACGCCAACAGCCGCGACGTCCCATTCGCCCACTCCACCGCGTTGTACGACAACATCAAAAATCGCACCACAATATCCACGCTGAACCCCAGCCACGCGATTCCATACACCGACCGCACCACCGCCGTCCATCCCTCCGTCTTCCATCCCGGAACCAGCCGCACCGATCCCACCCAGCAGGCCAGCAGCGCCGCAAACGCCAGCCAGGTAAATAAATCGGTCCGCAATCCCAAAATTTCCGGCACAATCAACCTCTCTCAATTCTCAGTGCGATGTCATCCTGAGCGCAGCGAAGGACCCATGCATTTCACCGCACCTCACCCCTCTATCCCAGCGCGCAGAGGCTGCCCCATCCTTAAACGTCGCGTCCTTTGCGACGTTTAGGGTGGGGATGTTGAACTTCCCCGGCCCCGTGCGACGTTCAACCTGAGATTCCCCCACCCCGCAGCGAAAACGCTTCGCGGCGCGCAGAGGCACACCTCCGCCCACATCCGCTAACTTTTCATCTTTTCAAGCAGTGGCGATTCACCGGCTCGCGCCAGTGCGGAAGGATCGAACTGCAGGCTTTCCCAGGCAGCTAAAACGCGGGAGAGAGGCACACCGCCTGTAACCCGGAAGTCTATCCACCCACCCCCCCTAGGTCAATGAATATTTTGTGCCGCTACGCCCCTGTCAAAGCGCGAGTGGAAACGCGGGTGCCCCGCCCTCAAACGTCGCGTCTTTTGCGACGTTTAGGGTGGGGTCTTTGACTTTGACTTTGACTTTGATCTTGATTTTGACTTCTGACCTCTGACCTCTAAGTTCCCACGCACGCCCGATACGCCATCGTCATTTGCGGAAACAACTGCACACGCTTCATCTCAGTCGTCGAGCCTTCTTCGCGAAAGCACCAGATTGACGCAATCGTCTCCGGAAGTCTGCAAAATCCCATCCACCGACCACCTCACGAGCTTTTCCCCATCGATCCGGAACGGCACAAGGCCGGGCCCGACCACCTTTTCGAGAAACGCCGAGGGCTCGACCCCCGCCTCGCGCAACCCATGCGGCCAGAACTCAACCATAAGCACGACATCAACATTCTCGCGCAAAACACGTTCCATCCCCAGCAGCGCAAAATATTCGGCGCCCTGAACATCCATTTTGATGAAATCGATCCGCGTTCCCGAAGGGAAATAGCTGTCGAGCGTTACGCCCTCCACTTGCGTCCGCGCGCGCTCCTCGCCGCGATTGTAACCCTCGTCGTCATGAGACGAGTAAATGCGGTGATCTCCATAATTGAAGCTCGAAAGATGCAGCTCAATCGGCTGGTTTGCGTTCGAGACCGCCTTCCGCTCGCAACACACATTGGCGCACTTGTTTACTTCGACGTTCTTTTGCAGTAGAGAAAAATTGTTCGGTTCCGGCTCGAAGGCAAAAACCCTCCCCGTTTTGCCAACCGCATCGGAGGCTATCAGAGTGAAGTAGCCCAAGTTGGCTCCGACATCGACAAACACATCCCCTTCCTCCAGCAACCTCGAAACCAGCTTTGTCTCTTCGGGCTCCCACGTTTTGGAAACAAACAAATGAGTAGCCACCGCGCTGTCCCGCAAGTCCACAAACATTTTCTTCCCGTTCACCACGACCATCTTCCGGCTGCCCGTCGTCCGCAGCAGAAAATTGGAGAGTCGGAAATCGGGCCACACCCTCCGGATCAGTTTCCCGGCATGGGCGCGGGCATTTCCGCCACGCAAGGCCATTTCCCATGAAACCAACTTCTCAAACACCGGAGGAACCGTCCTTTCGCGTCTTGATTTTCGTCCCCACCACCACAATCCCCTGCGCATAATCCACGCTCAACAAGTAGCACAGCGCTCTCACCGCAAAAAATCTCAAGCGCGGCCTCACTCCGCCCGGCCACGCTCCATACCGCACCCGAAACGCTTCCACCTCATATCCGCGTATCACAAAGTCCGCCGCCAAATCCGCTATCGGATACTGCTGCACATGTCCCGGATCGCCCGCCCACATCGGCACCACGCACAGCGGGTTCGGCGTCGAAACCGCCAGCACTCCGCCCGGTCGCAAAAGCTTGCCGAACGCGTCCATCAAATCCACATAATCGTTCAGCGAAATATGCTCGATCACCTCCAGGCACACAATCGCATCGAACTCCCCCCGCACCTCCCCGAGCGACGAATACTCGTGCGTCTCCTCGCTCGACAGGTCCAGCGTTTCATACCGCCCCTTAAACCCCGCCGCCACAAACTTCCGCTTCAGCCGATTGTCCCCGCCGCCATAGTCCAGCAACCGCTCCGCCCCGTGCGTGCGATCAAAAATCACCTGCTCATATTCATTCAGCTCCGCTCGATCCTCGCACGACAAACACCGCGCCCGCAGCGTCTTGTACACAACCTCCCGCGCCCGGTGCCGCGCCCAATAATCTCGATACCACTTATCTACATCCGACACAAAACGCTTTCTCCTCCCTACTAATAGGCTGAAGTAATAACCCGAGGGTGCCTGTGATCTTTCAACACGTTGTTCTTTCGTATCGACGGAGTTTTAAAAGGGCACGGCTTCAGCCGTGCCGAACGCGGCCTCCAAAAGGATCGGGGCTTTAGC
>PLHW01000056.1 GCA_003139095.1 Acidobacteriaceae bacterium
CGGCGGGATCGACGTCAGGAATGCCGGTTTGAGCTTGAATGTGATTCCATCCGCTTCGGGCTCGAATTTCAGTGGAGCGAATCCCTGCTTGGCGACCGGCAATAAGACGCCATCCTGCTCGAATGTGAGCATCTGATGCTTTCTCGCCACACGATCGCCGTTGAAACGCACTGCTGCATCCGCCATCTCCCGGTCGAAAAACCAGTAAGCTTGGCTCGCGTTTCCCTGATCATGCGCATACGGCCCGGGCGGCCAGCGATCCGGCTGGACTCCGCTCGAATCGGTCAGCCAGCCTTGATTTGCCGTAATCGGGCGAAGATGCACCGGCCCATGCTCGGGCGTTTGTTGTGGCAATCGAGCGAGACATGCCTTTTCGATGAAGAGCGCAAGAAGTCTTCCATCGGCCGGCGACCAATCGAAATGGCCGCCTCCGGGATCCGTCACTACGCCGATGAGGTTCTCGGGACCCGCCTGGCGCAGCCGAAGAGCGCTCTCGCGAACGTGCGACCAGAAGAAGTCGCGGTCTCCGATGCGGCCATCGCGATACTGCGGCCACTCCGTGGTCTCGCCGACAATGTAAAGCATCGGAATTCCCGGCAGATCGAGATCCTGCGGAAATGGAACGGTCTTGATAGGAATGACAGCAATCGTGCGTTCAGGAGCCCACTGGGCAAACCGCCATGAGAATTGCCCGTGCGCGGAATGCCCTGTGGGAATGACCGGCGCAAATTCCAGTTCCGGGAATCCTGAAACACGGGCCAGGGCGCGAAACGTCGCCTGAAGTGCTTCGCCCGCTCCCGGCTTCATATCCGCGTTTAGAACCGACTCATCGCCGGGACCAATCCAGACGATCCCCAGGCACTGCCGCTTCGCCACTTCCCGCACCGCGGGATCCTCGAGCCATTGACGCTCCGTGAGGTTTGCGAAGGCTGCGATTAGACCTCGCACCGACGCGCATTCAGGAGGAATCCAGAGGTAGATCGTCCGGTTCGCTTGTGTGACAGCATATTGATAGATGGCTTCCCCGGCCTTTACCGGCCGGGAAGCCGTCAGCATGGTGATGCTCAAAAGCCAAATGCAAACGCCTGCCGACTGGCTGCGGATCTTATTTTGAAAGCGCCGCATCACAAAATGCCTTTCACGCGGTGTTCGGAGTATGCTCGTTTACTCATTCGAGAGACAAGAATGTGGCGACAGCATAGGTAGCAGTGATGACTCGACTTCCATCCTGCGTCAGCCCCATGAGAATTCCTGCGATCAGTTCGCCGCGACCACACGTTTATTCTTCTCAGGGTGTACCTTACTTGGCCAATCGAGATTGGGCGTCGAGGACATATGGAAAACCAAAATCCCGCCAGACACGATCTCTTCGTGCGTCAGCCAGAATCGTCCCAGCGGCTTTCCGTTGAGCATTGCCGATTGGATATACGGGGCCTGAGCGACGTCGCGCTTAACCACAATGTGAAAGATCTTGCCATTGGGCAGGTGAATCTTCGCGTCGGGAAAGAGCGGAGAGCCAATCGCATACCGCGGAATTCCTGGCGTGACTTGATAAAACCCGAGAGCACTCAAGATATACCAGGCAGACATCTGCCCGCCGTCGTCATTGCCAATCAGGCCGCCCGGCTCATCGCGATAGCCTGCGGCGCGAACCTCGGCCACATGCCGTTGGGTCTTATACGCAGCACCCGCGTAGTCGTACAGATAGGCGATATGATGACTCGGCTCGTTGCCCTGATCGTATAGGTTCTTCGCGAAGAGCTCGTCAAGCTTTGAGATAAACCCGCTGTTCCCGTCTTCGAGAGCAATCAACCCGGGAATGTCCTGAAGCACATAAAACGTAAATTGAAATGGTAAGCCCTCGGTAATATACGACGCTTTCTTGGTGGGATCGAACGGAGTGACCCATGTTCCATCCGCATGGCGCCCTCTGGCGAATCCTGTGACCGGATCGATCACGTTGCGATAGTTCTGGGCGCGTTTTCGAAAGATCGCCTCATCTTCCGGCTTGTTGAGTGCCTTGGCCACTTCGGCCAAGACAAAGTCGTCGTAAGCATAGTCCAGCGTGCGTGACACCTGCTCGTTTTTATGCGGCGAGGGAGCTCCGGGAACCGAATCCTCCAGCGGGATATAGCCGTACTTCAAATACGAGTCCAGCGCCCGCCGGCCCTCTCCGTCGAGATATTCGGCCTCCGATGCGGGCGACTCCAACGCATTCTTGCGCATCAGGCGATAGGCCTCCTGTATGTCGAAGCCGCGTATTCTTTTCAGATAAGCATCGCCAATAATTGCAACCCCGTGATCGCCGTCCATCTCCGCTGTGTGACTGTTCCAGGCGGGAAAAGTGGGTAGAAAACTGCCCTGCTCGCCTTTGACGATCAGCGACTGGATCATATCCGCATCGTCCTTCGGATCGATAATCGTAAAGAGAGGATGCT
Organism: Acidobacteriaceae bacterium; assembly: GCA_003139095.1. GTDB lineage: Bacteria > Acidobacteriota > Terriglobia > Terriglobales > Acidobacteriaceae > Acidiflorens. Next base: position 2,439 of record PLHW01000056.1, read on the forward strand.
CGGCACGGAAGGTATCCCAGATCGAGAAATCGTCGTAATAAGTGAAGCCGCGAGCGGTCTCAATGGACTGCCCACCCGCAAAACAGGGGTAAGTTCCACTCACATCGCTGAAGATCCGCGGAAGTTGAAGCGCGTGATACATCGCGGTGTAGAAGATGCGGCGATCTGCATTGTCTCCGGTTACTTCGATCACGCCGAGGGCTTTCTCCCATGCGGCGTGGCTTTTCTGCTCGATTTTCGCAAAATCCCATGCGGGAATCTCGGCGCGAAGGTTCTTCCGCGCTTCATCGATGCTCACGAACGATGTCCCAACGCGAGCCAGCACGACTTCTCCCGGCTTTACATCAAACGTGACATAACCGCCTGTGGGACTGGCGTCGGAAGTTTGGTCGGTGCTGCCCGGATGAACCTCTGTCCCCGACCACGTGCCTCCCACATGGAAAGGGTGATCGAATTCCACGACTACATAGCCGCTAAATCCTGCCAGCTTGCCTTGGCCCGCATAGAGGCGGCGCACTTTGCTCCAACCCACGATCTCGTTGTGAGCAGTATCGATGGTCAAGGAACCGTCGCCGGCGCGGGCGTTGTTTTGCACATCGATCCACGCAGCGCCACCGCGGTGAAATGCAAACCGCAGCAGACCGCAGCGCGCAGTTCCCGTGACCGATGCAGTCACGCCAAGATCCGGAAGCTCGACTTTGTAGAGATACGGTGTGGCGTGCTCCGCGTCGTGAGAAAACCGCGAAGTTGGCGCGCGCCCTTGCCACGGGAACACATCCGATCCAGCCAGCAACTGGAAACTGCCATAATCCTGCATTGCCGAGCCGCTCAGAAAATGGCTGCCGCGAATTCCGTGAAATACCTGATCGGCGTAATAGTAGGGGACTACGCCTTTTCTCTCGGTATCTTGTGTTGCGGGCGTCCATTGCGTCATCCCAAAGGGTATGCCTACTCCAGGATACGTCTGCCCTTCAGCGGCCGTTCCTACCCAAGGGTCCACCAAATCTGCGAGCTGTTGGCCTCGAAGCATTGCGGGCAGGAAAAGAATGACGAGAAAGTACCGAAAAGGGCGGATATTCATCTTCTCTCTTTCGGCGTCATGCGGACCTTTGCGCCGATGACCAATGTCGCTACGTAAGAGTTGGCTGTCAACGTTCCGAACGGTTCGGTGCTGGACCGGACCGTAACAACCTGAAAGGTCATAACTTAGGGATCAGCGTTACGATTCCGTTAAGGCGTGTTAGAATTTTTTCTGCACAGGAAGGATGAGCGCTAATGCGGATTCTTCCCAATCACGAGAAGACAGCCGGCTTTAGTCCCGAACGAACAGCCGCTGTCCATACCGAGCTTGGCACGATCCTTAAAAGCAGCTATTTTTCGGGAAGCAAGAGATGCCAGGACTTCCTGGAATTCACCGTGCAACAGGCGCTCGATGGCAATTATGAGTATCTGACAGAGCGCTTCCTCGGCGCGGAGCTTTTCGGCAGACCCATTAACTACGAAACGGGAACTGATTCCATCGTTCGGGTGAGGGCGAACGACGTGCGTCGCCGACTAGCTCAATATTACTCAGAAGGCCACGGCGGGGCCCAGGTCATTATTGAACTTGCCTCGGGAAACTATGTCCCGGAATTCCACTGGCGGGAGCCGAAGGCGGCCGGTGCTGCACCCGAAGTTGCTTTACACGAATCGCCAGCGATGCCATCGGGCGCATCGCACCAGGAATCGATCGCAACTCTGCCAGCGGCAGCCTCTGGGGACGATGCAAGGCCTCATCGTTGGCGGATTTTTGTCGGCATGATCTCGATTGCCCTCGTACTGGGCTCATGTGCGGGCTGGTGGCTGCGGGAACGAACACTGGACCGTTCCCTGTATCCCTTAAAATACGAACCGTCGCTGAACTCCCTGTGGTCGGCGTTCGTCAACGCCCCCCAACACGAAACGGATGTTGTGCTCTCCGACGTTTCCTTTCAACTCCTCGAGGACATCGAGAAGCGGACATTCACTCTCAGCGACTATCTCAACCGCAGCTACCTCAGCCAGGTTACGACGCAGAGTTCTGGCTCGGATATACAGCCTGTTTTGACCTTGATTGCCTCGAAGAACTTTGGGAACTCGAGTGAATTCAGGCTGGCGCAACGGATGACGGCATTCGACCGCATCGGGAACGGGATGCACATCTACAATGCGCGCGATTACTCTTCAGCGCTTGCAGGCCAGGACAATGTAATCCTAATTGGCTCACAGTACTCAAATCCCTGGCAACAGCTATTTCAAGCCCGTCTGAATTTTAAGGCGAACCCGCCCGATGTTGGTCCCGGCTCTGTGATTAACATTTCGCCGAAAGCGGGAGAGAACGCAATCTACTCACCTACCTATTCCTTGGGCTACTGTGTGGTAGCTTATCTGCCGAATCCGGATCGCGGCACCAAGGTACTTCTCATCGAAGGGACCTCCTCAGAAGCTACAGAGGCCGGCGGAGATTTTCTGCTCTCGGAAGATGAGTTTTCCGAATTTGAGAAAACCCTTCATTCAAATGGATTGCCGTATTTTGAAGTTCTGCTCAAGACCTCACAGGCGAGGGGTACCCCAATTACAGCTTCAGTCGTGGCCTATCGTATTTATCCAATCCAACCTTGAGTGGTCTGATTCAGCGCGGCAACTTACTTACCCAGGTTGACCTGTCCCATGCCGAAACTTCATCCGCCTCCATTTTCAAAGCCATCCAGCCTGCACGAGTCGACAGATGCAAACGGCTCTTAACCTCAAATCCAGATAGGAATTTCATACTTCAATTCAATTCATCGGATGGATGGCGTTTTGATGGGCAGGCATGCCAGGAACCCTGCAATTCGTGTAAACTTGCCGCCGAAGGGGCGACGATGACAATTGGTAGGATCATATTCTGTTTTGCGATCTTCCTGGCGACAGGTTTGTTGACGCTGCAGGCAATGGCGCAGGGTGACCCCGTCAAGTCATTCGATCCGGCAACCTCGGCGATGCGCAAGCCTGGGACCACACTGCGCATCGATCTGATTGGGGATTCGACACAGACCGACCACGCGGGGTATGGGCGCGGTTTTTGCGCCAACCTTACGGACGATGTCGACTGCGTGAACATGGCCAAAGGCGGGGCGAGCACACGCTCGTTCCGTGCGCAGGGCTTGTGGGAGCGGTCGCTCGAGACCAAGCCGGACTATATGCTGATCCAGTTCGGGCACAACGATTTTGTGTTCAACCGGCCACCTGCGCCCACCGGAACGGCAGCGGGTGGGGTCGGATCGAACGGTGCACCGTTCGGCGGAGACCGGGCGCTGACAGATCCCGGGGATTACGAAAAGAACCTTCGGCAATATGTGACCGAGGCGCGCGCCGCGGGCATTAAGCCCATCCTGGTTACTCCAATCACTCGACAGTATTTCGAGGCGGATGGCAAAATCCACTCCGACCAAATCGACCACTGCATCACGATGCGGAAGGTTGCAGCGGACATGAATGTGCCGCTGATCGAACTGCAGAACGAGAGCATTGAGTACCTCGAAAGTATTGGCGAGGAGGCTGGCCACAAATTCGAAATCACCAAGAAGGATGCAACTGGCGCAACCATCTACGACAAGACTCACTTCAACTGGGCGGGCAGCTATGTCTTTGGGCGGATGGTGGCCGTCGATCTGGGCAAGGCTGTGCCGGACCTGAAGAAATATGTTCGGCCAGAAGCAGCGAGGCTGCCGCCCGATGGCGAGAAGGCGATGCGGGTGATAGAGGGTGGGCCCGTGAAGATTGTGCTGGTGGGAGACTCGACCGTGGCCACCGGTGGTGGCTGGGGGCCGGGCTTCTGCGCAGACTTTTCGCCGCGTGTCACTTGTGTTGACGACGCGCTGAATGGGCGAAGCTCGAAGAGCTTTATCGACGAAGGTGCGTGGAAGAAGGCGCTGGACGAGCATGGTGACTATTACCTCATCCAGTTCGGGCACAACGATCAAAAACCGAATCCCGCGCTGCACACGGACCCTGACACTACGTTCGCGGCCAACTTGCGCCGGTATATTGCGGATGTGCGCGCGATCGGAGCGGTACCGGTGTTGGTTACATCGCTCTCGCGGCGCAACTACAAAGACAGTGTGCTGGTGGAGGATCTGACGGCGTATGCGGACGCGACGAGGAAAGTGGGCGCCGATGAGTACATCACCGTTATCGATCTGAATCAGTTGTCGGTGGCAACGCTGAAGCGCATGACACAGGAACAGGCCGACAAGTTCGACAAAGGGGTCGACCCGGATACGGGCGCCGCGGTGGCGACGCCGGCGAGCACGCCCGAACCGGATAGCGGTGATGCGGCGCCGCTGGACCGTACCCATCTCAATCCGTATGGGCAGAAGGTCTTCGGGCGCATGGTGGCGGACGCAATTGTCAAAACCCAAGTGGAGCTAGGGCCGGACCTGATCGGTGTGCCCGGAGGACCAACGACTGTGCGGCCCGACGGGCCGCCGGGATCGAGGCCAATCCCCGTTCCTGCGCAGCCGGCCGCGCGTCCGAGCGCTAACTGACGCAAAAAGTCCATGAGGGGTTTTGAATCATGATGCTTCTTCGATCCGTGATACTTCGCCACAATCTTTCGCTGTGGGTCACGCTCGCGATCACTGTGGCCTACACGGCTTGCCTCTACTCTGCACAAACACCGACCCAACCGCCCACACCTGCGTCCAGGCCACCCGGCTACGCCGAGGTCCCCGCTGTCCATGCCAGCGATGCGCAGCAGCTTGTGGAGCCTTTCAACCCCGCGCTGCACAGCATCTTCATCATCGGCGACTCCACCGCCGCTTACCACATCGACCGCATGAAGGAGGGCTACGCCGAAGCCCAGGGCTGGGGCGTCTTCTTCTACGCCTTCTTCGATCCCAGCAAGGTCAACGTGGTCAACCTTTCGCGCGGCGGCAGGTCCACTCGCACCTACCTCACAGAAGGCCTGTGGGACAAAGCCATCGCCCAGTTCAAGCCCGGCGATGTCGTCCTGCTCCAACTCGGCCAGAACGATATCTTTGCCCTCAACGACCAGGTTGCTCGCGGCACCATCCCCGACATTGGCGACGAGACGCAGGAGATCGACAACATCGCCACCCACAAGCACGAGACCGTGCACACCTTCGGCTGGTACCTGCGCAAGTTCATCCGCGATACTGAAGCCACTGGCGCGCAGCCCATCGTCATGTCGCTCACCACGCGCAACGTCTGGAAGGACGGTCACATCGAGGTCGGCGTCAACAACTACCGCGAGATCTCCTGGAAAATTGCCCAGCAAGAGGGCCGTGTCGACTTCGTAGATGTCAGCGCTCTCGTCGCCGAGCAGTACGAGAAGCTCGGTCAGGAGAAGACTTTCGGCATGTTCCACACGCGCGAGCCGGTGCATCTCGACATCCCGGGAGCCTTCATGAACGCGCGCTGCATCGTTGCCGGCCTAAAGGGCCTGCCCGACGCACCCGTCTCGAGTTATCTCTCCTATCTCGGCTTGATGGTCGAGGCTGAAACACCGCCCGCCGTCCCGAGCGAGTGGGCTCAGGACCTCACTCATGTAACACCGGTAGCACCGAAGACGCCAGCTGACTCCGCCACCATCGCGCCGGCCTCGGCCACGCCTGTACCTGCACCCGCGCCCGCGGCTTCCATTTCCCCCTCTGCAGCCGCTCGCGGCGAAATCTATCCGCCGCCCCATGCCACGCGCATCGTCCTCGCGGGCGACTCCACTGTGAACCATACTACGGGCTGGGGCACTGCCTTCTGCGAGCGCCAGGCCACCGACACCGAGTGCTTCAACAGCTCACGCAATGGCCGCAGCGCAAAGAGCTATCGCGAGCAGGGCCTGTGGGATCGTGCCCTCGCCATCCACCCTGACTACATACTCATCCAGTTCGGCGCTAACGACGGTCCCGGTAAAGGCCCTCTGCTCGCGGATGTCCCCGCTACCACTTTCTCCGATACCATGCGCGACGATATCCGCGAGGCACGCGCCATGGGCGCCATCCCTGTCCTTGTTACCCCGCTGCCACAGCGCAACTACATGGACGGCAAGCACGTCCGCACCCTGGAGGATTACGCCGCTGCCATGCGCGCCGTTGGCAAGGAGACCGGCGCCGCCGTACTCGACCTCAACGCTGAGGCGAACGACGCCCTCGACGCCATGACGGAGGAGCAGGCACATCAGTTCAATAGCAATCCCGCCGATCCAAGCGTCCCAGGCCGCGACACCACTCACCTTAATGCTAAGGGCGGCGAGTTCTTCGGCGCCATGGTCGCGCGCGAATTCGCTGCTGCGTTCACAACCGTAAAGGTGAATACGCGCTGACTCGGCATGAATTCAGATCCATGACGGGGAGCGAAGACGACATGCTGTAATCCGCCGACTCTTCTGCTCCAAAATGTTATGCCTTGTCAAAATCAGATCCCAAGACAAAACGGGCCTGACGAATGAGTTCGGCGTCAGTCCGCAGAGTGAAAACTGGCCAGAAATGTGTTCCTGCGCGTCGAGGCAGAAACACAAAACTCCGTCGAGGGCCAAAGATAATGGATGTGTACTGTAGACGACTATTGTCACGGCACGAGCATCCTAGATCGATGCCGATCGACGAGGACGCGATACCGAATTGCAAATCATACATTCTAAAATCGTAAATCCCGCTCAATTTCAACAGGGTTCAATGAACGACAAAATCTGCTTTGGGAGCAGAGGGTCGCGGCCAAACACCATTCGTACTTGAACGTCGGCGGGTGGATTGAATTCGCCAACTGCATTCAACGCGCCATTCAACCCAGTCAATTCTCGCAGGGTGTACTTTTGGGTGTACTTTTGGTGATCTTGTTTTCTATCTCCTCAGATAGCAACGGTTTATGGCGCGCTAGGAATCCCCTTCTCTCTCAAGACATTCAATAAGATGACATAAAGCCTAAGAGCCTGTTTCATAAATGGTTTCGTGAAAGTGCGCGGCGTTAGCGGAGCCGCTTAAAGCAGCGAATCATGCGGGCTTTACGCCGGGGCCAACGCTCTTTCTTGAACTATTTATGAGACCAGTGCGCCTTTGCAGGCCAGTAACAGGCTTGCCGGGGAGGACTTACACAAGAACCTCAAGGAGTAAATTCCCCCGAAGATCCATAGCAAGAAAACTAGAAAACAAGGAGCCTCAATATGAAATGGGAAAATTCTGTGGGAAAGTGTCGAAGGAGTAAAGGCCCGGCGGTGGTGCAAGCGATGGCATGGGTCATTGCCGTGTTGTTGGTGTTGGTGGCAGCGCCCGCCGGTCTCCGGGCGCAGGATACGATCGTCTACAATTTTCAAGGGCCATACGCAGTTCCTGCGGATGGGGCCTATCCGAATGGCGGGCTGGTGGCGGATACCACCGGCAACCTCTATGGCACGACGGCGGGCGGTGGCAACCTGGGCGCGGGCTGCCCGGATACGGGATGCGGGGTCATCTACAAGCTGACTCCAACGTCGGGGGGCTTCCCTTACACCGAAACTGTCCTCTACTACTTCACGGGCTGCGGAGGCTCAAGTTGCTCATCTCCCGGCGACGGTGCGACGCCGCAGGATACGATGATCTTCGACAAGTTCGGCAATCTCTACGGGACGACCTCGCAGGGCGGCATTGGCTGCAACGCCAACACGGGGTGCGGGACGGTTTTTGTGTATTGCCAGTCGACGTCGGGTCCATACTGCGGATCGGTGACGCCGCCCGCGGAACTGGTCCTTGCGGTGATGAGCCCGTCGTCTTCGAATGGGCGGCATCCGTATGGCCAGCTCGTAATGGACACGTATGGCAACTTGTACGGCACCAACATTGGCGGCGTATACAATTCCAATTGCGCCGTTTACGGTTATCCCGGCTGTGGCAGCGTGTTTGTTGTCTGTGCGCCTGGAGTAACCAACCCGAGCGATCCCATACCCTGCACCACGGGCCTCACCAGTCCGACGTACAACGAAATTTACCAGTTCGCTGGCATTCCGGATGGCTCCAATCCGTTTGGCGGGTTGGCCATCGATGCCAAGGGCATCCTCTATGGCACAACTGCCAGCGGGGGGAAAGCCAACACAGGCGCCGAGCCTTGCGCAAGATACATTGAGGCATCGGTCGAACCAGGTTGTGGGATTGTCTTCAGGCTTGCGCCTTCGGGAACTGCTATTTGGAACGAGGCCGTGCTGTATTCGTTCCTGGGTTACCCGAAGGATGGATCCTATCCGATGGACACGTTAATCATGGACCCCAAAGGCGACCTGTATGGGACGACCGACCTGGGGCCGTTGGGCGGAGGCACGGTTTTTGAGCTGAAAGGGACAAGCTACGCGGAGAAGATACTATTCAAATTCACCAATCGCTGGGACGGCGGCACTGCCTATGCGGGCGTCACATTCGATAACAGCTACAAAACGCTGTACGGAGCTACTTATTCGGGCGGGGGCGGCAATAATGGCGCCGTCTTTGAACTGGATTTGTCGGGCACCACGTGGAAGGAACCGCCCACCACGCTACCGGTCGCTAACAGCGCATTATGGAGCTTTACTCCGGGCTCGGGCATACATGGACAATGCGTTCCTTCGTCGGCGTACAGCGGCGACGGATGCAATCCGTATGGGGGCGTGATTCCCTTGCAAGTCTCCAATGGCATGGGCGGTACTAGCAAGTACTTGTTCGGCACCACGTACGGCGGAGGGAACGGAGGCAATCCGGTGGTCTTCAATCAAGGCTATGGGACCGTCTACGCTGTGCTGCCCTGAATCGGCTCAGCAGGTTGTGGTCGCGCGATCCGCTCAAGGTAAACGTCGAGAGGGCCGCACTCATCGTGTTTTAGGCGAAGAGTGCGCTCTCTCGCTTCAGAGTACATATCTGCCAGATTCGATAACCGTGTTGCCTCCAGGCCACCGGATAAACTTAGTGTGCTCAAGCAACCAGAACCCTCGCAGGAGCGGTCAACAGCTCCCAGGCGATCGACCGTGGAAACATCCTACAAATTGACCGTGTTTGGGCCGTTCGCCCGCACACCTCTGTGTGCCGGTGGTCACAGACCGGTCCGCCCGGTGGGCGTAGTCAATAGTCAGGTATGAACTCGGTTCTATATTCCACGCGCGGAGGATTCATGGCGACTTTTACCGAAGAAACGCTCGACAAACAAGCTCATGACAAGCAAGCCGATCTGGCAGGGCCCGGGATTGGCAATTACACGGAACTGGAACGGGTGCTGCCCAACGATTACCGCTCGCTGCTGGACCGGCGCGACACGCAAAAGGCAGTCTTCCAGGTCAAGCGATATATCGAGGACAACCTGTGCCAGGCGCTCAATCTGGCCATGGTCGAGGTGCCGCTGATTGTGGATGTGGAGAGCGGCGTGAACGACATGCTGGACCGCGACGGCTCGCGGACGCCGGTTTCCTTCCACATCTCGAACGACCGCGGAGTGCATCCGATTGATGCGCAGGTGGTGCAGGCGGCGACCAAGTGGAAACGCGTCGCGCTGAAGCAATTCGATTGCAAGCCGGGCGAAGGCATCTGCACGGATATGCGCGCAGTGCGCAAGGATTATTTCCTCGATCACGACCACTCGGCCTATGTCGACCAGTGGGACTGGGAGCGCTCAATCCACGCCCATGACCGGAATGTGGCCTTCCTGAAAGACGTGGTGCGGAAGATCTGGAAGGTGCTGGTGGGCGCCGAGAAATTCGCGCAAGACCTGTTCCCTGCCCTGCGCGATCCGCGTTTCCCGAACCTGCCCGAGGAACTGACGTTCTTGCACGCGGAAGAGATTCTCGACATGTTTCCGAACCTGCCGCGCAAGCAGCGCGAGACGCAGATTCTCCAGAAATATCCGGCAGTTTTCATCATCGGAATCGGCTGGCCGCTGAAGGATGGCTATCCGCATGAAAACCGCGCCGCGGACTATGACGACTGGATCACCGACACGAAAAAGGAAACGCACAAGGAGACGCATGGCCTGAACGGCGACATCCTGGTCTGGAATTCGGTGACCAAGCGGCGGCACGAACTCACCTCCATGGGCATTCGCGTGAATGCCGAGACGCTGCAGCGGCAACTGGAAATGTCGAACCTCCTGGGCAACCTGCAGTTCCCGTATCACAAGGCGATTATGAACAACGAACTGCCGCTGTCGATCGGAGGCGGAATTGGGCAATCGCGAACGCTGATGCTTCTGCTGCGCAAGGCGCACTTGGGTGAAGTGAGCGTGACGGTGTGGCCGAAAATCCTGAAGGAAATCTGCTCAAAGAAAAATATTTTCGTGCTGGAGTAGATAGAGAGGCGCCGACCGCTTTGACCGGCGCGGACTTTAAGGGACGGGCAGTAGGCCCGTCCCTTTTGTTTATGGGCGCGCGGCTGCGGGCTGGCGAACTGAACAGGAGTTTCCGCCTCCACATACGCGGCTGGAAACCGATCGCGCCAGCCCACCGCGAGACGGCCCGCGCATAAAATAGACGGATGTATCATTACAATCCCTCGACCGCTCTTGAAGAACTTACCGAAGAAGCGACACTACCGAACCCGGTGCATGTGCGCGACATGATGCTGCGCAGGAAGCTCACGGCCGATGAGGCGCTGGAGTTGAACCGAATCTTTTTGGAGTATCAGAAATTTTTCGGCGAAACACAGAGGCTGGGCAAGGAAATTCTAAAGCGCCTGGTGGAGTAGAGTGTGGTCCGCGCAATTCGGCGGGCGCACTGACCGGCGTTCTTTCGAGACCGGGCGCGCCACCTGAACGCGGGCAAGGCCGCGTCCCCAGCAGCGGGGCGGCGATCAGTGGGCCGACGCAGCCTCCAAGTGTGCCAGATTGTTCTTCACGATCGCTACGTCTTCCGGGTCTTTTGCGTACTTCAGAAATTCGTGCAGCTGCGCGGTCTCGCTCGCGCGATCTCCCTTGGCCGCATAGATTTGCGCCAGGAGGAAATGGAAGCGGGGCTCCGCGTTCTTGACGTCGATCGCAATGGCCTTGAGCGCGCTTTTCTCGGCCTCCAATAGGTGGCGCAGGTTCAAGTTGGCGGTCGCATTGTAGGCGTAGGCAACAGCATTCGTGGCGGGATCGAGATCGAGAACGCGCGAGCTGAACTTCGCGGCGTCACCCCAGTTCTTCTGGCGGGTCGAAATTTCCGCCAGACAAAAATAGGCGGGCAGGTACTTGTCACTCGCATTCAGGGACTTTGAGCAGGCGCCCTGCGCCTCTTCCAGTTTTTGTTGAAGCTCAAGTACCTGACCCAGCAGAACCCACGCGGCGGCATATTTATCGTATTGTCCGATGGCTTTGCGCAAATGCCTTTCGGCATCGGCGAGCTTCTTCTTGTGCAATGCGTCACACCCGCTCTGGTATTCGCTCCTGGGCTTCCAAGGTACCTGCAAGTCGACCAAGCCGACGGTGCCCGGCGACACGGAATTCAGCGGAGGTAGAAAGCAGGCATATTCGTCGGTGGAAATCGTTTTGCCGTTGGCGTCGACGACGGCATTCTTATCGTTCAGCTCGATGGCGGAAGGCCCATCGTTCTGCATTGGAGGCACTAGACCCACGTCGGGACCGCGGCGCACCTGCGCGCGAAGGAAAGTTCCCGCCAGCAAGAGGCAAATCAAGAAAACGAGACGAACAAGAAGAGAATTCCGCCGGAGAGCGCACCAGTTCGGGCTCATGTTGCACCTGCCAATCTTGAACCCACACGATCGAACGAGAGGCGTTCGACTTTGCGTGCATACGCTGGTTAAGGATGTTAGCCCGTTTTTGCATTCACGTCCATACAGAAAAACTCCTATTGCGGCACGAAGTGGAAGGAGGTTGGAGGAAAATTTCACGGGCGCGCTCCGCCAGCCGCGCCCATGAGTTTGGGCTGCATCCAAGTGAGATCCGAGTAGGAATCGCGCAGATTCAGCTCCCACCGCAGGTCAGCGCACGCAGATTTCGGCGCATCATGCAACCGCAAAGCGAGGGGGGCACTCGGGGCGCAAGATGAAGATCGCGTCTTTGAGGGAGGAAATCTCAAAGACCGAGCTCAGGTGCGTCGCCTCCAGCATGCGCCGGAAAAACGGAGGCGGATCGACCAGCTTCAACCGCGCCGAATTCTGCAAAGCCCAGCGGCGAACGAGCAGCAGCGTACCCAATCCTCCCGCGTCCAACTGCTGAATCTCGGAGAGATCCAGCACCAACACACGCAGACGGTCGAGCTGTTCGATGCGGCGTCGAAAACCGTCGAGGGCAGCGCCACGCACCATGCGGCCCGCGCAACGCACCACGGCTACATCCTGCAAGCGTTCGATTTCGTATTGAAGTTCCATACTCTTGATCATACGAACCAGCCTCGGAAAAAGTTCCGCATTCTCAGTCTTCCTGATAGACGTGGGAACGGCGCAAACGTCACCATTTGCTGGGAAATTCGCAGGGAATTCAATATTTTGGGCAAGTGTTACGGGCAGGTAAATTCCGCGCAGCGGCGGCCGCTCAGAGGCCAACTTCGATGCGCGATCGGGGATCGAGAAAGTCGCGCAGCGCATCGCCAATAAAATTGAATGCGAGAACCGCGAGCATGACCGTGACAGCGGGAAAAATCACGAGATGAGGAGCATCAAATAAATGGGAGCGCGCGTCGTTCAGCATCGATCCCCAGCTCGCCGTTGGCGGAGGCACACCAAGGCCGAGGAAGCTCATGGTCGCTTCCGCCAGAACGGCGCCCGCCATGCCGATAGCCGCCTGCACGATCACGGGCTGAATGATGTTCGGCAGGATGTGGGTAGTGAGGATGCGCAGGTCATTTGCGCCCAGGGCTCGCGCCGCTTCCACAAATTCTTTTTCGCGAACGGCGAGCACCTGCGCGCGCACCAGCCGGGCATAGCCAACCCAGCCGCCAAGCGAGAGGGCGAGCACGAGATTGATAATTCCCGGACCGCGGAAGGCGACGAACGCGATCGCGATTAAGATTCCGGGAAACGAGAGAAAGGCATTCATCACGACGATGTTGACGAAACGGTCAATGCGTCCGCCGTAATAACCTGCGACCGCGCCGATGATGAGACCGAGCAGCAACGAGCCGGCCACCACGCTCGAGCCAACGAACATAGAAATTCGCGCGCCCCAGATGAGGCGCGAGAGAATGTCGCGCCCCAGTTCGTCGGTGCCGCAAAGGTGATGGAAGGATGGAGGCTCGAGGCGATTCGGCAGATCGATGTGGGCCGGGTCTTGGGGCGCAATCCAGGGCGCAAAAATTGCGCAGAATACAAAGATGGAGACGAGCGCAACTCCGATGGCCGCGAGTGGGCTGCGTCGGGCCAGCCGGGTGCCACTCGACAGTTGCCAGTTGCCGACCGTCCATTGGGGGTACGTTGCCATCTCAGTCGAGGGCTGCGCGGGGCGACGTTTTAACGTCGCTAAACGGGGACATGGCCGAAGCAACGGTTTTGGTTGCCACTTCTCAAGCTTGGTCTGGTTGAGTTCTTAAGTCAAGGTTTTTCCGGGTCGACCGCGATGCGGGACGAAATCACTTGTTTAATCGGGCGGATATTCTCCGGCCAGCTGGATCGAATTCACTACTGTATCCGAGAGTCGGTTCGGTGCCTCCGTCAAATAGCGGCGAAGATGGTACTCACTGCCGTATCCCCGGTTGCGCGCTTCATCCATGGCTACTGCCGTATCCTCGGGTTGACCGCCGAATAAAGCAAGTCCGTCAGAAAGTTCACCGCGACGTATGTCAACCCAATCGCCAGAATGCATCCCTGCACCAGATAGTAGTCGCGATTCGCGATGGCCTGGATTGTAAGTCGTCCGATGCCGGGCCAGGAGAAGATTGTTTCAGTGACAATCGCGCCGGCTAGTAGGGCTCCGAATTGCAGCCCCAGCACGGTGATGATCGGGATCATGGCGTTCCGCAAGGCGTGGCGATACACCACCGTGCGCTCTGGCAGACCTTTGGCGCGGGCGGTGCGGATGTAGTCCTGGCCTAACTCCTCGAGCATTGAGGTGCGGACCATGCGCGTCAGGATCGCGGCTAACGCGCTGCCCATAGTGATGGCGGGAAGGACTAAGTGGGCGAAAGTTCCGGAGCCGGAGACGGGGAGCCAGCCTAACTTTACTGCGAAAAATAAGATGAGGATTGGGCCGAGCGCAAAGTTGGGGAATGACAGGCCGAATAAGCTGACCACACTTAGGGCGCGGTCGTCCCATTGGTTGCGGCGCTGCGCGGAGCGGATGCCGGCGGGAATGGCGAGCGCAACGGCGACAAATAACGATGCCAGGGTTAGTTGCAGCGTAAATGGATAGCGCTGGACGATTAGTCCGGCTACCGGTTGGTTAAAGCGGAGCGATTTGCCTAAGTCGCCGCGTAACACGCCCTTCCAGTAATTCAGATATTGCTGGCCGATCGGCACGTCGAGCCCGTAGGCGTGGCGCATGGCTTGAATGTCCCCGGCGGCGGCGCCCTCCCCTAGCATTTGTTGTATGGGGTCTCCGGGGACAAAGTGGATTAGTAAGAAAACCGTCGACACGACCAGCCAGATCACCGGGAGAGTGTAGAGGACGCGTTGGAGGAGTTGTCGGAACATCAGTTGCCAGTTTTCAATTCTTGGCTCGCGGTTCGTGACTCGCTACCGGCAGTTGCTTCGGTTCGAACGGGCTCGATGCGCACTAGCGCTACGCGGTGGCCGTCCATTCTTTCAACCACAAAACGGCGGGATTGATATTCGAAGGACTCGCCTCCTGCAGGCATTTTCTGCAATCTGGAGAGTACGAAACCGGCTAGCGTTTCAAAACCTTCATCCTGCGGAAGCACGAGGTCGTACTGGCTTTCCAGATCGCGGATGTTGACGGCGCCGTCGAGCCGAAGGGGCGCGTTGGCATCGACGACGGGCTGCGCGGAGGCGATGTCGAATTCGTCTTCCAACTCTCCGACGAGTTGCTCGAGCACGTCTTCGACACTGATCACGCCGGCGGTCGATCCGAATTCATCCACGACCATGGCGAGGTGACGCTTGCGGGCCTGGAACTCGACCAGCAGGTCGAAGAGAGATTTCGTCTCCGGAACAACGAGCACGTCGTGCATGATCTGGTGGACCTTTAAGAGCGAGACGCGGCTGGGTGAGGGTGGAGCGCCAGGCTGGCCGATGCGGAGGCGCATCCAGCGCATCAGATCCTTGGCATAGAGCACGCCGATAATGTGCTCGGGTCCGCGCTGCGGATCGTAGACCGGGATGCGCGAATGCTGTTCGTCGACGACGCGGGAGAGCGCTTCTTCGAGCGTGAGATCGGCGGGCAGGGAAAAAATTCGGGTGCGCGGCACCATCACCATGCGGGCAGTAATGTTGTCGAGTTCGAGCGCGTTGAGCAACATTTCTTCCTGCGCCGAGGTGAGTTGGCCCGACGTGCGCGCCGCGGTGATGATGAGGCGTAGCTCGTCGGGCGAGTGCACGGAGCCGTGGCGAATTTCGTGCGTGCCGAAAGAGCACAGGACAAAACCGGCGGCGCGGCTCATGACGGCGGTCAGTGGCCCGGTGACGGTGAGGAAGAAATCCATGGGCGCGGCAACGGCGAGGGCGACGCGTTCGGCGCGCTGGAGGGCGAGCGACTTGGGGACGAGTTCGCCTAGGATAACGTGCAGGCTGGTGATGAGGACGAAGGCGACGCCGACCGCGATGGCGTGGGCGTAGAGATTGGCGTGCGGCAGGCCGGCGATGGAGCGCTCGAAGACGCGGGCCAGCACGGGCTCGCCGAGCCACCCGAGAGCGAGGCTGGCGACGGTAATTCCGAGTTGCACGCCATTGACGACGCGGGGGAGTTGCTGGTGAAGCTTTAGGACGATGCGCGCGCCGACGCGGTGGGCCTCGATGAGCTGCTGGATTCGCGTCTCGCGGACGCTGACCAGGGCAAACTCGGCCGCCGCGAAGAAGGCATTGGCCGCCACCAGGAGCAGGATGATGAACACCCGCAGCAGCACCAATGCAATCATTGGAGAATAATTCTAGCATTCGGCGGGATGCCTGGGGTGGCGGATGGACTTGCGGGTGTCACGGCGCGACTTCGGCGATCCCTTCGCCGGCGCTTCCCCTCCCTCGTTGCATAAACGGTCGCGGTGCGCGTTCCTTCATTATCTTTAGTAAAGAGTTGGGGAACTTTTTCGACTCGGGCGACATTACAGGAGTAGAAACAGACCGAAGGGCTGCGGGCTGGGGGAGGCCGAAGCCACTGATGGTCGCGATGACGTTACGGTCTACATGACACCGGGCCCCAGAACACCGGACCCCATGACGCCGATTTCCATGACGCCGATCTCCATGACGATGATCAGCGATGAAGCGTTGATGCTCGAGTTTCAGAGCGGATCACGAGAGGCGTTCGCCGAGCTGTTTGTGCGTTATCGCGGGCCGCTGTACGGATTTTTCCGACGCCGACTGAACGGCGACCCAAGCGGCGGATGCCGCGCCCAAGACCGGGCCGAGGATTTAATGCAGGAGACGTTCCTGGCGGTAATCCGGGCCACAGCACGCTATGAGCCGCGGGCGTTAGTACGTACGTATCTGTACGGTATCGCCATGAATTTGCTAGCGGCGGAGCGGCGGCGAATTGGGCGGGACTCGGCGGAAGAGGTGGCCGAAGAACCGGCGACGAGTAGTTCTCCCGAAGCCGTGCTGTGGGTCCGCCAGGCGTTGGCCCGCCTGGATGACGGGGATCGCGAGATCCTGATGTTGCGCGAGTATGAGCAGCTCAGCTACGCGGAGATTGCAGAGCTTGTGAAAGCGCCGTTAAACACGGTGCGGTCGCGGCTGTTTCGGGCGCGCATGGCGCTCAGGGAATGTTTGGAGCCGGGGCGGAAAGCAGAGGCGACAGCGACCGAGACGCCGATTCAGGCAGGAAGCGCCGCCGCGGCAAACGACACTGAGAGTCGCCCGCTGACGCGCGCGGAAAGGGAGGTCATATGAGCAAGATCGTCGGGCAGAAATCGGGCCATCCGCTGGACGCCGAAGAGTTGATGGCCTACCTGGACGGAGAGCTGTCGCAGTCGCGGGCAGCGGTCGCCGCGGCACACCTGCGCGAATGCGCGGAGTGCAAGGCCGTCGTGGATGGAGTGCGCGTGGTTTCTCAGAAAATTGGGACGTGGGAGGTCAATGTGCCGGAGACAAGCGTGGCTCAAGTGAATGTCGCTGGGGTGAACATGCCGTTGGCGATTGCCGATGCGCTGGAAAAGCGGCTTGGGATGGCGGTTGTGGGCGCGAAGCTGCCGTGGTGGCGCAGCTTTCTGGCCGAGCCTCGTTTGCGTTGGGCGATGGCCGGAGGCGCGGTCGCCTCCGTTGCCGTGCTGGCCATCATCTTCAGTTTGGTAGGCCGGATGCAGCGCGACGAGACTCGTCTGGTTGCGTCTCGTGAAGGAGCCGCCATGCCGCAGAAAGCCCGTCAAGGAATGGCAGCGTACCTTGAGAACGCTCCCCCAGCACCCTTACCGGCATCTCCAGCTGCCTCGGCGTCTCCTGAGGCACCGCGTGAGGAACTGGCGCAGGCGCGGGCCAGGGATGCGATTTCGTCGTCCCTCGAAAATCCCCCGAGTGATCGGGCATACGAAGCGCATGGCGTGCTGGGTGGAAGAGTCGACGGGACGGAGACCGCCCAGAGTAACCTGGCGGGTCTCAGCGGGCCGATGATCATTCGCACGGCCGATCTCAAACTGACGACCAAGGAACTCGACAAGGCGCGCGCTGCGATCGAGAGCATCCTCAAGCAGCGGCATGGGTATGTTGGCGACCTGACGGTAGGCGGGGCAACGGGTGGCCCGCGCACGCTGACGGCCACGCTGCGCGTGCCGGCCGATCAACTCGATGCGGTCGTGAGCGAACTGAAGGCGCTTGGGCATGTGGATTCGGAGTCGCAAGGCGGGCAGGACGTGACTTCGCAGTATGTCGACCTGCAGGCGCGGCTCGAAAATGCGCGCAACACGGAGAAGCGACTGACCGACCTGCTCAACCAGCGCACAGGCAGGCTCTCGGACGTGCTGCAAGTTGAGCAGGAAGTAGATCGCGTGCGCGGCGAGATTGAGCAGATGGAAGCGCAGCGCAAGACCATGGCAAACCAAGTTACATTCGCCACGCTGACCCTGACAGTCGCCGAAGAATACAAAGCGCAGCTCGAAGCTGTGCCGCCCTCGACCCGGACGCGCCTGCGCAACGCCGCGGTCGATGGCTATCGCAGCATGGTGGATGGAATCGTTGGCGTGATTCTCTTCTCGCTGTCGAGCGGCCCGAGCTTGTTGCTCTGGTGTGGAGTACTGTTCTTCCCCGCCCGCGGCGCCTGGAGAATGGCACGACGTCGTTGGGCGCAAGAGTGACCTCAAATATGCTTGCCGCCACCCACGCCTTACGCGAAGAAAGAGTCTTTTGCGCTCGGCTAGCTGGGCCGTGTAAGGGGCGCCCCACGTCTCGAAAGGCGTGCGACGTGGGGTGTTCAGCTCGCTTACGGCGGAGATGCCGTGAAACTGGGAATACTCACCGGGCTTATGGTGTCAGTTTGAACACCGTTCCGCAGCCGCTTGGGAAGCACAAACCATTTCCACCGGAAAATCCGCCGTACAAGGCGGTACCGTACAGATTCCCCGCGGAGTCGAAAACCAGCCCGCCCGCTGGGAAACCTCCGTCACTACCGCTCGAAAAACTGTACAAGACGGTTTGTTTTCCGTTTGTGTCGATCTTGTAAACCGTCCCGCAGCCTGAGCCCCGGCAACTTGGACTTGTGCCGCCTGCGAACGTCGTTCCATAGAGATTACCGGCGGAATCCAGCACCACCCCGCCCTCGGGCAACATGCCGTCTGAAACGGAGAACTTGTGCAACACGGTCTCCTTGCCCGATGGGTCAAGCTTATAGACCGTGCCGCAGCCTGACGGAGTACAGGCCGAAGAGTTGCCGCCCTCCCATGTGGCTCCGTACAGGTTGCCGGCCGAGCCAATCGCTATGTCGCCCTCGGGCAGGGATCCGTCCGGCGCGCCTTGGAAAGCATATAGAACAGTCACGGTGCCGGACGTATCGATCTTGAATACCGTTCCACAGCCTCCGCCGCACCGCTGACTACCTCCCTGGTAGGTCGTACCGTAAAAATTTCCGCTCGCGTCGCGCACCAGGCTGTCCGGCACATAAGCCGCGCTGCTGAAGTCCACAATCGTCTCCTGGCGCTTCTTCGTGAGCTCGAAGACGGTTCCGCAGCCAAAGCCGTTGCACCCGGTGCCGCCACCCTGGATGGTAAGTCCGTACATGTTGCCCTTGGCATCCAGGATCAGGTTTGCGGGAGCCTGACCGTCCTGCGAATTGACCGGAAAGTTGTGAAGCACCGCTCTCTTGCCTTTCTTGTTCAGCTTAAACACATACCCGTATGCGCCGGGACCGCCGAACTCCATCGTTGCATAGAGCATTCCGGATTTGTCCAGCGCCAGGCTCGACACCCCATAGCCCGTCGTCGACCCGTTCTTGGAGGTGAACAGAGTTGTCTCATTCCCGGAGGGATCGATCTTAAAGATGTTGCTGCAGGAACCTTTGCAGTTGAGACTGCTATTCTCCGCGCTAGCGCCATAAAGATTGCCTGCCGAATCCAGGATCGGGGTTATGTCGGGAAATGCCCCATCGGAATTTCCCATGAACGTGTAAAGGACGGAATAAGTCTGTGCATTTGCCACTCCTGGCAATACCGCTGCGAAGGTTATCGCGCAGATCAAACAAACAATCGCGCCAGCCGCACCCGATTCCAATTCTAATTTCGACTTTCGATCTCGTTCCTTCATTTACTTTGCCTCCCGGCAAGACATTAGGCCATAAGCCACACCACTTGTCCTTGAAACCAATGTCAACAATTTGTCAAAAGTGCAAAAAAAGCGGCTCTGGCAGACGATCCGGTTTCAAGAACTCATCATTGTATGCGCACGGTAGGGACTGGCACAGTGAGGATCTTTCGATCAACCGGGTTGAAGTCAAATGAGGTGGAATTGAATGGGGTGGAAGCGCCGGCCTTCAGGCCGGCGTAGGAGACGGGACCGAGAAGGCGCTTCAGCCGCGCCAGAACGCGACCAATAGGCCTCTCAACAACTTACGCAAACAGAAATTCCTTCGTCCGCAGCTCCTTGATCGTGTCCCGCAGCTTCGCCGCCTTCTCAAACTCAAATCGCTTGGCCGCCTCTCGCATATCGCTTTCCAGCTTCGCGATGTAGCCGTCTAACTCTCCTTGCGACTTGAAGTCGGGCATGCCATCGGCTTCGGGGCCGGTCAGGTCGGTGTAATCGGCTCCTACGATGGCGACCAGCGTCATGTCGAGTGGGCGGATAATTGACTCGGGCGTAATACCATTCGCTTCGTTGTAGGCTTGCTGAATGGCGCGGCGGCGGTCGGTCTCATCCAGCGCCTTCTTCATCGAGTCGGTCATGCGGTCGGCATAGAGAATGGCGCGGCCGTTCAGATTGCGGGCGCAGCGGCCGATCGTCTGAATCAGCGACCCGCTCGACCGCAGGAAGCCTTCTTTGTCGGCGTCGAGAATGGCGACCAGCGAAACCTCAGGCAGATCCAGGCCTTCGCGCAGCAGATTGATTCCGATCAACACATCAAACTCGCCCTTGCGCAGGTCGCGCAGAATCTTCACGCGCTCCAGCGTCTCGATTTCCGAGTGCATGTAGCGGCACTTCACGCCCACCTCGCCGTAGTATTCCGCCAGGTCCTCCGACATGCGCTTGGTTAACGTCGTAACCAGCACGCGCTCGTTACGCGAGACGCGGTCGCGAATCATGTGCAGCAGGTCGTCGATCTGGCCTTTCACGGGGCGAATCTCGACCGGCGGATCGATCAGGCCGGTCGGCCGGATGATCTGCTCCACTACCACGCCCGCGGACTTCGTCAGCTCATACGGACCGGGCGTCGCCGAAACATAAACGAGCTGATTGGTGCGGTGCTCGAACTCCTCAAACGTCAGCGGACGATTGTCCAGCGCCGACGGCATGCGGAATCCGTACTCAACCAGGACCTGCTTGCGCGAGCGGTCGCCGTGGTACATGGCGTGCAGTTGCGGCACCGTCTGGTGCGACTCGTCGATGAACATAAGGAAGTCGCGCGGGAAATAGTCGAGCAGCGTAGGCGGCGGCTCGCCCGGCAGGCGCCCCGTGAAGTGACGCGAATAGTTTTCGATGCCGTGGCAGTAGCCCATCGCCTTGATCATTTCGAGGTCGTACATCACGCGCTGGTGAATGCGCTGCGCCTCGACAGTGCGGCCCTGCTTTTCCAGTTCCACCTCCCACCACGCCAGCTCTTTTTTGATCGACTCGACGGCCGACGCGCGCGTTTCGTCTTTCATCACATAGTGCGTTTTGGGATAAATCGGCAGGCGAACGTAGCGCTGCTTTACCGTGCCAAAGAGCGGATCGATTTGCGAGAGCGACTCGACCTCGTCGCCGAACATTTCGATGCGATAAGCCATGTCATCGTATGTGGGATAGATCTCAAGAACGTCGCCGCGCACGCGAAACGTGCCGCGCCGAAAATCGCCTTCGCTGCGCTCATACAGAATGTCCACCAGCTTGCGGGTGATGTCGCTGCGCTTGATCTTCTGCCCTTTTTCGAGGAACAGCAGCATGCCGTAGTAGGCCTCGGGCGAGCCCAGTCCGTAGATGCAGCTGACCGAGGCGACGATCAGGCAATCGCGCCGCTCAAATAGTGACCGCGTCGCCGACAACCGCAGCTTGTCGAGCTCGTCGTTGATCGTCGATTCCTTTTCGATGTACAGGTCGGCGGCGGGCACGTAGGCTTCGGGCTGGTAGAAGTCGTAATAGGAGACGAAATACTCAACCGCATTCTGCGGGAAAAAACTCTTGAACTCGTGGTAGAGCTGGGCGGCAAGAGTTTTATTGTGCGCCATCACGATGGTCGGGCGGTTGGCCGCCTCGATCACCTTGGCCATGGTGTAGGTTTTGCCCGAGCCGGTGACGCCGAGCAGCACTTGGTGCTGCTCGCGGTCGAAGACGCCCCGCGTGAGGGCCTCGATGGCCGTGCCTTGATCCCCCTGGGGCTTGTAGTTGCTGATGAGTCGGAAATCCACGGAGTTTTATTATAGGGGACGAGGCCGGCGCGGTTGGTAGGGGCGCAACAAGCCGGGCGCGACAGCGGGCCTCCGGCCGGGTGTTCCACAAGTAGTCAACGTACTAGTGTGTAATTTCCTCCTCCGGGCCATCGATATCGGAACTTTATACTAAGTGATTCACCTTAGAAAGCCCGCCCAAGCCCCCGACAAATCCATGAATTCCTGTAGATCGCGGGTAGACATTACCTTAGTTTTCGCGGTTTTTCGCGGAGAATGAGCGATTGGTCGGATTTTTTCACATTTAGTTAACAATCGTTCTGGGAAATGGCCGCGAGAATGCACGAAGTTGGCATAAAGAAGTCCAAATTTCCAGAGTATGCCCCAAGCCATGCCGATGCCACTCGGGGCCAGGGGTGTACGTATCTCAGGTGCAGCTGATGGACGAAAAAATCAACCAGATGGGACCCCGGGAGCGCCAGATCGTCGAACTTCTGCTTCAGGGATGCGACAACTCGGAAATCGCTCGCGATCTCAACATGGCCGAGCGCACCGTCAAAGCATACTTTAACCGCCTGTTCCTGCGCTTCGGAATCAAAGGCGGCATCAAGCGGGTAAAACTCGCGACTTTACTCTATAGGAGACAGTTATGGCAGGAGAGACGAGCACCCTCCGCGGGCCCAACCAGCGCGAGCACTTCATCATTCAACGCGTAGCTGAAGGCTGCAAAAACCGCGAGATCGCCGACTCGCTTGGCACCACCGAGCATGTCGTAAAGAACGATCTGCGCCTGATCTATGACAAGCTGGGACTCTGGAATCGGGTGGAACTGGCGCTGTGGTACGAAGCACGCCGCTTTGAACAGGCATCCAACTAAGCCGGGCCGGGCACCTGCAACGAATTCTGAGAAAACCAGGCGGATCGCGATCCTGGAATCGCGGTCCGCTTTTGTTTTGGAGGGGCCGCGTTACACCATCTCAGTTCCCCACAAGTCGTGCAGGTGAACAATGCCGCGCAGCCGCCGGTCGCCATCCACCACCATCAGGGACGTAATCTTCATCTCCTCCATGCGGGCGAGCGCGGTGGCGGCGAATTCCTGCGGGCCGATCGTCTTGGGATTCCGCGTCATGCACTCCTCGGCGGTGCGATCGAGCGTATCCTTGCCGCGC
Source organism: Acidobacteriaceae bacterium (assembly GCA_003139095.1). Lineage (GTDB taxonomy): Bacteria > Acidobacteriota > Terriglobia > Terriglobales > Acidobacteriaceae > Acidiflorens. The sequence continues at coordinate 25,653 of PLHW01000056.1, forward strand.
TGCTGGAGCAGGCGGCGCAGATCGCCATCGCTGATCACGCCCAGTAGTTGCTCGCCGTCGACGACGGCGGTCACTCCCAGCTTCTTGCGCGACATTTCGTAGATCACGTCGGGCATTTTGGTGTGGGGCGCGACGCGCGGCAAGGCGTCGCCGGAATGCATCAGGGACTCGACGCGCGCCAGGCGTTTGCCGAGTTTGCCGCCGGGATGAAGATTGGCAAAGTCTTCCTCTTTGAAGCCGCGCCGTTCAGAGAGCGCAACGGCCAGCGCATCGCCGAGCGCCAGCATGGTGGTGGTAGAGGCGGTTGGCGCAAGCCCAAGTGAGCACGCTTCCTGTGAAATGGAACAGTCGAGCGCAACGTCCGCCGCCGCAGCCAGCGTAGACGCTTGTGTGGCGCGGGCGCCCTCGCCCGCCGCAACTTCATCGCACGTCATCGTGATCAACGGCACCTGCAGGCGCTTTATGGTCGCCAGCAGCTGCAGAATTTCCTCCGTCTCGCCGCTGGCGGAGAGCACGAGCACAACATCGCCGCGCACAATCATCCCCAGATCGCCATGCAGCGCTTCGACGGGATGCAGATAGAGTGCGGGCGAACCGGTGGAACTGAGAGTGGCGGCGATTTTTCGCGCGATCAGGCCGCTCTTGCCCATGCCCGAGACGACGACGCGTCCCTGGCATCCGAACATAAGATCGAGGGCGCGACCAAAAGCGCCGGCCATGGGCCCAGCCAGACGGTCAGCCAGTGCTCGCAACGCCTCCGCCTCAATGCGCACTACATTTTCGCCAGTCTTGGCCATGAAGGGAGAATGTTAGCAGAAGCGGAGAATGGTTTTGCCACGCGCCCTCGGGGCACCTAGAAGAAGAGCAATCCCGGCATCGGGTAGTGCTTGCGATTGCGCGTCCACAGGTGAGCCTGATTCAGCACTGCGGCTGCGGCAATCAGCGCGTCCGCGATCTGCACTCCGTGACTCTTGCAATATTGTCTAAGATAATCGCCGGCCTGACGGCCCGTCTCGTAGTCGATCGGCACGCAAACAAGCGCGCGAAACAACTTGGCAGTTTGGTCATGCTCCCGCGGTAGCGCTCCGGCCCACACTTCGGCGGAACTCACCGGCGAGCACAGGATTGGGTCGCCTGACTCCGCCAGTTGCGTCCATCGGAATACAATTTCGCGATTCCGCTCTCGAGAAACCTCGATCAGCACGTCGGAATCGACCAGCACCGTCACCGCCTGCCCAGCCTCTCACGCCGAGTATCCCGCCGCAGGCTTCGCACATATTCTTCAGTCGAGTCGGGTAAGTCTTTACGACCCTTCCTGATTCCCACGAAAGCGAGCATGGCCTCTCGACGCTCGTCCAAATTGCCAAGATAGCGCTCGCGCGCCGCTTTGCGCACCAGGTCAGAGATGGTCGTTCCCTGGTTCCGGGCGCGGTTGCGGAGCGCATTCCACAGGTCGTCGTCGAGGTAGAGCTGAGTCCGATGCACGATGTATATTATACATCATCGCGAACTCTTCCAATAGAGTCACCGCAGGCCGAGAAGGACCGCGACATACCGGCGGACTTTCGTCAACAAGGCGGGCGCAGCTTTCGAGTGGAACTTGGCGTTGCGACCACTCCAATCCATGCTCTTCAACTGATCGACCAGAATGGCGCCTTCAATCTCATCCACACTGATAGGCAATGCGAACGGATAAGGCTTTCGTTTGCTCGTCAGGGGGCAGACGACCGCGAGGCCGCTCGCCCGATTGTAGCGTTGGTCGGTGAGCACCAAAGCAGGACGGCGCTTGGCCTGTTCACGGCCCACCTGCGGATCAAAATCCATCATTACAATATCGCCGGCTTCCGGAACGTAAGCAGTTGCCATGTCACCACTCGATGACTTCTTTTCCTACTTCCGCCGCTGTCGAAATCTCCGCGTAGCGATTCTCGGGAGTAATTTTGGCCACCAATTGGGCGAGGGTGGGCATCCGGCCAGCGCGTCGCACTTCGACATGGCCGTCAGCCGCGGCTTCGATCTCCAGCGAGTCGCCTTCCTTCAGCCGGGCGCCCTGAGCGATGGGCTTGGGAATCCTTATGGCTAGGCTGTTCCCCCACTTCACCATTTGTGCCTTCATGCGTCCTCCGCTATGGATACACGTAGTATACACCATGTATATACTTCCGTAGATCCGTCGGCACGGCCGAAGAACGCTCCGAGGGCCTTGTCTTTATTTTTCCACCAGATGAGCTTCCACCATCTTGTCGGCCGAGCGCGTCTTCTTCACCCCCATGATTTCGACCGCTTTTGCCGCGATGTGTTCGGCGGAAACCTCGAACTCTTTAATCAGCTCCCAGGGCGCACCGGAATCTCCGAATCGGTCCTTCACTCCGATCGCCCCCGTAATCACAGGAAGTCCGTACAGCTCCGGCGACTCGGTAATGACGCTCGCCACCGGCCACGCCAGCGCGCCAATCTGGTGCTCTTCGGCCGTGATCACCACTCCCGTCTCGCGCGCGGCGCGCACAATGGCGTCTTTATCCAGCGGCTTCAGCGTGTGCATATTGAGCACGCGCGTCTCGTATCCAAAGTCGGACTTGAGAATCCAGGCGGCTCGCATCGCCTCGGGAACCATCGGACCACACGCGATGATGGTCAGGTCCTCGGCTTCATCGCGGTAATCGGATTCGAGTCTGGTCTCGAACGCCTCGATGAAGTTTGCCGCCTCGCGTCGCAGGCGAATCACATTTGCCTTGCCAAAGACGAACGGCGTCTTTTCGTCGGTAACGATGGGCGTCGCCTCCCGCGCAAAGCGGATGTACTTCGGGCCGACGTGCTGGAAAAGCAGATAATCCGTAGCTTTCCGCGTCTCGTTTAGGTCGCACGGCACCACCACATTCATGTTCGGCAAACCGCACATCGCGAAACAATCCTCCAGCGCCTGATGCGTGGCGCCATCCGGTCCGACGCTGACTCCTCCATGCGCGCCCGCGATCATTACGTTGAAGTTGCCATAGCAGATGGAGGTGCGAATCTGGTCGAGATTGCGCGCCGCCGCAAACGTCGCATACGTGCCAAACACCGGCAACTTCCCTTCCCTCGCCAATCCCGCAGCCGCCGAGGTGGCCGACTGTTCGGCGATCCCCATGCTGATCCAGCGCGCCTTGCGCTCCGGTTTATTCGCGTAGAACTCGCTGATTGTGATCGACCCGGAAATGTCGAGCCCGAAGCACACCACCCTCGGATCGTCTCCGTTCGCCGCCAGCGACTGCCCAAAGCCCAGCCGCGTCGGCTTCATCTGCACTTTCATGTTCGGGTCGGCATTCCACCAGAAATTGCGATGGAACTTCGGCATTTTGGCATCGAGTTTTCGCTCCACCTCCGCTTGATATTTCCTGGCGTGCGCGAACAGTTCCTCGACCGGAATTTTTCCCTCAAGCCCGAGTTCCTTCAGCGCCTTGTTCAGCTCTTCCAGGTTCGGGGACCTCCCGTGCCATCCCGCAATGTCTTCCATGAAGCTGACGCCTTTGCCCTTTACGGTGTCGGCGATGATAATGATCGGCCGTCCGCAGCCAGCCCTCGCCGTTTCCAGTGCGTCCACAACCTGCTTCATGTCGTGCCCATTAACGTTCATCACTTCCCAGCCGAAGCTGCGGTACTTGTCCTCGAGCGGCTCCACGTTCATGACGTCTTTCACCCAACCGTCGATCTGCAACCGGTTGCGGTCGACGATGCCGACCAGATTATCCAGGTTGAAATGCCCGGCCTCCATCGCCGCCTCCCAGATCTGCCCCTCCTGCTGCTCGCCGTCTCCCATGATGCAGAAGACGCGATGATCTTTCTTGTCGAGCTTGGCCGCCAGCGCGAGTCCGACAGCAATGCTCAAGCCTTGGCCGAGCGAGCCGGTCGAAACTTCCACACCCGGCAGCTTCAGCCAGTGCGGATGCCCTTGAAATGGGGAATACAGTTTGCGGAGCAGCGCAACGTCTTCTTTGGGACAGAAACCGGCGAAGGCAAGGCCAAGATAGAGACTCGGCGCTTTGTGTCCCGTAGACCAGATAATACGGTCGCGGTCCGCCCAATTGGGCTTCTTAGGATCGTGCTTGGCCACGCGGAGGTAGAGCGCCGCGGTGATGTCCATGATGGAAAGCGTTCCGCCGGCATGGCCGGAACCGGCCGCGCACAGCGACACGAGGTCATAGCCCCGCATCAGGTTCGCCTGCTCTTTTAACTCATCGACGGTATAGGAACGCAGAACTTCGCCGGTTACCGAATTCTGGATAGACATGGGGTTGCTCCTTGGAAGGCGCCGGGCATGAACCACGAAAGTGGGCGAGGCAAAAAGCGCCGCATAGGCTTGCAATCTGAGGCTAGCCGCCTATGTCGCAAGGGTCTGTGAGAAGGGTCACAGGTGGGGGTGACGCGCGACGCAATACACCCACTCCGCCCGCAGTTTATCGAACCACAACGCACAGATCGCAGAGACTGGGGTGGCAGTTCGAGGCGGGTCCAAGCTCGAAGCTCGCGGCTCGAAGCCCGCAGCTGTCTTACCGCGCCGATTTGAAGATCGCGAACATCGCGCCCTGCGGATCGCCGATAATCGACATCCGCCCCACGCCTTCCATGGTCATGGGCGGCATGCAGAGATTCGCGCCCATTTCCTTCGCCTTGTTCGCCGTAGCATCTACGTCATCCACCAGAAAGTACGCGAGCCAGTGCGGCGGCACTCCCGGCTGCAAATACTTGGAGGGCGGCATCCCTCCAATCATGTGCTCGCCGTTCTTGATGTGCAGGTAGCCGGACGGATCTTTCTCGTCGCTCACAAACTGCCAGCCCAGCAATCCCGAATAAAACTTCTGCGCGGCATCCGTATCGGATGTGCTCAGGTCCCCCCAGCACAAAGTGCCATGCACCGAGTGAATCCCAATCCCCGCATTTTTGTTTGGCTGCCACAGGCAAAAGTAGGCTCCGGTAGGATCCTGAATCACCGCCATCCGCCCCGCATCCATAACGTCAAACGGAGGAAGAATTATTTTGCCTCCAAGCCCAGGCACCCTGCCCGCCGATGCGTCCACGGCATCAACTTGAATGTAGAGCATCCAGTGCGGAGGAACATGTTGCGCCACCTGATCGGGGCGCAGCGTATAGCCCGCAGCCGCGTCCCGGCCGTCGAGCCTCCATATTGTGTAGAACTCGCTGGGCCCCATCGGCATGTCGTTTGGCGTCCATCCAAAGAGCGCGCCGTAGAAGTTCTTGGCCGCGGTCTGGTCGGTGGTGGCGAGTTCAATCCAGCAAAACGATCCGGCGGGATGCTTATCAATGTGGGTCATAGCGGAGAGAGTTTACACCAATTCCCAGAAGGGATTGTCAACGTCAGATAAACGCGATCACGAATTGTGCCCGCAAGACCTCGCAACACGAAGTGCACAGACAAATACAGCGCGTGTCAACTGTCTTCCCCGCAATTCTCTGCGAACTCCGCGCCCTCCGCGGTTCAATCTACAGGTTCTTTGCCGTCCAAGCCTCGATTTTTGCCAGCGCCTTATTCAAGTTCTCCAGCGAATTCGCCACGCTGAACCGCAGATAGCCTTCGCCATACGCCCCAAACGCCGTTCCCGCCAGGCAAGCAACTCCGGCTTCTTCCAGCAGCGCGTCGGCCAGCTTTTTCGACGGCCAGCCCGTTTTGGTGATGTTCGGAAACGTATAGAACGCGCCCTTCGGCAGCCGGCACGAAAATCCTTTGATCTTATTCAGCCCGGCCACGAAGACATCTCGCCGACGCCGGAATTCATGATTCATCTTGTCAACCGAACCCTGGTCGCCACGCAGCGCCTCAATGCCAGCCACCTGCGTAAAGCTCGCGGTGCAGGAGTTCGAGTTCGTCATCAGGCGCGCGACTTGCGAAGCCAGGTCGGCGCGCATCACGCCGTAGCCCATGCGCCAGCCCGTCATCGCGTACGTTTTCGAAAAACCATCGAGCAGAATCGTGCGCTCTTTAAACCCAGGCACGCTCATGATCGAAAATTCTTCGCCCTCAAAAATCAGCCGGCTGTAAATTTCATCGGATAGCACCATGATATTGCGATCGCCAATGGCGTCGGCAATCCCAAGAATGTCGCGCTTGGTCAACATGCCGCCCGTAGGATTGTGCGGCGAGTTCAGAATAATGAGTTTCGTCCGGTCGGAAATGAGCGACGCAAGTTCCTCCACGTCCACCGAAAAGTCGCGCTCCTCGCGCAGCGGAATCGGCACCGCGCGTCCGCCCACATAATTAATCATCGACTCGTAAATCGGAAAGCCAGGATTCGGGTAGATCACCTCATCGCCTTCATCGATCAATGCCAGGATCGAAAAGAAGATGATCGGCTTGCCGCCCGGAACGACCACAACCTCGTCGCTCGACACGGGTACGTGTCGCGTGCTGCTGACGTACTCGGCAATCGTCTGGCGCAGGTCGGGCAGGCCGGCAGCCGGCCCGTAGTGCGTCCACCCGTGATGCAGCGCGTTGACCGCGGCGTCGATCACGTTTTCCGGCGTATCGAAATCGGGCTCGCCAATCTCGAGGTGAACAATCTCTTTGCCCTGTTTCTCGAGCGCGCGGGCGCGGTTCAGGACTTCAAAGGCGGTCTCGGTTCCGAGACGCGACATGCGGGTGGCAAGACGTAGTTCAAGCTCTGTAGTTGTCATGGTGGCGGATGGCATTATAGCGCCTCGGAGGCTGACTTGGCCTGGAACGATTTTCGCGCTCGCCCGTGGCGCGGGTCAAATGCGCCCGTCACACGAATCAGTGACGGAAAAACAAAGGTCTTGCGGATTTTTACTTCTTCATTCTGACTTCTGATTTCTGACTTAATTCTGACTTCTGACTTCTGATTCATTCCGAGATCGTGCTCTCTTCGCTCTGCGCGCGCAGAATTCGATCCACCGAGTACGGCGCACGCTGCGTCGGCTCGTGGTAGTGCCGAACCTGCATTTCTCCCAGCAAACCGACCGCCAGCAGATTCAATCCAGCCAGCAGCAGCACCGCCGCAAACAGCATCAGCGGTCCGTGCTTGGTCATCACATCGGTCTGATGCAACAGCTTTTCCAAGCCCAGGTAGCTTGCGACCGCCATTCCGCCCATAATGCTGAACATGCCGATCGTTCCGAAGAAATGCAACGGGCGCGACAGATATTTCAGCAGAAAGCGAATCGTCATCAGATCGAAGAAGACGCGGAACGTACGCGAGATTCCATAGTGCGAAACGCCGCGCTCGCGATTCACGTTCTTGATCGGAACCTCGATGATCGACGCGCCATGCCACGAGGCAAGCGCCGGAATAAACCGGTGCAGTTCCCCGTACAGCGGAACCTGCCCGAGAATTTCGCGGCGGTAGGCTTTGAAAGTGGTGCCGAAGTCGTGAATATCCACGCCGCTCAGCTTCGCCATCAGCCAGTTCGCGCAGCGCGACGGAAAGCGCCGCAGCCAGAAATTGTCCACGCGATTCTTGCGCCAGCCGCTGACGATGTCATAACCCTCGGCAATCTTTTCCAGAAATAAAGGAATGTCGGCGGGATCGTGTTGCAGATCGCCATCCATGGCAATGATGTATTCGCCGCGCGCGTTGTCGAATCCCGCCGCAAGCCCGGCGGTCTGCCCAAAATTACGGCGCAACTTCACGACGGTCACACGGCTGTCGACGGCCGCAATCTCGCGCAACAAATTGAACGTCCCGTCCACCGAGCCGTCATCGACCAGCACCATCTCGAAAGTTTCGCCGTTCGCCTCCATCACCGACTTGAGGCGGGCGTAAAGATCGGTAACGTTCTCCTGCTCGTTGTGCAGGGGCACTACGATTGAATACTTGAGCACAGTACTTTGATTATACGGTACGAGGCTGGGGTTCCAGGTATCTTCCAGGACGCTCGCAGTGTCGTAGTTTGATGCGTCAACGCCTCGGAGCTAAAAAGCAACCTCAGCGTACTCCGCGGGTTTTCTCTGCGCTCTCTGCGGTTAAATGCTTTTTGTCCGCGGATGCCATGCCGACCTCACAAGCCAGGACTTTGGCTATACTTCGTATCCTTCGCCGCCCAATCTTGCATCGACGGCACGCTCCATTTACACTGCCAAAACCATGCGCCCTGCGACCCGCCTCTCCGGCCGTGGCTTTACCTGACTGCGCTCCGCCTAAACGTCCGTCGGCCGTTCCCAATCAACAATTGAAAATCAAATTGAAAATCAAAGAGGAGCCATCGTGTCAGGCCGTGTCTTCCATGTTGTCGCCGTATCGTCCATCGTCCTGGCGCTCGCGGCCGTCGCGCCCCTGGCACACGCCCAATCGCCAAAGAGCACTGACTCTGAGGCCAAGGACAGCCGCCATTTCACCTTTCACTACGCATTTACGGTAAAGAAGGTGCCCGCGGGCGAGCGCCTGCGCGTTTGGATTCCGCTCGCGCACTCCGACGACTTTCAGAACGTAAAGGTGACTGCGGAATCAGCCGACCTCTCGTTGAAACAGTTTCGCCAATCGGAATACGGCAATGAGGTTCTCTACGCCCAGACGGCGAAAGCGGACAAAGCCGAATACAAATTCTCGGTGGACTACGATGTAGAGCGCCGCGAGCACGTAGTGCTCGTCGATGGAAAACCCTTGTCCGCGCCCCACGCGAAGTCCGCCCCGAAGGTCGAACTCGCTCGATTCCTCGAGGCCGATCGTCTCGTTCCCATCACCGGCATCCCCGCCGAAATCGCCGTCGAGCAGACCAAGGGCGCGGCCACCCAGCTCGAAAAAGCCAAATACATCTACGAGTACGTCTTCCGCACCATGAAGTACGACAAGACTGGCACGGGCTGGGGACACGGCGACACGCTCTGGGCCTGCGATTCCCGGCACGGCAACTGCACCGATTTTCATTCCGTGTTTATTTCCATGGCGCGCTCGCAGAAAATTCCCGCCAAATTCCAGATCGGCTTCCCTCTTCCGGCCGACAAGACTTCCGCAGAAATTCCCGGCTATCACTGCTGGGCCGAATTTTACGTCGACTCCATCGGCTGGATTCCCGTCGACATCTCCGAAGCGTGGAAGCATCAGGAGAAACACGATTATTTCTTCGGCGCGCACGACGCGAACCGCTTCCAGTTCACCGAAGGCCGCGACCTGAAACTCACGCCCGCGCAAGACGGTCCGCCCCTCAACTATTTTGTCTATCCCTATGTCGAGGTCGCCGGCAAAGAGCACGCCAATGTTTCGATTGGCTTCTCGTTCGAAGACGCCGGAACAAAGCCACTGGCGGCCAGTGCGGCTCATCAGGGTCCCGCTTTCTGAGAAGAGATGGACTCAGATGCTAGAATCGTGGGCGCGCATCAGCCCACATTCCAAGGAACATGCCATGCCAAAGTACGTAATTGAACGCGACATCCCAAACGCCGGCAAACTCAGCCCGCAGGAACTGCAAGCCATTTCGCAGAAATCCTGCGGCGTCCTCCGCAACCTTGGGCCCCAGGTGCAATGGCTCGAAAGCTTCGTAACCGACGACAAGATTTATTGCATTTACATTGCTCCGAACGAAGAAGCTGTCAAGGAGCACGCCCGCCAGGGCGGCTTTCCCGCCAATCGTATTTCTGCCGTCCGGTCCGTCATCGGCCCGACCACGGCGGAAGGCTGAGTTCAAGGCGCCGTGACCGACACCCACTCGCCGGACGTTCGCAGGCCGGATGGTCGCAGGCCAACCATCGGCGTGTTCGATTCCGGCGTCGGCGGGCTCACCGTTCTCGCCGCGCTGCTCCGGCGCATTCCTGACGCCAACTATCTCTACTTCGGCGACACCGCCCGCCTGCCCTACGGATCAAAATCCGCGGCCACGGTGGCGCACTACGCGGTGGGCGCCGTCCACTATCTCCAGCAGCATGGCGCCGAATTGCTCGTCATCGCCTGCAATACCGCCACCGCCCTCGCCTTCGAGGAAATCAAATCTGCCTCCAACGTAGAGGTCATCGGCGTCGTCGAACCCGGAGCCAGCGCCGCCGCCGCCGCCACCCACGCCCGCAGAGTCGTCGTTATTGGCACCGACGCCACCGTCGCCAGTCATGCCTATCTGCGCGCGCTTGAGGCTCGCGGCGTCTCGGTAAAAGAAAAAGCCTGCCCGCTCTTCGTCCCCTTGGTCGAAGAGGGATGGGTCGAGCATCCCGTAACCGAGCAGGTCGCGCGCATCTATCTCGAGGAAGCATTCTCCGCCGACTCGCGCGACGCCGATGTCCTCGTCCTTGGCTGCACCCATTACCCGCTCATCAAACCGCTGCTTGGCCGCATCGCGCCGCCCCACGTCACCATCGTCGATTCCGCCGAATCCACCGCCCACGACGTCGCGCGCCAGCTTCAAATCGAACCTCTCCGAGTGTCGTCCCAGTTTGCGGCGTCCCCGCAGATCGAGCGCCGCTCCGCGCCACGCCTCAAATTTTTCGCCACTGACTCCGCCGAAAAATTCAAAAAGATGGGCACCCGCTTTCTAGGACATCCGGTGGAAGATGTTCTTCACGTCGATTTAAAGGAATAGGGTGGCAGAGCGCCCTCGGCGAAGAAACTCTGGTTGGCTCGTAGCTCGAAGCTCGTAGCTCAAAACAAAAACGGCCGCATCGCGCGGCCGCTCGTTCGTCAAGAATCCCAAGCTTCTAATACAGCCGGAAGCTCACTTCCACGTTAATCTGCACCGCCACCGGTTTATTGTCCTTCATGGCCGGCTCAAACCGCCAGGTCTTCACGGCCTCAATTGCCTTCTCATCCAGACCTAATCCCAGCGTCCGCTGCACGCGAATGTCGCGCGGCCTGCCGTCCGGACCGACCACCAGCCACAGCACGCACGTCCCTTGAAATTTCGCCTTGCGTGCCTCTTCCGAATACTCCGGGTCCGGCGCATAAATTGCCTTCGGCGCCGAAACGCCACCGCCTACGCGGAATGCGCCCCCGCCCGTTCCTCCGCCGTGCCCCGGCCCAAATCCCGGCCCTTCGCCGCTTCCGACGCCCCCGCCGCTCCCCGACCCAATGCCCGATCCCGAGCCCGTTCCATTCGACGGCAGCGATGCCGGCATGTGCGACAGCGGATCGCCAAGGTTCGGCAAATTCGGCTGCACGATTTTTACCTCGGGCGGAATCACCACCGTCGGCTCCATCGGCAGCTTCGGGTCCTGATTGCGCACCACCACTTCCGGCGGTGTGAACTGTTGCATCGACTGCTTGGGCAACCGGCCCTGCGACGCCTCCAGCTTGTCGCGGTCACCGCCCCCGCCGCCCCCGCCCGAACGTGTCTTCGACGGCTCCAGTGTCGGCATGTCCGGCGCAATCAACTCCACGGTCTCACTCGGCTTGACAATCTCCTTGACCGCTTTCTGCCCCAGGTAAGTACCCACGATGATCAACGCAATCGCAACAATGTGTACAATCGTCGACCCAACTACGCCCTTGCCCTTGTAGTTGTAAAAGCCCCAAATGTCCCGCACCGGCACAGGCTTCGACGTCAGCACCAGCGGCGGCAGTTTTTTCGGGAAAAAGAATTCGTCGATGTTCCGGAACAGCGACTTCCAAATCGGCTCGTCCAGCGTCTGATTGTGCAGCAGCAGATTCAGTTCGGGCTCTGGGCCAAGGTCTGGCCGATCCGGTAGTGCATTAAGTTCTGGCATATTGTCCCGAGAGCTCCGATTCGGCAAGGTCAGGTTCGCCTATCTGGAAGCCACTGATTTAGATGCTCCTACCTTCCTCAACGGTCGCTTCCCGATTCGCACAGTCCAACCCATTAGACGGCCTCTCACTCAGAATGTACGGTTAGATGCCGCCGATCTTCGAATCTGCCAAAAATTGTACACGGTTTTTCGCCCCTCGCCACAGTACTTTTTGAATTCGCAACGCCCGCGCGCGGCACCAATAGACGCGTCTTCTCCCCCTCCCTATAATTGAAGATTCAATCATTTAGGAGAACACTGCAAGTGCCGCCGGAGTCCAAAGACCTGAAGTCTACGATCAACCTGCCCAAGACCACCTTCCCCATGAAGGCCAATCTGCCCCAAAACGAGCCCAAAATGCTCGCCCGCTGGGAGCAGGACCGCCTCTACGACCGCATCCGCGCCGCCCGCAAAGGCTCGCCCCTTTACGTCCTCCACGACGGCCCGCCCTACACCAGCGGTCCCATCCACCTTGGCACCGCGATGAACAAGTGCCTCAAGGATTTCATCGTCAAATCCAAAACCATGTCCGGCTTCGACGCCCCCTACGTCCCCGGCTGGGACTGCCACGGCCTGCCCATCGAAATCAAAGTCGACAAGGAACTCGGCGGCAAAAAGCTTCAGATGCCTCCGCTTTCCGTGCGTAACGCCTGCCGCAAGTATGCGCAAAAATATCTCGACCTCCAGCGCACGCAGTTCAAGCGCATTGGCGTCTTTGGGCGTTTCGATCAGCCCTACGCCACCATGACGCCGCAGTACGAGTCGACCGTCCTCAAAACTTTCTTCTCCTTCTACGAAAACGGATTCGTCTACAAAGGCCTGCGCGCCGTCTACTGGTGCATGCACGACGAAACCGCCCTCGCCGAAGCCGAAGTCGAGTACGAAAACCACACCAGCCCCACTGTCTGGGTGAAGTACGCATTCGCCGACGATCCCGCCAAAATCGATCCCGCCCTCGCCGGCAAGAAACTCAACACCATCATCTGGACCACCACTCCCTGGACCCTGCCCGCTTCCATGGCAGTCGCCTTCCATCCCGATGAAGAATATGTCGCCCTCGAATCCGGCGGCGAAGTCTACATCGTCGCCTCTAAGCTCGCAGCCGACGCCGCGGCGAAATGCAATCTCGCCGATCCCCATCCGCTCGCCCACTTCCCCGGCCGCAAACTCGAGCGCCTCAACTTCCAGCACCCATTTCTCGACCGTAAAATTCTCGGTGTCCTCGCCGACTACGTCACCATGGACACCGGCACCGGCGTAGTCCACACCGCGCCCTCCCACGGCGCCGAAGACTTCATGACCGGCGTCAAATACGGACTCGACGCCACCAGCAACGTCGACGAAAAAGGCATCCTGCGCAACGGCCTCCCCGAATACGAAGGCCTACGCGTATGGGACGCCAACCAGCCCATCCTCGATCTCGTCAAGAGCCTAGGCGCGCTCCTGCACAGCGAAAAAACCGAGCACTCCTACCCCCACTGCTGGCGCTGCCACAATCCCGTCATCTTCCGCGCCACCGAGCAGTGGTTCATCTCCATGGAAACGCCCATGCCGGGAAGCGCCGGCAAACATGACACCCTCCGCACCCGCACCCTCAGCGAAATCAAAACAGTAAAATGGGATCCCGCCTGGGGCGAAGAGCGCCTCTCCAACATGATCCAAACCCGTCCCGACTGGTGCATCTCCCGCCAGCGCGTCTGGGGCGTGCCCATCGCCGTCTTCCTCTGCGAGGCCTGCGGCAAGCCGCTCAACGATCCCGCCATCAACAAAAAGGTAGTCGAACTCTTCGCCCGCAACGGCGCCGACTCCTGGTTTACGAACGAACCAGACAACCTCATACCCGCCGACACAAAATGTCCGCACTGTAGCGCAGCGAAGTTCGAAAAAGAATCGGACATCTTCGACGTCTGGCTCGAATCCGGCGCCAGCTATCTCGCCCTCGTCGCCGCCGAGCCCGAATATCCCTGGCCCTCCGACCTCTATCTCGAAGGCGGCGACCAGTACCGCGGCTGGTTCCAGTCATCGCTGCTCTGCGCCATGGGCACCCACGCCACGCCGCCCTACAAAAACGTGGTCACGCCCGGCTGGACCCTCGACGAAAAAGGCCAGGCCATGTCCAAGTCGCGCGGCAATGACGTCGATCCCGTCGATATCGCCGGCCGCCTCGGTGGAGAGGTAGTCCGCCTCTGGACCGCCAGCGTCGATTTCCGCGAAGACGTAGTCGGCTCCGAAGCCCTAATGCAACGCGTAGGCGAAAACTACAAGAAAATTCGCAATACATTCCGGTACATACTAAGCAACCTGTACGACTTCGACCCGACAAAAGACGCCGTACCGTTCGAAGAAATGCAGGAACTCGACCAGTACATGCTGCGCGAGACGGTCGCATTCGCCGACGACGTCAAGAAGTCCTACGACGACTTCGCCTTCCACAAGATCTACCACCGCGTAAACCATTTCTGCATCGTCGACCTCAGCGCCTTCTATTTCGACGTGCTCAAAGACCGCCTCTACATCATGGCGCCCAAATCCCAAGCCCGCCGCTCCGCCCAAACAGCCATCTGGCAAATCGGCGAAGCCTTAGTCCGCCTCCTCGCCCCCATCATGAGTTTCACTTCGGAAGAGATCTGGCCTTATCTACCACAGGTCGAGGGTCGCGAAGAGAGCGTCCATTTGGCCCACTTTCCCGCTGCGACCGATATCCTCGGCGCCGGCGCAACCGAGCGGGATGAAAAGCAACACGAGGACTGGACGAAACTGCGCAACGTTCGAGACAACGTCCTGAAGGCACTCGAAGACGCACGCGAAAAGAAGCAAATCGGTGGTGGCCTCGAGGCCAGAATTGATCTGAGCGCATCAGAACCGCTGTACGAGCTCCTGAAGACTTATGAAGGGCAACTCCGTTACCTCTTCATCGTTTCTGCGGTTACTCTGAAGCCTTGGGTAGAGGTCGAGGGTGCTGTAGGCGGGATTATCGTAAATGTTTACGCCGCCGAAGGCCAAAAGTGCGAGCGCTGCTGGAACTACTCCACCCAAGTAGGCGAAGACCCAACCTACCCCACAGTCTGCGAACGCTGCAGCGCCGTCCTGAAGGAGTTGTGAGTGTAGTGCGCCGTCACCGCTCGATACGTAGTGAGCGTAATCGCCTCCCTAGAAAAGAGCCGTAACTCACTGCAACCAGGTGGTTGGCGTGCAACCTCTTTTCATGCCTCGTTGTGACCGGATTCCGGTCATGCTGAACCTGGTTTCGACGGTTGACCCACACTTCACCGATTGAGCCTCTTCGCAAGACGCTCAAAGAACCAAAGAACGGCATTCTAGTCGAGAACTGTCACCATTGTCTCTGTCTCACTTGTGGGGTGCGCTCCACCCGTCTGTTCCCCCGGTCAACCCTGACATTTGGGCTTTTTGGGATTACAGGGGCGCCACTGAAATTGCCATGATGTCGGTTCAAATTCCGCGTCTCCGTTATAGTAAACATTGACGTTATTCCAGTTGTCTCGCCAAAACCAAGAATCGATGTCGAATGTGACTCTATTGTTTACAAAATGACCGATCACGTATTCTTCGTTTACGCCGTAGTAGTCAATACCCTGCAACACGGCTTCTTCACCATCTGGAATTACGTCACCTTCGGCAGACAGCGTCCAATAAGCCTGGCTCTTCTTCGGTGACAGGTCAAAATGCTGTGTGCTGGTCTGAATGCTACTTACGGCATTGCCTGTCAACGTAACTTGAACCGTCTCTCCGTTAAATGCAAAGCTCAGTTGACCCTGGTCGGTGCCGAGTCCTTGGGGGACGTAGACGACGTAAACGTCACAATGACTTCCAGGTCGCACCGCTTTTGAGCAACGGTTAGCTGAGAGGGCAAAGGGATTTCCGCTTGTGTCGATGGTTAGAGTTAGTGACTCGGTCCCAGTATTGAAAAAACGCACGTCTTGCGGTGAGCTTGAATAACCCGGAACCGCCGTGATTGTTAAGCTGGTTGGCTGAACCTTTTGGGCCGCAATAAATGGAACTATGAAAAACAGTACGCACGCTACCCTGAGATAGAATTTCACGATCAATCTCCTATTGAACTCGCGGGAGAATAGTCGAACGGATCGGACGCTCCAAGCGATCAGATCATAGAAGCATCGTTTCAGACAGTCAACTATGATTGGATCGATTGGAGGACACCGAGTATGGTTGACGGTAAATCTCGATTTCACTCACCGATCTCCACCCCAAAACCACTTGACTTAGCTCCCCTCTCAGCTTCAACTAAAACCAGCGCACATATCGCGCCGTTGTTCTAGTGTTCTTTGACAAAATCTGTGGACCCAAGCATTCAGACCCGCCGAGAGGGGATTCTGAGAATTTCATCTAAATCCTTATTCTGGAATACTTTACTGATAAGTCCTTATTTTCGAATACTTTGCAAATACCCCCTCGAAAACAGCCATTTTTCGGTAGATAAGCCTCATGCAATCAATACTTTGCCTCTAAACCTCCTGGTT
The DNA here is from genome assembly GCA_003139095.1 of Acidobacteriaceae bacterium. Lineage (GTDB taxonomy): Bacteria > Acidobacteriota > Terriglobia > Terriglobales > Acidobacteriaceae > Acidiflorens. The sequence continues at coordinate 41,823 of PLHW01000056.1, forward strand.
TGAATACTTTGGCAGGAAAAATCGAAAATTTCCCTGAAATCGAATCTAACTCTAACTTATAAAAAGAGTTGCACGAAATAAGTTCAAGTCTATATTTTTGAATACTTTGCGAGCAAACTTACTCTAAGTTACTGATTCCATTAGACAGCGTAGGATGGAGGGGGTGGGGGGTAGGGGGGTAGGGGGTAGGGTGCGGTACTTGGTGGTACGGACCGGGCGCATCCCCGGCAGACGGAACGCCATGAGCGCGAGGAGGCGGGAGAACCGGCCTTCCAAACCACCACAGTCCTCACCGCGCCGAAAACGCGATAATCTGGAGATGCCGTTTCTCCCATGCGCAAATACTTCTTTCTTATTGCCGCGCTGGTCATCGCCCTCGACCGCTACACCAAGTGGCTGATCGCGCACCGCGTGACCATGCACGGCAGCATCACCGTCATCCCCGGTTTTTTCCGCATCATCCACACGGAAAATCCAGGCGCGGCATTCGGCCTCTTCGCCGACTCGCCTTCGCAATGGAAGGTCGCGCTGCTCATCGCATTCTCGGTGGTCGCTCTCGCCATCGTTTCCATGCTGCTCTGGAAAAACAGCCACCGGTTTACCTCGACCGGCGTCGGGTTGTCGTTAATTCTCGGCGGCGCGATCGGAAATTTATGGGACCGGATCGTAAGCCGGCACGTGGTGGATTTTCTTCTCTTCTATGTGAAGAGCTATCAATGGCCCGCATTCAACGTGGCCGATAGCGCGATCGTAGTCGGCGCCTGCCTGCTCGTCTTCGAAATTCTGTTCACAAAATCGCCCACCCAGCAGTCCGCCTAGCTGATGTCGCGAGAGCCTTCAGTCTTTTGGGTTTAGCTCGTGGCTCGTGGCTCGAAGCTCGCAGCTCTCTAAGGCGTTTGATACAGCTGCCGGTAAACATTCGCATTGCGCAAAATGGCTTGCACGTATTCGCGCGTCTCGGTGAACGGGATCGATTCGACGAACTCCTGCGGATCGCGATAATGGCCTTCGCCCAGCCAGTCGGAGACTCGGTCAGTGCCCGCATTGTAGGCAGCTAGCGCGTATTCGAACTGCCCGTTGTATTTGTCGACCATATCTTTGAAATAGCGCGTGCCGAGTTCGAGGTTCACGGTGGGCGTAAAAAGCTGCGGTGCTTTATAGCCCTTCAGCTTCACCTGTTTCGCGACGCTCTTTCCGGTCTTTGGCAGAAGTTGCATCAAGCCAACCGCATTCGCGCGCGAGAGCGCACCGGCGTTGAATTCCGATTCCTGCCGAATGAGCGATGCGACCAGAAACGGATCGAGCCCATTGGCCACGGAATACTTGCGCAGATCGCTCCAGTACGCCCGAGGAAACAGAGCTTCCCAATAAGGACGCGGCAAGTCGGGAATGTCGACGGCGAAATAGTTCGGCGTGGTGCGCTTCATGATCTCGATGCCGCGATCGTAGCGTCCGCCATCCTGATACACGCGTGCCATCTCCGGAGGCGCCCAGCTTCCGCCTTCCTGGACCGCGGCCGCCTGCAATTCGCGCACGGCCAAATCGGCCAGCCCGCCGTTGGAAAGCAGCCGCGCGCGCGCCACACGCAGGTTGTCGTCGGGAGGCTCGGCCTCCGCAATCCTGGCGGCAGTGGGCAGCGGCGCAACATGGTCGAGCAGCGCGTAGTGAACGCCGTCCGCGGCCGCGTCATTTTTGCCGAGGCTCTTCAGTCGCTCGCGACCGAGTTCGGCGTAATAGTAATTGTGAAAGCGGTCGCCAAGTTTCTGATAGAACGCGCGCGCCATGCCGGGATTGTTCTCTTCCTCGGCCAGACGTCCTCGCCAGTAAAGCGCGGCGGGAATCTCGGCGGAATCGGGATAGAGCGCGATCTGATTTTCGAAACCTTTGCGGGCGTCTTCGGTCCTTCCCTGGCGAAAGTTCAGCCACGCCGCCTTCCAATGCGCATAGGGAGCGCGCACGCCATTCGGGAAACGCTGCTGGAGTTCGCGGAAATGGTCGATGGCGCGATCGTAATCCTTCTTCAGCAGATACATGTTGCCCGCAGAAAAGAGCGCCTGCTCGAGCCACGGGCTGGTCGGACCGAACTGCCGCAACTGGTTCAAGGTCTCGAGGACAAAGTTCTCGTCGCTGGTGGAACGCGCAGTTTCGGAAAGAAGATAGAGCCGCTCGGCCTCCGCGTCGCCCTGCTGCACGCCGATGGAGGTGAGAAGCTGCCGCGCATCGTGGCTGCGGTCGCTCTTCTCGAGCGACGTCGCCAGCGCCAACTGGAGGCCAACGCGCTCCGGCGCCGCAGTCTCATTGACAAGATCGCGATATTCGTTCGCCGCTTCGTTGTAGTGTTTGCTCTTGAATAATAGGTCTACGCGCGTGCGCCGCTCGGCAAGCGAACCGGAGACGCCGAGCTTGCGCAGTTCAGCACCCGCGGCATCGGCTTCAAAGCTGTTCGGCAGCGTGTAATAGAGGTTACGCAGGACATCCGCCGCTTTTTGCCGGTCGCCAGTCGCCTCGTAGGCTCGTCCGAGCGCGAACTCGATATCGCTGCGCACGGGCGTTCGGTTTTGTTCGAGCAGAACCGCAGCCTCTTGCGCGCGGCCTTCTTCCAGCAGCACGTTGGCGTAGGCGAGATCGGCGTCGCGAATCAGGAGCGAGTCCGGAAACGTCTTGCGGAAGTCGGAGAGCGTCGCGAGCGCCTCGGCGTTGCGGCCGGTTTTCATGTAGGCGTCGCCGAGATAATAGGTCACGTAGTCGCTCAACTCACTGGCACCGGCCTTGGCGCGGTTCAGCGGATCAATCGCTTTGGCATAATCGTGATCGAGCGTGTGAGCATAGCCAACGACAAGCCATGCCAGCGCACCCGCATCTTCTTTGGCGTGGCGTCGCGCGTAGGCTTCGACTCCGGCGTAAGCAGTCGGAGTCCGATCCTGAAGAAGTTGCTGCGCCATCAGGCGGAGGTTGGCCGAGGCTACAAAGGCCGCGCGCGCCCTGCGGATGCGCGGTGAGACTGGCTTGCGGTGTTTCGCGGAGCCGGTTTTCTTGGAAGAGGTTGCTTTCTTTTGGCCGGCCTTTTTTGAGGCGGTCTTGTTTGCGACGGCCGAAGCCTTGTGCGGGGCGGGTTTCGGGGGTTTGCCCGATTTCGTTTCCGGCGAGGCGGGTGGCGCAGTCGAAGGGGATCGCGCGTCTTCCTGCGATAAACCAAACCGGGCGAAAGACAACGTCACCGCAAAAACCAAAACTGCAAACTTGCGCACTGAAACCTACCTACATCCTGAAGTTGGGCCCCATATTGCTAAGATCGTCTTCTGCGAGACTTCGTTTGATCTCATCTTCAAAGTAATTGCCGGAAGCCGCAACCGTACTCCCGTAACGCTTTTGGTACGTCGCCCGGCTCTTGTCGATCGGTTCCCTGAGGCGATCGTAAAGATCCTTCTTCGCGCGACCCTCTGTGACTTTTGCTTGATTATAGAGCTTGATCTCGTCGACCAGCAGGCGGGCGAATCTCCGGGCCTTGCTGTGAGTCTCCGCGTCCTCTGGCGACATGGCTGGAGCGGCCGGGGAAGCGGCGCTGGAAACAACTTCGGCTTGTATCTCTCCGATGGCCAGCGGCTCGGCGGAGGAAATCTCCGTCATGACCGCAGCGGCCGCTGCGGACTGGACTTCTGTGGGCGCGGTCTTTGGCGCGGCTGCGCACTCGTACGCGACGTCTTGCGTAACGTCAGGCTCGAGATGGGTAACGGTCGGTTCGGCGGCGTCCATGCCGATGGCTTTCACCACCATGGGTGAGCCCGATGACGCGGCGGCAGCCATGGCATAAACCGGGGCGTGCGCGGCGAACGGATCATTGAACGCCGACTGCGAGGGAGGTTCTTTTTGAATTACGGGATGTCCATCGGCCGGACTGCCGGATGGCTCTTTGTGCGCCTGCTTGCGCAGCGCGGTTACCTCGAGCCATGCGCCGGTCGCCAGGACAAGCACTTCGATCGAGCCTGCGTCTAAAAGCGTTCCGTCGCTCCGGTCATCCGCGTAAACAAGCGCCGCGACTTTGTCTTTGAGAATGAGGGGAAAAAGCTGTAAGTTGGCGGGGGCTCCAAAAGCCTCTATAAAGTGAGCATCGAATTCATTCGCCACGACGGTGACCGGCGACTGGTCGGCTAGGGCGCGAACGACGGCGGGGGCATTCGAGTCAAGTACGAAATCTTTCACCGCGTCGTGGCCGCGAAAACCACGGGCCTGCCAACCCGTGGCCTGGTTTCCCTTAACCACGAAAAGAGCGACGCGGGTGGCGTAGCGAGAGGTGGAATCGAGCAAGGCACGCAGAATTTCTTTTTGCGACGAGCCCGTCTGAATCTCGGAAATGGCGTGCGCGAGCTCGGCCGCCCCCTTGGGGCCGACGGATTTGCCGGGCTGGGCGGCAACTTCCTCGCTCACGCGGCGGGCAATGTCTCCGCGCAACTGGGCAGAATGGTTGATTAGGACCTCGGCAACCACTTTTTCAACAATCGGTTCAATCCAACTGCATTCCGGCATGCGTACTCCAGAGTGAGGGGAATTGGAAGGCGCCTCACCTGACCTACTAACACTTTATTGTAGGGCCGGTTGGACATGCTCTCACGGCACCTTGGTACGTGGCCGGATGGTGCCGAAGGCAAGACTGGGAGCGCTTTTCGCGGCGGCCGATGTTTTCTTGCCGAAGCCAGAAGATGGGCAATACGGCTTGGGGCGCGGCGCAAAATGCCGGGAACCGTTACAATAGTGACGGGGCGTGATCCAAGGAACGATAAAAATCTGCATCAAGTAACGAATGAGCGCAATCCAACCAAACATACAGCAACCGGTCAGCGAAGAAATGGAGCTGGTCCGGCGTGCCAAACGCGGCGACGATACGGCGTTTGAAGAACTGGTCCGGCGCTATGACCGGAACGTCTTCCGCATCGCGCAGCACATTACGCAGAACCGCGAGGACGCGGAAGATGTAGTGCAGGATGCGTTCCTGAAGGCGTATGGAAATTTGGCGCAGTTCCAGGAGCAGTCGAAGTTCTACACCTGGCTGGTACGGATTGCGGTCAACGAAGCGCTGATGCGGTTGCGCCGGAGAAGGCCAGAACGCATGGTCTCTCTGGACGAAGAAGTAAAAACGGAAGATGACTCGCTGCCCCGCGAGGTTGCGGATTGGAGTCCCAATCCGGAACAGATGTATAACCAGGCGGAACTGCGTGAGATTCTGACGCGCACGATTCAGGGTTTGCCGCCCGGCTTCCGGACGGTGTTTGTATTACGGGATGTCGAGGGCTTGTCGACGGAAGAAACCGCCCAGGCGTTGGAATTGAGCATTCCGGCAGTGAAGTCGCGGTTGCTGCGAGCGCGGTTGCAGTTGCGCGATCGGCTCAGCCGCTACTTTCAGAAAAGGGCGAACGGAGATAGCGACAAGTCCAGCGGAGATGGCGACCAGTGAAGTGTACTGAGTTTCTGAACGAACTGACCAACTACCTTGACGGCGCTTTAGACGAGCGGACCAAGTCCGAACTCGAAAATCATCTGGCGTGGTGTCACAATTGTTATGTGGTGTGCGATACCACGCGAAAGACAATCGAGATTTATCGCAACCAGGAACTCTACGAACTGCCGGACGATTTGCGAGGCCGCCTGCAAACCGCCATCATGAGCAAGTGCAGCGCGCACAAGGAGAAGAAGTCCGGTCCGCAAGAGTTCTGAGCCTGCTTTTTTTCTTCCCGGGAAAGTCCCTTCCATCCATCGCGTATTCCAATCGAAATTCACGCTGGTGATTTCCGCAGTGCGGCGGACGAGCCCGGGCCGCCTCGGCAACCTTTGCAATTCTTCCGGAATCAAAACCCGCAACCTGAACACGCACCTTTCCGCGGCGAACCGAATCTAAGTAAGTACGACAGATTGCTGGCCAGGCTGAGTAGTTCGAATTCTCTTACTGCCTTAGTTCCAGGCTGTAGAAAGGTGCAGACGATGCTTACCAAAATGATGAACGCCGTATTCGGTTGCCGGCATAGCCGTTACAGTTTTCCAATCACGATGCGAGCGACTGCTCGGCGTGGGTCAGCCGCCTCCCGCGCTGGCACGTATGTGGTGTGTCTGGATTGCGGCAAGGAGATGAGCTACGACTGGCAGCACATGCGGATGGCCGATCCTTCGCCGAGAAAAACTGCGCCATCGCTGGTGACGAAAGAGGCCGCATAGTCCATTCCCGGATTGAGCCTGGCCGCTGCCACGCGGCGCCCCGAGCTTGAAGTTTTCGCTCACGGGATTGCCCTGGAAAGAGAGATAATGGGCGTGACGTCGTGATCTGCGGAATCGAATAAGCGGCAATCGGGAAGTCGGCCATCCTGGCCGATTCTATAAAATCCCGCCGCGGCGATGTCAGGAGGTACCATGCCTCTTTCCAAGCTGCGCGAATTTCTGGATCGCAATCAAATCAAATACCTGGTGATCTCGCACTCGGTGGCCTACACGGCCCAGGGGATTGCCGCGCTTACACATACCAAAGGGAAAGAGCTCGCGAAGACTGTCATGGTCATGGTGGATGGGCGCCTGGTGATGGCGGTCGTCCCCGCGTCGTTTCGCGTCGATCTGTACCGGCTGAAGAAATACCTGGGCGCCGATACGGTCGAATTGGCCAGCGAGGCGGAGTTTCGCGGGCGCTTTCCCGACTGCGAAACCGGATCCATGCCGCCGTTCGGCAATCTCTACGGCATGGACGTTTTTGCGGATGAGAACCTGGCCGACGACAAGGAAATCGCCTTCAACGCCGGCACGCACCGGGAGTTGGTCCGGATGAGCTTCGCCGATTTCGAGAGGCTGGCGAATCCGGTGCTCATCCCGCTGGCAGCGCACCATGCCGCCGTCAGCGTAGCCTGAGACGCGCTCCGGCCTTTTGGCTTGTGGGCGCGGCGCACAGCCAGCGGTTCGGCGCGCTTTGCCTCAGGGCGGTATGTTCTTCCATCTCAGGGCCGAGGGAGAGTCCTGTCTCCGCTCCTTCGCTTTTTTCATACAATCTTCACAAATCGCTGTGTTAGATTTGCCAGTCCACAGTCATCACGACGGAGGAAAATGCATTGGGCAAGGACATGGTTCCCAAGAAGATCTTCTTCACCAAAGGTGTGGGGAAACATCGCGAGCGTTTGACCTCATTTGAGCTTGCCCTCCGCGATGCCGGCATCGCGGCGCAAAATCTGGTTCGCGTTTCTTCCATCTTTCCGCCGCAGTGCAAACTGATTCCGCGCTCGCAGGGGCTGAAGTATCTGCACCCGGGCGAGGTCGTTTTTGCCGTGGTGGCAGAAAATTCCACCCACGAACCCCACCGGCTTCTGGCTTCCTCCATCGGAGTCGCCATTCCCGCCGACCGCAACACCTACGGCTATCTCAGCGAGCATCACTCTTTCGGCGAGACCGAAGATGCCGCCGGAGATTACGCCGAAGAGCTCGCCGCCGAAATGCTCGCCACCACGCTCGACGTGGAATTCGATCCCGACCGCTCGTGGGACGAGAAAAAAGAAATCTACCGCATCTCCAACAAAATCGTCCGCACCGCCAACGTGACGCAGTCCGCAGTAGGCGACAAGCGCGGCCTGTGGACCACGGTAATCGCCGCAGCCGTCACGATCTTCGACTAATCGGGAACAGCATCAAAAGGTTCTGGAACCGGTAAACCGGCGCGCGTTGGCGGAAACTGTCGCGTCAGCCGTTGACGTACTGACATGGTATAGTTAATGTAATTACGAGGTACTTACCATGTCGAAGGAAGCGGTCTTTACGGTCAAACTGGAACCCCAACTGCGCGACGCCTTCGCGTCCGAAGCTGCGGAGACTCACCGCACCGCATCCGATCTGGTTCGCGGGTTCATGCGGGAATTCGTCCAACGCCAGCGGGAGGCGCGGGAACACGATGCCTGGTTTCGCGCCAAGGTTCAGGAAGCCATTGACGCGCCTCGCCCAGGAATTCCGCAGGATGCGGTCATGGATGAGACTCGGGCGATCATTGACCGGATCGCAAATCGATCGCGGCCGACGAGGCCGAGGCGAAAACGGTGAAAGTCGAGTGGCACCCTCTGGCGCGCGCCGATCTTGCCGAGTTGGTTACCTACATCGCAAAAGGAAATCCTACCGCCGCTTATGGCGTGCACGATGAAATCCGGAAGCAAACCGAACTGCTAGCCATCTATCCGGAGATCGGCCGTCCGGGGCGAGTCCGCGGCACCCGCGAGTTGGTGGTTACGGGGACACCTTACATCGCCGCCTATCGCTACCCCGGCGACAAGGTTACGGTACTGCGCTTGCTGCATGGGGCGCGCCGGTGGCCGCGGAAACTGTGAGCACCGAGATTTGACATAGCCACGACCGCGCCGGCTACCGCACGTCATACGGAAAGATGCGGCGGAGAAACTTACCGCCGCGAGTGATCAGTCGCGAATGCGAGCGCATCCGCTCGGCCGATTCGTAGCATCTTCCTTCCAGCAAGGCGATCCGATCGCGATAGATTGCCACTCTCGCCAGAGTCTGTCCTACGGCCGCGCCGCCGTAATCCTTCTGCGGAGACTCGCCGATCCCGAAGTCGACGCACTCGATTCCCGAGCGAAACGCGTGCTCGATCAGCATCTCGAGTTGCAGCATCGAAGGCGAATATTTCGCATAGGCTTCGTCAAAACAAGTGGAGTACAGATGCAACATGCCGTTAAACACCGGCGACAATTTCATGGCGATTACGTCCCCGCCGCAAGTCAACGCGGAAAGCCAGATGCGCCCCTGCGGCGCGAGTTGTTCGACCATGTGCCGATAGAATGCGCGGTGCTGCGGATCGGAAAGCGGGCTTTGCATTCCCTTGGCGGCAAAACGCCCGGCGTGCCAGGAGAAGAACTTCTCCAAAAGCCGAAGGATTGCCTCGGCGCTGGTCAGCACTTCAAATCCGATCTCGCCGCGCTCAAGCAGGCGGTTCCTGGATTTTCGCAGGCTTTTTCCGGAATGACGATGGGCGGATGCGCCGGTGAATTCACGGCGCGTGAGCTGCCGAACATGGTCCGTCTCTCGCGTGGCCGCGTGCAGTCCTCGCTGCTTCGCCGCCGCAACAACGCAATCCAGGAAAGCTGTGCCAACCCTTAGCCGATCCAGGAATACCCCGTCCCAGCCGCCAGCCTTCGAACAGCAAAACTCGATGAGTTGATGAGCGACCGGCTCTTCATAGCCCGTCCGCACCAGGCACGAGGCGTAATCGGCGTAAGGTTGACCCGCGAATTCCAGCCAACGGCGCGCGCGCAGGTAGCGCCGTCCCAGGCGCACCACTAAAGGAATGACGCCTGTCAGCGCGGAGCCGGCATCACGAAGTGTAAGGATCCAAGTCTCACTGTTCGTAAATGCGAGAACGTTGGCGTTGATCCAACCAAAGCTGTCGAAGACGGTCGCGTTCGGACACCCGTGAAGAAGTTCCTCCCATTCCGCGCGCAGCGGCTCGCATGCCTGCATCGACGGAAAGACCTCAAGCGCGAGGCTCATCCGCTATTCCGCCCTTCGTCCCAGGAGCAGTATGCTCTTGAGAGATTCGACGGCTCCAGTAATGGTGGCGGCAAATTGCGCGTGCGTCATACGGCCGATTCCGACGCGCGGCAGACAGAATGGATTGCTGGAGCGCGTCACAAATCCGCCCTCGCCGGCGAAGGCCAGCGCGTAGCCGCTCTCGCGCACCAAGGCCTCGTCTCGTGACGTGAAATCAAGACCCGGAGCGCCAAACGGATAGGCGAAGGCGCGCACCGGCTTTCCCAGCACGCGCTCCAGCGCGGCTTTGCTCTCCGCAATTTCGCGGTGGGCGTTTTCCGGCGCGAGCGAACCGAGGATCGGGTGCGTGACGGTGTGCGATCCGAGCTCGATGCCGTTCTCCACAAGCGCACGAATGTTGTCTTCGCTCAGGAATTCAAACCTCTCTCGCTTGGCATCTTCGGGCTCAGATATATTGCCGGGCTCGGTCACAGGCAACTGACTTTGCAGCAATTCCAGTTCTTCTTGTTGCTCGCGTTCGGGCAGCGTGCGGCAGAGGCTGAAGAATCTTCCGCAGGCGGCGGCGCGCTGCTCATGGCTGTCGAGGCGCCAGCACTCGCCGTTGCTAAGGCACCAACTTTTCGCCGGCGAAAACATCAAGCGGGAATAGGCATCCTCGAACCAGGTTTGGCGACACAAGCCCAAGTCGCCGGTGAGCGCAAAGCAAACTGCGCTCATCTCACATTGCTGCAACACAGGCAGGGCATGGCGAAGATTATTCGCGTGCCCATCGTCAAAGGTGATGAGCACCGGACACGAAGGAACAGCGGCGCCGCGAAAATACCAGTCGGCGAACTGTTGCAAGGTAATCGGATGATAGTGCTTTTTGAAATAGGCGAGCTGCCACGCAAATTCCTCGACGCTTACCGTCATGCCAAACAGCGGATTGCCTTCGGGAAATCCAGCCGGCAGAACATCGTGATAGATCGCGACCAGCACCGAATCGCGCCTCAGGAGCCGAAAAACATTCAGCAGCCCGCTGTGAAACAAAAACTCGAAAAGCCCGCGCTTCGCCCGGATATAGAGCGGGTTGGCGTACCATGACTCACGAACTCTCACGCCCACCTCGTGATCGCAGCCTAGGAGTGATCGCAACGCGAGTCATCCTGGCAGTGCGTCTTCCACCTGGAATCGTGTCCACCTACTTTTTCGCAGCCTTTCCGCGTTTTAGTGTCTTCGGGGCGGTTCCGCTTTTCGACAATCTCTCCAGCACTGCGGCAACAACCAACGGCAAACCGACCGTCGCATCGACGAAGACCTCGCCAAATTTTCCGCCCTCTGCCGGCGGAACGAACTTTCCCCATGAGACGGCTTCGCTGTACGGGCTGCCCGAAAGTCCGCCCCAGTAGACCGGTTCGGGGCAGATGCGCAGGCCGTAGTGATAGCGCTTGAGCGGCAGGTCTTCTCCGCCGCGGCGATGGCGCAGTTCGATGAAGGGACCGAACTGCTGCGACCAGTTGCGCGGCACGCCTCCCCCGATGGTGAAAATACCAAGCCGCTTTTGCGCGAGCAGCGTGGCCGCGAAATATTCCAGGTCTTCAAACGGATCGAAGCGGAAGCGCGGCTTGCCTTGCTTGTCGCGCTCGCGGTTAGTGAGGGCGTAGTCGAGGCCAAGTTCGGAATCAGAGAACGCGGGCACAAATACGGGAACATTATTCTCATACGCCGACTTGAGAATGCCGCGTTGGCCTTTCGCGGTCTTCGAGAGATGCGCGCCAATCGCGCGGTTCAGCTTGTATGAGCACATCACTTCATCCGCGTCCCATCCCGAAAACACAGCGTGCATCACGCGTTCCACGTCGTCGAGATTCTGCTCCGGCTCAAGCGTGTCATAAACGCGGTTGTAGCCCGCCTCGTAGAGCTCTTCGTCGCTGAAGTCGGGGTTGTGGCGGAAGTGCGCGCGGCCTGTCGCCTCCACCAGGCCATGCGCCATCAGTGCGCCCGTGGAGACAATTGCGTTCACAATGCCGTGTTCGATCAGATCGGCGATGATCAGCCCTTGTTTGGCGACCGTCATCGCGCCGGCCAGCGTCATCACGATGAAGGCGTCTTTGTCGCGCGCCATCGCTTCGAGCACGTCGGCCGCTTCGCCAAGTTGCCGTCCGGTGAAGGCTGTCTTCGACATGGCGCGAACCAAGCCGTCAATCGAGTGAATCTCGCGCAAGTCGAGGGGAGCGAGGGGAATCAGCCTGTCTTCGACCGGATCGTGCAGCTTGCGTTCAATTCCTGCGCCTTCGTGGCCTGCGCTTTCGTGGCCTGCCGCGTGATGATTGCCGGCTTTAGCATTGCTCTTCTTCAAGAATGACCTCCAAATTCCAACCGATGTATGAAGAAACAATTTACTAGAATTGAAGGAAATGCGGTGAACGGTTTGGCACGGAACGCCCGCTCGGAAATTTCACCGGGCGGTCTTGCACAGCGCTCAGACCGTCACCAGATCGAACCGTTTGGTATTCTAAGCGCGTTAGCACCGCGATGAAACGTTCGTCATCGTTTTAGTAGTGCGGTTTTAGCAATTCACATCCGAGAGGCGTGAGTTGCCGCGTCTCGGTCAGCAGCGGAGATCGATTTGCCGGACAAATTCACTGTCGCGCTGGTGCAGATGTCGTGCGGTCCTGAACCTGCAGATAATCTTGCGAAGGCGCTGAACCGTGTTGCCGAGGCGGCGAAGCGTGGCGCGCACGTTGTCTGCCTGCCTGAACTTTTCCAGACGCAGTATTTTTGCCAGCGCGAAGATGTGGCGCTCTTCGATCTCGCGGAACCGATTCCGGGCGCCGGCACGGAAACGCTGGCCGCGGCTGCAAAGCAGAATAATGTCGTGCTGGTGGCGTCGCTGTTTGAGAAGCGCGCTCCCGGGCTTTATCACAACACGGCGGCGATCTTCGACGCGGATGGCGCGCTGCGCGGCATTTACCGCAAGATGCACATTCCCGATGATCCGCTCTATTACGAGAAGTTCTATTTCACTCCGGGCGATCTTGGCTATCGCGCGCTCGACACATCGGCGGGCAAAATTGGCACGCTCGTGTGCTGGGATCAATGGTATCCCGAAGCTGCGCGACTGACCGCGCTGCAAGGCGCAAGCATTCTGTTCTATCCGACTGCGATCGGATGGCATCCGGACGAGAAGGCCGAATTTGGAGCCGCGCAACACGATGCGTGGCGCACAATTCAGCGCGCGCACGCGATTGCGAACGGCGTTTATGTTGGCGTCGTCAATCGCGTCGGCCTTGAAACCGGCAACATTCGCGGCAATTCCGCGCCCGGCAAAGGACTGGAATTCTGGGGCGGTTCATTTCTCGCCGATCCTTTTGGGCGCGTGCTGGCTGAGGGCTCGCATGACAAGGAAGAAATTCTCGTCGGCGAAGTCGATCTAAAGCTGATCGAAGATACGCGCCGCAACTGGCCTTTTCTGCGTGATCGCCGCATTGACAGTTACGCGCCGATCACAAGCCGAATGATTGACGGAAAGTGATTACAAAATGACACGTGCTGCCCAGCTTCCCGCTGAACTCGGCTACCGTATGCCCGCGGAATGGGAGCCACACTCCTCGACGTGGCTCGCGTGGCCGCATTTTCGCGGCGACTGGCCTGGAAAATTCGAGCCCATCCCGTGGGTTTATGCCGAGATCGTCCGCAACCTTGCCCGGCATGAGCGCGTCGACCTGATCGTCAAGAGCGAGCGCGCCGAGAAAGCTGCGCGCGCAATCCTCGAAAAAGCCGACGCGCTTTCGGACAACATCGTCTTCCATCGCTGGCGCACGGACCGCGTGTGGACGCGCGATTCGGGCTGCATTTTTCTCACGCCGCCGCGCAGCGCGAGCGACGAGAACGGCGATACCGGGAGTCCCGCGCACGCCGATGCCGGGAACGATGCCGACAGCGAAAACGGCGCGAATCCCAACGCGAAGCGCGCAGCCAAAACGGGCTCTCCGCTGCTGGCGCTGCATTTTCAGTTCAACGCCTGGGCGAAGTACAGCAATTACAAGCTCGACGCGAAAATCGGCGCGCGCATGGCGAAGGCGGCTCACGCGCAGGTTGTGCGTCCCAGATTCGGCTATTCCAAGGCGACCGAGTATCCCGTCGTGCTCGAAGGCGGCTCCATCGACGTCAACGGCCGCGGCACGCTGATTACGACCGAGGAGTGCCTGCTCTCGCCGACGCAGCAGCGCAACCCTTCGATGAATCGCGACGCCTACGAGCAGATGTTTGCCGACTACTTCGGCGTGCAGTCGGTCATCTGGCTCGGCGACGGCATCGACGGAGACGACACGCACGGCCATGTCGACGACCTCACGCGCTTCGTCGCGCCCGACACGGTCGTGACGATGGTCGAACCGAACGAGCGCGACGAAAATTGTTCTGCGCTTCACCACAACCTGGGACGCCTGCGCGCCGCGCGCGATCCCGAGGGCCAGCGGCTCAACATCGTGGAAATCCCCATGCCGCGCCCGGTCGTTTTTGAAGGCCGCCGCCTGCCCGCCAGTTACGCGAATTTTTATGTCGCGAACGGCGTCGTCCTGGTTCCGGTCTTCAACGATCCGAACGATCGAGTGGCGCTCAACACTCTCGCTGAGTTGTTCCCCACCCGCGAGATTGTGCCAATTTATTCCGGCGATCTGATCTGGGGCTTTGGGGCGCTGCACTGCATGACGCAGCAAGAACCGGCGTAGATGCTGGCTTTTGCCATGCCCCTACCAGAGAGCGCCGGCAAAACGCGATTACGGATTCACCACCTACTTCACCGTTCCAAGTCGGTCTTGCGAAAAGCGTCACCGGCAGTTCCAGTTCGCGAAGAAAATCCTCAACCTCGCGCCCTTCTCACGGTAAGATCAAGACAATCCCCCGAAAGCCTGAAACCCGTCAATGCGCTTGAAGCAAAAGCTGTTTCCCGAAGTTGACGTTGTGCGTGAAGTGAATATGTGACTGAGTTGACGTTGTGGCTGACCTGAAACCTGTGGCTGACCTGAACGTGGCGCCGGAACTCGAGACCATGGCCGAGAGCGCGCAGAATGCGCTGCCCTGGCCCGATCCACCGCGCCTGCTGGTGGAGTGGTCTTCGCCGTGGGAGGAGTTCAAGACAGCGCTCCGTCCGGCGCTAGGGCGCGCGCCCAAAGCGTTGGCGGGCGAAGCGCCCGTCGGCATCTTTCCCTATCGCGGGATGCTGGTCTCATGGGTTCTCGAGTGCATGTTGCTGATTGCGGTCATCGTGCTTCCCGATCGCATTGCCATCCTCCAGCCGTTTGTTCCGCCGTCGCATCCGACCTGGGATGTCATCTACTATTCGGGCGATGAACTGCCGCAGACAGCCGACCGCGGCGGCGCCGAGCGCGGCAAGTCGGGGCGGGCGGGCGGCGCTGAGGCGCATCACCGCATGCAGACGATTAAGGTCGCCCGCGGCGCCAAAGCCGCGGAGACCGTTGCCGACGCGCCCAACGTAAAGTTGCCGCGCAGCGATTCCGCCGTTTCAAATCTGCTGGCGTTTAAGCCAATTCCCGGCCCGCCTCCGGCCGAGGGCATGCAGTCGCGGCAGGTGGCGGCGGCCGAGCCGAAGATTGTAGTGGTGCCCCCGCCGGCGGAGGTAGCGCGCAGCGCGCGCCGTGCCCAAGCCGCCGACGTAAATGCCGCGGCGGTTGCGCCCGCTCCCAATGCGGCGCAGGAAAAGATGCGCGCCGCTACGCCGCTGGCTGCGACCGTGGTAGCGCCCGCGCCGCGCGAAACGCCGCGCGACCTGGCCAGTTCGCGCACGCCTTTGTCGCAGACCGATGTGGTTGCGCCTCCGGTGTCAGCGCCGCAGCGCGAGACGCTCGCGAATCCGAAGCTGGCGTTGCCGGCGCAGGCGGTGGTCGCTCCGCCACCGTCGGAGGTGAGCCGCGAGGTCAACAGTTGGGGAAGCGCGCGCAGCGGCGAATTGCGCGCGCAACCGGTACCGCCTCCGCCATCGGCGAGCGCGGGCGGCGCGGCGAGATCGGGCGCGGGAGCGCTCGGCTCGCAGGTTGTGCCGCCGCCGGCCAGCATTGAGGGCGGCGCGCTCTCGGCATCGCCAGGCAGAGGATCGGCGACGGGTGCGGATCGAAACGGCCGCGCAGGCACGCTCGCGGGCTCGAACGCAGTCGTTCCGCCGCCGCCCGGCATTGGCGGAGGCAAAGCGCTCTCCGGCAGCGGACGCGGCAACCGAGGCAACGGCACGGGAGGGCCGCTCGACGTGGGAACGGCCGTCGCGCCTCCCAGCAACTCGGGCAACGCGGCGGGCAACGGCGTGGTCGTGTCGAGTCAGCCGGGAACGAAAGTGGGCTTGCCGAATGCAAGCGGCGGCGCGATTGCCATGTCGCCGACAGGAACCGGCAAGGCGGGCGTGGGGGGAAGCGGTGGCGGAACGGGCATTGGGCGCGGCAATGGGCCGGGCAGCGGACTCGCGGGCGAAGGTTCGGGCGCGGCCAAAGAAGGCGCGGGGCGCGGATCGGATGCGAGCGCTCGCGGCGGCATCTCCCCGTATCCGGGCACCGGCGGCGCGGGCAGCGGCACCAGCGGCGCGCCGGCGATGCCGGGAGTTTCCGTGCAGGGCGGGACGACGACGATCACGCTGCCCAGCTTCGGCGCGCCCGGTGGAGATGCGCCGGCGAGCGGGCCGGCACGCTCGGCGACCAATTCGCACAAGGGATTTGACGCGACGGTGGAGGCGACCTCGCGCTCGGGCGGAGTTTTCGGGACCGGCTACTACGGCACGTTGAAGGGGCAAAACTACTCGATCTACATCGAGACGTCGATTGGCATGGCGGTGATGCAGTATTCCGATCCGGCTTCGGCGGCGCATCCGGCGAAGGAATCGTTAACCGCACCCGAGCCCATGCGAAAAGATCTGCCCGCCGATCTGCGTCCGACGCGCGTGATTCTGGCGTGCGTGCTCGACCGCTCGGGCGTGGTGAAGAATGTGAAAGTGCTGGAGCCGGGCGCGGCCGAGGCAACCTCGAAAATTCTGGTCGCGCTGCAGAGCTGGAAATTCCGCCCGGCTTTTCGCGGCAATGACCCGGTGGAAGTGAACGCGATTTTAGGCTTTGGGGTGGACACGCGGTAGCTTTCCTCGGGTGCTCAGTTAATCCGGGAATTCCGTCTCCGCGTCACGCGCCGCCGGATCGGTGGCCCGCCCACCAACCATTCGTTGCTTGAAGCATTTCGCTACTTCAATCAAACTACTTCTTCATCTCGGAAGGGGCCGCAAAGAGGTCATCAATCGGCGCCAGTTCGCTTGCGGATGCGCACGATCCGCAGCTTGCTGGACTGCAACTGCAGCCCGTGCATCTGCCGCTCTTTGAACAGACCTGGATGCATATACAAACATCCCCGCTGCCACCCTTGGCCCGTCTGGACACTGTCATCATCAGGGGTTCGTCTTTCAGTTCGGGATTCCTGGCCTCCGCAAATGCGCGAACCTGTTCTGCGGCAGCAGAAACCTGATCCTGTTTCTGGTCCTGCTTCTGGCAAGCAGGCACAATCAGAAGAATCGCAATCGCCAGTAAAGCTCCTGCTAGGGCTGTTCTCATAGTCGTCTCCGTCTTTACGTGGGGCCCGTTCAAGATTCTCCCTCAGCGAATTGAGGTTTCCACCGACAACGCTGGATCTTGCCGCCCCACGGTTCCGACATTTCTACGCCGGTTCCGCTTTGGAAGCAAGGAGATTCTCTCCTATCTTTCGCGAAAGAGAGCCTTCGAGACGTTAGGTCCGAGGTCAGTACCCTTTTCGTTTATCCACCACGGCCAGCAGCGGCTGGCCGTCCAAATAACGCCGCAGATTTTCCGAGACCAGCGCGTAATGCCGCCCCCATAACTTGTCAGTCAGTGCCGCCGTGTGCGGAGTTATAAGCAGATTCGGCAAATCCCACAGCGGAGAATCGGCGGCCAGCGGCTCTTTTGGAAAAACGTCCAGAGCGGCGCCGCCGATTTTCTTTTTGCGCAGCGCCGCGGCGAGGGCAGCTTCGTCGACGAGCGGGCCACGGCCGACGTTGATGAGACATGCGGTGGGCTTCATCAGCGCAAGGCGCTCGGCATTGGCAATTGCGCGCGTGCTCTCCGTGACGGCCGCGGCGAGCACAACATAGTCGGATTGGCGGAAGAGTTCGTCGATCTGCGCGGGGCCGAAGATCGCATCGGCGCCGTCGGTTCCCTTTTCCGGATGCTCGCGCACCGCGATGACGCGCATGCCAAGCGCTTTGGCGGTGCGCACAACGTGGCGGCCAATCGCGCCGACTCCGACCAGCCCCAACGTTGCGCCCGCCACTTCGCGCACACGCGGAACTTGATCCCACAAAATTTGCTGCCCCCAAATGTGCTTTTGCTGAAGCTCGACCGAGCCGGGAATCTTCTTCGCCAGCGCAAAGATCAGTGCGATCACATGCTCGGCGACGACCGGGCCATGCACCTCGCGCGCATTGGTCAGCACAATGTCGCTCGCCACAAGCTCCGGAAACATGAGCTGATGAACCGCCGCGGCGGGCGAGTGAATCCACCGCAAATTCTTTGCCGCCTTGACCTGCTCGGGCCGGATGGACCACGCGACGAGAATTTCCGCGTCGAGAATTTCCGCGTCGAGCCGCTTGTAGTCGGAAAGCTGGACGACGCTGAGCTGGGGAAAGTCGGCCCGCAGCCGTTCGGCGAACCACGCCGGCGCATTCCACTGGTCAAAAAAATGATGAACGGCAATAAGGAGCTTCATCGGGTGATCGGATCATTGGGAGATTTGAATATCGGCGCCCCCGCGGCTCATGAATCTACGGCGTTGCCCTGGAACTGGAGTCTACAGATCAAGCGGAAGAATATAGCCGGGCGTCTTCATCGCCCCGCCGAAGACGGCGGCGTCAAGCACCCGCATGTCCCACTCGTACCAGTTCGCGGGAGTCAGCCGGAGCGTGACGTCGTCCATCGCCGACATGGTACCGCCCGCGCGAGGGTCGGCCAACGCAGCCTCGCTCATGTAGCGACGGTGGATGCGAGCATTGATTTCTCTTGAACTCGCGCCCTCGATCATGTCGGCCGTACAAATGGCCACCAGGCCCCGCTCGGAAGCGGGTTTCCGGCTGTCCACCATGAGAGACGCTTTCGGCCGGGCCGCTACATTGCGCGCTTTGCGGCTGCGCGAAGACGTCGCTACATACAAACGGCCGGCCTCGAACAGATACCAGACCGCCGTAAGGTGGATGGAGCCATCTTCATTCTGAGTGCCCAGACTGGCGATGAAGCGTCCCGCCAGCATTTCTTCGGCCCCGGACGGCATGGTGCTTAACATAGGGAATGGAACCTCCTGACGCGGGAATAATACATTACTGCGGCGCCTTCTCTGTGTGGTTCTCCGCGTCTCCGCCGTTTAAGTTTTTCGGAGCGCGCGCAAATCCGCGCCAGTCATTTCCTTCGGCTCGGCAACGCCGAGCATCCCAAGGATGGTTGGCGAAATGTCGCGCAGCGAGCCGTTCGGCTTCAACGTGTATTTCTTTGCATCTTCGGCGACCACGATAAACGGCACGGGATTCGTCGTGTGCGCGGTGTGCGGGCCACCCGTCACGGGGTCGATCATCATCTCGGCGTTGCCGTGATCGGCGGTGATCAGCATCGCTCCGCCTTTGGCGCGCACAGCTTTTTCAATCTCGCCCAGGCACGCGTCCACCGTCTCAACCGCTTTGATGGTGGGCTCGATCTTGCCCGAGTGCCCGACCATGTCGGCGTTGGCGAAGTTGACGATGATCACGTCAAATGTCCCGTCATTCGTGGCTTTCACCACCGCTTCCGCGACGCCGGCGGCGCTCATCTCCGGTTTGAGATCGTAAGTCGCAACCTTCGGCGATTGGATCATCACCCGATCTTCGCCGGGAAATGGCTGTTCGACTCCGCCATTGAAAAAATACGTGACGTGCGCGTACTTCTCCGTCTCCGCCACGCGCAGGTTGCGCATCTTCTGCGCGCCCATCACGTTCGCCAGAATGTTGGCCATCGACTCGGGCGGAATCACAACCGGCAGGCTGAAGTTTTCGTCGTACTGCGTCATGCAGACATATTTCAGATTCTTCGGCACGCGATCGCGCGGAATCGTCGCATCAAGTTCCGCCGCTCCCGGCAGATCGCTGCCGCCCTTTTCATTGAGCCCACTGTTGCGGCACAGCGCGCGCGTAATCTCGCGCACGCGGTCGGCGCGAAAGTTAAAGCAAATGCACGTATCGTCGTCGCCAATCTTCGCCAGCGGCTCGCCGTGCGCATCTTTATTTGTACATACAAAGGGCAGCACAAATTCGTCCGTCACGCCTTTGTTGTATGACTCTTTCATTCCGTGCACCGCATCCGTCTGCGTGCCGCCTTCGCCCTTGCCATACACCATCGCGTCGTAAGCCTTTGAAACCCGCTCCCAGCGCTTGTCTCGGTCCATGGCGTAGTAGCGGCCATTGACGGTCGCGATCTTGCCGCAGTTGTATTCGCGCATCTTCTGCTGCAGCTGTTCGAGATATCCCGCGCCGTTGGTGGGCAGCGTGTCGCGCCCATCCATGAAGGCGTGCACAAACACGCGCTCAAGCCCTTGCTGCTTCGCCATCTTGATCAGGGCGTAGAGATGCTCCTCCCGCGAGTGCACGCCGCCGTCAGACACGAGCCCGAACAAATGCAGCTTGCGGCCTCCCACGCGCGCGTGCTTCATGGCATCGACCAGCACGGGATGCGAAAAAAACTCGCCGTTCTGAATCATCAGATCGATGCGCGTGATATCCATGTGCACGATGCGCCCCGCGCCGATGTTGAGGTGCCCAACCTCGCTGTTCCCCATCTGGCCTTCGGGCAGCCCAACAAACGGCCCCGAAGTGTGAATCAGCGTGTTGGGATAGTCACGCAGCAGCCGGTCGTAAGTCGGCTTGCGCGCAAGTGCAATGGCGTTACCTTTGGTTTCAGCGCGATATCCCCAGCCGTCGAGGATGATAAGGATGAGAGGTTTAGGGCGGATCATTTTCCGAAGAGTTCCTTTGCCAGGTTCGACCGATCCATCTTCAGGTAATCGGACACTTCCGAAAGGATCGCGTTCAATGTCCCCACCCGCAGATTGTCATGATCGGGGATCGTGATGCGATGGGGAGTGCCGAGTAACTTCGTTTCTAATCGGACGTGGCTCCCAGCCTGCCGCGTGGTCTGGTAGCCGTACCGTCTTAGCATTCGGATAAGATCGTGACCCGAAAGATCACGTGGCAGTCTCAAACTTGGATGACCTCGTCCTTTACCAAATGAAGGCGAATCACGCTTGGGGCCTTACCTTCGTCAAAGTGGCACTGGACCGCTTCGCGCACGTTACGCTTCAACTCTTCCATACTGTCAGCCTGAGTGAAAATCGCCTGGCCAAGTGCTTGCGCCTCATAGCCGCCCTCAGGAGATTCCTGCACGGAAAAGATGATCTCGGTGTCGGTCATAGCCTAACATTATACCTTTCAGCCTTCGCTCACCCCTTATAGTTCAGGGCCTTAATCCCCAAAAACCGCGCCGCCCCGCCCAACTCCTCTTCAATCCGAAGCAGCTGGTTGTACTTGGCGATGCGGTCGGTACGCGAAGCGGAGCCGGTCTTGATCTGCCCCGCGCCCGTGGCCACCGCGAGGTCGGCAATAAACGCGTCTTCCGTTTCGCCGGAGCGATGCGAGATCACCGAGGTGTAGCCGTTGCGGCGCGCCAGGTCGATAGCGTCAAACGTCTCACTGACCGTGCCAATTTGATTGACCTTGATCAGAATCGAATTGGCCACGCCCTTGTCGATGCCCTCTTGCAGGAAGCTGATGTTGGTCACGAAAATGTCGTCGCCGACGAGCTGAATTTTGCCGCCCAGCTCTTTCGTCAAATTCGCCCAGCCCTCCCAATCGTTCTCGGCCAGTCCGTCTTCGAGCGAGACGATCGGATAGTCGTTCGCCCACTTCGCATAAAAACGCACCATGTCGTCGGAACTCTTCGCCGACTTGTCCGACTTCTTGAAGACGTACTTGCCATCCTGATAAAACTCGCTGGCCGCCGGATCGAGCGCAATGGCAATCTCTGCGCCCGGTTTGTAGCCCGCCTGCTGGATCGCTTCGAGCACAACTTCAATCGCCTCGACGTTCGACTTCACCGACGGCGCGAATCCGCCCTCGTCGCCGACCGAGGTGTTGTAGCCGCGCTTCTTAAGCACGCCCTTCAGCGTGTGGAAGACTTCCACGCCCCAGCGCAGCGCCTCGGAAAACGACGGCGCTCCCACCGGCATGACCATGAATTCCTGGAAGTCGACGTTGTTGTCGGCATGCGCGCCGCCATTCAAAATATTCATCATCGGCGTCGGCAGCGTGTTGGCCCCCGCTCCCCCCAGGTAGCGATAAAGCGGAAGTTCGAAAGCACTGGCCGAGGCGCGCGCCGCAGCCATCGAAACGGCCAGAATCGCATTCGCGCCCAGGCGGCCTTTGTTTTCCGTGCCGTCGAGCTCGATCATTCGGGCGTCGAGCGCGCGCTGGTCGGCGGCGTCGAATCCGGCAACGGTGTCGGCAATTTCGCCATTCACGTTCTCCACGGCCTTCAGCACGCCTTTGCCTTTGTACTTCGTCTCGTCGCCGTCACGCAGTTCGACGGCCTCGTGTTCGCCGGTGGAGGCTCCGCTCGGCACAATGGCGCGCGCGTGCGCTCCGCCATCCAGAAAAATTTCAGCTTCTACGGTGGGATTGCCGCGCGAGTCCAGTACCTGGCGTGCGCGAACGTCTGCGATGGATGTAAGTGGCATGAATGCGTCCTCTTTCATGATCGAGTCATCGGGTGATCGGGCCATCGGATGAGCTCAAGCCCGGACGGAGATGAAGGGATCGGGTTTTAACCGCTTTATTGATCACGCGAGCGCCTCGCGCCGAAAAGGCAAATTATATCGGAGGGAGGCGCCGGGGGCGTGTGAGCTGTGAACATTGATTTTGGTTGAATCAGTCGCGAGTGGGCTCAGCGTGCCCATCCGCGCACCTCTAATCTTGGGAATCCATCTCTCGCCACGCGGGAAATGCTTTGCGTTCCTCTGCGATGCGTGTAATCTTCGCAAACGGAGAAAACGAACCGTGTGTTTTTCGGCAACAGCGAACTTTGTGGGCAGTGCAGTTCTGGCCTCGGTCGGCGTGGTCACCTTGACCAAGGTGAAGCATCGTCGCGAACTGCTCTTTGCGTCGTTGCCCACTCTATTCGCGATTCATCAATTCATCGAAGGCTTCGTCTGGCTCGGACTGGATGGCGTTCTCTCGCCGGCCGTCACCCATGACATGGGGGCTGCGTTCATGCTTTACGCCCAGGGCCTCCTTCCATTTCTAGTGCCCCTCAGCGTGTTGCTGTTTGAATCGGACCGGACCAGCCGCCGGCTTATGCTGCCGTTCGCCATACTTGGTGGGGCCACCACGCTCTACATTCTGTGGGCCCTGACGGCGTTTCCCACCGAGGTCTTCGTCCGCGGAGACAGCATCGTCTATATCAATCAGGCGACCAACAACATCACCGTCGCCGTGCTCTACGTGATTGTCACGTGCGGCTCGCTATTTTTTTCGAAGATAAGAATGATGGTGATGTTCGGCGCGGCGAACCTCGCCATCCTATTGGTCGTCATGGCGTTCAAGCGCTATGCCTTCACCTCCTTGTGGTGCGCGTATGCGGCGATTGCCAGCGTAATCATCCTCGCTTACTTCTGGAAGAGCATGGAAGAACGCCCGTTCACGTACGCATAGCGACCGCCGGTAATCTTCTCTCGAGTGAATCCTCTGATCCGCCCCGTACCACGCGCGTTATTGTCGCGGAATTTCACCTGACTTAAAGTCGATTGCAAGGTGAAAGACCGCACTGACACTTTGGAGGTCGGCTCGAAGGCACCGGAGTTTTCGCTTTCCGCAGCCAACCGCGAGGGCGTGTTCACCCTGGCCGGATTTCTCGCGCAAGGACAAAGCCCGCTGATCCTGGAGTTTCTGCGCGGAACATGGTGACCGAACTGCGTCAAGCGCATGGCTCAGTTCGAGCCTTATAAATCGGAAATCGACGCGGCCGGCGCGCAGCTTGCGTTCATCGCCGCGGAAATGCGCGACGGTGTATGGAAGCCGGGAAGGTTTCTGGAGAAGCATCCCATCTCGCCGCCGTTTTTGCTCGATGAGGATCGCGCGGTCACGAAGGCGTACGGAGTCCACAATGCGCTGGCGGCGGATGCGCTCAACATTGCCCATCCGGCAACGTTTGTCATCGATCGCGGCAGCGTGGTGCGCTACATCTATCGGGGCGCAAACCAGAATGACCGCGCGCCGATGGAGGAAGTGCTGGCGGCAGTGCGTGAGGTAAAGGGATAGGAAAGCGGCTCGGGTTCGCACGGGAAGATTTCGTATCGATTGACTGGCCGGCGGGGCGCCGGCGCTACCGAATTGGGGCTACGAACACTTTAGGAGGCTCGGATGAAAAAAAATTCCAAGAAACAAACTGTTGTTCTTGCTTGCTTGCTGCTGACGGCAGTTTTCGCCGTGGCGCAGACTTCGCTGCCCACCGGCACGGCCGTCAAGATGAAACTCGACACCACGCTCGCGACCTTCAGTTCGAAGGCGGGCGATCCGTTCTCGGCGCGCGTTACCGAAGCGGTCGTCCTCGACGGCAAACCGGTCATCCCCGTTGGCGCGACCATCGAAGGACGCGTCACAAAATCGTCCGAGCCGCGCCGCATCGCGGGCAAGCCAACGATTGCGATCTTCCCCGAGAACCTCGTGCTGCCAACGGGCGAGCGCTTCATGCTGAATGCGACGCTCGTGGACACGAATCGCGGTCACGGCACCGACGTCAATACTGAAGGCCAGTACAAAGGCGCCGGGCATGACGGCAAAGACCTCACCGAAATCGGAATGGGCACCGGCGGCGGAATGCTGATTGGCGGCCTGATCGGCGGCGCAAAGGGCATGGTCATTGGCGGAGCCGTCGCAGCCACGGCTACGGTCAGTCACTGGCTCGGCAAACATCGCTCGGCCGCGCTGCCCGCAGGCACCGAACTCGTGATGGAACTGAATCGGCCCATCGTGATGACCAGCGCGCCGGCGGGGCAGTGACCAGTTTCTCGTGCCTCAAACCACGCTTCCTCGGATTTCGATGGAGCTGGCCGAGCAAGATGCAGCAATCAGTGGAAATTAAGGCCAGTCTTGCGCGCCGTGATAAATGCGAGAAATCTCAACGGCGTGCTCTTTGACTTGATAGACCACAATGTAGGGGAAAAAAATCAGCTCACGCCGCCCGTGCATGCGTCCGGGCCGTCCCCGGTGAGGAAAGTTTTTTAGCGCTTCGCAGCCGGTGTAGATAGCCGTCACTGTCACGCGGGCTGCGGCTGGATTGTCTCTGACGATGCGCTGAAAGATGCGCTCCAGGTCTTCGACTGCGGGTGCCGACCACCGGACTTCCATTAAGCTTGGAACAACCGGTCCAGCCGCTCGCCCACCTGTTCGTGGGTGAGATACTCGCCACGCTCCAGGGCCGCTTCGCCCTGCTTGACTGCTTCGACGAAGCGGGCCTCTTCGGCGAGATAGCGGCTAATCGCCTCCTGCGCCAACGCATCCGCATCACGACCCCGCTGGCTGGCCAGTTCGGCAAGCTGGTGCTGCTGTTCAGGTGTGAGATGAACTTCCATTAGCGCAAGTCTAAGAGCGCAACTTCGGCCTGTCAACGGAACTGAAAGGCCATATCTCACGGGCCGCCGCGCCTCCATCGGCCACAAGCGCCCGGCCCCGCGCCTATTGTCCGCTGGCGAACAAATCTTCTTCCTTTAGCAGTTCCAGATCCATCCAACCTTCCAGCGGCAGCGCGTCCATGGGCAAGCGGCTCTTCCACATGCTGAAGCGCAGCCGCAGATGCGTGGTCAGCACCTCCGAACTCTTCGGCCCGCGCACTCTATCGAGGTCAAGCGGCGCGGCCAGCAGCCACGTCAGCGGCAGGCGAAACTCAAAGTTGCGCCCGAGCGCCACTTTGATTTCGCTGTTCGGGATGACCGAATTGGCCAGCTCCCCCGCGTCGGCCTGCGTCACCTTCCACGAGCGAATGCGCCGGTCCTCGATCGCCGCATCGACGCGCAGTTCCCGCCGTGCGCTGGTCGCATGATTCGCCCACGACTCCACGTTCACCACCAGCTCGAACGAATTTTCCGGAACGCTCCCCGCGAAGTCGAGCCGCCCATAAACATACTTTTCGTCGATCCCCGCGTACACTCCGTCCAACAAAAATTGCTTACCATGCATCGAGCCGGAGCGCTTGTCCGCGGTGTGCCGCGCCGCGCCCATCCACTCGAAGTAGCGCACCATGTCGCCCGTTATGCGCGGATGTATGTACGCCGATTGCGGCGTGAACTCGGGGCGCACAAATCCGGCGGTGATCGGTTGCGCAAGGTAGTCGGGAGGTATGCCGCCGAGCGCCTGGTACACGTTCGACAAGTGCTTGCGGTAGAGCTCGTCGAAATCGCGATCGTTGGCCGAGTGATGCTCCGGTCCATACCACCAGTTCCAGTCGCTGCCCTCCGCGATCAGAATTTCCTCCCAGGCCAGCTTGCGTTGCGCGTCGGTTGCGCCGGCGGCGTTGTGCGCATAATAATTTCGCGCTTCCCACAAGTAGTCCCAGGCCTTGTTGTCTTCCGGCGCGCCGATCCACACGTTGAAATTGGCGCTAATCCACGAGCCCGGCAGCAGCGAATTGAGCCGCGCCTTGTTTTTGTGCCGCGCAATCGCCTCAGACACCGTGACCGCCTCCATCCCCGGCTCGCGCTGCAACGCCTCGTAAAACCGGCGCAGGAACTCGCGTCCCGATTGCGGGTAGTATTCCCACGCATTTTCGCCGTCCAGGATGATCGACACGACTGCATCCTGCCCATTTCGCACGATGGGCTGTGCCGAGTCCTTAATTTTGTGAATCAGATTGTTCGCCGCATCCTGCGCCGGCATCCCGGAGTACACAAAGCCAATCAGGTCAGAGAGCGTGTGGTCCCGGAACAGCAGATTCATCTCCGTGCCGGCATTTTCATAGCGATAAATTGTGTAAAGCCGGTGCGCCAGATCCGAACTTAAAAAGCCGCTGCCGTCGCGCCCGAGAAACGTCCCCAAGCTCCGCCCAAGCACGCCTTCGTCTGTCGCCATCCACTTCACGCCCAGCTTGTGCGCAATGCCGAGAACCTCTTCGGAGACGCTGCCCTCTGACGGCCACACCCCTTGCGGACGCAGGGCAAATACTTCTTCATGCAGGTCCAGTCCGCGCACCAGCTGTTCGCGCGCGTCTTCGGGATGCCGATACCGATTGCGTGGCAGCGGCAAGCCGGGCGAGGAGACGCCGCCCATCTGCGTGTCGCACACCAGCGGCAGGATCGGATGATAAAACGGCGAAGTCGAAATCTCGATCAGCCCATTGCGCGCCGCGGCGCTATGCGCAGGCAATACGCGCCCCAACAGTTCGCGCTCCCGCCCGATCACCAGTCGCTGATCTTCGAGCGAGAAGTTGCGCCCCTTGGCAATCAACTCCGCAATATCTTCCTCCCTTAGAAAATATTCGTCGAACCATCCAATCTGCGAGTACACCTGCAAATCGGTGTAGTCCTGCGGCAAAAAATATTTCTCCGCGCGCTCCGGAATGGCGCCCGCGTTGCGAAATTTGTCGAACAATTCGCGATAGCGTGGGTAGCGCCCGATCACGTTGGCCGGATTCGCCTGAAAAAGATATTGCAGCGCGAACCGCCGTTCGTCCTGCGTCAGGTCTTTGGCCGGGCGGCTCGCCACTTCCAGGAATGGATCCCGCGCCTCGCCCGCGACGTAATCCTCGATCTGCCGTATGAGTGATGGCACTAGATTAAACGTCTGGTGCACCTGCGGAAATTCATCCAGCAGCTTCACCATCCCGTAATAGTCTTTGAGCGCGTGCAGCCGGGTCCAGGGCAGGCGGTATTGCCCCGTGACCAGATCTTTATAAAAGGGTTGATGCTGATGCCAAAGTATGACGACTCTTATTTGCGCCATGCGTGCGGCTTTCCCTCTAGTTCATCGGCAAAGTTTTAGTATGGCATAAGCGGCAGCCTCATTCGCCCCCAATTCGACTACACTAAAGCGGACATATGAGCCCAAATCCGACCTCCGTAGAAGCCCCTGTCCGCTACGACGTTACTCTGCTCGGCCCCGAAGATTTTTATCTGTTCAACGAAGGCAGCCACTACCGCATTTACGAGAAAATGGGCGCGCACCCCGCCGAGGCAAACGGCGTTCAGGGCACCATCTTCAGCGTCTGGGCCCCGAACGCCCATCACGTCTCGGTGATCGGCAGTTTTAATGGCTGGAATCCCGGTTCGCATATGCTCCGCCCGCTCGGCTCTTCCGGCATTTGGGAGGGATTCATTCCCGGCGTCGGCAAGGGCGCGCTCTATAAGTTCCATGTTGCTTCCACTCAGCTCGGTTACGAAAGCGACCGCGCCGATCCGGTTGCCATTCTCGATGAAAAGCCTCCGCTCACCGCCTCGGTCGTGTGGGACCTTCACTACGACTGGAACGACGCCGCGTTTCTCGAGCACCGCGGCGGTGCCAACTCCGTGCATGCGCCCATCTCCATCTACGAAATGCACCTCGGCTCCTGGATGCGCGTCGCCGAAGAGCAGAATCGCCCTCTCACCTATCGCGAAATCGCGCCCAAGCTCGCCGACCACCTCAACAGACTCGGCTTCACGCACGTCGAACTGCTGCCCATCATGGAGCACCCTTTTTACGGTTCCTGGGGTTATCAGACGACCGGCTACTTCGCCCCCACCGCGCGTTTTGGCACGCCGCAGGACCTGATGTACCTCATCGATTATCTGCACCAGCACAACATCAGCGTGATTCTCGATTGGGTTCCGTCGCACTTCCCTTCCGACGGCCACGGTCTCGCCTTCTTCGACGGCACGCATCTGTTCGAGCACTCCGACGCGCGCCAGGGATTTCATCCCGACTGGAAGACGCACATCTTCAATTACGGGCGCAGCGAAGTCCGCAGCTTTCTGCTCTCCAGCGCCATGTTCTGGCTCGACAAGTATCACGTTGACGGATTGCGCGTCGATGCCGTCGCCTCCATGCTCTATCTCGATTACTCGCGCAAAGAGGGCGAGTGGATTCCCAACCGCTACGGCGGCCGCGAAAATCTCGAGGCCATCGACTTTCTCCGCCGCTTCAATCTTGAAGCCTACGGCGAGCATCCCGACATTCAGACCTACGCCGAGGAGTCGACTTCCTATCCCATGGTTTCGCGCCCCACGCATCTCGGCGGCCTGGGCTTTGGCTTCAAGTGGGACATGGGCTGGATGCACGACACGCTGCAATATTTCAGCCAGGATCCGATTCACCGCCAATACCACCACAACAAGCTCACGTTTCGCATGCTGTATTCCTTCCACGAAAATTTCGTGCTCCCGCTCAGCCACGACGAGGTCGTCCACGGCAAGGGCTCGCTCATCGGCAAAATGCCGGGAGACGATTGGCAGAGGTTCGCCAACCTGCGCCTGCTCTACGGATACATGTTTGCCCAGCCCGGCAAAAAGCTGCTCTTCATGGGCTGCGAGTTTGGCCAATATCGCGAATGGTCGCACGACCGCAGTCTCGATTGGAATCTGCTCGAATTCCCCCGCCATCGCGGGCTCATGGCATGGGTCGAGCAACTCAATCGTCTCTATTCAAGCCAGCAGGCGATGCACTGGTTCGACAACGATCCGCGCGGCTTTGAGTGGGTGGACTGCAACGACGCGCCGACGAGCGTGGTGTCGCTCCTGCGCAAAGGCCAGTCCGAGGAAGATTGCATTCTCGTGGCTTGCAATTTCACTCCCGTGCCCCGGCTCGGCTACCGGGTGGGCGTTCCCGCCGGCGGCTACTGGAAAGAGTTGCTCAACAGCGACGCCCAGGAATACGGTGGCAGCGGCGTCGGCAACATGGGAGGCACCGAGGCCTTAGCCGAATCCACCCACGGCCGCCCGTTCACGTTGCGCCTAACCTTGCCCCCACTTGCCGCCCTGTTTTTGAAGCGGGCCTAACGCCCTTAGCTAGCTCGCGACTCGCGACTCGCGGCTGCCCGCTCTATGCTATCCTCCCAGTAAGTCAACTCCAGTGCGGATTCGCATCCTCACCCGCTATATTCTGGGAGAAGTCGCCTCCCACGGCCTGATCGGCGCGGCCGTCTTCACCTTCATTCTTTTCACTCGCGACCTCGGACGCATCCTCGAACTCGTCGTCCGCAACAGCGCCCCGCTGCCCAGCATCGCCGAAATTTTCTTCTACACCATTCCCGTCGCGCTCACCTACACCATCCCCATGGGCGTGCTCGTCGGCATTCTCATCGGACTCAGCCGCCTCTCCGCCGATAGCGAGGTCACGGCGATGCGTGCCAGCGGCCTCAGCGTCTGGTCGTTTCTGCGCATCTGCTCGATTTTTGTAGTCGTCGCGTGGCTGCTCGCGCTCGGCAACAGCGTCTACCTCGCGCCGCGCTCTCTCGCCTCCCTTGACGCGCTCCAAAGCCGTCTCCGCTCCGCGCAGGCCTCATTCGAAGTTCAGCCCCGCGTCTTTTATGAGGGCTTCCCGAAAACTGTGCTGTACGTACAGGACGTAAAGGCCATGTCCGGCGGCGCGTTGTGGAAGGGCGTCTTTCTCGCCGATCTCTCCAGCCCAGCCGCGCCTCGCATCACGCTGGCGCGCGAGGGCCAACTCGTCAGCCAGGGCGCCGACCGCCTCGATCTCCATCTCACCAACGGCTCCACCCACGAAACCGATCCCGCCAATCCCGACCAGTATCAGATTTCGACCTTCGATACCACCGACATCCCCATCCAGATTCCGGCCACTCAAGCCAATCAGCAGGCCGAGCCCGCGTCCCTCAGCGAGATGAAAGTCTCCGAACTGTTGTACACCGCCCGCACCGCCGATCCCAGCACGCGCCGCTGGACGCTCATCGAATTTCACCGCCGCTTCGCCCTGCCCACCGCCTGCCTCGTGCTCGCCATGGTCGGCATTCCCCTCGGTCTCTCGTCAAAAAAAGGCGGCAAGTCGAGCGGCTTTGTCCTCACCATTCTTCTCGTCTTTCTCTATTACTCCATTTCTCTAATCGGAGTCTCACTCGCCCGCCAGGCACGCCTCTCGCCCGCCGCCGGCGTGTGGATGGCCGACTTTTTGTTTTTGCTCGGCGGCGCATTTCTCCTCTGGCAATCCGAGCGCCGTCCCATCGGCTTTTCCTGGGCCAAACTTCCTTTGGCTAGGCTCTCGTTTGGCAAACTGGCGAAGTCAAAGTCCCTCGCATACGAAGCGTCTCAGCCGTCTCTTCCAGCTCGGCAAGCCAATCACGCGCAAAATAATTCCCAGTTGCGCCTCCGCATGCGCAGCTGGCGCCTCTTCAATTTCCGTTTTCCCACCATCCTCGACGATTACGTAATGCGCGACTTCCTCCTTTATCTCTTTATGATTGGCGGCGCATTCGTTATGCTTCTCCTCGTCTTCACGCTCTTCGAGTTGCTCGGCGATATTCTCCACAACGGCATCTCCATGCTCACCGTCGGCGAGTATCTGCTCAACGTCACACCCTATTTTCTCTACTACCCCATCGCCCCCATGAGTATGCTGCTCGCCGTGCTCGTCACCTTCGGCCTCTTGCAACGCTCCAATGAAATTACCGCGATCAAGGCCACCGGCATCAGCCTCTATCGTGTCGTCATCCCCGTGCTCGTTGCCTCCGTACTCGTGGCCGCCGGACTTTTTCTCTCCGACCAGTTTTATCTCCCCTACACCAACAAGCGGCAGGACGAGCTGCGCAATCGCATCAAAGGCAAGCCGCCGCAAACCTACCTGCGCCCTGATCGCAAGTGGATCTTCGGCCAGCATAACGACATTTACTACTATCAACTGTTTGACCCTGACCGCGACACGTTTGGCGGCATCTCCGTCTTCCAGTTCGATCCGCAGACCTTCCAGATCACCCGCCGCGTCACCGCCGAGCGCGCCCACTGGTCCGATCTTATCGGCCGCTGGGTCTACGAGCAGGGATGGGAGCGCAATCTGAACGCCTCAGCCATCGCCAGTTATCGTAGGTTCGACGTCGCAACTTACCCGCAACTGGCCGAACCGCCGCTCTATTTTAAGAAGGAAGTCAAACAGTCATCGGAGATGAATTATGAGGAGTTACGCCGCTACATCCACGACTTACAGCAGAGCGGCTTTGACGTGGTGCGTCTGCGCGTTCAATTGCAGAAAAAAATTGCCTATCCATTAATCACGCTGGTGATGGCTGTGCTGGCGATTCCGTTCGCGCTCTCCGCCCGCAAGCGCGGCGCACTGGCCGGTGTGGCCACGGCCATCGGTATCGGCGTCGTCTATTGGACCATCTCCGGCCTCTTCGAAGCCATGGGCAACCTAAGTCAACTCCCGCCCACAGTAGCTGCCTGGTCCCCAAACTTAGTCTTCGGCTTCATAGGCGGCTACCTGATTATGAGAATGCCGACCTGAGAAACTTGGGAATTTTGTAATCGGCGATTTGTAATTGCGTAATTTGTGATGGAGTAATATGGAAATTTGGTAATTGGAAAATTGAAATCCGAGTATCAACCATCGGGCATTACGGTTTTCAATTACTCAATTGCTAACTTACTCAATTTCTCAATTGTTTTAAATTGCAAATTACAAATCGACAATTACAAATTCCCTAAATCTCCCTTCACTTTCCAACCATCCCATACGGGTTCCCCGGTGTGAAGATTAAGGGCGCCATTGGACTGCTCAATGCCCCCGACGTCACGTTCACCGTGTAGCCGGAAATCGTGCTCGCGGCATTGTTGGAAACGTAGAGATACTCGTTGGTAGTGTTGTTGCTCGCATGGATCGCCAGTGCCACCGGCTCCAGCCCCGTCGGCTCCAGCGGCGGCGCCAGCGGCGTCAGAATTCCCGTGCCCGTCGTCATGCGAAATGCATACACATTGTTGCCCACCGCGCACGCGACGTAAAGAAAGTTAAATGTCGGATCTGGCAACATCGCGATCGGGTTCTGTCCCACCGTCGTCGGCGAGCCAATCGAAACCACCGCCTCGTCACTCACATCCTGCGGCGAGCACCCGTTTCCCACCTGCGTGCACACCTCAAACGCGCTCACCGAACCCGACGTCGCCCCCTGGCTCCCAACATAAACAAACACGCCGCCAGTATTCTGGTCCGGCGGATTCGTGTTCACCGCCAGCACCGAGAGCGGATTCACCAGCGTCGGGTATGGCGAACTCGTCTGCTCCGTCAGGTTCCCCGAAGAATCGACCGAATACAGGCTCAGCAAATTGTCATTGTGGTTGGCCGTCAAATCCAGGTTGCTCGTCACGAACAACAGCGTCTGCGCCGACGACCCCGGAAACGAAAACGTCAGCACCGAAACCGCCGTTGGAATTCTGCTCAACGGCACGCTGCTCACCAGCGAAGCCGCCGCCGAGCCCGCCTTCGTGCTGAATATTGAAATCAACGGGCAGTCTGCCCCGTACGCGCCGCCCGCCCCCGGACAATCCGTCGGCGACGCCGCTCCCACGCTGATCACAAAAAGAAAATCGCCCCCCGCCGTCGGTGACATCGCCCGCGCCGTTTGCCCCGCCGGAAATGTGGCCGCCTCCGTCGGCGCCGCTAGGCTTCCATCCGAGCCCACCGTGTACCCCGACAGCGTATTCTGATTCAACACAAACGCGGTCGCGCCCGTCGGATCCAGCGAAATCCCCAGCGGCAGCCCGCACCCGCCTGACGTCGCCGCGCACGTCGCCGCCAGGTTCGAATTGATCAGCGAAAGCTCCCCATTCGCCAGGTTCACGGCGAACGAACTCACATTCGCCTGCGACTGGCTCACCACATATAAAAGACCGGACGGCCGCGACGACGAACTCCCGCAACTCGCCAAAAATGCGCTCAGGGCAATCATGCCCACCACCGCCACCACCACGCCTGTTTTCTTTAACATCCACTCTCCTAAACAAATCGGGGGATCGGGCCATCCGGCCATCTGAAAACCAATCGCACAATTTTGCTGTTCAGATCGCCCCTGGAATCAGGCCATCTCACGATCGGGCCATCGGGTCATCGAAAAAGCCACACTAATCTTCGCACAACTCTGCGGTTCAGATCACCCGATGACCCGATCTTCCGATCACCTGATGACGCTATGACCCGATTTCTTGTATCAGGAATGAGCGGGAAGAGCAAACCCAGGCTCCCGGGAACGGCCGCTTTTAGCCGTTCAGGGGTGGAAACACAGCCGCGTCCGGAATCCGAATCTCAACCTCTAACCCACCCTCTTTGCGGTTGGATGCGCCGATCTGCCCGCCGTGCAAACGAATCGCTCGATCCGCAATCGACAGCCCCAGTCCCGCACCCCCCGTCTGCCGGTTGCGCGCATCGTCCAGTCGATAGAACGGCTCAAATATTTTCGCCAGCGCCGCGTCGGGCACGCCCGGGCCCGCGTCGGCCACGCGAACCACCATCTCATTTCCCCGCGCCCCGTTCGCGCGCTCCAGTCGCACCTCAACCGTTGTGCCCTCGGCGGTGTAGCGCGTCGCATTCCGCACCACGTTCTCGATCGCGCTGCGGAGCAAATCCGCGTCTGCCTCCACCACAAACTCATCGTCGTCCGCGGCGATCACCCGGCACCCGCGCCCCGCGCTTTCGTATTCCGCATCGTGCGCCACCTGATCGACCAGTTCCCGCACTGAAACTTTCGTCTTCCGAATCCCGTCCGCGCCCGACTCCAGCCGCGAGATTGTCAGCAGCCGCTGAATCAGCTGGTTCAGCCGGTCGGCCTCAAGCTCAATGCGATTCAGTTGCCCTTCGATCTCCGGTGCCGCCCGCTGCCGCGCCAGCCCCAGCGCCACGCTCAGCCGCGCCAGCGGCGACCGCAACTCGTGCGACACGTCCTTCAACAGCCGCGACTGCGACTCCACCAGACTTTCCAGCCGTTCCGCCATGCGGTCAAAATCCCGCATCAGTTCCACCATCTCACCCCGCGGCCCGCCCGCCGGCGCCCCCGTCCGCGCGCTCAAATCGCCCGCCGCCAAACTCTGCGCCGCCTGCCGCAGCCGCGTCACCGGACTCGTCATCGAGCGCGCCAGCAGGTAGCAGACCAGCCCCGAAGAAATAATTGCGATCGTAATCCCCAGCCCCGGAATTTCATGCGGCCCGAAAAAAATGCGCGGCCCCGGCGGCAACTCCAGCACCAGCGTGTAGCGCTTTCCGTCCAGCGTCAGCCCTTGCCGCTTGATGCGGTCCGGCATCAGGTTGTCGAGCCAGCCGCGATGAAACGATACGTTGCGCCGCGAATCCTCAATCCACGGCGGAATGTGCTGGTGCCCGCTGATTTCCTTTCCCGCCGGATCGAACACAAACGCCCGCACATGCTCCTGCTGCCACAGCCCTTCCAAATATTCGTGCGCCGCGTGTTCCCCACCGCTCTGGTAAGCGTTCACCGTCTCCGCCAGAATCTCCGGACCCTGGTTTTCGATGGTATGCCGCGCCGGGTTCATCGCGATCGTTACCAGGATCGCCAGCACCAGAAACAGCGCCTGCGCCGCCCAGAACGACAAAAAAATTCTAAGAAAAAGACTCTTCATAGCTCAGTCGCAGTCCACATTCTTGTGATCCCCAACGGTCCGTCCCACTCCCCATCGGATGATCGGGTCATCGGCTGATCGAAAACCAACGCGCACGATTTTGTTCCTTCAGATCGCCCGATGACCCGATCTCACGACTTCTTCCCCTTCACCTCGTCGCGCTTCCCCGACGGCCGCGCAAACATGTATCCCACGCCCCGTATCGTCTTAATGTGATCGCCGCTCTCCTCCGAGTCGCCCAGCTTCCGCCGCACCTTGCTCACGTGCATATCGATGCTGCGATCAAACGGCATAAACTTCCGGCTCAGCACCGCGTTCACCAGCCGCTCGCGCGTCACCACCCGCCCCGCCTCGCGCAACAAAACTTCCAGCAGATTAAACTCGACCGAGGTCAAATCCACGGGTTGCCCCGCCCGCAGCACAGTGCGCGTCGCCGGATCCAGTTCCACATCGCCTACGTTGATCACTTCCGGCACCGCATCCGCCGCCTTCACCGGCTTCGTGCGCCGCAGAATCGCCCGAATCCTCGCCACCAGCTCCCGCGGGTTAAAAGGCTTCGGCAGATAATCGTCGGCTCCAATCTCCAGCCCCACGATGCGATCCACATCCTCGCCCCGCGCCGTCAAAAGCAGCACCGGAATTTTTGACACGCTGCGAATCCGCCGCAGCACTTCAAAGCCATTAATTCCCGGCAGCATCACGTCCAGCACCACCAGCGCGAACTCGTTTGTCTGCGCTTGCGCCAGCCCGCGCTCGCCATCATGAACGGCCTTCAGACTGAAGCCCTCCGCCGTCAGGTATTCCTCCACCAACCCGCACAACTCCACGTCGTCATCCACAACCAGTATGCGTTCCATCCGTCTATTCATCTAACACCTCAGCGCGGCCCACGGCAGTAAAGATTTGTAAGAACAGCTCTCAGCCATCAGCTCTCAGTTCTCAGTTCTTACCTTTGCGGTAGTTCTTCATGAGCTTAACGCTGAGAGCTGAGAGCCGAGAGCTGAGAGCTGCCTTTACAAAACTTTACCCCCCCTTGACCGACTCTTTACTCCACATTTCCCCCAAAAGATGTTCTCATCTTCCTAGCATCCTCCGGGCTGCCTTCCGGAATTCTTTAGGAGACACTCATGAAATCGGTACGCTCCCGCTTCCTCGCAATCGGCGCCGCGCTCCTGTTGGGCGTTGCAACTCTGTTCGCTCAAGGCATGGACGGCCACAGATTCGACGGCCACTTCGATCACATGCTCGGTTTCTACTCCGACAAGCTCGACCTGAGTTCCGCGCAACAGGAGCAGATGAAGGCCCTCTGGGAAAAAGAAAAGCCCGCCCTCCAGCCCCTCATGCAGAAGATGCGCGAGAATCATGATGCCATGAAGGCTCTCGAGGCCAGCGGTCCCTTCGACGAAACCAAGACCCGCGCCCTTGCCAAAAAGGGCGCTCAGACCATGATCGAACTTCAGGTCCAGCACGCCCGTATCAAGTCTGAGATGATGCAGCTTCTAACGCCCGACCAGAAAACAAAATTAACGCAGCTTGAGTCCGAGCACGAGTCGCACATGAAGAACCACATGCCGCCTCCGCCGGATAACGACTAATCGCCCGGAATCACCAACCGCGAAGAGCTTGGCCGGCTCAACGCTCAACCAGGTCTCTCTCTCCCCGGGCGGGTTTGCAAGTTCCAACCTGCCCGGTATTTTTAAATCGGGCTTCAAGCCGCGCAGCGGCGCAAGAATAAGCCCACAGCCTAACCCGGAGGAATGATGCAGGAAGCCGACCTCCTCTATTCCGGATTGATCGTCACCGCTCTCATGCTCTCCATTTGGACCGGCGCACTC
Source organism: Acidobacteriaceae bacterium (assembly GCA_003139095.1). Classification (GTDB taxonomy): domain Bacteria; phylum Acidobacteriota; class Terriglobia; order Terriglobales; family Acidobacteriaceae; genus Acidiflorens. Next base: position 78,815 of record PLHW01000056.1, read on the forward strand.
CTCGCCGCCGCCTGCGTCTTCTTCGCCCCAAAATTCCTCGCCCCCCGCGCCCACCAATCTCCAGTCCGCAAGCCATGAGCTGCACAACAGCCATCGGACATCCGAGTCGCGGTAGAGGTCACAAAGGTTTTACTGACAACCGACAACTGACGACTGACAACTCTTCCCGCACCCCGCGCTGCTACAATCGCATCTATTAACCTTCATGTTCCCCGACCGCCTGCGCCCTCTCGTTCCCTACCTCAAACGGCACTGGCTCGGCTTGTTTCTCGGGGGCATCTGCGTTCTCCTCAATAACGGGGTCTGGGTCCTTTTCCCTCAGGTCATCCGCCGCGCCGTCAATGCCCTCAACTCCGGCGTCACCCGCGAAAAGCTGCTCACCTACTCGCTCCTCCTGGTCGCCATCGCCCTCTTCAAAGGCATCTTCCAGTTCCTCACCCGCTACGTCGTTATCGGCATCTCGCGCGACATCGAATTCGATCTCCGCAACGACCTCTTCGCCCACCTCGAGCGCCTCTCCTACTCCTACTACCAGCGCAACCGCACCGGCGACATCATGGCCCGCGCCACCAACGACCTCAACGCCGTCCGCATGCTCCTCGGCCCGGCCATCATGTACTCGGCCAACACGCTCGTCTTCACCGCCGGCGCCCTCGGCTTCATGCTCGCCATCAGCCCCAAGCTCACGCTGATCGCCTTCACTCCCCTCCCCGTCGCCAGCATCCTCATCCAATATTTTGGCCGCCGCATTCACGAACGCTTCGAGCGCATCCAGGCCATGTTCTCCGACATCTCCGCCCGCGCCCAGGAAAATTTCTCCGGCGCCCGCGTCATCCGCGCCTACGTGCAGGAGCAGGCCGAGATCACCGCCTTCGAAGCCGCCAACAAGGAATACATCCGCCGCAGCCTCGGCCTTGTCCGCTTAATGGGCATGCTCTGGCCCACCCTCGAACTCATGCTCGGCGCAGCCGTGGTAATCGTGCTCTGGGTCGGTGGCCGTCAGGTCCTGCTCCACAAAATGAACGTTGGCGAGTTCGTCGCCTTCAACACCTACATGGTCCAGCTCACTTGGCCCGTAATCGCCCTCGGATGGGTCATCAACCTCTTCCAGCGGGGCACCGCCTCGCTGGCCCGCATCGACGAAATCATGCGCTCCCAGCCCGAAATCGCCGACGCGCAAATCGGCTCCTCGCGAGATTGGGTACTCGGGCCATCAGAACGAATCGGGTCATCGAACGATCGGGTCATTGAGTCATTGAAGAACGCATCAAGCAAGTCCTCAATGCCTCAATCCCTCAATGATTCAATGCCTCAATCGACGGCTCTTACCGGCGAAATCGAATTCCACAATCTAAACTTCAGCTATAACGAAGTCCCGGTCCTCCACGACATCAACCTCACCATCCCCGCCGGCTCCAGCCTCGCCATCGTCGGTCCCACCGGTTCCGGCAAAACCACCCTCGTCAGCCTCATCCCGCGCATCTACGACGCCGCCCCCGGCTCCATCCTCATCGACGGCCGACCCATCCGCAGCTTCTCTCTCGCCGGCCTCCGCCACCACATCGGGTTCGTCCCGCAGGAGACGTTCCTCTTCTCCGACGTCATCCGCGAAAACATCGCCTTCGGCGTCCCCTCCGCCACGCTCGAACAAGTCAAGTCCGCCGCCGCCGCCGCCAACATCGCCGCCGACATCGAATCCTTCCCCGACGGCTACAACACCATGGTCGGCGAGCGCGGCATCACCCTCTCCGGCGGCCAAAAACAGCGCACCGCCATCGCCCGCGCCCTCCTCCGCAGCCCCCGCATTCTCATCCTCGACGACGCCCTCTCCAGCGTCGACACCCACACCGAAGACAAAATCCTCAACCACCTTCGCGACCTCATGCGCGGCCGCACCACCATCTTCATCTCCCACCGCGTCTCCACCGTCCGCAACGCCGACCGCATCGCCGTCCTCCATCAGGGCCGCATCGTCGAACTCGGCACCCACGACCAGCTAATCGCCCGCAACGGCTACTACACCGACCTCTACAACAAGCAGTTACTAGAAGAAGAGCTAGCCGAAGTCTAAGAATCGGCTGATCGGGCGATCTGGCCATCGGGCGATCTTGAAAAGCAGCATCACACGCGACTCGGTTTTGGGTTTCCAATGACCCGATGTCCCGATTACTCAATGACCCGATTTCTAGATCCCCCGCTCCTCCCCTGGCCCCTCCGAGTAACCTCCCCAAAACAAATTCCTTGCGTCCCCGCCCAAAAAGTCATCTAAAATAAACAGTCCCTAAAACCTTATGTCAGGCCAAGGAGTATTCATGCCCCGCTTCCGCTCCCTAGCTTTGTCTTTCGTGGCGTTTCTGATCCTCGCCACGTTCTCCCTCGCCGCCCCACCCGATCGCATCTCCATGGCGGTCAATACAGCCTCCACAGCTCCCCTCGGTCTCGGCGTCGCGCCCCACATTTGGAATGAGCCTGATCAGGGCCCGGTCGACCCGGCCATGCCCCTCACGAATCTCACCCTGCTCATCTCGCCCGCGCCCGCGCAGCAAAAGGCGATCGAAAAGCTCCTCGCCGAGCAGCAGGACCCGCACTCGCCCAACTACCACAAGTGGCTCACCCCCGAGCAGTACGGCGAGCGCTTCGGCCTCAGCCCTAACGACAAGAAAAAAATTACCTCATGGCTTCAGTCGCAGGGCTTCACCAACATCAAACTTGCGCGCAGTTCCAACGTCATCACTTTCAGCGGCACCGCCCTTCAGGCCCGTAACACCTTCGGCACGGAAATTCACCGCTTCGGCTCCGGGGAGATCATGCATTTTTCCAACGTCTCCGCCCCACGCATTCCCGCTGCTCTCTCCGGCATTGTCACCAGCATGCGCGGCCTCAACAACTCCCACCTCAAGCCCATGGTGAAGAAAATCAAGCGCGACTATGTCGCCGATAACTCCTTCACCGGCCAGTTCGTCGGACCGCCCGACGTCGCCACCATTTATGACATTAACAACCTCTACACCGCCGGCGGAGGCAATCGCGGCGGCGGTCAAACCCTCGCCATCATCGGCCAGACTGACATTTTCCAGGCCGACATCAGCGACTTTCGCACCGGCTTCGGCCTCTCTGCCATCACCGGCTGCACCAGTTCCACCAAGTCGCCCGGCGTAATCACCGCCTGCAGCACCGCAAATTTTAAATATGTGCTCTACCTGCCCACCGGCGGCACCGACCCCCTTACACCCTCGCCCGGCGATCTCTCCGAGTCCGATCTCGATATCGAATGGTCCGGCGCCATCGCCCAGAATGCCCAGGTCATCTTCGTCAACGCCCCCGACCCCAACGGCAACGGCGTCGTCGACTCCATGCAGTACGCCATCACCAACAACGTCGCTCCCGTCGTCAGTATGAGCTACGGCCTCTGCGAGCTTTACTCCGCGGAAAATACCGCCGGCGGCTTCGCCAACTTCACCGAGGCGGAATTCCAGCAGGCCAATCTTCAGGGCCAGACCATCGTGAACTCCACCGGCGATCAGGGCGCCGTCTCCTGCGATCCGATAGTCCAAACCGAGACACTCGCCGAGGGTGGTTACGCCGTCAGCTATCCCGCTAGCAGCCCCGAAGTCACCGCCGTCGGCGGCACGCTCATCCCGCAAACCTTGCCCAACGAATACGGCTCCACCTACTGGAACACCACCGGCACCACCGGCGGCTCTGCGCAAACATACACGCCTGAGCAGGCCTGGAACGACAACGAACAATTTGGCGCCGTCTGTGCCGACCCAACCGACTTCCCTGTCTATGCCCAATATTTTTGCACCCCGCTTGGCGTTACCAACTGGAGCACTGCACAGGATGCCCTCGGCTTCATCGCCGGCGGCGGCGGCGTCAGCAACTGCGCCACCATCGATGCCAACAATGTCTGCCTGACCCCTTATCCACAGCCGTCCTATCAGTCGGGCCTGAATGCCACTGCCATCAATCCGAACGGCTACGGCGTAGTCAATTCCACCGCGCCACGCTACGTGCCAGATGTGGCCCTTCTCGCCTCTCCCTACTTCCCGGGCCTCATCTACTGCACGCCCTTGTCGGAGTTGTCCGGCACCGCTCCCTACGACACCGAGTCGACCAGCAGTTGCGCTCCTGGCGGTGCAAGCGGCATCGCGGCCGGGGTTGCTGGGATCGTCCAAAGTGGTAATTATGTCGTCGACCCCTCCGTCGCCGGAGGCACCTCCTTCGCCACGCCCATTTTTGCCGGCATAGTCACCCTCCTCAACCAGTACCTCAACCCTTCTGCTCCCGGCTTGGGCAACATCAATCCCACCCTTTATTCCTTTGCCGCTAACCCTAATCCGAGCTTCACCCCCACATTCAACACCATCACCACCCCAAATACGGGCTCTTATTCTGCCGGCGCGTACTGCGTCGGTGGCACGCCAAGCAATCAGCCTGCGGCCATGCAGTGTCCCACCACCGGACCCACAGCCGGCTTCCTCGGCTTCAATACCTACGACTTCGACTCCACCACCAACTACAATCTAGTCACCGGCCTCGGCTCGGTCGACGTCTACAACCTCGCCCAGTCATGGGCCGCCAGTGCCTCCAACGGCTTGACCTTCGCACTCAGCGGCAGTTCGCAACAAACCGCCCTCGCGGGACAATCCGTCACCTACACCTTCACCGTCACGCCGCCTGCCGGCGGCGTCTTCCTCGCAGGCGTGAGCTTCAACTGCAGCAAATTCACCCCGCAAGATCCATATAAGACTCTCACCGCCAGCGCCTGCTCCTTCGTTGACACGACAACCAACACCGCCACCATACCCGCCGGAACCCAGGGCGTGCAGAGCATCACCATGACGCTTAAAACTGCGGGCCCCAACCCGAACGGCAGCGTGGCAAAGGACAATCGTCGCCGCGCCGAAAATCGCCTCCCGCTCCTGCCCTTGACCCTACCCATCGCCGGTGTCGTCCTCGCAGGCTTCGCCGGACGCAAGCTCTCGAAGTATTCGCTGGTAGGCAGCCTCTGTCTCGCCCTCGCCATGCTCGGCTTGCTCGTAGCCTGCGGCGGAGGCGGCAGCGGCGGCGGTGGCGGCTCCAACCCGATCAGTGTCAGCGTCAGCCTCGGCACTCCCACCGGCATCTATCCCAACAACTCCGGTTGGCCGATGCAGACCGCGACCTTCACCGCAACCGTCAACAATGACACGTCCGGCAAGGGCGTAACCTGGGCCGCGCAACTCGGGTCCATTACATCCACCGACGCCACCCACGCCACCTACACGTCCCCCACGTTGACCAACACTCTGCCTAACTTTGACACCATCACTGCAACCTCCGTGGAAGACAACACCAAGTCGGGCACGAGCACCGAGACACTCTTGCCGGCTACCGTCCCCGGCACCTACACCGTAACTGTCACCGAAAGCTCAGCCCAAGCCTCTCAGTCGCAACAGGTAACCGTGCAGGTAAATTAGCAAGTGCGTTAGGAAGTCGCACCAGGAAAAAGGCGCGGATCATATCCGCGCCTTCCTTCTTTTTCCCCGGTATCTCATTGAAGAATAAATATCTTACGCGTAACTCCTTATTTTTCAAAGATCAAACGCCCAATTCTCCCTAAAACATTGATTCTAAAGCATGTTTCTAACCCCTTATTCCTCAAAGATCTAGCGGGAATTTCCCCGTAACCAACTGATTCTAAAAGATCGACTAAAGGGGCACTTGTTACCAACTGGTAAACAGTCCTGCACTCCCGCGGGCCGCCTCACTCCGCCTTGCCTCCCGCCTCCGCTTCCCCCGTCTTCCCGCCCCCAACCAGAGTAGCTCCCAAAACCGCTCCTCCCTCCGGTTTCTGCACGAACGCAATCAGCCGCAGGTTCGTCAACTCCGCCGCATTCGGCAGCTTCACTACCACATCACGGCTCAACCCTCCACGCTCCGCGCCCGTGCCTTTCCCCTCCTCCACAATCCCAACCTTGTTGATCGCGACCGCCACCGCAACATGCTTCAGGTCTCTTCCCTTGTTCTCGCCGCGCATCACATGCGACTCGGCATGATCCAGCGCAACCGCCACCAGCACATCCGCCTTGCCGACGCCCAGCGCCGCCGGCAAGGCTCCGGCTTCTACGTGTACGCGAAGCTTCTTCGGTTCCTCCAGCGAGTACGACGTAATCCGCACCGGAACCTTCGGATTGCCACGCGCCTCCTCCAGCGCATGCACCGCCGCATGCGCGTCGCTGCCATTAAACTGCGTCGCCCCGTCCACCACCATCTCCGGCGTGAACGCGTCGTTCAGCTTGAAGCGCCGCACATATTCCTCCTGCCGTTCCGTCAGCGCGCTCGACGAGTACGGATCGCTCCATCCATCGTGGTTCCAGTAATCCACATGCTCGCTCAGAACAATCGCCTGCGCGCCCGCAACCGGCTGCATGCGGTCAAGGTTCGCCAGCATCGTGTCCGCCGGAGGACAGCTCGAACATCCTTCCGAAGTAAACAGCTCTACCAGAATCGGCACGCTCGCCGACGGTTGAGAGTTGTCAGAAGCTGCCGTCGACGCGCCCGCTGAAGCCTTCTGCGCAACCGCCCAAGTCCCCAATCCGAGCATCAACAACAACGCAACAGCCAGCCCTGTCTTGTTCAGCCCACGAATTCGCATAGCGATTCACCCCGCAACACTTCCGTTGGATGCGCTGCTCCGACAAAAGCTACACGCAATGATTGACGGGGATTGAGGAACTTGTCATTCCGAGCGCAGCAAGAAACCTCGCGAGCCGCGCCAGCCTACCGTTCGATGAACTTCCCAAACATCCGGTGCGGATCGACAGCAATGAACAGCCCGCGCCCCCGCGCCAACACTTCGTTCTTCTCGTTCAGGATCTCAGCCACGTTGACGTGCTTTCGTCCCGTCACGTTCTCCTCGCGAGACTCAACCCGCAACGGTTTATTCAGCGGCACCGGCTTCAGGTAATTCACCGTGATCTCCGACGTCAGCGCGATCACGTGCCGCAGCTTGTTCACCTTGCCCATCGCCTCGTCCAGAATGGTTGCGATAATCCCGCCATGGCAATGCCCCGGAGGCCCCGTATACCGCTTGCCCAGCCGAAACCGGCACACAAAGCAGTCGCGCTCCTCGTCGTACGCAAAGCGCAGCAGCATTCCATCCGGATTGTTCTTCCCGCAGGCAAAGCAGTAGTTCTTCTGCAGCCGCGTGTAGGTCGTACTATGCCCTGCTCCTGTCTTCTTGCGAGCCGCCGGTTTGCGAGCCGCCGGTTTGCGAACTACGGGATTGCCAATCGTGGGTTTGCCAGCCATGCAGGAATTCTACCGTGAGCGCGGGCAAAAGTTCGGCTCAACAAAGTTTGCGCCAACTCGGTTATGATGTCGTTCCCAGCCTGTAACCCAGGAGGCATCCGATGCCCGCCGCAAAGAAATCCAAGACCCTATACAGTGTTCACCCCGGAGTTGCCATGGTCCAGAAGTGGATCAAAGAACTGCCGGAGAAAACGGGCCGCTCGCTCGACGAATGGATCGAACTCACCCGCAAGTCCGGCCCTCCGACCGAGAAGGAGCGCCGCGACTGGCTGAAGAAGGAACACAAGTTCGGTACCAACTCGGCCATCTGCATCGCCGAACGAGCCGAGGGCAAAGGCACCGAAGATGACACGCCCGAAGGCTATCTCGAAGCCGCCGAGCAATGGGTGGAAGCCATGTTTTCCGGCCCCAAAGCCGCTCTCCGCCCGCTCTACGACGATCTGCTGAAGATCGCCCTCACCCTCGGCCCCGACGCCAAAGCCTCACCCGGTAAAACCGCCGTCTCCCTCTATCGCAATCACGTCTTCGCCAACCTCAAGCCCTCCACCAACACGCGCATCGACGTTGGCCTCTCGCTGGGCAATATGAAGACCCCAAAGCGCCTGATCGACACCGGCGGCTACCAGAAGAAGGACCGCATAACCCGCCGCATCGAAGTCAAGTCCAAGTCCGACATCGACGATGAGTTGAAGAGGTGGCTGAAGAAGGCATACGAGATGGATGCATAGATGAGTCTTCTGCGAAGTGGTCATGACGAGATGACCATGCATGTTATAATGTGTCTATGAAGACGATCGCGGCGGGGAAGTTCAAGGCGCGTTGCCTGACTCTGATGGACGACGTACAGGCGACGCGGCAGCCAATCCTGATCACGAAGAGGGGAAAGCCGGTAGCCAAGCTGGTGCCGGTTGCAAACGAGAAGGACCACTGGATCGGTAGGCTCGACGGGGTGTTCAAGGTCGTAGGTGATATCGAGTCTCCCATCGACGGATGGGAGTCCTCATGATTCTGCTTGACTCCCACGTGCTCATCTGGGCAGTTTCCGACTCAAAGCGTCTTTCGAGCACGGCTGCCTCAGCAATCCGCCGCGCGCGGCGCGGCGGTGGTGTCGCAGTGTCGGCAATATCTGCTTATGAAGTCGCCTGGCAGATCGCGAGTGGTCGAGTCCACGGATATGGCACGGTCGAAGCCTCGCTGCTTCGATTTCTAGAGGGAGTAACGGTGCTGCCCATCACGCCCGAGATCGCGGCCTTGGCGACGCAGTTTCCCGACGATTATCCTCACGATCCGGCAGACCGCCTGATCGGCGCCACCGCGCGGGCGGAGGCAATAACGCTCGTCACAAAAGACGAGCGCATACGCCGAAGTCCACTGCTTCGGACCGTGTGGTAATCCTCAGTCGTAATACTCCAGCCCCAAGTGCGTAATCAGTTCTTCCCCCTTCAAGTGCCGCAGCGTGTTCTTCAGCTTCATCAGTTGGATGAACAGATCATGCTCGGGATATAAGCCCGGCGCAGTCATCGGCGACTTGAAGTAAAAGCTCAGCCACTCCTGAATTCCCAGCCGGCGCAGTTCCGGCGTGCGCTGCGCCAGGTCGAGGAACAGCACCAGGTCGAGCACAATCGGTGCCGCCAGAATCGAATCGCGGCACAGGAAGTCGACCTTGATCTGCATCGGGTAGCCGAGCCAGCCGAAGATATCGATGTTGTCCCAACCCTCTTTGTTATCACCGCGCGGCGGGTAATAGTTAATGCGCACCTTGTGGAAGATATTGCCGTAAAGCTCGGGATACAGGGCTGGCTGAAGGATGTGCTCCAGCGCCCCCAGCTTCGACTCTTCCTTGGTTTTGAAAGACCCCGGATCGTCCAGCACCTCGCCATCGCGGTTGCCCAAAATGTTCGTCGAGTACCATCCGCTCAGCCCCAGCAACCGCGCCTTGAACGCCGGCGCCAGCACCGTCTTCATCAGCGTCTGTCCGGTCTTAAAGTCCTTGCCGCAGATCGGCAGTTCGCGCGCCTGCGCCAGTTCGTGCATCGCCGGAATGTCAACCGTCAGGTTCGGCGCGCCGTTGGCGAACGGCACGCCCTCCATCAGCGACGCATACGCATAGATCATCGACGGCGCGATGTTCTCGTCGTTCTCTTTCATCGCCTTCTCGAGCGCCTTCAGGCTCTGGTGCGCCGCGCTCTGCTCGATGAAAGTTTCGGTCGACGCGCACCAGATCATAATCAGCCGCTCCGCGCCGCTCGACTTGCGGAATCCGCGAATGTCGTCCCGCAACTGCTCCGCCAGGTCCAGCTTGTTCTTGCCCTTTTTGACGTTCGGCCCGTCGATCTTCTTGACGTAATTGTGGTCGAAGACCGCCTTCATCGGCTTGATCGCGCCCAGTGTTCCCTTCACCTGATCGAGCAGATCGCGTTCCAGTACGCCCGCATTGCGCGCCGCCGCGTCCATGTTGTCCTCGAAAATGTCCCAGCCTGTAAAGACCAGGTCGTTCAATCCGGCGAGCGGCAGGAATTCCTTGATCTTCGGCGAACGACCGTCGGTTCGCTTGCCCAGCCGGATTGTTCCCATCTGCGTGAGCGAACCGATGGGCGAGGCGATGCCCTTGCGCACGGCTTCCACGCCGGCCACAAACGTGGTCGCGACCGCGCCCATGCCCGGAATCATTACGCCCAGTTTGCCCTTGGCGGGCGCGATATTTGCGGTGCCCGGCCGGTCCTCGGACTTCACACTCGCGCGCGCCGGCTTTGCGGACTTCTTGCCTGTCGCCATAGTTTGGCTGCTTCCTTATTTGATATGAGAGGTGTGTGCAAACCGAATATGTTCTCGCATCTGGCACAGCTTTGGCAAACGCCCGCGCCCAAACGCGCAGAATGACGATTCAATGGCGGCAGGTACGCATCGGTTGGCGAGCCACGCGCCACGTCATAGCGGCTGAAATGCGCGCACTCCTCCTATCGCGCCGGCATCGCCAGGAACAGCAAGATCAGTCCGAACAGGATCAGCGCCATAACCAGCGAATACAGATTGTGCATCGGATGAAAGTGGAAGTAGGAGTTCTTTCTCCAGGAATTCAGCACGGGGCCTCCTTCCCGCGGCATTGCGCGGAGCATGCGTCTCTACTCCTATTCTCCCACTGTTCGGCCAGCGCGGCTAGAATTCTTCCGCTGCTCAACCTCGCGTAATCTCGCGCGGAAGGCCTCGCTCGTCACTTCCCGTCCAGTTCCATGATCTTAATGGGCAGGTCCCAATGGGCGGCAAGAATCTCAAACCGACGCTGCTCCTCCTTCACATATGCGGCCTGGTCTGGCCAAAGCTGCTTCTTTAGCGCGTCTTCCTCGAACGGCTCGTTGGCCGCCGCCGAATTCTTGAAGACGATGGTGACGCGATAGTCCCAACGGCCATCTTCCGTGGTGTGGTAGCGCGGCTGGTCCATCCGCACTTTCAGCATCCGGCCCATCTCCAGTTCTTTCCTCAGGAGCGGGTAGTGATTCTTCTTGAACAACTGAAGAAATTCGTCCGCATATCCCCACTTGACCTTGTAGTAGTACTCGATCACGAAAGGCTTGCCGGAGTTGTCGGCGGCAGTTTGGGCCGGCAAGGCAAGCGGGAAAAGAGTGACCACAGTAAGCAATATCAGCATCAGTCGCGTTTTCATCAGGGAGCCTCGTGGGTAAGTACTTCGTGACTATTCTCGCACGACAGCTTTTTATCGAACGGTCAGCGCGGCCGCAGCTGCCGCCCGCATGGTCCAATGTTAAAATCGCTTGTGGCCGCCAATTCGCTTCGCCTGATTGCCATTGATATTGACGGTACCCTGCTCAATCCCCAGTTCCAGGTTTCCGGCCTCGACCTCGCCGCGCTTCGGCGGGCCAACTCGCAGGGCATTGAAGTCATTCTCGTCACCGGGCGCCGCCATGCCTTCGCGCTGCCCATCGCCCAGCAACTCGGCTTCGATCTCTGGTTGATTAGCTCCAACGGCGCGATTACGCGCTCCCTTGCCGGAGAGACGTTTCATCGCGACCTGCTTCCCCATCAAACTTGCCGCGAACTCGTGCGCGCCATGCAAGAATTCCGGGGTCAGACCGTTCTTACATTCGATACCGAAGGCGCAGGCACAATTGTGGTCGAGCATCTCCGCGATCTCGAAGCCAGCATTCAGCGCTGGCTGGAAAAAAATATGGAGTACATACAATTCGTCGTCCCGATTGAAAACGCCCTGACTACCGATCCTGTCCAGGCCATGTTCTGCGGGCCCGTCGCGCACATGCAACTGGCGCTCGCGGCGTTGTCGGATTGCGGTCTACCCATCACCGTCCTGCGCACGGAGTATCCGGGCCGCGATCTTTCCATCGTCGATGTGCTCAATGCCGGCTGCTCCAAGGGGCACGCTCTGGAGCGCTGGGTGAACTACCGCGGCATTACCCGCGACCAGGTCATGGCCATCGGTGACAACTACAACGATATCGAGATGCTCGCCTTCGCCGGTCAACCCTTTATCATGGGAAATGCCTCCCGCGAACTGCTGGGACGCGGCTGGACGGTGACGCGCCCAAACTCCGAGAGCGGCGTCGCGGCGGCCATCGAGTTCGTGCTCGACGGAAAAGAGCTGGACGTTGTGGCGACATAGTGCGGTCAGATTGCCAATCCGATTGAATGACAAGATGAAGAAAACGGCACACGCAAGCACGAATCGAGCAAGAGCGGCCCGAGTCTGGTTGAACCAAGGTTGGGTGAAAGGCGCTTCGCTCTGCATTTGCGCGGTTTTTGTTGTCAGCCTCTCCGCCTCAGCTGCCGACTTCGCCATCCTGCAAAATGGCTTCACCATTCGCCACGAGCACCGTCTCGTGATAGGCGACACAACCCGGCTTTATTTTTCCCACGACGATTCCAGCTTCACCGACGTGGCGACCGCCGACATCACCGCGTATGAGAAAGATCTGACCCTGCCTGTGCAACCGGCCCCAGCGACGCCCCAACCCGGTTCCACGGCCTCCACAGCCGCCCCCGCTGTCGCGGACCTGAATCACGTCGTCAACTCCGCTAGCGCCGCATATCATCTCGACCCCGATCTCGTGAACAGCGTCATTCATGCCGAGAGTGGTTTCAACGCGCATGCTGTCTCGCCCAAAGGCGCGCGCGGATTGATGCAACTCATGCCGCAGACCGCGACTGCGCTCGGCGTAAATGACGCTTTCGATCCCGAGGCCAACGTCGGTGGCGGCAGCCGATACCTCCGCGAATTGCTGGAGCGCTACGATTTTGACTTGGTGAAGGCGCTGGCCGCCTATAATGCTGGTCCCGAGCGCGTGGAGCAGTATCGCGGCGTGCCGCCTTTCCAGGAGACGCGCGCCTACGTGGCCCGCATCGTCCACGAATACAACCGCAAAAAAATTGCGCAAGAGAAAGAAAAATCCGCCGCCCAGCAGAAATCTCAAACGGCGCCATCGGCTGTCAAGCCGGCCTCGCCCACCCAACAAAAGTCGCATTCCGCGAAGTCCGCGCATGTTACCCCAAGCGCGCTCAATCGCCGCCCGAACGCCTCTGCGCGTCTCGCCGTTGATCAATCTCCCACTTCTCCGCGTTGACCCTGCTGGCGCTCTCATTTACCTTCAAGTGGGCGTGCCGTCTGTGGTTGACGTGTGCCCCTCTGCAAGTTCGCATCGGATGAAAAATAAAAAGTACGTCGCGTACGTAATCGTCTTCCTCGTCCTGGTGGCGCTCGTCTACCTCCAGTTCCGAACCTGGCGCAATTTCGATTGGGCCCTCCTGCTGCAATTCCATCCGCTTTGGCGGCACATCTTCCATGCCCTGGTGCTGATTTACTTCGCCTATGTGCTGCGCGCGGTGCGCTGGAAAATTTTTCTCCGGCCGGTTCGCAAAGACGTGTCAACCCTCGGCCTCATTCCGCCGACTTTAATAGGATTCACCGGCCTGGCCGTCCTCGGCCGTCCCGGCGAACTCATTCGCCCCTACCTCATCGCCCGCCACACCAACCTCAGCGTCGCCTCGCAGATCGCGGTTTGGGCCGTTGAGCGCATCTTCGATATCGGCGCCTTCACTGTGATCTTGGTCGCGGCAATCTTTCTGCCGTCCAAACTGCACGCCTTCGCGCTGGCCGCGCCGCCGGAGGTCAAGCGCTGGATTTACCTGACTGGCTATGCGCTGATTGCTCTCGTGCTCGGCCTGCTCGTGGCGGCCGTGCTCATGTCGTACCGCGGCAACCGCATGGCTCAGTGGGTGGAGAGCCGCTTCTCCCATCTCGCCCAAAACCTCGGCCACCGCATCGCCCAAAAGATCCGCGAGTTCACTGCCGGACTCGACACCATCCATGGCCCATTCGCCTTTTTGCAGCTTTCGTCAGTGTCAGTCCTCATGTGGTGGGTCATCGCGTTGTCGTACAAAGAAGTGACCACGGCCTACGGCGCTCCGATGCACGCCATGAGCACCACCAAGGTTCTTCTTCTGATGGGCTCCAGCATGGTCGGATCGATGGTGCAGCTTCCGGGTGTGGGCGGCGGATCGCAACTCGCCACCATCAGCGCCATGGATCACGTCTTCCACATCGTTCCCAAGGAACTCACCGTGAGCTGCGGCATCATGCTCTGGCTGGTCACCTTCGTCGCAGTCGTGCCCGCGGGCTTGCTGCTCGCACATCGCGAGCGCCTCTCGCTCCGCAAACTCTCCGTCGAAAGCGCAGAAGCCGAAGAAACCGGAGAAACCGAAGCCTTGAATAATTGAGTCATTGAGCGATTGAATCATTGAAGCACTGCGAGATTAGACCTCGCGTAAATGATTCAGGGTTTTAAATGACTCAATGATTCAATGACTCAATGATTCAATCCCGTCATTCCCCAACTGCTACAATCATGAGTACTCTCCGAACCCATGAAATGCCCTTTTTGCGGCTTTGAAAACGACAAGGTCGTCGATTCCCGGGAAAGCAAGGAAGCCGACTCGATTCGCCGCCGCCGCGAGTGCCTGAAGTGCGAAAAACGCTTCACCACTTACGAGCGCATCGACGAAATTCCCTACATGGTGGTCAAGAAAGACGGCCGCCGCGAGCGCTTCGACCGCCAGAAGGTGCTCAATGGCCTGATGCGAGCCTGCGAAAAACGCCCCGTGCCCATCAGCAAGCTCGAGCAGATCGTGAATGAAGCCGAAACCTTCGTCATCGAATCCGCCGAGCGCGAGCGCAAAACCAGCGAAATTGGCGAGTTGATCATGAACCGCCTGCGCCGCTATGACAAAGTCGCCTACGTGCGCTTCGCCTCCGTCTATCTCGATTTCAAAGACGTGCAGGAATTCATGACGGAGTTGAAGGATCTGCTAAAGACAAAGGAACCCGAGCCGAAAGGTAAAAGTGTGAAGGTATAGTTATTGAGTTATTGAGTTATTGAGGTATTGAGTGATTGAGGCATTGAATCATTTATGAACCCGGCTCAATCTGAAGCCACGTCTTCGTTGGCGAAGGCGACGGAACTCAAGCAACGTAGCAAGAATCTCGCGATCCGTATTGTGAACCTCTTTCGCTCACTGTCTCACTCGCCCGATGTTCAGACCCTGGGGAAGCAACTTCTTCGTTCCGGCACGTCGGTTGGAGCGAACTATCGCGCCGTTTGCCGTGCCCGCTCCAAAGCGGAATTCATCTCGCGGATGTCGATTGTCGTCGAGGAAGCTGATGAGACGGTCTTCTGGCTGGAGCTTCTCGGGGAAACCGGCATCGTCCGTCCAGAGAGGACACGGGACCTGCTGAAAGAAGCTAACGAACTGGTAGCAATTTTTGGCGCATCGTTACGTACATCCAAGCAGAATCGCAGCGCTTAATCCTCGGTTTTTCAATGACTAAATACTTCAATGCTTCAATGACAAAATAATTTATGACTCACAAAGTAACTCTCATTCCCGGCGACGGCATTGGCCCTGAGGTCATCCAGGCGACCGTTCGCATCCTCGAAGCAACCGGCGTTAAGTTCGAATGGGAAAGCTTCGCAGCCGGCAGCGACGCCTTTGCGAAATACCACGAATACATCCCTAAAGAACTCACGGAATCGATCGAGCGCACGCGCGTCGGTCTAAAAGGCCCGGTCACAACGCCCATCGGCGGAGGCTTTTCCAGCATCAATGTCGAACTGCGCAAGCGCTTCGAACTGTTCGCCAACTTCCGCCCCATCCGCAATCTTCCCCATATTCCCACGCGCTATCCCGACCTCGATCTCGTCATCGTCCGCGAAAACACCGAGGGCCTTTACTCCGGCATCGAGCATGAGGTTATTCCCGGTGTAGTCGAAAGCCTGAAGATCATCACCGAGAAAGCCTCGACGCGCATCTCCCGCTTCGCCTTCGAGCACGCTCGCAAAGCCAGGCGCAAAAAGATCCATTGCATTCACAAAGCGAACATCATGAAGTTGTCCGACGGCCTGTTCCTGCAATGTTCGCGCAAGGTTTCGAAAGAATACCCCGAGATCATCTACGGCGAGCACATCGTCGACAACACCTGCATGCAGCTTGTCATGAATCCCTACCAGTACGACATTCTGCTGCTCGAAAATCTTTACGGCGACATTGTCTCCGATCTCTGCGCGGGCCTGGTGGGCGGACTTGGCCTGGTGCCCGGCGCCAACTTCGGTCACGAGTGCGCCATCTTCGAGGCCGTGCACGGTTCTGCGCCCGATATCGCCGGAAAAAATATTGCCAACCCGACCGCCGTCCTGCGCTCGGCGCTGCTGATGCTTCGACACTTAGGCGAGGCCGAAGCCGCGTGGAAAATTCGCAACGCGATTGACGACGTCTACCGCGACCGTGCGAAGCTGACTCGCGATGTTGGCGGCAATTCAGGCACATCCGAGTTTGCCGACGCGATTATTGCGGCCATGGAAACGCCGCGTCAGCCGGTCGCGCCCATGCCCGTCTAAGAGCGCAGCGCAGCCCCATTCTGTCTGCGAAAGCCACCGCTCGGTCTGCTACACTATGGCGTTTCGGGGACTGCGTGCCGCAATGCGCGCGAGCATTCCCAGAGGAAGCATGCCGAAGGAAATCGAACTTCCGTACAACAAGGGACTGCACAATTTTGCCATCTTCACATCCTGCGTAACCCTGCTGCTGATCGTTGCGGGCGCGCTCGTCACCAGCAATGACGCGGGCCTTTCGGTCCCAGACTGGCCCACCACCTTCGGTTCGATCTACAAGATGCCGCACATGATAGGCGGCGTTAAGTATGAGCACGGCCATCGCATGGTCGCCGAGTTCGTCGGCCTTCTCACCATCATCCTCGCGGTCTGGACCTGGCGCGCCGAAAAGCGGCGCTGGCTGCGCCTTCTCGGGTTGGCCGCGCTCGCCACTGTCATCGTGCAGGGAATCCTCGGCGGCATGACCGTTCTGCTCCTTCTTCCCGCCGCCGTTTCCAGCGCCCATGCCGCCGTGGCCCAGACTTTTTTCTGCATCGCCGTCTGCATTGCGGTGTTCACCGGTCGCCAGTGGATTCAAGAGCACCCGCGCACAGAATTTGATACTCGCCGCCCCACTCTCTTCACCCTCACTCTGCTCTCCATTTTCGTGCTCTACGTGCAATTACTCCTCGGCGCCATGTTTCGCCACCACGGGCTGAGTTGGTGGCCGCACGTCGTCCATGCCGGTGTCATCGCCGTCGTCCTCTCCTGGACTGCGATTCGCGCCATCTCGGTTTACGGCCAGGTCGAAGCCGTCAAACGCCCCGCCGTCCTCATGCTCTCGCTCATGGTCGCGCAACTCTGCCTCGGGTTCCTGGCGTTCATCACGCGCGTCATGTGGGGACAGGATGCCGCCCAGCCCGAGCTGCCGATGGTAATCGCAACCGTGATTCACGTCGCCGTCGGCGCGCTTCTTCTCGCCACCACGGTCGTCCTTGCCATCCAGGTCTGGCGCCACGTTCCGGTCTCGTTTGCCGAGCCCATTCCCGGAGGAGAGCAAAAACCAGTCGCGGCCTGAAAAAAACACAGCGCGCTCAACGTGCGAGTCAAACTTCGCATGCTGCCGTTCGCGTCTTGGCCGCTCACATCGTAAAATGATCTGTGGCTCCAAACTCATCTGCGCTTGACCTTGCTCCTACGGATAAAATCGCGCTGCCTCTCGCTCCCGCCATCATCCAGGTCCGCGATCTGATCCATCGCTATGGGAACCGCACCGCGCTCAACGGCGTTTCCTTCGATGTCCATTCCGCCGAACTGTTCGGTCTGCTCGGCCCCAATGGCAGCGGCAAGACTACTCTGTTTCGCATCCTTTCCACCTTGATGGTTCCCAGCTCCGGCACCGCCATCGTCGCCGGACTCGACGCGGTTCGCGAGCCCGGAGCCGTGCGCCGTCACATCGGCGTCGTCTTTCAAGCGCAGAGCGTGGACCCGAAGCTCACCGCTCGCGAGAACTTGTGGCATCAAGGGCACCTCTACGGTTTGCACGGAAGCGAACTGAAAAGCCGCATCGACGAGATTCTCACGCGCGTGGGATTGCTGGACCGCGCGAATGAGCGCGTGGAAACGTTCTCCGGCGGAATGCAACGCCGCATCGAACTCGCCAAGGGTTTGCTGCATCATCCGGAAGTTTTGCTGCTTGATGAGCCAACAACCGGCCTTGATCCCGGCGCGCGCCGCGATTTGTGGCAGTACCTCAGTATCCTTCGCGATCAGGAGCGCGTTTCCATCATCGTCACCACCCACCTGATGGAGGAAGCGGAGCGCTGCGACCGGCTGGCCATCTTGAACGAAGGCAATCTGGTCGCGCTCGGCACGCCAGCGTCGCTGACCCGCGAAATCGGCGGCGACGTGATTCTGCTCGAAGCCCGCGACCCGCAGGCTTTATCCGCTCAAATACGCGAGCGCTTTCATGTCGACGCGAGTGTGATGGAAAAGTACGTCCGCATCGAAATTGAAAATGGGCACCGCTTCATCCCCGACGTAGTCGAGGCCTTTCCGGGAGAGATTCAGTCGCTCAGCATGAGCAAACCAACGCTGGAAGACGTATTCATTCACCGCACCGGCCACCGCTTCTGGAACGAAGAAACCGAAGTTCCAGAAAAGGGAAAGAAGGAGAAAAAGAAAAAGCACTAGAAGATTTTGTCATTTGGTAATCGAGTAATTTTGTAATTTTGAAATCTTTCCGTAATCAGGTTTTTCAATTACCAAATTACCCGATTACACAATTACACGATTTCTATGGCCACTCAGACCGCAACCTTGCCCCGTCCGTCCACCGCTCCCGCATCGGCCGGCGTCCTGCTGCCCGCTTTCACGCTCTGGTGGCGCGAAGTCGTGCGCTTCTATCGTCAGAAGGCACGCGTCGTCGGCGTCATTCTCTCTCCGCTTTTGTTCTGGATCGTCCTCGGCTCCGGCTTCGGCACCTCGTTTCGCTCCGGGCAAGCCGCGGGCCAGCAAAACTACCTCGACTATTTCTATCCCGGCACGCTCGTCATGATCATCCTTTTCACCGCCATTTTCACCATGATGTCGGTGATCGAAGATCGCAACGAGGGCTTTCTGTTATCCGTGCTGGTCGCGCCGGTTCCGCGCGCAGCTATCGTACTCGGCAAAGTACTTGGCGGCACCACGCTTGCCGCGGCTCAGGGGATTGTCTTTCTCGTCTTCGCGCCGCTCGTCGGCGTGCACTTCACGCCCGTCTCTTTCGCCCTGATCGTGCTGACGATTTTCCTGGTCTCCTTCGCCCTCACCGCGCTTGGTTTCGCCATCGCCTGGCCAATGGATTCCACGCAGGCCTTTCACGCCATCATCAACTTGTTTCTGATTCCGCTCTGGCTGCTTTCCGGCGCGCTCTTCCCGCTTTCCAAAGCTTCACCGTGGATTCGCTGGATCATGTACGCCAATCCTCTGACTTACGGGGTTGAGGCGTTGCGCACACTGATGTATCCGGAGGCGCCGAGTTCGTTCTCGTTCGAATTCTCGCTCACGGCCTCCCTGCTAACGCTTGTGCTGTTTGCCCTTTTCATGTTCGGACTGGCCTTTGTGCTCGCCAATCGCAGAACGACGAAGCCAGCCGCATAGATTAATTAATTGTGTGATTGAGAAAGTTGGTAATTAAAAACCAGCAACGCTGCGTCCGCAAATTACACAATGACTCAATGACACAATGACTCAATGACACAATGACCCTCGATCTTCTTGCCCTGGCCGCGCACCGCGATGACGTAGAGCAGACCTGCGGCGGAACGCTGCTCAAAATGGCCGAGCGCGGCTATCGCACCGGCATTCTCGACTTGACCCGCGGCGAAATGGGAACGCGCGGCACCGCCGAAGACCGCATGCGCGAAGCGGCTGACGCGGCGCGCATTCTCAAAGTCTCCTGGCGCGAGGCGCTCGATATTCCCGACGGCCGCGTCGAAAATACCTGGGAGAATCGGCTCAAAGTCGTTCGCGTCATTCGCCAGTTGCGCCCGCGCGTGCTCATTCTTCCCTACTGGGAGGGCCGTCATCCCGACCATTACACCGCGTCCATCCTCGGCTACGAGGCGAGTTTCCTGGCAGGACTGGCGAAACTGCCCGTCAGCGACCATTCGCCGGCCGCAAGCGGAATTAAGTCGTTTTACGATTACGGATCGGCGGGCGTCGCGCCGCATCGTCCATTCAAGATCATCTACGCCAGCCTTTACCGCGATGTGCGCCCGTCGTTCGTGGTCGATATCACGGAGCAGTTTGAGGCGCGGTTCGCTTCGCTCATGGCGTACAAGTCGCAATTCACCGATCAGGAAGCGGGTAGCGACCTCTTCCCCGCGCAAGCCGAAATCCGCGCGCGCATCGAAGCCATGGCGCGCTTTTATGGGATGCTCGGCGGCGTCACCTATGCCGAGCCCTTTGTCCAAAAAGAAGTCGGCTTAATCGACGATGTGATGGCCATTCCCGTGAAGTCCGTCTGAGCGCGCCGCAACCTCCAGTTAAGAAATCCTCTCCAGCGCCTGGCGCAAATCGGCAATCAGATCCTCCACATCCTCAATTCCCACCGAATAGCGGATCAGCGCTTCCGGAATCCCGCTCGCGGCGCGCTCTTCGGCTGTGGATTCTACGTGGCTGGTCGTCGCAGGCGGACCGGCGACCGTTTCGACAGCGCCTAAATTCGCGGCCAGGTTCGCGTAGCGCAGGCCCGGCAGAAATGACTTAACGCGGTCGAAACCGCCGTGCAGCGCAAAGCTGAGCACTCCGCCAAAGCCGCTCATCTGGCGGCGCGCCACTTCGTGATTCTCGTGTGCCGTAAGTCCAGGATAGAAAACCTTCGCAACCTGTGCATGCGACGCGAGAAATTCTGCGATTCGCAGTGCGCTTTCATTTTGCTGGCGAATGCGCAGATGAAGCGTCTTCATCCCGCGCAGCAACAGATATGCCGACATCGGTTCCAGGCACGCGCCGTTGATTTCGCGAAAATGATAGATGCGCTGAACCAGCTCTTTCGCGCCGCACACAACTCCGCCCAGCGCGTCGGCGTGCCCGCCAAGAAATTTCGTCGCGCTGTGAATAACAAGATCGGCGCCAAGTTCCAGCGGCCGCTGATTCATGGGCGTGGCGAATGTATTGTCGACCACAACGAGCGTCCCATTCCGATGCGCCCACGCGGCGAGCCGCGCAATGTCGACAATGCGAATTGTGGGATTCGTCGGTGTTTCCAGGTACAGCAGCTTGCAGCCGTTTGTTATCTCGCCTTCGATTGCCGTCGCATCGGCCGTATCGCAAAGCGTCACATCGATCTGGAAGCGCGGAAAGAATTCCACGAAAAGTTTATTCGTGCCGCCGTATGTATCTTTGATGGTGACCACGCGATCGCCAGGCGACAGCAGAGTGAAGAGCGTGTTGCTGATGGCGGCCATGCCGCTGGCGAAGCTGGTAGCGGCCTCGGCGCCTTCAAGGTCGCGAATCTTCTCCTCGAACGCGGCGACGGTGGGGTTGGTGTTGCGGCCATAGATGTACCCAGCCTTTTTACCGAGCGCGACTTCGAGCCACTCTTCGACCGTTTCGTAGCTATAAGAGACGCTCAGTGCGACCGGAACCTGCGTCGCGCCCATCCAGCGCTCTCCGCGCTCTCCCGCCCAGACGGCGCGGGTGCCGAGTCCCGCCGCGTCCTCGTGTTTTGGCTCGTTCATAAAAGTCCTTGTCCCGCAAAGATTCACCGCTCAGAATTCCGCCGCAGTATGACACATGCCGCCAGATGAATGCTGTGGCGCTGTCACGCGATCTGCCCGTTTGCTCTCTCAACTATGCTTGTTTAGGATGTTCGACGATGCGAACAATAAATTTTGTAGGAAAATAAAATCATGCCTTCCGCGCGCGCTTCCGTTCGTATCGACAAGTGGCTGTGGGCCGCTCGATTTTTCAAGTCGCGAGCGCTGGCAACGCGAGCGTGCGGTCTCGGACGCATTCAACTCGGCGGGCATCCCGCCAAACCGGCGCGCGAGATTTCGATCGGAGACATGTTGCGCGTCACCAACGAGGGCGGCGAATTTGAAATCCAGGTGCTGCTGTTGAGCGAGGTGCGCGGGCCGGCTGCCGTGGCGCAGACACTCTACCGCGAAACCGATGCCAGCCGCGAGCAACGATTAAAAGCCGCCGCCGAGCGCAAAGCGGTGCGCGAGTTCGAGCAACCACCCACGACTCGCCCCTCAAAGCGCGACCGCCGAAGAATCATCCAGTTTCGTGGAAGAGGATAGCCAGCGCGAAATGCCGGCACCGCGCCGAAATTACCCCTGCAAGTCTGGCGGCAGGCCGCTATTAATTGCCGCGCGCACCTTGGCCATCAGCGCTTCGCGAGTGCCAAAATCCGCCGGCTCGATCGGCTCGTGAAATTTCACCGTCACCAGTTCCGGCTGAACGCCAAAGCGCGCCTTCGGCATCGCTCGTTCGGTTCCTGAGATGGTAATAGGCACAATCGGCACCTGGCATTCCTCCGCCAGATAAAACGGGCCTTTTTTGAACGGCAGCAGCCGTCCATCGAACGAGCGTCCGCCCTCGATATAAATCGTCATGTTGATGCCGCTGTTGATCACCTTCGAAGCTTCGCGCACCGCCGAAATGCCCGCGTCGCGATTCCCGCGATCAACTGGAACCAGGGACCCAATCGTCATGATCGGTCCGAGAATCGGCATCTTGAAAAGTTCTTTTTTCACCATCACCGACGTGCGCCGCGGAATCAGCGGAATCGTGATCGGCGGATCGAGATTGGAAATATGATTCGACATGAAGATGTACGTACGCGCCGGATCGATTGTCTCCAGGCCCACCGTCTTCACGCGCACGCCCACAATGCGCACACCGGTCCACGCTCCCCACATGCAGGTCCGGTACAGGTAGCTGATGTCTTTAGTCAGGTAAGTCCACGGAAATCCGGTGAGCGCGGCAAAAGGCAAGGCCAGAGCCCAGAACACGAGCATGAGAACCGTCCGAATCGCGGACACAGCTTTCTCCAGGCCCTCGTAACCTTCGACTTGCACCCCCGTCTCAGACCGCTCCATGTGCCGTTCCGGATTTCCTCTGCGTACCTCTGTGCCCCCGTGTCGATCGCTTCCGTCTGCGGCCAGCGCGCGCGAAAATCTAGTTACGCCCCGGCTCCCAAAGCGCGCAACCGCTCCGGTAGCTTCTCATAAATGCCACCGAATCCGCCATTCGAAAGAATGGCCACAACATCACCCGAAGCGAGTTCGGGCGCAATCGCGCTCACAATCGCATCCGCATTTGCAAAAATGCGCGCCTGCTTCCCGCGCCGCTGCACCTCGCTCATCACGCGATTCAAATCGAGCCGCTCGCGCTCCGGGATCGCCTCCGACTTGAAGATCGCGGCGACGATCACCTGATCCGCCAGCGCCAGGCTCTCCGCCAGCGCATCCTGGAGCACATTCCGTCTCATGGTATTCGAGCGCGGCTCCAGCAACACCCACAGCCGCCGGCCTTCGTACCGTGCGCGCAGCGCGCGAATCGTCTGCTCAATCGCCGTCGGATGATGCGCAAAGTCGTCGATGATGGTCACGCCATTCACTTCGGCCTTGACCTCGAGCCGGCGTTTGACGCTGCGAAATGTCACCAGCGCGCGCGCGATCGCCTCTCGCGGAATTCCATACCACGACGCAAGCGCGGCCGCCGCCGTCGCATTCCACACGTTGTATTCGCCGCCGAGGGCATACTCAAAATCGGCCCAATGCTTGCCGTCGCGCTGCACTGACCACGCCGTTCGCGCCGCCTCCAGCTTCAAGTCGCCGATTTTCCATGCCGCCCGCTCGGACGCGCCGTAGCGCTCCACCGGACAAAACGCCTTGGCCATGCATCGCTCCAGGCTCGCGCTGCCCTCCGCACCGCCATCAAACCCGACGATCCGACCGCGCCGCGGCACCAGGTTCACCAGCCGTTTGAACGCCGTCTCCACCGCATCCAGATCTTTGTAAATATCCGCGTGGTCGAACTCAACCGACGTGAGAATCAGCGCATCCGGAAAGTAATGCAGAAATTTCGGGCCCTTGTCGAAAAACGCCGTGTCGTACTCATCGCCCTCGAGAATGAAATACCTGCCCGCGCCCAGTCCAAAGCTGCTGCCAAAATTTTCGGCGATCCCTCCGATCAGGAACGAAGGCGCCAGCCCCGCCGTCTCAAATATCCACGCCAGCATCGAAGTCGTGGTCGTCTTTCCGTGCGTTCCCGCCACGACCAGCACTTCTTTTCCCACCAGAAATTCGTCATGCAGAATTTGCGGCAGCGAGCAGAATGGAATTCGCTCATCGAGCACGCGCTCCAGTTCCACGTTGGCGCGCGAGATCGCATTGCCGACCACGACCAGGTCCGGCCGAGGCTCCAGATTTTTCTCGGCAAAGGGCTGGGCCACGCGAATTCCAAGCCCCTCCAGAAATGTCGACATCGGCGGATACGCCGCTGCATCCGAGCCCGTGACCCGATGCCCGCGCTCGCGCAGCATACCCGCGAGCGAAGCCATCGCCGTCCCGCAAATACCGATCAGGTGAATGTGTTTCAGGTTGTCGCTCATCGCCGGCAGAATCGCTCCTTGGCCGCTCCCAGTGTAAGCCAGATCGTCTTTAGCTTAATCGGATTGCCGCGCGTCTACCTCGTGGTTATCGCGGGTCGACCGCCGCCTCGAGAATCCTCAGCCTCGCCTCGCTCCCAACTTCAAGCCGCGCCCGCACTCCAATCGGCAGCGTAACATTTGCCCGCGATACATGCCCTGACCGCAATCCGAAAGCCACAGGAATCCCGAGGCCGCCGACAATCCGCAGCACAACGTCTTCCAGCGAGTAATCCTGATCCGCGCTCTGCCGGCAATCCATCATTTCGCCAAAAACAATTCCGCGTACGCCTTCCAACTTTCCCGCCAGTTTCAACTGCATCAGCATGCGGTCAATCTGGTAAGGCTTGGCCGCAACATCTTCCAGAAAGAGAATTGTTCCCGCCGTCTCAATGTCAAACGGCGTGCCCAGCGCGGAGACTAAAAGCGACAGGCACCCGCCGTAAAGAACTCCCTCCGCCGCGCCCGGCACCAATGGCTTAATGCCCGAATTCCCCGCGATCTCCCAACCTGCTTCCCCGCTCATCGCGTTCTGCCACGAATCCAGATCCACGCCGCCGCTCACCGCAAAATCCTTCGTCGCCATCGGCCCGTGGAACGTCACAAAATTCCCCCGATCGCTAAACCATGTCAGCAGCGACGTCAGATCGCTGTAGCCGACGAAAATTTTCGGATGTGCCCGGATCTTCGCCATATCGATCGCCGGCAGCAAATAGTTCGCCCCATAACCGCCGCGCGCGCAAACGATCGCGCGAATATCCTCGCGCTCAAACATCTCTTCCAGTTCCCGCGCCCGCCGCTCCACCGATCCCGCAAAATACAAATCCCGCTCCAGAATCGAGTCGAAATAAAACGGCTCATATCCCAGGCCGCGCAGCCCGTCGCAGCCCGCCTGCAAAAGTTCGCGCTTGATGTTCGACGCGGGCGCAACAATGCCCACCTTGTCGCCGTGCCGTAGCGCCGGCGGCTTTACTCGAAATTTGTTGGAAGCGTTCGTCATTCGGTGCCCGCTCTTTACAAGAGAAATTCTCCCCGGCATACCAGCGCCGCCGGACCTCGCAAGTAAACCTGATTGTGCGACGGCCCGCACTCCCACCGCACAACTTGCGCCCCACCCGGCGCAACCACGGTTACCGGCGATGCCACGCGCTGCGCCGCCACGGCCGCGGCCGCCGAAGCGCACGATCCCGTTCCCGACGACAATGTTTCCCCAACGCCGCGTTCAAACAGTCGAATCTCAATCTCATTCTTCCCACGCACCACCACATATTCCACGTTCGTTCCCTGCGGAAACTGCGCCTGCTGCTGGATCAACGCCGCCTCTCGCTGCCAGCCCTCCGCAAATTTATCCACGAAGATTACGAAGTGCGGGTTGCCCGTCGACACTCGCGTGCCCATCGCGCGCCCCAACGCCGTCTCGACCGCCAACTGCTCTTCAACCGTCGCCGCACCCATCTCGCTCTCGAACTCAAACGACGCGCCACGCCTCTCGACCAAGCGGCACACTTTCACTCCTGCTCCGGTGCGAATCGCAACTTCCGTCTTCGCCGTGCGCGCGCAAATCTCCGCCGCCACGCACCGCGTCCCGTTTCCCGAAATCTCCGCCTCTGACCCGTCCGCATTGATCAATCGCGCCCGCGCGTCTGTCTCCGCGTCTTCATACAGCCATTCCACGCCATCCGCGCCGATTCCGTTATGCCGATCGCACAACCGCCGGCTGAAAGCGCCGACGTCACCCACCACCTCGCGAGGCAGGTCCGACTCGCGCAAAATCAGGAAGTCGTTCCCGCACGCCGAAGCCTTCGTGAACGCGATACTCTTCAATTTCTCGCCCATGCGCATCTCATACGCCAGCGGATGGTCCCGCGGTTAGTCCGGTGGATAGTTCGGTGGATAGTCCGGTGGATAGTCCGGCGGATTCTATCACCGCTGCCGCACCGCTCACTGTGCAACCGGGCAAGAAAGTTAACGCAATTGATTCGCGTGCATCTGCGTCTCATAGATTCTTGCCGTGGGTTGTCCCGTCGAGTGAATTACGGTGAGCAACGTAAGATTCTCCCGGCGTACACCCCGATCCACCGAATCGCCTTCGAAGGCAATCACGTAATTCACATAGCGGCCCGGATCGGCCAGCGCCCGTTCCCAAGTGCCTTCCGGGTCCGTCGGCCGCACCCATGGCCGATGATCTTCTCCATTTACCACGCGCCGCAGCGGAATCCCCAGCCGCTCCATAATCCCAACATGTTCTCCCAAATCCATCATAAACAGCGAATCGGCAGGCAGCGTCTTGATCACGCGCTCCACCGACGTGTCCAACCCGCGGCGCATTTCCCAGCTCCGTACCGCCTCCACCAGGTCCAGCGGTTGCTGCTGAATTACGAATGCATAGCTCGCGGCGATCAGCACAATCGGCGCGACTGCCACTTTCCACGCCGCCGTTCCGGGCAGCAAAGCCGCTAGGCTCGCCACCAGCAAGCCCGCCGAAATGGCAAACAACGGCAGCAACTCCATCCCGAAACGCTGATTGAATACCGCGAATGGCCACCACATTGGTACATGCAGCGGCACCCAGCCGTATGAAATCGAATACGCGTAGAATGCGATCGGCGCCCACAGCAGCGCCAAAATTGCCCCCGCCCGCCCGCGCAAAATCCACCACGCCAGCGCGGTCGCAGCCACCGCTCCCGCTACCCACAACCGCCCCCAGTTTCCCGCCGCCAGCGTCGCCTGTGCCGACTTCAGAAAATACAGTCCGCCCAGAAACAGGCTGTGGAACGCCGGATTCGGGGCGCCCACCCTCATCTCAATCGCTTTCGCCGAGTAAGGCCCGTTCGCAAAATCGAACGCGTCCCCATAAATCGCGGCGTTGTACACCAGCCACAGCACTGGAGCTACGGCGACTCCAGCCGCGAACTTCACCGCGCTCCATCGCAAATCGCGATCGCCCCACTGTCGCGCTACGACTGCAAACACCACAGCGCCAATCGCGCCCGCCAGAAACCATCCGTCATAGCGCGTCATCTCGGCGCACGCCACCAGAAGTGCGCACTTGCCCAGCGCCCTACGCGCCGTCTCATCCGCCCTTGCCGCGCTCCTCATTCCTCCCAGGAACTCCGCCAGGTAAACCAGCGCCCAGATAAAAAACGCCAGGTACAACGTCTCGGTGAGTGCGGTGGCCTGCATGTACAGCAGGTTGGGATTCGCCCCATAAGCAAACGCCGCCACCGCTGCGGCCAGCGCGGCCGCCGGATACGTTCGCTCATTCGATTCCAGCAGTTCGCCCACCAGTCGAAAAATTCCCAGCACCCCAAATACGTAAGCGACCAGCGACGGAATCGATGCGCCAATCCCGCTCTGCCACATCTTGTTCGACACGATGAACGGCATCATCAGCACATGCGGCAGCGGCAGCCACACTGTTCCGAGTTGCAGCGGGCCCGGCGTCAGTGAGTCAAAAACGCGACGCGCTATATTGATGTGCGCGACCGCGTCGCCATGCTCCAGAATTTTGCCGTGCTCAAAGTAATAAAAGAATGAACTGAGCGACGCCAGCACTGCCAGCCCGCCCACTCGGGCCGCGCTCCGTTCACGAACACTATCGCTATTCGCGGTCGCGGCGCGCTTCGTCATAGATTGAGGATAAATGAACCGAAAGGAATCAAGCAGGTCCGATCTCCCGTAGAAGAAGACCTGAGACATCGCCGCAGAAGATGCCAGCTGTTCGCGAACGACCAACGACCATCCACCAAAGACACCCTACCCCAAATGCGTCAATTCCCGAAACACCTGGAACCGCGCGTCGATTTCCTCTCGCGTTAGCGTCTGCAGGCGTTCCGTCCCGAAGCGCTCCACCGCAAACGAACCCATCACGCCGCCGTAGAACAACGCGCGCTTCAGCACCTCTCGATTGATTTCACCCTGCGACGCGATGAAACCCATAAATCCGCCGGCAAACGAATCGCCCGCGCCCGTCGGATCCTTCACTTCCTCGATCGGCAGCGCCGGCGCTCGAAATGGATGCGAGCCCACCCCAAACGCTCCTTCGCGAAAAAATATCGTCGCTCCATATTCGCCATGCTTCACCACCAGCGCCTGCGGCCCCATCGCCAGAACTCTCTGCGCCGCCCGCGGCAGATTCTTCTCTCCCGCCAGCATCTTCGTCTCGGTATCGTTGATCAGCAGCACATTTACCAGCTTCAGCGTCTCCGCCAGCTCTTTGGGCGTGCCGTTGATCCAGAAATTCATCGTGTCGCCGCCCGTCAGGCGAACCGCGCTCATCTCCAGCCGCACCGCCGCCTGCAATGTCGGATGAATATTTGCCAGGAATAGGAACTGCGTGTCCGCATATTCTTTTGGAATCCGCGGCTGAAATTTCTCGAACACGTTCAGCTCGGTAAAGTCCGTCTTCGCCTCGTTCAGATTGTCGAGATACTGTCCGCCCCAGCGAAACGTCTTTCCAGCGGTCCGCTCGAGCCCGCGCGTATCGACTCCGCGATTCTTGAAGACCGCCTCTTCTTTCGCCCCAAAGTCGTCTCCGACCACCGCGACCACGCGTACATCGGTGAAGTAACTCGCCGCCAGCGAGAAGTAAGTCGCCGCCCCGCCCAGAATGTCGGCAACTCGCCCCGAAGGCGTGGCAATCGTGTCAAATGCAACGGAACCTACAACCAGTATGCTCATGAGTCTCCAGACGTAGTGGTCGGTCAGTCGTTAGTCGCTAGCAGCCCAGAATCAGTCAACGGTGACGGAAGCCTGCTCCTGGCAACACCGTCCGCGCTACCACGCCCCGCGAACGACAACCGACCGGCGATCAACGACAACTAAATATACTTCCCCAAAATCAACTTCAACTTCTCTTTCGTCGCCGCCGGAATCTTCGCCGGATCCGTCAAAATCGCATGCGCCAGCGCCGAGCCGCATTTGCACGACCTCGTCTTCGGCATCGCGCCCACGGTCGCCTTCACCACCTTCGCCGCGTTCTCGGCATTCTTCGTCAGGACGCCAATAATCTGTCCCACTGTCACCTCGTCATGATGCGGATGCCAGCAGTCGTAATCGGTCACCATCGCGATCGTCACATAACAAATCTCCGCCTCGCGCGCCAGTTTCGCTTCCTGGAGGTTCGTCATCCCAATCACATCCGCGCCCCAGCTGCGGTAAATCTTCGACTCCGCCTTGGTTGAAAACTGCGGCCCCTCCATGCACACGTATGTGCCGCCCAGTTTGCCGGCCACGCCCGTCAGATCGCACGCGCCGCGCACAATCCGCGTCAACTCTCCACACACCGGATCGCCAAATCCAATGTGCGCCACAATTCCATCGCCAAAAAAAGTGTCCACGCGGTGCCGCGTCCGATCCACAAATTGATCCGGGATCACAAAATCCAGCGGCTTGTGCTCCTCCTTCAGCGACCCGACCGCCGAGACCGAGACAATCCGCTCCACGCCAAGCTGCTTGAATCCATAAATATTCGCGCGAAAGTTCAACTCGCTCGGCAGCAACTTGTGCCCCCGCGCATGGCGCGCCAAAAATGCCACCTTGCGCCCCTCCAGCGTGCCCAGAATATAGGCGTCCGAAGGTTCGCCAAACGGCGTCTCCTGCCGCACCTCGTGCACGTCGCTGAATCCGGGCATGTGGTACAAACCACTGCCGCCGATAATCCCAATCTCTGCCTGCTGCAATTGCGCTCCTGGAAAAGGCCAACGTGGATAGGCCGGAAAATGACTGCGGAACTCGTGATTATACAAGGTCAGAAGTGCGAAGTCAGAGGTCAGAAGTTGAAAGTCGGAACCCAGAACTCAGATTACAGAACTAAATCTCCCGAGCCAAAAAATGCACCATCTCGTCAACGGAAAGATTTTCATCTCTGCAATTCGCAATCTGACCTCTGCAATCCCGCCTGGAGTCTACTTCTTCTCTGCCCCATCGAAAAAATCCCCCTCCACTCGCTTCGTCGTCTCCTCATCCATGCTCTCGCTCACCAGCACCTCATCCCCGCGCACCTCGATCACCACCGCTCCCTCTTCCGTCATCCACGCATGCCGGCCGCGCAGCGTGCGCCATGAATCCACCGGCGGCGCATCCTCCACAACTTTGCCGTCGCCCCCCAGCGCCTGCCGTTTCTTGTACCGTTGCGCCAGCGACTTCGCATAATCCGCCGCAAACTCCGCCGCCTTCTCCGCCGACGCCCACCGCGACACATACATCACGCCCAGCGGCCCCGCCTTCTCGCCCTTCGCGCGCCCGGCAAAATAATATCCGCCGCGCCACGCCGGATACACCGCCTCCGCCTCCTGCCTGCTCACGTACTGCTCCACCAGCACATCCACATCGAACTCGCCCATCGCGCCAATGTCGAATGTGTCGTATTTCTCAAAATCTTTTTTGAAGTCGATCCGCTTCAGCGGCTCAATCTTCTCGTGCCCCAGATACGTCTCCGGCTCCATGATCTCCCGCGTCGTGGTCGGCGGATTGTTGAACGCGCCCTCAAATCCCAACCGCTTTCCGCCCGCCTTTTCCAGCGCCAGCGTAAAGTCCATTCCATAGCGATACGGAAACGTCAGCTCTTCCTTCAAAAAGATCGGCGCCTTGCTGAACGTCGGAGAATCCGGCCCATCCAGCATGCCCTGTTTCATCGCCTCGCCAATCTGCGGCATCTCCAGCAGCGTCTTCCCCGTCCCGGCCAGCGAATAATCCATCATCACCACCATCGCCTGCCCTTCCACCACCGCCTCCCGCGCCTCCGACTCCTCATCCGTATCGATATCCGCCGGCGTCGGATCGTTTTTCTTCTCGCCCTCCGTCTCCGCCGCCTTCATCCACTTCTCCATGCCAAACGACTGGTCCTGCAGCGCATGCGTCAATTCATGTGCCAGCACGGGCTTCTGTTGCTCCGGATCGACCCAGTTCAAAATGTTTACCGTCTTTTTCTTCGGATCGTAGTATCCCGCGACCTGCTCCTTCAGCATCGACACCAGAAATGGCCCCAACTGAAAATCCCGTGGAATCAGCCCGAATTTTTTCAGCACCTCCGACGACCGCTCCAGCCGCTTCGCATCCTTGTCGTCCTTCATTCCCTTGTCCAGATACGACTCCACTTCCTGCCGATCCGCCAGTTTGCGTTTGACCTCATGCTTGATCGGCAGTCCGGTATCGCCGCTCGCAAACTGAATCAACTCATCCACCGACCGAAACAATTCCTTAGCCTCCTGCGGCGAAATAATTTTTTCTGGAGCCGGAGTAGCCGGAGACGGCGTAGTGGGAGCCTGTGTAGCGCGGACGCCCTCGCCCGCGGGTTCCTGATTCGATGGGGCCTGCGTGGAAGACCCCTGTGCAGATGGAGTCTGCGCCTGCGATCCAGAAGGCTGAGAACCGGGCTGATTTGCCGTCGATTGGCCTTTGTCGGCCGGCGATTGCGACTGCTCACCCCGCGCCCAAACACCAACAACCGTCATCAGCAGGAACAGAAAAAATGCAGAAATACCACGCAACTTCATCAATGTCACCCTGAGCGGAGCGAGTGACGCGGAGCGCCACTCGCGGAGTCGAAGGACCCCTACGCTCTCAACGCACGCATCAGCGTAAGGGAATTCTCACCGCGTACTTTGATGTTAGCAGCACGCGCCGCAATCATGTTCCGCAACTAAGAAACACCCGCTATCCGCTCCGCCACCCACTCCCCCACCTCGCGCATCCCCAGCGCTCCGCCTATATCCGATGTCGTCTTTCTTCGCCGCACCGCCTCCAGCACGGCCGCTTCAATCTTCCCCGCCTTCGCGCTCATCCCCAAATGCCCCAGCATCATCGCCGCCGTCAGAATCGCGCCCAGCGGATTCGCCACATTCTTCCCCGCCAGCGGCGGCGCCGATCCATGCACCGGCTCAAACATTCCAATGTTCCGCTCTGTCGTCCTCCCCGGATGCAGATTTCCGCTCGCCGCCATTCCCATCCCGCCCTGCAAAGCCGCCGCCAGGTCCGTCAGTATGTCTCCAAACATATTGTTGGTCACAATCACATCCAGCCCGCGCGGATCGCGCACCATCTGCATCGCCAGCGCGTCCACGTACACGTGTTGCTTCTCAATCTCCGGATACCCCGCGCCCACTTCCTTAAACACACGCTGCCACAAGCCGCCGGCATGCGTCATCGCATTCGACTTATCGCACATCAGCACGCGCCGTCGAGCCGAGCCATCGGCCTTCGCGCTCGCCGTGCAAAATTCAAACGCATATCGAATCACCCGCTCCACGCCCTTGCGCGTATTCACGTCTTCTTGAACCGCAACCTCATCCGCGGTCCCCTGCTTGAACACTCCGCCCAGGTCTCCGTACACGCCCTCAGTGTTCTCGCGAATCACCACAAAATCCACGTCCCTCGGCTCAATTCCCTTCAGCGGACACAACTCGGCATCCAGCAACCGCACCGGCCGCACGTTGGCATACAAATCCATCTTGCTGCGCATGCCCAGCAGAATTTCCTTGGCATGAATATTCGACGGAACCCTCGGATCGCCAAACGCCCCAACAAAAGTCGCGTCAAACTCGCGCCCCAGCATGGCAAACCCATCTGCCGGCACCGTCGTCTTGTCGACCAGATACCGGTCCGCGCCCCAATCGAAATGAGCGAACTCCACCGCCGCCCCCGCCGCCTCCATCGCCTTCAACGCCTCAGGGATGACGTCCTTCCCAATCCCGTCTCCGGGAATTACCGCAATGCGCTTTTTCACATTCACGCGAACGAAGATACCAGAACTCGACTCGTAAGTCCGCCTGCAGAACTCCCTGCCGAACCTCGACGCCCTTCCGCAATGAACCCGTCAGCCCTTCGCTATAATCAAATGATCAACGATGAGTACTGTTCTGAATCGCGACCCGTCTAACACCCAGACCGCCAACGACAACGCCCGCGCCGAATTCCAGGCCCTGCTCTCCGCCTGCGCCGTCTACGACCTCTCCTCCCGCGCCAGAATCCGCCTCACCGGCGCCGACCGCGTGCGCTGGCTCAATGGAATGGTCACCAACAACATCCGCGATCTCGCCCCCAACCGCGGCGTCTACTGTTTTCTTCTGAACGCGCAAGGCCACATCCAGGCCGATCTCTACGCCTACAACTTCGGCGACTCGCTCCTGGTCGACTTCGACGCCGCCCTGCGCGACAAGGTCCTCGCCCACTTCGATAAGTTCATCGTTATGGATGACGTCGAAGTCTCCGACGTGACCGCAACGCTCAATGCGATCGGCGTGACTGGTCCGCAAGCGCAAGCTCTACTGCGCGCAGGCGGAATGCAGTTTGCCGACCTCGCCCCGCTTGAATTTTGCGCGCCAAAATGCGATTGCGCCTGCAACTGCGCGCAATGCACCCTCATTCGCACCGACGATCCCGCCGGAGTCTCCTATGAGATCTGGCTCGGCCCCGACCAATTCACCAAAACCTGGCAGGCCCTTGTAGCCGCCGGCGCTACTCCCGTCTCCGCCGACGCGCTCGACACACGCCGCATCAGTCAAGGCATTCCACGCTATGGCATCGACATCCGCGAGCGCGATCTCCCGCAGGAGACCGGCCAGACGCGCTCCCTCAACTTCACCAAGGGCTGTTATCTCGGCCAGGAAATCGTCGAGCGCATTCGCTCCCGTGGCGCGCTGCACCGCCAGTTCAGCGCTTTCTCAGTCGACGGCCCGCTGCCCGCACCTGGCACCAAAATTCAAGCCGAAGAAAAAGATGTCGGCGAAATCACCAGTGCCGCCGACCTGCCTATGCCCACCGCTAATCGTGCCGTCGCGCTCGGCTATCTGCGGCGCGAGGCTGGCGGGAAACAATTGCGCGCCGGCCCGGCCAAACTCGAAATAGCTTCGCTGCCGATCACCTAACTGAGAAGAGTAAGTTCGAGACAGGAATAACAACATGCCTGATAAGAAAAAAGATTCTGACTTCAAAGTAAGCGACCGCCGCCTCTTCACCGCCGACGGTGAACTTCGCTCCACCACCGATGTCGAACCGGCAGAGCCCGCTGCGCCGCCCGCGCCAACGCCCGCCGTAGCAGTCGCACCCGCGCCAGTAGCCGCACCTACGGCCGTGGCCGAAGCCCCGAACGACGCCGCACTCCCGCCTGATGCCGCCGCTCCTCCGCCGCCTACCGCCTCCGAGCAGCAGGCCCAGCACGACGCCTACCGCCAGTCTTCGCGCGATCTCGACCGCCGCGTCGAGCTCAGCGGCCACTCCGCCAAGGAACTTGAAGTGACCTTTGAGCGCTTCATGGCATCGCTCTACATGACCGCCATGCTCCAACTAGGCCTCATGCACGAGCAGGGCGGCCAGCCCGGTGTTGACCTCATCGGCGCCCGCCAGACCATCGACACCCTCGGCATGCTCGCCGAAAAAACCAAGGGCAACCTCACCGCCAAGGAGCAGGCGTTCTTACAAAATTGTCTGTACGAGCTTCGCATGGCTTACGTCGAGGTCACCAACGCTATCGCCCGCGCTCCTCAACCTCCCGGCCCCGTAACCGGTACCAACGGCTAAAGTCCATTCCTGCGATGCGCGCCACCCTCACGGTCCTCGGCAGCGGCACCTCGATGGGCGTTCCCACCATCGCCTGCGACTGCGCCGTCTGTCATTCCTCCGATCCCCGCGATCGCCGCACCCGTCCCTCCATCTTGCTCGCCTACAACAACCGCCACGTTCTCATCGACACCACGCCCGACTTTCGCGAACAGGCCCTGCGCGAAAACATCACTCAACTCGACGCCGTCCTCTACACGCACACCCACGCCGACCACATTCTCGGCATCGACGACCTGCGCCCGCTCACCTATCGCCACAGGCCCGGTAAGCTGCCGCTCTATGCCACGCCTGGCAACTGCGAATTTTTGCGCAACATGTTCCGCTACATCTTCGAGGCCAACTACAAATTTGGAGGCCTCCCGCTCGTCGAACTCAAGCCCATCGAGGGCCGCGTCGAACTCTTCGGCGCCGCCTTCGAGCCCGTCACCGTCATTCACGGCGAAACGCCCATCCTCGGGTTCCGCTTCGGATCGGCCGCCTATCTCACCGATCACAGTTCCGTGCCGCCCGAGTCGCTCGACAAGCTCCGCAATCTCGACATACTTTTTCTCGATGCCTTGCGCTACCATCCGCATCCCACGCATTCCACCGTCGATCAGTCCCTGCAAATCGTAGCCGACGTCAAACCAAAGCGCACCTTCTTCACGCATATCTGTCACGACCTCGCGCACGAAGAGACAAACGCAAAACTGCCGCCTAACGTAAAGCTAGCCTACGACGGCATGAAGCTGGAGTTTGAAATTTGAAGCAAGAAATCAACCGCGGAGGTCGCAGAGCACGCAGAGAAAGCAAGACCATGCTCGTTTGGTCGAACGGGGGCAAGACGGATTCCACAATCGAATGTCTCTGCGACCTCAGCGATCTCAGCCTTTAAATCCACGAATGCAAGTCTTCCACAAACTCGCCGACATCCCCGCCGACTTCGGCCCCTCCATCGTCGCCGTCGGCAACTTTGACGGCGTGCATCGCGCGCACCGCGCCGTCCTCAGCCAGATCGTCGAGCGCGCTCAGGCGACCCACGCCGTCTCGGTCTGCGTCACCTTCGAGCCACATCCCACGCGCATCCTCCGTCCCGACGCCAACTTCAAGCTCCTCACACCCACGCCGGAAAAACTCCGCCTGCTCGCGCAAACTTCCGTCGACGCCGTCCTTCTGATCCCGTTTTCCCGTGATCTCTCGCTCATGACCCCGCACCAGTTCGCTCACGACATTCTCAAAAAGCATCTGCATGCGCGCGAAGTGCACGAAGGCTATAACTTCCGCTTCGGCCGCGGCGCCTCCGGAACCGTCGAAGTCCTCCGCGAACTCGGCCGCGAGATGGGCTTCCCAGTCCACGACTATCCCGAAATGCGCCTCCGCGGCGAGCGCGTCTCCAGCAGCCACATCCGCAAGCTCCTCTCCGAAGGCAACGTAAGTCGTGCCCGTCATCTCTTAGGCCGCCCCTTCAGCATCCTCTCCTTCGCCGGTCGCGGACGCGGCTACGGCGCGAAATACACCGTCCCCACCATCAACCTTGCCCACTATGAAGAGTTAGTCCCCAAAGACGGCGTCTACATAACTCGCACCCGCATCGCCAGCGGTCAAGCCATCAGCGGCCAGATCGGCAGCAGTCAAGTCAGCGGAAGTCAAAGTAGTAACAACCCAAACTCCGATCCGAGCAACCGAGAGTTAGCGCAGAGCAAGGCAGGCAGCGAATCCACAAACGAGGTTCAGAATGACTTCTGTTTCGATTCCGTCACTAACGTCGGCAACCGCCCCACCTTCGGCCCCGACTCCTTCGCCATCGAAACCCACCTATTGAATTTCCGCCCCATAGAGCTCTCCGCCGATACCGAAGTAGAGTTACACTTCCTCGATCGCCTCCGCGACGAAGTAAAGTTCCCCTCCATAGAAGCCCTGAAAGCCCAAATCTCCCGCGACGTGCAAAAAGCCCAAAAGTATCTGCGTCGGCTGGGAAGACACTGGCCAAACAACCGGTAACCAATTGATTGTATTAATGATAATTCTTTCACCTTGACCATGTGTGGCGATTTGCCGTACATTAGCTATAGGCCGACTATGGCAACCGCGTCTCCAGCCCGCGACCAACGACTCGATGCGCGAGTGACTCGCGAAGAAAAGAAGGCCATCGAAGAAGCCGCCAATCTGCGTGGCGTCTCGGCTTCGGACTTCTTGAGGATGGCCGCAAAGGAAGCTGCTCTTAGCACAATCCGTGAACACGACACCCTGACTCTTACCCAGAACTCCAGACGGGTTTTTGTGGAAGCGCTCCTGAACCCGCCGGCGCCCAACCGGAAGGCGATCGCAGCCGCCAGGCGTTTTCGGCGGGAGATCGCCTAGTTGGTCGATCAAGAAAACCGAAAGCTCCGATTTGAGCCGCTCGATAAGAAAGTACATGACCGAGCGGCTTTTTCCTGCGAGCACGAAGCCCTCAATGTCTATTTAAAGCAAACAGCAAGTCAGGAAGTACAAAAGCGAGTGGCCGCTGTCTACGTTCTCACTCCTGACGGGAAAACGATCGCCGGCTACTACACGCTTTCCCAATACACAATCGAAGCCGGCGAATTGCCGGACGAGGCTGTTCAACGCTTGCGCCTTCCAAGGTACGACAAGTTGCCGGCAACGCTCTTGGGAAGACTGGCGCGGAGCAAAGAGTTTAAAGGCACTGGCCTCGGAGAAATCCTGCTCATGGGCGCGCTCGAAAAGGCTCTACATCACAGCAGGAACATCGCGTCTCTAGCCGTTGTCGTAGATGCCAAGGATGAGAAGGCGCGAAGCTTCTACCTGAGCTACGGATTCGTAGACCTTCCAGATCACCCCCACCGACTCTTCATGCTGATGCAGACGATTGAGCAACTGTTCCGGGAGCCGCCGGGGCAATGAGATCGGGAGTGTCCCCTCCCCGCTGCTACAATCCCCGCAATGTCCCCAGGCCCCATCCAACTCCTCCGCCAGGCCACCCCCGCCCAGCGCCGCACCCTCCTCGCCGCCTCCCTCGGCTGGATGCTCGACTCCTTCGACGCCATGCTTTACGCGCTCGTCCTCACCCATGTCATGCGCGACTTCGCCATGACCAAGCGCACCGCCGGCGTCCTCTCCACGCTCATGCTGCTCGCCTCCGGCATCGGCGGCATTCTTTTCGGCTTCCTCGCCGACCGCATCGGACGCAAGCGCGCCCTCATGCTCAGCATCCTCACTTACTCCATCTGCTCGTTCGCCTCCGGCCTCTCCACCACCGTGCTCATGCTCGCCATCGTCCGCTTCATCCTCGGCCTCGGCATGGGCGGCGAGTGGAACACCGGCGCCACCCTCGTCGCCGAAACCTGGCCTGACGACCTCCGCGCCAAAGCCCTCGCCATCGTGCAAAGCTCCTGGGCCATCGGATTCGCGCTCGCCGCCCTCGTCGCCGGCATCGTCCTGCGTTACGCCAACTGGCGCGCCGTCTTCTTCGTCGGCATCCTCCCCGCCGCCGTCACCCTCTGGATTCGCAGAGATGTTCCCGAATCTGAAATATGGATCGCCCACAGCCCGTCCAAAGCAAGCGCAGATCAACAGCCTCAACCGCCGAGCACGCCGAGTTCGCAAAGAGTTTCAGAAAATACAACCTCCCCTGAAGAAATCCCCAATTCAACTCTGCGACCTCAGCGCCTCCTACGTTTAAAGTCTCTTGACTCTGCCGCCGACGCCCACTTCTTCCGCATCTTTCGCCCACCCTATCTCAAGAGCACCCTCGCCCTGCTGCTCCTGAATTTTTTCGGCTTATTCGGCTGGTGGGGATTGTTCCAGTGGGTCCCAGCCTATCTCTCGCTTCCCCTCGACCACGGCGGTCGCGGCTTCAGCGTCATGGGCACCACTTCCCTGCTCGTCTTTCTCAACCTCTTCGGAATGTTCCCCGGCTACCTCAGCTTCGGCTGGGCCGCCGATCGCTTCGGCCGCCGCCGCTCCTTCATCCTCTATCTTTTCGGCGCCGCCCTGCTCATACCGCTCTACGCTGCGGCCCGTTCCCCCGCCGCTCTCCTCATCCTCGGAGCCGTCGTCGCCTTCTTCGCCACCGGATGGTTCTCCGGTTGCGGCACCATCGGCAGCGAAATCTATCCCACACCTCTGCGCGCCCGCGCTCTCGGTGTCACCTACACCGGAGCCCGAGCCCTCAGTTCCGCTGCCCCCTTCATCATCGGCTGGGTCGGAGACCGCAAAGGTCTAGACTGGGCCTTCTACCTGTGCGCCGCCGCCTTCTTATTAGGCGGTCTAATAGCCACTCAGTTACCGGAAACAAAAGGCCAGCACTTGAAGTGAGGGGTCTTTTTCTGAATCTCGAGTCGTCGTCAGTCGTTTGTCGTGAGTCGCGGGCACGCTACGGTTTGCTAACGACTAACGACCAGCGACCAACGACGATCCAGCATTACGAACCGACCATCGACCCTCACTCAATCGGCTCCACCACCAACTCATCCCCCGGCGCCCGCTCCGGCATCTGAATCAGCGCAATCGCTACCAGCACCAGCACAATCCCCGCCGTCTGCATGCCCCGCACCAACTCGCCCAGAAAAATTGCCGCCAGCACAATGCTGAACACCGGCTCCAGACAACTCACCACAATCGCCCGCGTCGGCTCCAGATATTCCAACCCGGCAAAATAAAACGCAAACGGCAGCAGCATGGAAACCATCGCGAACACCGCCATAAATCCCCACTGTTCCCGCCCATAATGCTCGGCCACAATTTTCCACGGAGGATTCACTACTATCCAGAATCCCGCCGCTCCTCCAAGCACCCACAGCAGCAGTTTCCACCGGTCGTACCGCGCCAGCAGGCTGTGCGCGCCCACGTTATAAAGAGCGAATGAAAACGCCGCCAGCGACGCCGCCATCACCCCGACCGCATCCATCCGGAACCCGCCCGCTCCCACTAGTCCCACCGCCAGCGCGCACCCCACCACCGCCAGTCCGACCGCCGCAATTCTCCGCCACGATGGCCGCTGCCCTCCGCGCGCCACGGTGTACAGCAGCACCCACACCGGCGCCGTATATTCCAGGATGATTGCCGTCGCCACATTCGTCCGCTGAATCGCCAGATAATAGAGGTAGTTCGATGCCGCCACGCCAAGAATGCCCAGCAGAAAAAGCCGCACCATGTCTCGTCCCGGCACCCGCAACTCCGCCCATCCTCGCCGCGCCACCAGAATGGGCAGCAGCACAGCCAGCGATACCGTCACCCGGCTCTGCGACAAAATCAGAGGATTGATCGCCGCCAGCGAACCTCCCGGAAGCAAGTGCCCGGTAAACGCCGCCCGTCCCAGAGTAGCCGACGTCCCAAACAATAAAGTCGACACTGCAATATAGACGTACCCTTTGAGACTGGGAAGCTTAGTAACTGAATGATTGTGTAATTCATCCTTCATATCGAAGCCATTACAAGCGAGACGACAATTACAAAATTACCAAATTGCCAAATTACTCAATCCACAATTACAAATCACCTATTACAAATCTCCTCACTCCCCGTGCTCAATGCTAAACGTAATCTTCGCCGTCTTCTCCAGCATCGCTGAAACCGAGCAGTATTTCTCCTTTGAAAGCCGCACCGCATCTTCCATCGCTTTCTTACTCACCTCGCCGCGCACCTTATAAGTCAGGTGAATCGCCGTGTACACCGCCGGATACCCCTCCGCTCTTTCCCCCTTCGCCTGCACTTCCAACGCCGCAAACGGCTCTCGCTTTTTCCGCAGAATCCCCACCACATCCGACGCCGTGCATCCGCACAGCGCAATCAGCACCAGCTCCATCGGAGAATTTGCCGTTTTCTCCTTCGCCGTATCCATCACAATCGAGTGCCGCGAAGTCGCCGCCCCTACGTACCTCTCCTCATCCGTCCACTTCACCGCCGCTTCAATCATCTGTCCCTCTCATCGAGATGTTTGATTTTGGGTGGCGCAGCGCTCAGCGCTCCGATCGGCCAGCCCTCACGAAACGCCCCGAGCAGCTGAGGGTAACGCCCCATCCCCCGCGGCGTTTCCTGCTCGACCCTACCTCCGGTTATCCGTCACCGGCTCCGGATGGATCAGCACCCGGAAAAGTTCCGGCGCGTCCTGCTTAAACCGAATCTCCAGCGCCGTCTGCACATCATGCACCCGCGCCAGCGGCATATCGTCCGGCAGCGTGCAGTGGCACGAGACATACAGCCGTTCCCGAATTCTCTTGAATTGAAATTCGTGTACGTCCATCACCTCCGGAAAATCCTTCACCACATCCCGCAGCCGCTTCTCCAGCCCCGGCTCCAGCACAATCTGTTCTCCGCTCTCAATCGTTGCCGGTTCGCTCTCAATGTGCGTCAAAATCGTCGCTATCTCTGGTATCTCCTCGCGCATCTCCGCCTCCAGATGCGTCACCTCGTCGTGCGCGTCCTTCATGCTCATCTGCTCATCCAGTTCCAGATGCTGCTCCACGTGCAACTCTCCGCCCAGGTCCTGCACGCTGATGTCGTGCACATTAAAATTGTGGCGTGTCGCCACCGCCCGGATCCGGTCAAAGATGTTTTCGCTATGCCGTGCCCGTGGCACCGAATGCACCATCACGTCCGCGTCCGGCAGAACCTCCCGCACCCGCGCCGTCACCATATCGGAAACCTGCTCCGATCGCTGAAACGTGAAATTCCGCGCCAGCCCCAGCGACACATCCGCAAAATACCGGTTCCCCGATTTCCGAATCCGCACCCGCTCCACTTCCAGCACGCCATCCACCGTTGCAATCCGGCCCAGAATCTGGTTCCTCATCCCCGCCGGCGCCGCGTCCAGCAGCGCGTCCATTGTCCGCCGCGCCAGCCGCCAGCTCACCGTCACCACCACGCACGCCACAAACAACGCGGCAATCGGATCGGCCTGTCGCAGCCACTCCACGCGGTAAGCCCGCCCCGCCCACACCAGCGCCAGTCCGAATATCACCACTCCGCTCGACCAGATGTCTGTCGAAAAATGCAGCGCGTCCGCCTCCAACGCCTGGCTGTCGTACTTCATCGCCATGGTCCCCAGCGCCCGCGACCGCCACACATCCACGCCCATCGACAGCAGCATCACAAGAAACGCATACGATGTTGGCTCGATCTCGACACTCTGAAAAAAAAGCCGCCGCACCGCCTCATACACAATCCACACGCACGTCAGCAGCAGCAGCCCGGTTTCGATGAACGCCGAAAAGCTTTCCACCTTCCCGTGTCCATACTGATGGTCCGCATCCGCCGGTTTGTCCGCCACCCGCACCGAAAAAAATGTCACCAGCGCCGCCACCAAATCCAGCCCCGAGTGCGCCGCCTCCGACAAAATTCCCAGCGACTGCGTCGCCAACCCCACCACAATCTTCAGAATCGTAATCACCAGCGCCGCCAGCACCGAGTTGCCCGCCACCGCGCGCTTCTCCCGCCGCATCGCGTCCGAGCTGAACCCGCGGTCGCCCGGGCCCCGCCCCGCCTCCGCCTGCGCTGCGATTTTCGTTCCGTCCCGCATACCCGCTATTATCTCCCGCCCTCGCCCTTCACTTGCCCTCTAGCACTGACCATCCCCCGCCCGCCGTGCTAGGATTACATGTTCGTTGCACATCTTCTTGGAGGATTCTATTCCATGCTTCGCCAGCTTTTCCTTTGTCTGCTCCTGATCTCGTTTGTTAGTGGGCAAACTGCCCAGCCCGCTCCCGCCGCGCCCCCCGCGCAGCCCGGAGCTCCCGCCGCCGCAAAGGCGCCCGATTCGTCCGCTCCCGAGCCACCAAAGATCGGCCCCGACGATACCGTCCTCACCATCAAGGGCTATTGCCCTAACACCACCCTTGAGGGCGACGCCTGCAAAACTACCATCACCAAGGCACAATTCGAGAAGCTCGCCGACGCTCTTCAGCCCAACATGTCGCCGCCCATGCGTCGCCAGCTCGCCAGCGCCTACGCCCGCATGCTCGCCATGTCCTCCGCTGCCGAAAAGCGCGACCTCGAAAAGTCCGCTCACTTCGAAGAGGCCATGCGCTTTGCCCGCATGCAAATTCTCTCGCAGGAGTTGAGCAAGACCCTCCAGTCCGAATCCAATAACGTCAGCGATCCGGATATCCAGGATTACTACAACAAGAATCTCCCCAACTACGAGCAGGCCACGCTGATCCGCCTCTTCATCCCGCACACCAAGCGCGTTGAAACCCCGGTGCCTCCGGCCAAGAAACCTGCCGCCACCGCATCCAAGGCTGCCTCCACCGATAAAGACAAAGACGCAGACGACAAGTCCGAAAAGACCAAGTCCGCTTCCAAGTCCGCCAAAACTCTTAGCCCCGAAGAGCAGGAAAAAGCTGGCGAAGAAGCCATGAAGAAAGAGGCCGCTCGCCTCCGCACCCGCCTCATCGCCGGCGACGATCCCGACAAGCTCGAGAAAGCCGCCTTCACTGCCGGCGGTCTTCCCGGCACTCCACCCACTCCAAAAATGGAGAAGGTTCGCCGCACCAGCCTTCCCCCCGCTCATCAGTCCGTCATGGACCTGAAGCCCGGCGATGTCTCCGAGGTCATCTCCGATCCCAGCGGCAATTACGTTTACAAAATGATCAGCAAAGACACTCTGCCCCTCGATCAGGTGAAAACCGAAATTAAGAGCCAGCTTTCCGCGCAGCGGTATCGCGACTCCATGAAGATTTACCAGAACAACGCCGATCTCAATGACGCGTTCTTCGGCCCCACCCGAGGTCCCGGAATGCCCGGCATGCCGCCTCAACGCGGCCCAGCCAAGCCCGGTGCCAAGGATAAGGATAAGGACGAAGACCGCGACTAACTCAACGTTTGCGCGCGCCCGGAGGGGCGACTGACAATAGCCGGCGCTTCGGCGCCGGGAAAAGTAAAGTGAGCGAGGTAAATCCCGGAGGGACGACCGAGTTCTCACGCGCACACG
Organism: Acidobacteriaceae bacterium; assembly: GCA_003139095.1. Taxonomy (GTDB): domain Bacteria; phylum Acidobacteriota; class Terriglobia; order Terriglobales; family Acidobacteriaceae; genus Acidiflorens. The sequence goes on from PLHW01000056.1 coordinate 122,613, forward strand.
GAGCCGCTTAGAAACGGCCAGGTTCTTAGCCGGCGCAAGGCAAGAATTTTGCTGAACGCAGAGACTTAGCCTGTGCGTGAGAATTGAATTCTCCGGAAAACGGTGGGGTATAGCCCACCCGATCCGAGTCCCGAACGGACGACCCGCTCCCTCGCAGACGCTTCAGCGTTGCCATTAGAGCGCGTCAACATCTCGTGCCTCAATGCCCGCGCGAACGCGCATTGATCGAATAAATGGATACAGCAAAGCCCACCATCCTCATCACCGGGGTTTCAGGCAATCTTGGCCGCCGGCTTCTCCACCAGCTTTCCGCTTACAACGTGGTGGGTGTCGACCTCACGCCTCCGGCCGCTCCTTTAGAGCGCTTCATCCCCCTCGATCTCGGCCGCGAAGAGTCCACTCGCCAGCTTCACCTGCTCATTCGCGAGCTCCATCCCGTCTCCGTCGTCCATCTCGCCTTCGTCATTGACCCACAGCGCACCGGCGTCCTCGATATCGATCGCATGTGGCAGATCAACGTCTCCGGCACGGCTCGCGTCATGGAGGCCATCAGCGAAGCCAATCGCGTCGCCGGCGACACCGGGCCCATCGTCCGCCAATTCATCTTCCCCAGCAGCGTCTCCGCCTATGGCCCCGATCTTCCCGATCCCGTCTCCGAAGATGCTCCCCTCCTGGCTCACACGCTTCCCTACGCCATCCACAAAAAAGAGAGCGACCTCGTTGTCCAGCATCGCGCCCCGTCGCTCCGCAATTGCAGCGTCTTCATTCTGCGTCCCCACATCTTTGCCGGAGCCACCGTCGAAAACTATCTAATGGGAGCCTTCCGCGGCACGCCCAACGGCAAAAGCCCCCGCGCCGCCCGCATGCGCCAGGCCGGCACACGCCTCCCCTGCATGCTCCCGTACGGACAAAAATATCTGGACAATAAAATCCAGTTCGTCCACGTTGACGACATGGCCCGCCTCTTAACCTGGCTCCTCAAGCGCGAGCCCGAGTCCCAGCGCCTCACCATCCTCAATGTAGCCGCCCGCGGCGAGCCCATGACCTTCTCCCACTGCATCAATCTCGCCGACTCCAAACTCATCCGCGTCCCCGGCCGCTGGGCCATGCGTCAGGTCTTGCAATTTCTCTGGAACCGCAACATCAGCGCCATCCCCCCCGCCGCCGTCCCCTACATGACCGGCCAATACACCATGAATACCGACCGCCTCCGCAAATTCCTGGCCCGCGACTACGAGCAGGTAATCCAAAAGACCAACGTCGAAGCCTTCGCTGACTCCTTCCAAACCCGGTAATTGCCGTGGCATTTGCGGAACACTGGGACTCGTTCAACCGCATCACGCTTCCTCCAAGCGGACTTGAACTAAGCCGCGTAGCGGCAGACGCATTCGCGTGTTGTTGAGCCTACTGTGAGGTGATCTGAGCTAGTTTGTTGTCGCAGAGGAGGAACTCTCTGTGACCCATCTACG
>PLHW01000058.1 GCA_003139095.1 Acidobacteriaceae bacterium
TCAGATACAGCACTAAGACTTCCGGTCCAACCTTGCCCGTTTCTGTTAACTATGGTTAACTATCAGGAATGATTGCTGGTTAATAGAGCCGATTAGGAAACGTCGCCGCTCTACGGCAAATGGGTGGGAAAATCATGGCGCGGGCAAGTCAGTTTGCTTTTCTCATGTTGGCGGTGGCGTTTCTTCTTCCGGCGAAAGCACTGGCACAGGGCGAAACCACGAGCGCTATCATTGGCGACGTCAGGGACGCAACTGGCGCGGTTGTGCCTGGCGCTACCGTGACGACCACAAACCGCGAGACCGGCCTGAAGCGTATTGCCCGGACCGATGACGCAGGCCGGTTCAACTTCCCACAGTTAAAGCCTGGTGCCTACTCAGTCAGAGTGGAAGCTCCAGGCTTCGAAGCACGCCAAAATGACAATGTCGTTTCGGGCCTGGGCCAGAAACAAACCGTGGATTTCACCCTCAAGATGGCCCGGTCCAATGAGGTGGTTGAGGTGAACAGTGAGGCTCCCCTGATCAACCTGGACAGCGCAAATACATCTACCACTTTGAATGCGCCGGCGCTGGAGGACATGCCGAATCCAGGCGGCGACCTGACCTATCCTCTGCAGTTTTCGCCGGGAGCTCTGATCAACACGGCGGGGAGCGGCAACGATTTCGTCGGAGGCACAAACGGGTACGGGAACGTGGAGTTCAACGGCCTGCCTGCCCTCTCCAACGGCTACATCGTTGACGGACTGGAAACGAATGACCCGCTCACGAATCTGAACAGCGGACTTTCCACCAACCTCGTCCTAGGCTTGAATTCGATTTCAGATGTCACGGTGAACACTCTTTCCTACTCCGTGGATCAAGGACGATACGGAGCATCCCAGGTCAACTACGTTACTAAGTCCGGCACGAACCAGTTGCACGGAAATCTTTACGAGTTGTGGAATGGTTCGCTGCTGAATGCAGCGGACTACTTTACCAATGCGGTGCCAGGGCGGCACAAGCCCAGATCGACGGTGAATCATTTTGGAGGCAGTCTGGGCGGCCCGATTGTGCACGACAGGCTCTTTTTTTTCTTCGACAGCGAATGGGTGCGGATCGCGCTGCCCATCGTCACGCCGACGATCGTCCCCAGCGCGGCCTTCCAACAATTTGTCCTGCAACAACTTCCTCTCGGCTACACCGACCGGGACAACCCGAAAAATGATCTGCCTGCGGCGCCGCAGCTGATTCCCTTTTATCAGAAGATGTTTTTACTCTATGGAAATACCGACGGTGCACCCTACGCAATCGACGGTTGCCCGCTCGCGGCGGGGAAGGGTTGCGCGAACCAGCAAAGCGTTTCGCACACGAGCGACGACCACGAGCAAGTTCAGACGGCCCGCGTCGACTACAACATCAGCGAGACAGATACGGCTTGGTTTCGTTTCCAGGTCGACAACGGCGTGCAAGCTGCCTACACGGATCCAATTAACCCCTTGTTTGATGCGGTCTCTCCGCAGCCTCTCTATTCGTTCGCCGCAGCACACACGCATGTCTTCTCGCAGAGCCTGGTGAACTACTTCAATCCGGCGTTCTCGTGGTATCAAAGCCTCTTCGGGCCAAGCAGCCTTCAGAACACGCTGGCGGCCTTCCCGATCGTGTTGCAGGGGAGCGGCGCGAACCTCTTCACGCCCATTGGGGGGCTTGACAACACCTGGGTGCAAGGCCGGCGCGCCACGCGCTTTTTCATCAATGACAATCTCGCCTGGAGTCATGGCGGTCACGAACTCCGGTTTGGAACGAACACCCGAATCTTCCGCCTCAACGACTACGACTTTGGGGAAGGCACGGTTCCCACAGTCACCTATGCGAACTTGCGGCAATTTATTTATGGAGCGGCTAGCACCGTGACCGAGTCGTTCCCTTCGTACAAGAACGAACCTTTTAACTTTCTCAATCTCGATGTCTATGCGCAAGACACCTGGAAAGTGACTCGCACGCTGACCTGGACGTTCGGCCTGCGCGACACCTTCAACTCCAATCCGCTGAATCCGCATGATGAAGTCGCCCGTCTTCGCGGCTCTTTTTTTTCCATCGTGCATAACGATCAGCCGCTGAACACCGTTATTCAGACTCATCTCGGCAAGCTTTTCTCGTCCACGCCGGTGGCCATTCTGCAGCCGAGAATGGCGATTGCGTGGCAGTTCGAGCCGAAATCCGTGCTCCGCACCGGCTTCGGAATTTTCAGCGACATCTTACCGGGCACGGTGGCTGATCTGATCGGCACGAATCCTCCCTACGATAAGACGTTCCAGGGAGGACAACTCGGCACCGTGGGCCAAGCCGGATCAGCAGGATGCGACCCGCAATTCGGTTGCATCGCAATCGCGCCGGCAGTGACGAACAGCGCAGTGGACGCAATGGTTGCCGCAAATCGGACTTTCACTTCGGGATTTCCCCAGGGCCAGTCCTCGCTTCCACCGGTTGCGATCACCGCCATTCCTGAAGGCAGACTTCACGCGCCCTACTTCATGGAGTGGAGTCTGGGAGTCGAACATCAATTCGGAACCACCGCCAACCTGAAAGCGCAATACGTCGGCACGCGAGCCGTGAACCAGCCCTACTCAACCCAGGTCAACGGTTACCAGACCGTATGCCAGGGATGTTTTGCCCCATTCCCGTACCTGCAGCCTACGGATGCACGATTCGCCGCCGTGACTCAGCTTTCCACCGGCGCGAACAGTCACTACAATGGACTGCAACTGACCGCCATTAAGCGTCTCGGCCATGGTCTGCAAGGACAGCTCAACTACACTTGGAGCCGTTGCATGGATACGGTTTCGAACGGGGGATTTCTTCCGTTTTCCGCAGGAGGGATTCTCTCGCCTCTGCCGGGGGACCTGGCCCGCGACTACGGTCCTTGCGACTATGACATCCGGCACAATCTCAACGCCCAGTATGTGTACCAGTTGCCGGCTCGGGTGCGGAATCGTTCTCTCGGCTTCGCGTTGAATGGTTGGCAGATTTCTGGAACCATATTCTGGCACACTGGGGTGCCCTTCTCGGTCCTGAGCACACCCTATTCAGCCAACGGAAACGGCATTGTGCAGGGCAGTGGACCGCAGTTCGCAAGCGTCGTTACGGGCGTCCCGCTCTATGAGCATCGTCCCATCGCTGGTGTAACGCAACCGGGCGCCCTCCAGTGGCTCAATCCAGCCGCGTTTGTTTCCGCCGTTGATCCCAGTACTGGGCAGTGCGCCGGTGGCGACGACCCACAGCATTGCCAGTTTGGAAACCTCGGCCGCAACGCCCTGCGCGGCCCCGATTTCGTCTGGAATGACTTCTATCTCACGAAATGGTTTCCGGTGAGCGAGCGGGTGAAGCTCAGGGTAGAGGCCCAGTTCTTCAATGTATTCAACCATCCGAACTTTGGGCTTCCCAGCATGACGCTGGCGGGGATTCCCGGAAAGCCTCCCACGCAGACAGGGTTTGGAGCGCTTACATACACAACATCGCCGCCGACCGGCCTGCTTGGCGTCGGCTTGGGCGGGGATAGCAGTCCACGTATGATCGCGTTTCAGGCACGCTTGGAGTTCTGAGCGTGCCCCCGACGATTCTCTGCAGTTTGTCGGCCAATGCGTTTTTTCAGCCCTTCACTCCGCGGTAAAGCCCAGCCACGCCAAACGTATAAGGCGTCCACGACGCCTCCGCAAATCCCGCCTGCTTCATCCGCCCCAGCATCTCCTCCGGAGCCGGAAAACGCTCCACCGACGCCGGCAGATACGCATACGGCCCGCTCACTCCCGAGATCAGCGTCCCAATCCGCGGCAGCACATTCTTGAAATAAATTCGGTACACACTCCCAAGCAGCCCGCGCGGCTCGCCAAAATCCAGAATCCCGCACTCCCCGCCCGGCCTCAGCACCCTGGCAATCTCCCGCAGCCCCGCGTCATAGTCCGCTAAATTCCGAAACCCAAACGCCGACGTCACCAGATCGAAATGCGCATCGGGAAACGGCAACCGCAAAACATCCGCCTCAATCCACCGCAAAAACGCAGCCTGCCCCGCCCCGTGATTCCCCTTCGCCGCCGCAATCTTCAGCATCGCGTGCGAAAAATCCGCCCCAAAAATCTCCACGCGCGCGCGGCCCGTCCGTCGCCGCAACGCAAACGCCATGTCTCCCGTTCCGCAGCACAAATCGAGCACGCGCGTCCCCGGCCGTTTCAGAATCGCATCAAACCGTCGCGCCGCCCTCCACCACCACATCCGATCCACATTGAACGACAGCACATGATTCAGCAGGTCATATCGCGGCGCAATCGACGTGAACATCTCCTGCACAGCCTTCGCCGCCGCCTCGCGGTCCACAGCCCCAGCCGGCGCCGCCCCCACAACTTTTTCTTTTTCCACTGAATTCATTTCAAGCTTTCTGTGATTTCTCCAGAACAGAACGCAGAGGTCGCAAAGTACGCAGAGAAAGAAAATTCCTTCCGATTGAAATGCTGTTTCTACGGAATTGTCATTCCGAGCGCAGCCAGGGACCCACTTGTTCTAGCGTCTGAAAGATCGCGACATCTCCACTCAATCCCCCCAAGAATTCTCTGCGTCCTCAGCGCCCTCTGCATTTAAACAGCTGTCAGCCGCGGTCAATTCCGCGCCAGCCTCCGAACCTCCTCAATCGCCCCGCGCACCGCGGCTTCTCCCACGTCGCTCGTAATCTCTACCTTCCCAATCTCGCGCGGCAGAATAAAATGCACATTCCCCTGCCGCGTCTTCTTGTCGAACTTCAGCCGCCTCAGAATGCTCGCCGTCTTCACCTCGACGCGCGGCAACTCGCCAAGCCCGAGCACCGCGTTCATAATCCTTCCCGCCGTCACGCTGTCCAGTTTCCCGCTCGAAAGCGCAATATGCGTCGCCGCAATCAATCCCCATCCCACCGCTTCGCCGTGCAGCAACAGTTTGTATCCCGTCTCCGCTTCCAGCGCGTGCCCAATCGTGTGTCCCAGGTTCAGCACCTGCCGCAATCCGCCTTCGCGTTCGTCCGCGCTCACTACCGACGCCTTCAACCGTACCGAATCCGCAATCACATGCTCAACCACCGTCGCGTCGCGCTTCAGTATCTCCTTGTGCCGCTCCTCGAACAGCCGGAACAATCCCACATCGCCAATAATTCCGCACTTCAGCGCCTCATACAGTCCCGCCCGATACTCGCGCGCCCGCAACGTCCCCAGCACCGCCGGATCCACCAGCACGGCGCGCGGCTGATGAAACGTCCCCAGCAGATTCTTCCCCACCGCAAGATTCACACCCGTCTTCCCGCCAATCGCCGCATCCACCTGCGCCAGCACCGTCGTCGGAACCTGAATCACATCCACTCCGCGCATGTAAATCGACGCCAGAAATCCGGTCACGTCGCCGACCACGCCTCCACCAAGCGCAATCAGAGTCGCGCCACGATCCGCTCCCGCCTTCACCAATTCTTCCGCCAACTCTTCCAGCGTCGCCAGCCGCTTCGCCGTCTCGCCGTCCCGCATCTCCAGCACCGTCGCCGGAATTCCCGCCGCCGCCAACGAATCCACTAAAACCTTCGCCCATCGCTTCCGCACCGGAGCAACCGTTACTACAAACGCCCGCCGGTTTCCCAGCAAACTCCCCAGCGTTTCGCCCGCGCGTTCGAGCAATCCGCTCCCAATCATCACTTCATACGATCGTGAAGCCGTAGTTACAGGAATGCAAATCATGACCGTTCATCATATCTGATCGGCGCCTGGCAACGATCTTCTTCTAAGCCGATCGCTGCTTCCGCAGCACCGACGCCGCAATCGAGGTCCCCAGCACCGCCACCACAATCCCCAGCGCCCATTCCGTCGGCACCGTCACGTAGTGCGCCGCCGCCATCTTCAGCCCCACAAAAATCAGCACCACCGCCAGCCCATAATGCAGATACCGGAATTTCTCCACCATCCCCGCCAGCGCGAAATACATCGACCGCAGCCCCAGAATCGCAAACACGTTCGACGTATACACAATGAACGCATTCAGCGTGATCGCCAGCACCGCCGGAATCGAATCGACCGCGAACACGATGTCCGTCGTCTCCACCACCAGCAGCACAATCAGCAGCGGAGTCGCATAGAGCGCATCCCTCCGCACAAAAAACCGCCCGCCCTCAAATCCGTCCGTCACCGGCAACACGCGCCGAATCAGTCGCAGCACGGGATTTTTTTCCGGATGAATATCCTGTTGCCCCACCACCAGCAGCTTCACTCCCGAATAAACCAGCAGCGCTCCAAACGCGTACGTGATCCAGTCAAACCGCGCAATCAACTCCACGCCCGCGGCAATAAACACTCCGCGCACCACCAGCGCCCCAAGAATCCCCCAGAACAGCACCCTATGCTGCTGCTCACCCGGAACATTGAAATATCGGAAGATCAGCACGAAGAGGAAAAGATTGTCCGCGCTCAGCGAGAGTTCAATAACGTAGCCCGTTACAAACTGCAAAGCCGGCGCCCGCCCCTGCCAGAAAAACACCACCCCCGCAAACGCGCAGGCCAATCCAATCCAAACGCCCGACCAAGCCAGCGCCTCGCGTACCCCGACCTCATGCGCGCGCCGGCTGAACAAGCCCAAGTCAAGCGCCAGCATCCCCACAATAAAAAGGTTAAAGATTATCCAGAACAGAAGCACAAGGAATCTTACGACAAGGTTTCACTTCTGACTTCTAACTTCTCACTTCGTATTTACTCCACCCTCCCTCTCTTCCCCGTCGCCCACTCCTCCCACATCCCCATCGCCTTCAACTCTTCATCCAGATGCGTCTCCCGCATCGTCTGCTCAATTTCCGCCCGCTTCAGCCGCGGCCCGACTCGTCCCTCCGCATCGGCCAGGCCAAACGTCAGCACCGCCGCCTCCGCCACATCCTTCTTCAGTTGCGCAAAGTCCACCTTGTCGAACGTGTCCGTCGTTGCATGGTAATTCTCCAGATAATTCGCCTCATCCTGTTCCGCCACAAACGTCGGCACGCCCTCCAGCATGAAGTCAAAATGATCGGTCCCCGAATCCGCCGTCGGAATCAGCTTATTCGCCCCAAATTGCTCCAGCGGCGCAACCATCGCCGAAGCCTCGCCCATCACATCTTTCCGCCCGCCCACCGAAAATGCCGTCGTCTTGCCCGTCCCCGCGTCAAACACCACCACGCCCGCCGCTTTGTCCAGTTCGCTGCGATGCGCCACCGCATACGCGCGCGAGCCAATCATCCCCTCCTCTTCCCCAGAAAACAGCACAAAGCGAATCGTCCGACGCGGCGTCAATCCTGCCGCGCGAATCGTCCTCACTGCATCGATCACCAGCGCCGAATTGCATCCATTATCCAGCGCCCCCGTTCCCAGTTCCCACGAATCCAGATGCGCGCCCAGCACCACAAAATCATCCGGCTTTTCGCGCCCGCGAATCTCGCCCACCACATTCCACGACTTGATCGCCCCGCCCACTTTGTTCGGAATCGACAGGTTTACCCACACCGCCGTCCCGTTCTCCAGCAGCCGTGCCATCCGCTCCCCATCCTCGCGCGCCACAATCACCTGCGGTAGCGGATCAATTTCTCCCGCCGCCGAATTCGAGTGCCGGTACAAAATTCCGTGGTTCCGCGTCGCAATAAACGCAATCGCCTTCGCCTTCCCCTTCACCGCCAACTCAATAATCGCCGGCGCTCGCTCGTACTCTCCAAATAAATCGTCCCACGTCTTCAGCACCGAGCTGTCCACCAGCACGACCCGTCCTTCCACGCTCCCCGCCCTGGCAAACTCCGCCGCCGATCCCATCCCCACAAACGCCACCGGCACATGCTGCACCGCCGCCAGCGCCGGAGCCCACGCTACCGACACCGCCTTCACGCGAAATGTACTCCCCGACTCCAGCGCCGCCGACATTTCCGTAGCGCCCTCCGCCCACGACCGCTGAATCGTAAACTCCTCCGTGTGGACGTTCTCCGCGCCCGCCTCCTTCATCGCCGCCTCGCCCCAATGCACCGCCCGCTCCATCGCCGGAGTCCCCGGCACCCGCCCGCCGATTTCATCAGTAAGCCGCCGCAGATTCGCCTCCAACGGAGAAGGCTTCAAAGCCTCCGCAATCAGCCGCTCCGCATTCTGCCGATCTGCATTCTGACTGCCCGTGGTCTGACTATCATTCTGTCGAACTGAATTATGCCCGTTGTTTAGATTTTCAGCGGAGAACCCCGCCACGAAGAGAAAGAAAGACCCAATAAAAACGATCCCAATCCGCCGAAGTGTTCGCATGGCCAACAATTAGAAATCAATTCTCACGAAAGTGAAAGTCAAACAGTCAGTGCCAAACAGATCTCGGTTAATAGCCAGTACAGATAATGGCCCACAAATTCCCAGCAGGCGTAATTGCTGTTTTCGACAGTGGGCAGGACTCCGTCAAGATATAATCCTGCCAAGATGGACCAACCAAAACAGTGGCCTCGGCTAATCGGGAATAGATTAACCGCCGCAATGGGCGTGGTCTTGACAGGATACGTCGCCGCACTGACTCTTCGGGCTGCATTCTGGCAATCCCGGCATCATTTTCACTGGCTTCTACCAGTGGACACCTTTTTGCCCGCACGGGCTACATTGGCGGTAAACGTGGCACTCTACGCGTGGTTGTTATGGCTATGCATCGTGTTTCCCCGGGCCTTGCATGGGAAAGAGCGCGTTCTCTCCATAGGCTGGGTGCTGAGTTTGCTACTGAGCCTCATTCAAGGTGTGGTGTCGCCATCGCTCGCCGCCCTCATTCAATATGTAAGGACGGCCAGCATAATGGTCGCGTTCTTCGCTGCTGTGGCAATCCTCATAGAAGGCCCGGTAAGCGGCAACTATGCGCCTGATAGCAACGTTCCTGAATAGCAATTGAAAAATCCGACTGTGACCAATGACCAGAACGTAAATAGGTATGGTCGTCCTTGAGCCCCGCCTTTCGACAACCCGGCTGGAGATGTGGCCTTCACAAACCGCCGCCAAACACTATTAGCAGAACATCCAGACTCAATCGGATCGCCAGAAGCTAGTAGCTAGCGGCGAGAAGCCAGTAGCCCCTACGCCAGCCCGTACTTCTGCTGCAGCCTCCGCTCCATCGTCCGGAAAATCAATCCATCCACCAGGTATCCCAAACAAATAATCAGAATCATCACCGCCAGCACCTGGCTCATATCGCTCAGGTCGCGGCCCATCATCAGCAACTGCCCCAGCCCCAGGCTCAGAAAAATCATCTCCGCCTGAATCAGCGACCGCCAGGCAAACGCCCATCCCTGCTTCATTCCGTTCACGATGAACGGCAAACTAGCCGGCAACAGCACCGACCAGAACAGCCGGAATCCGCTCGCTCCCAAATTCCGTCCCGCCATGCCATAAATCTTCGGCATCTGCTTGCGGCCGTCTTCCATCGCAATCGTCACCGACAAGAGCGATCCCATCAGCACCACAAACAAAATCGCTTTCTCCGTCAGCCCAAACCACAGCACCGCCAGCGGAATCCAGCAGATGCTCGGCAGCGATTGCAAACTCACCAGCAGCCCGCCCACCGTCTCTTCCAGAAACTTGCTGCTTGAAACGCCCAGCCCTAGCACCATTCCCAGCGCCACCGACAAGCTGTAGCCAATCAGCATCCGCTTCATGGTCACGGCAATCCCAATCCAAAAACTGTGGTCCGCAAATCCGTCCCACAATGCATGCCCCACGCCCCACGGCGGCGGAAACAAATACGGCGGCCAGATGTGCAATTTCGCCAGCAGCGCCCAGATACCAATCAGCGCGCTGTAGAAAATAAATTGCTTCGCCAGCTTCTTCATTTCGTGTACTCCGCTTCCAGGCTCTTATTGATTTCCTCCCGCAGACATTCCAGCACCGTGCGCGCCATGCGCGTCACGTCCGGATGCTCCATATGCCGCGGCCTCGGCAAATTCACCCGAAATTCCTCCTTCACCCGCCCCGGCCGGAACGTCATCAGCACCACTCGATCTCCCAGCCGCGCCGCCTCGCGTACATTGTGCGTCACGAAAATAATTGTGCAGCCCGTCTCCGACCAGATCCGCTCCAACTCATCGTGCAGCAGATCGCGCGTCTGCGCGTCCAGCGCCGCAAACGGCTCATCCATCAGCAGCACGTCCGGACCCGTCGCCAGCGCCCGCGCCAGCGCCACCCGCTGCCGCATCCCGCCCGAAAGCTGGTGAATATAACTGTCGCGGAATTTCGACAGATGCACCAGCCGCAGGTATTGCTCCACCTTCTCCTTGCGTTCGGCCTTCGGCACGTTCTTCATCTTCATGCCAAATTCCACATTGCCGCCCACCGTCAGCCACGGAAACAATCCCAGCTCTTGAAAAATCAGAATCCGGTCCGTTCCCGGTCCCATCACCGGCTTTCCATCCACCAGCACCGTGCCCGAAGTCTGCGGCTGCAAACCTGCAATCAAATGCAGCAACGTCGATTTCCCGCACCCCGACGGTCCCACCACGCACACAAATTCTCCCGGCTTCACTTCCAAACTGATGTTATCCAGCGCGATGAGCCGCCCTTTCGCACTCGTCGTATAGCTCAGTGAAATGTTGTCCAGCGCCACTTTCGGCACCACCACATCCACCGCCGGCAGCGGAACTTCCAACACCGATGACACCGGCTTCCCATGAAATACGTTCCCGCGCACCGCACCCCGCCGCGGTGGTGGAATAATCGATGGGTAAGAACTCTGTGGGCTTGCGCTCATTGGATTCCCTTTTTCCCTTTCTCAGCTAGAACCTGGTTCAGCAACGACAAATCGTACAAACTCGACAAATCCGGCATCTGCCGCCCCAGAAATCCCGCCTCAAAGGCCGACTTCGCCGCCTGCATCAGCGACCCTCGCAGCGGATCGTACGTCGCCTTCATCCGCCCAAATGACTCGTCCAGCACCGCATCCGGCAGCGCCTTCCCCGTCTCTTTCGCAATCTGCTGGTTCAGCAATTTCTTCGCTTCCGGCAAATGCCCGTTGATCCACTCCGTCAATTCCACGTGCGCGCGAATCCAGTTCTTCACCAGATCCGGACGCTGCTTCAAGAATTCCGTCCGCACAATTAAATGCGCCGTGATGAAATCCCCATTCGGCCAAAGCGTCCGCTCATCCAAAAACAGCCGCCCATTGCCCAATTGGATCAGCCGCGTCGCCCACGGCTCGGGAGCCCATGCCCCATCCAGTTCCTTTTTCAAAAACAAAGTCAGCTGGTCCGGATTCGCCAGCGGAATCACCTGCACGTCTCCGCCTTTGTCCTTCGACTTCATCCCGTGCGAAATCAGCCACGCCCGCAGCGCCACATCCTGAGTGTTGCCCACCTGCGGCGACGCCACTTTCTTCCCGTGAAAATCCTCCGGCTTCCAAATGCCGGAATCGTTGCGCACCACTAGCGCCGCTCCACCGCTCGTTGCGCCCGCCACAATTCGCAGCGCTTCCCCATTCGACCGCACATAACCGGAAATCGCCGGGTTCGGCCCGATGTACGTCATATCGATCGCGCCCGCAAACAGCGCTTCAATCGCCGACGGCCCCGCGTTAAAACTCTTCCACTCGATCTTCACTCCCGAACCCATCGCCTTATCGAACCAGCCGTTGTTCTTGCCAATCATGGCCTGGGGATGCGTGATGTTCGGAAATGCTCCCACCCGAATCACGGTCTGGCCCACCGCGCTTCCTGTCAGAAAAATTCCCAGAAGTAGATAAAAGAAAACCCGCGAATACCCCGTCTTACTCATGGTTCGCGTGGCCCCCGGCTGACATCGTCATCGCCAGCACGCGCGCGTCCGATCTCTTTTTTTTTCCGTTCTTCGATTTTTCCGCCACAGCTCCGCCCGGCATCAAATCCGCGATCGTCGTTCCCTCCAGAATTTTCGCGGCCGCATCCCGCACCTCGAGAAAAACTTCATACAGCGCTCGACGATCGTCATCCCGATCGATCAACTCCTGCAATTGCTCCGCGTCGCCGAATGGAGCCAGCGGCCCGTCGATCAGCCGGATGATCTCGCTCAGCCGTATTTCCGATGGCGGCCTCCGCAACTGGTATCCGCCCTTCGCTCCGCGCGCGCTCTCCACAATCCGCGCGTTCTTCAGTTCCAGAAGAATCAGCTCCAGAAATTTCTCCGGAAGGTTCTCCTCGTAAGCGATGTCCCGAATTCGAATCGCCCCTTGCTGGTAGTGCCTCGCCAGCATCATCAATGCCTGCAATGAGTACAGCCCTTTTTGTGAAACCTTCATGATTGTGTGGTTCCCACTATCCCTATAGTTTCCATAGGCATTATAGAAACGCAAGCCAAATTCCAAAAGCCCATTTTTGTGCCATATCTGCTCGGTTTGTTTTCAACCGCTTAGAGGGAAGGTCTCCCCAGGAAAGAAACTGCTATGCAATCACTTGCACCTTTTAAGGAGGTTCGGGGCCAGCCCTTTCCAAATCCCTGAAATGGAACGGCTTCCCGAAAAAGTGCTCAGTTCAGTCGCAAAATATTCACCGTGATGTTGTCCGGCCCGCCCCGGTCCCGCGCCAGCTTGATCAGTTCGCGCCCCGCCCGCTCCGCGCTTCCCTTTTCCACCGCGCTCAAAATCTCCGCGTCGCGCACCAGTCCCCACAATCCATCGCTACAGATCAGCAGCGTGTCTTTTTTCCGCAGCGCCTCCGGTTTCCCCGGCGCGTCCATGATCAGCTCCGGATTCGTCCCCAGCGCCGCCGTCAAAATATTCCGCTGCGGATGAATCTCCGCTTCCTGCCGGCTGATCATCCCCGCTTCCACCAGTCGCCCCACATATGAGTGATCCCGCGTCACCTGCGTGATCTGCCCGTCGCGGATCAGATAAAGCCGCGTATCCCCCACATGCACGTAATACAGCGCCTCGCCCACAATCGCCGCTGCCGTGCACGTCGTTCCCATGCCGCGCAGCTCGGGATGCGTTGCCCCGTACTGCTGGATCTTTTCGTGCGCCGCCTGCAACCCCTCAATCAGCGCCTGTTGCGGATCCTCTCCGCCAAACTCACCATACACGCGAACCAGCGTGTCCACCGCCAATCGGCTCGCTTCCTGTCCGCCCTCGTAGCCGCCCATTCCATCGGCCACAATCGCCAGTCGCCCCTTGCGGCCAAACTCTTCGTCCTCTTCCGGCTCCCAATAGCCGTACGAGTCCTCGTTGTTCTTCCGCAGGCACCCGATGTCGGATTGCCCTGACACTTCGATTCCCGCGCGCACCTTCATCCGCGCTCTGCCTTCGTCATGATCGCCAAAACCCGTGGTCGCCAAAACCATCGACCGATAAATTGCGTTCCTGCAAAACCCTAGGATTATACGGGGTTTCAGGCCGCCGCTCCAAACGATCCGCCTACGAACGCCATCAAAATATTGGTCTTGGAAATTTAATTCCCACTCGAGAGCGCGATCGCTACCGGAAATCGCCGAGCCCAAAATCAAAAAGGGATGGCCGCTTCGGCCATCCCCGTCAATCCAATTCTCGTGACCGCAGTCTACTGATCCGGCCCGCACTGCCCCGTCGGATTCGACGTACTCGGTATCCCTGCCGCCGAAGCCACCGCCACGTACACCGGCGGCGAAGTCATCCCCTTATAAGTCGACGTCACCGTATACGACCCAAGCAATGCCCATGCCGGCGAAGTCCCCGTGGTCGCCGTATTCACCCACGTGCACGCAAACGGCGTCACCGCCGTCATCAGACCCGTCGTCGGCGTTAATAGCACCGTCTGGGCCGGATCGGCGTTCGGGTCGCCCATTATGCCCGTCCACGCCGAACTGCCCGGCGTCATCACAATCTGATAGGTCACCGCCACCGCATCCAGCAACTTTGGAATCCCGTTGCTGTAGTTTCCCCACGTGTAGAGCTGTACCGTTCCGCCCTCCCCGACCAGATCAAGGTTGCCGGGCGCGGACTCGACGGAATTCGAGCTCGAAATCTGAATGGACTGAAGATTGTCGGTCTTGCCCTGGAACGCCCCGCATCCCACCAGAATGAGAGCCAGAGCCACGCATGCCAGCACCGCTAAGAAACTTGTGCATTTCACCGCAGGATTCCTCCCAAAGGGAACTCTCCTGCATCCTGACAGCACCCGTCACGCCCGACAAGGTAACCAAAGTCATGGACCTCTGAGCGTCCCATCCCAGGCAGCGCCTAATTCCGAGTCGGAAACTCGTAAGGGTGATTCGTAAGGGTGATCCGAAGGGTAACTCGCGAGGGTGCCTGTGATCTATCAAGACGTTGT
>PLHW01000008.1 GCA_003139095.1 Acidobacteriaceae bacterium
CGAAAAAGCACTAGCGTCATCCACTCAATATCGAGGGCCCTGGAAGCCGCTCTGCTGATCGAAAACCAGCAGAGCGGCACCATCTACTTCTATTTTGCCGAATGCAGGGTCTAACGCCCAGAGTCCGTCCCGGCCACAGGAATCGCGAGGTAGCCGCGATACTGGCCGGTGCTCTTCTCTACGGCCAGGCCCGTAATTTCCCCGCGGGAATTGATACTGCATGCCGTCTGCAGCTGCAGGGGAGAGTCGGCCGGAATCAGAGTGTTGAGGTCGGTCGGCACCCCGTCCACGACCACGAACGCGCGCAGGATTGTGAAACTCGCGTCAATCGAGACGCCGGCGACAACGCCCGGGTCATTGATGGCCAGGGCGACGCTGTAGGTGTCCCCCGAGAGCGGGGGGATGTCCTGCATTCCGGTGCTTTGGCTCCAGACAAAGCCGTGAAAAACCGCATCGCCGGCCAAGTCTGAGACGCCTACCACCTGGCCCCGATCATTCATATTATGGGCTTGGTTTCCAAAGTTGCCGCCCAGGCTGCCGAGATTGGTTACCTTGCCGTGGTCCCAGAGCAGGGCATGGACCGGTGAAAGATAGAGACCGTTGATAACGTTGAGGGTCGAGCAAACTCCCGACGCGCCGGCCACCTGGCCGTGATTGTTGATCGCTATGGCGAATCCGTCCGGGTTGCCGCCGTATGTGGGGAGCTCTTTGATGTGGCCGTTCTCCCAAACCACCGGCTTGTCCTGCAAGACCTGATATTGGCCTTGGGTGGGATCATAAGGTGGGCAAGTGGAATCCGTCGTCGCGGTCTCCGCATTGCCAGCCACTTCGCCTTGATTGTTGATCGCACTGGCCGCTCCGTTGTGGCCTCCGAGCGTTGGCAGCGGAATCATCCAACCGTCTTGCCACAAAAAGCCCTGACATGTCGTACCTGACCACGGAGCTCCTGATCCATAGAACCCGCAGAAGTCTTCACCATTCGGGTCAGTGTGAGAGGTTTCAGCCGCACCCACGACCTGGCCGATTGCATTCGGTGAGCCAAAAGCTGAGCTATTCAAGCCCCCAAGCGTGCCGAGATCCGTCTTGAACCGGCCTTGGTAGAGGATCGCGTGCCAGTTTCCGTCAGCCAGGCTCGCCTCCCCGCTGGTGACACCCTTGCTGCTCACATAGAACGGCTGGCTGTAGGTTCCGCCCAACGTGCCGAGCTCGATTAGCCGGTAACGCGGGCCTGCTGTCTGGCCGGATTGCGCGACTACAGGGATCGTCGCCGCTAGCGCGGCTAGTAAGCTCACCGCCAACATCGAATTTTGAACTGTGGATTTCATGTTGTTACCTCCTTATTTCCTTCAGCGTTTCGCCCCATCGGGCTGCGGGGCGGATTTCGCTGGCTCACCTAGATAGGCGCAATCGGGCGGGGGGAACTATCATCGCGGGATCAACTTTCTTGAACGGATTCTTTCGCAGGGCTATGATTCCGGAAGCTTGGGGCGGGATGGGGAAGCCAATGCCGGCTGACGACAGCGACGCGAAAGCGCCGCCTTGCGAGGACGTGAGCAATCTTCTCCGCGCCTGGAGCGATGGGGACGAGCAAGCGCTCGAAAGACTGACGCCGATCGTCTACGAAGAATTGCGACGCTTGGCTCGCTACTACATGAGCGCAGAGCGCACCGGGCATAGCCTGCAGACGACCGCCCTTGTGAATGAAGCCTACCTCCGGCTGACTGATTGCAAGCGCATGCGCTGGGAGAATCGCGCTCACTTCTTTGCTGTTTCGGCGCAGCTCATGAGGCGGATTCTGGTGGATCACGCTCGGCGCCACAACTTAAAGCGCGGGGCTGGAGTCCAGCACGTGTCGCTGGAGGAGAGCGCCATTGTGGGCGAGCGCGATGACGACCTGGTTGCTCTAGACGAAGCCTTGCACGCGCTGGCCCGCTTTGATTTTCGCAAAGCACGAGTCGTGGAGCTTCGCTTCTTTGGAGGACTGAGCGTAGAAGAAACCGCAGAGGTCCTAAAGATCTCTCCCATCACCGTGATGCGGGATTGGAACACGGCGAAGGCGTGGCTCTATCGCGAGTTGAGCGGTGAAAAATTCGATGGACTCTGATCGCTGGAAACAGATCGATAGCCTTCTACAGGCTGTGCTGGAACGCCCGCCGAGCGAGCGAGACGGATTCTTACGTCAGGCTTGCGGCGGTGACGGCGAACTGGAGCGTGAGGTGCGATCTCTGCTGGCTTCTCAAGAAGAAGCCGGCAGCTTCCTCGAAAGCCCGGCCATAGTAGTTGCTGCCGAAGCCGTCGCGCAGAGGCAAAACCAGAACACTTCCGCTGGCTCAGGTTCCTTGGCCGGCCGCGTGATCTCTCACTACCAGGTGTTGGAGAAGTTAGGTGGCGGCGGCATGGGAGTGGTCTATAAGGCTGAGGATACCGAGCTTCGGCGCTTTGTCGCGTTAAAGTTCCTGCCAGAAAACCTGGCCCGTGATCCGCAGTCATTGGAGCGTTTCCGGCGCGAAGCCCGTGCCGCTTCTGCCTTAAATCATCCCAATATCTGCACGATCCACGAGATAGGCAAGCACGAGGGCCATTCGTTCATCGTTATGGAGTTTCTAGATGGCCTGACGCTGAAACATAAGATCGCGGGTCGTCCACTGGACACTGAGCTGATTCTTTCTTTGGCCATCGAGATTGCCGACGCGCTGGACGCCGCTCATGCTGCCGGGATCGTGCACCGTGACATAAAACCAGCGAATATCTTCATCACGAAGCGCGGGCACGCGAAGATTCTGGATTTTGGGCTAGCCAAAGTGACGCCCGTCCCGAACGACGTCGAACCTGGAGCGACGGCGCAATCGACCATGACCCTGGAAGAAAACCTCACCAGTCCTGGGACCGCAGTGGGCACCGTTGCGTACATGTCGCCGGAACAATCGCTTGGCAAAGACTTAGATTCTCGCACTGACCTGTTTTCGTTTGGCGTTGTACTCTACGAAATGGCGACCGGAATGCTGCCGTTTCCAGGCGAGACGCCGGCAGCCATCTTCAATTCAATTCTTAATAAGACCCCGGTATCTCCGACACTCATCAATGGCAAAATTCCTCCGAAATTCGAGGAGATCGTAGATCGGGCTTTAGAGAAAGACCTCGACTTCCGCTATCAAAGCGCGTCAGAAATGCGTTCGGAACTGAAGCGGTTGAAGCGGGACACCGGCCGTTCCGGCGCCGAAACTCCCGATAGCGCTTCGGCCCCCGTGACGCTTTTGCCACTTGCCCCGTCATCGAGTGCTGCGATGCTTTTGGGTGAAGCAAGAAAACACAAAGGAATGCTCGCGCTCGCATTCTTCGGTGTTGTGCTGTTCACCGCCGCTCTCGCAACTTACCTATATGTGCGAGCCACGCGAACCACGGCGAACGATAGCAGCAAATGGGAGCAACTGACTTTCTTTACCGATTCGGCGGTGTATCCGGCGTTGTCGCCGGACGAGAGATTGCTCGCGTTCATCCGAGGGAGAGGTACGTTTCTGACCCTGGGTGATGTGTACGTGAAGATGCTGCCGTCAGGTGAGCCGATCCAACTGACGCATGGCGGGTTTCTGGGGAAATTGAGTCCTGCATTTTCGCCAGACGGGACGCGGATCGTGTATGGGACGGCAGACCCGTGGGACACCTGGGAGGTACCCGTACTGGGAGGAGAACCGCGCCTCATTATGCGCAACGCGTCGTCACTGACTTGGATTGAGGGGGGAAAGCGGCTTCTTTTTTCCGAGATCAAGAACGGGTTGCATATGGGAGTGGTGACGACGGATGAGGGGCGTGGACAGAGCCGGGATGTGTATCTGCCCGTGGGAAACCGGAGCATGGCACACCACTCTTATCTGTCGCCAGACGGGAGATGGGTGTTGGTAGTGCAAATGAACGAAATGGCGGAAATCGTTCAATGTCGCGTAGTGCCTTTTGATGGCAGCAGCACCCAGCAGCTGGTTGGGCCGGCTGGTGCGAGTTGTTCGACAGGAGCCTGGTCGCCGGATGGCAAGTGGATTTACCTAAGCGCGAACCCGGGCGGCCGATATCACATCTGGAGACAACGTTTCCCTGGAGGAGAGGCGGAGCAAGTGACATCCGGGTTAACCGAAGAAGAAGGGATCGCGATGGCCCGGGACGGCAGGTCGTTTCTCACGTCGGTGGGGACACAATATTCGACGATCTGGATTCACGATGCAAAAGGGGAACACCAGATGTCGTCAGAGGGAGACGTATTCACAACGAGATTCTCAAGCGACGGAACGAGGTTGTTTTACTTGAAGAGAGCTGGGCAAGACGACGCACCCGAATTGTGGAGCACCGACCTGACGAGCAGAAGGAGCGACCGGGTCGTGCCTGGATATGGGATAGGCGCAACTTTTCCAAACTACGACATGAGCTACGCTGTTACACAGGACGGAAATTGGGTGGCCTTTTTGAAGAGGGACGAAAAGCAGATTTCGCATATCTGGATAGCATCAACAGATCACCGGACTTCGCCTCATCAACTACCCTCCGTGGAAAACGAGGACTCACCCATATTTTTGCCGAATGGTAGTCTGGTTTACCGGGCGAGCGAGGGTGGAAAAAATTACATTTACACCCGCCAACTGGACGGAGCAGGTAGGAAGAAATTGCTGGAGCAAGCGATTCTGGATCTGACGGCGGTGTCGCCAGATGGGCGATGGATAGCAGTCCTCGAGAAGGACGACACGGATAAGGATCACCCCTATCGAACGCTGGCCTATCCAACAGGAGGCGGAAAACCGGTAACATTGTGCGCTTTGTGTTATCTACACTGGAGCCTGGATGGAAAGTACATGGCTTTCCAATTCTACCCGCCGCCTCATTCCGAAGAAACGTTCTTGTTGCCGGTGAGCGTCGAACGCGGACTTCCGGATCTGCCGCCAGAAGGACTTACCACTCCTGAGGCTTCAAGGAAAGCGCATCGAGTCAGCGTACTGACAAAAGGAGTGGATTCGGAGTTTGGTCCGGAAAAATACTCGTACACTATAACGAACGTTCGGAGAAATATTTACCGGATCCCGATCTCGTGAAACTGGTTAGCGGGCATCGACCCGCATGACGGACAATCCGGTTATGCCGGGTCAGAAGGTTTTTCACAAGGGGCTTCGGGGTTTCATTGCTAAGAGTAGTCCCACTGGATAGTCATTAGTGTTCTCACGCACACTTCAGCCTTGGTCGTATGGTCTTTCGTAAAGAAAGTTACTGCGCCTCGCTCGCCCCGGCCAGATACTTCTTCTGGCAATTCGCGGCGGCGGAGATTAACGGGGGGAACTCTGGTGTGCTGCGTATATTGACGAGCAAAGGATCAGATCGCAACTGGGAAAGCGAACAGTAGTCATGCTCAATCGCGCGTTTGATCATCTGCAGACTAGCGTTTTTCCTGCCGCCGAAAGACAGGATCGATCCCTGATAGTACAAAAGCTCAGGGTCAGAATCATTCGAGGGGCCGGTCTCGGCCGCGTGCGCCAGAGTGTCCAATTCAGCTTCCGCACGCAGATGAAGGCAAGCTTGCACCAGATTGCTGTGATAGTGAGGAGCGGTTGGGATATGTTTTGCGGCCTCCCGTGCTTCCTCCACTTTTCCTTCTCGCAACAACAAGGAAGTCGTGACGTACGAAGCCCACTCCGAGCCGGCATCCAACCGGATGAAATCCGCGGCCCGCTGCGTGTTCCCAAGTTCCATCGCGGCCCAGGCACAGGAGCGGAAGGCGTAGTTTCCCGGATCTAACGCGAGGGCAGTGTTGCATTCCCGCATCGCTTCCTCAAGCATCCCAGCGTAACGAAGCACGTAGCCCAAGGCGAAGTGTGCTTGTCCACTTTCAGGATGACGCTTGACCAGGGCTTGCGCCTCGGCATAGGCCTTGCCCGATTCGCTCCGCTCCACGCGGTTGGTAATCAACTGGCCCGCCGCCACCAGCAAATTCGGGTCGAGGGCGAGCGCCCGTTCATAGGCGACGTTGGAGCGTTGGAACATTTCTTCCCCGCCCGTCGAAAAAGTGAAGTCGTAGTAGTAGCGTAGCCCTAAGGCTTCCCACGCCGGCGCATAAGTCGGGTCGAGTCCCACCGCGCGCTCCAGCATGGCAATGGCTTCCCGGTTCGGCACGGCGTCATGCGGCAAAGCCACACTCCGCAGGTACAGGTTGTAGGCCTCTTCATTTTTCGGATGCGTGCCCGCCTCCGGCGTGGCCGCCGAAACGCCCAGCATCGGAACTAATCCTTGCCGCACTTTGGCTGTCACCTGGTCGCGCATGGAAATCATGTCCAACGCGCCGACATTGAGCGTGGATTGCCAGACTGTACGGTTGTTCTCGACATCCACAGCTTCGAGCGTTACCTGGAGTTGATTCCCTTCCTTCATGTAGTGTCCGGTGACAATGGTGGACACGTGCATGTCCCGGCCTGCTTTCTGAAGGTCCAGGTCGGGTCCAACATACTTGCTTGTCACCGCAAACGGCCGGATTGACAAGGAACTCACATAGCTGAGTGTTCCGGCAATTTCGTCGGGCAAGGCGAGACGGAGGTAGTCGGCATCTTTATCGGACCCGACATTCTGAAAAGGCAGGACGGCGATGGCGGTTGGGACGGGGGAAGTTGAGGCTGCATGATGTGTCCGGCGGTTCCAAAGAAGCATTGCCATTGCGCTCACAGCCAGGGCGACCGCTGCGATGCCGACGATCCACGGCATCTTCTTTTGGATTTGCGTTCGTCCGGCTGAGTTAACGGTTCGATTGAGATCTTCCCGGTCCAAACGAACGGAGGTCGAATCGCGTCTTGCACGCGTCAGGTCGGCCTTCATTTCGGAGGCGTGCTGATAGCGCACCGCCGGTTCCTTTTCGAGTGCCTTGCAGATGATGTGTTCCAGTTCCGCAGTTATCTCGGAGTTCAAGCGAACCGGCAGCGGCGCAACCCTATGAAGGATGCTGTCGAAGATCGCGCCCGAGGTATCGCCTTTGAAGGGTAGCTGGCCGGTCGCCATCTCGTAGAGCACGATCCCGAAAGAAAAAAGGTCCGAGCGCGCATCCACTGGCTTGCCCAGAATTTGTTCGGGAGACATGTAGACCACCGTTCCAATTGCCGAGCCCGGACTGGTGAGATGTTCGTCCTGCAGGCTTTCGGTTTCTCCCTGGCTGGTGCTTCGAGTGCTCGTCCCCGTCACTTTGGCCAGGCCAAAATCGAGGATCTTGGCGTGGCCGCGCTTAGTCACGAAGATGTTAGCCGGCTTGATGTCGCGGTGAACGATACCTTCGCTATGGGCCGCGTCCAGCGCATCGGCAATCTCAATTGCCAGACCGAGCAAGACATCGGTTTCGAAGGGCTTTCCCGCGACCTGATGTTTCAGCGTCACCCCTTCCAGAAACTCCATGGCGATGAATGCCTGGCCCTCCTGCTCGCCAATGTCATAAATTGTGCAGATATTGGGATGATTCAATGCCGATGCGGCTTGCGCTTCTCGTTGAAAACGGGTTAAGGCCTGCGGATCGCGGGCAACTTCATCGGGCAAGAACTTGAGGGCGACGAACCGGTGAAGGCGCGTGTCCTCGGCCTTGTAGACCACACCCATGCCACCGCCGCCGAGTTTCTCGACGATGCGGTAGTGCGAAATGGTCTGGCCGATCACTGAAAAGATGCTCAGCTTTCCGGTCGCTTCATCTTACGGATGCGGCAGCGACCAGTCAACGGATGGCAGATCTGACCGAGCGTGTCGAGCCCAGCACCTGTTTTGTACCCGGCCATCCAGCGTGGCCACACACGGCCTTGCGATTCGGGAGAAGAGACTCCCGGTTGGTCGCTAGCTTTGATCGGAAACGCCTCGGACGGACACTTTGGGGTGAAAGCAGCGTTGTCCCGAGGCGTTTTCGATAAGGAGACTAGGAGGAAGCCGCTGGCGTTTGCGGCGGACGCGGTGCGCTATGGGATTTGAACGGTAGCGTGGATCTGAACAGAGCTTGGGGAGAGCGGCGAGGCGTGATGGGAATGCGGTGCAGATGGTCGGAGTAGCGGCCGAGATGAGCCAGAGCGCATGCGGAAAGTTGCGTGAGAGGCGTTGGAGAAGAAACGGACACACAAGTGCGCGGGCGTCATAATCCTGGCAGATCTTCTGTCGTACTCGTGGCTTCACAGCTGTGTCGAGCCAGCGATCAAGGTACTCGTTGAGTGTAATCTTTGCACCTTCCAAGTCACGGCCCAAGTCGCGTTCGCGCAACTTCTTCGTCAGATATGCTTGCGCTTCCCGCATCGAGCCGCGGATGGTTCGGTTGTGGTAATTGCGTTTCTTGGTTCCGTGGTCGCGGCCGAGGTAGACTCGGATGAGCCATCTGCGGTCGCCTCGTGCGATGATCTGTCCAACTTTGCGAGCCATAGAGTTTCCTCCTTGGCTCGCAACAGAGGCACACAAATGGCGCAGTCATGCGGTATCAAAGTACGGATATTCAGGTTGATTGAATAAAAGATGGCTGATCGGCCGTCAGTCATACTCCGCTGACTGGTATCACAGAACCTACAGGTTTCCAGCGATCACAAGATCAGCTGGTGGACCTTCTCGTCAAGAAAACGAAGGTTCCCAGCCCCAATCTACTGGAAATGTTGCCGGAGTTTGTGTTTGGAACAAAGAAGAATTTTCCATGTGGATCAATGGCCAGGCTTTGCGGGATCGCACCGACACAAATGTTTCCCCGGTACACCGCGAATGTGAGTGAAAAGTAAAGGTAGCAAGGGGCTCTACTTATCGAACCAATTAATGACGTTTCTCTGACCAAGCCCCTGGATGGCCTTCGCGCGGAGCCTGAGCCGGGCTTCCTCTAAAGCTGAGTTTGCGAATCTGCCATCCGGCGCGCAGCGTGCGAGCCAGGCCCCCAACCACTTCAGATAAGGGAAGACAATCGTGATTACGTCGATCTTCGCAGCACGTTGAGAACGCGGTCAGTCCTTTTGGTGTGACGCTCGCGATGATTCAGGAGCCTCGACAGCCGTCCTGTTATTTCTTTGGGGTCAGCCACCACACGCGATAGCACAAGCGTGCGCTTTTGTTTCGCGTTTTTCGCGGATTTTGAGCGCTATCGGGATTTTTCGCCAATTCACAGTTTTGCCGTGCGCTGCTGCTCTTGGCCAACACTTCACATCAAGATGTGACCAATTTAACTGACAGATCGCGCTCATTCGTGTTTAATAAATGCGTCTCGCCTCTCCGAAGAGCCGTTCCCGCCCGTTGAGAGGCAGCACCCCCTGAGGCGAAACTCCCAAAGGAGGGTTCTACCTATGAATGGTACGCGCTGGGTTCTGACACTAACTGTGCTTGTTGCGCCGCTGCTGATTGCCGCTCAGCCAGCGCAGGCGCAAACGGAAACCGTGCTCTACAACTTCACGGGCGGCACTGACGGCCTCAGTCCCACGGCCAACCTCATCCGCGACGGTGCGGGCAACTTCTATGGCACTACGTTGCAGGGAGGGTACTTGCCATGCTCGGGTGTTGGATGTGGAGTGGTATTTGAGCTTTCGCCGAACGGCGGAGGCTGGAACGAAAACGTGCTTTACAGTTTCGGCGGTGGGAAGGATGGGGCGAATCCATTTATTGCTCCCGTGATTTTCGATAAGTCGGGAAATCTTTACGGCACGACGGAATTCAGCGGCAAGCATGGTTTTGGCGTGGTGTACGAACTGCGCCATTCAAAAAAGGGCTGGAAGGACAGGACCCTGTACAGCTTTAACTTCAAGAACAGCTTCGGGCATCCAGCAAGCGGTCTGGTGATGGACGCACAAGCCAATCTCTATGGCACAACGTCGGAGTACCAGGCGACGGGAGGCGTCTTCGAACTCGCCCATAGCGGCACGCTTTGGCACGAGCAGGCGATCTATAATGCGCCGACGAGCTGCGGGCTGACCATGGACGGCTCGGGAAACCTCTACGGGACCACAAATTCGACGGTGTTCGAGCTTTCGCCAAACGGTAACGGCGGGTGGACGGCGACCGTGCTCTACACTTTCACGGGGGCTCCTGAAGACGGAATCAGTCCCTGGATGGCTCCTGTGATCGACGCGGCCGGGAACCTTTACGGAACCACCTACTCCGGCGGTGCGACGAACAACGGAACCGTGTACGAGCTCACCCCAAGCAAGAATGCCAAGGGCGAGGTGCAGTGGACGGAGCAGATTCTTTATTCATTTGCAGGCGGGACTGATGGCGCGATGCCGATCGGACAGCCGGTGCTGGATGGGGCCGGGAACATTTATGGCACCACGCAAAAGGGTGGCGAGCTTGATTACGGAACGGTCTTCGAATTAGTCCCAATTGGCGGAGGCGTGTACCAGGAGAAAATCCTATGGAGTTTCCACGGTACGGATGGAGCAGGTTCCATGGCCGGATTGATTCTGGATGGGACCGGCACGCTTTACGGTACGACGCCGGGCGGAGGATTGTACGGAGCAGGGGTGGTGTTTGCACTGACGCCGTAAGTAAAGGCAGAAGTCAGATCGCATAAGCAGGTCGATCTTCGCTTGGACGCTATTTCATTTGAGCCGCTCCATAAGTGGGCGGCTCTTCTTGCATCACGAGGAATTTTGGGCCACTAACTGTCGCCACCGGGAGATGTCGCAAGCTTGCGCCTTTGTTTCACCTTTTTGAAGCTCGATGAGTGCTATGGCGATTTTGCACCAGTTATGGACAATTCCTCACTTGCAGCCCGCATCCGCGAACTTCCCTTTGACTCTGGTCAGAGCTTTTTGGTTCTCATTCCGCATCGGAGCCAATTGATGCCGATAGCCAAAAGCCGCAATGGAATCACCCTCAAGCAGCGGGGCCTGATCTGTCAGTTTCTTCACAGCATCCCGATAATATTCACATCGCCCCGCAGAGGAGAGGTCGCCTGCATCTTCTAAAATGCGTCCCGCTTCGTAGAGGTTTAGGAAATCTCCCGATGAATGGGATTCCGTCTCGCAGGATTTGTTTGCGTATAGAACAGCCTCACGCAGCCAGCTGTCCCGAGCTGCTGGTTGTTCATGCGCCCGCATCACGTACATCATAGCGATCTGTTGGTAAATCACTGGGCCGGGCGCTTCCCTCGCGGCGGCTAACCCAATTTGAACGGCCTTTTCGTAGTCCCCCTTTTGAGCGTATCGCGTCATCTCCGACGCTGCTTTTGTTATCACAGGGTTTGCGCTTGGCTCGTTCGTCGGAACGCGATCGCCACAGGATGCGAGTTCTCTTTTCACACGGGACACCTCTTCTGCATTGTGTTGGCGAAAGGGCGCCAATCGGAAGCTTTCTCCCTCAATTGTGGCGCGGTTGCCTTGGAGCTTTGGAGACAAGTTCTCCAGCACTTCGACAGCCCGTTGGAAATAGCGGCAGGAGTCACTGGTGGGCAGATTATCTCCGGCAAGTTCGTATGTCTGCCCGACGTTGAAAATGTTAGACAGATCGTTTGGCTCTGCGCTCAATGCTTTTTCTGCGTATTGAGCGGCAAGCTCGGCCCACTGTGCCGCTTGCTTGGGGTCTTTGTTGGGATCTCTGTATTCCCGGATAGCGTACGCTTGAGCAACCATCTGGTAGATGAAATAGTCTGACGGTCGTCCTGTCCGTGAGCGCAGCCCTAGTTGAATCTCATCTTCAAACTGTTCTCTCTCTCCAAGCTCGGCCATTTGAGTAGCGACATCTCCAAGTCCGGGTGGCGAAGTTAAAGACCATGCCTGAGCTCGCGTGTTCTGGTAATGGATGAGGAGCGGAACAGCCGCAACCAGCAAGGCTAAGACGATTAGCCCGAATGTGTACCGCTTAGGAAATGCCATAGACCAAATGGATTCCGATTCTGTGGCTACACTACTTCGCAATCGTCAAAAGGGAGCCACGCGCCTCGTTCTCAATGAACCATAAGGCTTTTCTCTGCAAGGGGCAAGATAACTGGCGTAAGCAGGCGTTCTCGCAACTTTGCGCCTTTCCTTCGCCTTTTTCAGCGACGATGAGCGATATCGCGATTCTTCGCCAACCATGGTCACGCCTTGTCTCTAGGTGCCGGGCGCACCCCTAGTAGCCAATGGCTAGGCCGACCCAGCCGCTATCGACATCTAGCAACAGGTGCTCTACGCCATTCTGCGAGATGCCTCCGATGCCGAAAAGTGTAGCGTGGGCCCTCCCGAGACGTCTATCGTCGCAGTGAAGGTGCAGTCGGAATTCACAGAAACGGTCCCGGTGAACGTGTTGCTTTGAATCGTTCCACCGTTGAAGTTGATCACATCGGAGCCCGATTGCGCGCCTTTAGAACTTATCGTCTCCTGTGCGGTTTCAACTGCGGGGCCATAAGGTGTGATTGGCCACTGGAACTCTTCGGCAAAGCTTCCCTTGGCGCTGGCCTCGGTGCACAGCGTCTTCTTTAGCCGGTAGGAAGTGAACTGATATGCGGATCCGGCGTCGGTGGAAATTCCAACGATCTCGGCCCCATTTCCAAAGATATTGCCTGAGAAATGGATAGTGTTGCCGTTGCTGTCGGTCGTAGTCTCGGTGAAAGTGCAGTTCGCATTCACGGTGTAGGTACCGCTGATCGTCACATCGGTATAAGGGGTGCCGTTGAAATTCTCCGCGCCCACCCCGCTAAAACTGCCCGCGTTGTTAGTGCGGAGGCTAAGCGCAGCTCCATAGCCCTTCCCTAACTGGCCGATAGCGCTGCCCGCGTAGGTTCCGTTCACAGTGGCTTGATTGCAGGTCGTCGCATGTGTAGATAGAGCGAGCGAGAAAGATAAAAGTGTCAAACAAAAGATGCGAAGTTTCATGGGACTACCTCTCTGGATTGAATTGACTTGCTCTGCGAGGTGAGACCCAGGCTGACGGAGTAAAGGGAGGACGCATGCTCGTCGGGCCGAAGGCCTTATGCGCGCAACGTGCAGAGGAAGTATGGTAGTCCATCGCGGTCTACGCTAGTACAACCGTCACCTGAGCTTGTGAGGGGCAAAGGGGCGAGGTCACATGCCCCAACGGGCATTAGCGACACTCGGCCCAAACCCTGGCGTAGCCGAGGGAGATTGTTGGCGAAAACGATTGCACAAGCTTGCGCTTTTGTTTCGCCTCTTTGCAGGTTGATGGGTGCTATAGGGATGTTTCGCCAACTGAGCGAAAGCATTAGAATCCGGTCTGGATTCCGCCGCCATGACCGTCACTAGATTTGTTCTTCTCGTTTTGGGTGTTTTGCTGTCAGTCGCCGTCTACGCTGCCGTCCACGTAATCGTCCAGACAATGGTCGACCGAGTAAAAGCGGCCAAATCAAATCCTAAAGTATTTCCCGAAGGATTCCCTGAGGGGTTCAAGGTTCAGCGCATAGAAATCAACGCCGCGAGGGCAATATCCGGCTTTCCGCCTTCGGACATCGCAAAGTATTTTCGTGAGCATCCTGAAACCGCCAGAGCCTTACTGTTGGACTCCTACGACAAACGATATACTCCAGCGACCTACATTGAGGAGAAGGGCAACGGATTCACAGTTGCTTGGTTTACGAGGGATTTGAAGCGCCAGTGCGTTCAGGAATTCTCCGACTTGTCGGATGCGGCTACTGACTATCTCCTGTTTTCACTTGGCAAAGGTCGATGGACTCCTGCCAAATGACCAGCATTCAACGAATGACGTGGAGGCGATGTCGTCGAGTTCGCGCCTTCCATTCGCTTTTTTGTGGGTCAATGAGCGTTATGGGGAGTGGGTGTTGAAAAAGTCACGGTAATTAGAGGCCGAGATGGCGAGAAAGCATGTTACAAGGAAGAGATCCTGGCCATGCTTTGCATCCTTGCCATCGTCGGAGGCCTGCTGCTCATGATGGGACATCATGATCGTTCGGAAGCGCTGTTTTACTACTTTCGTCTGGAAGATCAAGTTCCCGAGAACCATCTGCTGCGGCTGATCGAGAAGCACATCAGCTTCGACTTCGTGCGCGAACGACTGAAAGACAGCTATAGCGAGACCGGGCGTCCCTCAATCGATCCCGAGCTGTTGCTGCGCATTCTGCTGATCGGGTATCTGTACGGTGTCAGCAGCGAGCGCAAGCTGGTGCAGGAACTGCGCATGCATCTGGCTTGGCGCTGGTTCACCGGACTGGGATTCGATCAGGAAATTCCACATCACTCGACGTTCTCCCAAGAATCGGCACGGGCGGTTTCAGGAATCGAATTTGTTCGAGGAATTGTTTGAGCTGATCGTGCGGCAGTGTGTGGACGTGGGACTGGTGCAGGGCCAGCACTTGTCGGTCGATGGCACCTTCGTAGAAGCGAATGCGGCGAAGGAGAGCCGCATTCCGCGGGAGCAGTTGGCGGAAGCGGCCAAGGTGCATCAAAGCGTGCGCCAGTATGTGAAGGAACTGGAAGAGCAGAACCCGGTGGAAGAGCCGTGGCGGCGCAAGATATGCTCACCCGTTTCAGCGAGTGCCAAGGACGAACCCCCGAATCGGTGGGCGCCGACACGACCTATGGGAACGGGGAGTTCTTGCAGTGGTTGGCGGATCGCGGCATCACTCCGCATATGCGAACCCGCGACAGTATCCACAGAAAGAGGAGTCTATTCTTCGGTCCCGAGCGTTTCACGAACGAACCGAAGGATGGAACAATCATGATGCCGGCCGGCCACGTCAGGGTCGAACAACTGGCGGCCGTGCTCTCAACTCTGCCCCTCGATCTGACATTCGTCGATGCTGAGGACCGCGTTGCCTTCTTCAGCGAAGGCCCTGATCGTATCTTCGCGCGCAGTAAAGCAATCATCGGACGCAAGGTTCAACATTGCCACCCGCCCCGCAGCGCCAACACGGTTAACAAAATCCTGGACGACTTTCGCGCAGGCCGTCAGAACGTCGCTGAGTTCTGGATCAACTTTCAAAACGAGTTCGTCCATATCCGTTATTTCGCTGTTCGCAACGACGAAGGCAAGTACCTGGGCACCGTGGAACACACTCAGGATTTGGCGCCGCTGCGTCAACTTTCCGGCGAGAGAAGGCTCCTTGCAAACGAATCCAACGGAAGCCACTGAACTCCAACCTGTCACTGAGTGTTCTACGTTCCAGAGCAAAACCCGGGGACGATAAGACGGGACGTACGATACATTTCAAGCCGACGAAGTTCAAAAAGGACCCAGCGACAAACGTGTTTGCGTCAGCGACCGAAACTGTAACGCAAAGTGAATCGGGCCTGAACTGGTTCTATGGAGTGCACAACCGTTGTGAATGCAGCGTTAGCGTTCACAACACTCGCAACCTGCTCCTGCCCTGCTAAGGTTGTTGGCGGTGTGGCTGGTAGCCCCAGCCCGACTGCTGGCGTTATTTGCGATACATAGGCATAGTTGACGTCGTGATCTCGGCGGTTGAACAAATTCAAAACTTCGCCCCAAAGGCTCCAGTTCTTGTTGATTTTATAACTGGCTCCCAGGTTGACCAACGTCGTTGAGGGTGAGTTGTAAATTGCGTCGGAAGTCAAAGGGCGCGGGCCAAAATAGCGCAGGCGCAAACTCGCTGAAAAGCGTTTGTAATCCTGCAGCGTGGCGCCCGCTGCAACCACCCACCGAACTGCTTCCGGCACCTCCTTGCCATACGGATTTTGCAGGAACGTGCCGCCCCCAGTCGGAATCAGCCCAAAGCAATTCGGATTTCTTCCGCAAAGCTGAGGACCCGTAGGGGTCGAGGTGTAGAACGTCGAATCGTCCGGGTCGTTTTGGGTCTCTCCAACAATCCGTGAGAGTCCTGTGCTTCATGGATGCTATGATTTTTAAAACCGTCTATGACATCTCTCACTCACGTAGTTCCTTCTCCCTTCCAGCAACAACCTTTGGCGTACGATCCGCTGCTCGACGACGTTGGATACATGACCTGCATGACCCTGGTGCTGCTGGGAAACTACGCGCAGACCGGGCATCTCGGGGGACCGCTCGCATACACACCGTACAATGTTGCGGCGCATTTGGTCGGGCCTGAAAACGGTGGACTCCGTTACGATTACCGCCGGCCAAAGCATCCTTACTGCGACAAATTCATGCTCGCGGCTGGTCACTCGATCCCCACGTGCTATGCGCTGTGGATGATCATGGGCCAGGCGCTGTATCGCAAATATCAGCAGACTGGCGATCCGCGTTATCACGTCGACCCACTGGTTGCGATGCTGCCGATCGACGCGTTGGGATTCCGGCGCGGCGCGGGCGCGCTGAAGACGCTGCTGCGGGATACGGGTCTGGAAGACAACCCGCTATTCGCGCAGGCGAAAGGCCGCGGCATTCGCGCGCTCTCCGGACATGCCGAAAGCACCGACTGCACCAACGACGTGAACGGCGGACCGTCGGGCATCGGCATCGCAACGGCCGCGGGCAAAGCGGCATTCTGGGATGTGATGGGCGCGCCGACCTCGCCGAAAGTGATCGCGCTGGAGGGCGAATTCGCGCTCACCGAAGGTCACGCGCAAGAGTTCAAGACGCAGGCGCTCGCGCTGCAAGTGGGCAAGCGTTTGCGCGTGCTGATTTCCGACAACAACGCGGGCATCGACGATTGCCTGATTGGCGGAAAAATTGGCGGCGTGATCGCGGCGTGCTTCGACGGCTATGACATCGTGAGCCAATGGACGTCGTATGGATGGAACGTCTTTACGCTGACGAACGGCAACGATTACGGCCAGGTGGCCGCGGTGCTGAAGGCGATGGACGCAGTGGACCCGCACGACCGCCGTCCCATCGCCGCGATCGGCAAAACGATCAAGGGCTACTGGCCCAACGCGGTTGGCGGAAAAATCCCCGGCTACGGCGGCGAGCAACTCGTGAGTTACCCAAGCCACCCCTACGCGCTGAAGATGAACTCGGAGTACTTTGTCGCGCTGGCCTCGACCTTCGAGAAGCGTTACGGCGTGGAGTTTGACGGAATTCGCAAGGGTCCGGTTGCCAACAATCGCGAGCGATTGATCCAGTTCAAGACGAACATCGACATCGTGATGTCGATACTCGACCGCAACGGATTGGGCGATCGCCTCGCCGATCGTCTCGTGGAAATCGGCGACACGGTGCGCGACGACGTGAAGTTGCGCATCTCAGCCTCGAGCGATCCTTTCCTCGACGATCGCCTGCGCGTTGCGGCGCTACCGGAAGAGCCACAGAAGGTCTCAATTCACAATGCGATCTCCGGCACGGAAAAGCAGGTCAGCATTGCCCTGTTCAAGAAGCCGGGCGAGGTGGCCGGGGCGCGGCGCGCGATTTCGGAAATCATCAAGTGGATGAATTACGTCACCGAAGGACGATTCTTCACGGTGGCCGCGGACCTTTCGGAGTCGATCAACGTGGAGCACGGCAGTTTGTGGGGGCACTACAGTCCCACGGACAATCCGCTGGGCACGCGTTTGAAAGCGCCCATACAAGAAGCGGGCAATGTTTCGACCGCCATCGGATTGGTGAGTCAAAGCGCTTCCGTCGATCCGGAAAAATTCGCCGGCGTTTGGGCTTTGAGCGGCACGTACGGAGCATTCACGCCGCTGATGTACACTCCGGCGCGGGTCTGGAGTCAGCAAAATCAGGACAGCAAATTCCGCATGGGCGTGCTACATATTCTCGCCGCGCACTCCGGCCCTGAAACCGCGGCGGATGCCCGCACCCACTTCGGCATCTTCGCGCCGCAAGTGTGGAAGCTGTTCCCGCGTAGTCAAGCCATCAATTTGAGCTTTTGGGATTACAACGATGTCGCGCCCGGCTATTTCGCGGCGGCGGCAATCGCGGCGCGCGATCCGCTTGTGGGCATCATCACGCTGGAAGTGGCGCGTCCCGACTTCCCGGTCGCGGACCGCAACCATTTCGCCGACGCCGATCTGCGCGCAGCGGCAAAAGGCCTCTACGTGATCCGCGATTTCGCGCCGGACAAGCCGCGCCACGGCTACGTGATCGCGCAAGGATCGAGCTCGACTGTGAATCTCGTGAAAGTGCTGCCAAGACTCGAAGCGGCCGGTGTGAACGTGAAGGCGGTCGCGGTGATCAGCGAGGAGTTGTTCGATCGCCAGCCGCAGGCGTATCGCGATTCCGTGCTGCCGCCCGAGGCTCGCTACGATTTGATGGTGGTATCAACGGGCACGCGACGCATGTGGCCGCTGCGCAATCTCGGTCCATTGACGGATGAGTATTCACTCACGTCCGACTTCGACAATTCCTGGAGAAGCGGCGGCCTCGAAGCGGACGTGATCGCGGAAGCACACCTCGATACCGATTCGATTTTCGAGGGTGTGAAGCGATTCGCAAATGAACGCGACCGCCGCATCAGAGATCAACGCAAAATGATCGGTTAGTCGAGCGGGGCTTGTCTGTACTCGTCGTTAGTGGGCATTTTCAGAGCCTGCGGGACAACTCCCAAAGAAAGAACGATCACTCAGGCGATCGACTGCCTCTCAGTTTTTGTGATTTTCTCCGCTCCCGACCACACTGGCCATAGGCCCGCTTCGAGGAGATTGCCATTGATCTCCTCCAAGCCGTTTCTGGATAGTGCGCGTAGGCTACCACCCCATCCAGAATGGCCGGCGGCGCAGTTTAGAACTCTAATTCGGCAATCAACTTCAAGACTCGAAGAAGTGTTGTGCGTTCTTCCGGAGTCAGTTCTTTTCGGAGTTTATCGTCAGCGGCTATCCTCGCATTGATCAGGCGTCTCCTGTATTTGTGGCCTTTTCGCGTCAACGTAACGTGAATTGCTCTGCCCGATTTTGCTTTTCTCTCAGACACCAGCCCTTCCTGAGCCATCGACTTGATGGCTCGGTGCACGACAGTTCGGTCGAAACCGAGAAGTGTGGCGATTTGATTCTGATTGAGCGCGGCACCGCCCCGGAGTGTGGATAGGATGAAGCCACGAGTCGCAGAGCACCGAGTTTTTCGTTCAAGTCTCTTCCCGACGGAAAAATAGGCTGCAAAAACGTGGGCAAGTACTGAGTCCCTCAGGATGTCTTGAGGAATATCCTTCTTTGGAACGATGATCATAGAACGGTTACCGTGGCATCGAGAGGTCGCCGCCACTGGGGCGGTTCCGCATAAGCAGGCGATTTCTTCCCGATCGCAATCACCATCACAATTTCATGGTACCGAACTGACAGCCCGAGAAACCTGGAGAGTCTGCGGCTATCAAATCCTTCCATGGGGCACGTGTTGAGCCCCAGCGCTTCGGCGGCAATCATCAGATTCTCACAGGCCAGCGATGTACTCTTCGTCGCCCACTTTAATACGTCCTGTCGAAACAGTGGTGGCATCCCGATCGCCTTCCACAAATTCACCAGCCGGAAAATCGCCCACTTGACCGCGCCAAAAATGCCGAGCGGTCCTGGCATGAACAGGATCCGGCCGATCTTCGCCGTCCGCTCATAGTCTCGGATTTTGGCGTGGCTGAATCCGCTCCTCCGCATCCATTCCAACTGGGCTTGCGAGGTCGCTGCCAGCGACCCGATGTCGGCCACCGCAACCACCAGTGCCGACGCCGTTGCCGCAGGCATCTGTCCCAGGCAGAGTTTCGCCGCGGTTGCCATCCTCGCCGACGATTCCACCCAAAAGAACCGGTACGGTTGCATATTGAAACTGGAGGGAGCATGGCGGGCTGCATCGAGGATTTGTTCACGCAGTACTTGTGGGATTTTGACCGGCTCAAAGACCTTAACTGCTCGCCTATGGAAGAGCGCTTCCAGGATGTCGTTCATAGGTACCTCAATGTTGCTATTGCAACATATAACTGTTGCATACGCAACATGCAAGAACGCCAACCCATTCTGCCAGTATCCGTGAGAGCGAAGGACGAATCGGAGGGATGAGTAGGTCGGCGATGCGACTGCAGCGCACGACTTTGCAACCGAACAGGAAGCACTTGGGAATCGACCCCCGGTGGGGAATACATGGACCGTAGACCGTGGCTCGCCCCTAAACCACAAACACGATTAGGCGCGCATTATTTCCAGGCCACAGTATTCGTCAACCGGATACTTCCTGTGACGGTTACAGTCGAGTTGTGTTCTTTGTCACGCGGCAGTGGCGAGACCGAGCAATTCTCCCTGTCAGGAAACACTCGCCCAATTGACGCAAGCGATGGCACATCCGGCCGAATCGCCATTGTGTAATGCCACTGAATCGGCAGCCGCTTCTTGCGTGCCCGTCGCTAGGAGAGCATCCATCGCTGGCAGTACGTTCGGGTCTTTCGCCCCACAAAATCTATGAACTCCCTGACAAAAGCTCTATCGGGGAGGCGCGGAATTTTTTGCCCCGATTCTACTGCTGCTCGACTAGGGGCGGCGAAGGAAAAATAACGCGATATGGCTGGAGACCTGGATTCCGGAGCTGGGATCAGGCGGAAACGTCTGAGCGCTCGATGGGAAAAAGCGTTAGCAGCACGAACCGCAGGAACGCGAGTATGCGCATCTTTACCGGAATCCCCTTTGGCAAATCGGCGCGGAATTGCGAAGCGCAAACATGCAGTCCCCCGGGCGGGCCAAGTGCTATGGCTTTGCTTTTCGCAAATGTTGAATTCTAATGATCTTGCTGTGAGCTCGGAACCGCCACTCCCGTTAGCAAGCCGCGCATCGCCGAAGCTTCGCGCCGTTCTGGTTCTCATCGGTTTCACCGCGACAGTTGCTCAGATCGTTCTTCTGCGCGAGTTGATGGTCGTCTCCTATGGCAACGAGATCTCGCTTGGAGTAATGCTTGCCTCCTGGCTTCTGTGGACTGCGCTGGGGAGCAGCGTGCTCGGCCGGTTCGCAGCCCGGGCATCGAATCCGGCGAAGCTCATGGCCGCATTGCAGGTCTTGCTCGCGGTTCTGTTGCCCGCGACCGTCTTCGCGGTGCGTGCTACCCGCGGTCTGTTTCACGCGTTTCCGGGAGAACTTCTCGGACCCGCCCCGATCTTTCTCGCCTGTCTGATCTCATTGAGTTGCTTCTGCGCTGTATCGGGCTGTGCGTTTGTTGCGGGCGGCCGGTTCCTTGCCCGCGAATCCGGCTCCTCGGCCCCGGTCGCGGTCAATTCCGTGTACTTGCTGGAGGCGGCGGGCTCGGCACTCGGGGGAGTTCTGGCCAGCCTGGTTTTCCTCCGCTCGCTGAACTCCCTGCAGATTGCATTTCTGATAAGCGCCCTGAATTTGATGGCCGCAGCCTTTCTGAGCCTGCGCCAGCGATCGTATCGGCTGGCGACGGTTGCGATCTTGTTCGTCGCCTTTGTAGTTGCGGCTCTGCCGCAAGGCCGCCGGCTGGAAGCCGTCTCTCTCGCCCGCCTCTGGCCTGGCTTTCGCGTGGTTGATACTCGCAATTCCGTGTACGGGAATCTTGCGGTCGTTGAAACAGGCGGAATTCGCAGCCTGCTCGAGAACGGACTATTGATGTTCAACGCTCCAGACCCTGCCTCCGCGGAAGAAGCTGTGCACTTCGCTTTACTCGAACACCCGTCTCCGAAGAGTCTTCTTCTTATTGGAGGCGGTGCCGGCGGAAGCCTGCTCCAGGCTTTGCAACATCGCACTCTTGAACGGGTGGACTATGTTGAACTCGATCCCGCCGTGCTCGAACTGGCGGACAAATATTTCCCTGAGCAATGGGCTGCGGCGCGCGCGGATCCGCGGGTGCACGTTCACCATGCCGATGGACGGCTGTTTCTGAAAACCACGCGCCAGGTTTTTGACGTCATCATCGTCAATCTCCCCGCCCCGCAGACCGCGCAGCTGAATCGCTTCTATACTTCCGACTTTTTTCGCGAGGCCGCTGAGAAGCTTGCCGGCGACGGAGTTTTCTCCTTTCAACTGCATGCCGCGGAAGAATACCTGAGCCCCGATCTGAGCGCCTTCCTACGCTGCATCGTCAAGTCACTGCATGAGGCATTTCCCGTGGTGCAGACGATCCCCGGCGACATCGTGCATTTCTTCGCAACGAAGCGGGATGGCATTCTGGCCGCCGATTCCGCCGAACTCCTCTCGCGTCTGCGATCGCGGCACTTGAAAACCAGCTATGTGCGCGAGTACTACATTCCGTTTCGCCTGATGCCCGACCGCGTCGCCGATCTCGACGAGAACATTCGGCCTCTGAACGACACGCCCATCAACCGCGATTTGGCGCCCATCGCTTACTACTTCGACGTCGAACTCTGGAGCACGCAATTCAACCGCGAATATCAGCATGTTTTCGAGTCAATCGCGCGAATTCGATTTGGACGGCTGGTGGAGTGCGCTGCCGCTCTGCTGGTTGCCATTGCTGTGGTCATCTTCTGCTGGCCCTGGCATGATGCCCGCATTCGTGGGAGCGCCGGCTTTTGCGCTGCGCTCACCGGCCTGACGATGATCGGTCTGGAAGTGCTGCTCCTGTTGGGGTTTCAGGCGATTTACGGCTACGTCTACCACCAACTGGCCATCTTGATTGCACTTTTCATGTCGGGCATGGCCCTGGGGAGTTGGCGGCGTCTGCGGTTCGCCCGACGCTCTTCCAATGCGCCCGCGCTGCGTGCGGCTCTCACAGAGTTGGCAGGTCTGCAAATTCTGGCCGCTTTGTCTCCACTCGCGCTGTATCTCGTACTCAATTCGCTGGCCGGCACAAGAAGCATGAGTACGCTGGCGGTGGCGAGCCTGACTCTGTTCCCGGCACTGGCTTTGCTCGCGGGCGCGCTGGGTGGCTACGAATTCGCTCTCGCTACGGAGGTCTACTTTGCAGATGCGCAATCGCAACCGGCGAGCATGGGAATGCTCTACGCCGTGGATCTGATCGGTGCGTGCCTGGGTGCGCTCGTGCTGAGCGCGTTCCTGCTTCCGCTCTTCGGTTTCCTCAAGGCGGCGATGTTCATTGCGGCGGTGAACCTGGTACCGGCTCTCCTGGCTTTCCGCGTTGGTTGGGCAAAGCGGGAACTTCAGGCGTGAGGTCGCGCGAGATTTCCGTTTCTCCAAAAACAACCGCCGTGAACATGAAGAGATCGGCATCTTTGTCGCGCCAAGCCTTCGCCGGCAATCCGGCCTTCATCGCTGTCTCGTCGAGCAATGTGTTTCGATCCCAGTGTTGCTCGGGCGCAACCTGTGGAAGCAGAAGCCCGCGCGTGCGCCCCTTCACGATCATGAGTCCGTGCTCGCCAACCTTGATCTGATTTGTATCCGAGACGCGCCGCAACGGAGAGAGCACGGAAACCTCGTACTTCAGCAAAGGCAATTCGCTGGCGGCCACCGGATGAAAGCGGGGATCCCGTAAGGCGGCATGGGCGGCAACATCGCGAACGGTCTCCGCCAGAGGTTCCATCGCCACCGTGTATCCAATGCAGCCGCGAAGCTCGCCATTTTCCTTCAGCGTGACAAAAGCGCCGCGATCCCGCGTCAGATTGGCCGGCTGGTTCGCAGGAAGCTCGTAACCCTTATCCTCTTTTACGACGGATTCGACTGATTTTCTGGCGATCTCCAGCAGTTGCCGTTTTTCGGATGACGTCAGCGAGAACTTTGGCGTCGCCTCACGGCGGCCTTCCTCTTTCAGGAACGCCACCGCGCTGTACCCTACAACGCGACTGCGGTCGCCCGTCACGTCACCGGAGTTTGCGTACTTAATCACCTGCGCGCGAGTCGCTCCCAGCCGCTCGGCCGCGATCATGGCAGCAACGATGGGCGCTCCTCCGCACGCCTCCCATGTGCGGTTTGCAAAATTATCGGAAAGCGTCAGGTAATCCCATTCGCCAATCGCGTTCAACGTTTTCCCATCTATCGTGACAGCCTCAGCGTACGGGTGGTAGTGCGAGAGATCGGAGCTGGCAACGATCAGCGTGTCTGTTCCTCGAATCAACTCTGCGAGGGCGACTCCCAGAGCGCGGCTGGCCTCGTAGCTCTGTTCACCCATGATGATCGGCACCAGTTGGAAATCACCGAGCACCCGCTGCAAGAACGGTAATTGATCTTCGAGCGCGTGTTCCGGACCGGCAGCCGTCGGAACATGCCCACTGCTGGAGAGTCGGATTTCCGGGTTCAAGCTCACAAGCTTCCGGGCGAATTCCTTGTCCACGGGAACCTTACCGAGGGGAGTGACATAAGCGTAGCCGTCATAAACCGAGGTAAACGAAAACCCCTCGAAGTGGGAAGGCGCGATTACCACGACGCGATGCGTAGGACGCCCTTTTATCATTGCGTAACTATAGCCCGCCACGCCGCCTGAAAACGGATACCCGGCGTGGGGCGCGACCAGCGCGACGACTTCCCCCTCATGGGCGGGCACGCTCGCATGCGCAATGAATCCGTCCACCATCGCGGCCAGTTCTTTTGGATCAGCAGGATAAAAGGCCCCCGCGACCGCGGCTTGCCGAATGTGTTCTGATTCCGCCGGCGGGCTCCCAGCAACCACCGAGCAGCCCACCAGGAAGAGAATTGCAATCGGCAGCGTAAATCTGAGTCTGGCATTCATAGGAACTCCAATTCTCTTGCCGCCTCAGCTCCACACACCCGGAATCGCATGCTGGCAGTATTCGCACTTTCCTTTGCGAATATGATTCTGCGTGACCGTGAACCCGGCACGTTCGATGAGGAGATGGCGGCATTTTGGGCAATACGTGTTCTCGGCGCGATGTCCCGGCACATTTCCGATGTAAACGTACTGCAAGCCTTCGGCGTCTGCGATTGCCTTGCCGCGTTCCAGAGTTTCAGCCGGCGTGGGCGGAAGGTTCTTGAGCAAATACAAAGGCTGAAAGCGCGTGAAATGGATAGGCACGTCGGTACCGAGATTGGCCTTGATCCAGCGCGCCAGATCGCGGAACTCGGCGTCACTGTCATTCAGCGTGGGCACGACCAGATGCACGATTTCCATCCACTTCGCTTCCTTGCGCGTGGTGACCAGCGTGTCCAGAATGGGTTTGAGCTCCGCATCGACCACCTCGCGGTAGTACTTTTCCGAAAATGACTTCATGTCAATTTTGATCGCGTCCACGTGCCGACAGAGGCGCTTGAGCGGTTCCTGCTGAATAAAGCCGTTCGACACCACCACCGCTTTCAGTCCCTGCTCGCGAACCGCATCGGCAGCGTCGGTGACAAACTCGTTCCACACCGTTGGCTCGCTGTAGGTGAAAGCCACGGCTGGACACTGGTTCTGTTTGGCCAACGACGCGACGTCGGCAGGTGGCATATAGCGCGCCGGCAACTCTTCCGGCTTGGCCTGCGAAATCTCCCAGTTCTGGCAGAACTTGCAGGTCACATTGCAGCCCACCGTAGCCAGCGAGAAGGCCACGATCCCGGGATGAAAATGGAAGAAGGGTTTCTTCTCGATCGGATCGACGTGCGCGGCCGCGACGCGCGAATGGACCAGCGTATAGTACGTTCCTCCGCGATTTTCGCGGATGCGGCAATGTCCACGCTCACCGGCCGCGACGACACAGCTGCGCGGACACAGGTGGCACCGCACGTTCTTGCCCGGCAGCTTTTCGTAGAATCTAGCCTCCACGCGAAAGCGCGCATCGTCTTCTGCGACAGACGACAGCGCCAGGCCGTGCGCCGGCGTGCCACGAAGACAAACGGCTGCGCAAGCGGCCACGCAGGGCAGAGTTGCAGCTTTTAGGAATGTCCTGCGATCTAATGTCCTGCGATCCGTGGGCGCGCCAGCGGTGGTCAACAACGGGACGGAGAATCCCACATCGGAGACACTGTCGATCAATTCATCCTGTTGATGAAGGCCCTGAAGAGAAGGACCGACGGCGTGGGCGGCGGTTGTGGCATGAAGCATAAGCCCACCTCAGCGCTTTGATTGCTTACCTTATTATTCTATTCCCTTCTGCACTCCCAGACGCTAGTCCAGGTATCCAGACACAACGATCTTCCTCAATAACGGGATAGTGAGATCGCGGTAGGGACGATCATGGCTGATCGCCCCCGCACGGACCCGGACGGGCGCTCCTTGGCGCACCCGGGTTCTTGTCGCGCGTGACCCGCGGCGAAGCGAGCGGTCATTGACCCACTATGAGAACCTACCTCTAAAACCATCCGCTCTGCCTTCGAGTGCCGCAGGCGGCATGATCGCCTCTGGCGCGAGGCGTAGCAGAAGAGAACTTTTGGAAGCCTGTTTAGAAGTGTTCTGAGTGGTGAGGCCACGGAATCGCGGGCTGAGTACGGGCTAGAGAATTTTGACGATTTCTAGCAGGAGGAGTGGAGCCTTTTCAAGAGCCACGCCATATTTTGGCCTAGCACCTTCATGGTCCGTATGCCCTCCTCATCTTTCTCCACTTCGCCTGGCTCCCATCCGATCCCGATATTCCAATACGAAGAACCGGGCACGATCATCTCATTAATAAGGAAAAAATGGTTAAGCGCGTCGAAAGCATGCATTGCCCCCGCCCTGCGTACCGCAATCACTGCCGCGCCCACCTTCTGTCGCAGCATCCCGCCATTCGCTCTCGATACTAGACACGCCCGGTCCATCAGCGCCTTGATCTCCGGCGACACGTCCGCGACATAGGTCGGCGAACCGAGCAGGATCCCGTCTGCCGCATCCATCTTCTCGATGCACACGTTCCCCATGTCGTCGCCCTCCTGCGAACAGCGCCGGTTCTTCTTCGTCGAGCATTTACGGCAGGCCAGACAGCCATGGATTTTGGCCCCGGCAAGTTCCACCAGTTCAGTTTCGATCCCCTCTTTTTCGAGTTCGGCCAGAACGTATTTGAGCAGAATTGCGGTGTTTCCCTGTCTGCGGGCACTGCCGTTAAACGCGACGACTTTCATATCGGCTCCCATGATGTGGATTGAATCAGGACCGGTCGCACAAGAGATCTTTAGAGGGCGCTGCATAATAGTGCCGGCTGGCCAGTCCTGGTACATCTTCATTCTCTTCGAGTACTGCCCTTGATTGCTGTTATGCGCGTCACAAGCCAGAGAGACATTGATCCGCCCGTCCCAGGCGACCTGAAGTTCAGAATACGCAAGGCGGTCGGAATGACTCACTGAGAAGCGAGGCGAGGATTCATGATGGGCCTCGAAGAGCCAGCCGGCTGATCACGCTGGAAGCACGGGGAGTCAGCGCGCGTGCGCGAAACTAGCGCTTAGGGAATTGGGGAATCTCGCTGAGCTTCAGACCGTTGACATTGTAAGCCGCTTCGGGCCCGCCTCCAAGATATGTTCTGGGCATTCCGACATCATCAATTTGAAATTCTCGATGAAGCGCGCCGCGAGCGCGTCGTACTTCTGGAAATACTGCTCCCTGCTCGGCCAGGTATTTGCCGGATCGAGAATCTGAGGCGAGACGCCTTCGCACTGTTCCGGCACGTCAAAGCCAAAGACAGGATCTTTCTTATATTTCACCCTGAGCAGCGACCCGTTGAGAGCTGCGTTCAACAATGCCCGCGTGTGATGGATGCTGATGCGCTTCCCTACCCCAAAAGGACCGCCGGTCCAGCCGGTATTCACCAGCCACACATTTGCATCATGCTTCTGGATTTTCTTCTTGAGAAGCTCCGCGTAGATGAGCGGATTGTGCACCATGAACGGGCCACCAAAGCATGTGCTAAAAGTGATCTCGGGCTCGACGCCCAGGCCGATTTCGGTGCCCGCGATCTTGCTGGTGTAGCCGGAGATGAAGTGATAGATCGCCTGGTCCGGTGTCAGCCTGGCGATCGGCGGCATCACACCCGAGGCATCGCACGTGAGAAAGACAACATTCTTCGGATGGCCCGCGTGCTTTTCGGGCAAATGGTTCTTGATATAGGCAAGGGGATAAGCCGCGCGGGTATTCTCCGTTACCGTGTAATCATTCAGGTCGAGGTGCCGAGAGACGTTGTCGAAAGTGACATTCTCGAGCACGGTGCCGAACATTCGCGTGCAGGCGTAGATTTGCGGCTCAGCCTCGGGCGACAGGCGGATGACCTTGGCATAGCAGCCATCTTCGAAGTTGAAGACGCCAGTGTCGCTCCAGCCGTGCTCGTCGTCTCCGATGAGATAGCGCCTGGGATCGGCGGAGAGAGTCGTCTTGCCGGTGCCGGAGAGTCCGAAGAAAATCGCGACGTCGCCGTCGGTACCCACGTTGGCCGAGCAGTGCATGGAGAGAATGCCTTGTAGCGGCAGCAGGAAGTTCAGTACGGTAAAAATTGTCTTCTTGATTTCGCCGGCGTAACTGGTGCCGCCGATGATCGCGAGCCGCTCGCGGAAGTTAATAATGATGAACGTCTCCGTGCGCGTGCTGTCCACCATCGGCGAGGCCTGGAACGACGGCGCTGCGATGACGGTGAACTCCGGCACATGCCGCCGCAGCGCGTCTTGATTGCGTGTTTTGAGGAACATGGTGCGCGCAAAGAGGCTGTGCCATGCCTTTTGCGTGATGATGCGGACGGGCAGGCTGTGTTCGGGATCAGCGCCGGCGAAGACGTCCTGCACGAAAACATCGCGGCCCTGTAGATAGCCTTGTAGACGTGTAAGAAGTGCGCTGAAACCTTCGCCCGTGAATGGACGATTGTATTGACCCCACCAAACCTTGTGTTCGGTAGACTCTTCGTGCACGACGAACTTATCCGCGGCAGCGCGCGCCGTATGTTTGCCGGTGTTGACGACGAACGGTCCGAGGTGAGAGATACTA
Source organism: Acidobacteriaceae bacterium (assembly GCA_003139095.1). Lineage (GTDB taxonomy): Bacteria > Acidobacteriota > Terriglobia > Terriglobales > Acidobacteriaceae > Acidiflorens. Next base: position 28,522 of record PLHW01000008.1, read on the forward strand.
CCCTCGGAGCGGAAAATGCTCTCCTCGTAGAGAGCCGGAGTCGGCAGATTCCAATAGACTCGCCTTAAGTTGACGAGTCCATGATTTTCGAGACCGTAGCAGCTGGCGAGCCTGCCAGCCTCGTTCACCGCTGGGGATTGAACGTCGAGATAGATGTTCATAACCACTCCCTGACCAGCTTGCGCTCGCCGAGAAAGAGCTCATTAGCCGAGTTGGGATCGAGGGCCCACTTGATGCGATCGAGGCCTTCGGTGATGTCGCGGATGGTTCCACAATAACTGAGCCGCAGATGGCCTTCGAAGCCAAATTCTTTGCCTGGCACGGTGACAACGCGCACTTTGTCGAGCAGGAATCGCGACAACTCCTGGGAATTCTTCATGTAAGCGCTGAAATCGGGGAAGCAGTAGAAGGTACCATCGGGCTTTGTCACCTTCACGCCGGTGAAGGCCCTCAGGCGGTCCATCATGACGTTGCGGTTGTTTTCCAGGGTGACGCGCAGGCTTTCTACGCACGACTGCACGCCATTGAGCGCGCCCACGGCCGCCCACTGGGATGGCGAGGCCGGCCCGGAGGTCTGTTGCGACTGGATGGTTGCCATGGCTGCGACGAGCTGTTTATTGCCGATGGCCCAGCCGATGCGAAACCCGGTCATGGCATAAGATTTCGAGACGCCATTGATCACGACGAGTTTCGATTCCTCGATCGGCGCTTTGGTGAACTCATAGCAGATCGGAGCAGTCTTGGCATCGAAGACCAGCCGGTTATAGATATCGTCCATGATGAGATAGAGGCTCTTCTTTTCGCAGAATTCGACCATCTCACGGATGAAATCGCGGGAGTACATCGCGCCCGAGGGATTGTTGGGGCTGTTCAGAATTATGGCCTTGGTGTAGGAACCGACGGCAGCGACGATCTCGTCAAAGCTCGGACAGAATGTTCCATCTTCCGCAGTAATGGGCACAGGAATGCCGCCCGCCAGCTTGATCATCTCGGGGTAGCTGACCCAGTAGGGAGCGGGAAAAATGACTTCTTCTTTCGGATCGAGGATAACGTGCAGCAGCACCATCAACGCCTGCTTGGCGCCGCCGGAGGCGATGACGTTCTTCGCCGAAACCAGCTTCTGATAGTGCTCCTCTGTGTAGCGGACGATGGCTTTCTTCAGCGCGGGAATTCCATCCGGCGGCGTATAGCGGATCTCCCCGGTATTGAGCACCGCCGAGCAGTTGATAACGGCGTCGATCGGCGTTTTGCTCTTGGGCTCACCGCCTCCGAGGTGGATAACGGGTTCCCCTTTTTCGCGGAGCAGAGCGGCCGTTTCATTTAGCTTGAGAGTTGCAGATTCCCGAATAGTCCGGGCAAGCTGGCTAAGACTCATACTGTTCGTTCCCCCTTCTGCGATGGAATCTCATAAATGCAAGATTCATGCTTGATTCGGTGTACGGTGGAACAAGTTCGTCATCGTGTTCGCGTCTCGGGCGTAAACACGTTGCCCGGCGCAGCTCAGCAAGCCCAACTCCCCGCTTCCGATTCGACAACCGCGTGCAGTTCAGAGGGAGGAAGTTCACGCTGCTCGCGCCCAGCATAGATCTGCCTCGGCTGCGCCATCTCTTGCTCCGGATCGCTGAGCATCTCGTGCCAGTGGGCAAGCCATCCAGCGGTGCGCGGAATGGCTAACAGCACCGTTGCCATTTCACGCCGAAAGCCCATGGCCTGGTAAATCATCGCGGAATAGAAGCTGACGTTGGGATAAAGTCTGCGTATCACGAAAAAGTCATCTTCGAGCGCGATGCGCTCAAGTTCAAGCGCAATCTCGACTTTCGAGTCGCGTCCGGTCACGTCGAATACCTGTTCCGCCGTCCGTTTGAGGATCTGGACGCGAGGATCGTTATTCGTGTATACGCGGTCTCCGAATCCGGCAAGTTTGCCGCGCGTTTCCTTCACTTCTTTGATGAAGGCAGGCACGTTCTGCCGGGAACCGATCCCCTCGATCATCTTGAAGACTTCTTCGATGGCGCCCCCGTTGAGCGGACCGGCGAAAGCGGCGGAGGCAGCGGCAGTCGTGAGGTAAGGATCGCTTTGAGCGCTGCCCACGCAACGCATAATGTTCGTACTGCAATCCTGTCCATGGTCGGCATGCAGGATGAACAAAGTGTTCAAGGCGTGAGCCAGCACGATATTAGCCATGTACTTTGGTTCGACCATTTTCCACAGCATGTTCATGAAGTTTTCGGTATAGCTCAGATCATTGTCCGGAGGCACGTAGGGATAACCCAAGCTATGGCGGTAGGATATGGCGGCGATCGACGGAACCTTAGCGACGATGCGCTTGATCTGCCGCAGACGGTTGGAAGGATCGCAGACATCGTGCGCTTCCGGATACAACGTAGAGAGCGCCGACAACGTGCTTACCAGCGTGGCCATGGGATGGGCATCACGCAGAAAACCTTCCATGCAGTGTTTGGCGGTTTCGTCGAGCATGGTGTGATGGGTGATTTCACTTACCCAGCTCTCGCGCTCGGGTCCATGCGGCAGTTCCCCAAACGACAGGAGATATGCAATGTCGAGAAAGCTGTGGCACTCTGCCAGAACCTCGATGGGATAGCCCCGATAACGCAGGATGCCGTGATCGGCATCCATGAAGGTGATCGAACTGCGGCAAGAGGCCGTATTGAGAAACGCAGGATCGTATGTGGCCAACCCATGGTTCTCGGGGCCGGTTTTGATCTTCTGCAAATCTGTCGCCCGGATGGTTGTGTTCTCGATGGGAAGCAGGTAGGTCTGGCCGCTGCGGCTATCAGTGACTGTGAGCGTGTCGCGTGACATAGAGGATTCCTCCTTGCTGCCTTAGCGTTCCGGATCCTGCTTAAGAGGAGACCTCGACTGTCCCTGCGGTTCCGGGGAGCAGAGTCGCGATCTACCGGAGAGGCGCAATCCCTCCTTTTGCATCTTCTGCGGCGATGTACCAGTTCCGCAGTGAGAAACATCACAACGGAGGGTGAGACATACCCCTTGGAGCTGTGACCATGATTTGAGCCGAACAACATAAGACTTTGCCACCCATATCGTGCGATACAGGTTCCCTCTGCCCCACAAAACCTTGATGGTTCTTTCTGCCAACCCCTGTGATTTTGTTCTCCGGTTCAGTACTAAACACTCCTTCGTGCGCGTGAGGGCGACGAAGCAACTCCACCGTTCTTCCTCCATCTCGGACTCGGATTGCCTTCTTTCACAGGGAAAACATCACGTCTGTCTCTGGCGATGTGACGGCGCCCACGGCACAGGGATCTGTCTCGCTCCGCGTCTTCAAGCGTGCGGGAGTCGTCACCTCCCAGAAGCCCGTTTCTGGATCACTTCCTGTTTGCCCACGATCCCCCGGGAACTACTTTTTTCCCCTCTTCTGCCACACGCAGAAACAAATGCGAACGCGGTCGGGCGCGTGCATCGAAGGTGACGGTGCTAGCGCTTGTTCACGGCGAGCCAGGGCATGCCGCGGTAGGAATCCGCCACCACCCAGGCGCCGGTCGTCAGCGCCCAAGAGAGCACGGCCTCGTTCCATTGAAAGACGCTCTTGGGGCCTGCCGCCGCCACGATGGGTACCCACACCAGCAGCGTGAACATGCCCATCTGCAACGCCGAGAGCGCGGCCGCCAGCCGTGCATACACACCGATGATCACCGCCACGCCCGCCGCGATGAATGCACCGCCGGTGAAATACGCCCAGGCCACGTGCGCCGGCAGCCAACCAGGCACCAGCGAGACGGTGTTTTTGAGATAGGTGAAATGGGCCACACCGAAGGGGATCAAGGCTAGGCCGTAGAACACTCTCGCGATGCGCAGACCCTTATCGCCTGTGGCGAAACTGAGGCGCTGCCTGTCCCAGTCAGTGGCGAACCAGGCATACAGTACCCAGGCGGCCGCTACCATCACCGCGGTCTGGCACCATGGCCAGTAAACGTCCACGGTGAACGTGCGCAAGAAGCCGGGCACTCTCAACACCAGCAACCAAAGTAGGAGGAAGGCGAGCAGCACGCGGGCAGCGGGGGCGGCGACGCGCTCCCAGAGCAGGCCTATGCCAGATGCTAGGGAGATGAAGGCGCAGAGATAGGCCAGTACTTCGCGAAGCGGCACACTCTGCGGTACCGGCTGCCATATCGCGGTGAAATTGCCTTTGATCAGGCCCAGGATTCCGACGCCAATCATGGTGGCCGCAAAGACCACATGACCCGCACTTGCGATGCGCATTGCCCTATCCTCCGCTGGGGTGTTCGAACGATCAGTGATTCTCACACAGAGCCCAGTGCTGGTATCGCCGCTCAACACAATGCAGGCTGCGGGTCGAGTTCCGTAGCGCCCGCAATTTTCTTGGGTATGGTGCAGAACCTCTGTTCCTTCTGTCCTGACCGCAACAACTCGAAAAGTACATTGTCCCAAAGAGACAGATGATCATGCGGCCGGGGGAATGTTAGAGCCGGGTACACGTGCGAGCCGGAGCCTCGCGGCCATTTTCACCAAATCGGCGAGAGAGTCGGCTTTCATCTTTTGCATTACCTTGCCGCGGTGCGCCTTCACCGTGATCTCGCTGATGCCAAGTTCGCCGGCCACCTGTTTATTCAACAGGCCGGAAACCACCAACGCCATGACCTGTCGTTCGCGCGGGGTGAGTAAGGTGTAACAGTCGCGCAGCCCTCGCATCTCCGCCTCATGGCCCATTGCAAGACGGCTGCGTTCGAGGGCTTGTCGGATAGCGCTTAACAGCACGTCATCGCTGAACGGTTTGGTCAGGAATTCGACAGCCCCCGCCTTCATGGCTTGAACCGTCGTAGGCACGTCGCCGTAGCCCGTGATGAAGATGATCGGCATGTCCGTCCGTTCGGAGGCGACGCGCTTCTGCACGTCGAGGCCATTGAGGCCGGGAAGAGAAACGTCAAGCACCAGGCAGCTCGGAACCAGGGCTCGTGGGCAGGTGAGAAATTCTTGTGCAGACGCGAATATCGCGGGCTGCCAGCCTTCGCAGCGGATCAACAATTCCAGCGATTCACGCACGGATACGTCGTCGTCAACAACAAACACGATTGGAGTGACGGGCGACATGGATGGTGACCCCACTTCACGGCCAAGGGCGCGCTAAATTCATTGTATATTCCCAACCCCGTAAGGTAATAGCGGGGCGCTTAGTTCAGGCGAAGGGCTGTATTGAGCGCATCAAGCAGAGCCGTGTCGCTAAATGGCTTGAACAGGCACTCCACCGCACCCTGTTCGAGCACTCGTGGGCGTACAGTCTCATCTCTCTGAGCGGTGATGAAGACGATTGGAATCTCTTGCCGGCGGCGCTTCAATTCCTGCTGAAGTTCAGGCCCGGTCATCCCCGGCATGGCAATGTCGAGGATCAGGCATCCAGTCTGGCCGATGCAATCTGACACCAGGAACTCTTCCGCCGACGAGAACGCACGGGCTGCAAACCCGAACTCCCGTAGCAAATCAGGCAGCGATTCGCGCACTGACTCATCGTCATCAACTAGCGATACAAGCGGACGTTCGGTGGCGCTCCCTTCTGGGTGAAACTTCATAAGTCAACATTGCTCCACTCCATGAGAGGCGTCCATTGTACTTAGGTATTGGTTCGGCCGACGATATCTCGACCAGACTTGCATCATGCTGCGCCGGTCAACGGATCGGCCTGGTTGACGCGAGTTTTCGGCGTCGGCCATGCCCTCGCGGCGCAAGGAATAGAGAATGCAAACGTGGCTCCTGGGCCATCGTTCGCTGTCGCCCATAGACGTCCGTGATGAGCCTCGATAATGAAGCGGCTGATCGATAGCCCGATTCCCATTCCATCGCTTTTCGTCGTAAAAAACGCTTCGAAGAGCTTGTCCGCGGCTTGAGCTGCGAAACCGACTCCCGCATCTTTCACGCTAAGACGCACCCGATCTCCCTCATCGCATTCGGTTCTGATCAGCAATTCTCTCGGGCGATCGTCGACTGCGCTCATCGCGTCCGCAGCATTCCGCAGCAGATTCAGAATGACTTGCTGAAGCTGGACGCGATCGCCGGTGACGGCCGGGAGGTCGTCCGCAAGCTCATGCCGCAGAATTACACGCTTACTCTGTAGCTCGCTCAACGACAACGCAGTCACCTCTCGAGTCGCCTCATTCAAGTCCATGGATTCAGGTGAAAGATCCTTCTTGCTATAAAGAGTGCGTAGCCGCGTGATCACGTCCGACGCCCGGTTGCCATCGCGAATCGTGCGCCGGGCGGTTTCGCGAGCGCCATCGACGTTTGGGGGATCGGCAGAGAGCATCCGCAGACACGTGCCGGCATTGGTGATGATGCCCGAAAGGGGCTGGTTGACTTCGTGTGCGATTGACGCCGTGAGCACTCCGAGGCTCGTAACCCTGGCCACGTTGGCGAGTTCCGATCTCGCCTTCGCAAGAGCTTCTTCCGAGAGCCGGCGCTGCGACACGTCCTGCGCCGCGCCGATGTACTCCAGTCGGCCCTGATTGTCTCGACTCCCATGGGCGATCAAGTGCAGGTATTTGACGGAGTGGTCCGGCATCAGGAGGCGGTGTTCATATTCGAAGCTGCTGACGGCCCGTTGCGCCTTTCCAATCATGTCATACAGCAACGGCAGGTCTTCCGGATGAACGCGAGATCCAATCAACTCGAATGTCACCGGCACACCCAGTTCAAACTCGAAAATGCGGTAAAGCTGCTCAGACCACTTGATGTCGTCCGTCGGCACCAGCCAGGAGAAGTTGCCGATGCGACTCAGTTTCTGGCCTTCCGTGAGGAATGCCTCGCTGCGTCGCAACTGCTCTTCTGCCCGCCTGCGGTCGGCAATTTCCCTTCTCAGCTCTTGGTTGGTTTGCGCGAGTTCTGTAGTCCGCTGCGCGACCCGTTGATCGAGTTCTTTGGCAACGCGCCTTTGCTCGCTCAAGAGCCGCGCCTCTTGCAGCCCGATGGACGCCTGATTCGCCGCTACGCTCAGAAGAAGTCTCTCGGTCTGACACGGGAACTCCGCGCGCTGAGACCCCGCTAGGAGTAGACCGATTTCACCGTGCAACCCCAATCGTGCGGGCACGATCGAAATGTCTCCGTCTCCAATGGGGTTTCGTACTAGCGGAGGCCATTTCTGTGGGTCATCTCCGAACCATCGGTTAAACAAGTCGCAGACCTCTTGCGGCTGGGGCATCTGCTTTCTCGATTGGGCGATCCGGACCGTCTCGATCGGAGAGTCGCCGATTGGATCTTTCAACCGCACATAGACGAGATCCAGGCCGAGCATTCCGAGGAGTGCGTCGAGGAAGGTATGAACAATCTGGGAGGGCTCGGCGCCGCTCCACATCGCAGGAAGAGCGAGGACGCTAACCAAGTCATTATTACAACGCCGAAGGCGCTTGATCTCGTCGGCGGGAAGTTCTTCCATCTTAGGCCGCCGTAGAGGATGGCATAAACCGCCTGGACCGCCGTTCGCGGACTTCACCCATGAACTCCGGTGGCGGCACAAAGAATGGATTCTGCTGCAGGATGCCGCCGATAATAATCATGGGGTGCGTCCGCATGATGTCAATCACCGTATCTCCTCCAAATTTCGCAAGATGGTAAGTGCAGATGACCGTGTCGTCGTGGCGACGCCACACATCATTGACGCGCGATTCGAACTCAACAAGGTCGTCGACGTACGATCGGTCTTCAATCGCCCAGTCCATCCGGCAGCAAATACGACTGAGCGGGAATCCTCCCTTGGCGTTGCCGCTGGCCAACTGCTCGAATACCTCGAGCATCCGATCCTGATCGAAACGGCCGTCCCGGAGGTACGCTTCGGTGTTGGTGAGCAGTTCGAGTTGCCCACTCTGCTGGGCGGCCGTCGCGTCGATCCCGGCCGCGGCCAAGCGTTGCAAATGGTCACGCTGTTGATCAGGATTCACGACATGAACCGCCTTGTCGCCACACTCGAACCCGTCCCTAATGAACGGAAGCAACACGCGATACTCTTCCTCGTCGCTGTTGAAAAACGCGCAGACATGACGTACTTCGCCGAGCTGGGAGCCGGCAAGGGAAATGGGCGCCGCTACTCTTTTCATGGTGCATTCCTCCCACATGAATCTTCGCAACGTGGGTCTCTACACAGCTTTCGTCTCCTGAGCGGTTCCCATGTACCCGCCCCACTACCAACACTTAGGCCGGATTGGAAAAGATCGCGCAGATGTGTGCGCTCTGGCAGAGCGGAAACCCCTCGAGGTGGACTTGATCCCCAGCGGTTCGCGACCGTGCGGGATTACGGGACTGACCATCGAGGGGCATAAGCAACCTCCGTGCCGTGGAATTCGAATCCGCAGCGAGCCATGAATGGCCCGTTCTCAATTGTTGAAAAAGAAGTGATGCTGGGGTCCCCACATGACCCACGATATGTCCATTGTGCCATTTCAATCGCACGACTGCAAATTGTGGACAGCTCGCCCTCAACCCATGCCAAGGTGTCGACCGATACCATCGTCCAATAGATTCTTCTCCGCTCTTCTGGCTTAATCACCACTGTGCACCCCCTCCGAAAGAATCGGAAGCCTGCAGCGGACAATTTTCTAATGAAGGAGAATGCCCCATGACAAACGCCATAACCCCAATCGAAAAGGTGCTCTATACCGCAAAAGCTCACACCACGGGCGGCCGTGATGGCGGAGCGTCACTCACTTCCGACGGCCGCCTTGATGTTAAGCTCTCGGTTCCGGGCACTCCCGGCACCGGCACCAACCCCGAGCAGTTGTTCGCCGCCGGGTGGTCGGCGTGCTTCCTGTCGGCAATCAAGATCGTGGCTGCCAGAATGAAAGTCAGGCTGCCGGCTGATCTCGCCATTGACGCCGAAGTAGACCTGGGCACAACCGGCGGAGGGTACTTGATCCAGGCTCGCCTCAACGTCAGCCTGCCGGGTGTTTCGCGCAAAGTCGCCCAGGCTTTGGTGGACGGCGCGCACCAGGAGTGTCCATATTCCAAAGCTACACACGGCAACATCAATGTTGTCACGAACGTCGAAACCAAACCTGTGGCAAATGTTGCGTGATCCTGTGCGCGGACAAGCCGAAAAACAAGAAGGAGGAACACTATGAAACGGATCGCGTTCCTACTGGTTGCAGTCGCGGCGGTGGCCACCCTGGTCATCCACATGGCCCACGCATCTGGACACGCCGATGGAGAAGCTGCCCCGCTCTTCGGAATCAAAATCCCCCCCGGATACCGCGACTGGAAGTTGGTCTCTGTAGCCCACGAAGAAGGCGACCTCAACGATATTCGCGCCATTCTGGGCAATGACACAGCGATCAGGGCGTATCGGGAAGAGAAGCTTCCGTTCCCCGACGGCACGATCATTGCCCGAATCGCTTGGAGTTACGTCCCCTCGGAGGAAAACAACAAAGTCTTTGGCCGTGCCCAATCTTTCGTTCCCGGGCCCGCCCCGGATTGGTACCTGCAGTTTATGGTCAAGGACTCAAGAAAGTACGCCGCGACGGGCGGCTGGGGGTTTGCTCAATTCAATAAGGACGGCAAACCTTCAGCGGATGAGGCAAAGCTCAAAACCTGCTTTCCCTGCCACGAGCCCGTCAAGGCTCGAGACTTTGTCTTCACCCGTTACGCACCCTAATTCCAAGAACCACTACAGAAAGGAACGAGGCGATGACCGCACGCAAATCAACCACAGCACAAGGCGGGAAATCCAAAACTGCCAAGAAGGAGGAGACGATGGCCCAAACCAGCGCTTCACAACAAGGCAGCAAACCTGCTGACAAGAATGCTATTCGTCCGTTTCACGTGAAGGTTCCGGAAGCGGAACTTGCCGAACTGCGCAGGCGCATCAAGGCAACCAAGTGGCCTGAACGGGAAACGGTCACTGATGCATCGCAGGGCGTGCAGCTGGCGACCACTCAGGCGCTCGCGCGCTATTGGGCCACAGATTACGATTGGCGCAAGATCGAGGCGAAACTGAGCGCCCTGCCGAATTTCATAACCGAGATCGATGGACTCGACGTTCACTTCATCCACGTCCGTTCGAAACATGAAAATGCATTGCCGCTGATCGTCACCCACGGATGGCCCGGCTCGATCATCGAACAGATGAAGATCATCGATCCACTGACCAATCCCACGGCGCATGGCGGCAGCGCCTCGGACGCTTTTGACGTGGTGATTCCGTCAATGCCGGGCTACGGATACTCAGGCAAACCGACCGCGCCCGGGTGGGATGTTGCCCATATTGCGCGGGCCTGGGTCGTGCTGATGAAGCGCCTCGGGTACACGAAATTCGTGGCGCAAGGCGGCGATTGGGGTGCGGTCATCGTCGATCAGATGGGCCTGGATGCGGCTCCGGAATTGCTCGGCATTCACACCAACATGCCTGGCATCTTTCCAAACGACATTGACAAGGCGGCCTCCTCAAGGGCGCCGGCGCCATCCGGTCTGTCTGCCGATGAGAAGGTCGCTTACGAGCGTTTGCAGTTCGTCTATCAAAAGGGAATCGCCTACGGGTTCCAGATGGGTCTCCGACCGCAAACGTTGTACGGAATCGCGGATTCACCCGTCGGCCTCGCGGCTTATTTCCTCGATCACGACGCGCGCAGCTACGAGCTGATCTCGCGCGTCTTTGCGGGAAAATCCGAAGGCCTCACGCGCGACGACATCCTCGACAACATCACGATCGCCTGGTTGACGAACACGGCGCTTTCTGGCGCCCGTCTCTATTGGGAGAATTGGGGCAAACTCGGGTATTTCGATGCCAAAGGCGTCTCCATCCCGGTTGCCGTGAGCGTCTTCCCCGACGAACTCTATCCCGCCCCGCGGAGCTGGTCGGAGCAGGCGTATCCCAAACTGATCCATTACAACCGGCTCCCCAAGGGTGGTCACTTTGCGGCATTTGAACAGCCCCAACTTCTCTCCGAAGAGATTCGCGCGGGCTTCCGATCGCTGCGGTCAGGCGTGGCGGGGTCTGATGTGCCCCTCGCTAAAGCGGGCTAGCTGTTCGTGAAACTCCAGGTGGCACAGAGGTGGAAGAGCTTGGCGCAGCTTTTGTTCCACCTCCGCGAGCATGGCGGCGGCGCGGGCCGGTTTGTGCTTCGGTTAAACGGGTGCCCGGCGCAATAAAGTCGTTCGCGCAGGACCGCCTCGTCTGCGGCACCGGTTTGCGCGCCATCAGTCGAGAATTGACGGCTCATCGCGGACTTCTAACGACCGGGTGATTTCGTCGATCATTTCCATCTTCACTTTCGCGCGGTCAAGTGCGCGAACCAGTTTTTGGAGGGTGGGCGCGTCCAGGGGACCAAAGGCGCGCCTTACGAGGTCAGCGATGGTTGCGGCGGGCGTGCCGAGCGGCATCTTCGCAATATAGTTGGCGATCTCTTCGGGGTCGGGCGTCTTGAGCTCCGGTTTGGGGGCGGCGACAACTTCGACGCCCACGATGGCGGTCAGAAGGGCCTGGGGGTTTTCTCCTGCCAGGGTGCGCGCGAACGCGCGATTTAACAGCGCCGGCGTCCACGTCAATTTTTTCTCTTGGCTCGCGGCATACGCATAGTCGCTCGCCAGGTCGATGAGCTTGCAAATCTCCTGGGGACTGCGGCCGGGGAGCACCGCCCATTCGAGAGCAATGCGAGACCATTTGTTCCAATAGTCGGCCGGGAGATCGGACTTGGCCTGACTGGGCAGGCGCTTCTCCCCAAGCGTGTCGATCAATGTGAACAGATCTCTGCTGGCTTTCTCGCCATCGCAGCGCGGAGGACTCGGAGATGTCTGCACTGGCCTATTTTCCGGATTGCTGGAACTCCGGAAATCTAGAACGCGGTGACTGGCGGCCTGAGACCACGTGGCTTTCGGGTCCGGTCCGGACGGCGGCACGGGAAAGTCCGCCATCGTGAGATTTTGCCCGCGGGCGGCTAGCCTCACCAGAAGAAAATCGATCAGCATTCGAACCTGCGCATCGAACGCGTTTCTCTCCGCAACCGCGGTGGCGGCCGACGCCGCTTGGCCGGTTGTGCCATCGTTCGGACCGCCCGAGCGTATGAACAACCAAATCTGGCTTAGTATCCACCCCACAGCGGGCAGGAAAGACTCCCAGCTGAAGACCCCTCTCCAGCCGCGGTCTTCCGATTGCAACTGGCGGAGCAACTTGAGCGCGCGCTCCCATTCCGCGGGATCCAGGATTTTTGCCTGGACTTGCGCGAGGTTGTACTGAGCAAATCTTCTGACCTCTCCACGAGACTTGTCAATGACGTCCTGAAACTGCGCTGCGGACTGCCTTAAGAGTTGCTCCGCGCGTTCGCTCGGCCATGGCGGCATCGTCAAGTTCGCCAAATAACTTTGCAGTTGCACCGCTTCCTCACGCTGCGCCTGCGTGCTGAGCAGAATGGCGTAGTAGTAGAGCGGCAATAAGTCGTTCGAATACTTCGCGACGCAATCGCCCAGATTGCCGGCGGCATCCTTTAATCGCTCTTCAAGGGCTGTTCGCCCCGCGGGGTGGTCAACCGAACTCTCGCGGGCCATCTCTTCATACAGTTGAAGCGAGCGCAGACCCTCCATGTAGAGTTGAAAACTCTCTGCCGTCGTGAACCTGCGAGCGTTTTTTGAAAACCACCAGCCCATGACCCTTAATCCCGAAGCGCGTTCAGACGAACGCTTCGCCGAAAATCAATTCCGCCAATTCTCTGGCCAATTCCCGCACCGCAGAATTGTCGACAATCTTGGTCTTGCGCCGCCAACTGTTCTTAGTAAGCCACGCCCACTGGAGCACGGCATACGCGCTCAGTTCTCCTCCCGGGGGCAATGCCGTTGGATCGGCGCCCGATGCGCCGGCAGCCGACGGTGTGTCCGGAGATAAGACGGCGAGCCCCGAGTCAACCGTCCATTGAAAAGCGCGCGCCAACTGTACGAGGAATTTGACCAGTCCGGGGATGTCGACTTCTCCCACTTTGGGTATGGAAGCGACCAGCGTGTCAAACGACTCCGAAGCGGGAGTCAACAATGCGACGTGTCCGGCCATCCAGTTCTCCTGTTCGCCCAGGAGGCGGGTGCGAATCTCCTCTTGCGCAGCCAGCATCTGCGCCTGGAATTGCCCAGTAGGCGCGTCCTTGGTCATTTCGACCGTTGCATGGAGCAGCGCCCTTCCGCGAAAACGCGGGATGATTAGGAACTTGATCAGTTCGCCCAGATAGAGGAAGCGCAGCCAGCGCAGCAGGGTGAACGCCGCCAACAGGGACAATAGAATCGGAATCAGCCATGCCATGCGGCGCGGGTAGATGGCAATCCACCGCAGCGGGGGGAAGTACTTGCCAAGCTGCCACCACCAGGTTCGAGTGACGGCGCGGCAGCGCTCGTATCCCTGCGCGGCGCTGGCGCGGACGCGAGAATCTTTGGCGGTGAGCGCCTGTGTGTACAACGTTGCCGCTGCATCCCAGTTTCCTTCAACTTCGTCGGCGCGGGCCTGAATGAGCTTCTCCTGCCCGTCGATCGCGGCCGCCTGATCGGGCACCGTATACCACATCGGAGTTGAGAGCACGGTGCCATTGCCGGTCACCGTCACGAGCAGTATTCCGCGCGCCGTTTTCTCCGGCGGCATGGTCCATTGGTTGCGCGCGCTGAGCGGCGGCGCGAGCCACGTTTTCGCGGACGTGAGCTTGTCAGGCGAGTTAAAACTGTGCGGGTACAGCCCGCGATTGCCGGAGTAAAAATGTCCTCCAAAAACTCCGACGATCTGCGTGTTCGGGAGAATCTGGTCGTGCCACACTTTGCGAGTGTCAGCCGGCAACACCCAAGGCGAGGTCGAGTCCGAGTCGGGCGCCGGTATTGCCTGCCTGTCCGGCTTCTGGTCTGCCGTCTTATCCGCTTTCGCGTCGGGCTTCTTATCCGTCTTTTTGTCCGCCTTCTTGCCAGGAGCCGGATTCGCGGGTGGCGCATCGGGATCCAAAACGTCCGCCGTATGGGTGAAGATCAGATAGGAACCCCCCGGCTGGATGCGATTTTGCAGGAATGCGATTTCTTTCGGGATCTCGTTTTTGCTTGCCGTCTGAATCTTCGGATTATCGTGCGAGTTGAAATAAGTGCTGTTCAGTCCGAGCAGAGAAAAGCCGTCGACAACCGGCGGGTCGGGGATGGTCGCGTTTGTCGAATCACCGAGGCCGCTCACACTCGGATCTTTGTCCGCACGCAGGCGTTCCAGGGTGAAAGAAAGATCCACGACCTCCGGCGGCTCGGCAACCTGGACATCTTTCTTCTCCGGATAGCTCAACTTCAGCGCCGCTTCGCGCGTCTTCTGCCGGGCCTTCAATTCCGCCTGCAAGAGCCATACGAACGTGGCCCAGCGATGGCGATCGGTTGGACTCTCATCGCACAAATCGTCATTGCCCGGGACGAGGTAAATGCGCCGCACCTCGAGAGCGTCCAATTCGCGCGCTACTTCCCCGACCGCCTCGGCCATCGAAACCGAGCCAATCGGCCCTTCCCTTCCCTTGTCACGCTTCGGGCACTCGCACTTCTTCGCCGCGGAAGACAGACTGACATTTCGCAGCCCGAACCCGCCAGTAATTACAACGAAGTCGATGGTGCGATGCTCCGCCAGAACCATGCGATTGGTTTCCAGCACCGCCCAGTGAAAAGCCGCGCGGTTATCCAGGGCTTCTTCTTCAACTCCTTCGGCGTGCCGGTCGACGCCGGCGTCGAAAAGATGCGGAGCCGTCATTTGAACAAACGTCACGCGCCGCGTGTTCGACCGAGGATCGGACGGCAAACCGCTATCGGCGCCGTAAGTCGCGGGAGAGTAGCTGGCCATCACCAACACGATGCACCCCGCAGCCATTGCGAGAATGCGGCGCGCCGGCGTTCTGTTGGCCCTGCCCATCATGGCAAATCTTCTCTCAATTCGATCTCACAAACACTGACGGCCAATCTTCGCCGTGACGAATTGTGGTCGCGACGAATCCTGGTCGCGCTGACATTTGGGTATCACTTTTGAGTCTTGTCATTCGGCGACTTCTTCTTGAACGCATACACCAACCCAATGGAGCCGCTGTTTTGAACGAAGCTAAACGCGGGCGGCAAGGTCCCGTATTGATGCTTGATTTGAATCGCGACCAGTTCGGTAATGTTGAATTGCAACGTGTTCTGAACCCAATGCCTGGTTTGGCTGCTCATGAGGGGAATCGGATTTTTCGTGTTCCGGGTTTCCAGGAATAGCTCGTCTGTAGTCGGGATGCGGGCGGTGTAAGAAGAACTGAGCGTGATTTTGCTGAGATGTAACACATTCGGAATGTCCAGGTAGGCGGTCGCGGAGGGTACGCCGCGAAAAATCGCGCCTTCTTGCTCGCCAGGCCGGTTCTTGATCGGGAAATCCTGGCGGAGATTGCTGCCGAACTCGACGCCCGCCGTGAAGTCAATTGCGACGGACGTCTTGACGGCCTCGAGTCCCGGACGTTTTTTGTCGGGGCCCTTGAAATCGTGATAGAAGCCGCGCGTAATGCTGGGCGCGGAGATGAAATTCACCGCCTTGCCCCTTTTGTCCAATTCCATTCCCACCACGGACCACTGCGCGGAGTTTGGCCAATTCCATAGCGTGACCGGTTCCCGCAGGCTCGAGTAGACATGCTGAATCGGAACTCCCCAGGTGAAGCCGTCAGGATCGGCGGAGCCTTTATTATCCGTCTGCACGGTGGCCGCCAGGGCGAGCGCCCACGATTGCGTTTTGTCGAAGTAATAGGCGGGCCAGTTTACTTTCGAGTCGGTGCTGTAGTCGGGAGACGATCCCGAGGCGGGCGAGAAAGTGCCGCTGAGGTAGACGTTGGCCTCATCTTTGGTTTTTGCCGCTTCAATCGACGACTTCTTCGGTGCAGCGGCGGGTGCGGCGGCAGGCGTTGTCCCGGCGGGAACAGGCGCGTTCGCTTCAACGGGGGGCGCCGTCCCGGTCGGCTTCGCCTCAATCGAGACGTGCGAATAGTCTGGTTGATTGAACGTCACATCGATCCGCTTGTAGTCGCGTGGAACCCCTTGCTTGAGCGTCAGGGTTACCGCGCCACTGCCTGCAAACGGAGTGCCGGTGATGACGGACTTGACCACCTCGAACACCGACGGATGTAAGGAAGAGTCATAGACCACGATCGTCCACGGAGCCGCGGGAACGGGCGGGCAGGTGGCCGGCGCCGGAAATTCGACGGCGCAATCCACGGGCACGCCCTTGAGCTCAAACTCGACGTAGATCTCGTTCGCCGGTCCCCCCATGCCTGCCGAATGCAGCTTGGGAGACGCCGCATTCGCCAGCACGGGAAACAACAAAAGAAAACACGCCACGCCCTTTTTCATTCCACCTCCTAACAGGCAATCGCATCCACCACATCTTGCAGAGTGTCGGAAGAGCCGCATGGAATTTCCGACCGGCCGATGGGAACGCCGTTGGCCACGCACTGGCAGCAGGAATTGCGCGAGGCCGGGTCCGGGATGAGCACGCCCAGTTGCGTATCCAGTGGCAGGTTGCCGGGCGCGTTGAAGCACTTTCGGACCAGCGCGATCGCGGCCGGCAGCGGCAAGCAGGGCTTTGCCGGCGCGACATCGGCAACGGCCATGCGTGCAAATTTGGGAGCCGCGAGCGTGGCAGTCGCGATTGGCGTTTCGGGCGCGCGAGCCGGCTTCGTTTTGGCAGCCGCTTTCTTGACCGCAACCTTCGCTTTGACCTGGCCGGTCTTGGGCGCGCGCTTTGGGGCGGCGAGTTTCTTTTTAGCGGAGGCCTGTTTCGCCTTGCCTGCTGGTTTTGGTTTTGGCTTGCTGCTCGCTTTTGCTTTTGACTTGCTGCCTGCTTTCTTTTTGTTCGGCATCGAATCCTCCCTGAGAGTATGTAGAGTGGGCCCCAAAATTATGATTGCGGGATGATACTATCTCACCTCCCACGGTCGGGCTCGATTGAGAAATTTACCCGATTTTTTTGAGAAACGATGAGTGGAACGAAATGTACAGAACTCACAAAAGTCCGTCAAGCAGGACCGAGATTGTCCGCATCGAGTAACACCATGACGGCGATAACAAATTGTCAGGCGACCTTAGTTATGGATTGTGCGGTCTAGCGGCACTCTCACGAGTTTCCTCTCCATAAGTCAGAGCGCCCGCGTCATGCGTATTTCGCCGGCCGCCCTGTTTCTAACTGATTTTTTGAGGCGACGAAACGATTTCCCCATCTCGCGCACTATTCCCCAAGAGGATGCCGCGAACCTCCGGTATTCGCCCTCAACACAGCAACAGGCGCAACTTCCCTTTTTAGGACCGCGGACCACTGAGCGCTTCACGTGCAGGCAACTTCGCAACTTTTGCGAACCAGCGGGATGCGTAATAACCACCGTCGCTGACGGGCGCGCCCGGATGACCAAACGTCAAAAGGAGAAAAACACATGGCATCGAACATGATCAGCATCACAGGGAAAATCACGAAAGTGAACGAGGCCGATGCGCAACGCCTCGGCGCTTTCATTTTGCTTTGCAACGAAGTTCTCGCCACCGCGCCGGTTTTGGCGGATGGCACCTACCGGCTGAATCTGTCGCGCGCGGCAGCGCTGGCCAAAAGCTCGTATGCCGTTACGCTGGCCATCGCTCCGGCCAGCGCGGCCAAACACCTCGAACACTTTCCGAACCTGCCGAAGGTAGCCCTGAAGCGTACCGACCTGGAAAAGGCGGACAAGGAATTTCGCACTCCCGAAATTTCTATTTCGCAGGAAGTGCTCAAGGTCTGGTGGCTCTGGTGCCGCTGGTATTGCGTCTCGGGCACGGTTTTGGGTCAGGACGGTTGCGCGGCTCCGGGCGCGGAAGTGACAGTTTACAGCGTGAATTACACCGGCTCGGGCTATTCCAAGGTGCCGCGGGCCACGGTTACCACCGCCGCGGACGGCACTTTCAACGCCTGCTTTGAGTGGTGCAGTTGTGCGCTCTGTTTCCGCTGCTGGCCGTGCTGGCCCATCTGGTGGCACTGCTGGCCGTGGTGGTGGGAGTGGGACATCCTGCGCATTCTCGAAGCGATCGAAAAGCAACTCGTGCTCCCGGGCCCGGGGCCGGTCTCTCAAGTGAATGGCGGGATGTCTTTGATTCGGCCCGAGGCCCGCAGCTTAATGCGTGGCCAGGGCTTCGGCATCGCGAGCAGCGAGGCTTTCGCTCCCGATGCGGAACGAACGCAACTGATCGCCAGCAAGTTCTCGAATGCTCGCATCCGCGAACTCTTCCCGTGGTGGTGGTGGTGCTGTGACGACCCGAATATCGTGTTCAGCGTCACGCAGAACGGGAATGTAATTCTCAACGAGAATCCCGCGACCAGTACGCGCTGGTGCTTCGAAGATGGCAGCTCGGTTTCGCTGGTGGGAAATTCGGACACCGGCACCGTGTGCCATCCGCACTGTCCGCCTGAGTACGGCTTTGCCTGGACGAACGTGGGCGACTACGTCGAAGTGGCCGACATAAACTTCGGGTATGCGGATCCGAGCGGCGATGCGGGCACCGACACCTGGGATATGCCCTTCGCCGGAGAGTTGTTCCTCTACGGCCAGTTCGCTACCGGATCGTCGGTCGCCTACTACCAGGTGCTGGCCGGACAGTGGTCTGGAAACCCTGCGCGCAGCGGAACGCAGCCCGCGATTGGGACCGGATCGCCGATCGCCGAGCCCCTGGATCGCGTGGTCTACATCTACAACGGCGATGGCACGTTCAACTCCAGCCATACGGTAAGGATGGGTCCGTTCAACAACGGGAGCCACGTAAATCTGTACGCCACTCCCGCGGCCCGGCAGAATGGCCCAACCCCTCCCGGTCTGTTGCCATTTCCGACGGTCGCGGGGGCCTCGTACTACTGGGACCACCAGGGGCTGATCGCGCACACCTACGACTCGTCCAACCTGATCGGCGGCTCGCCGACCGGCGCGGTCGACTTGTCCGTGGTTGGCTACGACTCCACCTTGACCGAGGTCCTCTCTCCCAACATTCCGCCGCCGGGGCCGCCCGATGAACCGTTGACGCTCATGATCGACAATACGGGCCTGACCACGGCTCAGATCAACGGCAACATCTTGGCCTTTACCGCCGGCGGTGTACCGGTGACATCCACTTCCTCTGGCGAGTGCCCCGCCTACGACATTGGTCCGGGTGGGTACATCCAGGTTAGCGTCACCGTCAATGACGCGAACGGCCATCTGTTCGAGTACGGTCTGTTTGTCAACTACGGCTCTGGTGCGCCTGGCGTCATTACGCCGCCCGGCACCCATGGCTACACAATAAACCCGCTCGGTTCTCCGGATTACGCCTCCAAGTCATGGGTCGGAGGGACGGAGATTATTACGTACTACCCGCCCGTCGATTGCTGCTACGACTTCATCCTCCGCGTTGGAAAGCGCGTCACCAACGGTGACAGCTTCCCCAGCATGTGGGATCAAGCGTTCCAGACCATGACGTTGAAGGTGTCGAGCTAGAACGGACGACGGCCGCAGGGACCGGGGTATTTCTCGGGTCCCTGCGGCTTATTCCATTTGGACAGGTTTGAAGCAATGGTCTTTTACTGGCTGGCGCTCGGCATTCTGGCGGTCTGGCGGGTGAGCTACTTGCTCGCCTCGGAAAGCGGCCCTTGGCGCGTGTTTGAGCGGATCCGGCGACGAGCGGGAAACGGGTTTTGGGGCGAACTTCTTAGTTGCCTCTATTGTCTGAGCGTTTGGGTGGCGGCGCCGTTTGCATTCTTTCTGGGCGAGTCGTGGAAGCAGCGGCTCATGCTTTGGCCCGCGCTTTCGGCCGGGGCAATCATCGTGGAGCGGCTCGTGCATGGCAGCGAGCAAAGAGGAGCGGCAATGTATATCGAAGATGAGCAAGAGAACGACCGGGAAGGCGATCGTCAGGACGCAATTCGCCCGGAAGAAGCGACTCACGACGAAGAAGATGAGGAGGCCGATCATGTGTTGCGGCAGAAATAGGGTAGGACATCAGTACAACATTCCGAATCACCTTGCGACCTCGCGCGCTCCGGTGAGCAGCGCCTTGCCGTCCTGGCCCATGTTCGAGTACATGGGCCGGACGGCCCTGACCGCTATCGGAGCAATCACGGGAGCCCGCTACCGCTTCGATCGGCCCGGGGCCAGATTGCGGGTCGATCCGCGGGATCGCCCGGCCCTGGCCCGGGTTCCCGTGCTGCGGCCGGTCGGCTGAGGGTCGCCGCCGCTTCTGAAAAAAACTCTGAAACGATTTTTATCCTCCCCGCACTATACCTATGAACGAGGCGTTGCCAAGAGGCGATGACCACAGTTCGCAACCTGGCCGGACAACCATTTGGCTGGGTTCTTATAGAGCCGGAGCCGAGGGGAAGCGGCTCCGGCACTTTTTGTCGGCCTTCTCCAAACCACTGGACTTGCGTTACGACACGAGCGAATCGAGGAGATCTCCTTTGCCAGCGCGCGATGTTCGGCACATCCCGTCAACTCCCTGCCGTCGCCCCGGACTTTCGGTTTTGAAACGCACGTCTCCCCCGGCGCAGACTTCGGAAAACGTATCGGGCGGGCAAGCTCCGGTGCTACACTGTCTGCCACTTGAGAGTTTCCGGGGCAAAGTTTTGGAGTTTCACTCTTTCGACGAAGCTTATGTCGACCGCTTACGGTCGGGAGACTATCGCACGCAGGAACATTTCTCCGCCTATTTCAGCGCCCTGATCAAAATCAAGCTGGGGTCCCGGCTCAGGTCGCCGGAAGCGGTCGAAGATTTGCGCCAGGAAACCTTCGCGCGTTTCTTTATCGCGCTTCGGGATGAAAAGATTCTTCGCCCGGAGTGCCTGGGATCGTTCATCAACTCGATCTGCAATAACGTGTTGCTCGAACACTATCGCTCCTCCGCCCGCGACGTTCCGCTCGACGTAGAAGAAGAGGGACATTCGCCCGTCGCCGATTTCGACATGCTGGGTGCGCTGAACGCAAAGGAAATAGAGAAGAAGGTCCGGGAAATCCTCCAGAAACTTCCAAAGCGCGACCGCCAACTATTGCGTCAGGTTTTCCTGGAAGAGCGCGATAAAGACGACGTGTGCCGTGAGCTGGGTGTGGACCGGGATTATTTGCGCGTGCTTTTGCATCGCGCAAAACAGACGTTTAAATCGCTGTATCTCAAGCACGCGAAGATTGGGTCTTCAGCCCTGGCTTCGGCCCAGAAGCCCTGGAATGCCGCCACTCGGAGTTTATAAAATGCAAGGGAGAATGACAATCATGGACCACGACATGGTGGTTCGAGAGAAAATGACGGAACGATATCTGCTGAACGAGCTCGACCCGGGTGTGCGGGACGAGTTCGAAGAGCACTTCTTCGTCTGTGCCGATTGCGCGCTCGATGTGCGCGCCGGCGCCGAACTGGTGGCGCGCAGCAAAGCCGTCCTGGCCGAAATGCCGGAGGAAGGTTTCATTCGCACCGTTCCCGCTCCGCCCAAGCCAGCTTTCGGATGGTTCGCGTGGCTCCGCCCCGCGTTTCTCGTGCCCGTCATGGCCACTCTGCTGCTCGTGATCGGCTATCAGAATCTGGTGACGTATCCCAAACTGCAATCCGCGCTTCATCAACCCCAGGTGCTGCCGTGGGCTTCGGTCAGTGTTGGGACCTGGGGCGAAAGCGGGCCGTCGCTCACGGTTCACCAGGGCGAAGGCTTTGTTCTGTTTGTGCGCAACCCGCGCGATGCCAGCTATGCTTCTTATAAGGCAAACCTTTATGACCACGACGAAAAGTTAGAATGGTCGCTCGCGATTCCAGCGGACTCGCAGCAGGATCATTGGTCCATTCAGATACCTCCGGCACAGTTCGCGGCGGGGAGTTACACTTTGGACGTCCTTGGAGTTACCGCCGCCGGCAATACCAAGGAAGTCGGTAAGGCATCATTCGAACTGCAAATACAAAAATAAGTCCACGCAGGAGGAACTCACTGTATGGCCGCAAATCCGAATCCCAATCCCTCTCCCGAGCTGTCCCACCTCTACCACGCCGAGGCCCACATCTTAAGCGGCGAATTGCATCATCCCATCAAGCAGCAAATCGAACCCTACGGAAATGTTGTGCTCGCCAATAGCCGCCGCGAAACCCACCTCGCGCAAAGCGTCAAAGAGACAAGCATCGAAGGCCTGATTTCCTTCAAGTCGGGCCACACCCGCGTCATTGGTACCCAGGTCCAGAACAAGAAAGATATCTTCGGCAACGATCACGCAGGCTTTATCACGCTGGCGACATCGGTTTTGGAAGGTTTGAACGTGGTCGACATCGTCACCGCGGATCGGGTGGTGGCGCAGGCTTCCAGTCAGCATGCGCATAACGCCGCGGCCGGCACTGTCGAGCATGTGCCCGCGGTCACGTTTCTTGGGACGCGCTTTGAGAACTTCCGCATCGGCGGCTATCCGGTTGAGATCGAACTCGATCTGGAATTCTGCGCAAATAAACCGAAGGACGACCGCTCCTATCTCGAGGATAAAGACTTCCTCGATGGCGTCGAGCGTCAATTCGCGGCGATCAAGAAGACCAAGGGTCTTCCGAAAGACCTCGCAAGCGAGTACGATTCCAGAATTGCCAACATCGCCACTTTGCGTAAAGGCAATGGCAAAGGCTCATCGAACGGCCACTCCACGCTGCAATGCTCACTGGTCAAAAGCATCGGTCCCATCCCGATTCCCGGCGTGAAGGTCTTCGGGAATCGCATCTTCATTCCGAACTTTGGGACCATCGCTCTAGCCGAAATCGAAGTGGGAGTGAAAACTACCAATGGCGGCGCATTCTCGCGGCGGCAAAAAGCATCGTCGCCGGCCTCCGTCAAAAGCAATGTTCCCAGCAACAGCCACTACTTCACACTTCACATGTTCGACATGCAGTTGGGCTGCCCGGTAAGCGGCACGGCAAAGGGGCCCGGCGTCACCTGCAACGGGAACAGCGGCGGTCCAGGATAGCCATTGGCATCTCCCTCGTGCTTTTGGTCTGCGTGTCGTCGTGTCGCCAGAATGACGACGCGCAGACCACCTACGATCATGCCTACAACGCCCTTCTCCACGGCGCTCCAAAACAAACCCAGAAAGAGGCCCATGAGGAATGCCAAAGGTACCGGGATTCAAACCCGGAATGGGCGTGGAAATTCCGAATCCTCGAGGCAAGATCCCTCTTGCAACAGAGCCATTACGAAGAAGCCCTGGCCCTGCTCAAGTCGTTTCCCCTCCCCCTGCAAGAACCCGATTTAGCCATCTCGATATTGACGTTTGAAGGCGAAGCCAACACTATGACGCACAAGTTCCCGGAAGCGGCCAGGCTACTCGGGGAGGCAACCGGACTCTGCGACAAATCTGTATCGCCGCCGTGCGGATATGTTTTCAAAGCGCGCGGACTATTGGCAGGCGAGCAAAATCAGTGGGACTTGGCAGAACAAGCGTTTGAGCTTGCACTCAACTTCGCACGCACCCACGGGGATGCCGCACTCGAATCCCATGCCCTTATTAGCCTTGCGAATGTGTCTCTCACCAGAGAGCGTTACGACGAAGCCATCAATCGGTCGGAGGCCGGGTACCTCGCCGCGAGATCCGTGGACGCCCGACGGTTTGAACTCATCGCCCGTGGCAACATCGGCTGGGCGTATTACAAACTCGGCGATTCCGAGAAGGCCTTGGCATTATCAATAGACGCAGCAAATCTGGCCGCCCAGATTGCAGACGTTTGGAATGAAGAGAACTATCTCACTAACGTCGGCTACTTCTACATGGATGAGCGCAAGTTTGACTTAGCCGCGTCCTCATTTCAACGAGCGTTGGCTCTTGCACAGGGGATTAATGCGAAGAGACATGTCTACAATGCCCTGCGCGTGCTCGCGCGTCTTTCATTGCAAACAGGAAATCTCGACGACGCAGACAAATATGCCCAGATGGCTCTCGACATAGCACGACAAGAAAACAACCACCTCGACGAACTTTATCCCCGGCTTGTTCAGGCACAAATCGCCGCCAGCCGTGGCGACAACCACAAAGCCAAGGCAACAATCCAGGAACTCGACCAGGACAAGATGTGTCCTGTATCTCTCAAGTGGGAAGCCGAGCACTCGCTGGCAAAGCTGTACGAAAGCGAAAATCATTCCGACCTCGCCGAGCGCGAATATCGCGCCGCTCTCACGACGTTCGAAGGCGCCCGTGAAACCGTGCATCACGAAGACTCGCAGCTCTCTTTCCTGACCAACGCCTCCCGCATCTACGACGACTACGTGCATTTCCTGGTTGCGAATAAAAAGACGGACGATGCCCTTCGCTGGGCCGACTACAGCCGCGCCCGCACTCTTTCTGAAGGCCTGGGACTGCTGCCGAAGGGCGCGTCCACCGGCCCGGCCCCGCTGAACGCTCAGCAAATTTCCCGGCGCGCCAACGGTGCCGTCCTTTTCTATTGGTTGGGCGAGCGCCAATCCTATCTCTGGGCCATTACGCCGCAACAGACCGCCTTATTCACGCTGCCGCCACGTTCCGAAATCGAAGCCTCCGCCGAGCGCTATCACCAATCGCTCCTCGGACCGCAGGATGTCCTCGAATCGGCCGATCCGGACGGCCTCTGGCTCTATCGCACTCTGATCGCTCCCGCACAGCCGCTCCTGAAAAAAGATGCCAAGGTGTTTGTCATCCCCGACGGCTCGCTCAACAATCTCAACTTTGAGACGCTGATCGCCGGCCAACCCAATCCTCATTTCTGGATCGAAGACGCCGACGTCGTGAATGCCAGTTCCCTGCGGATGCTCGAAGCGTCTCTTCTTCGCAGCACGAACCACAACGCAAAGCGCCCCGCCAACTTACTGCTCATCGGCGATAGCATCGCTCCCAGCAAGGAATATCCCGAGTTGCCCAGAGCCGCCGACCAGATGAAGAGTGTCGGCCGCCACTTTCCAGCCGCGGACGAGCGGGTGTTCGCCCGCGAGCAAGCGACGCCCGATGCTTACATCGCCAGCGCTTCCCAGCAGTTTTCCTACATTCACTTCGTGGCGCATGGCACCGCAAGCCGCTTAAGCCCGCTCGACTCGGCCATTGTGCTTTCCAGAAGCGCGGCACAGCCCGACTCGTTCAAGCTCTACGCGCGCGACATCATTCAGCACCCGCTGCACGCCGACCTCGTCACCATTTCCGCTTGTTACGGCGCGGGCGAGCGCGCATATTCGGGAGAAGGGTTGGTCGGGCTGGCCTGGGCTTTCTTACGAACTGGGGCCCACAACGTGATCGCCGGACTTTGGCAAGTAAGCGACGCGTCCACCGATCAGCTGATGGATCGGTTTTACGACGAACTGGCGAAGGGCGCCACTGTGGATGCGGCGCTCCGCACCGCCAAACTTTCATTGCTCCACACCAGCACCTTTCACAATCCGTTTTACTGGGCGCCGTTTCAGCTCTATACCGGCTCGTGAGCAGACGCGGTTACGATTGCGTTCGATATCCAGTCTGCCGCATACAAGGCCGCGCTCAGAATTTCGCGCGATCATCCACTCTGGCCGGACAGCGAACTAACTTTTCATCGCGGCCAGCGCGCGTTTCAGGTCTTCGACCTCGGCCGAGTTCGGCTTGATCTTGACGACTCGGTCAAGTTGCTGCCGGGCTAGTGCTGCCTGCCCGCTTTTCGCATAGGCCATTCCAAGATGATAGTTGTAGAGCGCGCTGTCCGGATCCTTCTTCAACGCCTCCTGGAAAAGCCCGATCGCCGAGGTGTATACACGTTTCTGATAGAACGCCCAGCCCAGCGTGTCCGCCGAACTCGGGTTATCGGGCAACTGGCGCCGCGCCGTCTGCGCCATCGAGAATGCCACATCCACGTTGCCGCCCTGCTGCAACATTACGTAAGCCATGTTATTGGAGGCCACAGCATTGTTTGGATCGATGGCCAGCGCCTTCTGGTACACCTGCTTGGCGTTCTCCCAATCCTGCTTGTTTTCGTAGAGATTACCCGCCAGCACGTAAAACGAAACTTCCTTGGGATTGTTCTGCGCGCCATCGAGGAAGGTCTTTAGGGCCGCTTCGTTGTCGCCGCGCTCTTTCTGTAACAGGCCAAGTTTAATCTCGGCCTGCGCATTGGTTTTATTCAACTCCAGCGCCCGCTTATACTCGGCCTCCGCGCCTCCCATGTCCTTCTTCTGTTCCAACAGGTCGCCCAACATGGAGTGAAAGCCGGAGTTATTCGGATTCTTCGCCAGCTGCTCCTTGATCCGCGCCAGCGCCTTGTCCGGTTGCTTCCGCACCAGGTCCGCGTTGACCACGCCCCCCAGCGCATCGGTCGAGTTCGGGTCAATATCGAGAGCCTGCTGATATGCCTTCTGTGCCTCGGGGTACTGGCTCTCGCGCATTCGCAGATTCCCCATCTGTACATACGCGGCCGCATTGTTGGGGTCCTTTTGCAGCGATTGCTCGATGAAGTGCTCGGCGGTCGCATACTGCTGGCGATCGATGTCCGCCACCGCCCGCAACAAGTATCCGTCCGGCGATCCGGGTTGCAGGGCCACGATCTCGTCGGCCTCCTGCGCCAGCGCCGATGCATCATTGCGGCGAATCGCCGAGCCCGCCAGGGCGCGGTGCGCCTCCACGATGTCCGGCCGCAGCCGCACCGCCTCGCGCCATTCCGACTCCGACCGGCTGGAATTGCCGACCTGATCGAACGCCAGACCAAGCTGGTAGTGCGCGACCGCATTATCCGGATCGTTCTTCAGGACACTTTGCAAGGTATCGACCGCATCCGTGTTCTTACCCCCGTGCATCTCAATTTCCGCCTTGTAAATCTGCGCGTCCGCGTCCGTCGGCTCCGCCTTCAGCACTTCGTCATTCAACTTGCGCGCCTCGTCCGTGCGGTCGCGCATGATAAGCAATTGAATGTAGTTCTTCTTCACAATCGAATCTTTGGGATGCTCCTGGTATAGCGAGGCAAACTCGGTCAGCGCCTTCTCCATCTGCTGGCCCGCGATATAGTAATTGCCCAGCATGCAGTAGCCCACGGTATTGTCCGGAAAGTCCTTTTTTGACTGGCGCAGAAAATCTTCCGCCTGGCTTGGCTTGTTCTCCGCCAGATAAAGGCCCGCCAGCGAGAGCCTGGGATTTGGATCGGTGGGCGCAGCTTGAATGGCCCGCCGGAAAACCTGTTCCGCCTCCGGGAAGCGCCCGCGGGTCTGATAAAAATTTCCCAGCGCTACGATCGCGTCCACAGAGTTCGGGGCCAGTTCCACCGCCTTCTTCAGGCTCGTTTCGGCCTCATCCCACTGCTGCCCTTGCACGTCGATGATGCCTAGCGCCAAATAGGCATCGGACCGCTTAGGATCCAGTTGCAGAGCCTTGTGGAGCGCGGCCACGGCCGCCGCCGTGTCCTTTGTGGCCGTGTCATCGTAAGTGGCCTGCGTAATGTAAACGTTGGGATCGTTCGGCTGATCCTTAAGCAGCAGGTCGAGTTGCTCCTTCGCCGCGGGAAACTGGCGCCCGGCAATCAGCAGCTTGGCCATTTCCAGATGCGCAGCATAATGGTTGGGATTGATCTGCACGGCTGTCTGAAGTTCCTGGAGGGCGCTCGGCCACTGCTGGAGTTTGAGCGCCGTCAGCGCCATCCTGTAGTGCGCTTCCGCAAAGCGCGCGTCCACCTGGATCGCATTCTGGTACTGAATGGCTGCTTCGCGATACTGTCCCTTATCGTAATAGCGCTGGCCGCTTTCCAGGTACTTCTGCTTGCGAACGTTCGGGTCCCTCGAGCACCCTGTCAGCAACCCTCCCAGCACGCATATCGCCACCACCGCGCCGCGAAACCACCAAGCCTTAAATTCCCGCATGTCTTCAAACCCCTCACATGACCCTAGCTTTTTCGTTGCCAGCGCCGTTTGCCCAAAGCTACTTTCGGGCCGCATTCACGAAAAGTGACTCCTCTTATTATTATCGCAAACCGCGGGCCAACCTGATCCTTTGCTTTGGTTTAAGCATACGCTCTTGGGCAGGCGCTTTGGTAATCTGCTTTCGCCTCCTCCCCAGTGTCATAGTGGCCTTCTCTATGACTCACTTCCCCCAACCCGACGCCACCCGGCGTGCGCCCAGAGTGCAACTCAACGGATTCGTCGCCGCCGCCATTCATGCCCAAGGCGGCCTCCGCGCGCGCGCAAAACTTCAATCCATCTCCGTCAATGGCGGCCTTCTCCAGTTGCAGCAGGAGCTTTCGACCGGCGACTTTGTGGAAATTGCCTTCCACACTCGATCCGGCGCGATCAGCGGCATGGCGGAAATGCTCGAGCCGGCTCGTAAGGCTGAAGCCGCGTGCCTCCAGCCCTTCCGCTTTGTCGCTTTAGGAGATCACGACCATCACGCCCTTCGCATGGCGCTCGATGCCGCCCGCGATCGCTCCCTGCTGGAGACTGACACGGTCCTGTCAGAAGCGGCCGACTTCTAAAACTCGGCGGAGCAGTAGTCGGAGTAAGGTCCACCCTGCCCATCCCGCCGCCCATTATACTGAGCTTCCGCGGCGTTCCCTGAACGGGGGAGAGAGTATCGCGGACAGACGCCATGAGTGCAACCAATCAGATCGTCACGCACTCTCCCGAGGAGACGATTGCCTATGGCCGAAGCCTCGCTGCCGAGCTTTCTCCGCCGCTCTTCGTGCTGCTCCGCGGCGATCTGGGCGCCGGCAAAACCACTTTGGTCAAAGGCATTGCCGAAGGCTTCCAGGCCGCTCGCGCGGATGACGTCACCAGTCCCACCTTTACCCTGATTCATGAATATCGCGGCCCCGCCGCCGTTCTCTACCACATCGATCTTTACCGCGTCGATACCGAACGCGAACTTGAGACCCTCGCTCTCGATGACTTGCTCGCCCCGAGCAGCATCTTGCTGATAGAGTGGGGAGAGAAGTTTCCGCGTTTCGAACGCGAGCGGGACATCGAAATCACGCTGGAAAGAGTGGGAGAAACCAGCCGGCGGATTCGGCGTTCCGCCCGTTAAATACGCCCTGGGGACGATTTTCAGATACCGCCGACATTGGAGATAAACATTAACTTGCAACGTACGCATTTCGCAGTTGTATGCCTCGTGCTCGCCGCCACCCTGTCGCGCGCTCAAACCGCAACCGAGTCCAATACGCCTGCCCAGACGCCAAGTCAGTCGAGCGCGCCAGCGCCTGCCAGTGGCCAAACATCGCCCACCACCGCGTCTCCCAATCCCGGCTCTGCCAATCCCGGCTCTGCCAATACCGGCTCTGCCAATACCAAGGACCAAGCGCAGCCTAGCAACGAAGCCGCCACATCCAAAGACCGTCTGTTTTTCGCCCTGCCCAATTTCCTCACCTTGGAAAACGCCGCCAATGTGCCGCCGCTCTCGGCGGGAGGAAAATTCAAAGTCGTGGCGCGCGGCTCCTTCGACCCGATTCAAATCGTCTGGTACGGCGCACTCTCGGGCATCAGCCAGGCCGAAAACAGCGAGCCCGGTTTCGGCCAGGGATGGGAAGCATACGGCAAGCGCTATGGCGCGTACGCCGCCGATGGCACCATCGAAAATTTCTTTGTCGGCGCAATTTTTCCCGCCATGCTCCATCAGGATCCCCGCTACTTTCAATCCGGCCACGGCACCTTTTTCCATCGCGCCACCTATTCCGTCAGCCGCATTGTTGTGACCCGCGCCGACTCCGGAGACCGCCAGTTCAATTATTCGGAGATCGTGGGCTCGGCTTTGGCCTCCGCGATTTCCACCTACAGCTACCACCCTCATCCCGGCTACCATCCCATTCCCGGTGAGAATGTTCGTTATATCGCCAGCGATCGCACCTTCAGAAATACCGCCAGCGTCTGGGGATCGCAGGTGGGGTATGACACAATCACGCTGGTGATTAAAGAATTCTGGCCCGATATTCGCCGGAAGATAAAAAAACAGCCGCGCTCCCCGGAAAACGCAACCGCTCCGGGTCCGCAAACTCATTAGAGCGTGTTCGTAAATCGGAGTTGGGAAGGGCACGGCTTCAGCCGTGTCGTCCAAAGCCAACAAATATGCGGGCTTCAGCCCCTGCGGGTGGCATAGCAAGTCAGCGCGTGATGCTCAGCGCGCGATCGCAGAGGAAGTGAAGCGGGCCGAAACTCGATGCACCGGCGCTCGCGGACAGGCCAGCGGCGCATTCCATTCCCGAGTGATCGAGAACAGCATTGCACCGGCAAAAACAACGAAAATAATTGCGCGGTTTGCCATACCCAGCTTCTATCATCCTCCATGCGCTGCAATCGCGCAAAGGACAAGGCATAGGCCGGAGCCGAATACCAAAGTGGGAGACCGAAGCGGCGCTGGCCGCCCAGTTTTGCCCTCGCGCCTGTAGCCGCAGCCGACGCGATCGCATCTAATTAGCGTATGCCCGCCAATAATTCGACGCTCGAACCAACCACAAAGGTGCGAAAAGTAGCCGACGGCGATCTCGCTGTCGGCCAGATCTGCGCCGATCGCGATGGCAACCGCATCCGCATCGATCGCCTCGACCGTGCCGCACGCACACTCTCTTACCATTATCTGAACGACGAGCTGCGCGTTCAGGAAGGCAATCTCGAAAACTCGATCCCGCAATTCTTGTCCGAAGGCTGGTACCTGGCCTCCTCGGGAACCCGCTAAGTCGATCCCCTCACCCATCCGCCGGAACCCCACGCGGAAACAAATCCTTGAAAGATAAGACGGGCGCTTGCGGCGCCCGCCTATTCGACTTACTTAGTGCTTGAACGCGATATTCAGGCCCGTGGAAAGTTGAATGTCATTCTTCTTGGTTCCGAGCGGCGGATTGCTGACGTAGTTGTCGGAAAACGAATTCTGCCAGCCCAGCCACTTATTCAGCCTGGTCACAGTCCCGAAGTTAAACGACCCGTTGTACTGGCTCGTATCCTTGAGGTTGGGGTAAGACAAAACCCTGGATGATATCGGTGCTCTTGCCAATCTTATGCGTGAACGCATCGCCCACGGTGATGGCGGCGAAGCTGTGCGATACCGCCGCCTCCGGCGTGCCCATCGTCGCCGGCGGCACCGGCGGCAAAACGTACGCGGAGTAACTCTCATGCGTGTAATTCACACCGGCCAGGAAATCGAGAGTGGTGGTCGGAGTCTTGACGGCATGGTATCCAAGCCCGCCGCCGAGAATTGCCCGCAGGTCCAGGTTCTGGAGCGCATCGCTGTAGAAGTCGGCATTCACAAATCCGAACCAGCGCGGCGCAAAGTCGTGATCGTAGCGCAGACCGCCGGCCGCGACGTTCGCCGTGGTGTGCGGCGACGCAGTGGATAGATCGTTGGTCGCATAAGTCGTATTCGTGTAGAGGATAAGGTCGTCGTGCAATCCCTTGCGCGCCGCATTGAATGCGATGTTGAGATTCTTGGTTTGGCTGTTGCCGCGCGTCAGCGCAAAACCCAGGTTCAGCCCGCCCGCCCAGCCTTCCAGCGGACCGGGGTGCAGACTCTTTTCATACGCCGCCTGTTCCGCCGGGCTGCGCATCACCGTGACCGCCGACAAAGGCGCCTCGACCGGCGCAGTTTTCGTGGCCACAACCACATCGGCGCCGCTCGTAGTGACGGGGCCCACCGCAGTTTTGCCGCCCAGGGTGATGTTCAAATCGGCAGTCGAACTCAGGGATTGAATGGCATCGAACTTGATTGTCAGATCGCCCGCGTAATCGGTCTTCAGCACAAGCGTCTTGCCATCCGACTTTGTAATAGAACCGGTTAGACGGTCGCCATTTTTCAGCACAACCTGATCGGCGAACGACGGAATTGCCAATAAAAAGCAAACAAATTACTGCCCATTGCCTATGCACAGAACTCCTCCTATTTTTCGCTAACGAATGAATTAACTTACATCGATAAATTGGGATATATCGACCCCCACGGCAGCAGGCGGAACTCTACCTGCAGAATCAGCGACGGGAACTCTGCTCACAAACGGGATTTGCGGGACCACGGGTTCCGCGGCAAACGCAGAGAACTACCCAGAGACTTACTCGGAGTTTCCCAATCTTATGGATTCGAGAAATTATATGGGCGGGAGCGCGGGTTTGTCATGCATCAATTCGGATTTGTCGTGCAAAAATGAATACGCAGAAGTGTAGGCCACGCGAAATTCAGACGCCGCATTCGTGAGGAAATTGTGCTGGCAGTTCAGGCCGCCCAGTTCGGGGCGCAGTTCAGGCCTTCGTTTCCGTCTTGTTGTCGGTCTTTTCTTCCGGCTTGGCTTCGGGCTTGGTCTCCGCCTTGCCTTCGCCGTCCTTCATGCCCGCCTTCAGCGCGCGAATGCCCTCGCCAATTCCCTTCCCTAATTCCGGCAATTTCTTGGGGCCAAACACCAGCAACGCGATGAAGAAAATGATCAGCAGGTGCATTGGTTGAAACAAGCCTTCAAACATAATGCCTCCGAAGCGCGGCAGGTTGCGGAAGGTCCCAGCAACCCTGACGTTACGAGTGTAGCGCAAAGGTGGGCGCGAGTCTCCTCGATTGCCGAATTGGTCCTTTCTTGACCACGGAGTTCGACGCAAACGCGTGTCGCTCATGCCGAACTCCGGTAGTGAAAACAATCGGACGCACCCGCCTCCGCTCGCACGCTTGGGCCGGGGCCAATTACCGACGTTACCTATCGGCCCTTAGGCCTCCGGATTATGTTGTCGATAGGGCATCGCCCGCCCCAAAAGCCCCATCTGGCTGGAGGTTCACGTGACACGCAATTGGCTGACCTGGTTCTTCTTTCTGCTGTTCTCAGGCTCCCTGGCCGCCGAGCAGGTCCCCTCCAGCAAAGCGCCGTTCTCGGAGTTGTCGATCTCAGGCTCACCGGCGGCAGCCCAAGTTTCGTCCGTGCGGTCCTCCTCGCAAGTCTCATCCTCCGATTCACCTGTCCCCAACCTCGGCATCGATGACGTATTTTTGTGGCTGGCCGGCGGCATTTCAAACGCGCGCATTGAGCGTCTCGCCAATCTCGGCGCTGGCCAGGTCCATCTCTCCTGTCACGTCACGCCAACTTGTGCGCGCACGCTCGAAAAGGCAGGCGCAGCGCCAACTTTGATTCACCAACTCGCCGGCGCCGGTTTGCAGGCTACAGTCCACCAGAATTCAAATCACCGCCCCGCCGAAAGCACAGCCTGCAATTGCGCGAGCGCCGAGGCGAACATTGCCGTGCTCGCGCACGCCGATCAACTGAAGGCGGCAGAGACCAGCGTTCGCGACCTGCTGCGCAACCAACCCAAAGACTCCAGTTTGCTCTTTGTGCTGGGCGCGATTTTGCGCCGCCAGGAGCGCTTCGACGAGGCCCTCGACGCCTTCACCGATTCTCTCCACCTCAAGCCGAGTTTCCCCGAGACCCACAGCCAGCTTTCCTACCTCTTCTATCGCACCGACGATTCCGACTACGCCCTGGCCGAGGCGCGCACCGCCCTCAGCATCGATCCGAAAAACGCCGAGGCCTATCGCTATCTGGGGCTCGCGCACTATGCTGGCGGCAATTACCAGGCAGCGCTTACTGCCTTCGACGAATCGCTGGAGCGCGAAGCCGACAACGCTGACGTCTATTTCGACATCGGCATCACGCAGCGCGACAAGGGAGATTTGCGGCGCGCGGCCATTGCCTATCGTCATGCCCTCGCGCTCCGCCCGGAATTCTGGCAGGCGCACAGTAATCTGGGCGTCGTGCTCCGCGATCAGGGCAAACTCGATGACGCCATCGCCGAATACCGCGCCGCGCTGCGCCTCAAGCCCGATGACGCAAGCGTTCGCAACAATCTGGGCAACACCCTCTGCGATAAGGAAGACTTCTCCGCCGCCATCGACGAATTTGCCGCCCTTTATCGCGACACTCCCGACTGGGAGGGCGGCCACAACTGCCTGGCACGAGCCTATATGTCCAGGCGCGATTATCCCGCGGCCATCCGTGAATTGCGCGCGGCCATCGCCGCCAATCCGGCGGGCGCGGCCGAATACCGCGTGCTCGGCCAGGCGCTTTTGCTCACCGGCCAGGATCGCGAAGCCGTCGAAATCCTGCGCAAGGCGGTGGAATTGAATCCGGGATCGGCGCTCGCCCACCATTATCTTGGCACCGCGCTCGTCAATACGCAGGACCTGCCGGGCGCGGAAAGAGAATTGCGCGAAGCCCTGCGCCTGGAGCCGACCGCCGAGAATCACTATTCGCTGGCGGCCTGCCTGATGGCGCTCAATCGCTATGAGGAGGCACTCGGCGAACTGGAAACTGCCTCGCGGCTTGATCCCAAACAGAACCTGTACCGCGCGCGCATGCAGGAAGCTGCACGCATGGTCACCACTTCCAAGTAGCGATTGTCGAAGCAGCGATTGCGACTAGTCATTGCACCTAAGTAACCTGCGACGCGCTCGGGAGTGAACTCTCGTACTTCGCCGACGGTCGCGAAGAAACTTAAAATGAGTTGAGGCTGAGCTTGCTCTGCCGATTGAAATAACCATGGAAAGCACAGGGGTTAAGCAAGCTCGAGAGATTTTTCTCAATCCGGATGCCGCCACCGCGGCGGCATCGTTGAACGCGGCTATGGGCTCGGCTTCTGCCGCGCCTCTATCTTCATCAGTGCCCGGCCTGGCCTCGGCGCCTGCTCCGGAGCTTCCACTTCCTCGCACCGGCAAAGGTCACAGTGTGGGCTATGGCATGCCCTGTTCCCAGTGCCGCGCCTACTATCCCGCCGATATGGACGCCTGCCCCATCTGTCAGTCAACCGTGCGCGTCTCGCCCGGGAACGCCGATTCCCTCACCCCCACGCCTGCGTCTCGCCAGCCCGATCCCTCGAAGGTCCTCGCCGAAGAGACCGAGCGCCTCCGCCAACTCAAGGCGCAGATCTATGCCTCTCACCCTCAGGTGCCGGCCACGATCATTCGTTGCGCGCTGGGCCAGAATCATAGCGGCGAGGTTGAGCCCGCGGCCGTCTGCCACAGTTGCTACGACGATCTCCGCCAAAAAGCCGACCGCATGGAAGCCGCTCTCCACTTCGAAGTGAAGGACGCCGGGAAAATTGTCTATGACGCCGTATGGGCCGACACTTCGGATCCCAACAAAACTTACCTGAATGCCGCCGGCGCCCTGCTTGCCGAGTTGCGCAAGCGCGCCAGGATCGAGTAACTCGAGGGCCAGATCCCGGTTTCCTGCTGGCCGCTCTCATTTCGTCCCCATCCGAGAAATCGCGTCTCGAATCGGCAAATTGCGTTTGACCGCAAGATTCGGATAGTCCGTGCGCCCGCGATATCCTACTGTTGTCCGCATGGCAACCAATGCGATACTTTCCCGGCAGGCAACCGTCGAATCCAACATGAAGGCCACTTCCCATCTGACCGAAACGCGGCGCTGGCAGGCCGTAATCGAGCGTGACCGCTCGCTCGATGGCGCGTTTGTTTTTGCCGTTTCCAGCACCGGCGTTTTCTGCCGGCCATCGTGCCCGGCACGCCGGCCTCGGCGCGAGAACGTAGCGTTCTTCGAGCACGCAACCGCCGCCGAGAAGGCCGGCTATCGCGCCTGCCTGCGCTGCCGGCCCAAGGCCGTCGACGGCAATCCGCAGTCCACGCTGGTGCGCGCCATTTGCCGCTACATCGAGCAGCACGTTGTCGATCAGCAGGTCGAGGAGCGCCTCACGCTCAATTTGCTGGCCCGCCAATTTCGGCGCAGCCCATTTCACCTTCAGCGCACCTTCAAGGCCGCGCTCGGCGTCTCGCCCAAGGCCTACATTGACGCCTGCCGCCTCCGCCGCGTCAAGCAGAATCTCCAGGCCGGGCACGACGTGACCACCTCTCTTTACGCGGCCGGATACGGCTCCAGCAGCCGCCTCTACGAGCGCACCTCCGCTCAACTCGGCATGACGCCAGAAAAATATCGCCGCGGCGCGATGGCTGCCGTCGTTCGCTTCACCATCGCGCCTTCACCGCTCGGACGCATGCTGATCGCCGCCACCGACAAAGGCATTTGCGCCATCCAATTCGCCGATTCCGATCGCGAGTTGCATCAGGGATTGATGCGCGAGTTCCCCTTCGCCGTCCGCCGCCGCGACGATGCCGCGCTCGGCCCGTGGCGCGTCGGCCTCGACCGCCTGATCGATGGCCAGGATTCGCATCCCTCGCTCCCGCTCGATATTCGCGCTACCGCGTTTCAGCGCCGCGTCTGGGAGCATCTACAACGCATCCCCCGCGGAGAAACGCAGTCCTACAGCGCAGTCGCAAAAAAACTCGGCATGCCGAAGGCGACGCGCGCGGTAGCCCGCGCCTGTGCGACAAATCCAGTAGCGATCGCCATTCCATGTCACCGAGTAGTTCGCGAAGATGGCGAACTTGGCGGCTACCGCTGGGGCATCGAGCGCAAGGAGCAGTTGCTCGCCATGGAAAAACAAGCCGGGGCCTGAGCCATTCGGAAAAGACGCTTCTATCTCATTGAAAAATAAATATCTTACGGCTAAGTCCTTATTTTTCAAAGATCACAAGTGGATCTTAGTTAAGTTATTGATTCTAAACGAGACGCTAAGTCCTTATTCCTCAAAGATCTAGCGGGAACTTCCTGCTAACTAACTAATTCCAAAAGAACGACTAAGGGGACATATATTACTAGATGGTAAATAGCAATCTGATCGCGCCGATCACGCCCGGTTCGACCCGCGACTCACTTCGCCAGCACATCGTACTTCTTCCGAGCTTCTTCGAATATCGTCAGCACCGACTGTTTCTCCCGATCCGTATTCCATGAGGTATTCGTCCGCGCCGCTGCTATCAGCCTCTCGACCCAAGCCACAAAGTACGCCGCATCCGCCGGACTCCGCAGCGGCACTCCCGCCACATTCACATAGATCGGGCTCGTAGTCGCGTAGGGATAGAGATCGAGAATCGGATATTCCGCCCTGTCGCTAAAGGCGCGCAGCACGCACCAGCCGCTGGTTTCGAGAGGAAGCGAGCCATCGACATGCGCAGAGGTGCGCTCGGCGTCGAGTTTCAGTTCCTGCGCGACCTTTCCGTTGCAGACAATCTGGAGATGCTCGACCGCGACGATCGAGAATAGTTCCGCAGAGAAATGCACGTCCTCCTTCCTTTCCAACTTCACTTCGCCGCCAATTGCCTGTCCACCCAGCGAAAATCGCAGCAGCGGCCCATTCGTCGCAAACGTGCGCCCAGCCTTGATCGCCGCGAGCCATGGCTCGATCCTGATCGCTTCGTTCGGCGGCCCTGGAACCTCCGCATACACGCGGTTCAGCCCAACCGGACCGCGGACAGAAGCGTAATTCGCCATGAAGTCCGTGCCCGCCGCCGTCGGCAGATGAAAGCCGCAATTCAATAGCTTGTACCAGACCTCGGCCGTCGCCTTATGTTCGGAGAAGCCCAGCACCTCGATGTAATCCACCTTGCCGAGTGCCGCGTCAACCGGCAACTCATCCGTCAGCGATTGGTCCTTCGCGGGGTCCGGAAAAGTATCGAACGGGTGCACATACCCGACCAAAGCCCCCTGTTCATGCGCCATGTCCGCTATGTTCGCGTTCGTCGGGTACAAGCTCGCCGCCGCGGTATTGGGGTAAGCCGCATATCCCGGCAGCAAGAAGTTGCCCGTCAGATTCAGCAGCCCCAGATGCCCCCAGTAACTCGTGTGGTATTCCTGACCGTGAAAGAGTAACTGTCCATTCGTCGAGGCGGGATCGATATTTCGCGAGAAATAGGAGATATCCGGGATGCGCTGTTCCTTGTTCACAATCAGGTCTTCAACGACAGAAACATCCTCGGCCGCCGCCTGCTCCACCAGATGCTTCGGCGTATTCCGGTAGGCCCCGGCATAGTTCATGTGTACATGCACATCGCCGCTGACCCATTTTGACGCGCGGTTTGCGAGGCTGACAATCGGCGTCATCTGCACCGTCAGCGCCGCGGCCTGACCTGCCCTCACCTCGACCTTGCGCCGCTCAAAATGGTTCTCGAACCCGCGCATCACATCCACTTCAGCTTCTCCGGCGGGCACCGTCATCTCCGACTCGCCTGCCGTATCAAAGTAGTGCGCCTCAAACGGACGCTCAGCGCGGTCGAAGCTGTCGTCGGCATGCATCCACGCGTCGTCCGGCGCATACGCGCGCCCGTCGGCCGCAGTCACCGAGACCCGCGCCGCCACTGCCCTTCCCTGCCCGTCCACAACCTTCAGCGAGATCAGTCCTACCTGACCCGTGTACTGTCGTTCGCGGGCATCAACCTCGGTCTCTTCGCCTCCCGGAATCGTCTGCACCCACAGCGACGTGTTCCCGCCGCGATTCGAAATGAACGCGATCTTCGTCCCATCCGGCGACCACCGTGGATTTGTATTGTCGTAATCGCCGTAGGAAATTGGAAACGCATCGCCCCCGTCCGCCGGCATCAGCCAGAGCTGGTGCCACGCCCGCCCCAGATACGACGCATACACCATTCGCTTGCCGTCCGGCGAAAAATCCGGCCGCGTCTTCCAGTTCGTCTCTTCATAGTGAATCTCGCGCGCCTCCGCCCCCGGTTCCGCCTTCATCCGCCAGAACCCGCCCGTGCCATAAATATGCCCGCGATTGGAGATGAACAATATTTCCGCCCCATCCTTCGTCCATACCGGACTGATCTCATGATCCGCTGGGCTGTAGTAATAACGTGGCAGATCACTTATATGCTCGCTGATAAGTTGTCGCACGTCACTTATCAGGCCGTCGGCGAAGTTACCAATAAAGATGTGGAAGTGCCCCTTATACGATGTCGAGACAAATGCAATCTGTCTCCCGTCCGGAGAGAATCGCGGCTCCACATTCACCGCGCCACCAGAAGTCATTTGTTGCGTGCGCCCGCTCGCAACCTCCAGAGACCACAACTCCACCGCATCGCGCGCATACCGCGCGAAGACGATCCAGCGGCCGTCGCCAGACCAATCCGGCTGGTAGTCATAGCCCGGGCCGCCAGTCAACTGCTTTGTCGTTGTGCTGCCGAACTCCTGTCTCCACAGCGAGCCTCCCATCGAGTAAACAAGGCTCTTCGAATCCGGCGACCAGGCCACCGCGCTGGGGCCGGTCGTCAATTGCGGCAGGTACATTTCCCGGAAGTAATACGGATGCGGCAAATCGATTTGTTTGAGCACAGGTTCGCGCTGCCCCAGACACGCAACTGGGAAAGCGACTAACAGCCAAAGCCAACGAATTGTCATGCTGCAACTCCATCCCGCCGCGCCCACAACCAGTTCAGCAGCGCCGCCGCCACCGTAACTCCCAGAATAAGAGACTTACTTAGGTCCGCCTGCGTCAGCAGCCCCAGGCAGATGAGCACACCTAACACCGCCCATAACGGGCCGAGCGGCAGGTAAAATCCCGGGGACCGAAGGCCAGGCGTGAACGCCTCGGCCTGCGGCAACATTGGTTTTTTCCGCAAAGCGATCAAGGCCGCGCAAACCACTCCGTAATAAAACAGCCGCGCCACCACTGAGAGCGTCACATTCCAGGCAAAGCTTCCCGCCAAAGCCAATCCCCAGACAGCGGTGGCAAAGAAGACGATCGAAAACCAGGGCGTGTGGAATCGCCGGCTCACCGCGGCGAAAACGCGTGGCAGGTCGCCTCCTTCGGCCAGCGCGAACGTCACCCGCGGCATCCCCAGCAGCTTGGCGCTCAAGTAGCCATAGACGGAAATGAGCGCGCCAATTGCCACCAGCGCCGCCCCGCGATTTCCCATGGTCACGCGCGCAACCTCCGCCAGCGGGCGATCGCTGGTGGCGCTGGGACCAAGCACTCCCACCACCACCCACTGCACCAGCGCATAAAGAGCCGTGCAGGTGACGAGCGTAACAAACAAAGCAAACGCCGTGTCGCGTGCGGGATTTTTCGCCTCGCCGCTGGGCGCCAGCGCGGATTCAAATCCCCCATAGGCGAAGATGAGCAGGAAAATTGCCTTCATCCAGGCATGCGCGGGGAAGGAATGCGGACCAATCCACGGCGTCGGATGAAACAGCGTGAGCGCGCCTCCGGCGAGCACCACCATCAGCAAAGGCAGAATTTTCGCCACCGTGAACACGTTGCTCACCATCGCTCCCTGCCGCGCGCCACGCGTATTAATAAAAGCCAGGAACCACACCAGCGCTGTCAGAATCAGGAATCGCGGCCACGGCTCTTTCGCGCGCGGCACAAATTCGGCCAAATAAATTACGAACAGATTGGCATTGGCTGCCGGCGCCGCGGTCTGCGACAAGTAAAGCGTCCAGGCCACCATGATTCCGATCAGCCGGCCAAACGCGGTACGCGCGTAGAGGTACGGTCCTCCGGCCTCCGAGAATTGCGATGCCACCTCCGCAAAGCAGCCCATGATGATGGCCATGGCAGCGCCCGCGATCAGCACCGCGATCGTGCTCCGCGTACCCAGGTAACCGGCCACCGTGGCCGGCAGACCGAAGATGCCGCTGCCGATCACCGAGTTCACCGCCAGCGCGGCCAGACTCCAACGGCCCAAGGCGCGCACCAGGCCCGTTCGCGACGAAGTCATTCGGAACCGTTTTTACCACATCAGCTTGTTCATCGAATACACTTCTTTGGCGCACGCAGAAATGCAAAGCTCGCAGGCTTTCCCGCGCCCGGCTTTTCCGGAATTCGCGCGTCCCGTTGCGCTTTTCCCTCCCCTGTCGCGGCGGCGTGAAAAGCCTTGCCCAGAGCCAGTTTTAGACCGAAGGTAACATGACTTACCGAAGCTCATGGACACGGGGAATCTATCGCCGCATCGCCCGGAATGCGATCTTGATGGTGAAGGCTTAGCCCGGCGGGGCGAAAGGGAGACCATGGATCACGAGAGCAAGGAAAGCATGGACGAGGTTCAGTTGCGGATTCTGCGCGTGACCGACGACCTCCGCATCATCCAGAGCGAACTCAACTGCGCCGCCATGCAGGCTCCCAACGACCCCGAACTCCTGGAAGCTCTTTCCGAGCCATCGCAGATGGAATCGCTCCAGATGCTGAAAACGGTGCTCGACCAGATGCGCCACTTCCTCTGGTTTTACATGCAGGTCGTCACCAGCGATTCCGAGATGGGCGAAAAATTCCGCCAAACGCTCCGCCTCGAGCCCCCGGTTCATGCGCCCGAAATCGACCAGCAATTTCAAAGCGCCACGGATGCGATCATGCTGCGATACCTCGCCGACAGTCGCGGACGCAAGCCCAACTAGGCCGTCCCACCTGCGGCCGCAATAAACAGCCGCCCCGCCCGCAAGGAAGGGGCATCCTTCCGATCCAGCCATTCTTGAGCCTTGCCGTTGTCACTTCGACCGGTGCGCTCTATCACAGCTTTCTCGCGCCCGCTGTGTAGAGTGGTAAACAGTGCTCAGTTCCTCCCCGAGCACTCGCAGCCGCCCCCATCAACCATACGGATTCGGACCGCCACCTCGAAGATCAGCGCGGGGTGGGGTGAGGACGCAGTTGTTGCCATTCACGTCAGCCATTGGTCGCGAAATGTTCATGAAGAACGAACAGCGCCGGTCCGGCTGCGGAGTAGGGAGTCCGCGCCCCGGATACCGAAAAATAGTCAGTAAAAGTCACATTCCCAGGAGAGACAAAATGAATTCCAGGAAAAATTCGAGAGCTCCGATCGTTGCGCTCCTGCTGTGCATTTTCGCAACCATGTTCGCGTACGCGCAAATGAAGGTGACTACCGTGGCCGGCGGCGTCGTGAACGACGGCCAGCCCGCCACTTCTGCTTCCATACTGTTGCCCCGTTTCGGGGCTTACGACGCCAAGGGCAACCTCTACATCCCCGACTATGCGCACCGCATCCGGAAGGTCACCCCCGCCGGCATCATTTCAACGATCGCGGGCAATGGCATCGCCGGCTTCAGCGGCGACGGCGGCAAGGCCAAAGCTGCCCATCTCTCGTACCCGGTGGGCATCGTCTTCGACGCCAAAGGCAACCTGATTTTCTCCGACAGCGGAAACAACCGGATCCGGAAGATCGACACCAAAGGCATCATTACCACCATCGCAGGCAATGGTACCGCCGGTTTTGCGGGTGATGGCGGAGCGGCAACGGCCGCCGAGTTAAATGGCCCGTGGGGCCTCGCCGTGGATGCCTCCGGCAACCTGTACATCTGCGACCAGGCCAACAACCGGATCCGCAAGGTCGATACCAGCGGCATCATCACCACCGTGGCAGGCAATGGAATCGCCGGGTACACCGGCGACGGCGGCCCAGCCATCTCCGCCAGCATTAACTTTCCCTTTGCCGTCTTGCCCGACAACCTGGGCGATTTCTACATTGCGGATTTCTATAATGCCGTGGTCCGTAAGGTCGACGGCAGCGGCACCATCACCACTTTTGCCGGCAACGGCACGATCGGTGGATGCGACGGCGATGGCGGGCCAGCCACCCAGGCTCTTTTAGGCGGCCCGGGCGGCTTGCTGATCAGTAACGGCAGCCTGCTGATCGGCGACAATGGTTGCTCCAGAGTACGGGCCGTGAACCTCACCACCAACATCATCACCACGCTGGCAGGGTCGCAAGGCGGCTTCGACGGCGATGGCAATCCTCCGCTCTCCACCAGGTTCCGCGGCGAACGCGGCGTCTTTTTCGATCCTGCGGGGAACCTCATCATTGCCGACCGTGGAAACGGGCGAATCAGAAAGCTCAACGTCAGCACGCAAATTGTGACCACGATTGCCGGCGGCTTTGTCGGCGATAAGGGTCCCGGCACCAAAGCAGCTCTGAACCTGCCCCAGGGCATGGGTTTTGATGCCCATAACAATCTCTACATTGCGGACACGGAAAACAACCGGGTTCGTTTGTTCTCCGCAAAGAACGTCATCACAACCTTTGCGGGCACCAGCATCAGCGGGTACTCCGGCGACGGCGGACCAGCCAGCGCAGCCCTTCTCAACGCGCCAGTGTCGGCGACGGTGGATCTTGCGGGTAATGTTTTCATTGCCGATGAAAGCGGCTTTATCATCCGCAAGGTCGACACTACCGGCACGATTACGACCATTGCCTCCAGTAACGTGTTCGGCGGTCTGACGGGCTTGGCCACCGATGCGGCTGGCAACCTCTACGGCGCCGATCCTTACTATTGTGCCGTCTGGCAAATTACGCCTACCGGCAATATCACCGCCGTTGCCGGCGTACCCGGTGATTGCGGCTACAACTCGGATGGAATCCCGGCCGCGCAAGCCTGGCTCAATGGCCCGTACGGCGTAGCCCTCGACGCCAAGGGCAACATCTATATCAGCGATCAGGGCAACAGTCTGGTGCGCAAGGTGGACGTCAATACGCAACTGATCAGTTCGGTTGCCGGCACCGCTGGCGTCTGCGGTTTCTCGGGCGACGGTGGCCCGGCCACCGCGGCCCAGATCTGCTTTCCCTGGGGCGTGGCCGTTGGCAAGAAGGGTAGCCTCTACATCGCCGATTACGGTAATGGTCGCGTGCGCGTCGTGGATACTACAGGCACCATCCAAACTCTGGCCGGTACCGGTATCGGCGGCTACAATGGCAACGGCCTACTCGCGAGCGAGACCAACCTCGACGACGTCGTGGCAGTGGCCGTGAGTTCCTCGGGTTCGGCCTACCTGTTGGACGAAATCCAGGAGCGTGTGAGGAAAATTCACTAGCAGCTATCTCACAAGTCGTTTTTGCCAGGCGTTCACCCCACCGAAAAAAGGGCGCGCCGAAGCGCGCCCAAAAACATCCAGGAGGAAAAACTTTACGTGCAAAAATTTCAGCCGGGCTGATCCGATCTCATCGCCCGAAGCCGGCCGACTGCATCGATTGGCGCGAAATATCCGCGGTTGACGAGATCCCCTGCATTCGCAATTTGAATTCGTCGCCGTTCGACGCGTTCTCCAGCGCCGTGTCGTAATTCACCAGTTCAGCCTGGAACAGATCCCAGAGCGACTGGTCGAAGGTCTGCATCCCGTACTGCGACGTGCCCGATGAAATCGCGTCGCGAATGGCGCGCGTTTTCTCCGGCACCAGAATGCACTCGCGAATATAGGGCGTATTGATCATGACTTCGACGGCCGGTACACGGCCCTCCGAGTCGCAGCGCCGCACCAGGCGCTGGCTGATGATGGCGCGCAGAACCGCCGCCAGTTGCAGCCGTATCTGCTTCTGCTCCGGCGGCGGAAAAATGGCAATAATTCGGTTGATGCTCTCCACCGCATCCAGCGTGTGCAGCGTGGAGAACACCATGTGGCCGGTTTCGGCCGCGTGCAGTGCCGTTCCGATCGTTTCCAGGTCGCGCATTTCGCCCACCAGAATCACGTCCGGATCCTGACGCAAACTGGCGCGCAGCGCGGCGGAAAACGAGGGCGTGTCCACTTCGACCTCGCGCTGATTCACGTATCCTTTCTTGTCGCGGTGCAGAAATTCGATCGGGTCTTCGATGGTGATGATGTGCTCGGCTCGCGTCGAATTGATGCGGTCCACCATCGCGGCCAGCGTCGTCGATTTGCCCGACCCGGTTACTCCCGTCACCAGCACCAGCCCGCGCGGCATGTCGCAGATCTGTTCCACAACTTTGGGCAGAAACAATTCGTCGAGCGCGCGAATCTTTGTCGGAATCACGCGCAGCACCAGGCCCACGTTGCCGCGCTGCTGAAATACGTTCACACGGAACCGGCCCAGCCCGGCAACGCCGTACGCCATATCGATTTCCGTCGTCTCTTTGAATTTCTGCTTCTGCCGCGCCGACATCATGCTGAACGCCATATTCAGCATGTCTTCGGCGGAAACGCGTGGCTGATCGGTCAGTGGAAAAAGGTCGCCGTCGACGCGAAGGTGCGGATAGTTTCCTACCTTCAGGTGCAAGTCGGAGGCGCGGCGCTCCATGGCAATGCGAAGTAGATCG
This sequence comes from Acidobacteriaceae bacterium, assembly GCA_003139095.1. Taxonomy (GTDB): domain Bacteria; phylum Acidobacteriota; class Terriglobia; order Terriglobales; family Acidobacteriaceae; genus Acidiflorens. Next base: position 73,306 of record PLHW01000008.1, read on the forward strand.
TCAATATTCATGAGGATCGGAATCCGGCGTACTGTGACTATCATGCCCGCTCCCAGGTGACACGGCGAGATGACGTAGGTAACGGGACTTCCGCGCGGAAAACAGCCTCGAGTCGCGAGCCTCGAGTCTCAAGCCAAACTCTGATTGCAGGCACGAATTTGACGCCTGTCGATTTCCGCCCAGCTTTGTTTGGCTCGTAGCTCGCGGCTCACAACTCGAGATCCCTTGACTTAGTCCGATGGCTTAGCTAACCTCAAGTTCCATGGAAGTCAATATTCACGAGGCCAAAACGCAGCTCTCCCGCCTCCTCCGGCGTGTCGCCGAGGGCGAGGAGATCACCATCTCTCGCGCCGGCGTGCCGGTGGCGAAACTGGTTGCGGTCCCGCGAGCCAATCGTCTACGACCCCTCGGAGCGATGGAGGGCCAGATTTATATCGCTGACGATTTCGACGCCCCTCTCCCCGACGATCTTCTCGCTTTGTTCTATGGCGAAGAGCTTCGACATAAGAAGCCGGCACGCGTGAAGTCCGAGAAACCGGCGAAGAAGCGCGCCCGGCGATGAGATTCTTGCTCGACACCGTCGTCTGGTTGTGGAGCGTTGGCGAGGTGGCGCGCCTCAACCTGGCCACCCGCGATGTTTTGACCGATCCGGGGAATGATCTGTACTTTTCCGCTGCCAGCGTGTGGGAGATCGCGATTAAGACCAGCATCGGCAAGATGAACCTTAAGGGACCTCCCAGCGTGGTCGTTCCCAGGGAAACACAGCGGCAGGGACTGAGGCCGCTGCAAGTGACTTATTCGCATGCCTTGGCTGTGCATGATCTTCCCTTGCTCCACGGCGATCCTTTCGATCGCCTTCTGGTCGCGCAGGCTCAGTGCGAAGACTTGATTTTGATTACGGCGGATCGAGAAATTAGACGGTATAAGGTCGAAATCCTCTGGGCCGGCCGATAAAAAAGCCGCCACTCGGCGGCTTCTCTCACTGCACTTCCCTTCTTTATGTCACGGCCCGCAAAAGCAGCACGCGCGCCGCATCCTCACGCCGCGTTCGTCGCCGGCGGCTGAAGTGGCTCGTCAAAGCTGCCGCCATAAATCTGCGGCACTTTCGATCCCATTGGCCGCAGATAGGTCGCCAGCTCGCCCCGATGGTGGATGCTGTGATTGTTCATGAATTGCAGGTAAAACACGGCCGGCAGATTGAAGACTCCGAAAAATTCAATGGGCGTCGACAGTTGCTCGGCAGACATGGCCCGCACCCGCCCGGCAGCGCGAGCCATGTTGCGGTCATACCACTCGACAAGCTCGGCGATAGTTTTCGGTTTATCGTCCGTCGGCGTCATGTTGAACTTCAAATCCGCGATTCCGTCAAGAAAGTGCACATCGGAACTCGCAAGATGCCACGCCAGGTCCCACGCGGTGCGGCCATTCGGATCGTGCCGGTAATCCCTCTTGGCGTCGGGCACGGCGGCGATGACGTTCTTGGTTTTATCGACTTCTCGCGACAGGCCATCGAGCATCATGGCGCGATAGGTGAGCACAAATTCAGGGCTGGGAGCGTGGCTCGGAGCGGACATACAATTTCTCCTTCGAAATCGGATTTGGAAAAACGGAAAGGGACGCCTGCGATCAGGCGTCCCCACTCTAGCGCAAGCGGCCGCGGAGAGCAAACCGGAAGGCCCCATACTGTCTCTCACTCTCTTGGGCCACATCCCTGCAATAGCGCAGAGGAGAGGCAGCGTCCGCCGTGCCGTGCCAGTTCATGCAAACCACTCCGTTTGTTCCGCGGCCAAATGAAAGCTAATTGCAAACAATGCTGGATGGAGAACTGGTATCGCATGTGTTGCTTTTGGCTGGCCAGTTATTCTGGCCAAGCCCGTCCCAGAACAAGTCATACGTATTGTTATGGAGCGCCACATTGCCGGTGAGAAGATTCGCAGGGCTCGATCCGCCGCTGTTCGTCAGAGTGATTCCGTGACCTTTGTTATCGTTGGAAAAGTTATTCTGGATGACGGAAGCATAGGTTCCGGCATTCTGCAGATAGTCCAGCCACAGACCATCCTGCCCATTGCGGTTGAAGAAGTTGCCTGAGACCGTGATCCCCTCCCCGTAATAGATGTAGGCGCCTTGCTGTGAGTTGGCAGAGAAGTCATTTCCCGAAACCGTGATGCTCTCCCCCCCATCAAGGTTCGCGCACATGCCGATGTTGTTGTGATTAACCGAGTTTCCTTGAACGAGGTTAGGATAGAACTCCGTATACCCAACATATATCCCCATACCGGGGTTAGGTGGACAGGCAGTAGATGAGCCTGTGCTCCCAGTAACCAGGTTGTTGACGACGGAATCCGAACCTTCCCCTTCGTCTGGGATAAGTATCCCATAGCAAGAATTTCCGATCAGTGTGTTAGCAGTGATGGAATTGCCCGGGTCTAAATTCATCTCAATCCCGGTATTGTTGTTTATCAGATGCACATGAGTCACACTGTTCCAGCCGGACTCAAATTGGATTCCCGTGTCGAAGCCATTGATCTCGCCCGGCCCGTGGTTAGCCGATACCGGAGCTAGTCCCACTTGTCCCATGATGGTCCAGTGATGGTCGGCGTCGATACCGATACTGAACGCCAGCGGAGGGCTTGAGCCGAGAATTCTTCGACCATCCAGATTGAGCACCCCGCCGTTATTGTCATCGTAGAGGGTGATTGCCGAACCCAGCGATGGGCATGATAGATCGTTGCCGAGCATTCCGCCGCAAGGAATGCTACTCGAATACAACACGCATCCGCACGTAGCCATTACAGTTTTCGGTACCGGGCAGGCGGTGTTAGAAACTGCACACGGCGATTGCATCTTCTTGGTTGGGACATGTTTTTGCGCGCTGACGGCAGCCAGCAAAACGAGCATCGTGCAGAGTACTACCGTCGCGTGCCGAGTTGTGACGAGAATGGACCGTGCATGTTTCATAGTGGTCTTCTCCTTGTCCCGGCGAGGTGAGCGAGGTAGGAGAGGTGCCGCAACGGCGCGCACCTCGTCGCTTGGTAGACGACTGAATTGTAGTCCTAAATGACTCGCCCGGCGTGTTCGCGACAACCTGTGAGGAATGACAAATGCAATCCAGCAGGAGAAGTGAGCATCGGAACTGGCCACGCTCATCGGATCCCAAACGAAAAGCCCCGGCTGCAAAGGCATCCGGGACTCTTGGTTCAGTCGAAAGCTCGGGTTACACCGCGACCGGCTGCTTCGTCCGCACCGGCACCGGCGTTAGCCACTTGTGACGATCCGCTTTTTCCCCTCGCACCACGCCGTAGAATTCCTGCTGGATGGCCTTTGTGATCGGACCGATCTTTCCCGTGCCGACGGTGATCTTGTCCACCGAGCGAATCGAAGTAATCTCCGCGGCCGTCCCCGTCAAAAACACCTCGTCGGCAATGTACAGACACTCCCGCGGAATCGGCTGCTCTACGACCTTGATGCCCAAATCGCGCGCAATCTCCAGCACCGAATCGCGCGTGATGCCGGGCAGCACTGAGTTACCGAGCGGTGCCGTTTGCAGCACGCCATGGCGCACCACAAACGCGTTCTCGCCCGAGCCCTCGCTGATGTAGCCATTCACGTCCAGCGCGATTCCTTCGGCGTAGCCGTTCACGATGGCTTCCATCTTGATGAGCTGCGAGTTCATGTAATTCGCGCCCGCCTTTGCCATCGCGGGCAGCGTGTTCGGCGCAATGCGCGTCCACGACGAGACGCACACGTCCACGCCTTCATTCGCATCGGCGCCCAGATATTTTCCCCACGGGTAATTGCAGATATAAACCTCGGTCGGCGAGTTAAACGGATTGACGCCGGCTTCGCCATAGCCGCGCAAAATCACCGGCCGCACGTAGCACGGCCACACGCCGTTTCCTCCCACCAGTTCCAGCATGCCCTGCAGGATTTCATCGGCGGTGAACGGAACGTCGATCCGGTAAATGCGGGCCGAATCGATCAGGCGCCGCATGTGTTCGTTCGCCCGGAATATGGCCGGGCCGCTCGGCAGCGCGTAGCAGCGTATGCCTTCGAAGACCGAAGAGCCGTAGTGCACGACGTGCGACATTACGTGAATGGTGGCATCATCCCAGTCGATGAACTTACCGTTGTGCCAGACTTTTTCCGTCTTCTGAATGGCCATGAACGCTCCTAATGTATGTCAAGATGCGCGGAACCGGCTGGGGGTTTCTGAATCATGCCAGCTTCGGTCCCACAGCCCGGCCCGTGGTAGCGGCCGGACAACCGAAGACTAGCAGATGGCAGTTTAAACCAAGATGCCAAAAGCGGGAAACCGAAATGAAGGTTGCACGCAACTTCTTTTTGGCGTCGCTCGCTGACGGGTGCGACTCGTGCCAATTGCGGCCGCTTTCCGGCCACTCACTTCTTTCGCATAACTCTTGACACCCTCCCCTCGCGGGACAACAATTACCGCGTTCAAGTTTTACCGGCTCATTCCTTCCGGCCACTTCCCTCCGCTCGGAATGGGTCGGCGTAAGTGCACGTTGCGCCTGAAGGTAGGCGCCTATCCGAAATTTCCCCGGGAGCCTGGTGTCAAGAACGAAAGAGGCAAAGCCTCACTACAAAACTACAAGGAGAGGACTATGCGTTCATCAGGGGCGAAAGGCAGCACGAAGGGCCATTTAAACATTTCCGATGCCGGGCCGCGACTCGGCTCAACGAAGCAGAGAAACGCAGCCCGCGCCGCTCTATCCCTGGCCGTACTTTCCGCGCTGCTGCTGATTGCCGCCAGCCCAGCACAGGCTCAGGCCAGCGAAACCGTGCTCCAGAACTTCGACGGCAAAGATGGCTCCGGTCCCAACTCGCGCCTCACTTCTGACGGTGCAGGCAACTTCTACGGCACGACCCCCGGCGGGGGATCGGCCGGAGATGGAACCGTTTACGAAGTTTCGCCGAACGACGGAGGCTGGAACGAGACGCCAATTTACAGCTTTGGCCCACAGCCAGCCGGCGGATACACTCCCGACTTTTCGCCCGTGATTTTCGACCATTCCGGCAACCTGTATGGAACCGCATACGGCGGCGGCGCGAATTTTTACGGCGTTGTGTTCGAGCTCAGCCCGCCAGGATCGAACTGGACCGAAACCGTTCTCTACAACTTCTGCCCCGAGGGATATCCCTGCAACGTCACCGGCGCCTATCCGATCGGCGGCTTGATCATGGACTCCAAGGGCAATTTCTACGGCACGACCAGCGCGGGCGGCGCGAACGGGATTGGCACTGTCTTCGAACTGAGTCCATCCGGCGGCAATTGGACCGAGCAGGTCATCTACAGCATTGGCAAGTCCGACAGAGCCGCCGACGGGTTGGTTATGGATGCCTCCGGAAACATCTTCGGCAGCACAAATTCGACCGTATTCGAGCTGACCCCGAGCGGCAACGGCTGGGATGCGACCCTGATCCACAACTTCAAGGGTTCGCCGAAAGATGGGATTGGTGGGGAGTTCTGCACCCTCGTGCTGGACCAGGCCGGAAACCTCTACGGTACGACAACCAGTGGAGGCAAGGATAACGCCGGCACAGTCTATAAACTGACTCCCGTGGTGTCGGGGAAGAAGAAAGGAACATATACGGAGAAGATTCTCTATTCTTTTAAGACCAACGGCAAAGATGGCGTGGGGCCTTCGGCGGGAATCGTCTTCGATGGCGCCGGCAATATTTATGGCACCACTATCGGCGGCGGCAAGTACAGCGCGGGAACCGTCTATAAATTGACCCCGACAGGCACCGGCGGCTACAAAGAGAAGATCCTCTGGAGTTTCAACATCACCGACGGTAACCAACCAGAAAGCAGCCTTATCCTGGACAGCCTGGGCAACCTCTATGGCACGACCTACGCGGGTGGAGCGAACGGAGTCGGCACCGCGTTCGAAGTAACTCCGTAAGATGTTCGTCAACAAACAAAACGCAGTCTCGCACAGAGCCATTTGAGGACGGAGCCATGAATTCAGCAACCACGACAAGTCCTACGAAACTGACAGCCGCGGTTTCCCGCGCCGCCTTGACCCTAACCCTGCTTTCCGCCCTCCTGCTGATTGCCGCCCGCCCAGCGCAGGCCCAGACCGAAACTGTCCTTTACAACTTCACCGGCGGCAGCGACGGCAGAAATCCCTATTCCCGCCTGACCTCCGACGGCGCCGGCAACTTTTATGGGACGACGTTCAACGGCGGTGTGTTTGCATCCGGAACGGTGTTCGAGCTTTCGCCGAACCCCAACGGCGGCTGGAACGAAACCGTCCTCTACAGCTTCACCGGAGGGTTGGACGGCAGTAACCCTTGGTTCTCGCCAGTCATCTTCGACCGCAAAGGCAATCTCTACGGAACAACCTACTATGGCGGCCCGGGCGGCACAGGCGTTGTGTTCCAACTGAGCCCCGCGGAAGGTGGCTGGACCGAGACCGTTTTGCACGGCTTTGCGGGCGGCGAGGACGGCGTCAACCCGATCAACGGTCTCGCCATGGGCGCGGCAGGCAACCTCTACGGCACGACCTATCAAGGTGGCCAGCAGGGCGATGGCGTCGTCTTCGAGCTCAGCGCGTCCGGCGGCAACTGGACCGAACAAGTCATCTACGAAGGCGCCGACACCGTTTGGGGCGGCGTCACCGTCGATCCCTCAGGAAACATTTTCGGCGCAACACCCTCGTGGATATTCGAGTTATCTCCGAACGGTAACGGCGGCTGGAGTTACGAAATCATCAAGAAGTTCAATCCCGGTGGCAAAAATGGCGGTCCGGCGGACACGCCCGTGCTCGACCAGGCGGGAAACGTTTACGGTACAACCGTGGGCGGCTACAGCTTTGGCACAGTTTTCAAGCTGAGCCCGGGAAACAAAGGAAAATGGACCAAGCAGACTCTGCACCATTTTGCCGGCGGCCAGCGCGGCGACTTACCGTGGCCGTCAGTTTTAATCGATGCGGCCGGAAACGTTTTCGGCACAACAATTCAGGGCGGCAAATCCGGTGACGGAGTTGTTTATGAGCTGTCGTCTTCCAGTGGCGCGGGCGGTTATAAAGAGAAGGTTCTGTGCAGTTTCAACGGCGCAAACGGAGCTCAGCCATGGGGCGGCCTGATTCTGGACAGCGCAGGTAATATCTACGGTACAACCGATGTAGGTGGAACGAGCAACGCGGGCACCGTGTTCGAGGTGACTCCATAGGCCGATCGCAAGTTCCTCACTTTAACGCCGCAAGGCCGGGTTAGTGTCGCCAGATCGTAGGGGATTTGCGCGCGTCCGCCGGCACGCCCTCTGATTGGCTGCTGCCAGATTCACTTCGAGCCGGCGCCACCGTGCCACCCAAGCTGGCCGCACTCGTGCCGCCCGCAGCCGGCGCGCGCATTCCCGACATCGCCACTGCCGCTTCCATCTTCACTCCCACTTCATCCCCGCGAAAATATTCTCCCCGCGCCGCCCGCATCTCCGGCATCGCCGCATACGGCTTCGAATAGTCGTTATTCGCATTCCAGAATAAGAATCCCACGCCGCCTTTCTGTTTTGCCACCGAAACCTGCACCTCAACATACTTCGGCGAATAACTCTTGGTCCGCCAGGCAAACGCCTGTAGCCAAGGCCGAATCACCACTCCACTGTCTTTCGTGATCAGCTTAAACCGGTCCATCGATTCGCCAATAAAATGTTCCGGCGCATCTCCCGGATTCGCATACCCGTCCATGCCAAAAAAGTGCGACGGATAAATCATCGGCGAGAGCACGTCGCAATGTTTCGCCATCGCCACAATATCCTGCCCCGTATGCGCCAGGTCCACCGGCCTCTGCCACGCCATCACGCCAAACACATCCAGAGACAGCAGCACGCCCGTCGGATGGATCTCCGTGTACGCCCGCTTCAAGAAATCCGCAATCACATCCGACCGCTGCCACTCCGCATGCTCGCGCTGAAAATTAAAGCTCGCGTCCTTCTGATCCCCCTCCGCCGGAAACCTCACATAGTCGAACTGCACTTCGTCCACTCCCGCCCCGGCCACAAACTTCGCCAGCGCAATGTCATAGTCCTGCACCTTCGCATTCGACGGATCGGTCCACACCAGCTTCCCATTCTCCCGCCACGCCTCGCCCGTCCGCCGCGACTTCACCGCCAGTTCCGGATGGCTGGTTACCAGGTGCTCGTCGCGAAAAATCGCAATCCGCGCAATTGCGTGCATATTCTGTGCGTGCAAAAACCGCACCAACTTCGGCAGATCGGAAATATAGTGCCGCTGACCGCTCGCCAGCGGGTGGTCAAACGCAATGTTCACGATCCCATCGCTATCCTTAATATCGAACACCACCGCGTTCCCGCCCACCTCCCGCCAATGTCGGATAATGCGCTCCCCGTGTTCGCTTCCCGCCATCACCCCCGTCAAATAAATCGCCCGCACTTCGAAATCTCTTGCAACTTGCACCGGCTTCTCTACAATAGGCGATTCGAGCATTCCAGGGATCACGATCTGCTCTCCCGGTTTCAGGAACGTTGCCTGCCGGTTGCCGTTCGCCGATCGGATCGCCTCTCCGAGTTCAGCTGAGGTCAGGTATTTGGTTTTGCGCAGGTACTTGCGCGCCACCGCCGGAATACTGTCTCCGCGCTGCGCCTGGTACAGTTCTGACCCAGCCGGAACCGCCATCGGCGCCGGCGTGCTCCGCGTGGCTTCGGCTTTCACCCGCATCAACTGCGCCGCGTGCGGATTCTGTACCGCCATGGCACTTTGTGGCAATATGCTCGCTGCAATCAATAACAAAAAAGAGAGGCGGCCGCCGACTCCAGCCAGACTTGGGCAGGACAAGGATCTTCTCCGTGTGGGAAATTCTCTGTCCCAATTGTCGCGCCAGGTAATGCCCCCTGCCAGTTACGAACGGGCGATGCGCCTCAGCGCCCCGTACCGGGGCCCATTACCCATGGGTACTGGCTGCCCCTGCTATCTGCAAACTATTGCTCATACAGAATCTGTTAGCCCGAACCCAGGTGCCGGGCCACGCCACCTAGACGCATCTAAACCCGTCAGAAACAACGGACCCAGCGGCCTTCGCAGGTTGGCGAACGGCTTGCACAAGAAAGCACAGGGTGGGCGAGACTAGAGCCTCCCACCCCGAGTGACAAAAATGAGCAGCTTTCCTGAAAACTTGCAATTCCCGGAAAGGAAACAGGGGCCTGAGCGAATGAGAACGAATTTAGCAACTGTGCTTGACCCAACCCGCCGTAGCAATGATGCCCGCGACTTCGAGGCGAGCCTCCGCCGCAAGATCGTCGGCCAGGATCAGGCGATTGAAAAAGTCGCCGAAATTTACCAGATGTTTTTGGCGGGCATGAACGCCCCCGGCCGCCCTGTGGGAAACCTGCTCTTCCTCGGACCCACCGGTTCGGGCAAGACTCGCGTCGTCGAGGCCGTTGCCGAGTCGCTCTTCGGCGATGCCAAGGCCTGCATCAAGATCGACTGCGCCGAGTTCCAGCACTCGCACGAAATTGCCAAGCTCATCGGCTCGCCTCCCGGATACCTCGGCCACCGCGAGACCCATCCCCTGCTCACGCAGGAAGCGCTCAACCAATTTCACACCGAGAAGCTCAAGCTCTCCATCCTCCTCTTCGACGAGATCGAGAAAGCGTCCGACTCGCTCTGGCAACTGCTGCTCGGCATTCTCGACAAGGCCACGCTCACGCTCGGCGACAACCGCCGCGTCGACCTGTCCAGCTGCATCATCATCATGACCTCCAACCTCGGCGCCTCCGAAATGAATGGCCTCGTCGATGGCGGCCTCGGCTTTGCACCCAAAGCGGTGCAGGTCGATAACTCGCTCGACGAAAAAATCACCCGCTCCGCCGTCGACGCCGCGCGCCGCAAGTTCGCTCCCGAATTCATGAACCGCATCGACAAGGTCGTCGTCTTCAAAACTCTGCGCTCCGAGCACCTCAAGCAGATTCTTGACATCGAACTCGGCATGGTCCAGCAGCGCGTGCTCATGGCCTCCGGCGCGCACCAGTTCGTTTTCAATTGCACCGCGCAGGTTAAAGACTTCCTGCTCCGCGAAGGCACCGACCCGAAGTACGGCGCCCGTCACCTCAAGCGCGCCATCGAACGCCACCTGGTCTTCCCGCTGGCCAACCTCGTCGCCACCGGTCAGGTCAAGCTCGGCGATTTCGTCCGCGTCGACCTCCTCGGCGAAAGCAAACTCACGTTTGTGAAAGAAGCCGAAGGCGCAATGGTTCCCGTGTTACTCGAGCGCTACGGCGCAGCCGCCGCAGTCCCGGCAGCCGCCGCCGCCCGAGCCGCAAGGCCGGTCATCGCCCGCAAAGAGTTCGGCGCCATCAACGAGAACAAATAGTTCGAGTAAGGCGCGGCCCGAGCCGCGCCACCATCAAGTTGTGGGTAGGTAAGCAGGGGGACACCGCAGAGGTGCGGTGTCCCAGTTTCTTTGCGCGGGTCGTTCATTCTCGACGCCGCTTTTTCCATTCATCTAAATTGACGCCTCCCCGCCTGGGATCTCCTGGAACATAGATCGTGAACAGCGTCTTAATGCACTCGCCTTCCCCGCAAATCGTGAACGAATCGAAAAACTTGTGCCAGCCTTGCGGAGCTTCCTCCAGGTCCGGAGCCTCGGGACTGCCCTTGAGCCACTCATCCAGTTCCATCGCCATCGGCGCGAGAAATTGTTGCTTGTCGACTCAATCGCGCAGGTGATCTCGGTACGCGCGGCAACGTGCGTCCCTGGGCGGGCTGATCCGAACCGCCGGCATGGAGCTATCCTATGCTGTCGACGATCTTCTGGGAAATGCGCTTAGACTCTGGAGAACCCGGCTGGCTCTTTTCGAGGCGGGCATACAGCTTCTGCAAGGACTGGGCCTTCGTCGCGGGCGCTTTGCGAGCCGCTGAGACCGATACCGCCCCGCCTCGCCGCTGACTTTGCTTTGCCGTCGCCATGCTATAGATGCTAGCCGAGGCCCGCAGGCTTGGAAAGGTTCATGTTCCTCACACCAGCCCGGCGTCAATGCCCAGTCCTTCCGCGACCTTGCGCAGCGCTTTGTCTCTTGTCCACAGAAGGGCGGGCGCATCGAGAAAGACTGATGCAATCAGGTGCGCATCCACCAGCCCGACGCCGCGCCCATACAGGCGACGGCTCTCAATCATCTGCCGCACTTCGCCGAGCTGCGCCACTCGCACTTGCGGTAGAACATCTAGCAGCGCCAGCGTTCGGGCGCGCTCCCGCAACCCTCCGAGAGCAAGTTCCGTAACAATAAATGGATGAATCGCGATGTTCCCCCGGCCGAGTTGCCGGCCCAGCTCTTTGTCTCCCGCGCGCAGGTGGTCGATCCAAATCGAGGTGTCGGCGAGAATCAATTCCCGCTCGCCCTACGCCGCGGAATCTTCTTCAGCCCCGGCATCGTGCCCCCGAGGGATGCCAATCTCCGGGCGCTTTCCCTCTCAATCAGCGCCTTGAGAGCTTCCCGAATCAGCACCGTTTTCTCCGCGACTCCGGTAAACTCCTGGGCCTTACGCACCAGTTCGTCATCCAGCGCAAGAGTGGTTCTCATAGATACTCCAGGCACTGATTATAGCATCAAATGATGCTATCTTACGAGCTTTCAACCACGGAGGCCGGCAACCGGAGACACTCCCCACCGTTGCCATTACGTGCTCGACTTTGCCGCCCCGCCTTGACAATCCTCCCTGGTGTATGTACACATTGTACATAGAGCGCCGCGGCGCGGGCCGTCAAAATGCTTTTCGAGTGGGACGAAGGCAAGCGCCAGGCCAATCTCGCAAAGCATCTCATTGACTTTCAGGACGCCACGCACATTTTCGATGGACCAGTCTTTGAGAAATCCGAGCGCCGCCACGGCGAAGACCGCGTCGTAGCCATCGGCCTCATGCAGGACATCGAAATCGTTGTGGTTTACGTCACGCGCGGCCAGCACCGCCGCATCATTTCAGCCAGGAGGGCACATCGCGATGAAAGGCAAGCTTACGCCGAGCGCCTCGACCAATCATAAAAACGGCGCCACGAACTTTAAGCGCCTGCGCGCCCTCCGCGACGCCGACATCGACTTCTCCGACATCCCCAAGCTCGGGAAGTCTTTCTGGAAGTCTGCCCGCCTCGTCCTGCCCGAACCCAAAGACCGCCTCACCATTCGCGTCGACCACGATGTCGTCGAGTGGCTGAAGAAACACGGCCCCGGCTACCAGACCCGCATCAACGCCATCCTCCGCTCCTACATGGAAGCCCAATCTTCCGCCAGCCGCTAGCCGATGCCGTCGACAATTTGCCGGGGAATGCGCTTGGACTTTTCGGAACCGGGCTGGCTTTTTTCCAGACGGGCGTAATGCTTCCGCAAAGATTTGTTCTTAAGTAGTGGGCGCGTTTCGGGTCGCTTGATATCGCAGAACGTCCTCCACCTCAACATTCAATTCATCCGCCGCACGATTCAGGAGTTCCAGATCGCGAGCCTCCACCTGCATTCGCGCCTGCTTGCCCAGGTATTGCGCCAGCACCGTTTCAATAAAAGCCGAGCGCGATTGTCCTGCTCCCGCCATGCGATCTATGCGGACGAGCACATCTTTTGACAACGCGATAGAGACCTTCTCTTTCATCGCATCCAGTTCCAGTATGCTAGCGACCCGATCTGCCGGACGGATGCATTTCCCAGGAAATAAACTTGACTTAAGCCCAACCCACCCGCTCAACTAATAGCGGTGCCACTTGATCACGCAGCGGTCCAATTGCTCGCAGACAATTAATTTCGAACTCACGGCCCTCCGCCCATGTAAGTCGAGGTCCGCAGCCAGAGATTTGGAGAGGACGAACGAAACTCCGCAGGAGCACTCATAACTTATTGACAAATAAAGACTTTACGAGTAACCCATTTGAACTCAAAGACCTGGCGGGATTCACCTCTAAGTCTTTGACTTCAAAGGACCGGGGGGACGGGGGTACCCCCAAAGACAGGAACAAAGGATCGGAACAGAGGAGAAGAGCCATTCCCCGTAGAGCACTCGTAACTTATTGAACAATAAATACTTTACCCGTAACCCATTTGAACTCAAAGACCTGGCGGGATTCACTCCTAAGTCTTTGACTTCAAAAGACCGGGGGGAGGGGGGTACCTCCCAAACAGGCTTTGGTTGATAATCAGTAAAAATCAAGTCGAGATTTGGCCTTCTGAAGCTTCGAGTCGTTTTCCGCAACTCAAAAAATCCAGGCTCGATCCCGGAAAGGAATGGACGGAGAGAGAACCCCACTTAAATTGTGGCCGATTTGAACACGCGACCTCAAGCCAATCCAGAGCAGTCGGGAGAAGACAAAACCGTAATCGACGACAACCACTGTCGAGAGTGATCTCTCAAGCGGCAAAAATCCTAAAGTACCTCGGTAACTATCCGTAACACGGCCTTTCGTGCCATTCTTTTCTCGCCGTAAGAAGCCCATCGACCGCGGTCGAAGCCGCCAACTCACTCTTCGGCCGCGGAACTTAAGCGAGGTTATTCATGTTGCAGTCTCCGGATCAGAAATACTCTTCGGCCACGACTCCCGCAGACAGTTACAGTCCTCCGAGTTCAGCCACAACCGTGAACCAGACCTACATTGCTCGTTCCGTCGTGATCAAGGGTGAAGTTTCGGGCACCGAGCCCCTCTTCATCGATGGACGCGTCGAAGGCAAGTTGCATTTCCCCGAGCATCGCGTGACCATTGGCCGCAACGGGAACGTTACCGCCAACATTCTCGGCAAGGAAGTCGTCATCATGGGCAAGGTGCAGGGCAACGTCGAATGCGGAGATCGCCTCGATATCCGCAGCGAAGGCACGCTCACCGGTGACGTCATCACGCACCGCATCAGCGTCGAAGAAGGCGCCATCCTGAAAGGTGGCGTCGAAGTGCGCCAGCCCGAAAAGAAAGACGTGAAGACGCACCAGCAGCAGGCGCAGCAGACTCAGACCAAAACGGTCGAAGCTCAGAAGCCGCTGCCCGCGATAACCGGATTCGGCGATGCGCAAAAAGCAGTCGCCGCAGCCGCCGGCAAATAAGTTTTTCGGAATCGAATGCGTTAACCGACGATTCGTAGGCCGATAAAAAGAGGGACAGGCATGAAGCCTGTCCTTTCCTTTTGGCGAAGCTTTCTTCAATTAACGCTGAGATGTTGTCGCATGGGCCGAGATGCGAGCCGTTCACACCGGCAAATTACTCTTTCGGCTTGAAATCCAGCGCCGCCGAGTTAATGCAATAGCGCATGCCGGTCGGTCGTGGGCCATCCGAAAACAAGTGCCCAAGATGCGCGTCGCAGTGCGCACAACGCACCTCGGTCCGCGTCATGCCATAGCTGCGGTCGGTCAACTCCTTTATGTTCTTCTTGTCGGCCGCGTTATAAAAACTCGGCCAACCGCTCCCGGAATCGAACTTCGTCTCCGAGCCAAACAGCAGCGCGCCGCAACACACGCAGTGATACGAGCCGTCGTCGTGCTTATCCCAATACTTACCGGTGAAGGCCGGTTCGGTCCCGCACTGCCGCGCCACCTGGTACTGCTCGGGCGAAAGCTGCTGCCGCCACTCCTCATCGCTCTTGCGGACTTTCTCCGCCGGACTTTGCGTCTTTTCCGTCACTTGATCGGTCATGATTGCTCTCCGAGGATGAGATGCACTTGCCGCATAAAGGTCGCAAGCGCGTCTCGGAAACCGACCAAATCAGGAGTGATCGCGCTCACAGCGTCGAGAAACATTGTCGTGTGTCATCGCAAGTAGGTCTGTGCATTCGCGGGAACCATCGGGGGAGACGAAACGTTGGGCGATCTAAGCGAACATTTCTCAAAGGCCGAACTGGCCTGCCATTGCTGCGGCCAACTGGAGATCGATGCCCGCCTGATTGCAGCTCTGGAAAGCCTGCGCACGCTGGCCAATAAGCCCGTCGTCGTGCACGACGGCTACCGCTGCCTCGGGCACAATCAGAATGTAGGCGGCGTCACCCAGAGCGAACATACGCTCGGCACCGCTGCCGACATTGACATTCCCGGTCTCTCGCTCCAACAGATGTATGAACTCGCCTTGCAGGTACCGGCGTTCTTCAACGGCGGCATTGGCGTTTACGACGGCGGATTTCTCCACGTCGACGTCCGCGTGCATGAAGCGCGCTGGGCGCGGGTGCGCGGACAATACGTGGGAATTCAGCACCTCGTGACCACACCCGCAACTTTGCTCGCCAAGGTGCAAAGCGGCTCCCAGCCTGCGTAACGAGCCGCTCGAAATACTGCCGCTCGAACTCACGGTAGGTGGAGCCAATCCAGCCCTCTTCCCTTTAGCCTCTCCACTCCTCCTCTCCCGCGCCACCCCAAATGCCTTGCTGGACGCCAGGTTTGGCCGACTCCGGCCCGGCTGAGCGAGGTTGTACTCATAAAGTGCAGACGCTTTCACCCTCCCGGGAACGCAATCTCGCCATGGATGCGAGAACGTCATCGACCTCAACAACTTACCCGGCAGGCAATGTATGGTTTTCGGGGTGCATTCAAACAACCGAAGCCCCGAACTTATGGGGGCGAGGAGCACTTTTGAGCGTCGTCTACAGCACGGAGTGCAAAGCGGCAAATAAGCCCAGCCGCCCGGGCAGCATGCTTCCGATTCTGGTGTTTCTGTTTATCGTCTCCTATGCGCTTCTAACCATGCTGGTGTTTGAGCAAGGGCGCACCATCGAGTCGCAGCGCGGCCTAATCCGCGCGATGCTCCAGGACAGCACGCAGCTCGCTGCGCTGAAAAGCAAGATCGCGCAGGGTCAGAGCCAGCACGCGCAGGACAAGTCTCCTCCCGACCCTAACAACCCGAACCCCGCTGGCTCAAACGGCGCTGCCTCGAAAAGTGCGGACCCGAACGCGAATAAAGATGCGAAACGCGCCGGCAAGCATCCGCACTCGATGAAACAGTCACCGGGTGTGCCGCCCTCCGATCTAGAAGACGTGCGCCGCGCGACCCACACCATCTGATTTGTGCAGGCCGCTAAGCGCGAAGAAACTTTGAAACATTGCAACCTTGAAACTTCGAAACCTGAGACTTCGCAACTTTAAGACCCTGCGGTACTGAAAAAGGTTCTGTTGTAAATCGGCCTTCTGTGGTGGCCGTGATGGAGTGAGACCCTATTATGAAAGCTCTGGCCCTGGCGCTACTGCTCTCTCTTCCCGTTCCAAAGTTGACCCCGCCCGCCAACCTCAACCTGGCGCCCGCTCAGCAGCCTGCCAGGAAGAAGGGCGGACGCTGGTACTTCGCCGCCACCGGGCATGCCGTCTACTGCTACGGGCCCGTCATGACCTTGCCCCAGCCCGACGGTCTTCTCAAGGTAGCCACGTTCTGCCGCGGCGATCAACCGATGGTCCCGCTGAAAGATTAGCTCGTGCTTCCAAGCCTATCTGACGCCAAGCCTGTGTGATGCCGGGCCCCGCTCCGCAGTGGGCATCTAAGAAATTTCGCTTCGCAAACCAGGAAATTTGCTTCGGACTTCTACCAATTTGCTTTTTTGAGATAGGATAGGTCCGCCTTCCGAAGGAGGTCTCCATGACACAGCACACTCCCGCCGATATCGTGCGCCAAGCTTCCACCTTGTCCATCGTATGGGGCCTTTTGCTGATCGTCTTCGGCGTACTGGCGGTTGCTTCGCCTTTCCTGGCCGCCGTTGCCGTCAACGTGATCATTGCCTGGCTCATCGCCCTGGCTGGCGTGGTCCACCTTATGCTCGCCTTTCGCGCTCATGGAGCCGGCAACATGATCTGGAAGCTGCTGATCGGTCTCGCCTATCTCGTCTTCGGCGCCTACCTCATCATGCATCCGGTGCTGGGCGTGACGTCACTCACTTTACTGTTGGCATCGCTCTTCCTGATTGAGGGCATTCTGAACATCGTTCTGTTTTTCAAAATGCGCTCCATGGGAGGATCGACCTGGGTGCTGGTTGATGGGATCATCACGTTGTTGTTGGGCTTGATGATCTATATGCAATGGCCGTCGAGCTCCGCATGGGCAATCGGCACTCTAGTCGGCGTGAGCATGATCATCAGCGGCGTTACGCGCGTCATGATGTCATTGGCGGTGCGCAAGGCCACGACTGAGATCACGCGGTTAGCGGCCTAATGGTTTGAGTTAGAAATTCCTTTGGCGAGGGGCTGCGGTGCTAGACGCCGAGGGAGAATTGTGCCGCTGCATCTGGCCTTTCATCACAAACGGAGGACAACCTCATGGGCGGCATGATCCCGCTAGGTGACATATCACGGCGGCCCACTCGCATCCCCACCGTCACGATTCTAATCATCCTCGTCAACGCCTTCGTTTTCGTTCAGGAGTTGATGGGGGGCGAGGCTTTCGTGACCGCGTGGTCGGCCATCCCCGCCCAAGTCTTTTCCGGTCATCGCTGGATCACGCTTCTGACCGCCATGTTCATGCACGCCAGTTGGTCCCACATCATCGGCAACATGATCTTCTTATGGGCCTTTGCCCCTGAGATCGAAGACGCCATGGGGCCAGGTCGCTACTTTGCCTTCTATATTGTCGGAGGCCTCGTGGCCATGCTCGCCCAGGTCGCAGCCGACCCCCACTCCACAATCCCGAACCTCGGCGCAAGTGGCGCGATTGCCGCCGTGATGGGCGCTTTTCTCGTCACCTATCCTCGCGATCGCATCCGCACCGTGCTCTTTCTCTTTGTATTTTTTCGGGTCACGTTCATCCCGGCCGCACTCTTAATCGGCCTCTGGTTTCTCTCCCAGCTCTTCAATGCCGGCGCTGTCGTACACGCGCAGACGGGAGGCGTAGCATACCTGGCGCACATCGGCGGCTTCATCTTCGGGGCGGTCACGGCACGTTGGTTCGAAGACCCTCGTCGAGTCGCGTTGCAAAACAGTCCAGAATGATTTCGAGAGCCGATGTCGCCCGTTACGTTCGTACCGTTCAGCCGCAAACTTCCCTCGGTTAGACTGAACCCATGCCTCCGCGTGCCCGATTCATGCGTATCCCGCGTCTCGGGTGCTGCCTTTCCCTGGTCATCCTCTTCGCCACTCTCGCGCCTCTGCTGCCCGCGCAGGAAGCCTCCAAACGCAGAATCGTCGTCCGAACTGCCCCTTCTTATCCTTCCCTGGCCCGCGGCATGGCCCTCGCCGGAGTCGTCAAGATCGCGGCCGCCGTCGCTCCCGACGGCACCGTCAAGATGCTTGATGTAAAAGGCGGTCACCCCGTTCTCGCTCAGGCGGCCGTGAATGCCGTCCGCCAATGGAAGTGGGAACCCTCCGCGCATGAATCCCTCGAACTCATCGAGATTCATTTCTCACCCCCTGAGTAAGCGGACCGCGGCCTCGGCGTTCAAGAGAAGCCAGCCCTCCTTGTCGTAGCGCAGATCCAACAAATCCCCGTTGTACCGCCTGCGGCTTGGTTGTAGGATCGTCGGTTAAATCCGCGCGCAGGCGAATAGCAGATCGCCCTGCCGCGGCTGCGGAGTCCGCCATGAACACTCTCCCGGTTTTGTTGGCAGCGCTTTGCGTGTATGCCCTCGGCTATCGCTATTACAGCGCGTTTATTGCCGCCAAGGCCCTGGCACTCGACGATCGCCGCATCACTCCCGCACACATGTTCGCCGACGGGCACAATTACGTCGCTTCGCCGCGATGGGTGCTGTTTGGACATCACTTCGCGGCGATCGCCGGCGCCGGCCCACTCGTCGGTCCCACCCTGGCCGCGCAGTTCGGATTTGCTCCCGGTTTTCTTTGGCTCTTGATTGGCGCGGTGCTGGCGGGATGCGTGCAGGATTTCACGGTGTTGGTCGCATCAGTGCGGCACCGCGGGCGCTCCCTCGCCGACGTTGCCCGCACTGAGATCAGTCCTTTCGCCGGCCTCGTGGCAATGATCGCGGTCCTCTTCATTCTTCTGGTGACGCTCGCAGGCTTAGGCATTGTGGTGGTCAACGCGCTTTCGAATAGCCCGTGGGGCGTGTTCACCATCGGCATGACGATTCCGATCGCCGTGGTTATGGGTTTGTGGATGTTTAAGAGCCATACCGGAAAAATCACCGTGACCGGCCCCAGCATCTTCGGCGTGGTGGTTTTGATTGGCAGCGTCGTGGCGGGACATTGGGTGGCGAAGAGCGGCGCGGCGTCGGCGCTGACTTTCACTCCGCATGAGATCACGATTCTGATGGCGATCTATGGCCTTATTGCCTCGGTGCTGCCGGTTTGGCTGGTGCTCGAGCCGCGCGACTATCTCTCAACCTACCTCAAGCTCGGCACCATTTGTGTTCTCGTCGTGGGCGTGTTCATCGTCCACCCGAACATCCAATTCCCGAATTACACGGCGTACATACATGGCGGCGGCCCCATCATCAAGGGTTCGCTCTTCCCTTTCCTTTTTGTGACGATTGCGTGTGGCGCGATTTCAGGTTTCCACTCCCTCGTTGCATCCGGTACCACTCCCAAGATGCTCGATAAAGAATCCGATGCGCGCTTCATCGGCTATGGCGCAATGATCGCCGAATCCCTCGTCGGCATTCTTGCTCTTATCGCCGCCTGCTCGCTGCATCCGGGAGACTACTTCGCCATCAACACCGCCCCCGACGTCTTTCATAAGCTCGGCTTCGCCACCGTGAATCTGGACATGTTTTCCCGCGAGGTCGGCGAGAAGCTTGCCGGCCGCACGGGAGGCGCGGTTTCACTGGCGATTGGCATGGCGCAGATTTTCCGCGGGCTTCCGGGCATGGACCGGCTGATGGGTTACTGGTATCACTACGCCATCATGTTCGAGGCGCTGTTTATCCTCACGACGGTCGATACGGGTACGCGCGTCGCCCGATATGTTCTCCAGGAACTCATGGGCAAAGTGCATAAGCCCTTCGGCAATAATGCGTGGCTGCCGGGAAATTTGATCACCAGTTTTTTTGTCGTGCTGGGTTGGGGATACCTGATCTACACGGGAAATATATCGACGATCTGGCCGTTGTTTGGCACCGGCAACCAGTTACTGGCCACGATTGCGCTGGCCGTCACCACCACTTTCCTCATCAATATGGGCAAGCAAAAATATGCGTGGATCACCGCCGTCCCCATGTGCTTCGTAGGAGTCACCACGATTACAGCTGGAGTTATGTCAATAGAGAATATTTTCTGGCCGCTCACTTCGAAACCGGGCATGGTGGTAACCGGCTACCTGGATTCCATCCTCATGTCGATCTTCATCGTGGGGGTCGTTCTCGTTGTTTTTGACGCCGTCCGGCGCTGGCTCGCGACACTCCGCGGCGTGCCCGCGCCCAAGGAAGCGTTTGGGGCGCCGCTGACGGAGACGGGCGAGATCAAGATGGGTTGCTGCTGAAGCGCACGGTGGGCTTGTAAAGCCTCTGATTGCAGGATGTTAGCGGGCGAGAACCGCAGTGGCGGCGGGCGGGAACGCTGTGCGATACTTTGAGGAAGGTTCGATACACACGTAAGGGGCCCGTAGCTCAAGCGGATAGAGCATCGGATTTCTAATCCGGTGGTTGCAGGTTCGAGTCCTGCCGGGCCTACCAAACTCTTTCGGCGACTTACATTTCCGGCACTAAAATCGTTATCTAATTGGTAAACTTCCTCCTTCTGCTTTTTTAACCATTTAAATAGCACCTTGAGGGGGAGTTTTGTGATATGGGCAGAAGTCAGAAGTCAGAAGTCAGAAGTCAGAAGTCAGAAGCCAGAAGCCAGAAGCCAGAAGCCAGAAGTTAGAAGCCAGAAGTCTGTGGTTCGAGGCTCCGGGAGGGAGCAGAGTGAGAGTTTAGGGCGAAAGATTCGCGGGATTAAAGTGCAAAGTGTTGCACTGATGTGTTTTGCGACTACAGTATTTGGTTGGGCTATTTTCCTATCTATAAGATAAATAAGACATTCATGTCTTCGCGTGATTCTATTCCGTTTGGCATATTGACTGCACTTTTTTGTGCATAACACTCTTCAAAAAAGACTTCTCGCGTGAAATAGAAGAGTCGAGCAGCACAATGACCGTCTCCCCCCGAGACAAGAAAAGCAAAAAAGATTCATCTCCCTCAAACTTGTCAGACCATCCCCCGTTTAGGGAGTGGATTTACGCGGTCGCATTGGCCAAAAGGAAAAGGTGTATGAAAAAGCTTTGGATTTCGCTGGTACTGGTGGGTCTTACCATCATGGTGGGATGTGGTGGTGGGAGCAGCGCGGGGTCGGGCGGCGGGGGCGGCGTTCCGCCGGCGGTGACGCTGAAGTCGATCCAGGTTGCACCGGGAGCAGCGTCGATTGCGGCGGGGCTGGGGCAGCAGTTCACAGCGACCGGGCAATATAGCGACGGCTCCACAAAAGACCTGACGGGTGCGGCGAGCTGGAGTTCGTCGAATACGGCGGCGGCGACGATATCGGCATCGGGGATGGCGACGACCAAGGCGGCGGGATCGGCAACGATTACGGCGACCGATTCGGGTGTGAGCGGGAGCGCGAGCCTGACGGTGACGGCGGCCGCGCTGGTATCGCTGGCGGTATCGCCGGCGACGGCTTCCATGCCCGTCGGTTTGACCGCGCAACTGGCGGCTACGGGAACGTTCACGGACGGATCGCAGCAGGATTTGACGGCATCGGTGCAATGGAGTTCGAGCAATTCGGCGCTGGTGGCGATCAATGCGAACGGGAAAGCGGGCCTGGCCCTGGGAGTCGGGGTCGGGTCAGCCACGGTTTCGGCGGCATCGGGGAAGATTTCTTCGAGCGCGAGCGTGTCGGTGACGAACGCGATTTTGACAGGTATTGGGGTAACGCCGTTGACGAGTTCGATTGCACAAGGCACGACGGCGCAGTTCGCGGCGATGGGGACCTATAGCGACGGGAGCACGCAAAACATCACTACGTCGGTGCAATGGACCGCGACGAACCCAGGAGTGGCGGGCATGAATTGGAACGGCGTGGCCGGTCTGGCGATCGCCAATGCGCCGGGGACGTCGGGGATTATGGCAGCGTCGGGTGGATTTTCGGCGAGCGCGACACTGACGGTGACGAACGCGACGCTGACGTCGATTTCGATTACGCCGGCGAATATACAGATTCCGCTGGGCACGTCGCAGCAGCTCACGGCGACGGGGAATTTTTCTGACGGGACGACGCAGGACATCTCAGACGTGGTGACGTGGACTTCATCCAACAGCACCTACGTCTCGATGACTGGAAGCGGGCTGGCGACGGCGCGCAGCCTGCAGGGCGGCCAGCCGACGAGTGTGACGATCACGGCGACGGCGCCGGCCACGCTCGGATCGGTCAGCGGCACTACGACCGCGACGGTGGTCATTGTCGGCCTGGTATCAGTGGCCGTGACGCCGACGAGCATAACGATTGCGGAGGGAACTTCGGAGCAATTTTCCGCTACCGGCACATACACGGACGGGAGCACGCGAGACCTGACGACTCAGGCAGGGTGGACGTCGTCGAACACGGGCGTAGCGACGGTGGGCGCGACCTGGGGCCTGGCAAAGGGACTGGCACCGGGAAGCACGAATATTACAGCGACGGTGAACGGGATCAGCGATTCGGCCACCCTGGTAGTGACGGACGCGACGATCGTGTCGATTTCGGTAACGCCGGTGGGGCGGTCGATCCCGGTGGGAACGAAGCTGGCGTATACGGCAACCGGGACGTTCAGCGATGGGAGCACGCAAAGCCTGAAGGGGGACGCAACGTGGGCGTCGGACCAGCCGGGAGTGGCTACCATCAGCGGAGCGGGAAGCGCGACGGGAGTCGGGGCAGGGACGACAGACATCAGCGCGACGTTCGGCGCAGTGACCGGGTCAACGGTATTGACCGTGAATGCGCTGAGGCTGCAATCGATTGCGGTAACGCCGGAGACGGCGGTGATAGCGCCGGCGTCGACCCTGGGATATACGGCGGTGGGCACTTACGGCGATGGCAGCACACAGACGATCACGACAGCGGTGACGTGGACATCATCGGCGCCGCAGGTGGTGAGCATCACGAGCTACGGACTGGCGACAGGACAAACGGCGGGATCGGCCACGATCACGGCGCAACTGGGGTCGGTGGTTGGAACGGCGTCGGTGGTGGTGGGATCGTCGGCGCTGGTCTCGGTGCAGATTTCGCCCACGACAGCGACTGTGGCGGAGCAAACGGGAGTGCAATTTCAGGCGATCGGGACGTTCGCGGACGGCACGATGCAAAACCTGACGAATTCGGCGTCGTGGGCATCGTCGTCGCCGGCGGTGGCAACGGTGAGCGATGCGGCAGGAGGATTCGCGACGGGAATTTCGCCGGGCATGACGACAATCACGGCGTTGTTCGGGGGAACGGCCGGGACTGCATCGTTGACCGTGACGAACGCTTCGCTAACTGGAATCAACATTACACCGAGCGATCCGAGCGTTGCGTTGGGCGGCTCGCAGCAGTTCGACGCGGTCGGGACGTTCAGCGATGGGAGCACGGAAGACCTGACCACGCAGGCGAGTTGGAATTCTTCGAATGCGAACATTGCCACGATTAGCTCAAGCGGGATGGCGACGACGGCCGCAACGGGAACCGCGACCATCACGGCCAGCATGAACGGGACGACGGGAAGCACAACGATCACTGTCTACTAAACGGCAGGCGGTAAGAGGTGCAAAAAAGGGTGCAGGCTAAACGGCCTGCACCTTTTATTTATTAGAAGGAAATTCTGTTTGCGTGAAGAGGCAGAACGCGGAAGACCTCCTTCGCAAATTGCTCTAGTGGCATGTCGCAGAGACAACGTTACTGCGGATGCGCCCCACTGGCTACCTCCTCGGCTCATAGCGCATCGCCACGGCCCCCGAGCCGAACTCCAGCCGGCTCACGAGCCTCAAGTCGATACGCTTCGATAGCCCCGCGAACAACGTCGGCCCGTGGCCCGCTAGCCTGGGGTGCACCACGAACTCGTACTCATCGATCAATCCCAGCTCCGCCAACGCGAGCGGGAGCTTTACGCCTCCCACGAGCAGTCCCTTACCCGACTCCCGCTTGAACTGCTGAACGGCCGTCCCTAGATCCCCGCGCACTAGCTCCGCGTTCCAATCGACCCGGTCCAGGGTGCTCGACACGACGTACTTCTTTGCCGCATCGATCGTCCGGGCGAAGGGTTCCATCCAATCAGGCCTCGCTCCTGTCAGCGCCGGCGGCCGCCACGCTGCCTCCATCATTTCGTAAGTCACCCGGCCAAAGAGGAGGGCATCGGCCTGGTCGAGGTTCTCGACCGCGTTACGAAACAGGTCTTCGTCCGGTGTGATTGCACGATGATCGCAGCACCCGTCCAATGTGACGTTGATGGAATACCGAAGGGGTCGCACTGCGCAAGAGTATCGCCGATGGGGTTGATTAGCAACGTTAGCCCGCTTCTGGGCCAGGAGCCATTCATGTAAGGCATGACGCTGACAATTTGAGAGCTGCTAGCTGCTTTCTACGAGTGGCGGGGCCGAGGGCGGGACGCCCTCGNNGGACAGCCGCCGGGACGGCGGCGTTACTTTCTGGAACCGCGTGGTACATGTGACGCGGTCACGGCTCTAGTGGGGAAACTCCGATCAAGTGTGCATGCGCGGGCATTCTTGCCCGCGCTTGCACGACACATTTCCCCGCGGTTTTTCGTGAAAAGGGTACCTGATCGGCGTTTCCCTGGAAAAGGAAAATTTTGCCGGCCGGTGCGGTTAAGGGTTGCCTTTTGTGACAGCGATGCCGAAACCGCCGTTCGTGCCTGTGATAAAGCTCTGGTTCACGCCGCTGCCGTCGAGATTCGCCCGCCCGATGGTGGTGCCTGAGCCGCGGTCGCCCCAGTCCGCCCAGAAGATGTACTTGCTGTCGACTGCGAGGAACGCAATCTCCCCGTTCAGGCCGGTGATGAAGTTCGGGTTCACATCGGTGCCGTTGAGCTTGGCGCGTCCGATCCCGGTCCCACCGTTTGAGGTGAAATAAATGTACCCACCCTGGATGGCAATCCCCGAGCCCGAGCCTGCACCACTGATAAAGTTCAGATTCACGTCCGTCCCGTTGATCGTCGCCCTCCCGATCGAGGCGGTTTCGTAGTTGGCCCAGTAGATGTGAGTCTTGGTGACCGCGACGCCGCACACACCGTTGCCGGTCTCGATGAAGTCCTGGTTTACGCCGCTGCCGTTGAGGTTGGCCCGTCCGATGGAGGCGCCCAGGTCACCGGCCCAGTAGATGAACGAGGTGTTGACTGCGACCCCGCAAGGATTCACGGCGCCCGTGATAAAGTCCTCGTTCGCGCCTGTTCCGTCGAGGTTGGCCCGCCCGATGTTGGTTGCCGATCCGCCATTCGCCCCGGTCCAGTAGATGTAGTTCGCATCCACCGTCATTCCNNCGCCGGTTTGCGAGCCGATGAAGCTCTGGTCTACGCCAGTGCCGGTGGTCGTGGCCCTGCCGATCGAGCCGTTATTATTGTTGGTCCAATAGACATACTGTGTCGCCTTCTGCATGACGCTCTGTGCATGCGACGGAACGACCCACGCGCAGAGCGCGAAAACAGCCAAGATGGTTTTGCCCAGGATGTGCTTTTCCCTGAGGCGGTGCATAGTTTTTTTCACGTCCATCCTCCTAAGCGGGGTTCTCCTTTTGGCCCCTTTGACCCCGACAAATGGCTGCTATTTTCCCGCCAATCTCTTTTCGCGTCAAGGAGAAGGCAAGGCGCGAAGGCACAACCAGCAGCAGGAGGCTGGCGCTACGGTTTTCGCGGCATCGTAGGAGGTAAGGTGCAGGCTCAACGGGCCTGCACCTTTTTCGTTCTGGGGAAAATTGGGATTACCTTTTCATCGGCTTGTAGGGAGAGGGATGGAAGCGGGCGGGCTTCTTTGCGGAGCCGGACTTGGCGGCCTGGGGCGGAGTACAGGTGTCGCCGGCCAAGGTGGAGAAATCGGCGCCATAAGTTGGATTGCCGCTGACGGAATTGCCGGTTCCGGTGCCCAAGAGGACGCCGGCGCAAGCTTCGGTGATGGTGTTGGTCTTGACGGTGTTGTTATTGCCGCTGCCGCAAGTGTCATCGAGGTGGATGGCGGATTCGGCGCTGCCGGAGACAACATTGGACTCCACCGTGTTGGAGCTGCTGCACATATCGATGCCATCGAAGATCTGAGTGCCGGAAATATTGTTGCTCTCGACGATGGTGTTGTCGGCGGTGCCGTAGCCGTCGGCGGTATCGGTGACGGCGAGGATGCCGAACTGGGCGCTGTTGATGTTGTTGTGCATCAGAGTGAATCCGGGAGAGGCGTAGATGAGGATGCCGGAGGCGGCGTCGCCGGAATCGCCAATGGTGTCAGGGCCCCAGATATTGTCGCTGACGGTGTTGGAAAGAATTTTGCCGCTGGCCCCGAAGCCGACCTGAATGCCATTTTCGGCGGCGCCGGGAGTGAGCCAGTTCATGCCGGTGGCGGCGAGTCCGACAATGTAGTTGCTGAGAATTTGCACGACGGGGCCGGGCGAGCCGGGACCGGTGGCGGCGCCAGTGGCCGTAACACCGTTCTTCTGGTAGGCGCGAATGGCATTGTTGGAGACGGTAACGGCGCTGGAACCGGTCAGGCTCTCGACGTTGACGGCGAGACCATTTTGGCAGACACCGTAGTCGGCGTAATCGGTCTGATACTGATTGCGAATCACGCTGTCGGTGAGGGTTCCGGAGGAGTTCTGAAAGTAGACACCCTCCATGGTGACGGGGACGCAGGGGGCAAGATCGTTGCCGGTGGCGTCGATCACCATATTTTTGATGGAGAGGCCGGTGGCATTTTGGATGAAGATCTGGGCGGCGACGGGATTGCCGAAAATGTCAGAGCCGTTTTGCACCAGGCCTCCGGCGGGAGGCAGGACGACGGAAGCGTCACTGGCACCGCTGGCGTAGCCGGCGAGGGTGACTTTGTTTTTGGAGATGATGACCTGCTCGGGGTAAGAACCGGGGCAGACGTTAATGGTGGTGGGGCCATTGGCGGAGGCGGCGTTGACGGCGGCCTGAATAGTGGAATAGTGGGTGCCGGTGTGGCAGGTGCCGACGTAAACAGTCTTCTTGGCTTGGGCGAGCGAGCCCGCCAGACAAATGGAAAGAACGAGTGCGATGCCTACCGCGCGTGTGCTTTGAAGTGGTTGAGTCATGCTGTCTCCCATGCTGATATTGGCCTGATCGTGAGATTAAATTCGCCTTGCCTGGTGGCAGAAACTGGTGCCGAAACTGTGCGATCCCTGTGAATGAATCCGCCGGTGCGGGGCAATGCTATGCGACGCAATCCGGTCCGCGAGGGCGGAGGGAAGATGAGCAAAGAATCCCCTTCGCGCACACGGGCAATCGAAATGCAAAATTTAGACAGCGGGGGAACTGCCCTGGGCCCCGCTAGTTAAGCGGGTCAGAACACGCCGGTCGGAAGCTCGGCGAGGTTGGCGCATGCCGCGATCCAAAAGGACCACAAGAAACTCTACTCTACTGGACGGGCAAGTCAAGATTATTTGTGGAGGGGAGGGATTGGGGAGCACTAAATTGTGCAAGGGATTGCACACGGGAGCGGCGGCGTGGCGCAAGAAGCGGTGGGCCGAGGGTGAAAACCTAGGCCCAGCGGCGGAAGAAGAGGGCCTGGCGGGCGACGGGTTGGGCTTTGTCGGCGAGGGCGGCGAGCTGGCGTTCGCTGAGGGGAGTGAAGTCTCGCGCGAAGGAGACGTTTTCCTCGAGCTGGGCGATGGTGTCGCAGCCGATGATGACGGTGCTGACGGGCTGGGAGAGGACGTAATACATCGCGTCTTTCATGGCGAGCGTGCCGGGGCCGGGGGCGTGGCCTTCAAAGCCGCCCTGGTTGTGCGGGTCGGGCTTCCAAGTGGCGAGGATGCGGCCGCGGGCGGGGATTTTCATGCCGATGATGCCCATCTGCTTTTCGACGGCGAGGGGAAGAAGTTTTTCCTGGAAGCTGAGGTGATGCTTGTCAGCGGCGTTGAGGGCCATGAGGATCTGGTCGAAGGGAAAGCGCTCGATGCACTGGATGAGGAGGTCGGGATCGCGATGGCCGGTGACGCCGAGGAAGCGGACCATTTTTTGTTCTTTGGCCTGCTGGAAGGCCTCGATGGCGCCGCCTTTGGAGAAGATGCGGTCGACGTCGTCCTGGGAGTCGATGTGATGGAGTTGCCAGGCGTCGAGGTGATCGGTGTTGAGGAGCTTGAGGGATTCTTCGAGGAGCTTGAGGGAGCCGTCGCGGGAGCGGTCGTGGGTTTTGGAGGCGAGATAGGCCTGGTTGCGGCGGCGCTTCATAGCCTCGCCGACATAGCGCTGGCTCCAGCGATCGGTGCCGCCGTACATGGCGGCGGTGTCGATGTAGTTGACGCCGAGGTCGAGGGCGCGCTCGACGATGGGGACGGCGATGTGGTCGTTGTGAGGCTGCTCGACGGCGGCCTGGCCTCCGAGGGAGAAGATGCCGACGCGGTAGCCGGTGCGGCCGAGATTGCGCATGGGCATGGCTTTTTCGGTGGCGGGATTGGCGGGGAGCGGCGGGAGAGTGGCGGCGGAAACTTTGCCGGCGGCTTGGCCAGCGACTACGGCGGCGCCGAGGACGCCGGTTTTTTTCAGGAAGTCACGGCGGGAGGAATCGGAGTGCGAGGACATGGCTGACCTCCAAAAAGAAAATGCTATGCCTGCGCGGGAGATTTCCGCAAGCGTGGCTTGAGCCGGTGCGGCTGTGGTTTGGACACGGTAACTGCCATTCGGTTCAGAGCGGCGATTTGGGGACGGAGCGCCGACTGTTTTATTTTTTCCTGGGCTTCATCATTTGCCATTCGGCTTCGGTGAGTTGACGGCCGAGGGCGGTGAATTCACCGGCACCCTGGAGCCATTCGCCGCCATCCATGGTGACGACTTCGCCGTTGATGTAGGAAGAGGCATCGCTGAGGAGGAAGGCGGCGAGGTTGGCAAATTCTTCGACGGTGCCGAAGCGGCCAAGCGGATTGCGTTGCTTGGCGGCCTCTTCGAGTTCGGGGCGAGGCAGCAGGCGGGAAAAGGCGCCTTCGGTGGGAATCGGGCCGGGCGCGATGGCGTTCATGCGAATGCCGCGATTGCCCCACTCGACGGCGAGGCTGCGCGTGAGGGAATGGACTCCGGCCTTGGCGACGGCGGAGGGCACGACATAGGCGGAGCCGGTCGTGGTGTAGGTGGTGGTGATGTTGAGAACAGCGGCGTGGTGGCGGGCGGCGAGCCAGCGGCGTCCACAGGCCAGAGTGGTGTGCAGCGATCCCATGAGCACAATGCCGATGACGGATTGAAAGGCGCCGAGCGAAAGATCTTCGGTGCGGGCGAGAAAATTTCCGGCGGCGTTGTTCATGAGGGCATCGAGCGGGCCGCCGGCCCAGATGGAGGCAATCATCTCGTCGACGGCGGCGGGATCGCGCACATCGCAGCGAAGGGGATGGATGCGGCCACCGGTGCGCTGATGCAGTTCTTGCGCGGTGGCCTGAAGGACTTCTTCGCGGCGGCCGCAGATGTAGACCTCGGCGCCGAGCTCGAGAAATTTTTGGGCGGCACCTTTGCCGAGGCCAGTGCCTCCGCCGGTGATGAGGATGCGGCGGTTGAGGAGAAGGTCGGGTTTGAACATGGGAGGATTGTAGAACAGAGGGTAAGAGTTAGATTGCAGATTGCACAGGTCAGATTGCAGACGTCAGATTGCTGAAATCAAGACCTGATCGCATTGACATTTGTCTATACATTTGCGTACTCTTTGTGCTATCGTGACTTTACAAGCGAACGGTTTCGAATGGGATCGGGGGAACCGAGCCAAGTGCGAAAAACATGGACTCTCCGTTGCCATTATCGAAGGCCTCTTTACGCGCCCCCTGGCAATTTTCCCCGACGCGGCCCACTCACAGTAGGAAAATCGTTTTCGCGCGATCGGACGAACGGACATGGGGCGGGGCGTCTTCATCATATTCACGCTTCGGCGCCGGGGCGACGAAGTTCTGATCCGTCCAATCAGCGCGCGATATATGCACAAGAAGGAGACCGAGACCTATGAAAAAGAAAATCCCGACCTTTAAGAGCGACCGTGCGGCGGCGGCATTCGTGGACCGGGCAGACCTATCGCAGTATGACCTGTCGGGGGCGCAGTTGGTGCGCTTTGAGATCAAGCGCAAAGACAAGTCCATTAATCTGCGGTTGTCTGAGGAGCTTTACGAGGCGGTGCGCGAGCGGGCGGCCGATGCGGGTCTGCCCTATCAACGTTTCATTCGTTTGACGCTGGAGCGGGCTCTGGGCGCAGGGATATAAAGCCCCATACCTCAAAAGTGCAGGGCAAGAGTCCGCGCCCAAGCGGACGGAACCGTTCGTATAGCGATGAAGATTTTCTGGCGCTCGTCCTGCCGTGAGTTCCGCACTCGCGACTTCGATCAGTGTTTGTCGCCTTGCTCGGTGAAGAAGCGGCCCGACGTGCCGGAGGAGAAATAGCGGGACGTAACGGTTTTTTTGCGAGTGAAGAATTCTACCGCGTCTCTGCCGTGGACGTGAAGATCTCCGAAGAAGGAATCCTTCCAACCGGAGAACGGGAAGTAGGCGGGCGAAGCGGCGACTCCGATGTTGACGCCAACCATGCCGACTTCGACGCGGCGGCTGTACTCGCGGACGGCGGCGCCGTCTTCAGTGAAAATCGAAGTGCCGTTGCCGCGCAGATCGCTGTTGACGAGGGCAATCGCTTCGTCGAGCGAGTTGACGTGCATGACGGAGAGGACAGGACCAAAAATTTCGTCGCGGGCGGCGCGCATGGCTGGCTTCACATTGTCGAGAATTGTGGGCCCGACAAAGTTGCCACCAGAGGGAACGTTTTGGGGGCGACGGCCGTCAACGAGCAAGTCCGCTCCTTCGCGCAATCCGGTTTCGATGGCCTGGTGAATGCGCTCGCACGATTGCGGCGAAATGACCGGTCCCAGGCTGGATTTGGGGTCGGTGCCATCGCCGGCGACGAGTTTCTGCGCCTCCTGCTTCAGGCGGGGCATGATGGCGGCACGCGCGGCGCCGACCGTGACGAGGATCGATCCGGCCATGCAGCGCTGGCCAGCATTGCCGAAGGCGCTGCCGAGAATATTCGAGACTGTCTTGTCGACCGCGGCATCGGGCATGACGACCATGTAGTTTTTTGCGCCGCCGAGGGCTTGCACGCGTTTGCCTTTTTCCGCCGCACGCCGGTAGATGTATTTCGCAGTGTTCACGGAACCAACGAACGAGACAGCGTGAATGCCGGGGCTATCGAGAATTGCGTTGACCACATCGTGCGCGCCGTGGACGAGATTGACGACGCCGCGGGGCAATCCGATTTCTTCCAGGATGTGACAGATGAGTTCGGAGGTGAGCGGAACCTGCTCCGATGGCTTGAGGATGAAGGTATTGCCGCAGACAATGGCGAAGGGCAGAAACCACATGGGCACCATGGCGGGGAAATTAAAGGGCACGATGGCGGCGCAGACACCAACGGGCTGGCGAAAGGTTTCAGTGTTGATGCCGCGGGCGACGCCTTCGAGCACATAGCCCTGCATCGTCATCGGCGAGGCGCAGGCCACTTCGAGTACCTCGATGGAGCGCGTGATTTCGGCGCGCGCGTCAGAGAGA
Source organism: Acidobacteriaceae bacterium (assembly GCA_003139095.1). GTDB lineage: Bacteria > Acidobacteriota > Terriglobia > Terriglobales > Acidobacteriaceae > Acidiflorens. The sequence goes on from PLHW01000008.1 coordinate 104,884, forward strand.
ACTTTGCCGCCCTCGCGGGTGATGGATTCGGCGAGTTCGTCGATGCGGCAGCGGAACTGCTCGCGCAAGGCGAAGATGAATTCGGTGCGCTCGCCGACGGCACGGCCGCGCCAATCGGGCAGAGCGGCGGAAGCGGCAGCCACGGCGGATTCGAGATCGGCGGAGCCCGAGAGCGGCACGCGCGCCAGCACTTGTCCGTTGGCGGGATTGGTGACGTCGATATGCGCGGAAGCCTGCGCGGGCACCCAGCGGCCATTGATGTAATTGGGCAAAGTGCGAGGGGCGGGGTTCTCGGCGAGTTCGATGGCCGGGGCGGAATCTCTTACGGGAAAGGTCATGACGCGATCCTTTTGCGCCGCCGCGCTGGGTTGCGGTGCGGGCCGGCGGCGAGACGCTCGATGCTTGGTTTTATCACGTTTTGAGCGGAAGGAACATGCCTGCCCCGGTGGGCGGCGGGAGAATGACCTGCCCCCTCATCATTCTCCCCGCGCTTCGCTTGGTAGCGGTAACTCGCCACCGGTATCCCCATCAGCCCGCAAACCCGGCGCTCGCTCGTTGCGTACTCCAACCGCAACCAGTCCGCGTCCGACCGCGAGGGATGCAAAAAACGATGGCGCCCGATTCAGGCGACGGAGACGCAAGTGGTGGGGCCGGGGAAGCAAGTTCATCTTCCCTGGCGCTGCCCTGGCGCCGCGCGATTTTGCGAAACGGTTCGGACGCGGTAAACTGACTTTTGCAGGTGACGTTTTACAGATGATTTCCGTCGTCGGCCGTCAGCAGAAATTTGCTGAACCATTGAAACGGCTCGCTGTAGGCGCGTAGCTCAGTTGGTTAGAGCGCTACCTTGACACGGTAGAGGTCAGGAGTTCGAGTCTCCTCGTGCCTACCATATTTTCCATAGGGATCCAGAGAATCGCCAAAATTCTCCAGCCCGCGCTCAGCCCTTGATTGCGCGGGCTCGGGCTTTTTCAACGCCTCTAGTCAATCGTCTCGAAATTAAAGCCAGCCTATCGGTCACTCCAGCGTTGATCGTTCCCCCAACGGCATTCTGAAAGCAGAGCGGTGTGTTCTAACGCTGGCCTAAATACGGGCCACGTGGGCGGGGACCCGCCGAAAGCCATTCCTCATCAGCTTGGTAGTTCCGTGAGTCGCGGCGGAAGGTAGACCAGAGTGCGCGGTGAGGTACGCCTCAAATTTGCTTGACACCGCCGACATTGTTAGAAACGGGATTTTGCGACAGTGGCGAGGGGTTAAGCAAAAAAGACCAGCGCGAGTTTCGAGAGAGATTCGATGCGCTGGTCTGTTGTGCCACGACTCTAAGGACTATTGATGGTAACTAGTTTCCATATCGGCTAATGGGCGGTCTGTTCAAAATTGCTCACCATCAAAGAAAATGCGTTGGTAGTTGATGCAAATCGGGGATGTTTCAGGAGTTGACGAGTCTATGGCGGCTGCGACCACGCCTGTCGAGACCGACCACTGCGCCGGCCCGGTTCGTCATTTCAGTATCTGGCGGTTCGAATGGGAAGGAATCGCAGAAGCGCAACTGGCCCACCGGGACAACTAAAATGCCATGTGGCAGCAGCGGCACTTCATTCAGGGAAAATCGGCCGTTGGTCGCCATGTCTGTCTGGCAGTCCTTGCAAGACAGCCCGCTTGCGGGCCCTTCTCTCGATATGGTCTTGGTACCAGTCCAAGAGCGTGCACGCTTCACGTATGAGGCAGTCGTACACATGCTCCGGCGTCAGTTGGCTCGGCGGCAGAGATAGGACGGTACTTATCGGAACGTGATTTGAAATTCTCGTGACCGCCAAGAACGCAATGAGTTCGGCGTCAGACTTCGGTTCCTTCTTCGCTAGACTGTGGAATGGATGCTCCATCGCAACCCCGCTTTAAGAAAAAATGGTGCAGGCTCAACTGCTGCGCCGTGATTGGGAGCAAAGGAACCCGGGCGACCGCTTGGGGCCCCTAGCTCGTTTGCGGGTTAATTTACAACGGCGCCAATCTAGAAATCTGTTCAAAATTGCACAGTCTCGAAATCAAGGGCATTCCGGGGCTCCTTCTCCTCTTTCCATGGGTTGACTTCCCCGACCTCGTAGCACGTAACACCGCGCCGAACTATCGCCGGGTTCCATCGTTGGCATTCGCATGGGTGCATCCTGATAACATGAGGCCGTCGTTCCACGCGCCAAGGAGGCAAGCTCATGGCCTCGCCAAGCGATGCGCCACCGAAACCGGCCGCTCCAGTTCGCGCTTCCGCCGCCACTTCCAAACAGCTTCGAAAATGGATTGGGCCGCTGGCCCTGGGCCTCATCCTTGTTCTGATTCCCGCGCCTTCCGGCCTGACCGCGACCGCGTGGCATTACTTCGCGCTATTCGCCGCCGTCATTGCCGCGCTCATCACGGAACCGCTGCCGGGCGCAGCCATCGGTTTTATCGGCGTAACCGTAGCCGCCGCATTAGGGCTGGTTGGGAAAACGCCGGCCGACGCCAACAAATGGGCACTCTCGGGATTCTCCAACGATGCGGTGTGGCTGATTTTTGCCGCCAACATGTTCGCGCTGGGATATGAAGTCACCGGTCTGGGCCGGCGCATCGCGTTGCTGCTGGTCAAGGCGCTGGGCGGGCGCACGCTTGGCCTCGGTTACGCCATCGCGCTCTCCGATCTGGTGCTGGCGCCGGTGATGCCATCCAACACAGCGCGCAGCGGCGGCACGGTGTATCCCATCGTAAAGAACATTCCACCCCTTTATGGTTCGTTGCCCAACGATGGCCCGCGAAAGATCGGCGGATACCTGCTGTGGACCGGCTTTGCCACGACCTGCGTCACCAGTTCGATGTTTTTGACCGCGCTCGCGCCCAACCTGCTGGCGGTGGAGATTGCGCGCAAGGTCGCGCACGTGGATATCTCATGGGGCATGTGGGCGTTGGGCTTTCTGCCGGTCGGGGTCTTGCTGTTCGCGGCGACCCCGTTGCTTGCCTATTTCATTTATCCGCCCGAAATCAAGCGTGGCGACGAGGTTGCACGCTGGGCTGGCGGTGAACTTACCGGCATGGGACGGATCACTCGGCCGGAAGTGACCATGGGGTTGCTGGCGGTGGCCGCGCTGGTTGGCTGGATCGCCGGCGGCCGCTGGATCACCCCGGTCACGGTCGCGCTGGCTGTAATCTCGGTGATGCTGCTCGCGGGCGTGGTCACTTGGAATGACATCCTTGCGAACAAACAGGCGTGGAGCGTCCTGGTCTGGTTTGCCACATTAGTTGCGATGGCGGAAGGGCTTGGCACGGTTGGCTTCCTGGCCTGGTTCGGCTCGCGGGCGGCCACTTACATGACGCGCATTCCACTGGTTCCCATGATGATCGCGGCCGTCACCGTCTTCTTCGTCATTCACTATCTGTTTGCCAGCATCACGGCGCAGGCGACCGCGCTGCTGCCGGTTTTCCTGCTCGCGGTGCTGACGGTGCCGGGCGTTCCTGCCCGGGCCATCACGCTGGTTTTGGTGTACTCGCTGGGCTTGATGGGCGTCCTTACTCCCTACGCCAGCGGGCCGGCGCCAATCTGGTATAGCGGCGGTTACATCCCCACCAAAGACTTCTGGCGACTGGGGGCCACGATGGGAGCGCTGTACCTAGGCGTGCTGCTGGCAGTGGGCTTGCCGTTCGCGATCCACTTCCTGCGCTGATGGCGCGTAGCCCGTGCTCAGCCCGTCATTCCGCAAAACGGAATACGAGGCGGACATAGGAGTCGCCACACCTGCCACTGGGTCAAGCTGAAGTTCGACAGAGGCCTCTCTCAAGAATCACAGGCTCCAGCTGCAAGCGGCTTCCCTGCATACCTCGTGCTAGCATTTCCGCATGCGAAACCGCTTGCTGATTCTCGTCTTCGTTGGCACCGCTTGTCTGACTTGTTCTGCCCAAACTTCCGAGCCCCCGAACCTGTTTCCCATTCAGGAAGGCTTCGTGGACAGCCATGGCGCTCTGATCTACTACCAATCGGTAGGACGCGGCGCGCCCTTAATGATCATCCACGGCGGGCCCGGCGCCTCGCACGATTACTTCCTACCCTACTTACTGCCTCTTATGCGCACCAGTCGGCTCGTCTTCATCGACGAACGCGGCTCCGGCAAGTCGTCCAAGATCGAGGACCCCACTCAATACAACATCGCCAACATGGTCGAGGATATCGAGGCCGTCCGCCAAGCCCTTGACCTGGGTAAGATCAGCCTTCTCGGCCATTCCTTCGGTGGAGCGTTAGTGCAGGCCTATGCGTTCAAGTACCAGAAGAATCTCTCTCATCTTATTCTCGGGAGCACCTTCGCCAGCACCAAGGAACTGAACCAGGCGCTGGCAAAAATGAAAGCCGAGATGAATCCCAAGGAGCGCGATCGCGTCAACGCGCTCGAAGCCGCCGGCTTGTTCGGCAAGGGCGAACTCTGGGAGCACGGCCGCTACCCCGAAGAGTATGCCAAACTGGCCTGGGGCAAAGGGTATTTTCCCTATGTCTATCAGAACCACCCCGATCCGAATTACGACCCGCTAGCTTCTAATACCGGCACTGCCTGGGACGTGTATCGCGAGATGTGGGGCTCGGACGGTGAATTCGTCGTGGACGGCAATCTCAAGGAAGTCGAGTACCTTGGCCAGCTATCGCAAATCAAAGTCCCCACGCTGATCATCGTGGGCGATCACGACGAAAGCGATCCAAGAATGTCGCAGGAGATGCATGAAAAAATCGCTGGGTCCCAACTCGTCATCCTGCCCAACAGCGGTCACATGACGTTCGAGGATCAGCCCGAAAAGTTCTTGCGCGCAGTCCGCGACTTTGTCGCGCAGTAGTTCTTCAGCAACCCGGCGAAGGGACGGGTTCAATCTGCCGACGTTCCATCCGTTGCAGGCCTGCTGGCTGTTTTACCTGTGTCGTTGCCGGGAGGGTGGTTACGCTATACCTTTGGCATTGAGAAACAGAGCGAATTCGTTATCTTTTTTCCACGTGTGTTCTTCCAGCCACTGTTGCAGGAAGTTCAGGAGTCCTTCCGCAGCCTCCGGTTTGCCCACAGCGTGTTCCTCTTGAAAGCCGAATATCTTCAGTGTCAGGTCATTGTGCGCAATGCGGTGCGCGACGATGCCAGGGAACCCGTGTTGTTGCATCAAATCCTCTTCGGTGGCGAAGTGATAAATCGTGTAGTTCACAACTTGAGCCAAAGCCGATTCAATGACTTCCTGGCCCCGCCCTGCGGCAATAGCGCGGTGCAGATTCTGAATGATACGAACGAGGTTTTGATGCTGGCGGTCGATTTCAGCCATAGTGGCCGCGGGTTCGGGCTGCCAAGAGAGAGGTTCTGACATTGAAAGAGCGTAGGCATATCTCGTGGGAAAGGATGTGATGGAAATCACAGTATTTCGTCCTTTGTTCATCGAGTGGCTAGGGGCGCGAAGCAAGGGCTTCTGGGGGAGCATCGAGATGAATTCAGTCGGTCCAGTCGAAAGAAAAAGCTCGGGCGATCGCACAAACTTGCGCGCTCGCTGCACCAATCCTCCCCTTGATACCATCCATACGTTATGAACCTGTTTGACTCATTCAAAATTCGAGATATTTCCTTCCGGAACCGCATTGCGGTTTCGCCCATGTGCGAGTACTCGAGCGAGGATGGATTCGCCAACGACTGGCATCTGGTTCACCTCGGCTCGCGAGCTGTAGGCGGCGCAGGAGCCGTCCTCACCGAAGCCATCGCTGTGCTCGCCAAGGGACGCATCAGTCCTTGCGACCTCGGCATCTGGAAAGACGCGCATATCGAAAATCTGGCGCGCATCGTCCGATTCGTTCGCCAGCAGGGCAGCGTGGCCGGAACTCAGTTGGCGCACGCGGGCTTCAAAGCGTCCACGGCCGCGCCCTGGCAGAATCAGCGCGGGCCGGTCGCCGTGACAGAGGGCGGCTGGCGCCCCATCTACTCCTCCACCAGCAAGGGTTTCACGCCGGAATCCCTGGAACCCGAAGCGCTGACGCCCGAAGGCATCGCGCAGGTTGCACACGCGTTCGCCGAAGGCGCTCGCCGCAGCCTGGAGGCCGGCTTCGAACTCGTCGAAATTCACGGCGCCCACGGCTACCTCATCCACCAGTTTCTGTCGCCACTGGTCAACACCCGCACCGACCAGTATGGCGGCAGCTTTGGGAACCGCACGCGAATCCTGCGCGAGGTTGTCGAGGCAGTTCGTAAAGTCTGGCCCGAACGCCTCCCGTTGTGGCTCCGCATTTCGGCATCGGACTGGACCGAGGGTGGCTGGACGATCGAGGATTCCGTCGCCCTGGCTCGGCAAGTCAAGCCACTCGGAGTCGACCTGATCGACGCATCCTCGGGAGGCATTGTTCCGGCAGCCAAAATTCCTGTTGGTCCCGGCTATCAAACCAGCTTTGCCGAGCGCATTCGCCATGGGGCGGGAATTCTCACTGGAACTGTGGGCATGATCATTGCACCGGAACAAGCGCAGCACATCATCGCGACGGGACAAGCTGACGTTGTGCTGCTGGCGCGCGAATTTCTCCGCCACCCTTACTGGCCGCTTTCGGCCGCGCAGGTGCTCAAGCAGCAGATCGCATGGCCGAAACAATACGAACGCGCCCGCTTCTGACCTTGGCGATGAGCACGTGGTTAGTGTCCGGCGTTCAACATCATGAGGGCGAACAACGCGGGCAGGTAGAGGATAGTCGCACGAAGCAGGCGACGGGCGGGCGGTTTGGAGGCTGGGGCGGTGGCTGGGAGCGGGCTGGCCATTCCCATGGAGTAGCGAAACAACATCGCGCCCAACAGAACCGCTCCCACTAAGTACGCGCGGCCGGCCATTCCCCACGCGACCGGCAACAGGCTCACGGGAATGAGCGCGGCGGAGTAGGCGAGAATTCGCCAGACGGTGGATTTGCCGTCGGCGTCGACGACCGGCAACATGCGAATTTCACCCTGCGCGTAGTCTTCGCGATAGAGCCAAGCAATCGAGAGGAAATGCGGGAACTGCCAGACGAACATGATGGCAAAGAGAATTAGAGTTTCGATCTCGATGCGGCCGCGGACCGCGGTCCATCCGAGCATGACGGGCATGGCTCCGGGAAATGCGCCCACAAACGTACACACGGGCGAAACTTTTTTCAGCGGAGTGTAGGCCGCCAGATAAACGAGCGCGGTGAGGAAGACGAGCAATCCAGTGAGGGGATTGGCGTAGATCGTCAGATAGACGGAACCGCCGAGGGTGAGCGCCAGGCCGACGATCAGGGCATGGGTGCGCGACATGCGGCCCGAAGGCAACGGGCGCGAGGCGGTGCGCCGCATGTGCGCATCGACATTGGCTTCGATCACTTCGTTGAGCGCGGCGGTGCCGCTGGAGACAAAAGCGATGCCGAGGAGAGCGTGGAAAAGTCCGAGCGACCAGGAAGGTACGCCGGCACGATGCGCGCCGAAGAAGTATCCGCACCAGGCAGTGAGCACGATTAAGGTTGTGATACGCGCCTTGGTCAGCTCCGCATAGTCGCGCAGCAAACCCGGCAATGTCCGAGCAGTAATTTGTGCCATGAACCCCACACCGGCCGATCTCTTCCGTCCTCATTACGGCTTGCTTGAGACCGACAGCCGAATTCTAATCATAACCCGCGGACCGAGTTCCACAATCGCAAACAATTCGAACCCGCACGAGGATTGCATTCGTATCGCGAGATCGGTGCTGCTGTCAAGATAAAACTCCAATGCCGCGGAAAACCTGCCCTGTTCAAAGTGGAGATAGACTGCCCGGCTAACGTGCTCCGGTGGTTGCGCTCGATACGGTAAAGGTTTCGGGCGGATCGAAATAGCACTGATGCCAGAGCGCGGCATCGGTCAGCGAGCCGGCCTTCCAGCGGCGAATGGTGGGCAGAGTGGCGGCGATCATTCCGCCATCGGCCGAATCAAAAATGAGCACGAGTCCGGACAAATCCGGAGACTTGGCGAGCTCGGCGTAGGTCGAGTCGAGCAGCGATTTGGCGAATTGCAGTTTCGCGCTCGGGCCGCCATCCTGCTCGTTTTCTTTGATTTTTTGCACCGAGATGATTTTTACGCTCTTGCCGCGAAGCGGCGCCCAGTCGCCGGGAAATTGCGCAGTCTCTTCGCGGCTGACCTGAAACAAGTCGGCGGCGGTGGGGGCGGAGGCCGCGGCGGTGGTCGGAACGTCGGAGATGCCTTCCGGCATCTCAAGCCCGGTGCGCCAGAGCCAGCCGCGCGAGAGGCCGGAAATACGGACGTGTACCCAGTCAGCGTTGTAATCGAGCATTTCGAACTCGTCGTGCGCGTCGGCCAGGAAGAGCGTTTTGCCGGCGAGGCTGGGAGAAGCGACGACGGGAGTTCCAGATTTGCGGACGGCGACGAGATTTCTCGGGCGGACCTGATTTCTTAACGCTTCCTGCAGGGTCGCGGTCTCGGCCTCGATGGATGCGGCGGATTTTTCGGGGGATGCAGAAGGGCTGCTTTTGCTTGTGGCCGCGTCTGGGGCCGACAAAGATTTATCGGGCGATGACGAGATGAAGATGTTGCCGCTATCCGGCGCGTTCGGCATGGGCGCGGAGATGGTGGGCTCATCGGGCAGAGCCTGTTTAGCGGAAGTCTCGGCGTCACCGGCGCGAGAGTTCGGCGAGGATGCAGATGCGACATTTCCCGGGTTCGAAAGTTGGTCGGCGAGTCGATCGAGGAAGTCGGCTTCAAGGCGGCCGTTGGAGGTGAGCAACTGGTAGCCGGAATGAGATACGTCGGGGTCGGCATACCAGGCAGTTACATTGGCGGTCACGCGGACGATCGAGCCTCCGGAAGGCGTGGCGCTCACTTTCGCAGTGCACTGGTAGAACGCGCGCTGATAGCGGCTCACGGGATGATCGCCCACCAGGACAAAGCCGGCGACGGTGGGCAAATGTCCGCTCATCGACGCGTGCATTTGTTTGAGCGCCTTTTCGACGGGGGCTTTCGACGCGGAGAAGGTGCGCTCGGTGGGAGCGGTCTGTGCGGCGACGGTAACGACGGAGAAAACCAACGCGGCGTAGAGCGCGGCTCCGAGTGGCGCTCGCGGGAATCGGCGGCCCGAACGCATCATGGCAAGGGCTCCAGTTCATCGCGGCGAATCCAGCCATGTTCGCCGTCATGGGTTTCCACGCCGAGCCAGTAGGGCGTCAAGACAACGATCAAAACCTCGGTGCCGGGGTCGAGAGTCTTCAACGTGCTGGCGGTGTGAAAGGGCGCGGACTTGAGGGGCGCGCCGGGCTTTTTGACGAGGCGTTCCACATCTCTGCGGAGCCGCGCGAGGCGTTGCTCGGGCGTTTCGTTGGGATCGATCGGCTCCGCCAGCTTCGCGGATGAAGAGCGATCGGCGAGAGCGTCGGGGCGGCTGGAACTTTCCAAACTGGACGATGGCGGAGTGCTCAAGAGTTCGGTGCCGTTATTCAGATCGAACTCTTTCTTGGCGATGTGTTCCGCTTTTTCCTTCTCCGCGTCGGCGGTTTCTTTCTTTATGAGTTCCATCTGCGAGAGATGGTCCTGAATATCTTTGTACTCGCTGGATTCGACGGAACCGTTGGATTGGTGAACGGTGCGGCGGAAGTCCTCGACGTAAAGGGCGTCAATGCGGAGAATGGAATTATTTTCGCCCTGGGGTTGTAGGACATAGCGAACGGCGATGGTGCCAACATCGGCGCTGTCTTTGAAGTTCCAGGGATTGAGGACGGCCTTGCGAATTTTATAGAAAACCTTGCCCGGCTCTTTCGACGGGGGAAACAGGGGAGTGGATGAGGCGGCGAACGCTCCGCTGACGTATTCGTCTTTGGCGTACTCCCTGGTGCCGCGAATGATGCCGTTGCCGGCGACGTCTTGAACGGCCTCGGAGACCTCGGCGATGGGAGCCGGGATGTTGATGATGAGCCCATCCCCGTAATGTGCAATATTTTTCGCGCGCGCCTGGGGGGAAATCACCACCAGGATGAAGAGGGAAATTAGCGCATGGCGGCGAAGGATGAGGGCTCGGCGTCCCTTGCTCTGGCGCTCTCCCGGCGACTGCACGTCTGACTGCATGGGCTCCCGATCCAAGAGTCTGATACGAAGAAGGCCTGCTGTCAACCTCGATGGCTGTTTCCGCCGCGTTGCCGCCCGGCGATTGAGGTTGTAAACAATTTGAAAAAATATTTTGCGAACATGCTTGCGCTATGCCCGAGCGCGGTAGTAGTATTTGCGCGCTGCGATTTGTGGTTGGACCACTTGACCGGAAAATTCTTGCGCTTGTCAGTCCCGTCAAGTTTTCGCAAGGGCTGGAGGCGGCTTTCTCCGGTTCGTTGGGCAGTTCGTGGGGTTGTTGGGGTTACAGCAAAATTCGAGTCGTGACTGAGGAGTGCAGCATGCGTATGTGGGCGCAGTCTCTTCTCTGCCGTAAGGTGCGGCTGGTTCCATCGTTCGGCGCCGCCCTTGCGTTGGTTTTTCTAATCCTTGCCAGCAGTCAACCGGCGCACGCCATTCCGGCTTTCGCCAGAAAGTATGGCCTGCGCTGTTCGGCCTGTCATGAAAGCTGGCCCATGCTGAATTTCTTTGGCCAGAAGTTCAAGGACAACGGCTACCAGTTGATGAACGACCGGGATTCGCCCATCTGGCAGAATCCCAGTTACTGGCCGGCTACGATGCGCATGACGCCGATCTGGCACCGGGTGAGCACGAACCGGAACCAGGTCGATGTTTACACGGGCGACACGGTAACGGGCACCACCGAAGCCAAGATCACATCTTCGGGCTTTGACCTGAGCGGCCTCGATTTCCACACGGCCGGCACGCTGGAAAAGAACTTCTCTTTCTACTTACTTCCATCGTCGGACCCAACCGGCGCCTTCCATTTTGAGAGCGTGTTCGCCCGCGTCGATAACATCGGCAATAATCCGTGGCTCAACGTTAAGTTCGGCAAGTTCGAACTCGACAACCTGCTCTCGGAGAAGCGCATTTTAACCTTGACCGCGAATGGCGGGATTTACCAGCTCTATCACTTCATCCCGGCGGGAGATAACAACATCTTCGGCCAGATAGGAGACAACCAACTCGGCGCGGAGTGGATGGGACACTCGGCCAACGACCGGACGAGAATCTCGGCCGCATTGCTGAGTTCGAATGACGGGTCGGTCCTCCTGCCTTATGGCTCGGAATCGTATTCCGCATTTTTCGCGGCCAGTCAGGCTTTTGACTTTGGCAAACTCGGCGTCTCGCGCTTTGGTGGATACGCGATGGTCGGCGAGGCGCCTACGCAGTGGCTTACAAACGGCGGATCGGGCGCGCCAATCCCGGGCTCGGGAACGGGCAACAAAGGCTATCACCGGGAAGGTTTTGTTGGTCAGATCTACTTTGGAGAACATGCTGACGTAACCGTGGTCACGCAGCATGGCTGGGATAGTGCGTGGTTCGGCCAGGGATATGGCGACTTTGTGGATAATCCAACGGCGACCTGCGCGAATTCAACCGGCTTCCCGGCTCCCTGCAACAACCTGCCCGGCACTTCGCTGGCGCCCGGCTCGCGCGCGCCCACCTGGAACGGCGTGCTGGTTGAGCCGCATTACGTCGTGAACCCGCAATGGATCCTGCTAACACGTTACGAAACGATTCGCATGTCGCAGCAGTCCACACCGGGAACGCCAAGCGATCTGGGTAACGTCACGACTTACACGCTGGGCACGCGCATCAACCCATTCATGAACAACCGCGCGGGTTTTGCTTATCACGCGGAATATAACTGGTTCCATCAGGATGGGACATCACCAGTTACAGGCAGTAACTTGACGAGCAGTGAGCTGTTATTTGGGTTTGACTTCGACTTCTAAAGAGAGGGAAACGATGAACTCGCGACTACCACAAATGACTTATGCCGCGGTGATTGCCGGCGTGTTTGCTTTTCCCGCTCTGGCGCAAGCGCAGATAACCGAGTACCAGCAGGATCAGTGGCTGCATACCGCAGCCATCACCAGCCACGTCGGGAATGTGACCGGAGACGGAAGCGGCGCAGAGGAACGCTACCGGCGGTATTGCCAGGTCTGTCACGGAAAGATGGGCGACGGGAATGGCGAGAGCGCGCAGTGGTTCGAACCCCCGTTGTACCCGAAGCCGCGCGACTTCACGCTAGGCGTCTTTAAGTGCCGCTCGACTCCGACGGGCACGCTGCCCACAGACGAAGATCTCTACAACACGATCGGGCGCGGGATGGATCGCTCGAACATGCCGCCCTGGAATACGTTCTCGGAGCAGACTCGAGCGGACCTAGTGGCGTGGATTAAACATTACTCGCCGCGCTGGCAGACCGAGAAAGCGGGCCCGCCGATCGAGATTCCGGCCGAACCCGAAGTAACCGCCGAACGTGTGAAAGCCGGGCAGGAAGTGTACTCGCGCGTGCAGTGCTGGAAATGTCATGGCGTGACGGGCAACGCGAACGGGCCATCCGCCTCGACGCTCACCGACGATCCGGGACATCCGATCCTGCCCTATAACTTCCACGAGGGTCGGCCGAAGTGCGGCAACAGCGACACCGAACTCTACAAGATTTTTATGACCGGCCTGGATGGCACTCCCATGCCGTCGTTTTCCGATAACATCAAACCGGATGAGGCGTGGGATCTGGTGTTCTTCCTGCGCACGCTCCAGTCGTATCCGTCCAAGGCGAAAGAAATTGCCGAACAGCTCCATCTGAAGCCCCTCAATCCAGATGGGTCGCTCCCCAAATGAGGCCCTAGCAAAAATAGAAGGAGAATTTTGAAAATGAAGCATGGGTACAAGAAAAGCTTTGGAATCGTATTGGCAGTGGTTGTCGCCGCCCTGGTAGTCACGGTCGTCGATCAGCGGGTAAAGGCCGCCGGCGAAGGATCGATCACGGGCTCAGTGAAACTCAACGGAACGGCGCCGCACATGAAGGGCATCGATATGTCGAAGGACCCGTACTGTGCGCAACAGCACACGAGCAGCCCGGCGACATTGGAGAACGTGGTCGTCGGCGCCAACGGCGGACTGCACAACGTTGTTCTGTACATTTCCGAAGGGTTGAGCGCAACGGCGGCGAGCGCAGTGCCGTCGGATGAGCCGAGCTTCGATCAAAAAGGCTGTATGTACACGCCGCACGTCATGGCCGTCGACGCGAATCAGAAATTCAAAGTCACGACCAGCGACCAGACGACACATAACATCCATCCGCTGCCGGCCGCCACCAGCGGCAACATCGGCTGGAACAAGTCGCAGCCGCCGGGAGCTCCGCCGATCGAAAACAGTTGGAAGAACCAGGAGATCGCGATTCCGGTAAAGTGCAACATCCATCCGTGGATGCACGGCTGGCACGTGGTGGTGAAAGGCCCGTACGCGGTCACCGACGACAACGGCAATTTCACCATCAAGAATGTGCCGGCGGGCTCTTACACGGTTACGGCCTGGCAGGAAGATCTGGGAACGCAGACGGCCAAAGTTACAGTCGCCGGCGGCCAGGCAGCAAAGGCAGACTTTACGTTTAAAGCGAAGTAGCAAGCCGATCTCTGGGCGGCGGTGTTGAACAACCGCCGCCCTTTTAGCGGGGACCCAATGGACACTGCAATCGGAGTATTTTCCGCACGCGATCGTGCCGAGGAAGCGGTTAAGGAACTACGCAAGAAAGGTGTACCGGAAGATTCGATCGTCTATCTCACTCGTTCTGAGGGTGAAGCGAAGACGATTGCCAAACAATTCGGCGCGACGGTCGGCGGATTTTTGGGCGGTGCAACCGGCATGTCAGCCGGAGTGGTTGCTGCGACACTGCTTCTCCCCGGCGTCGGACCGGTTTTTGCTTTGGGCTTCGGCGCTGCCGCGCTGCTCGGACTGGCGGGAGCAGGAGCAGGAGCCGGCGTCGGTTCGTGGGCCGCACACGATGCGGAAGCTCCGCAGCCTGCCACGGAGACCAGCGCCGAGGATGCCAACTTTTTCCGCGAGGTCCTCAAGGAAGGGCGCTCTTTGATTGTGGTTCGAACCGATTCGAAGGAGATTGCCAATGCGGCATGCGCGATTCTCGACCGCCTTGGGATCGGAATACAGGGAAAAACCCCGGTCGCAATGCAAACGACGTCGAAACAGGTGGGCGACGTAACTGTATTGGACGTCAGCGGGCGGATCACGCTGGGCGAAGGCAATGTGATGCTCCGCGAAATTGTCCGCGAGTTGGCCGACAAAGGACAGACCCGAATCGTTCTCAACCTTGGCGACGTGCACTACATTGACAGCTCCGGGCTGGGGGAGTTGGTCAAAACGCATACGACCATTCACAACAAGGGGGGCGAACTGAAGCTGGCCAACCTCAACAAGAGGGTTCACGACCTGCTCCAGATGACAAGACTGGCGGCCATTTTCGACATCCAGGCAGACGAGGCCAGTGCCGTCAAGTCATTTCGCCGCCGGGCTTAACTGCGAGCTCTCGCTTGAGTGAGCGCAGGGTCGAGCTCTATCGAAGAAAGCGCAATTGACACAGTAGTTCGGTAATCGGTTCGAATTTCAAACTACGGCTTTTCGTACGCGAGGACAAATGGCGAAATTGTTGGCTATCACTTTGATCGTCATCGCGATTGTTTCTGCGATCCCCATTCTGCGGCACACCTGGTGGATGCCGGAAGATATTTCGACACACGGGCACGCCATTGACGAACAGATGTCGGAGACGATGGCGGAGGCTGGCATCTCGTTCCTTGCCTCCCAGTTTCTGCTGGCCCTCTTCATCTGGCAGTACGCCCGCCCCAGGCCGGGAGAGAAGATCAAGAAGTTTCCGGGCGGAGCGATGGGCCTGGTGATTGCCGCGTTTCTGCTGGTCGGAACCGAAGTGCTGGCGCTCGGCGTGTTTGGAATGAAGGCTTGGGCCAACGTCTACCTCGCTCCACCCGCGGCCGACGCGCTGCCCGTCCAGGTGCAGGCCGGCCAGTTCGCGTTCTACTTCCGCTATCCCGGGCCGGACGGGACATTCGGGCCCCTTCATCCCGACCAGATCAACGAAGGCAACGAAAACTTTTTCGGACTCGACACGGCCCACGATCCGGACTCGAAAGACGACATTGTTACGGCCGAGATGGCAATTCCCGTCAACCGCGAGATTCATCTGCTGATGCACTCGAAAGACGTGGGGCACTCGTTCTTTGTGCCGCAACTGCGCGTGCAGCAGGATTTTGTTCCCGGGCTGGATTTGTCGCTGCACTTCACGGCCGCGAAGACGGGCCGTTACGAAATCGTATGTACGCAGTTGTGCGGGCTGGGGCACTACAACATGAAGGCGTATTTGACTGTGATGTCCCAGGCTGAGTTCGACGACTGGCTGAAGAAGCAGGCAGCACTTCAGTAGGCGGTAGACGCCCGTTTCGTCTTGCACGCAAGAAATTTTTTTGAGGTGACCCGATGCACGATATGTCAGCGCAGGCACATGCCGCACATCATGCTCCGACCGGTTTTATTCGGAAGTATGTCTTCAGCCTCGATCACAAGGTGATTGGAAAGCAGTACTACGGACTGGCTTTCTTCGCGGCCATTATCGGCATGATCCTTTCCTGGATTATGCGCGTGCATCTGGGTTGGACAAACTTCGCGATTCCGGGCCTGCACCTGCTTTCGAAGAACGGCGCGCCCGGCGACATTCTGACGCCGGAGTATTACCTGCAACTGATGACCATGCACGGAACCATCATGGTCTTCTTCGTGCTGACAACCGCGCCCTTCGCGGCGTTTGGTAACTTCTTTCTGCCGATTCAAGTGGGCGCCGAAGACATGCCCTTCCCGCGCTTCAACATGATGTCGTTCTGGGTCACGTTCGTATCGTTCCTCGTGATGATCGCGGCATTCTTCGTCGGCGATGGGCCGAGTCTGGCGGGCTGGACGCAGTATGCTCCGCTCAGCGCCGTCGGTCCCGCGGCGGGACCCGGCCAAGGCATGGGAGAAGTCCTCTGGGCCTCCTCGATCGCGATTTTCTGCGTGGGCCAATTGCTGGGCTCATTGAACTTCATCACCACCACGCTCGACATGCGCACGCAGGGCATGAGTTTGTGGCGCATGCCGCTCACGACCTGGGCGTGGTTCATCACGTCGGTGATGGGCCTGACGGCCTTCGCGGTGCTGATGCCAGCTTGCATCCTGCTTGTTCTCGATCACGTGGCCGGAACCAGCTTTTTCGTTCCGTCGAATCTGGTCATCAACGATCAACTCCAGCCGCATTCCGGCGGATCGACTCTGTTGTGGCAACATCTCTTTTGGTTCTTCGGCCATCCCGAGGTGTACATCGCCATCGTGCCCGCCATGGGCATCGTTTCTCACATCCTGATGGCCAACATCCGCCGGCCTCTTCTCAGCCACCGCGCGCTGATCTACTCCATGGGGGCGATTGCCGTCCTCAGCTACATGGTCTATGGCCATCACATGTTTGTCAGCGGGATGAATCCGATCTCGTCGATTGCGTTTTCTTTCCCAACTCTGGTCATCACGATTCCCGCAACCATCATCGTGCTGATCTGGCTGGGCAGCCTTTACGGGTCGAAGATTCGGCTCAACTCCGCCTGCCTGTTTTCGCTGGGCATGATTTCGATGTTCATCAGCGGCGGCGTCAGCGGATTTTTCCTGGCGCAGCCTTCGCTCGACATCATGCTGCACGCGACCTATTTCGTTGTCGGCCACTTCCACTTCGTCATGGCCGTAGCAGCCATGTTCGGTATTTTTGCCGGAACTTACTTCTGGTTCCCTAAGATGTATGGCCGAATGATGAACGAAACCCTGGGCAAGATCCATTTCATCCTCACGTTCATCGGCGCCTATTGCATCTTCATGCCGTTCCATTACCTCGGAATGGCGGGTAACGTGCGCCGCTACCAGGCATTCACTGACGATTATCTCCAGCCGCTGATTCCGGTTCACCGCTTCATCACGATCGCGGCTGTGGCGACGGGCGCAGTGCAGGCTATCTTCCTCTATAACTTCATTCACAGCCGGTTCTGGGGCAAACCTGCACCGGAGAATCCGTGGGAAGCAACTTCGCTGGAGTGGTCCACCACCTCGCCGCCGCCGTTCGATAACTTCGGCGGAAAGCTGCCGGTCGTCTATCACGATCCTTATCAATACGGCGTTGAAGGGCCGGCGGGCGATTACGTGATGCAGACCGATCCCACGCAAATTCAGTTGGAGAGTGACGAAGCATAACAACGAAGCATGACTGGCTAGTTACAACTGGCTAGTCCTAACCGGCTTGTCCTAACAAAGACTTGTAAGCGAAAGTTGGAGTATCGAAATGGCAACCACAATTCATCCGCCGGCAACTCCGGGCATTGACGACCGATCGCGCCTGAAAGCGACGTCGGGAAACGGCGGCGGACGCTGCCTTGTGCCGGAAGGCGGAACACTGCGCGGGGTGCGGGATTACGCGCCGCCTCCGTCCTCGACTGCGATATGGGTGTTTGTCGGCGCCGTGTGCATGACCTTCGCTGCGCTGACCAGCGCGCTCGTGGTTCGCAAAGGCGGAGCGCTCGACTGGCAGCACTTTACGCTGCCGTCCATCCTTTATCTCAACACGGTCGTGCTGCTCGCCAGCAGTGTGACGATTGAAATCGCGCGCCGCCGTGTAGCTACTTTCATGACGGGCGGGCGCGAGGCAGCATCGCACCCCGCGCGCTGGCTCTACATAACTCTCATACTGGGCCTGGTGTTCTTAGCTGGCCAGTACGTTGCGTGGCGGCAGTTATACGCGCAGGGGCTGTACCTTGCAACCTTCCCCAGCAGTTCTTTCTTTTATGTATTCACAGCGGCGCACGCGTTGCACTTGTTTGGCGGCCTGGTCGGCATGGCGCGAGTAATTCGCAAGCTCAAGCTGCATGTTCTGCGCCGCAGCACACTGGATGCGACCGTGCGCTACTGGCATTTTATGGACGTGCTTTGGATTTACCTGCTTATTTTGCTGTGGGCAAAACTCTGATCGATCCGAGGAGGCTCCGTGAGCCAAGCCGATTTGACCATGTCACACCCTGCACACCCGCCCGGAATGACCATTGGACTCGCGCCGTTTTCCGTCTCGGCAAATAAGATGGCGATCTGGCTTTTCATCATCGCCGATGCCGCCACCTTTGCGGCCTGCCTCGTGGCCTATGGGTTCCTGCGCAATGGCACCGCCAATTGGCCGCGCCCATTCCATAGCATCGTAAATGTTTCGGTGATGACATTCATCCTTCTTACCAGCAGCCTGACCATGTTACTGGGCGTGCGGGCGGCGAAGGCGGGAGATAAATCGGGCGCATTCCGTTGGACGATGATCACGGCCGTGATGGGCATTCTTTTCGCCGCGTTGCACATCCGCGAGTGGATGGGCCTGATTGACGAAGGTATGTCGATGTTTCACAACCCTTGGGGGACGGGGCTTTTCGGCGCATCGTTCTTCAGCATTACCGGCCTGCACCTTTTGCACGTAACGGGCGGCGTAGTCGCGCTACTCGCGGTTGGATTTCGCTACATGGGCGGCCGCTATGACGCCGATGACCTGGAAGTAACTGGACTTTACTGGCACTTTGTCGATCTGGTTTGGATGTTCGTCGTTCCATTCGTCTATCTATTGAACCTCGCTCATTAGAAGCCGGGAGGGAGTAAATACTATGGCCAACGCACACGATGTGCAAAAGCACGAACCGCACGAACCGCTTGGACGCTATCTGCTGATCTACGTCTGCATTCTGATTCTGGCGGCGGCGCAGTTCTTCATCGCCTTCACGCACATCGATGCGGAAGCAATGTTTGCCCGCATGCTGTTTGTTGCGATCGCCGAGGCGATCCTCGCGCTGTTGTTCTTCATGCACTTATGGGCGGAGAAGCGCGGCTTTCTCCTGTTCGTCGTGGTGTTCACGGGGTTTGTCATACTGGTCATGCAATTTGGCTGGACAGACAGTCATCGAATGGAAGCTGGCGCACCTTACTCGCAGTCTAAGAGCGGGACGGTCGCACCGTGAAACTTCTGCCGACAGATACACACACAGACCATCGCGGCCCATGGAAGCGTGGAACACTGGTGCTCGCGAGCCTGATGGTGCTGGCAAACCCGCTCACCGCTTCCGCCCAAGGTTGCGCCCTGTGCTACACGCAAGCCGCCTCCGCGGGCCAGAAGATGATCGAAGCCCTGCGCAGCGGGATTTTGATCATGATCATCCCTCCCACTCTGGCAATGATCGCCCTCCTGTTCGTCATCCACCATAAGCGCAATCAGGTGCGCGGCGCGGAGGACGGCGAGGGATCGAATCTGGGCTGGTAAAAAACCTGGATCCTGCCCCCGGGCCAGCACACGATATATTCCCTCTCAGCGGCGACACGTCCCCGAGGAATCCTTCGCGATCGCGCACAACCTGTGGCACACAACCATTTCCCTGTGCGCCGGGTCACAGCACAGTTGCCCGTGACGCCTTCAATATCGGTAGGATGGAGGCAAAGACATGCGAGGCAGTGAAAAAGTAATCGAACAATTGAATGTGGCGCTCAGTTCGGAATTAACCGCGTCCGTGCAGTACATGACGCAATCGGAGATGTGCCAGAACTGGGGCTATACAAGGCTCGCCGGCCTGACCAAAGTGCGCGCCATCGAAGAGATGCGCCACGCCGAAGGCCTGATCGAGCGCATTATTTTTCTCGACAGCATTCCCACTGTCGACGTCGGTCTGAAGCCGCAGCTCGGCAGCAAGGTGCAAGAACAGATGGAGATCAATCTCAAGGACGAGGTTGAGGCCGTCGGTCAGTACAACACGGCCGCGAGGATCTGCATCGAGGCCGGCGACGATGGATCGAAGGCCCTATTCGAGCACATGATTGCGGACGAAGAGCGACACGCCGACTTCCTCGAGGCCCAACTGCACGCCATCAAGGAAATGGGCATCGCGAATTATCTCGCGCAGCAGATCGGCGAAACGAAGTAGAGCGATAGCTTACAGCGCGGAACTTTGCTTCGGCCGCGCGTTACCTCGGTCGTGCATTACTTCGGCCGCGCGTTCAGCGCGTCGAGCTTACGCTTGAGTTCTTCCAGCTTCTGGCCGGCTTCGCCCAGCTTGCCCTCGGCGGTCAGGCGCTGATAGTCGGCGAGGTCTCTGGCCGCTCCGCTAATCAGCGAGTTCACGTCCTCCGCAGGGTTGGGCGCGGCGCCGGCGCCCATGCCGGCGGCTTGCGGCGCGCTCGGCCCGGATTCTGCGGGCGCGGCCGTCCCGCTCAATGACGACGTCTCTCCGCCGAACAACGCTCGCATCGCCGATTCGAACGTCGGCCCATACGCCAGCCGGTCCTGCAGCGCCAGCACCACCAACCGCAGTTCAGGCATGGGACTGCGCTCAGCCTGCAAATAGATCGGCTCCGCATATAACAGCGCGCGGCCGCATGGAATCACGAGCAGCGTTCCCCGCCGCACATGCGAGCCCTGCTGATTCCACAAAGTAAGTTGCCCGGAGAGCTGCGCGTTCTGGTCAATGCGCGCCTCCACTTGCAGCGGTCCATCGACCAGCTTGGTCTTGGGGAAATCGTAGACCACCGAGGTTCCGTAATTCGCGCCATCGCTGCGCCCGGCGATCCATCCGATCAGATTGTTGCGATTGGCCGGGGTGAACGGCAATATCTCCACGAACTCGACGTTATTCTCGCCGGGCAGTTTCATGAGCACAAAATTCGGCTCGATCGTTTGCGTCTTCTGCTCCCCCGCCTGCCCCATGCCGACTTCGGAGGCAACGTTCCACAAGTCCTCGCGGTTGTAAAACACCTCCGGGTCTGTCATGTGATAAAGCCCATAGACGGCGGCTTGAAGTTTCAGCAGGAGTTCGGGATAGCGCACATGCTTTCGCAGCGCCGCGGGCATCGCCGACGCATCTTTATATAGGGAGGGAAAGATCGCCCGATAGGCCGCAATGATAGGATCCTGCGCATCAAACACATAGAAGACGGTCGAACCATCGAAGGCATCCACCACAACCTTGACGCTGTTTCTCAGGTAATTGACGTCATTTCCATTCAAGGGATAATGGCTGGAATAAGGATAGTTATCCGATGTAGTAAATCCATCCATCATCCACGAGAGCCGGCCGTCGTCGTCGACGATAAGATATGGATCGGAGTCGAAGGTCAGCCAAGGGGCAAGGGCCGTGACGCGATCGCGCACGTTGCGCCGCATCAGCAGCCGGCTTTCGCTATTGACGTCGTCGCTGAATGGCAGCTTCGCCAGGTCGCCCTGGTCGATTGCGATGAGGATACGGCGTAGAAATCCGCCGATCGGAATGCCCCCCGTCCCTTCGTAAGACGTCAGGTTATTCGTCTGGCCTTGCGGATAAT
The DNA here is from genome assembly GCA_003139095.1 of Acidobacteriaceae bacterium. Lineage (GTDB taxonomy): Bacteria > Acidobacteriota > Terriglobia > Terriglobales > Acidobacteriaceae > Acidiflorens. Next base: position 126,216 of record PLHW01000008.1, read on the forward strand.
TGAATTCCTGCTGTCGGGTCTTCACATATACATCGGTGTTGGTAAGTTCTCCGAAGTATATCTCGGGCCGGCTAACCTTGATATTGCCGGCCGTACTCTGAACCGGCATATTACTAAGAATGAGGGCCGGCAATCCCTCCGCATTAAAGCCGTTCACCGGATTCATAGTCAAGCCGTAACCATGGGTATAGATCAGCTTTTCGTTGATCCAGTTGCGGCTGCTCTCGGGCAGCTTGTCCACATTCAACTCGCGCCCGGCGAGCATGACCTCGCGCATGGTGCCGTCGATCTCATAGCGATCGATATCGATATCTGGAAAGTCGTAGTAAGTCCGGATCTCCTGAATCTGGCGCAGCGTATCTTGCAGCGCCCGCCAATCCCACAGCCGGATGTTCTGGAGCGTAGGCTGGTTATTGGCGGGATCGGCCGCCTGAACTGTGGTCTCGGCGGGAAATTCGCGCTGCGAAACTCGATCCAATCCGTAAGCCTGCCGCGTCATCGCAATGTTATGGGCAATGTAAGGCCGTTCGCGGACTAACTCATTCGGCTTGACGATAAAGTTACCGACATACCATCCAACGATCTGAAGGCCAACATAGCAAACCAACGCGGGAATAACCGCGGTGGCGAGCCAGCGCACGCGCGGCGCGGAGACGACATTGATCAGTGCCAAGGCAGCGCCCACAATCAGCGCCGCGCAGACGACGAGCAATCCGGGCAGCGTGATATGTGCGTCGGTATAGTTAACCCCGGAAAAAACGGTGTGCTCTTCAAACAGCGCGTCAAACCGGCTGAGATACACGCGCATCGCCACCACCAGCAACAGGAAGGCAAACGCCAGCGAGAATCCGCGCCAGGGCAAGGGGATGGAACTGGCTTTGCGGCCGGCGAAGATGCGCGTGCTGCCGGTGATCAATATAAAGAAGAGGGCGAAGCCGCACGCGATGATGGCAATGGTGAGCAACCACCCTGCCAGCAATTGCCATGCCGGCAACGTGAACAGGTAAAAGTGCAGCGAACGCCCGAAAATCGGATCGAAAACCGCAGCACTAGGGCCAGGCGTGGTTTGCGGGGCGTACCAATAAAGAGCGAAGGTGGGCCATTCCGCCATCATGCCCGCGCCGGTTGCCAGCGCAATAATGGCCGACACGACGAGCACAATCAGGCGCAGAATGCGCTCCACCGGCAGCTTCAGCGGCTGCCCACCAATATAAATGACGCCGCCATCCGGCAAGTCGGGCTGGTAGGCGCGGCGCAGCGCCAGAAACCATCCATAGAGAATTACAAATGTCACGACGCTAAAAACCGCGAACACCCCGTACTGAAGGCGCAGTGTTTTTCGGAATACGTCGGCAAAACCCAGCGAGCCGAACCAGAGGAGCTCGACATAATACGACAACGCCGTGCGACTGCTTAGGAGAAGGAAGACAACGATCGCGATGACCAGCAAAACCTTCCGGCGCCGTGGCGGACGGCTCCGCCACTCAATCGACTCGGGCATGACTCTACCCCGCTTTCCCTGACGTTTTATCTGGAATCCAGGTTGCGGCTCATTGTATCGCCTGCAATCTGGAAAAGACTAACGTGGTCGGGCGACGGCGCAACCCGACCCGTCGTTGTAATTGCCGCGCCACTCCGTTTCAATCCCGCGCACGCCAGCGCCAGCGACAAGAATTGTGCAAAGCGGTGACGCCGCGATGACAACCTGCCCCTGCCCGCTCCTCTAGCATTCGATTCGCCGGACATTTCGGGAAGAGTTGTCGGCGAACGATTTCGCCAAGACTCGATTCCCGCGCATGGCGGCAAATTGAAGGAGGAGTTTATGAGTCGAAAAATTGCATTAACACTTTGCCTCGGGCTCGCGGTTCTGCTCGTTTCGACCGCGGCGGTGGCGCAATATCAACTGACCAATCTGGTCTCGAACCAGGTGGGGGACGCGCGGCATACGGATCCCCTGCTGGTGAACGGTTGGGGGCTGGCGTATGGCCCGGGAGGCCCGTTTTGGCTGAGCGACGAAGGCTCGGGCTGGTCAACGCTCTACACCGGCAACGGCGCAGCCAAAGGTCTGAAGGTGGTTGTGCCATCCGAGTCGGGCGCGGGCCCAGGCTCGCCGACCGGAATTGTCTTCAACGGGTCGCCGGATTTTGCGGTGCTGGGAAACCCGGCGATTTTTTTGTTTGCGACTTTGGACGGAACCATCAGCGGCTGGGCGCCGCAGTCGAATCCGAACGAAGCGATCATCGCCGTCGACAACTCCGCCGCAGGCGCGGTTTACACGGGACTGGCGATCACGAGCAAGGCGTCAGGCAACTATCTTTATGCGGCCGACCTCGCCAATAACAAGGTTGATGTTTACGACGGAAATTTCACGCTCGTGACGTCGTTCACCGACTCTTCCCTGCCCGCGGGCGTCGCGCCGTTTGGCATTCAGGACATCAATGGCCTGGTGTATGTGGCGTTCGCGCCGGTGGATGAAAGTCCCACCGGCTACGTGGACGTTTTCCGCGAAGATGGCACCATGGTGAGCCAACTGATCGCGGGCAAGCCGCTGGCGCAGCCTTGGGGATTTGCGATCGCGCCCAAGAATTTCGGGCCCCTCAGCAACGCGCTGCTGGTCTCGAACAATACCAACAACGGCACTATCAATGCCTTCAACCTCGAGAGCGGACAGTTTGTCGGCACGGTGAAAGACACGAACGGAAAAGCGATCCACATCGACCAGCTCTGGGGCATCGAGTTCGGCGGCGGCAGCAAAAATAACGGCGCGAGGAATCAGCTATTCTTCACGGCGGGTCCCAACAACAATCTGGCCGGAACATTTGGCCGCATCCAACCCAAACCGTGAACCAAGGTCGACCGAACCAAGATGGGCCGAACGAACGATCCACGGAACGAAGAATCGTTGGAGGGCCGCCCGGTGCGGCCTTCCACCTTTTTGTCTAAGTCGACTTCGGCCGCGCCAATTGCGGGTCGAACCTTATCCGCGAAGAGTCATAGGATCAAGACCTGGAGATCGGCGGGGGCGTCGCACCCAAATTGCGCTCCTTCCCGGGTTGACCGCGCATGCAAGCAGGACCTAACATTACCGCCGAGGGCATCTTGAGGCCTCGGAATGATCGGCCAGACAGTCTCCCACTATCACATCATTGGCAAACTCGGTGGTGGCGGCATGGGCGTCGTCTACGAGGCCGAAGACACCCGTCTGACGCGGCACGTCGCGCTCAAATTCATTCCCGAGGAGATGGCCAAGGACAAGAAGTCTCTCGACCGCTTCGTGCGCGAGGCCCGCGCCGCGTCGCAACTGAACCATCCCGGCATCTGCACCATCCACGACATTGAAGATAACAACGGCCATCCCTTCATCGTCATGGAGAAGCTGGAGGGCAACAGCCTCAAGGATCTGATTCGCGAGCGCAAAATCGGCACCGATGAACTGCTCGACATCGGCGTGCAGGTTGCCGACGCGCTCGCCGCCTCCCACGCCAAGGGAGTAATTCACCGCGACATCAAGCCCGCCAACATCTTCGTTGCGAGCAACGGCCAGACCAAAATCCTCGACTTCGGCCTGGCCAAGATGGTCCACGATCCCAACTCGAGTGAGGCCGCCTTCGAAGACTCACTGACCGCGATGGGAGTGATTCCGGGCACGGCCGTCTACATGTCGCCCGAGCAGGCGCGCGGCGAAGAACTCGATGCCCGCAGCGACCTGTTTTCTCTCGGCGTCGTCCTCTACGAAATGGCCACCGGCAAAAAGCCATTTGCCACCGGCAACATTATTACTACGCTCGACGCGGTCTTGAACCAGAAGCCGGTCTCGCCTTTGCAACTCAATCCTAAAATGCCCGCCGACCTCGAGGGCATAATCGGCCGCGCTATGGAGAAGGAGCGCGGCCATCGGTATCCCAACGCGCTCGCCATGAAGGGCGATCTGCAATCGCTGCGCAGGGAGACCGAGTCCGGCATCTCGAAGAGTGGCCATCGTCGGCCCACATTGCCCTACCGCCTCGCGACCACGACCTTCCAGGCCACCACGCGATGGTCCACGTACATTCTTCTTGGCATCTGCGCGGTGCTGCTCACGCTTCTTGTCACGGCGGGCGCCTGGTGGTACAAGCACCGCGGATCGTTTGCCGCGGCCGCTCCCAAGAACACGATTGCGGTGCTGCCAATGCAAAATATGAATGGCGACATCAGCGTGGAGTTTCTGCGCTTCGCTCTCTCCGATGAAATCGCCAACACGCTGACCTACACGCGCAGCCTCGACGTGCGCCCCTCGGCGATCACGCGCAAATTTGTCGGCAACGACATCGATCCGCAGAAGGCGGGCCGCGACGTCCACGTTGCCACCGTGCTGAGTGGACATTTCCTGAAACAGGGCGAGCGCTTGCTCATCACCATTGAAGCGACGCAGGTGCACGACGACCGCCTGCTCTGGCAGACGACAGTGACCGCGCCCGCCAACGATCTGATCGCGATGCAATCGCAAATCGCCGCGCAAATCCGCCAGGGATTGCTGCCCGCGCTCGGCATTGGGGGAAGTTTCCTCGATACCGGCACGCGCCCAAAGAATCCGGATGCGTACGATCTCTATCTGCATAGCCTGGCCCTGGCGCACGACGCCGGGCCCAACAAAGATGCGATCTCTGTGCTTGAGACCGTTGTCAAAATGGACCCGACCTACGCGCCGGCGTGGGAGCAGCTCGGCCTGCGCTGTTACTACGACGCCGATTACTCCGACGGCGGCGAAGAAATGTTCCAGCGTTCCACTAAAGCCTACGAGCGTGCCCTCGAACTCGATCCCAACCGCATCGTCGCCGCCGGCCAGTTAATCAACAACCATGTGGAGCGCGGCGAACTCGGCAAGGCCTACAAAGAGGCGCAGGCCTTCGTCAAAAGCCGCCCGGATAGCGCCCAGGCCCACTTCACGGTAAGTTATGTCTTCCGATATGCCGGAATGCTCGAGCAATCGGTGAGTGAGTGCAACACGGCGCTCGCGCTCGATCCCGGCAACTACGCGTTCCGCTCCTGCGCCTGGGCTTTTATGGAATTGGGCAAAACGGAACAGGCGGCGGATTTTGTTCGCCTCGATGCGGGCTCGGAATGGGCCGCCTACGCAACGCCCTCGATCCTGCTGCGCGAAGGCAAAGTGCAAGAGGCGCGCGAGGCAGTCAAAAAGATGCCTACCACTCCGCGCTATCACCGCGACCTGCTGGAGGCCTGCCTCGGCTTGCGCCCCGCATCGGAACTCGATCGCATCGCCCACGACGATGAAACCAATCTCCCCAGCGATGCCGACCCCGAAACCTGGTACTACCAGGGAGCGATTCTCGCCTACTGCGGCAAGAAATCGGCCGCCCTGCACATGCTGCAAGCCGCGGTCGAACAGAATTATTGCGCATATTCGAACCTTCTCTACGATCCGTTGCTCGCAAAACTCCGCACAGACACAGCCTTCGACAAAGTGTTAACCGAGGCCGGCAATTGTCAGGAAGCGGTGCGCACCGCCGCCAGTTCCCCCGACCATTAACGGCAAAAATATGGGTTACAAGTGGCACTTCAAAGCGTCCAACACTGTTACAATCCGACGTTGTTTAAGATTGCTGGCTCAAGATTGCTGATCATTTGCGAACGACCTCTGCAACCGAAATCCCCACAGGAGCCCTCATGATTTCTCTCCGGAAATTACTTGCGCTGACCATTCTCGCGTGCCTCACTTCCCTTCTCTCTGCGCAGGCGCCGCCACAAGAAGGTCGCCTCCTTCTTTTTCCCGACATTCATAAAGATAAAATTGCCTTCGTCTACGGCGGCGATATCTGGCTCGCTTCCAGCCAGGGCGGCGAGGCGCGCCGCGTCACCTCGCACCCCGGCCGTGAACAGTTCCCCAAGTTCTCTCCCGACGGCAAATGGCTCGCCTTCACCGGCCAATACGACGGGAATTTCAACGTCTATGTCATGTCCTCCGAAGGGGGCCAGCCCACGCAACTCACCTTTTTCCAGGGGCAGGCCGGCCCGCTCAACGACCGCATGGGCGTTCTCAATCAGGTCATCGGCTGGACGCCTGACAGCAAGAACATAATTTTTCTATCGCGGCGCGATGCCTCCAACGGCTGGACCAAGCGTCCCTTCACCGTCAGCGTGCAAGGCGGCCTGGCGCAGCCCATGTTTATGGATGAAGGCGGCCTGCTCTCCTATTCCCCCGATGCCGGCAAGATTGCCTACAACCGCATCTTCCGCAATTTTCGCCAGTGGAAGCGCTACACCGGCGGCATGGCGCAGGACATCACCATCTACGACCTCAAAAACAACACCGTCGACGGCGTCATCCCGCACACCGAGTGGACCGATACGTTTCCCATGTGGCACGGCAACACCATCTTCTTCACCTCCGATCGCGGCCCCGAACATCGCCTCAATCTCTACGGCTATGACCTCGCCAGCAAACAGGTGCAGCAGCTCACAACCTTCGCCGACTTCGATGTCATGTTCCCCAGCCTCGGGCCCGACGCCATCATCTTTGAAAACGGTGGCTATCTTTATACCTTCGATTTCGAAACCAAAAAGCCGAAGAAGCTGACCTTGTTCGTAGACGGCGAGCGCGATCAGGCCATGAAGCATTGGGCTGACGCCAGCCATCACATCACCGATTTTGACATTGCCCCTGACGGCAAACGCGCCGTCTTTGCCGCACGCGGCGAGGTCTTCACCGTGCCCGCCAAAGAGGGCAGCATCCGCAATCTCACCCATTCTCCGGATGTGCGCGAGCACAAAGTTACCTGGTCGCCCAACGGCCAATGGATCGCCTATATTTCCGATCGTACCGGCGAAGACGAAATCTACATCGCGCCCCAGGATGGCCTCGGCCCCGAAGAGCAAATCACCAGCGGCCACAAGGGTTTCATGTACCAACCCGCATGGTCGCCGGACAGCACCAAGATTGCCTGGTCCGATCAAACCCTGCGCCTCTGGTACATCGACAGCAAGGCCAAGAAGCCGATCGAAGTCGACCGCGGAAAGTTTTTTGAAATTCTCAATTACAACTGGTCGCCCGATAGCCAGTGGCTAGCCTATGACAAGAATTTAGACACCGGCTTATCGGTCGTCTACCTCTACAGCCTCGCCGACCAGAAAATCACGCCGGTCACTTCGACTCTTACTAACAGCTCGAATGCCGTCTTCGATCCGGGCAAACGCTACCTCTATTTCCTTTCCGACCGCGACTACAACGAAGTGCTGGGAAACTACGACGCCGAGTTCGCTAATCCCAAAACAACTCGCGTCTATCTCGTCACCCTCACGGCCGACGAACTATCCCCGTTTCCCGCGTTGAGCGATGAAGTGAAGGTAAAAACAGACGAGCCCGCGGCCTCGGGCGCCGGGCCGGAAATGACTCCCGAAACCAAGAAGAATAAAAAACCGCAGACCCCGCCCGTGAATACCAAGGAGCAAAAGACCGAAGAGAAAACGGTAGAGACCGAGACCAAGCAGCCGCCGCGCGTTTTCAAAATCGATCTCGATGGAATTCAGAATCGCGTCGTCGCCCTCGCCGTTCCGCCCGCAGTAATCCGGAGCTTCAACGCCTCGAAAGATGCCATCTACTACGGCACCTCGCCCATCCCGGGGCTCTCCGGTCCCATCCCGGGCGAAGAGCCGGCCATCCATGCCTACGATTTAAAGGATCACAAAGACAAAATTGTGATCGAAGGCGCAAGCCGTTTCACGCTCTCCTTCGACGGCACAAAACTTCTTTACCGCGCCGGCGGTGACACCGCCCCGGACGGCCCGCCCGCCCCGGGAGGCCCCAGGTACGGCATCATTGACGCCAAGCCCCCCGAGGCGCCCCACAAGTCCGGAGACGGCTTAATCAATCTCGCCGGCATGCGCGCCCTCGTCGACCCTCCCGCCGAGTGGAAGGAAATGTACAACGAGGTCTGGCGGCAGGAGCGCGACTTTTTCTTCGAGGCCTCCATGAACGGCGTCGACTGGCAAAAGGTTCATGACCAATACGCGCAGTTGCTGCCCTACGTCGCCGACCGCTATTCCCTCACCTACATCCTGGCCGGAATGATCGGCGAGCTCTCGAATTCGCACACCTACGTGGGCGGCGGCGAATACCCCGAACTCCGTCCCGTCAACGTCGGTCTGCTCGGCGCCGACTACTCTCTCGATTCCGCCAGCGGCGTCTATTGCTTCAAGAAAATATATGCCGGTGAAAACTGGGATGCGCATACGCGCTCTCCCCTGACCGAGCCCGGCGTAAATATGAAGGAAGGCGATTACCTGATTGCCATCAACGGCCGCGCCCTTCGCGCGCCGCAAACCCCGGACGAATTGCTGGTCAACACCGCCAACCAGGTCGTCACCTTAACCGTCAACTCCAAGCCCACCGCCGATGGCGCGCGCAAGGTCGTCGTCAAACCCATTGCCGACGAGTACAACCTGCGCGAATTAAACATGGTTGAAACCAACCGCAAGAAAGTCGACGCCGCCAGCGGCGGAAAAATCGGCTACGTCTACCTCCGCAACATGGGCGACGAAGGCCTCAATCAGTTCGTCAAGCAGTTCTTCCCGCAAGTCCGTAAGCAAGGGATGATCTTCGACGTCCGCTACAACGGCGGTGGCTTCGTCGATCAACTCATCTTCGAGCGTCTGCGCCGCGTGCTCGCCGGAATGGACTCGGCCCGGAACTTCGAGTCCGGCACCATTCCCGATGTCGTCTTCCACGGCTATCTGGCTTGTATCACCAACCGCTACGCCGCTTCCGACGGCGACTTCTTCAGCTACTTCTTCAAGCAATACAAACTCGGTCCGCTCATCGGCGAGCGTACCTGGGGCGGAGTGCGCGGCATTCGCGGCGAATTCGAACTGATGGATGGCGGCTACATCACCCGTCCCGAGTTCTCGCTCTACGGCCTCGACAGCCAATGGGCGATCGAAAACCGCGGCGTAGCCCCAGATGTTGAGGTCGATAACTCGCCCGACCTGGTCGTTAAAGGTCGGGACCCGCAACTCGAAAAAGCAATTGAGATGGTGATGCAGCAGATCAACGCGAATCCAAAGAAACTCCCCGCCCGTCCGCCAGATCTGCCGGCCTACCCGTCAGGTCCCGGAATGTAGAGTGAAAGGGTTCAAGGACTCGAGTTGCAAAGTTTGGAGAAGTTTCAAGGTTGCAGAGTTTCAAGGTAGAGCAGATGTCCCGGGTTTTACCTTGAAACTTTGAAACCTTCTGACCCTGAAACCTCTTACCTCTGACCTCAACCTCCGACACCGGTGCTAACGCATCCCGGCTCACGCGCCCCGCTTTGGTAATCCCCGAATTAGTTACTCCAGACACCCGATTTCGCAGGTACTTATTTTCCGCCGCCCATTACGGAAGTGACATTTACACTCCGCCCATAAGGCCCTACGATGAGCATGTAGTTTGGCAGTTCTGGGGGAGGGCTGCCAGAGGCGTTCTGAGAAATCAGGACGCCTTTTTGATTTCCAGCCGCTTCACCGCCCACCGCGCGTGCGCAGCCACCACCGCGTCCCCATCCTCCGCCAACTCCCTCAGCGCCGCCGCAAACTTCGCGTCCCCGCTGTTGCCCATCGCAATCACCGCATTCCGCCGCAACCCGGAAAGCTTGGCCCGCGCCACCGGCGATCCCCGAAACACCGCCCGAAACTCCTCCGCCCCCATCGCAGCCAGCCACTCCAGCCGAGGATTGACCAATCCTGCCCGAGCCTCGAATTCCTCCGCCGCCGTAACTGGCGCCTTCCGATTCCACGGACACACATCCTGGCAAATGTCGCATCCAAAAACATGCCGCCCCACGCCCGCCCGCAATTCCTCGGCAATATCCCCGCGCTTCTCAATCGTCAAATACGAAATACACAGCCGCGCATCCAGTTCCCCCGGCGCAACAATCGCGTGCGTCGGGCAGGCCGCGATGCAACGTGTGCACGTGCCACACCGATCCGGCGCCGCCAAATCCGCCGCGTATTCGCCCCCCACTTCCACCGACGTCAGAATCACTCCCAGAAAAATCCACGACCCGATCTTCTGATTAATGATGCATGTATTTTTCCCAATCCACCCAATCCCCGCATACTTCGCATACACGCGCTCCACCAGCGGCCCCGTATCGACGTAAGCCCGCGACTGAAATTCCGCGCCCGCCCATCGCCCCTCATCATCCGAGGTGAGCGCCTCGCGCAGCCGCCCTTCCACCGCCCGCAGCCGCCGCATCACCGCGTCATGGTAGTCTTCCCGGCTCCACGCGTACCGCGAAATCCACCCCGTCCCCGCGCTCTCGCTCGCATCCACCTGCGTCGAATACGCCTCCGCCGTGTTGTAGTTGATCGCGCACGCAATCACACTCCGGGCCCACGGAGCCGCATTCGCCAGCCTCTCCCGCTTCAACTCCCCGGCCTCGTTGCGCGCCTCCATGTATTTCATCTCCCCATGCCGCCCCTCGGCGATCCACGAAGGAAACACGCGCAATTCCCCAAATTCGCGCACCGCAGCAATCCCGCAAAGCTCAAACCCGGCCTCGCGCGCGAACTCCTTAATGCGGTTTGAAAGTAGCTGAGACAAGAAGCCCACCGGCGGCAGGCGCTGGATGCCCCATTCATCGCGTTCTTTGCGATGAGTGGGATTCCCGACCGCCGCCGTATTTACCGTCACGATGCTAACATTCCCCCTCTAATCCCCGTAAATCACTGCCGCGCACGTGACCCACCTTCTCCCCATGACCATTGCCTTGTGACTCACGTCACATCGGCATGTCACACCCCCACGTGACAATAAATCCGGCTTTCTACGGAGACTCCGTGTTCAAAATTATCCACGCTGAGTTCATCGCCCCTGGCATCAAGCGCTTCGTCATCGAAGCGCCCCGCATCGCCCGCAAGCAGCGCCCAGGACAGTTCGTCATCGTTCGCGTCAACGAAACCGGCGAACGCATCCCGCTCACCATCGAGCGCTCCGACCCCGACAAAGGTACGGTCAACATCGTCGTCCAGTCGATCGGAAAAACCACCCACCTTCTCAACTCGCTCCAGACCGGCGACGCCATTCTCGATATCGTCGGTCCGCTCGGCAAGCCCTCCGAGATTGAGAACTTCGGCACCGTCGTCGTTATGGGTGGAGGCGTCGGCACGGCCATGGCCTATCCCAGCGCCGCCGCCCTGAAGCGCGCCGGCAATCGCGTCATCACCATTCTCGGCGGCCGCAACAAAGATCTCGTCATCCTCGAAAACGAAATGCGCGAAGTCAGCGACACTGTCTTCATCACCACCGACGACGGCAGCTACGGCGACAAGGGCCTCGTCACCGACAAGCTTCGCCAACTCATCGACAACGGCACGCGCATCGACGAAGTCCTCGCCGTCGGCCCCATTCCCATGATGCGCGCCGTCGCCGACATGACCCGCAAAGAGCGCATCCACACCGTCGTCAGCCTCAATCCCATCATGATCGATGGCACCGGAATGTGCGGTGGCTGCCGCGTTCAGGTCGAGGGTAAAAGCGAATTTGCCTGCGTCGATGGCCCCGAGTTTGACGCCCATCGCGTCGACTTCGCCATCCTCGTCCAGCGCAATGCCATGTATCGCGACGCCGAAAAACGCTCGCTCGAAAATTTTCAGCGCGATTGCCAACTCGAAAAACAAAAAGCCTCCGCCCCCGCCGAGGCCGAAACCACCTGCGCCGTAGAGGGAAAGTAAATGCCGACAACGCACAAGTCCAGCAATCCAGTCCCCAACAAAGAGCGCATCAAAATGCCCCGGCAGCACATGCCCGAGCAGCTCCCCCAGATCCGCAATAAGCAGTTCACCGAGGTCAATCTCGGCTACTCAGCCGAACTCGCGCGCCAGGAAGCCCTGCGCTGCCTCGAATGCGCCAAGCCCACCTGCACCAAGGATTGCCCCGTCGGCGTCAAGGTCAAGGATTTCGTCCAGCTCATCGTCGACGGCGACTTCCTCGCCGCCGCCGCCAAAATTCGCGAAGATAACGTCCTCCCCGCCATCACCGGCCGCGTCTGCCCGCAGGAGGATCACTGCGAAGGCGCTTGCCTGCTCTGCAAGCGCGGCGAGTCCCTCGGCATCGGCTATCTCGAGCGCTTCGTCGCCGACTACGAGCAGCAGCACTTCGATCCTTCCACCATCGTCAAGGCGCCGCCCACCGGCAAAAAAGTTGCCATCGTCGGCAGCGGTCCCTCCGGCCTCACGGCCGCCGGCGACCTCATTCAAAAGGGCCACCAGGTGCACGTTTTTGAGGCTCTCCACGAAATCGGCGGCGTCCTCGTCTATGGCATCCCCGAGTTCCGCCTCCCCAAGAAAATCATCCGCGAGCAGGTCGACATCATGCGCGCCATGGGCGTCGTCTTTGAAACCGACGTCGTCGTCGGCCGCACCGTCACCGTCGACGAACTCATGAACGAGGAGGGTTACGACGCCGTCTTCATCGGCACCGGCGCCGGACTCCCGCAATTCATGGGCATTCCCGGCGAGCACCTCAATGGCGTTTATTCCGCCAATGAATTCCTCACCCGCATCAACCTCATGCACGCCTACGAATTCCCCAAGTACGACGAGCCCATGGTCGACTTCCGCGGCAAAAACGTAGCCGTCATCGGCGGCGGCAACACCGCCCTCGACGCCATTCGCTCCTCATTACGCCTCGGCGCCGGCAACGCCTTCATCCTCTATCGCCGCAGCGAGGCCGAAATGCCCGCCCGCCTGGAAGAAGTCAAGCACGCCAAAGAAGAAGGTGTTCAGTTCCAAACCCTCGCCGCCCCGCTCGAATTTCTCGACGACGGCAAAGGCTGGCTCACCGGCGCGCGCTGTCAAAAAATGGAGCTCGGCGAACCCGACTCTTCCGGCCGCCGCCGCCCCATCCCCATCGAAGGTTCCGAATACGTCGTCCCGCTCTCCGTTGCCATCATGGCCATCGGCACCACAGCCAACCCTATCATCCGCACCACCACGCCCGGTCTCGCCACCACAAAAAAGGGCTACATCCAGGCCGACGACACTACCCAGAAAACTTCGCGCAAGGGAGTCTTCGCCGGCGGCGACATCGTAACCGGTGGCGCCACGGTAATCTTGGCCATGGGCGCAGGTCGCCGCGCCGCCAGCGCCATGCACGACTATCTCACCACTGGAAACTGGTAAGACAGTCGTACGTTGCGGATAAGTCACTCGTCTAAGTCCTATCTGTTTGTCGCGCGTGTGCCTTGAGGTCTACCTGCGCCAAAAAAAAACGCTTTGAAGTCGCGTGTCCCCCTTTGGTGAAAGGTTTTGACCTCGAAATCCCCCCTATACCCCGGTGGTGAAAAGGTTTGCACTTTGACGTCCCCCTATACCCCGTGGTGAAAGGTCTTGACATCGTCGCATTCTCTTCAAAGTGAGCAATTTTGAACAGACTTTCGCCCGGCCCACGAAGGAAACTATTTCCCACCAACAGTCACCTGAGAAGTGCACTAACGGCCAGCGCATCGAACGTTCTTTCCCACCTCGCGCTGGCCTTCTTTTTTCCTCCGCCTCCTCATTATTATTATTACTGTCGCAAAATCCCAATTACACTCACAACCCGAGTTCTGAGCGCAATCGCCTGAGTTCGCCGGTTGACAAAGCCAGCGCCGAATTAGACCTTTAGGCGGTTACGCTCAGATGCCTACAACTACAGGCCAGCCGAGAGTTCCTAGCGGTTGGCGCGCATGAAGTTCCAGGCAGTGCTTACTATGTTGTCTAAGTCGCGCGCGGCAGTCCAGCCCAAGACTTGCTTTGCTTTGCTGGGGTCGGCCACCAGTGCTGGCGGATCGCCGGGACGGCGGGGGCCAATTTTGCGGCGAACTGGTTGGCCGGTGGCTTTCTCGGCGGCGTGAATTACCTCTAACACGGAATTTCCCTGGCCGGTGCCCAGGTTTAAGGCCAACGAGTCGCCGCCTTGCTCGAGATGCTGGAGGGCGCGGACGTGGGCGTCGGCTAGGTCGTTGACATGGATATAGTCGCGGAGGCAGGTGCCGTCGGGGGTGGGATAGTCGTCGCCGAAGATTTGGAGTTCGGAGCCGCTCGCGGTTGCGGCTTGCAGGGCTAGCGGGATGAGGTGGGTTTCGGGATCGTGGAGTTCGCCGATTTCGCCGCTGTCATCGGCTCCGGCGGCGTTGAAGTAACGCAGGCGGGCGGAGCGCAGGCCATAGGCGCGGCCGTAGGCTTCGAGGGCGTTTTCGAAAGCGAGTTTGGTGGCGCCGTAGGGATTGATCGGCTCGCGGGGATTCTCTTCGGTGATGGGGACTTTGACGGGGACTCCGTAGACGGCGCAGGTGGAAGAGAAGACGATGTGGCGGATACCGGCGTCGACGGCGGCGTTGAGGAGGGTGAGCGCGTCGGTGACGTTGTTGCGAAAATATTTGCGCGGGTCGGTGACGGATTCTCCAACGTAGCAGAGAGCGGCGAAGTGCATGATGGCGTCGACGCGCGAGAGGACGTGGTGAAGCTTAGAAGGATCGCCAATGTTGCCCTCGACGAGTTCAAACCCTTCGGCGAGTCGGCGGAAGCCGGTGGAAAGATTGTCGTAGATGATGACGTTGTAACGGGCGCGACGCAATGCGCGCGCCGCGTGACTGCCGATGTAGCCTGCGCCTCCGACGACTAGAACCGCCAATGGAACCTCGCTTTGGATGAATTCATTTGCGCGATGAGCTCGCGACCTGTGGCCGGAAGCCCAGTGAATGTGAACCCGTAAGATTAGCAGTTCGGTTTACGAGTTGCACGCGGAGAGATGGGCGCCTTCGCAGGCAAAGGTTGAAACCGAGTTCCTCGTTCGAATGACATTACCCGGGTCTGCTGCAGCGCTACTCGCTGCCCGTTCGTTGTGCTTGTGCCAATCACTGCGACTGGTGACATCGGTCCTACTCGGAGGTGCGGGGCCGCGAGTAGGTTCAGACAGAAGCGAGGTGGAACATGACGCTCACGTTGAATGAAGTGGCAAGCAGCACGACGGGCACAACGGTGTTGGATGGACATTCGCTGACGATTGAGGACGTGGTTGCAATCGCGCGGAATCGTAGGCCGATCGAGTTGCACGCCGAGGCAATTGCGCGCATCAATCGCTGCCGTGCGCTGCTGGAGCGAAAGATCGAGGCGCGGGAAATCATGTACGGGGTCAACACCGGGATAGGCGAACTCTCGGAGGTGGTGCTGACGCCGGAACAGGCGGAGCAGTATCAGAAATATCTGCTCTATTCGCATGCGGCGGGCTGCGGAGAGCCCTGTGCCGAGGAGAACGTCCGGGCGGGGATGCTGTCGCGCCTGAACACGCATTGCTGGGGGCATTCGGGCATCCGACTGGAAGTGGTGGAGACGCTGGTGGCGATGCTGAATCGCGGGGTGACGCCGGTGGTGTGCCAGAAGGGCTCGGTGGGAGCGTGCGGGGATCTATCGCCGATGGCGCAGATGGCGATCACGATGATGGGCGAGGGAGAGGTCTTTTACCGGGGACGCAGGCTGCCGGCGAAGGCGGGGATGGACGAGGCGGGGATTCCGACGATTGTTTTCCGCGAGCGCGATGGGCTGGCGACAATCAACGGCTCGAACATGATCACCGGGATGGGATGCGTGGAACTGTATGACGCGGAGCAGTGGCTGAAGACGCAGGAAGTAGCGCTGGCGATGAGCCTGGAGGCGCTGAACGCGAACATGAAAGCATTCGATGCGCGCATTCATCATGTGCGCGGCTATCCCGGGGCGGAAGTGTGCGCGGAGAATGTGCGGCGGCTTACGGAAGGATCGGAACTGTTAAGACTGCCGGGCAAGAAAGTGCAGGACGCGTATTCGCTGCGCTCGAGTCCGCAGGTCGTTGGCGCGGCGCGCGAGGCGTTCCGTTGGGCGCGCTACATGCTGGAGATCGAGCTGAACCATGCCGCCGATAATCCCACATTTTTCCCGGATGAAGAACTCGTGCTGACGGGCGCGAATTTCCAGGGCACGCCGATGGCGTTGGCTCTGGAACTGGCGGGGATGTCGGTGACGACAGTGGCGGCGCTCTCGGAGCGGCGGCTCAACCGGCTGATGAATCCGCATCTTTCGATGGGACTGCCGGCATTCCTGACAAAGGGCGCGGGAATGTTCTCCGGCCTGATGCTGTCGCAATACACGGCGGGCGCGCTGGTCTGCGAGAACCGTGTGCTGAGCCATCCGGCGGCGACGGGGTCGATTCCGGCGGCGGCCGATCAGGAAGACTTTGTCTCGATGGGAATGACAACGGCCATTAAGACCCGGCAGATCATTGAGAACGCCTGGTACGTAGTGGCGATTGAGATGATGGCGGCAGCGCAGGCATTCGATATGCGTTATCCGGTGAGACCTTCTCCGGCCGGGCAGGCCGCGTATGAGGAGATTCGCAGGCACGTCAAGAAGCTGGAGGAAGATCGGCCGCTGCACGAGGACATCAACACGCTGGCGAGAGTCGCGAAAGAGGGTGCCATCGTTGAAGCGGCGGAGAAGGTTGTCGGGAAGTTGAATTGAGATTGCTACGGTTTGCCGCGACCGGGTGCTTTGCGGCGCGACTTTTTTCCGCGGGAACGGGACTAGAATACGCACGTAGGAAGAGATATCCAATTTCCGAAGGAGGACGTCATGCCGGTATACGACTACATTTGCCATGACTGTCAGAAAACCTTTGAGGAGGTTCTGACCCTGGACGAGCATGATCACGAAACGCTCAAGTGCCCGCATTGCGGGAGCAAGAACGTGGAGCAGGAAGCGACCGCGTTTTTCGCGGTGACGTCGAGGAAGAGCTAGCAGAAAGCCAGCCATCAGCAATCGCTCCGGGGCTAAAAGCCGGCATTCCCGGCGCCCATTAAGGGCACGACTGAAGTCGTGCCCTTCCCGAAATCCGGGTGCGGTCCACAGTAACCGAAACCAGGCTGGGACGGCAGGGAATTTCTTGCCCGCCGCTTCATGGCAAACCCATGCGGCGCTCGATGGCCTGGAAAGCTGGGTCGGGACGGAGGGGATCCCAGACGGGATCGACTTTGAGGTAGATCAGGCCGGGCTCGTGCTGATTGCAGGATTGCTGGAGTGCGGCCAGAGCTTTTGCGCGCTGGCCCAACGCGGTGTACGACATTGCCGTGACGAACGGCGAGGGGCGAGTCGCTGTATGAAAGCTGCCGCCCGTGGCGGCGCTCTCCGCCATTAACGTTCGGTATCCACCTTTAGCAAAGAGAGAGCGCAGAGATTGGGCGCGCTCAGGGGTGGAGACGGCAAGTTCCTCTTGCAGCCACGCGTCGGTTTTTCCCATCAGCTGGTAGTAGCGAGCCAGATCGTAATGGACGGGGACGAAGGCGGGATCGATGGCCACCACTTTTTGATATTGCGCAAACGCATCATCGTAGCGGCGGGCTAAATAGTAGGCGAAGCCGACGTCTGTGTTAATGATGAGAGAGAGCGGATCGAGGCTCTGCGCGCGCTTGAGTTCGCCGATGGCCTCCTCGTGGCGTCCCAGAGGACCGAGCAAAATATTTCCATACCAGTGGTGGGCCGGAGCGTAATTGGGATTCAGATCCAGCGCGCGCTTGAATTCGGTTTCGGCGCCGGCCCAGTCCCAATCGCCAAAGACTTTGACGGCAGCAAGAGAGGTGTGGGCCTCGGCCAATCCGTCGTCGAGCGCGAGGGCCTTGAGTGCCGCGGCTTTTGCCCGGGGCATTTTTTCGGGGTCGGGCGCATTCAGAGCCATCAGCGTATAGCAGTCGGCGAGACCGGAATAGGCCAGCGCAAAATCCGGATCGGTCGCGATGGCCTGATTAAAGTACTGGACAGCTTTTTGAAATCCGGCCTCGTCGCGGCGGTTCCAGGAAAAACGGCCGCGCAGGTACGCTTCGTAGGCCGCGGGATCCACGGGATGCGCGCGCTGGAGGCGAGTGCGCTCGGCGGCGGTGAGAGTGAGCTTCACCTCGCCGGTAATTTCTTCGGCCACGGACGCCTGGAGGGAGAGGACATCTTTCATGGCTCCCTCATAGGATTTCGCCCAGAGATGGGAATCGGTGGCGGTGCGAATGAGTTGCGCGGTGATGCGGACGCGGTCGCCGGAACGCAAGACCGAACCTTCAACGACGGCGTCAACACCGAGTTCGCGGCCGATCTGCGGTAACGGCCGGTGCGCCCCTTTGTATTGCATGACGGATGTTTTGGAGACGACGCGTAATTCGCGCACCTGGGCGAGATCGGTGATGAGCTCGTCGGTCATGCCGTCGGCGAAATATTCCTGCTCAGGATCGTTGGAGAGATTTTGAAGAGGGAGGACGGCGACGGAGCGGATGGTCTGGAGGTCGGCCTGATTTCGCCGGTTCTCGCGCCAGGTTGAAAGCTGCGTAAAAGCGGCAATGAGCAGAATGAGGAGTGCTCCCCCTAGTGCCCAAAGCGCCCAGCGGAATTTCGGAGAAGTGGCTGCGGGAGCCGAACCTGCGCCGCCTGGCCGTGCCGGTGCAGACTCCGAATCGACGTCGCTCCGGGGCAGTAAATTTCGAGGCTCGGCCGAGCCGTTGCCCGCGCTGAGGCTAGTGTCTGATTCAGCTTTCCAGACGTCATCTTCCCCATTCTCCACTTCGCGAACGCGGGCCACGAACCGATAGCCTTGTTTGGGGACGGTCTCGATGTACTTCATGCCGTCTTCGCCGTCATGCAAAACCTTGCGGATCAGATAGACAGCCTGACTGAGATTGTTTTCCTCGACGACGGTGTCAGGCCAGATGGCGCGCATCAGGCGGTCTTTCTCGACGAGGTTGCCCTTTTCGGTGACAAGGACGACCAGGGTATCGAAGGCGCGGGGAGGCAAGTCCAGGCGCCGGTCTCCGTGCAGGAGCGCACGCTCGGAAGGGATCAGGCGGAAGGCCCCAAACTGATACGAGGACTGGCCGGGCATATCCATGGTATTCAGAAGAATTCAGAAAAAAATGAGAACTCTTAACGACTTCCAGGCTGGTTGCACGGCAGAGTGCTACTGGCAATCAGGCGACCGGGGGATGGCCTGCAAGGCGCGTCAATCCTAGCAATCTTATCCCAATTTCGCCCCGTGGCGGAAAAAGGGAGAAGCTGGATTTAAGCCGGGCAAAGTTGCAAGGTCTTGCAGCTTTTTCGCTGAAAATTTGACTGGAGGAACTCGGATTATGTTGGTATCGAAGACCACGAAAGTTCTCTTTCTGCTGCTGGCGGGGTTCTTGGCAGTGCCAACGGCTTGGGCGCAGGCCTCGTACAAGTACACCGAGGTGAAAGTTCCTCGCTCCGAGACCACAGACGTGTTCGGAGTAAACGATTCCGGCGTCATGTCCGGGAATTACACGGATTCGAGCGGTGTGAGTCATTGCTTCATGCGCGTCGGGTCCACCGTCACCACCATCACCGACCCCAACGGGATAGGGACGAACTGCTACGGGATCAACTCAGCTGGTGCGATTGTCGGAGGCTATGCCCTTCAGGGCGGTTTCGGCAATGGATTCATCTACCAAAACGGGGTTTTCACTGACGTTATTGTGCCCGGGGCGACTGCCGGCACAACCGCCTATGGCATCAACGACGATGGGATCGTGGTCGGCAGTTTCGCGGACAATGTCGGCCAACACGGATTTATTTTTGACGGGTCTACGTACCAGACGCTGGATGCGCCCGGTGCCGCGGTCACCCTCGCCGTCGGCATCAACACCAGCAACCTGATTACCTTGCAATCATTGAACTCCAGTGGGTTCGTGTCGGCCTGGCTGCTCGCCGGCGGCAACTACACCGTGCTGAACGTTCCCAATGCAGTGATCACAGAAGTTCATGCGATCAATAACCGTGGTGAGATTGCGTTCGGCTGGGTGGATACGAATAACGAATTGCACGGCGCAATTTTCGCCAATGGCCAGTATTACGTGGATGACGATCCCGCCGGTACCAACACGAGCATCGACACGATCAACGACCACAACGAAATTGTCGGCCACTACCTACCCACTGGAGCTTCGCAGGCACAAGGCTTCAAGGGGCTGAACACGCCATCGATCCTGTCATTCAATCCACCATCGGGGCCGGTAGGAACGCCAGTGACGATCATGGGCGCGGGCTTTACGCAAACCACCAGCGTGGCGTTTGGCAGTAAGGCGGCGGCGTTCACTGTGATCTCCGACAGCGAGTTGACGGCGACCGTGCCCAACAAAGCCAAGACGGGGAAGATCAAAGTCACGACACCGGCGGGATCTGCAACCAGCAAAACCAGTTTCGTCGTCAACTAGAGAGCCCCGAACTGTAAGCTGCGAGTTGCGAGGGCAGTTGGGTTTCAGCGGAACGGGATCGTTTTCCTTAGGGTGTTGTTAGCGGTTGCTCGTCAGGTTCGCGCCGGCAGACTGGAAAAGTCAAGCGGGGAGGCTTGGCTCATCGAGTTGCCGGCGTGAAATCTAACCTTGCCATATCTAGCTCTTCAGGACTTGATCGATCGTCTGAATGTCCACTAACCCATTGCAGCCATAGATTGCCGGGAGCACTTTCGCCGCCGGGTACATTCTGCGCAAGGCCGCGACCTTGTCGGTGCCGGCGCGATAAGCTGGCAGATACATCCGGCCGAGCAGGGGATGGCGTCCCCAGGCTCCGGAGAGCTTGTCGGCGCGCTCTTCGGTGACGAGGAAATCGCGGCGCAGCGTGGCGGCGACTTCCGGTTGCGGTCTTTTTTCGCCCCATGTCATATAGGACGACTGGTTCTTCGCGTCGTCTTGCAAAAGGGCGAGCAGCACGCCAATCTGGAGATCTTCATCGGGCAACTGTTCGACTTCGGTGACGCCATTGGCGATGAGAATAGCGTTATTGGCGATGCCTTCAAACAGGGTTGCGGCGCGGGTGTTCATGGTGAGGACGGTGGTTTCGAACCCGACTTTGCCGCGGACGTATAAGTCTTGCAAGTAGGCAAAGGTGGTGACATGGCCTGGGACTACTTCGTGACTTACTAATTGCTCGAACTCGGGGTAGGAGATTTGCAGCGAGGCATTGATTTCGTAAGTGGCTTCGTATTGGGGCGAGCCGTCGGCGTTGCGGGCGCGGCCGAGATAGTTCATGGAGCCGGAAAACCAGGCGTCTTTAATGGCGAGGAAATTGATGTTAGCGCGCGGGATGGGGGCGAGCTCTTTGGGCAGATAGGGGAGGAGATTTTTGGCGCTGAGATTGTCGAAGTGAGTGATGACGGCCGCGCCGAGGGCGCGGACCGAGGCCATGGGGGCGATGCGATCGCGGCGCCAGGCATCGACGGCGTGCAAGAGGGCGGCTCCGTTGCCGGCGTTGGGCAGGTAGCCGGCGCGGCCAAGGAGTTCGGCGACGCGGGCGCGTTTTTTCTCGGGCTGTGAGGGCTCGGGCGGCTTGGCGGTGGAGGCCTCGACGCAGCGGGTATAGGGCACGGGATCGCCTTTGCCCGCAACTTCCATGGCGAGGTCCCACATGGTGTCGAGCGAATCAGCTAAGGCGGTGAGGTAAGCGCCGCGAAGTCCGCCGATTTTCTTCGCCTCTTCGCGAACTCCGGCGAACGCCCGGGGAAGGTTGATCTCTTGCAGATAAAGGTCGAGGGCCTCGCGATCGATGGTTTTGCCGGAGACGCCGCCCGACTGGCGGAGGCGCGCGGCCGCGGGATGGGTGTAGGCGGCGGGGAGAGGCTCGTCGGAGAACCAGGAGTCGGCGATAAAGCGGCCGGTGCCGGAGGCGCATAAGACGTCGCCGCCCCAGAGCGTGTCGATGCCGAGAACGGCGTCGCCGACGTACTGTCCTACTGCGTCTTTTGTGAGCAGAGATTGATTTGTCATTCGAGCTCCTTTTCCTTTCTTATAGAACCAAACCAGACGTAAACACAGAGGCCAATGAAACAGAGGGCCGAGACGGTTTGAGAGACGGGCATATTTTCGTAGAAGGGCGTCTGGATCAAATCTTCGCGATACCAGTGGGACAGATGCAAGGCCGCGCCGATCACACCGCCGAGAGCGCCGCCGGCCATCAGGCCTGAGGCGATGATGATGCCACGCTCGCGGATGGACTTGCCGTGCTCGCCGCCGATTTTCTCACCCCGCTTGTTGACCAGGTGCGAGAGGAATCCGCCGGCGAGAATGGGCGTGGTGAGTTGGAGTGGCAAATAGATTCCGAGGGCGAAGACCATGGACGAGAGCCCGAGCATTTCGAGGACGACGGTGATCATGGCGCCGATGCCGAAGAGCATATAGGCGACGGGCTGGCCGCTCATGAATCCCGAGACCACAGCTTTGAGCGCGGAGGCTTGGGGCGCCACCAGCACCTGACGCAGGTCGCCGGGAGCGGCTTCTCCGAACTGGTAGGCCTTGGCGAGGAGGACGATGGTTAACCCCGCGGTGATCGCCGAGGCGACGACCCCAATGAATTTCACTTTTTCTTGCGCGGCGGGCGTCGAACCGATCCAATAGCCGGCTTTCAGGTCGGTAATGAACTGTCCCGAGGCGCAGAGGGCTACACAGACCATGCCGGCCAGGGCCATGACGAAGAACATACCGGTGGTGCCGGAGAGTCCGAACTTCAGCAATACGACCGTGGAGACGATGACCGTCAGCAAGGTCATGCCGCTGGCCGGATTGTTTGCCGTAGTGGCAATGGCGTTCGCAGCCACGGTGGCGAAGAAGAATGCGAAGAGCAGCGTGAGCGCCAGGCCCACGGCGACCACGGTCCACGAAACGTGAAGGAGTGCGAAAAAGACGGCTACTGCGATTGTGCACAGGACCACGCCGAGGAGGATGGCACCGATGGGAATATCACGGTCAGTGCGATCCATTTGTGGCGCCTCGCCGTGGCGGAAGGCGTGGAGCGCGATGCCGAACGATCCGACAATCACACGCAGCGATTTGAGCAGGCCGGCGAATCCAGCGGTCGCGATGGCGCCGACCGCGATGAGGCGCACGTAATTGCGGTAGATGTCTGAAGCCGCCATGTGTGAGATGGGGATGGAGGCGGGATAGACGGTGGTATCGCCCATGTGGCTGCCGATGAACCAGATCAACGGGACGAGGACGAAGTTTACGAGGATGCCACCTGCACAAAAGATCAAGCCGATGCGCAGGCCGATCACGTAGCCAATGCCGAGGATGAAGCCAACTGCGTCGAAATTGAAGACCATGCGTCCGCGATCGGCGAGCGAACGCACCACCGGTACGAACTGGAAGTTCAAATATTCCTTCCAGACGTGGAAGGTGGTGACGAAGAAATCGTAAATAGCGGCGATGCTGGTGGCTTGGAGCAACAGTTTGGCTTGCGATCCTCCCTTTTCGCCCGTCACGAGGACTTCGGTGATGGCGGTGGCCTCCGGGAAGGGGAACTTGCCGTGCATTTCGCGTACGAAGTAGCGGCGCAGCGGAATGAGAAAGAGAACGCCGAGGCAGCCGCCGGTCAGGCAGATGAAGACGGTCTGCGCGGGATGCGGGTCGAGGTGAAGAATGTAGAGCGCGGGCAGGGTGAAGACGGCACCGGACACCACGGCGGCGGAGGCTCCGCCCATGCCCGTGATGATCATGTTCTCGAGCACGGTGGAGCGCCGCGAGTAAACGCGCGCCAGGCCGATGGCGAGGATGGAGATGGGAATGGCCGCCTCCATGCCTTGGCCGACTTTAAGGGTGGAGTAGGCCGAGGCGACGCTGAAGATGATGCAGAGCAATGTGCCCCAGAGGACCGCGCGCCAGGTGACCTCCGGCGGGGCGGAAGAGGCGGGGACAAGCGGAATGTAGGTTTCGCCGTCTTTTAAAGGCTGGTAGGCGTTGTCGGGAAGGGATTTGGTTTCGAGTTCGGTCATGGGTTGAAGGTCCTGGTTGCGGTCATTGTTGCGGTCATTCTTCTCTCTGGAAACTTCTCCGATCGTTCGATCCGCAATCGACAAAAAGCGCAAATCAGACTGCGGTGCGCGGAGGATCCGGGCGATGCGATCAAGCAAACGCCTAAGAGTTTATCCTGCTTCGCTGGTCATTATGAAGAGCGGTTTCATCTCAAAGCTCTTGTAATGCGGACGGAGGCGTTGCGTGTTGTAGTGCTCCCTGACATTAACAGTTTTTTTGCTGGCCGTGACGACGTCGATGGGAGTGTTGTCATAGCGGCCGTTGCGCAATACGACGAGGCGGCCGTAAATGTGGCCGAGGATGAGGTCGAGAGCGAGATTTCCGTAGGCCATGGGAACGATGGAGTCGATGGCGTCGGGATCGCCGCCGCGAACCAGGTAGCCGAGTTTCTGGTTGATGATGTCGATGGACTTGCCGTTGTTGAATTTCTTGGAGATTTCTTTGAGTTGCTCGGAGACGAGGTCGCCGATGCCGCCTAGTTTTTTGTGGCCGTAGGCATCGGTGGTTTCGCCGGAAAAGATCATCTCGCCGCCCTCGAACATGGCGCCTTCTGAAACGAGGACGACCGAATAGCGGCTGGGATTTTTATTGCGATCCTGGACCATTAGCTCGGTCAGTTGCTCCATGTTGAACTTGTGCTCGGGAATGACGCAGCGGTTGGCGGCCCCGGCCATGGTGGGGAGCATGGCGGTGTAGCCGGCGTAGCGGCCGAAAACTTCGAGCACGAGAAAGCGCTCGTGCGAACCGGCCGAGGTGCGAAGACTGTTGGCCATCTGAATGGTGCGGGTGACGCAGGTGCTGAAGCCGATGCAGTAGTCGGTGCCGGGAACGTCGTTGTCCATGGTCTTGGGAATGGCGACAACCTTAACGCCTTCCTGGTCGAGACGAACGCCATAGCTGAGCGTGTCATCGCCGCCGATGGGAATGAGATAGTCAATGCCGAGCCAATCGAGAGTTTTCAAAACCTCCGGCGTGAGGTCGTTTTTCTCGGCGTGGAAGGCATCTTTGAGGTGGTCGGGAACGCTGGCTTTGCCGACCTTGCTGGGATTGGTGCGCGAAGTGTGGAGGAATGTGCCACCGGTGCGGCCGGCGCGGTTGACGACGTCTTCGGAGAGCAATTGGAAGTTATTGGTGTTATCCGCGTCTTTGTCGCGGATGATGTCGACGAGACCGCCCCAGCCGCGGCGAAGTCCGATGACCTGGTAGCCCTCTCGAATGGCGCGAATGGTGACCGCGCGAATTGCGGGATTAAGGCCGGGTACATCGCCCCCGCCGGTGAGAATTCCAAGAACGCCTCTTTTCGTGCTGACGGCTGCCATCTTGCCCTCCGTAGGAGATGATGAACCGGAATGAGACAGGGGTCTATGACGAGTCTCACATTTGGCGGTGAGGTTGGGGAAGTCGGAAGGCAGAAGTTGAAGCAAGACCGTCAACCCCGGGGGGGGGGCATTTTTACCTTCTAAATTCTGACTTCTAACCTCGTCAGAGCCATAGCAACGGTATGAGGCCGGCTAGCGTGAGGCCGATCAGGAGAGACAGGCTTTGTTTGCCGGTTTTTCTATCGGCGAGGATGAAGGAATAAATGCCTTTGATCAGGTTGTTGCTGGCGGCGGCGATGAGGACTGCGGCGGCTGCGATTTTGAACGGGGTAAGCGTGCCGGCAGCTTGGGTCATGCCCATGACGAAGGGAGTTACGTCGGTGACTCCCATTATGGCCGCGAGAGTATTCACGCCGGCTCTGCCAAGGTAGGTAGCGGCCAACTGCGTGGCTACGAGCATGGCAAGGAAGACCAGCGCGAAGAGAAACGCCGCTGTCAGTTCCAGAGGGTTACCCGGTTCAAACTCGCGCTTAATCTGCGAGTCGACCGGGTCGGGGCGGCGGGACCAGAACCAGCCGATGGCAATGGCAAGAACCGCGAGGACGACGAAGGCTGGCACCAGCATTGCACCAAGCTGACGATTGAAAAGCTCCAGGAGAACGGCCAGACGGATATAGGTCACCCCGGAAGCAATCAAAATTCCGCCGGCGAACAAGTGGGGGCGATCCTCACGAGCGGCGCGGCGCGACATGGCAACTGTCGTCACGGTGGAGGAGTAGGCTCCGCCCAAAAAGGCGGTGAGGACTACGCCGCCGGTCTCTTTTGTTACCTTTTGCAGGATGTAGCTGCCGTACGAAATTGTACTTACAGCGACCACCACGAGCCAGGTCTTGAAGGGATTGATGTGGAAGCGGCCGAACTGCTGGTTGGGCAAGGCGGGCAGAATGACGGCCGAGAGCAGGAGGAACTTGGCGAAGGTGAGGATTTCTTCCGGGGCGGCGCGGCTGGCGAGCTTTTCAAGGCGCGCCTTCAGGTCGAGGAAGAACAGGCTGGCGACGCTGAGGGTGGTGGCGATCCAGACGTGGTCGTAGCAGACAAGCGCACCGACGAGGTAGGTAGCGAGCCCGGACATTTCTGTAGTTACTCCGGCGGACTCGGAGCGCGAGATCTTATGCCAATAAGAGAGCGCCAGGAACACGCCGATGACCATGAATCCGAGAGTTACTGGAAGGAATTGAGCGCCCGAGAGAAGCGCGATGGAATAGCCGATGAGGCCGAGCAGAGGGAAGGTGCGGACACCGCCGAAGGAGTAAAAGCCGGCGGCAAGTTTGTGCTCCTCGCGTTCCAGGCCGATCAGGAAGGAGAGAAAAATAACCAGAAGAAGTTTCGCGGCTTCAGGCGGCAACCAGTGGTAGATCTCCACTAGCGGTTCGGCCTCCTTTGGATGGATCGGTGTGATGGAACTTTGCGACGCTTGGATTCTGCCACAAGCGATGCAAATTGAACAGGCGCCGGAAAGTTCGGGGCGCCGTGTGGGCAACGTTCAGCAGTGTCGCGCATCGAACATTAAGGGAGCAAGCCAGAGAATCGCGGTCGGTGAATGACAACCGGTGTAGCAATCGGCTATCGCGTTTTAGAGGAGCGATGCATGAACAGAGGAAAGTTTTTACTTGCAGCAGTGGTCATGATGGCGCTCGCAATAGCAAGTAGCCAGAGTCTGCGGGCCCAACAAGCTCCGGCTGGGAACGGAGTTCCCGTGCAGATGATCGTCACGGTTGAGGCGCGTCATGGCTCGGACGTGCCGGATGTGACGCAGAAAGATGTGATGGTGTATGAGGGGCACAATCGCGACCAGGTGACCGATTGGGTGCCGGCGAGGGCGGAGCACGCGCAACTGGAACTTTTTGTGCTCATCGACGACAGCTCGGGCGGGAGCATCGGCAATCAACTGGACGAGTTGCGCAAATTCATGGAGGAGTTGCCGAGTTCCGCGCTGGTCGGAGTCGCGTATATGCAGAATGGCACAGCGAAGGTGGAGCAGAATCTGACGAACGATCATGCGCTCGCGGCCAAGGGTCTGCGACTCCCGCTGGGTATGGCGGGCGCGAATGCGAGCCCCTATTTTTCGCTTAGCGATTTGCTGAAACGCTGGCCGCAAACCAAGAGCCGCCGGGAAGTATTGATGGTGACGGATGGAATCGACCGGTACTATGGCAGCGGGGACCTGAATGACCCTTATTTGTCGTCCGCGATCGATGCGGCGCAGCGTGAAGGCGTGCTGGTATCGGCAATTTACAACCCTAGCGCAGGGCATTTTGGCCATAGTTACTGGCAAGCCTATTGGGGGCAGATGTATCTTGCTGAAATTGCGGATAGAACCGGCGGCGAAGCCTATTACATTGGCATGACCGGATCGCCGGTTTCGTTTTCGCCGTATTTGAGAGACCTCACTAACCGGACGAATCACCAGTATCTTTTGACATTTGTGGCGAAGGCGGAGAAGAAGGGGGGATTGCGATCTGTCAAGGTGCGGACGGAAGTTTCCAATGCGGAATTGGTGGCGGCGGACCGGGTTTTTGTTCCGGCGGCGCAATAGAGGGAATGATGCCTCTTTCCGAAACCCCCGGTCGCGATTCTTAGTAGTTCAGAAAAGAAGTTCAGAGGAGAAAAACTCCCCCGCCCCGATCAATCGGGGCGGGGGAGTTTTTACATGCTTTATTTTGTTGGCGTTACGGTAAGTAGTAACGGAATGACGTCAGGAACATGTTGTCGATCCCGTGAGGGGAAGAGAACAACACCGTGGGGGATTTGGCGAACGTTCCGGTCCAGGCATTCCGGGATACATAGGAGTACTGCGGACCAAACTGGAGCCTTCCGTGGGGACCGCTATGTACCTTAATCCAAAAGCCCATTGTGCCCTCGATCAGGCTCTGGGTATCGGCGCTGCAACCGGAGAGCGAGCCGAAGGAAAAGCCGTTGCCGGCAGAAGGCGGGGTTTCCTTGTAGCAGCCCGAGGTGGAGTTGGTGGGAGCGCCATAGCCTACGACGGCACCGCTAGTCGATAGAGGATCAACGAGATAGCGGCGTTTTACGTATTCTTCGCCGCCATTCAGGTAAAAGTCGAATCGGGGCATGTGAACTTCGAGGGTGGCCAATCCCTGATAGTTGCGCAGGGGAGCCAGGGTGCCGTCGGGGTTCACGGTGGAGTCGGGGAGGCCGCCAGTGCCATAGCGACCGATGCCGCGGCCGGTGAGGGCGTGGAGACCGAAATCGAAGTGCTTGGCAACGGTGACGCGAGCATTGGCGCCGAAGCCACCCGCGTTGGTGGAGGAGTTATAGGCTCCGAGGGCTACCGACGTGTTTCCATTGCAGATCGGGTTGGGATTGGTCTCCACGCAGGGATAGACGCGGTCGCGGAAACGGCTGCCGATGGCGAAAATTTCATAGTGGCCAATGCCGGGCTCAAACGCGGCCTTGAGGATGAAATCCGGGGTGGCATTGAACGAGTAAGTGGCGAGCGGTGTACAAGTTGTAACGGGACTGGTGCCAACCAGCGAGGTGGAACAAGTGCTGATGCCGTTGTTGTAAGTTCCGCTGCCGTTTCCGGGGCCGCCGAGAGAGAAGTTGGCGGCATTGCCGCGGGCCGAGAAGGTGGTCTGCGGATTTTCGATAGAAGCCGCTAACCATAATTTGTTGTTGAAGTTGCGGACGAGGCGGACGCCGGCCTGGCGAGCCCAACTGAAGCCGACGGTGTACTGCGCGTCGATCGTCATGGGCAGCGCTTCCTGCCGGTTGTCGATGCCTTTTCTGGTTTCCGTGACCAGACTCCACATCTGGCCGCCGGTGAAGCTCCACTCGGGGTTGGAGACCTGTCCCCAGACCTGACGCTGACGGAGCGTGTAACTATTGGATTGATTGTTGTTAGAGGTGACGCCGGCAGAAAGGAAGTCGGCTTCGTAGTAGCCTGTCATCTTTATGTCGCCAGCTTTACCTTCACCCAACAGGCTGATGCGGGACTGACGGCCGGAGTAGAAGAACTCAGAGACGGCGTTCTGGCCGGCGCCGGGGAAGTTTAAACTATTGAAAGGAGTGTTGATATCGGCACCGAGGCCGCGATTGCGATACACGGATTCAGCCGCCAGGAAGCCGCCGGGAGTGATGGTGATGCCCTTATAGTGAAGAGCCATGGGGCTCTCAAACTGCTCGCGGACGTTCTTCTGCGTCTCCTGAAGGGTCATGGCGACATTGGTAGCATTGGACTTAAGGTCGGTTACGTCGCTCCTGAGGGAACTGACGTATTGCGCCTGGTCGGCGGTCTGGGTGGCTGCCGCGTCGGCCTTGGCCTGAGCCTGAGTGGCTGCCGCCTGGTTCTGATCGAGCCGCTGTTGGAGGGTCTGGATCTGCTGATCGCGGCTTTGGATCTGCTGACTAAGTTGTTGGATTTGCTGTTGTTGCGTCTGGATGGCGTCTTTCAACTCATTGAGCTGACTGGCGATTGAGGGAGCAGCCTTCTTTTTGCGGGGGCTCTTCTCAGTCGCCGATTCCTGGGCAAAGGCAATTGTGCCGACTAACGCCATCGCCAGCGTTGCGGCCAAAAGTCGCTTCATTTTCATCTCCTTACAGACAAAATTAGACACCTGGGGTAAACGGCCCCTACTAATGGTCCGATGGAATGCTGTTTCCTTCAGAATCAGACATCGTAAAACCGGGATTGTTAAGAACGGGTGAACGTTTGTTGAATATCCGGTTAATCCGCTTGACCTCAGTCGTTTAGCTGGGGATGGGTGAGGCTGGCGAAGGGCGGCGCGGAATTTAGTCATTTCATCATCTGATCATTTAGTCATTGCGCATGCTGGAGGGTTTGGCGGCGACGGCGAGTGGCGTTTTTTTGTTGATCTTTTCGTTAACCTGGAGGTGCTTCATTTTTTACTACTTAAATAGCATGTAGAGACTCTATTTTGTGATATATAGAGCGGCCTGTTTTCCGGGAGATGTCGGAGGCGTTTTGGGGTGGTTGGAGCCCAGTCCAGGGCTGGCGTTTTCTTGTAGTGAAGTAGTTTTGAGGGGACTGCCGAAACGGAGAATCCCGGCGAACGGGAGCGGCCATGGGTTCGAGATTCGCCTTAGGCCCAGACCAAAATCTTAAACCGCAGAGTTCGCGGAGGGGTTCATGCGGCATCTGCGACCTTTCTACGGGCGGGATTCGCCGTTGGTTAGTAGGAAGCTATCTCATAATGAACTAGGGAAGTACACGGCCGACTCCCTCAGGGGCTAAAGCCCGCGTCTTTGTTGGCTGTGGACGGCACCACCAAAAGTCGTGCCCTCCCAAACCCGATTTATGAAACAAGCTTTAGATATTTGGCGATTTCAGCAGCCGTCTTTCTTGCCGAACGCCACTAGACCATTGTCGGTCAGGCCTAAATAATTGAAGGCGCCTTTGCCGATGTTGCGGTTGCTGGCGCGAGCGGTGAAAACAAAGAAGTCACAACAGTCGCCTTCGCCCGACGGATAGGTGAAAGTCACAGTGATGAGCCCATTGATCACTGTGAAATAGCCGGGATACGGGCCATTTTGGCCGTTCAGTTTGGCCTCGCCGCTGTGCGGCCAGCCATAGCTGCCATCGTCGGTAAGGGTCACGCAGTACGTGCCGTTGGAGCGCTGCGACTGGGTCACAGTCGCCGGCCAATTGCCGGTGTAGCTCTGCGCCATGGCAGCGCTGGTGGTGAGGGCGAAGGCCGCAATTGCCAAGGCCGTCGGGATGAATCTACGAATGTGTCTGGTCATTTTCATTTTCCTGTTCCTGTCTCCCAATCCCTGTCTTCCAAAGAAAGTTGTGGTTACTGTCCTTATGAGAGTAGCTAAGGAAGACTCAGCCAGTTGTCGTGAAAATGTAAAACCATTGTAAAAACTCTGAGGGCTTTTGCCAGTGTCTTCCAATCTCTTCGATGCGGTCGGTGTCGGCCCGCCCGGATGTCGATGGCGTGGCATCATGCTCAGAGTCGATTGATGAGTGAAATCGGGAGTGCACTCATTGAGTTGACCGCGCCTACTCTAACCCGCGCGCCGCCGTGTCGATCACCGCCGCCTCATCCTCCAGCGCCTTGGCCACGCGCACAATCTCCGCGTCCGCCTCGGCCCATTGTTTCTGCTCGATCCCCTCGCGCACGCCCGGAACCGTCTTCACGCCATATCCCGTGTACACTCCCGGCGCGTAGAGCAGATGCTTGTACCAAGAGCGCCGCGGCAATCCATCTTCATTCGTCAGCCGCCGTTCGCTCTCCATCAGCTTCTTATTCACCGCGCCCAGCTTCGCCGCAAACGTCTCATCCCCCAAACTCGCCTGCGCCTTCGCCATCGCCCGCTGATAATCTTTGCCGCTCCGCGTCAGCGCTTCCACCGCATTTTCCAGCGGCGCAAAATTCAAATGCGGAGGCACCTCCTCTTTCACCGGAGCCACCGTCGGCCGCCGCGGATCGTTCGTCGCCGCAAACACTCCTTCATCCAACTCCAAATTCCGCTCGCGAATCTCCTCCTGCTTCGCCGCCAGCAACTTCTGCAATTCTTTTTTGTACATATCCACCGTGTCGGCAAAATCCACGAAGTCAAAGGGCAGCACCTCGGCATCCGCCAACCGCATCACCGATGTCCCCACCGTCTGCGCCATCGCGCGGCCATAGGTGAAATCCATATCCGAAAAATGTGTGTACCAATAAAAATCGTCGTAAATCGAGTGATAGATCCCCTGCTCATCCTCGCCACCGTATCCCAAATCCAAAGTTGCGATCCCCAGATGATCGAGATATGCGGTAAAATCCGTCCCCGAACCGAGCGCGCTAATGCGCAAATCGGCCCGCGATCGCACCTCCTGCCGCTCCTCCGGCGACTTCGCGGCCGCAATCCGCGAGAGCTGCGCCCGCTTCCACACCGACATGTGCGTCTCCGGATCGTCAATGTCGCGCGCCACGCCGTTAATAAACTGCTCCAGACTGTGCGAACCGCCCATATTCAGCAGGCCGCGATCGTTCGCGTCTGTGTTGATGTAAACGGCCGCGTGCTCCTGCAACTCCGCCGCATGCTGTTCTGCCCACTCGGTCGAGCCGAGCAGCATTGGCTCCTCGCCATCCCATGCGCAATAAATAATTGTGCGCCGCGGCTTCCATCCCTGCTTCACCAGCGCCGCCAGCGACCGCGCCTCTTCGAGCAGCGCCACCTGCCCGGAAACCGGATCCTCCGCCCCATTGACCCACGCGTCATGATGATTGCCGCGTACAATCCACTCGTTCGCCGCCGCGCTCCCCGGAATCTTGGCGATCACGTCATACACCGGCTTGATGTCCCAGTTGAACGCAACCTTCAAATGCACTTTCGCCGGTCCCGGCCCCACGTGGTAAGGGATGGGCAGCGATCCGCGCCACTCCGCCGGAGCCATTGGCCCGGCAAGCGCCGCCAGCAGCGGCTGCGCGTCGCCATAAGAAATCGGCATCACCGGAATTTTCGTGATGCTCTTCGCGTCTTTAATGTCCAGCCGCTTCGCCCCCGGAACGGCGCCCCAACCCGGCGTCAGAGGATCGCCCGGATTCGAGGACGCAAAATCCATCACGCTCCCGCGCTGCACGCCATCCGGATTGCGCATCGGGCCTTTTGGAAAGACATCATCCACCGAGTAGCCATCGTCCTTCGGCTCGGAATAAATCAAGCACCCAATCGCACCATGCTCCGCCGCGACTTTCGGTTTTACGCCGCGCCAGGAGTGATAATATTTCGCGATCACAATCGCCCCCTTCACCGAAACTCCAAGCCGGTCCAGCTTTTCGTAATCCTCGGGCACGCCATAATTCACAAACACCAGCGGAGCCGTCACGTCGCCATCGATCGAGTAGGCGTTATAAGTCGGCAACTGCTCCGACTTCTGATTCGAAGTCGGGTCCACGGCTAGCGACGGCTCCTCCAGCTTGGCCGTAAACTTCGTCGGCTCGACCATCTCCACTGCGCGCACCTTCGGCGTCGGAAACAGCACATCAAATTTTTCTATGTGCGCATCCAGCCCCCACTCTTTAAAATGGGCCAGAATCCACTGGGCATTATCCTTGTCGTAAACTGAGCCCACATGATGCGGGCGCGCCGACAGCCGCCGCATGTACTCACGCAAATTCGCGGGATCGGGCATCGCCCGAAACTTCGCCTCCCACTCCCGCTCGCTCGCCGCGTTCGGCGCCGAGTAGCCCGCCAGCGCAGCATCGGCCGCGCGCGGATCGGTCGCCTGCGCCTGCCCGATCGCAGCATCCGCGCCGAACAAAAACGATGGAACCACGAGAGAAAAAATCAAAACCATCGCCCCAAACGCTCGCATGAATCTCCTTTATTCGGATGCCCAGCCGCTACTTGCTCGCCTCCGACACAAACAAACTCGACACCTGGTAATACGCGGTATACGCATACGACCGCAAATCGTCCGTCACAAAAATCTCGCGCATCGACAAAAGGCCCGTCCGATCCGCTGGTGCAAATTCTTTGAACAGCGTTCGCCGCCCCGTCGCCAGATCGACGCGCTCGATCCGGCACGGAATCTCCGCCCGCCGATAGACCAGCACCGACCGGCCATCCGCGCTCCACTCGGCCACCGTATCCGCCTCGGTGAGCGCCGTCACGGCCTGCGGTTCTCCGCCCGCAATCGGGTAAATAAAATACTTCCCTTCCGCTCCGCGCGCCAGAATCAGCTTCCCGTCGGCGGAGAGCGTCCCATCGCGGGTTCCCTCCGGCGTAATCGGCCGCGCCGCGTCCTCGCTCTCCCGCGCGGCGCCGACGCCCTGCACATAAAACCGCGTGCTCTTCCCCGGCTCATTGCCGTTGATCAGCACGCGCTTGCCGTCGCGGAACCACTGCGCAGTCACATAATTTTCAATCGCGCCGCGCTTGAGTTGCTGCGTCTCGCCCGCTCCGGTCGGATAAATCACCAGCTGTGGGGGCTTGGACTGCACCACCGCCAGCGCAAACTTTCCGTCCGCCGACAAATCCGCCGGCCATCCCTCGCCCAGCCGCACTACCGGCGAGCCATCCGTCTTCCGCAAACACACCGCATAATTATTTCCCAGGCCCGTCTCGGCAAACAGCAGGGTGTGCCCGTCTGCGCTGAGCGCCCGCGCGTGCGACGTGTTGAGCCACGACAGATTCCGATCCTCCGCCGCCGCGCCGCTATGCACCATCGCCGCATAGCGATAATCCAGCCGCGTGGTCAGCCACCTGCCATCGCGCGCCACGTCCTGAATCGTCAAGCCGCCCGGCGACTGGTACGCAATCCGCGTGCGCCCCGCGACCGTTGCCGCGTAAATCGTGTACGGCCCGCCGCTCTGGCTCGCCGAAAAAAATACCTCATCGCCCTTTGGCGACCAAGCCAGCCCACGCTCGCTCCAGTAGCCCTCCGACAGCACAATATTATTTCCGCCCAGGTCGACCAGGTTCACCGAGCCCCGGTCATCCCACTTCCGCGGATGCTCGAAATAGGCGATGCGGTCGCCGCGCGGCGAAAAACGCAAGTCGCTCATGTAGCCACTCACCTCGCGCAGCACATGGCCTATCGGATACTCCAGTCGATCCTTCCCGTCCACCTCGCGAATGATCGCCAACTGCGAGCCATCCGGCGCCCAGTCCGCCTGCCGCACTCCATCCTGAATCTCGCGCGGCGCTCCGCCGTCGAGCGGCATGCGCGCCAGCGTGCCCGTGAACAGCCGGTACCACACGTATTTCGCCCCCATCAAAACCGCCAGTTCGCCCTTCGACGAAACCGCCAGCAGTTGCATGCCCGGCGCGCCCACCGGCTGCGGCTCGGGATAGTCCGGCCGCACCGCGAAAATCTGCGGCGTGTTTCCCGACAGCGCCGCGCTATACACCACGGTGTCTTTCTCCGCGAATGCCGCCTGGAAAACCGCCTCGCGCCGAAAATTCAGTTGCCGAAAAGCGAGCGCCTCCGGGCCATGCCCGTCCAGCCGGCTCCGCAGCGCCATGCCCAGCGCGAATGCCGCCACCACGGCCGCAACTGCAATCCCCATATTCCACGCGATCCCGGGCCTCGAGGCCCGTCGGACTCGCAATGCAATCGGCATCCCTCCGCTTTGCGACCCGCTCTCCGTAATCCACCGCAGTTCCTTGCAAAGATCGCCCGCCGACTGCCAACGCGCGTCCGGGTCTTTCGCCAGGCAAACTCGAATCGTCCGCTCCAGCGCGGGCGGCGTCAGCGGTTGCAGCGTACTGATCGGCTCCGGCTCCTTCACCAAAATCGCTGACGCCACGCCGAAATCGCTCTGCCCCTGGAACGCCCGCCCGCCCGTCACCATCTCGTACAGCACCGCGCCCAGCGAAAAAATATCGCTGCGCCCGTCCACTTCTTTTCCTTCCACCTGCTCGGGAGACATGTAGGGCACGGTCCCGATCACGGCGCCCTCTTTCGTCATCGGGTGGGCTTCGGCCCCCGCATTCGTCTGCGTCACGCCGGCGGCTAGCGGCGGCGCCGTCGCTTTCGCCAGTCCAAAATCCAGCAACTTCGTGCCCGACTTCGTCAGCATGATGTTGCCCGGCTTCAGATCCCGATGCGTCACGCCGTTGCGGTGCGCCTTGTCGAGTGCGCTCGCCAGTTGAATCCCATACTCCAGCAACTCGGCCGTCGGCAGCGGACCCTTTTCCAGACGCGACGCCAGCGTGATTCCCTCCACGTACTCCATGACGATGAAGTCAAGACCATCCTGGCAGCCAATGTCGTACAGCGTGCAAATGTGTGGATGATTCAGGCTGGAGACGGCCTTGGCTTCGCGTTCAAAGCGCTGCCGCCGGACAGGATCGTTCGACAGATGCGCTGGAAGAATCTTGATGGCGACCGTGCGCTCCAGGCGCGTATCCCGCGCCTCATAAACCTCGCCCATCCCGCCTGCGCCGAGTGGCGCGACAATTTCGTACGGTCCGAGCTTTTTGCCAGAGGTCAGGGCCATGAAAAGGGCAGACGAAGACAGAGCCAAGATTATAGACTGCCCTCCGCTTCAAACCTTTAGGTTTTATCCGCACTCTCGTTGCGCTTCAAGCCTTTCGGTTCCTCCGGGTTCCCGTGGCTGCAAGCTCTCTGGTTTTCTCTGCGTCCTCAGCGCGCTCCGTGTTTAGAAGCTTTTTCCCGCGCGCTTTTTCCGCCCACGATCCGCCGCTGCCCCGAAAATGCTAAATTAAAAGATTCATGTCCGCTCCCAATTCTCTCTTCGTCCGCGCTTGTAAGGCTCAACCTACCGAACGCACTCCCGTCTGGTTCATGCGCCAGGCCGGACGCTACATGCCCGAATATCGCGCCGTCCGCAAGCAGCATTCGCTCATCGAAATCTGCAAGAAGCCCGCGGTCGCCGCCCAAGTGACCATTGAAGCCGCCGAAATCCTCCAGGTCGACGCCGCCATCATCTTCGCCGATCTTCTTCTTCCCCTCGAAGTCATGGGCCTGCCCTTCCACTTCTCCGCCGGCGAGGGGCCAAAAATTGAGAAGCCCGTGCGCTCCGCTGAAGACATCGCGCATCTGCGCACCGATCGCGCCGCCGATCTCGGCTATGTCTCGGAGGCCGTGAAACTGGTCTGCGAGCATTTCGGCGACAGGCTTCCCGTCATCGGCTTCTGCGGCGCGCCCTTCACGCTAGCCAGCTACATGATCGAAGGCGGCGGGTCGCGCAACTACATTCACACAAAAAAGATGATGTACTCCGCGCCCGGCGCGTGGAACGAGTTGATGACAAAGCTAGTCGCGGTTACGGCCGAATACTCCGCGGAGCAGGTTCGCGCCGGAGCGGACACGATTCAGATCTTTGACAGTTGGGTCGGCTGCCTCAGCGTGGAAGACTATCGCCGCTACGTTCTGTCGCATGTGACCGACCTTGTGAAGCGTTTGCAAAAGACCGGCGTGCCCATCATCTATTTCGGAACGGACAGTTCCACGCTTCTTCCATCAATGCAAGAGGCGGGTGCCGAAGTCATCGGCCTGGACTGGCGCATTCCGCTCGACACCGGATGGCAAACGCTCGGCAACCGCGGCGGCGTGCAAGGCAACCTCGATCCCGTGTTGCTCTTCGCCGACTGGAAAGAACTGAAGTCGCGCGCCGCGGACATTCTCCGCCGCGCCGCCGGACGACCGGGACACATCTTCAATCTCGGTCACGGCATTCTTCAGGAAACTCCAGTGGAGAACGTGAAGTCCCTCTGCGCATATATTCGCGAGCACTCTTCTGAATTTAAGGCGGCGGAGTTCAAAACGCCGGAGCACAAGAAATGACCGCGTGTCCGCTGGGCCTGGCTGGGGCCTGCTATTGCGCAAACCAGATCAGCGCGTTTCAGCCTGCGCCGGCTCCGTCGTCGCCCGCTCCCGGCGCGCCCGCCAAAACCGCTGTGCTTCTCCTCGCGCACGGCAGCCCTGAAAACCCTGACCAGGTTCCCGACTTCCTTCGCTACGTCACCGGAGGCCGGCCGCTCCCGCCGCAGGTCGTCGAAGAAATCCGGCATCGCTATTCGCTAATCGGGTTCTCGCCGCTCGCTTGCTGGACTCTTCTTCAAGCCGACCAGCTTTCGCAAGAACTGCAACTGCCCGTCTTCGTTGGCATGCGCAACTGGAAGCCCTTCATCGCCGACGCAGTCCGCGCCATCGCCGCGCAAAAGTTCGAGCGAGTCATCGCTGTCTGTATGGCCCCGCAAAATTCCCGCACCAGCGTAGGACTCTATCGCAGCGCCGTCACCGGCGAGAACGCCCTGCCTTTCACTCTGGATTTCGTGGACGAGTGGCACGACCAGCCACTCCTCGCGCGGGCCTTCGCCGAAAATCTGCGCGCCGGATGGGCCCACGCCAACGCCGAATACGGCGGCACTTTGTCCGGCACTCTGCCCATCATTTTCACCGCCCACAGCGTTCCCGCGCGCACCATCACCGAAGGCGATCCCTACGAAGCCCAGTCCAAAGAAACCGCCCAGTTAGTAGCGAAAGCGGGCGGACTCGAAGACGCCGCCTGGACCTTCGCGTTCCAAAGCCAAGGCATGTCCGGAGGCCAGTGGATCGGCCCCACCGTAGAAGAAACAATTCTGAGCCTGAAAGCCAAGGGCCATCGCGGCGTCTTCATTCAACCTGTAGGCTTCCTCTGCGATCACGTAGAAGTCCTCTTCGACATTGACATCTTCTTCAAACAATTCGCAGAAAAGGAAGGCATGCAACTATGGCGAGCCGAATCACTGAACGGATCGAAAATGTTGACGGCGGCGCTAGCGGATTTGGTGCGGGGCCGCGTAGCACTTAACGCTTAGTGGCGAGGACATGGAAGCGACCGCGCCAGATGGATCTACAATTCCCAAAGCAAGGGACAGGTAGGAGGAGGGTCTAAGTGATTAAAACCGTCTCTCAAACTGCGGGCTGCGATGGCTGCCCAATGCAAAGGTTCAAGGAGAACTTCATAAGCCCTCAGCTTCCCAATCCCGCCCGTGACCTCAATCGACTGGTGATTGCCGAGGCACCGGGCGAAGAAGAATCCCGAGTGGGCCAACCCCTCGTGGGCGATGCCGGTCGAGAGTTTAATTCTCTTTTAGAAAAGGCACGTATCCCAAGAGACGGGCTCACGATCATTAATTGCATTAATTGTCGGCCTCGTAAGAATGCTTTTCCTACTGACAGCAAAGCGCGAAAGTACATCAGCAAAGAGGCCGCACAAATTGCGGTTGATCATTGCCTTAAGCATCACGTCGATCCCATTATTCGTAAAAGGCATTGGGATAGAGTCGATCTCCTTGGCGTTAAGTCCGTTCGACTCGTGGCCAAAATAAAACAGGGACGCATGTCTGAATTGCGCGGACGTTCCATTGATATTAAGCGTGCTGGTTTGCCCTCCGTTAAAGGAATGCCTATCTACCATCCCTCCTATTTAATGCGGTGGGGTAAATCCAAGAAGCGGGTTACAGTCAATGACCTAAAGGCCGATGCTTAGAAGCGAACACCGAGCAACAAAGAGCGCAAACTGACCTTATGCCACGTATCGCCATCATCGGCGGCGGAATCTCCGGCCTTTCGGCCGCGTTTTCGCTCGAAGAAAAACGTCAGTCCGGCGCCCAGGCCGACACAAAGATCGAATACGTCCTCTACGAAGCCGCCCCGCGCCTCGGCGGTGTCCTCGTCACCGATCACGTCGATGGCTGTCTCCTCGAAGCCGGTCCCGATTCCTTCGTCACCGAAAAACCCTGGGCCGCCGACCTCTGCCGCAAAATCGGCCTCGGCGACCAGCTCATCGGCTCCAACGACGCCGACCGCAAGACCTATATCCTCGTTCGCAATCGTCTCGTCGTCATGCCCGACGGCCTGATGTTCATGGTCCCGACCAAAATTCTTCCCACCGTTTTTTCGCCGCTCTTCTCGCTGCGCACCAAAATTCGCATGGCCGCCGAGTGGTTCCATCCTCCGCATAAGGCCGAAGCCGACGAGACCGTCGCCGCCATGGTCGAGCGCCACTACGGCCCGGAAATGGTCGACCGCCTCGCCGATCCGCTGCTCTCTGGCATCTACGGCGGCGAAGCCTCGCAGCTCAGTGTGCGCGCCGTGCTCGCCCGCTTCGCCGACATGGAGGCCAAATACGGCAGCCTCGGCCGCGCCATGCTCGCCGCCCGAGCTCAAATGGCGCATTCAAAAACGCCGCCGCGCCCGCTCTTCACCTCGCTCAAAAACGGCATGCAGCAGATGACCGACGAACTGGTCGCGCGCCTCGATCCCCGCGCCCTGCGCACCTCGACTCCGGTGCAGTCGGCAACTCCGCAAAATGGCGCCTGGACTGTCACCGCCGGCAATCAAACCGAAACTTTCGACGCCGTCATCGTCGCCATGCCCGCCCGAGCAGCCTCCGCGGTCCTTCAGTCCGCCGACGCAACTCTCGCCCGCGAACTCGGCGAGATCGTCTACAGTTCCTCCATCACCGTCGCCCTCGGCTACGACGACGCCGTTCGACGTTCGCTTCCTCCCGGCTTCGGATTTCTTGTTCCCCGCAGCGAAGGCCGCCGCCTCCTCGCCGCCACCTTTGTGCACAACAAATTTCCGCATCGCGCGCCCGCCGACCGCGCCATCCTCCGCTGCTTCCTCGGCGGCGCGCACGTTGAAGAATCCATGTCTGCCTCCGACGACGAAATTCTCCGCATCGTCCGTCAGGAGCTTCAGCAAATCCTCGGCCTGACCGCCGATCCGCTCTTTGTCCGCATCTACCGCTGGCGCGCTGCCATGGCGCAATATGCCGTCGGCCACCTCGACCGCCTCCAGCGCATCGAAGCCCTCCGCCAGAAACTCCCAGGCCTGGCGCTCGCCGGCAACGGCTTCAACGGAATCGGCGTTCCCGACTGCGTCCGCTCGGGCACTGAAGCGGCGAGCAAGGTGCTCACCGCGATGGGGATCTCGTCTGCGACCTCTAGTACCGTGACCGGATGAAAGTGTATGAACCCGGATGGGCAGGAAAAGGCAGGGATCCTTCGACTCCGCATGATCACCGCTTCGCGATGATCATGCTGCGCTCAGGATGACAGTGGGGGGTTTTATGCGGTCAGAGTACTAGGTTCACTCCGTCATTTTTTCAAATGGGATGGCGTGATGCCGCTTCGTGATTGAAATTACGGGAACGAATTGCGGTAGCGCCTTCACCGCTTCCGAGAGGCCGCTCTTACGGCAAATCAGCCGCCTTCGTCAAATGAAAAGTGAGCCGGCGATCTGGCATAAAAATGACATCCTTCGCGCCCGTCCCGCGGGGATGCTGGGCCCCGTCGTGCGCGCCACCCTTGGCGAAAATACTGGAGGTGTCGACGAGCACCGTCTTTCCCTGCACCTCCACGCTCACGAGCGCCAGCCGCACATAGCCGCTGCGGTCCGCGTGCGCGCTCTCCGCATCCAGCACTCGCCCGACCGCCTGGGAGCCGCGCGCCACCAGCGCTTGCCCGTCGGCGGTTATCGCTTCATCGACCGTCGCATCGAAACTCTCTCCGGCCTTCGCCGAGGCGCTCGACAGCTCCTTCTTAAGCCGGACCACGATCGCGGTTCCCGCCGGCAACGGCTTCGTCTCGGGCACCACCGACTGGCTGGGCGAGACGCCGCCGGTCGCCGGCTCGCGATCAAAGGGCAGCTTCTGCGCGCTGTCCGAATTCGACTGCGGCACACCGGGCTGCCGCCCGCAACCCGCGGCAAATGCGAGCAGGAAGAAGCCAGCGAGTGGGATCGTAGATCGTAGATGGAAGAAACGCGTAGTCATTGCGTGGGATGCGCCCGCGTCCTGCGATTGTACCTTGCTAGAATTCAAACGGACGCCCAAATGCTTGACGATCCCTCCAGCGACGCCAGCCAAAACCCGACCGCCGGCAACCATGCCGATGGTGAGCGCCAAACCGGCCAGACAGAGTTCAACCGCGAACTCGCCGAGACCCACTACTATGTTGCCCTCGATCACGTAGCCGAGGGCCACGATGCCGAGGCCGTCGACGAATACCGCCAGGCGCTCGCGGCCGATCCCGCCTTCACCGACGCGCTCCACGGACTGAGCCGCGCTCTGCAAAACCTGAACCGGCTTGACGAAGCCATCGAAGTCTCGCAGCAAATCTCGCTCGTCGATCCCGATGACGTCTTGGCGCATACCAGCCTTTCCATCCTGTACCAGAAAAAAGGAATGATCCCCGAAGCGGAAGCGGAAGGAAACAGAGCGCGGGTGCTGGGCTGGAAGCAGCAGTTAAAAAAAGGCCCGGGCTAATCGTCGCTTCGTCCTTCCCGCGCGCGCTCTGCCGAGTCGAGATCATCACCGAAGTCCCAAGGCTGGGGGTGACGTATGTAATGCCGCTCCGGTCAGCGATTTTGGGCTCCATCGCCCAAACTTTTCCGTTTTCAACGACTTGGCGGGCAGGCACACGAAAGGCGGGCGTCCTCGAAGGCCTTCCTGTTTCGGTATCGTCCTGAAATGACCTTCGCGGGTTACTGGCGTACCGTAGTCGGGCCTAAAGTATTCCCTAATAATCCTCTAATAAATCCGGTGCGTTGACTGGGCCGTTCGCGGCATCAGCCGACAACGGAAAAGTCAAATCAACGGGGGATCAATGAAAACGGGAACATGTATCCGGATTGTAGGGTTGATGCTGGCGCTCTTCGTAGCCATCTCGGCATCGGCGCAGGCGCTTAACTCGGGCGCACAGCCGATCGCTCTGAATGCCACGCTGGGCGAATCGCTCACTCTTACACTCTCGGCCAGCACAGTCAACTTCACACTTGCTGCGGGCAGCGCCACCAACGCCGGCAGCACCAACATTACCGCCACGACGGCGTGGGTGTTGAAGCCGGGCCGGACCGCGGTCGGCGTCTACGCCTATTTCGCCACCGCGGCGTCCGCTTTAACCGATGGTGCCGGCGATAACATTCCGTCATCCGCATTTTATATTGCCGATAACGCTGGCGCATCGACCGCGTTAACCAACACAGTGGCCTTCGGTGGCGCAAACGCCGGCCTCCAGTTGGCGAATGTGGCCATCACCGCCGCCAACCGCTCCGCCAGTCGCACCGACGTCATGGCTTATAACATCAACCTGACGGGCGGCGCTCTGCCTCAGCTTCCGGCCGGCACTTATACCGGGACGCTGAACATACAGGCGCAGGCAACTCCGTAGTTTCTCGCATCAAGAGGGGGTTATAGGGGGCGGGCGCGGAGCAAAATCCGTGCTCCCCTTCTCTCCCTCTCAAGAAAGAAAGTGAAGATGCGGCTACGGAAACAATTCGGAACGGTGGTACTCGCAGTGGCGACACTGGCGCTGGCCTCTCTGCTGGCGGGGTCGGCGAGCGCGCAAGTGCGGAACTCGGGCGCCAGCCCCATCGCGCTGAACGCGGTGCTGAGCCAATCGCTCTCGGTCAACCTGTCCGGCAATGCCGTCAATTTCAACCTGGTCGCGGGCAGTGCGAACAATCCTGGGAGCACATCGATAACCGCGACGACCTCCTGGACATTGAACCAGCTGGTTGCTGTGGTCAGCGTCTACGCGTTTTTCAGCAACTCGGCGGCCGCGCTGACCGATGGCGCCGGGGACAACATTCCATCCGCCGATTTTCAGATTTCCGACAATGGCGGAGCCTTTACTGCGTTGACCAGCACCACGCCATTTGGCGGCGCCAATGCCGGCATGACTTTGGGCCAGACACTGATACTACTGTTCAACGAAAAAGGCAGTCGCACCGACGTGATGAAATTCAACATTAACCTGAGCCCGCTGCCCAACCTGCCTTCCGGCGATTACACCGGAACGCTGACCATACAGGCCCAGGCAATTTAAGCGCAGGGTAGGAATATGAAACGAGATTCTTTCCGGGCCGCGTGCCGGCTTCTGTGCGGCGCGCTCTGTGTATTTCCTTTTCTGTTGAACGCCGCCAGCCAGGCGCAGACCGTGCGCCCGGTGATCAACGAAATGGGCAACCCGTCCAAGGGCCGCGTCGACTATGTCAATGACAGCCTGACGCCACTGAACGTGGTGCTGGAAGCCAAGAGCTTCACGGTCTCCGAAACCGGCGAGATTTCTTACCGCCCGCTCGACCCGAACATTCATTTAAAGCTCTCGACCACGAGTTTTCGCATCCAGCCGCAGCAGACTTACTACGTTTTTTACGAGGCGAGTTCGCCCCAAAGCCCTTCGTGGTTCGTGATCTACGCGTCGTTTTCCGGCTTCCCCTTCCGTACCGCGCAGGGAATGAACGTGCGCCTGCAATTGCCG
The DNA here is from genome assembly GCA_003139095.1 of Acidobacteriaceae bacterium. Lineage (GTDB taxonomy): Bacteria > Acidobacteriota > Terriglobia > Terriglobales > Acidobacteriaceae > Acidiflorens. The sequence continues at coordinate 170,125 of PLHW01000008.1, forward strand.
CACACGGTCTACCTGCTGCCCAAGCATTCGGTGGAGAAGAACGAGGTCCAGATCGATCGCGCCGAGTTGAGCCGCTCCGACAATAAGGTTCGGCTGGAGGTGGAGAACACCGGCGACAACTTTGGACGCGTGCTGGAAACGCAGTTGCTGTATTCGAAAAAGAAGCAGGAAGCGCCGGGCTTTCCGGTCTTCCCGCACAGCAAGCGCATCGTCGAGATTCCGCTGGAGGACAAGACGGAGGGGGAAAACGTGCCGGTGGACTTTGTCCTCCAATTCCAGAATTTCAAGGTGGAAGGAAAGCTGCAAGCCACTCAATCCCTCGCCTCTGCCCATGCGTCTCCGAGTCCATAGCGCGCTGATCATGCTCGTGGCGCTGGTAGCCGGGAGCGCGGCGGCGCAAGTCTTCAAGGTGCAGGGCGGCGCTTCCACGCTGCTCAGCGCCGAGGGCGGTTCGGTCGAATTCAACGGTCCCAACTACACCGGCAACATCGGCGCGGGCTTCTTTGACGGGCACTTCGAATATGGAGCCGAGGCCCGTGGCAAGTACCATGGCTATACGGTGCTGGCCGGAGACGAGTCTATCCCGTTCGTTCTTCCCACTGACGTTTTCGATAGCAGTCACTATTTTTCCGCGCGCGGCATTGGCGCGATGCAGAAAGATGCGGACCACGCGATTTACGCCTTTGCCGGCGCGACCTCAACCTGGCTGGGCACGGGATTATTCAGCGCCGCGACCAGCAACAATCCGGTCGGCATCTTCTTCTACGAACGCAAGCTGACGGACCGACTGCGCTTCTTCTCCCGCGATATCGTCTCCAATCGACAGACCGCCTTGCAGGGCCTGGAGTGGAAGCAGAACAAATGGCTCAAAGCGTCGCTTACGAGTGGAATCGGCTCGAACCAGAGGTACTTTGCCTCGGCGGTTGACGCCGAGACGCAGAAGTTCGCCTTCAAAGCCAGCTATGTGCTCATGGGAGACACGTTCCAGCGCGTCACTGTGCTCAGCCCGCTCAGTTCCGAGGTCGACAAAGGCAATGTGCAACTGCTGTACAAGGTGAACCAGTTCGTCACGCTGATGACCGGACACCAGAACATTCTTGAGCCGATTGCGCTGGGAGCGGCGATGCAGCAAGCAACCGTCAACCAGATGTCGGCTGATGTTCACATCGAGCGCTTTTACTTCGGCACTGGACTGTTTAGCTCGACCACTGCGGGCTATAGCACGCAGGGGACAAACTTTTATGGGGGACGCAGATTCGGCCGGCGACTTGAGGCGAATGCGAATTACTTTAAGAGTACGACGCGCGTTCCGGAGATAGAGAGTTCGGTTGCGCCGCAGTCGTCGGTCATTATTTCGGGCACGGTGCGCGAAAATTTCTCTTCGCGGTTCAGCCTGCTGCAGCTGATTTCGCGAACCAGCGGCGAGACGACTTACGCGTTCGGCGGCGACTACACGAGCAATCGGCTGATGCTGCGCGTGGATTACCAGAACGTTTACCTGCCGTTTCGTCCGACGAAGCCGTTCGAGCAGGCGATGGCGGTGAACGGGTCGTTTCGCGTTAGCGGGCCGTGGCAGGTGACGGTTGCGTCGAACGTGGCTCCTGATGGGCATATCCGCTATGCGTTTGGCGTGAGCACGTATCTTTACCGCATCAATGGAATGATCTCGAACGCATCGGCCGAGACGTTTTCCATCGCCAAGTATGTGGTGCAGGGCGTGGTGAAAGATGACCACGGCGAGCCTGTGGAGGGAGCGGCGCTGCACATCGGCAAGCAAGTCGCATACACAGACAGCGCGGGGCGATTCATGGTGCGCTTCTCGAAGCGGACGTTTTTCCCGCTGAGCGTTGTGCCGGAAGAATTCATCAACAACGGAGTGTTCGAGGTTGTGTCTGCGCCTCCACAGGTGAAAGCCGAGTCAGAAGAGATGGCGAGCGACTTTCAGGTTGTGGTGAGGCTTGTGCCGAGACACGCGGCAACGCAGCGGCAGTAGGTCGAGGTCAGAAGTGAGTCGTTTCCTTAAGCTGTTTACTATTCGGTAATATATTTCCCTTCAAGCGATCATTGAAAACAAAGGGCTTAGGTAGGTCATTTCCGCTAGACCGTTGAAGAATAATGACTTAGGTGCAAAATATTTAATATATTGGACTTAAGTCTGAATGCGGCCGTCCGCGTGCTGGCCTGCCCCGGAGGAGATTGATGTTTGCCGAGGGTCCCCCCACCCCCTACCCCCCTCCCCCCCTACCTACACCGGTCTATTGGAATCATAGATTTAGGGGGAATTTCCTTCAAAGCAATCAGCGCAAAAGAGTTATAGGCAAAATATTGATTGCATGACACTTAGCACGCCAAAATGCCCTAGTTCGCGCAATTCCTCCGTTGCGAATGGTCCGGGTGAACTGGGTACCCCCCCTCCCCTGGTCTAATGAAGTCAAAGACTTAGAGGTGCGGGGCGCCAGGTCTTTGAGAAATAAGGACTTAGAGCTGAAGTCTTTATAAACCAACGACTTACCGTCAACTCCAAGAAATCGGAGAAGCGACTCACGAGTTGTCAAACCCACGTCCTCCAAGGCTCACGTTAGGCCATAAAAAATGTCAGAGACCGTTTCCAACCCTCGCCTCCTGGGAGGCATTTTCGAAGCAAGACCGAGTGGAACTAGGAGCAGCTTCCGTGCCCCTGTATCTATGTTGAACGTTTGGAGCACTAAGTCAAGGATTTTTCGGGGTGGCTGCGGGCTAGGATGTTGAGCAGGCAAAAGTGGCGTGGAGGCGACAATATTGGCCGGGCGGGCCGTCTGCCTGCCGTCCGACGATGAGCGGTTCGGTCGGGGTCGGTTGGATACAATCTCTGATGAGTGAAAATCCGCGACGTCATTCCTGAAGCAGGCAGGGCTGAAATGAAATACCTGATCGTTTACGAAAAATCTCCAACGGGCTGGGGCGCGTATGCCCCCGATCTGCCTGGGTTGGGCGTCGCCGGAAAAACGATTGAAGAAGTGAAGACTCTGATCCGCGAGGCGATTGAATTCCATCTCGAAGGCACGCGCCAGCATGGAGACGCCATCCCCACGGCGAGCGCTACTACCGAATTCATAAGCGTTTAGGGAACCAAATGCCTGGGGCCCTCAGGGGCTAAAGCCCGCACTTTTATTGGCCCTGAGCGGCCCGGCTGAAGCCGGGCCCTACCCAAGACCGTTTATGAGACCAGTACTAGAATCGCCTGCGTTTTGACTCGCGGGAGGCGCGACACTACAATGCCGTTAGTCATGCCGAAAGCGCGCTATCACTACAACATCATGCTGCGACCGGAACCCGAGGGTGGGTATACCGCCCTTGTGCCGGCTCTGCCCGGTTGCGTCACCTATGGACGCACGCTCGATGAAGCGCAGGCCCTGGCCAAGGACGCGATTTCCGGCTACATCGCGAGCCTGCGTAAGCACGGCGACCCGGTGCCGAGCGACGATAACACGCTGCTCGCGTCCCTCGATCTCGAATACTCCCGATAAGAGCCCGGCACGGGCGACGAATTTTTCGTGCTCTCAGATGATAATGTGCAGTGGTTTTCCGACTCGACGAACTGGACCTTTTCTGTCGGTTTCGAATTTTTTTTTATGCTACGATGCGCCCGATGACAAAGCTGCCCTCGATTAAGCCACGGCAAGTGATGAGGTTTCTGGAGCGGAACGGCTTCACCCTGGATCACACTTCAGGCAGTCATTTCATTTTCTATCACCCCATTTTGCGCCGAAGGGCTGTTTTGTGCCCAGTCACAACCGCGACTTGCCAAAGGGGACTCTAATGTCGCTGCTCCGTGAGGCCGGATTCACTCGCGAGGAATTAGTCAGCTTTCTGGCGGGCAGATGAGATCGGAACATCTCCAAATCGGTGCGCTTGACGGGTGGTGAGGTTTAGAATCTGTCCATGCGGGAAATTATTATTGCTGCTTCGGTTAGGACTCCGGTTGGGCGGGCTTTTAAGGGGACGTTGCGGGCTACGCGTCCGGATGAGATGGCGGCCATCGCCATTAAGGCCGCGCTGGAGCGCGTGCCGCAACTTGATCCCAAGGAAATTGAAGACGTGATTCTTGGCTGCGCCATGCCGGAGGCGGAGCAGGGGATGAATGTGGCGCGCATCGCGTCTCTGCGGGCGGGGTTGCCGGTGGATGTTTCGGCGGTGACGATCAATCGATTTTGCTCGTCGGGATTGCAGGCGATTGCCATGGCGGCCGAGCGCATTATGAGCGGCGGCGCGGAGGTGATGGTGGCGGGCGGAACGGAATCGATGTCGATGATACCGATGGGCGGGAATAAGATCTCGCCGAACCCGTGGCTGGTGGAAAATTATCCGGATTCGTATTTGTCGATGGGGCTGACGGCGGAGCGCGTGGCGTCGAGGTTTGGAATCACGCGGGCGGAGTGCGACGAGTTTTCGCTGCGGAGCCATCAGAAGGCGCTGGCGGCGCTAGCGGCAGGGAAATTTGAAGAAGAGACGGTGCCGGTGCCGGTGAGCTTTACGACTCCGAATGGGGCGAAGCCGAAGCGGCAGGAGATTGTGTTCAAGGCCGATGAAGGGCCGCGGGCGGACACATCGCTGGAAGCGCTGGGGGCGCTGAAGGCGGCGTTTCACGTGAAGGGAGTGACGACGGCGGGGAATTCTTCGCAGATGTCGGACGGGGCGGCGGCGGCGGTGGTGATGTCGGCGGAGCGGGCGAAGGCGCTGGGGATTACGCCGCTGGCGCGGTATGTGTCGTTTGCGACGGCGGGATACAAGCCGGAAGAGATGGGACTGGGGCCGGTGTTTGCGATTCCGAAAGCGCTGAAGCTGGCGGGATTGAAGCTGGCGGATATTGACGTGATTGAACTGAACGAGGCGTTTGCGGCGCAGTCACTGGCGGTGATTAAAGAAGGCGGACTGGATGCGGAACGGGTGAACCCGAATGGCGGGGCGATTGCGCTGGGGCATCCACTGGGCTGCACGGGGGCGAAGCTGACGGCGACGGTGATTCGCGAATTGAAACGGCGGAAGGCGCGGTATGGGATGGTGACGATGTGCGTTGGCGGAGGGATGGGCGCGGCGGGGATATTTGAGAATTTGAACTAGCCGCAAAAACCTTAAAACCTTTAACCACGGGGTACACGGGGGCGCGCGGGAGACTTCCACATCTTTATTTTTGTGGCAGCACGCGTTGCTCAACATTTTTGTGGCACCCGACGCGCTGCTCAACTCCGATGCTTTACGCAATCTTTACGCAATCGCTATGTTCTTTTACAAGGTTGTGAGTTAACCTGAGCTTGTCAGCGAGCGCCGAGTAAGCGGAAAGCCAAGCGCAGCAAGGATTGTGCCCGGCTGCTCAGCCGGTTTGGAGGTGCTTTATGCGGCTCTCCTCGGTGGTGTTCGTAGGGATTCTTCTTTTCATTCTCATTTCACTTCTACTCATTTCACCTCCGGTGGTCGCGCAGCATTCGTCGGGCGGCGGCGGTTCGGCGGGCGGGGGCGGATCGTTTCACGGCGGTTCATCTGGATTTTCGAGTGCTCCATCGTCGAGCGCTGGGTCGTCAGCCAGCAGTTCGCATGGATCGAGTAATGCGTCGGGTGCGGGCCGGGGAACGGGCAGTGCGGGATCGGCGGCGGGCGTAAAAGGCGGAGCGCGAACGGCGGCGCCAGCGCGGACGGACGCGACGAAAACCGACGCGAGCGGCAAACCGAAGAAGGGCGTGTTCTCGTTTTTGCGGCACCGGAAACCGGCTCCCGCGCGACTGGTGTGGAACCAGCCGCCGGCGCGCTGCAAGAAAGGACAGAATTGCACGCAATGCCGGCAAGGCCAGGTGTGGAACGGCTTTTCATGCGGAGTGCAAGCCGATCAGAATTTGCTGTTTGGTTGCGGAGACCTGGCGCGGCGGCTGGCTGAGGAGCGGGAGCACATGCAAGGTCAGTCGGATCCGACGGAGAGTTTGCGTTACCAATTTCTGCTGAATCAATATCAGCAGTGCCTGCGGCACTTCCAGGGGCAGCCGTTTTCGGCGTTCGCGTTCAGCGGTGCGGGCCTGCAAGATCTTTTCTAGCGATATTCACGCGCCCTGGCTCAAGGGGTAGAATTAGCTCGTCGCGTATTCGCGTCTTGTATTCGTTTTTTCGCGTTTGTTTAAACAATCTTCATCAATTTTCCGTTGCGACAGCAACCTTGATTTGAGGTCAAAATGGCCACTATTACGGCACTTCCTAAAACAAAGATTCCTGGCGGCGGGTTTCTGCTGGAAGAGCGGGCGACCGCCGATGTGTTCACTCCCGAAGACTTCAGCGATCAGCACCGGATGATCGCACAAACCACGGACGAATTTGCGACGAATGAAATTCTGCCGAACGCGGAGAAGATCGAGCATAAGGACTACTCGATTTCGCGCGACCTGATAAAGAAAGCGGGCGAGTTGGGCCTGTGCGGCGTGGAAATTCCCGAGGCGTACGGCGGGCTGGAGATGGATAAGGTTACGGCCGCGATCATCGCAGACAAGATTGCGAAGTATGCGGGATTTGCGACCACATGGGGCGCGCACAGCGGGATTGGGCTGCTGCCGCTGGTGTATTTCGGAACCGAGGCGCAGAAGCAGAAATACCTTCCGCGACTGGCGGCGGGAGAGATTGTGGGCGCGTATGCGTTGTCGGAAGCGTCTTCGGGCTCGGATGCGTTGAACTGCCGGGCGCGGGCCGAGCTTTCGGCGGACGGCAAGCACTACATTTTGAACGGCGAGAAGATGTGGATCACGAACGCCGCGTTTGCCGATCTGTTTACGGTGTTTGCGAAGATTGACGGCGATAAATTTTCGGCGTTCCTGGTGGAGCGGACGTTCCCCGGATTTTCGACGGGGGCGGAAGAGCACAAGCTGGGCATTCGCGGATCGTCGACGTGCCCGGTCATCCTGAACGACTGCGAGGTACCGGTGGAAAATCTGCTGGGCGAAGCGGGCAAGGGCGCGACGATCGCATTCAACATCCTGAATATTGGGCGCTTCAAACTGGGCGCGATGTGCCTGGGCGGGGGGCGGGTTTCGATCGAACATGCGGTGGGCTACGCCAAGGAGCGCAAGGCGTTTGGCAAGGTGATCGGCGATTTTGGCCTGGTGCGCGAGAAGATCGCGAACATGGCGACGCTGATTTATGTCGGCGAATCGATGGTGTACCGCACGGTGGGCATGATGGACGCGCTGCTCGGGGAGATCGATAAGGCGAGTCCGGACGCGGCGAAGGAGATGCGCAAGGCGATTGAGGAATACGCGGTCGAGTGCTCGATCCTGAAGGTCTGGGGCTCGGAGATGATCGATTACGTGGTCGACGAGACGGTGCAGATCTATGGCGGGTACGGGTTTGTCGAGGAATATCCGGCCGAGCGCGGGTATCGCGATGCGCGCATCAATCGGATTTTTGAGGGCACGAACGAAATCAACCGGCTGATCATTACGGGCTTTTTGCTGAAACGGTCGATGAGCGGGCAGTTGCCGCTGTTGCCGGCGATCAAGAAGCTGATGGATGAAGTGCTGAGCGGACCGTCGATGGGCGAAGAAATTGAAGGGCCGATGGCGGATGAGCGGAAGATGGTGGCGAACGCCAAGAAGCTGGGACTGTTTGCCGCCGGAGCCGCGACGCAGAAGTACATGGCAACGATCCAGGACAAGCAGGAAGTGATGGGCGCGATTGCCGATATGGCGATTGAGATTTATGCCATGGAGTCGGCGGTGCTGCGCACGCAGAAACTGGTGGAGCAGAAGGGCGAAGCGGCGGCGGCGCTGCCGATTGCGATGACGCGCGTTTACATGACGCAGGCGCTGGAGAAGGTGGAATCGGCGGCGAAGAAAGTGACGGCCGACGTGGCCGAAGGCGACATGCTGCGCACGCAGATGGCGATCGTGCGGCGGCTGGCGAAGCACGAGCCGTTTAATTCGATTGCGCTGCGTCAGCAGATTGCGCAGAAGACGCTGGAGGCGGGAAAGTACGTGATGGCGTAGCGCGGTGCGGGCAGCGTGATTCAGAGCGGCGACGCGTATGCGTATTGCAACGCGTCGCCGCAACTTCAGGTCAGTCTTTCGGGAAATTTGGGTCGGCTTTCACTTCCTCGATCTGCTTGGTGTGGCGCTCGCTGTGGGCGGAGATCAGCAGAATCCACTGATACGCGTCCAGGGTGCCAAAAGCAGGATGCGGGCCGAAGTGATCGCGCAGGTCGTCCTGCGTCGTCTTCACGTAGTCCATTGTCTTCGCGCGGGCGTCTTCAAAGGCCTTCGTCACTTGCTCGCGATTCGCAAAGCGGCCTGTGGGCTGCAAGAATTCGGGGGCCTGCGCTTTATGGCTGCGATCGGGAACCCTGGTTAAGATCTGATCGTCGGTGAACTTCACTTCGGCGCGCTTCTCGGGCGTGGGCGGACCGGCGACAAACTTGCCTTGCACGAAGCCGAATATCATCGACTCAGACACGGCGATGTGTTCCGAAACTTCCGCGATCGACCAGCGATCGGGAGCGGGCTTGAACTTCCATTGCTTTTCGGAGAGCCCGGAGATCGACTGGAGGAATGCGTCGCGCGTGGCCTGAAGGCTTTTTAGAGCTGCTGCGCGCTCCTCCGGAGTCAAAGGCTTCGGTTCCGCTGGCGGGGATTGAGGCGCGGGCGATTGCGTTGAGGGCGATTGCTCTGAAGATGATTGTGCCGGGGGCGATTGGGCCGGCGCGGCGACCACGGCTACCTGGAAGATCAGTGCGAACATTATTGCGAACAGTACTGCGAAGATCGCAACGAACCACAGCGGGCGGGCGGACTTGCTTTGCATCGATATCTCCTATTCGGTTAATGTCTCCCGGAACTCCGTGCGGGAATTCCGGGAGTTGCTGATGGAATTGTGGAATCGGCGGATCTGCCGCAACCAGCTCATCAACCTCCGACTCCAAGCCAGCTATGAGACCAGCGCGACTTACTTGCCGGGGATGTAGCTCAAGTCCGGACGGAACTCGACAATCTCGCTGTAGGTTTTTTCAATCGAGCCGTTGAGGCGTTCGACGACCGACATCGATTCCTGCTCGCCGAAAGCTTCGCGCAAAATGTCGCGCAGCGGCTTGATGGCGGGATCGTCGTCAAACGATGCCCAATTCGCGTGATCGACCAGCAGAACGTAGGTTCCACCGGGGCCGCCGTTGGCCAGGCGCTCCCAACGGTAGTGGAAGCCCCAGTTGGTTTTTTCGGCGGCATCGTGCATGCGTGCGATGGCACTGCGGAAATCATCGCCCTTGCCGTAGCGGATTTGGAAGGTGGTAACGCTGGTGTACTTGTCGCCCATGTCTTTGCCCGGGTTGCTGACCTTAGGCAGGAACTCCCAATAGGAAGCGTGCATCTTCTCCACGTACTGACCGACGACTTTGTTGTATTCGTCCATGTCGGCCTGGTCGGGAATCGGGGGCTTGTCGAAATCGGCCCAGTGCTGGTCGCTGCGACCGACGATGTAGGAGCCGGTGTTTTCGCCGGTCAGGATTTCAAGCACCCACAGAACTTGCGGATCGTTCTGCTGCTTGTGCCAGGCGGCCTTCGCCTTGCGGCCGGCCTCGTACTGTTGAACCATGCCGTTCTTCGGAGTTTGAACTTCGAGCGCGGTGATAGTGCCGGGCTCCTTGGGCGCTTGCGCGGCAGCGGAGATCGCCGCCAGCAAAACGATGCCCGAAATAGACGCGAACTTTTTCAGTTTCATTTTTCTCTCCCCAGATTTTTAGTTTTTGTCCGGGCGTTTCCCCACGTAGCCGGACCCTTGATGTCTTGCTTACGAAGCAGGGCCTATTCTACACAGAATTGCGGGGATTGGTGTGGATTTTGGTGTGGATTAAGGAGCAAGGATCGAAGAAGCGTCCCTACCGTCCGCCGCGATCCGCAATCAGTAGAGACGCGATTTTTGCGGCGGTAAGCCACAAAAGAAACGCTGCCGCTGAGCGCAGACCATTTCATGTTGACGGAACATAGGGACCGGAGGAGAGCGGAGAAAGTCCAGCGCAGGCTGAAAAGGCCGCCAGTGCTTGCGCGCTGGCGGCCTTTATTGTTGTTGTCGGCGTTAGTTTTTCGGCTGAGTGGGCTTGGCTGCTTTTTGTTTTGGTATGCGGCCCTCAGAATCCCAGAAGGGTACCGGCGGATGGTCGGACTTGGCGTTGGGCACCGGCTTGTCGCCGGCTGAACTGACGTAGGGGCCTTCGCCTTCCCGCATCTCGAAGAGGCCCAAGCTGGGGGTGAACATGGCCTCCTTGAAGACAGCGTTTTTAGGGGCGAGGGCTTTGGCGAATACACCGAAGGCTTTGCCATTGAGATAGGACGTGGAGATGTAGTCTCCCACCATGTAGCCGAGAGTGGTATTGGGGAGCCAGGCCATCTTCATTCCCTTGGCGAGGGTGGTGGCGGTGGACCAGGTGTTGCCGGCGTCGTGGGAATAGACAAAGCCGACGGCCAACTTGCAGCTCTTGGTAGTGCAGTTGGCCTGGGGATAGTAGTAGTAAGTGAGGCCGAGGTGAGTGGTGGCGCCGGAGGTCGCGGGATCAACGGCGATGCCGGGGAGGAAATGATCGACGGTGCTGGTGACGGCGTCGATAGGGATGCGGGTTGGCGACGACCAGGTTTTGCCGTCGGTCGAACTGCTGAGGACGATGTCGTTGGTGGAGCAACCGGAGCGGAAGCGGCAATCCCACCAGGCGACGTAGACGGTGCCGTCGCTGGCGACCTCGGCGGAGGGGAGAACATAGACGGCGCGCAGGCTGCCGGAGATGGTGTGGTCGGAGAGACTGGAGATGATGCCGGCGCTGTTCCAGGTTTTGCCGCCGGTGGTGGAGGTGAAGAAGTCGATCTCATTGCCGAGGAAAGGGACAACGACGTTGCCGTTGGTTTGGACAACGGGTTGGCCACCGAGGCCGATGGCGTTGGGGACGGTGTAGGCTTTGCTCCAGGTTTGACCGCCGTCGGAGGAAGTGGTCATGAGGATCTGATCGCCGATGCCAGCGTCTTCCCACTCGATGTAGCAATTGCCGTAATACTTGCTGGTGGAGGTGTTATCGCAGGTAATCCAATCCTTGTCGGCGTAGGAACTATTGTTGTTGGCGGTGACGGGGTTGGACCAGGTGATGCCGTCGGAGGAGCGGTTGACGAGAAGGATGGTGTTGCCATTGGTGTCAGAGATGCCGAGGGAACTGATGAGCCAGACGGCATGACGAGCGTCGTAGATGACGGAGGCATCGCTGGCGGCGTTGTAGGTGCCGCCCTGGTAGTACTGGGTGAGACCGGGGAGGAAGCCGTTGGACCAGGTGGCGCCGCCGTTGGTGGTGGTGGCGAAACCGATGTCGGAAGCGCCGCCGCCGGAGTAGCGGCGGCCGACCTGGAAGGCGGCGACGAACATGGAGCCGAAGGAATAGGTGTCGGGCTCGACTTCGGTGGCGTGCTGCATCTCGGAGTTGGTGAAGGTGTCAGTAGAGAGCTGTTGCAGCGCGGGGGACTTGGATTGCGCTGGCGAGGCGGTGACGAGGGCGAGGACGATTAGAAATGTTGTGAGGACGGTGGTGACGGGGAGGTGGAGTTTTAAAGTCGGATGATTCATGAAAAGGGTCCTTTAGTCGGTAGATTCCGCCCTGCGAGCAGAAGGGGGATAACGGCGCGCTCGGGCCAGAGACGCGAGATCATTCTACGCCGGGTAGGGGCGGGGGTTGAGGTTTATTTGCGGGCGAGCGGCGACGCGAAGTGGACGATTTGGTGGCGCCAATTACGGAGCTTTCCCCAACTTGTTACCTGGCGATTTGCTGGTCCCGCCGTTCGTCTTCGGAATGTCCATTTCGGTTTCCGCTTGCTCCAGCGGCAGGCCAGTGCGTTCGATGAGATAGGCCGAAAGCACAGGGTCAACGCTCTTACGGAAATCGCCGATATCAGCGGATGACCATCTCCGTCCGTCGGCAAAGTCCAAAACAATTCCGGCCCGCGGATGGAGCTTGCCATCGCGATCGCGAAATCCTTCTATTCGCGTCATCTCTACTGCTCTTGAATAGTCGAAAGTTTTGCAGTCTGCCCATGCGTATCCGCACGCGCGAATATCCTGGTGACGGAGTGCTGTGTGCATTGGTAAAGCCAGAACTGAAAAGACTCCGATTGGCATTGCGATGACCAATGCCATCCAGCGCAAACCTCTTGTGCAGTCAAAGCCCGCTCGTCCATCTGACCAGAGCCTGTACGATCTCGCGGTGTCAGCCTGCCCGAACGCGGACCAGAGTTGAAGAGTCATTTCCCAACAAAGAGCGACTGCTCCAAATCCCGGAAAGAACCACCAGGTGGCAGCCTGCGGCCATAGCCGCAATGACGTTTCTGGACCGTCACTTCCGGCGAAATAACGATTCAGTAAAACAAGTAGGTGATGGGTGGTCCAGGCAAATACGACCGCAACAACGATCATGCTAACGCCGACAACCCATTTAGTTTGTTGGAACCGTGCATCCAGTGCAGAGAGTTCCGATTCCGACAATCGGACGGAAGGCTTCAGGTATTTGCGCGCAATTGCGAAGCTTACCCCGACGGCAGCCGGAACGATTGCTTTTGCTACGAATTGAGTTACGCCGCTCATGCGCGAAGCTGGCTCTGAACATATCAGGCGGCTCACGCCCGCACAATCCGCGCATTGTTATTTGAGAGACGAGTAGGGCGACTTCGCGCTTAATGGTCGGCGAGCGCGCGGTGGACCATGTAGATGGCGATCGCGCCTTCGCCGACGGCGGAGGCTACTCGCTTTACATTTCCGGAACGGACGTCACCGACGGCAAAGACCGAGGGCAGACTGGTTTCGAACATTTGCGGCGGGCGGGGAAGAGTCCAGGTGTGATGCGCGACATGCGGCGACGCGACATCGGGCGATGCGACATTGGGCGAGGAAATATTGGGCGAAGAAACCTGGGGCGCGGCCGATCCGTTGGGCGCGGTGGGGATGTCGCGCCCGGTGAGGATGAAACCTTTTTCGTCGAGGGCGACGCAACCTCGCAGCCATTCGGTGCGGGGCGAGGCTCCGGTCATGAGGAAGACGTGGCGGATGTCGTGAGTCGAGGTTTGGCCGGTTTTCTTGTTGCGCCAGGTTACACGGCGGAGCTGCCGGTTGGCGCCGCCGTCGCCGTCGCCATCCATGCCGGTGATTTCGGAGTTGGGGTGAAGGTCGATGGCGGGATTTTCCGTGATGCGCTGGATGAGGTAGCGCGACATGGTTTCGGCAAGGCCGTCGCGGCGCACGAGCATGTGGACCTTGCGCGCGGTCTGCGCGAGATAGACGGCGGCTTGTCCGGCGGAGTTGGCACCGCCCACGACGACGACATCCTCGCCGACGCAGAGTTGCGCCTCAATATAAGTTGCGCCGTAATAGATGCCGCGCCCTTCGAACTGCTTGAGGTCGGCGATTTGCGGCTTGTTGTATTGCGCGCCGGTGGAGATGACGATAGAGCGGGCGGCGAGCCGGTCGTTATTGTCGAGAACGATCTCGTAAGGACGCTTGGAGCAGTCGAGGCGGGCGACGCCGTGGCCGATCATCATCTTGGCGCCGAATTTTTGCGCCTGTGCGATGGCGCGGTTGGCGAGTTCCATGCCGGAGACGCCGGTGGGAAAGCCGAGATAGTTTTCGATTTTTGAGCTTGAGCCGGCTTGGCCGCCGGGAGATTCGGCTTCGACGACGAGCGCGTCAAGGCCCTCCGAGGCTGCATAAACAGCGGCCGCAAGGCCTGACGGGCCTGCGCCCACGATGATGACGTCGCGGACCAGCGAACCATCGATGCTGACATTGAAGCCGAGACAATCGGCGAGCTCCTGCACGCTGGGATTTTTCAATACGGTGCGGGCGTTGCAGATGACAACCGGAACTTCGGAGAGCTTTACGTCGAAGCGATCGAGAATCGCCTGGGAATCCTTGTCAGTGTCGAGATCGATATAAGTGTAGGGGTAGGCGTTGCGGCCGAGGAACTCGCGCAGGCGCAGTGTGCCGGAGCAATGGCGCGAGCCGAGGAGAATCACGTTGCCGTAACCCTCGCGGATCAGGGCGAGACGGCGAAGGATGAAGGCGCGCATGAAGATCTCGCCGAGTTCGGCGTCTTTGGCGACGAGGGAGCGGAGGCCGTCGGGAGCGACTTCGAGAACCTCGCCGGGCTCGGTGATGCGGCCGCGGACGAGGCAGCGCGCGCCGGTGATCATGGCCATCTCGCCGGTAAACTCGCCGGCGGCGTGGCCGACGATGTTGCGCTCGATGTCGAGGCCGCCTTCGACGGTGGGCTGAACGATTTCCATGGCGCCGGAGAGGAGGACAAAGAACGGGATGTTGGTGTCGTTTGGCTCAAAGAGAATCTCGCCCGCCTGCACTTTGCGGCGCTTGCCGATGAGAACGATGCGTTGGATTTGAGCCTGAGTGAGGATTGGAAAGGCTTGAGTTTTTGGGTCGAGGATGCTGGGTGCGGGCCATGTGGACATGTGTTCTTTCCTGAGCGACGCTGGCGATGGAATCGAGAGTATAGATGTTGCGGAGAGAAGTTTGGCTTCAGGGGGCGCCGCTTGGTGCGTCGGACGCTTCCATAAAGCCTTTAACCGCAGAGATCGCAGACGCCTCGCAGAGTTCGCAGAGATCTTAGCTCACTTCTTCGCCCACGATTAATATCGTGGTAAATATTGGCTTGGTCAGTCGGTGGCGATCGAGTGCAGGTCCTCGAAGAAAGTTGGGTAGGAGACGCCGGCGGCATCGGCGTTGAGAATCGTGGTTTCGCCTTGCGCGCGCAGGGCCGCGACCGCGAAGGCCATGGCGATGCGATGATCGCCGAAGGAATCGAGTTCAGCGCCATGCAGTTTTTGCTGGCCGGGAATGCGCAGGCCGTCGGGGCGCTCTTCAAGATCGGCGCCCATTTTGCGGAGGTTGGTGGCGACTGCGGCAATGCGGTCGGATTCTTTGACGCGCAGCTCTTTGGCATCGCGCACTTCGAGTCCATTCTGCGAAAACGGCGCAATGGCCGCCAGGACCGGGATTTCGTCGATGAGCGCGGCGGTGTCCGCACCGGCAATCGTTCCGCCCTTCCACGCGTCGCCGTGAACTTCGATGGAGCCGACCAGTTCGCCGTGATGCTGCTCGATCTGACCCACAGCAACCTTCAATCCCATCTGAATGAGAATGTCGAGGAGGCGGGCGCGCGTGGGATTCATGAGAATGCCGGGGAGGGAAAGTTGCGAGCCGGGAAAAAGCGCGGCTGCACAAAGGAAAAAGGCTGCGCTTGAAAGATCGCCCGGCACTCGCGCCTCCAGAGCGGTCAGGGCGTGGCCTCCGTGAATGCTCGCGACATTTCCGGTGTGCTCGACCTCGGCGCCGAAGGCGCGCAGAGCCAGTTCACCGTGGTCGCGGGTGCGGATCGGCTCCTCGACGATGGTCTCTCCGTCGGCGAAGAGGCCGGCGAACAGCACGCATGATTTCACCTGCGCGCTGGCGACTTCGGGCCGGTAGTGAATGGCGCGCAGCGGCCCGCCGTGGATTTTGAGCGGGGGCCGGCCCGAGTCGCTGGAGGCGATGGTCGCGCCCATCTCCGAAAGCGGCTTGATAATGCGCGCCATGGGCCGGCGGGAGAGCGATTCGTCGCCGAATAATTCGCTGGTGAAGGGCTGCCCGGCGAGGATGCCGGAAAGCATGCGCATGGTGGAACCGGAGTTGCCACAGTCAAGAGCGGCGCTGGGAGCCGTGAGCGCGGAGCCGATTCCGTCGACCTCGATGGCACCGTCGTCGGCGCGCCGCCACTCGGCACCGAGCTGGCGCATGCAGCCCAGAGTGCTGGCGCAGTCGCGCGCCGCGGAAAAATTATGGAAGCGGCTGATGCCGCGGGCGATGGCGGAGAGCATCGCATAGCGGTGCGAGATGGACTTGTCTCCCGGGATGCGCACCACGCCCTGCACTGCGCGAGCGGGACGAATGATGACGGTAGAAGCTGACATGGCGTTTCAATATTAAGCCTTCCCATAGTAAGGCCGGGCGCGGGCGGCTGTCTTACAACTCGTATCGCAGATTCGCGCCGCTGGCGCGGCAGATTGAGCATCAAACTTCACAGCGATTCCGAACCGAATAAAATCGAAGAGTTTATGAACTTCGCTTTGATGTCAGTGCCGTTGTCAGTGTTCCTTAGTTTGTCGGCCTTGGTTTTGACCTCGCCCTCCAACGCCCAAACGGTGAAATCGACTGCGCCGGCTGGCGCCACCGGCCCGGCCACGGCCGCGCCCGGCGAACCTGGTGTTGGTCAGTCACTCCCGGGAGCGCCCGCCGATCCGCAAGCGGCGGGGAGCGTGAGCGGCACCATTGTCGATCCGAGCGGCGCGGTGGTGGGTAATGCGCGAATCAAGCTCAACGCGCAAAATCCGGCGCAAAACCTCGATGGTATTTCCGGCATCGATGGTCAGTTCTTTTTCCCGCAAATTGCTCCCGGCCCGTTCAAGCTGACCATTACGGCGGCGGGCTTCGCAACGCAGACGATCACGGGCGCAGTCAGCGCCGGCCAGGTCGAAACCTTGCCGCCGATCGCCTTGAGCGTCGCGGACGCGGGCACCGAGGTGGAAGTCGGGCTTCCCCAGATCGAAGTAGCGGAGGAAGAAATCAAGGTGGAGGAAAAGCAGCGCGTTCTCGGCGTGCTGCCGAACTTTTATGTGAGCTACGTGCCCGACGCCGCGCCGCTCACGCCGAAACAGAAACTTGAGCTGGCGTGGAGGTCGCTCATCGATCCCTTCACCCTTGTCATGGTGGCCGGCGCGGCCGGAGTGGAGCAGGCGCAGAATCACTTTGCCGAATATGGGCAGGGCGCGCAAGGATACGGCAAGCGTTTCGGCGCGAATTACGCGGACGCCGTTACCGGCACGCTGATCGGCGGCGCGATTCTGCCTTCGCTTCTGAAGCAGGATCCGCGCTACTTCTACAAAGGTACGGGCAGCGTGCCGGCGCGCGCGCTCTA
The DNA here is from genome assembly GCA_003139095.1 of Acidobacteriaceae bacterium. Classification (GTDB taxonomy): domain Bacteria; phylum Acidobacteriota; class Terriglobia; order Terriglobales; family Acidobacteriaceae; genus Acidiflorens. Next base: position 187,106 of record PLHW01000008.1, read on the forward strand.
CGCCATCGCCAATGCCTTCATCTGCAAGGGCGACAATAAACGCTGGCAGCCGAATTACTCGGGCGTGCTTGGAAGCCTTGCTGCGGGCGGTATTTCAAATCTCTACTATCCCAAGCAGGATCGAGATGATGCGAGCCTGACCTTCGAAAACACGGCCATCGGAATCGGCGCCACCGCCATCTCCAACCTGTTGCAGGAATTCGTGATTCGCAAGCTGACGCCGAAGGCCAAAGGCTCCAACACAAGCCACCGCTGACCTTTGCCTCAAACTGTGATTAGAGGATTTGCAGGCCCTCGGCAAGCGCGGCCCGCGTCAGATCTTCGTCGCGTGTCGCCAAGGGCAGCGATAGACGATTCGCTAAATCCAGATATGCAACATCATAAGCAGTTAACAGATGCTTACTGGCGAGAGAACTCAGCCGGGGAAAATCGGCAATCGGCGGAGGACTATCAACTTTAAAATTCAGCGTGGCAAGCTGCGTTAGAAACTCTCTCCCCAGATCCGCTGTAATGCGCTGCCGCTTGATAACCACAGCCACGGTGTTCAGAATTTCCCAAGTCCATAAAGACGGAACATGCAAGGCGCTTCCATCCATTGCCCACTCAAGCAACTGTTCCGATGCCTGGGTTGTCTCATCCTCGCAGCACCAGGGAATGCACGCCGATACGTCCAGGACGAATGCATCCATCAGTATTTGTGCCCGATATGAGCCAGTTCGCGGATCGATATGCCCTTCAACTGGAGCCTGACGCCCTTGCGCAGTTCACGGATTCGCGCGCCAGCGAGCCGCGACTTTGCTTTGTCAAACTCGCCGTTGCGGTGGGACAGTGCGCCAAGTGCGGACTCAATAAATTCATCGACCGATCGCACCAGGCCTGTTTGAATCGCCTGCTGAATGATCGCTTGTTGCTCCGGTGTCAGATTAATGCTCATGGAAAGACCCAGCCCTTATTCTTGAGCGGCCAGCCATCGGCCTTGAACCACTGCCCGCTGCCGCGCGTCCGGCTATGCCGATGTTATCTTTTCGCCGCAAACAAGTCCATAAATTCACCGATCCACTTCTCTCGATCTGAACCTTGGGGCAGTCAAGCGCGCTTCGTTTTTGAGGATGACTTAGCCCGGGCCGATGCTGGCCAAAAACTTCGGCGTCTTGCGCGCCTTTGTCGCCTGCTCGAAAGCAAACGCAATCCTGATCAGAGTGGGCTCGCTCCAGGCGCGGCCGAAAAATGAAATGCCCACCGGCAGCCCGGAGATGAATCCAGCCGTGACATTAATATTCGGGTAGCCCGCCACCGCCGCGGCGTTCGAACTGCCACCCGCCACATGATCGCCATTCACCAAATCGGTGAGCCACGCCGGGCCGCCGGTGGGCGCGACAATGGCGTCGAGCCGGTGCTTGTCCATCAGCGCGTCAATGCCCTCGGTGCGGGTTAATTGACGATTTTTCGCCAGCGCATCGAGATATTCCTTATCGGTGAGCGGTCCCTTCGCCTCGGCTTTCACAAACAAGTCCTGTCCGAAATACGGCATCTCTTTCGCGCGGTTGCGTTCATTGAATTCGATTACGTCTTTGAGCGTGCGCACGGGCGAGCCCGAAAGCCGCGCCAGATAGGCGTTCAGGTCAGCCTTCAGTTCGTACATAAAGACCAGCAGTTCGGTGTCGTCAAATTTTCCGAAGGTTTCGATGTCGGCCGGATCGACGAGCATCGCGCCCTGCTTCCGCATCGCGTCCAGAGATTCTTCCATGAGGGCGTCGACCGCGTCGTTGAAGCCGAAATATTTTCGCGCCACACCGATGCGCGCGCCCTTCAATCCCGCGGGATCGCAGTATTGCGCGTAATCGGTTTGCGCTCTGCCCGCGGTCGCCGATGTCGCCTCGTCATCGGGATCGGCGCCCGTGAGCGCGCCCAGCAAAATGGCCGCATCGAGTACGGTGCGCGCCATCGGGCCGGCAGTGTCCTGCGAATGCGAGATGGGAACGATGCCCGCCCGGCTGACGAGGCCGACCGTGGGCTTGATGCCGGCCAGTCCATTCGACGAGGACGGGCAAACGATGGAGCCATCGGTCTCGGTGCCGATTCCCACGGCGGCCAGGTTCGCCGAGATGCCCGCGCCGGTGCCGGAACTCGAGCCGCAGGGATTTCGGTCGAGCGCGTAGGGATTTTTCGTCAGCCCGCCGCGCCCGCTCCAACCGCTCGTCGAATGGCTGGAGCGAATGTTCGCCCACTCGCTGAGATTCGTCTTGCCAAGAATGACCGCGCCCGCCGCGCGCAGCCTTTGCGCGACGAACGAATCCCTGGGAACTTTCGCGCCGACGAGCGCGAGAGAGCCGGCAGTGGTCATCATGCGGTCATCGGTCGAAATGTTGTCTTTGATCAGAACGGGGACGCCGTGCAGCGGCCCGCGCGGGCCTTTTTCTTTGCGCTCTTTATCCAGCGCTCCGGCGATCGACATGGAGTCGGGGTTCAGTTCGATTACGCTGTTCAAGCCTGGGCCGAGTTTCCCGGCCCTGTCGATTTCGACGATGCGCGCCGTGTACTTTTCGACCAGCCCGCGGGCAGAGAACCTTCCGGATTTCATGCCGGCTTGGAGTTCGGCAATCGTGATCTCATCGAGTTCGAACGCCCGCATCTCGGAAGCACTACCTGGGTGACCCTGGGCGCCTTTGCCTGCACCAACGTTTTCGGCGATGGATAAATCACGGTGCTCACCATACGCCTGGTTGAAGGGGCCAAGGGCAGCGGCTGTGCCACCGAGGACAGCCGTCTGAAGAAAGAAACGGCGAGTGGAGTTGGGAGAAGTTTTGCGAGCCATGAGGGCTTCCACTATACCGAAGATCTGGCGATGAGGTGAGAGGTTCGAGGTCGGAGGTGACTCGCTGCGAGCCTTGAGTTTGAACAATTAGGGCGGGTCTAGCTTCTGGCGGCGAGTATCTCTTGCGGCACCTCGCGGAGCGTTACCGAGAACTCGAACATGGGCGTCTCCGTTCCGCGGCCCCAGCGGTTCACATCCCAGTGCGCGCGGATGGCCTTGACGTCGGGCGTGCCGGAGAGATCGACGAGCAGAGGACTTTCTCCGCGATAAAACTTTTGTGGAAACGCGGCCACGGGCTTCGGATCGAACGTCGTGCCGTCGGCGGAGCCCTGAATGCTGACGTCGATCGACTCCTGCTCGATGATGTCGGTAATGGCGAGGTTGACGAGGAAGACCCGTGTGGAAGCGGAGCGCAGGTCAACGGCCGGCCCGTCCCCCTTGGCGGTGGCAACGGTATTTTCAGGAACAAGGAAGGCTTCAATCATGACGGGCAAATTCTAGCAGAGGTTGCGCGTTCGCCAGTAGGACGACGATCACCGCCGAACAACCACCGGCGCGCGCCCGGTCGGGAATGGCGCAGGCGCGGGCCGGCGACGACTCGCCATCGGCTCAGATGAGCGGCACAAAATCCAAAAACTGCCGCAGCAGTGGCGCTACCGCCTCGGGCCGTTCCCAGGGGGCATAGTGGCCGGCTTTCGGAATGATCTTCAGACGGCTGTTCGGAATACTCTGCCGCATCAGTTCGCCATCGGCTTCGGGAGTCAGCGTATCCTCATCGCCCATGAGGATGAGCGTCGGCAGGTTGATGCGCTTCAGGTCAGGCACTGAATCGGGGCGCTCGGCCATTCCTCGCAACACCAGGCTGATGTCCTCGGGCGACATTTTGCGCATCATGCGCAACGCGCCTTCCACCAGGTCGGGCCGCGAAGAAAGAGTCGTTGCGCCCAGCAGCTTGGGAATCATGCTTTGGAGGAATGGCTCGGTTCCCTGCTCCAGCACCACTTCCGCATTCTTCAGCCGGTTGGCGCGCGCCTCCGCGGTGTCGGGCTGTGGCCGCGTATTGCACAGCGCCAGCGCCGAAGCGCGCCCGCGATACCGCCGCAGAAATTCGAACACAATGTAGCCGCCGATCGAGCACACGATGAATGCGGCCTTGCCAACGCCCGCAGCGTCCATGACGCGAGCTACATCCGCCGCATGTTTTGCCATAAATGCCGGGCCTTTCCCGATCTCCGATTCACCATGTCCGCGCAGGTCGGGGAGAATCAGGCGGTAGCGCGATTGCAGCGCGGGGACGGCTGGCATCCAGAATTCGTGGTGAGAAGGAAATGGATGGAGGAGAACGACGGCGGGACCGTCGCCCTGAACGTCGTAAAAAATCTCCGCGTCGTCGCTCCGCAAACTGAGCATGGCAACTGACAGGGTATCAAAGGTCAAGGTGCAATTCAGACGAGATGCGAAACAAATTCGTTTGGATCGTTTTCACGCATTTCTGTTCCATCGACTGAGGAGATAGCGGCGTACTCTCGTAGCTTAGTGATCTTAGCTCGCAACCGGATGCTGATGCTGGGCCACGACCGGGAGCAACGGCTCTTCGGGAATGATGATCCAGGCCAAAATGTAGGCGATTAGCCCCGGGAAAAATCCCGACGCAAAGGTCAGGAAGACCCAGAGGATGCGAATTAGGGATGTGTCAAGGTCGAGGTGCTCGGCCAGGCCGGCGCAGACGCCGCCAATTTTGCGGTCGAGGCGGGAGCGGAGGAGCCTGGGGGCGGCTTGGTGGAGCGCGATTGGGCGGCCGCAACTGGAGCAGAAGCGCGCCTGGTCGGAGATGGTGGTGCCGCAGTGGTTGCAGAACATTGTGCCGGGTTCCATGGTCGCCTCCCCTTTGGTAAATTATACGGGCGAATGGGGTTGAAAGTTCCCAGAGAGCGAGAATCTCACTTATTCGGCAGCAAATATCGGGCAGCAAGCTCTCGCATTCTCTTCTACTCGCGGTAGGGTTCTTTTAGGCGTTTGCGGGCCTTTTCGGCCTCGGCGTTGCCGGCGTCGATCTGGACAACGGCCTGATATTTCTTCAGGGCTTGCTCGCGATTTTGCAGTTGGTCGTACATCTCGCCGGCTCCAAGGTTCGCCTTTTGAAGGAGTTCGGGGTCGGGGGCGCTGACCTCGCCTACCATTTCGTAGGCGGCGGCGGCGGCGGAATACTTCTTCTCGGAGCGCAGCAGGTCGCCCAGCGCTACGGCCGCTAACTCATAGTGAAGATTGCCATATTTTCCCTGGCGGCCTTCCTGCCAGACATGGCGATATTGGTCTTCGGCCTCGGCGAGCTTGCCGGCAGCGCGCAAGAGGTTCCCTTGCTCCAATGGCAACAGATAGTTACGGGGAAAGCGCGGGGCGAGCGCGGTGGCAATGGCCTGGGCATCGTCGTAGCGATGTTCGCGGCGGAGGAAGACGAGGAGGACCATGCCGGCGTCTACGCTGGTTTCGCCGCCGGAGCGGTAGTCGTCGTATAAGTACTGGATTCCTTTTTGTTTATCACCGCCAAGACCGACGAGGGAGACGGCGACTTTGACGGCGCGGGAGAGACTGCCAACGACATAATTGTGGGTGCCGAGGACGAGCTTGGCGTCGGTGTAGTTGGGATCGAGCTGGAGGACGCGCTCGTGATCGTGGCGGGCTCCGACGGCATTGCGGAGGGAGGAAAACCAGGCGCGCTCGATGAGGCCGGTGTAGAGGGCGAACTGGGCGCGCGTAACTCCTCGGGCATAAAGGACTTCGACGTTATCGGGGTGGCGGTCGAGTTCGGCGTCTTCGAGTTTTTCGGCTTGCCGGACGAGCTGCTTCATACGCTCTTTGTTCGCCGGGTCGGGGGGACGATGGGCGAGGCCGATGAAGCTGTCATTGGTGTACTCGCCGGTATTGATGGCGCCCATGCGGTAGAGTTCGCGGACGAGGACGGCGGACAGAAGATGGTTGATGGCGAAGGGATCGCCGGGGTGGCGGGCGAGGATGGTTTCGAAATCCGAGATGGCGGCTTCGTAGTCGAGGTTGTAGAAAGCCGCGCTGGCAGCTGGGTTTAGGGGATCGGCGGGGCGCATGGCGCCGGGGGAAGACGACGGCGGGGCGGCGGCCCTGGCGGTTTGGGGCTGGGCGGGGGCGATTATGGAGAGCAGGACAATGGCTGCGGCGACGGCCGGCCGGGTGGGGCGGCGGAGACAATTCCGGAGGCTGATGGGAGAAAAATGCACGCAAAAGCAGTGTACCTGATTAGGGGTTTTGGGCGGGCGGCGGGGTGGGAGACTATTACTTTCTGGGTAACAAAAATATTGTTGTTTTCTTACCACTTAAATAGCACCTGGAGGGTGTGAAATGTGCTACGGAAAAAATGGAGCTGGAGGGCTCGGGAAGGCGGATTGTAGTAATTGGATGGTTAACTTGCCTATGGGATGGTCGTTACTCACTTAGACAATAGGGCGGCGAAATTGGCAGAACGGACGGTGGTGAAAATTGAGTCGTGGAAACGGGAGCGGATGGGAGTGGTGGTGGGGGACAGGAATTCAAAGTCCCCGCCCTGGTCGAGTCGAGAGCCCACTCAATCGCAAAAAGCGCGATTGAATGGGGGACCCCAGCGAATTTAGTGTATATTCTCTGTCCGAATCCGGAGGCAGAAATGATAATCCCCGCCAGCCGACCCATCGCCGTAATGAACGCTGTCAGCCGGTGTCGCGTCCATCGAGTTCTGCACTACTTGTTTGTATGCGTGTTTTGTTGGTTTATGCTTTGGCCGCCGGAGGCAAACGCGTTCCTTAGCGGATACGACAAGTATGGACTTTCCGCTCTGGTCCCGAACGACCATGGCGGGCTCACGCTGGGCGCGTTCCTGCAAGAATCCAATACGGACAGTAAGTGGTACCCGGAGTGCGCCGTGAAAATTGTGGCGGACGCGAACAACGAACAGGATAACCCGGCGCTGACCTATCAACATAAGTTTCACTTTGACCGGAACGATTCGATGAGCCACGCGCAGGCCTTCAGCGACGGGGTTGGGTATATCCGCGAGCAGATGGGATTGGTTCAGCAGTTCGGAAAGAGCAAACCCAAAGAAGCACTGGAGGCGCTAGGGCGAGCCCTGCATGCTCTCCAGGACTTTTACGCGCATTCGAACTTCATAGAACTGGGCCAATCGGATAAGGAGGCGATCGAGTCCGCATTGCTCCAAGGCTCGGGGACGGGCGCTCCCTCCACGCTCAAGTTGACGTGGTTCAATCCCACTTCTCCCCTCGATACCACGCACGATCCCCTCGCCTACCCTCACCATATCTACGCGAAGGATTTTCCATTCCCGGACCGACTCGGCAGTTACTTCAGCGCTCTGTACTCGGCCTCGTCCGCGTCCCGCAAGCTGGTGGAAAGCGCCCGGACAATGTTTGGCAGCGATGCGTCGTCGTTCTCATGCCCGGCGCCGTCAGCCACGCCGTCCGCGCCGTCAGGCTTGCAAGCCATCGTGAACTAAAGCGGTTTGGCGGTGGCCGCAAGCGTGGGAACCTCAGCGGCTAGAAGAGGCTGCGGAAAAAGTCGGGCAGTCGTGAAGAAGCTGCCTCAGGCGCTAAAGCGCGACACAGTTTCATCGACTTACTGGCACGAGTGGAACTCGTGCCCTTCCCGGTCCTATCGACAATCAGTTTTTCCGCGACCTCTGGAACTCGTGCCCTTCCCAACCCTGATTTATAAAACGCGGTCTAATCTCCGGTGCCGGTGAGGCTTGCCGTCTGGGGGCTGTTGCTGGCGCTGTCGCTCACGCTTAGTTGTCCCGTCCTCGTCCCCGTCTGGGTGGGCGTAAAGGTTACGTCGATGGCGCATTTTTTCTTGGGAGCGAGGCTCGAGCCGCAGGTCTCGGACGAGACGGCAAAATCTCCCGTCGTCGAGATCGTAATGCCCGTCAGGGCCACGGCCTGATTGTTGGTTAGGGTGAACTTCTTCGCCTTGCTGGTCGTGCCTACCTTTTGTTTGGGGTAGGTCTCGCTGGCCGGAGTCAGCGTCACCTGCGCGATGCCCGTGCCCGAGAGCGCGACCGTTTGTGGACTGCCCGGCGCATTGTCGGTGAAGGACAGAGTTCCGGTGCGGGTTCCAGCCTGGGTCGGGGTGAAGGTGACGTTCACCGTACACTTCGCACTTGGCGCCAAGGTGCTGCCGCAGTTCGTGCTCTGGACGGCGAAATCTCCGCTGGGCGCGATGCTGGCGATGTTAAGGGTCGAGGCTCCAGTGTTGGTGAGGGTGACGGTCTTGGGCTTGCTGGTCACGCCCACGTCGGTCTTCGGGAATGTAAGAGACGTCGGCGAAAGACTCACGATGGGGCCGCTTGCCGTCACCGTTAGCGATATCGTGGTTTGATTGGTCAAGCTGCCGGAGACGCCACTAATGGTGACGGTGGAGGTTCCGAGAGCAGCACCACTCGCGACCGTAAGCGTGAGCGTGCTGGTGGTGGTTGTGGGATTTGGAACGAACTGGGCGGTCACTCCATTGGGCAGACCCGAGGCGCTTAAGGTGACTTCGCCGTTAAAACCGTCGGAGTCAGTAACGGTGATAGTGCTTGTGCCGATGTTGCCCTGGGCGACGGTGAGCGTGTTTGGATTCGCGGATAAGGAGAACGACGGTGTTGTTCCGAAGAAATCCGACATGGCGGCAGTGGCGTACTGAGTGGGGGGAGATGTGCTGCAGGCGTCGCCGTACACGGCGGTGAGGCCGAGGCCCTGGAGTAACGTGCAGGCCAGGGCGCCTTCGCCGTAGGAAATACTAGAGACATACGCCAGCTTGGAATACTTCGGGCTGACCATGGCAATGAAGATCTTGCCGCCGCCGTTCTGGTTGTCATTTCTCGATTCGTCGAAGGTGACAATCAGGAGGTCACCATCATCGAAGGTTGGGCCATAACCGGAGGGATCGGTCAACGGCCCGATGACATTGGTCTGCAACCATGTATCCGCGGTGAGGTCAATATGGCCGGGATAGGACGGGCAATCATGGGCATCGTCGCAGCCGTCGGGCGCAACATAGGTGAGGTTGGGTAAGTTCTTAGCCGCCACGTCGGTAGCGAATTGGCTGAAGGGGACAATGTTATCCGCCTGCGTTTGGTTGTTATATACATCCGAGTAATAGGGGAACGGATTATGTCGAACGTAGTAGGTGTTGTCACCTGTAAGATCGGTGGGGCAGGATTTTGCGACATAGTTTCCGCCTAAGTAGCCGGCATTGGGGATGCACTCGGCGTAAGACTTCCAGGTCAAGCCCTGGGCTAAGAGCTCGCGGACGATGTTATCGACGGTACTGGGGAACGGGCAGTCGGAACCGCCGCTGCCGTTGGGATCGCATCCGTCATCGTTGGTTAGAATCTGGCCGCTGATGTCCTCTTCGTAGTTGCCGATGGAGGGATGCGTGTCAGAGAAGAAGTTGGTGGAATAGCCGTAGGTGTGGCCCAACGCATACAGATTCGGCCAAGTAGCGCTGGTGATGTCAGAGTAGTTGAGGTTCTCCTCCATTACCCAGATGATGTGATTGAAGTGAGGCGTAGTCTGGGCCAGAGCGGAGGTTGCGCCGAAGGCGGACACGAGCAGAACAGCAACGCACACTGCCGAGAACCGAAAGATCGAATGCATGAAATCCCCTATTGGGTGCCCGGTACCGGGGCACGCTTTTGAATTGAAATTTCTTCTTGTGCGCAATCTCGCTGCCTTCAAGAAGGGCACCATTGTATGCCAAAGCCCCCGGGCCTGCTCAAGATGAAAAGTTATGCATTCGTGTTGCTGCGAGATTGCGCAGGAGTGCCTGCTAACGACAGTTGCAGTTCCCGCCTTCCGCGCGTGGCAAAACAAAAGCCGCCCGGACATCGGGCGGCTCATTTGTGATCGCCGGGCCGACAAGGTCTTTGGACGGCACGACTAAAAGTCGTGCCCGTCCCAAACCCGGTTTATGAAACACGCTCTAGTGCGCTGTTCGTCGAAGCTATTGCACCACCTGATCCAGAACCGGGGAGGTGCTCTTGATGCTGGCACCATCCCCCAAGTACTGAGCCGTGATTGGGTGCGTACCTACACCGAGTCTGGATACGGTGAGCGTGGCGATGCCACCCGTCAACTTCCGCGATCCAAGCGATTTCGTTCCGTCCATGAACTTCACTGCGCCCGTCGGCACAGGACCGGAACTGGTGACTTGCGCCGTGAACGTGACTGCCTGTCCGTATTGCGACGGATTGAGGGTTGAACTCAGTGCTGTGGCCGTGGCGTACTTCTCGACTTGCTGCTTCACCGACCCGGTACTCGGATCAAACGTCGCATCGCCCACGTAGGTGGCCTTGATCGTGTGCGTCCTCGCCGCCAGCGCCGAGGTGGTGAAAGTGGCTACGCCACTCGCGGTAGTCCCGGTTCCAATCGCGGTATTCCCGTCGTAGAAGGTCACCAGTTCGCCATTCGGAATCGCCCCGTGGGCTGACCTGACGGTTGCGCTGAACGTTACCGGCTGGCCCACGAACGACGGGGATCCCGAGGTGGCCACGACTGTCTTCGATGCGAAGGCCTTATTAATCTGTTCGACTAATACCGAGGATGCGCTGCCAAAGTTGTTGGCATCGCCTGAGTAGGTAGCGGTGATCGCGTGGTTCCCGGGCGCCGCGTATGTGGTTGTGCAGGCCGCCTGGTTGCCGAGCAACGTCGCCGTTGCGAAGGTCGCGCCGGCGTCCTGGAACGTCACCGTACCGGTCAAGGCTGCTCCGTACTGGCCGCTCACGGTCGCGGTGTAGGTGATGAGTTGGTTGACACGCGCCGGATTCGGCGAAGAAACCAGTGAAGTGGTGGTCGCCGCCATATTGACCACTTGGCTGAATGGAGATGACGTGCTGGCGTCGAACTTGAGTGAAACCTGGTAGGCAGCGGTAATCGCGTGCAGGCCGGCGGTCAACAACGAGGTCGAGAGCGATGCGCTCCCGTTCACTAGAGTCGCGCTGCCGAGTTGGGTTGAGCCGTCGGAGAAAATCACCGTACCGGTGGGCGTTCCCGAGGCCGAGCTGACCTGGGCCGTGAAGGTAACCTCTTGCCCGAAGAGGGACGGATTCAGCGAGGAAGCCAGCGTCGTCGTTGTCGGACTGTGGGGTCCGGTGTCGTTCAAGAGCACTCCTATGGTGCCTGGGCCGCAATACGTCGTGGTGCACTGGTTGGCCAGCAAAAGGTCTGGCAAACCGTCTCCGTTCACGTCGGCAAGGGCTACCCCGAGCGCACTGATCCCACCGGAATCGAATGTGACCGCCGCCTGGAACGTCCCGTCGCCATTCCCCAGGAGAACACCCGCCGAACCGCGGTCCGTACCGGTGTTCGCCACCGCCACGTCAGGCTTGCCGTCTCCGTTCACATCCTGAACCGCAACCGACCTTGGCTCGAACCCGCCGGAGTCGTAGGTTGCCTCCAGTTGAAAGGTGCCATCGCCATTGCCCAGCAACACGCTGACTACGCCGTCGGCGTGACAGGAGGGTTCAGAGCACTGACTGGTGACGACCAAGTCCAGCTTGTGGTCGCGATTCACATCGGCGATGGCAACCGAACTCGGGGTTAACCCCTCCACGTCGTAGGTCGCGGGAGGCTGGAAGGTGCCGTTACCATTGCCCAGCAATACAGCCGCAACACCGGAGGTCCAACCGGCGCTGCCCAACTCTCCCACGACGAGGTCCGGTTTGGCATCCCCGTTCAGATCCGCGATGGCGACCGCGGCCGGGTAGTCCCCTCCGGAATCGTAGGTGACCACCGGCTGAAAGGTGCCGTCACCATTGCCCAGGAGAACACCCACGAGTCCGGGATAATAACCGCAACTCTGCCCGTGGGACACACAATTGGTCACCACCAAGTCGGGCTTCCCGTCGCCATTGACGTCGCCCGCGGCGACCGCTAAGGGATAATCCCCGCCCGAGTCATAGGTAACCGCCGTCTGAAACGTACCGTCACCATTGCCCAGGAGGACTGCTACATACCCAGCACAATTACTGCCTGTGCAACCCGTCACCACAAGATCGGGTATGCCGTCGCCGTTCACATCCCTAACCGCAAGGTAGCCGCTGGAGCCACCGACATCCAGGGCCGCCTGAAAGGTACCGTCCCCGTTGCCCAACAGCACCTCGACCGAGCCCGAGGTCGCGACTACCAGGTCGGGCTTGCCGTCTCCATTTACATCCGCGACCGCGACCGTCACGGCGCTGCCCGTGTCATAAGCCACCGCCGGGAGGAAGAGCGGCGGGTTCTCGTCCAGCGGAACCGCACAATGCCGTTTTGTATGCGAAGGGCCTACCGCAGAACGCCCAGCGGTATCCGTAGATGACGTGAACGTTTGCGCGACCGCGGCGGCCCGCGCCGGAGGCAACACGGTGTTTGACCGCCCAGTCGTCTGCCCTGCGCCGGACGTTTGCGCCAGCACGGCAGCCGTGAACAAGATCATCAGAATTACGAAGAAAGGGAGAACAACCCGGCGAGAATGATTACGACCAAACTTGCGTTTCATGGCAAACCCCCTTTCATGGAGGAAGAGTGGAAACCGTGTTTGGGGTCGCTCATTCTGCGACGAGCGTTCTCATCCTCGAACGGCGCGGCCCAAGCCAGAGAGTCGTAGCAATACGCCAATTGCCAAGAGGGTCTAACGTTCAGTTCTCGTCTCAGGGGGTGTGCATACAGGTGTACATACAGAGGGGAGCCTGCTCTTCGGAGAGGCGAGACGAGATAATTAGCCCACGAATGAGGGCACGTTGTCAGTGACATGGGGGACATTTTGATGGGCGGGGATGGCCAGGGAGCCACCGAGCAGAGCGCGGGCAGGCGGATAGTTGTTGAAATATCGCGATAGGGCTCATCGACCTTCAAAAGGCGGGCGGGACTGACGGTGAGCTCCCTCGAGCCGGATTGCTGCGGGATGCGCATGGCAATCTCTATGGCACCACCACGTCGGGCGGTGGCCCCTCGTGCGACGCCCACGCCGCATGCGGGTAGTGTTCGAGGTGACGCCGTAGTCTTGTTACTTTTTCGCGGGAATCGTTGTTGCGCCGGCGTTCGATACATCCTTGAACGGGGGTGAACCCGGCTGTCCAGTGAGTTGGCAGCTCAGGTAACCGTAGTTATCGCCGTACACGATGCCCTCGGTGACGGCAAACCCGATCCAACCATACTTGCCGGAATAACGACCATTCTTGAACGTCGAGCACTTCAGGTCCGTGACTACGTACCACTGAAGACCCGTGAAAGTCAGCGAGAACGCATCGTAAATGTCGTCAGCGTAGGTGACCCCCTTCACGACAAAACCAGCAGGGTTGCCAGATGCCGAAATGCCGCCGCTGGTGCCAACAATATCTCCATTGATGTTGCCGCCGCACAAGATGAGGATGTCCACGCCTTCCCACACGGCACGGTAAGCTTCGGCGAGAACTTCATAGTTGCAATACAGGTAGCTGCCGTCAACGGACGCGAAGCCAAACGTTTGGGAAGAGGCGAAGCTGGAGAGGAGCACCAATAGTACGATAATCATCAAGCTTCTCGGCTTCATTGAAGTGCCTCCTGAACGCTTTGTCAGTCCAGGCCGGATAACCATGGACTGCAATGGTTAGCGTTGGCGTAACATTTCGAATACGCTCATCGGCCCGTCGGGCCAATTCTTAATGGGTGTAATTGATTCCATGACAATGTCGGCTTCCAGGCACGGGTGAGCTTTGGTAGTGCAAACCAACCCAGGCTCGGTTGTGGTTGAGGTGAAGGAACATCGATGTTTCACCAATCGAAATAGAACTCAACCCTTTTCGACACCCACAGAAAACTGTTGCTTCGACAATCGTTCCGCGACGTGTTCGATGATTTCCTTATAAACGAAATCGTTGCGCAGGCTGGTGAAGTTAGAGTCGCGGTTCAGATGAAGCAGACCGACGTCGCGCTTCGCGTAGGCTGCTTGCAAGTTGTGCAAGGCATCTTGTTTTTTGCCAAGCAAGACGCAGGTTGTGGCTAATTCGTAGGCGGACCCTAACCCGCGATCGACCATCTGCTTCTGCACCGGGAGCATGCTTTCCCGCATGCCGGCTAACCCGCCCACGGCATAACCCTTCTCGGCGGCGGCGGCCACGGCCAGACCGCCTTCGTCGTGGCGCAGTTGTGCCGCCTGTTTTGATTCGGACAAGAAGTTCGGGTAATCCTCGCGATCGAGGAAGATCGCAGCCAAATACCCATGCGTCGTCGCCAAAGCGGGATCGGTAGATTCCAACTGCTTGAGGAGGGCGAATGCTTCGTTCTTTCTCCCCGCATTGAAGAGAATCCAGCCTTTGTCGGCCTGGATAGTGGTGGAGGCAGGATCAATGATGCGGGCCTGCTCAATCTGGTCGAGAGCTTCGGAATAGCGAGCGGAGGCTAGCAAGAACGTGGCATACCAGTGGTGACCCTGCACGAAGTTCGGGTCGAGTTCCAGTGCGCGTTTGTATTCGCGTTCGGCCGTCCGGGGATCCCAATTCCAGTAGAAGCTGGAAAACGCCAGGGAAGTGTGGGCTCCAGGTGAAGTCTCGTCGAGTTCGACCGCCCTTTGGGCGGCGGCCAGCGCACGGGGATAAGCCTCTTCCGCGGGCATGACACTGAACTCACGAAGCAGGTTGTAGCTGTCGGCCAATCCAACATAGGCCTCGGCGTAGCTCGGATCTTTGACGATGGCCTGCGTGAAATAATCGACAGCATTGTTGAGATCTTTGGGAGTGCGCTTGGTCCAGTGATACTCGCCCTTGAGATACAACTCCTGCGCCTCGGGGTTGGGTGTGTGTCGGGCGGCGAGGGCGTTCTTGTAATGCGGTTCACGCTGGCTGAACGAGAAGAGGGCGATCAATCCGGCGACGACAACCAAGGGTGCGAGCCAAACCGCAATGCTGGCGAATGAAGGAAGGAACGGGGCGGGAACAGGCGGCAGGTCCGGAGCCGGGGACAGCGCGACCAGGCCTTTCGGAAGTTCGAGTTTTTCCCTGTGAGCTACCGACTCGGTTTTTTCGGAGTCTGCGGACTCTAATTCGTCGCCTCGTCCTTTGAGCCACTCGCGCAGTTCATGGGTGTAGGCAAACACACCCCCGCGGCCGCCGCCGGGAACGCGGTGGACGGGCAGGGCTCGCTCCTTTTCCCAGCGACGAACGGTGCGCCCGTCGCGGCTGAAGAAGGCAGCGATTTCCTTCCAAGAATCAAGGCGCTGATTGGCTAACTGACGCGCAGAACTATCGCCCATCCTGTAATGCCCACTACTGTCCGTTGTTGTCCGTTGCGGGGGAGAGAGACTTCCGCCATTATACGCGGAGGATGAGGATCGAAATCCCCATTTTGACCAGTCTGCGTTCATTTTGAGCAAGTCGGATTGCAGGGCCAGAAAGAAGACTTGCCGTCCCCCCACGTAAGCGCATTTGAATCAACGTCTTTGCATGGGCAGCCGAGGCGAGAACCCGATGGGAGGGCGTTTGTGGTGCGCTCCCAAGCCTGGTCCGCCCGGCGAATTTTGCGGTTAACGATTCCAACAGTACGAGCAGGAAATATCTCGCTCGTAGGAGGCTTTCACATGTATTGCAGCAATCGCAGGACAAGCAAGAGAACTAGCATGGCCGCATCTGCGCTCACCATGCTCACCCTTTTCATCCTCACAGCCATAGCCTCCCTCCCGCTGCTTGCCCAGACCGAGTCCCCAGCCAGCCAGACCCCCGCCGTCACCCACAATACGTGGACCAGCGGCGCGGCCCTGCCAATCCCCGTCGCCGCTGCGGCCTCGGCAGTGGTCAAGAACGAGATCTACCTGGTCGGCGGCAATGACGCGACAGAGGAGGTCGCCGACGTGCAAATCTACAATCCTGCGACCAACACCTGGAGTACTGGTGTGTCTTATCCAGTGGCCATCTCAGGGGCGAGCGCTGCCGTGGTGAAAAACGTTTTATACGTGTTTGGGGGATCCCCCGGCCAAGGTTTGCCCACGAACGCCGTGTATGCGTTTAACCCCAAAACCAAGACCTGGACTGCCCTGGCGAACATGCCGACGGCAAGGTGGTTAACCGCGGCGGTGGTTGAGAAGAACATCATTTATGTCTTCGGCGGCATCGCGAGCCCCACCGACTTCCTCGCGACAGTCGAGAGCTACAATCCTGCCACCAATACCTGGACCGAAGAGACGCCGATGTTAGAGAACAAACAAGGACCTGCCGCCGGTCTGCTCGGAACCACGATCATGGTTACCGACGGTGGCTCTGAGCCCGGCCAAATCACCGGCGCCAGCGAGGGCTACGACGCAGCCACCAACACCTGGGAGAGACTCGCCGTCGATCCTGAAGCGCGCGTTGTATCCTGCTTCGGATCTATCGGTGCTAAGTTCTATGACGCCGGCGGCTATCTCAACAATGCCGGGCCGGCAACCACTGTGAACGAGTCCTTCGATCTGTCGAAAGGATTTGGACAAGGACTATGGACGACGGCGCTCGCACCCATGCCCCAGGGAACCTTTGAAGGCAGTTCCGCGGTCTACAAAAAACAGCTCTATTGCATCGGCGGCTTTGCTAACTTTAACGGAGCCCCAATCAACAACGTGCAGATTTATCAGCCCTAGAAGTCGCGGGTTTGGTCGGCCAGCGGTTTGCCCGGAAGCGCTAGTTCCAGGCAACCGCCTTTCCTGTCAAGTCGGCGCCACGCCAGGTTGCGGCACCGTCTTTGAGCTAGCACGTTAGCCGTTTTCAGCTTGCCAAACTATACGCCGGATCGTTGGCGACAAATCTCTATTACACCGATAACAACCGGATGGCGGCGGCCTCTAGAGTGGACACAGATGAGGATTCAGAGTAGGGTCGAAGGTGAGTGAGCAGTTCCTCTCCTCTTTCAGGTCCTCTGAACTAGGCAGTTCATCTGAAGTGCCTTCCACTTAGTGTCAACTCATTCGTGCCAACTTATTAGTGCCAACTCAAGAGGTGCCTTAAATGTCCAATACCAACGCGCACAAGCAATCGAAACCGAACGTCGCCGCCACCCCGAAGAACACGCCAGCCAAACTGGCGGTGATGCCAAACACGGTCCCAACACAGGACAGAGTGAATAAGCGTGCCTACGAACTATATGAAAATCGTGGCTGCGAACAAGGCCAAGACAAGCACGACTGGTTCCAGGCCGAACTGGAGCTCTCGAAGGCACGGAGTTAGATATCCGGCTCCCATCCGGAGCCGCGCTCTTGTTGGGATGCGGTCAGCGGAAGGTTCTGCGTCTGCTTGATCGCGGATGGTAACTGATTTCGTGATCACGAAGATGGCGGGAGGAACTACAGAACGTAGAGCCGCAGAATCCACCAGACAAGAAATATTGCAACAACTGCCCCTGCGAAATGAACGATCCAGTCGCCAACTGTTTTCGGCTTACCGAAATTGAACACGATGGCATCGTAGCACGGAGACCCAGACAAGGCTTACGCTGATAACGTTTTGCTAGGAACAACAGCATCGGCCGCGGGCGCCCGCGCCACGGGGTCACGCTCTACGGTCAGTTGGATTTTTTGAGGAGGAAGGCGGCGGCGAAGCTGGCTATGGATGCGAGGAGCCATTCGATGCGCCAGAGCTGGATGGCTTGCCAATCGAGGGTGGTGCGGGCAGTGAAGATGATGCTGACCGAGAGTGCTGCGAAGAAGCAGAGCAGGCCGAGGAGGAACGCGAGCAGAGAGGGCGTGGTCAGGCCAAGGCGGCGGGCGGCGGCGGTGAATTGCGGGAGGCCGGTTAGCGCGGCCAGGTTGTGGAGTTCAGCGGAGCGGGTGGTTAAACCGCGAGCTGAAGTTGATTCGGGGGCGGGGGATGACTCAGGCGTTGCGGTTGACTCGCGGGCGGTGCCGCAGGTGTGGCAGAAGCGGGCTCCGAGGATGAACTCGGAGGCACAGGCGTCGCAGGTCTCGCGGCGGCCATTGGTTACGGGGGCGGCGGAGGATGCGATAGCTCCGGAGGATGCGTTGGATGCCGGGGATGCTTGGGTCGAGACGGGGGCTGGGGGGCGCCAGAACTCGTGCTGAACCTGATGTGCTGCGTCTGCCATCCTGGGACTCCCCTTTTAAGCGGCCGCAGGTGATGACGTTACCGAAATGCGGCTGTGTGTGGTGCGGTACATCGCAAGCCAATCACCAAAACAACTAATTGCAAACACATGGGTTAAGGACGGGCCTTTGGGGGAGGGCCGGGTTCGGGATGGCAAGAATTACGCGATGATCCCGAATTTCCTCTCTATATTGCCTGAGAATTTGGCTTGTGGGACGTGTTTGGTTTGGTTCGGGGGGGTGGGAAGTTAGAAGTCAGAAGTTAAACCTCATCCGTCCAACTCTCAGCGGCAGCGCCCGGTTGAGACGTGAGGGATCGACTGGATTACTTGCGGGAGAAGAGGTGTTCGGGGTCGGAGATTACGGCGCTGGGGCGGCGTTGCTGCTGCATGCGGTAGAGGTGATGGAGCGGGCCGGCCCCGTGGCCGATGGGCTGGGCGTTGGCGATGGCGGCCGAGACGTAGGCTTTGGCGAGGAGGACGGCTTCGGGGAGTCCGCGGCCGTGGGCGAGGTGACAGGCGATGGCGGTGGCGAAGGCGCAGCCGGTGCCGTGGGTGGAATTGGAGGACTGGCGCGTGGCTTTGAAAACTTCCTGCTCGATGCCGCGAGAGGTGGTGAGGCTGAGAAGGTCGATGGCCTTTTCGAGATGGCCGGCGGTGACGACCACGTTGGTCGCGCCAAGAGTGTGAAGCTGGCGGGCGAAGGCGCGCATGGCGTCGAGGGCGGAGGACATGCTTTCAAACGTGATGGTTTCGAGCTTCGTGCCGTCGAAGGTGGTGCTGGATGTCGTCGAAGAGTTGGCGGGCGAGCCGGCAGCGGCGCCGCTGGCGCGGGTGAGGCCGGCGAGGGCAGCGGCCTCGTCGAGGTTGGGAGTGACGACTTCGGCGAGAGGCAGGAGGCGCTCGATCAGGGCGCGGGTGCCGGCGGGGTCGAGGAGTTCGGCGCCGGAGCTGGAGCGGAGGATAGGGTCGAGGACGATGTGCGGGAGGCGCGTTTTTTCGAGGAAGTCGGCGACGGCGGTAACGATGGCGTGATTGGCCAACATGCCGATGTGGACGGCGTCGATGGCGAAGTCGGCGGCGAGTTCGTCGAGGGTGGCGGCGAGGATGGCGGGATCGATGGGGTGGACCTGACGAACTCCCAGGGTGGACTGGACGGTGAGAGCGGTGATGGCGGCAACGCCGTAGGACTCGTGGGCGGCGATGACCTTGAGGTCGGCGGTGACGCCGGCGCCGGAGGAAGGATCGAAGCCGGCGATGGTGAGGATGATGGGCGGGGCGGCCATGAGACCACTGTAACCGAAGTCAGGAGTCAGAAGTTAGAAGTCAGAAGTCGGATTGCAGAGTGGGGATTGCAGAGTTCAGGACGGGGTTCGCGATCAACATGCGGGGGCAGGATGCCCACCCGACAGCAAGCGGGGATACTGGCGCTACGCCTTTCACTAGTGATTTTCTGCGGGGGCTCAAGATTTTTTATTTACCATGGAGTCATGCCTTCGCGCGCGCGTAAGGTATTCATTGTAAATGACTTATCTGGTAATACTTACTAAATTACTGATTTTATGGGAGATAGCTTGGGATTCCATTTGGGGAAAAGTTGCCCGATTACTATTTAGTTAACAGTGACGAGGGACTGTAATCAGCAAGATAGGGGGCAAAATGGGCAGATTGTCGGGTCTAAACCATTCGATTAATTACTCTTAAGTAAAGTCACTCGAGGTCTTTTCCGATTGACATAGAGCGCCGGGACCCGTAGGATCACGAAATCGTTTGACCAAAGGAGCAGACGACCAACAAACGACTTTCAAACGGAGGTAACTGAATGCGACGACGTTTCGCCGAAGGCCTGGCAGTGCTTTTATCGGTCGCCAGTCTGGGGGCAGGAGCCGCATCCGGGCCAAGCCTGGAAGCCGCCAAGGTCAAAGAGCCGCAGGTTGTAAAGACTGCCGGCGCCCCTACAAACAAAATAACCCACCCGGTAACCAATCCAGTCAGCAAGAAGTCCCACCCCTACCAGGTCGGAACGGCCTCGTGGTACGGGGAGTATTTCCAGGGCAAGGCAACAGCCAGCGGTGAGCCGTATGACATGCAGGACTTTACCGCGGCGCATCCGACGCTGCCACTGGGAAGTTACGTGAAGGTGACCAATCTCGGCAACGGAAAAGCCGTTGTCGTGCGAATCAACGATCGCGGCCCGGTGGTGGATGGGCGGATCATCGATGTTTCCTACGTCGCCGCGCGGGCGCTTGGATTTAGAGAGCGCGGTGTCCAGAAGGTTCGTCTGGATCTGGACCGGCCGACTACGCTGGCCGAGCTGGAACCGGTAGCAAATCTCCGATAAAACCGATACACTCGCGAGCGATGGTTGAGAATTTTGACCGGCGCCAGCGATTGATTGTCGCGCTCGATGTAGCGACAGCCGAGGCCGCCCGGAAGATCGTGGCGGCCGTCGGAGATTCCGCGTTCACCTACAAAGTGGGGATGCAGTTATATACGGCGGAGGGGCCGGCGGTGGTGCGGGAGCTGGTCGGCTCGGGCCGGCAGATATTTCTCGATCTGAAGTATCACGACATTCCGAATACGGTGGGCTCGGCGGTGCGGGAGGCGGCAGAGCTGGGCGTGAGTATGCTGACCGTGCACGCGGCGGGCGGGGGAAAGATGCTGCGCGCGGCAACGGAGGCGGCGACGAAGGTGAACCCGAAGCTAGTGGTGCTGGGCGTGACGGTGCTGACGAGCTTGGACGAGGACGATTTGGGGACGCTGGGCGTGCGTGGAGGCCTGACGGATCAGGTCCTACGGATGGCGGCGCTGGCGTTGACGAATGGATGCAGAGGGGTGGTGGCGTCGGCGCGCGAGTGCCCGGCTCTGCGGGCGGAGTTTGGGAGCGAGTTCGCGATTGTGACGCCGGGAGTGCGGCCGGCGGGCAGCGGACACGATGACCAGGCGCGGGTGGTGACTCCGGCGGAAGCGATGGCGGCAGGAGCGTCGCACATCGTGGTGGGGCGGCCGATCACGGAGGCGAGCGATCCGGCGGCGGAAGCGCGGGCGATTCTTGGGCAGATCGCGGCGTAGGGAAATTCCTGATTTGTAATTTCTGATTTGTAATTTGGAGCCTTGGCTCGACTGCCGAGGGTGACTGTCCCCGGAAGTGACCCTTACGCGGCGAATGCGCGCGGATCGAAAACCGTCCTGATGGAGGCGATCTTTCCGTCTTTTACTTGATACCAGGAACAGAAAAACGTCGTTACCTTCTCGGTCACGAAGTCGTAGAGCAGGCAAACGTCGTCGCCGTCCACGAAAACCTTCTTCATGAGGTATCTTCCCTGCTGCTTCTCCATCATCTTGAGGAAATCGTCGGCGCTGCGGAAGGCCTCGCCGGCTGGGCCCTTGATGAAGACACCATCGCCCAAGTAGCGCCTGGCGGCAACGTAATCCCGCTTGCCCATTGCGTCGATGTAAGACATTACTACTTCTCTAGCGCTCATAGGCACCCGAACCTCTCTGCATAGGCCTCGCCAGCAAAAGCTCGCAGCTGCGAGTCTATAACTTCTCGAAAAAATCGCAGGCGGAGCATGAGATGAAGATGCCGCCGGGAACGCTGCGCTCGCGGTCTTTGACGCGCTTAACGATGCGCGTATCTTTGCCACACTTGGGGCAGGCGGTTGACTTGGTCGTGTCCATGACCTTCTTACGGTCGGCGGTTTTTGCAATTTTTGCCATTACGTTCTCCTGACAGGAATGTGCCGCCGGTGAAAAGGCCGGGGTTCTACCTGGTAATTGGGGAGTATTGAGGAATGCCAAGCCGTTCGCGGCCGGGCGGAGTCAACATAGGTTGATCGGTACCGTGTACTCGCCAAAGAAATTCTACACGAAGGCGAGGCGGGGGCGAAATCGGCGGGGCGGGGGCGGGGCAATTCGTTTTTCACCACGGAGGCACAGAGGCACGGAGAAAACCGGCTTGGTTGGAGAGTCTCTCCGACATTTTGATTTTACGGTTCAGCAGAGCGTCGGCTGAGAAATTCGGGTGAGAAATAACGAGCCGTCGCCACTAGAACAACGGGGCCGCTTGCGCGGCCCCGCTGAAAACAGCTTACAGGCTGGTTGAAAAACTACTGCGTGGTGCAGTTACTTGCCGGTGCCTGTCAGGGTCGAGGTTTGGGGACTGCCGACAGCACTGTCGCTGACCTGGAGCGTGCCCGACCGCGTTCCCTTCTGAGTGGGAGCGAAGATCACGGCGATTTTGCAGCTGCTCTTCGCTCCGAGGCTGGAGGTACAGGTGGTGGAGGAAACGCTGAAGTCTCCCGTGGTGGAGATGGAGATGCCAGTCAGCGCAACGCTTTGTTTGTTGGCGAGGGTGAAATTTTTCGCCTTGCTGTTGCTGCCCACTTTGGTGGCGGGGAACGTAGCGCTGGCGGGAGCTAAAGTGGCTTGCGCGGTGCCCGTGCCCGAGAGGCTTACGCTTTGCGGGCTGCCGGGCGCGTTGTCAGTGAAGGTCAACGATCCGGTGCGGGAGCCGACCTGGGTGGGCGTGAAGGTGACGGTAACGGTGCACTTTCCACCTGCGGGCACGGTGGACCCGCAGGTCTTGGATTGAATGGCGAAATCGCCGGAGGTGGCGATGTTCGAGATATCGAGCGTGGCCTGGCCGGTGTTGGTGAGAGTGACGGATTGAGCTTTGGAGGTCTGGCCGACCACTTCGCTGCCAAAAGTAAGTGACGTGGGCGAAAGCGTTACAACGGGGGCCCCAGTGACATCGAGTTGTATGCCGGCTTCGCTGGTCAGGCTGCCCGAGACGCCGTTGATCAATACGGTCGAGTTGCCGCCCGCTGCGCCGGGGGCAACAGTGAGAGTCAACGTGCTGGTGGAAGTGGCGGGATTGGGATTGAACGACGCGGTCACGCCACTGGGCAGGCCTGACGCCGAAAGCGTCACGCTGCCGTTGAACCCGTTGGCAGGCACCACAGTGATGGTGCTGGTGCCGGTACTGCCGAGTTGAATGGCAAGCGCGAACGGGTTTGGAGTAAGCGTGAAATACTGCCCGGCGAGTGAATTGATGAGGCCGGAGTCGTTGGGACTTCCCCAGCCAGTGCATAAGTCGAAACCGATGGCGCAGGGAAAGCCGTTGTTGCCGCTGACAATGTCGTGAAAATCAGTGTTGTAGTTCGGCCCCAAGCCAATCGAATAAATGGCTGGATTGATAAAGCCGACCGGCAGATTGCCGCTGGCGACCGACTGTTGATTGACGAGCGCCAGGTAACCGGCCCACATGGGAGCGGCAAAGCTGGTGCCACCCAATCCGGTGCCGCAGCCGTTCTGGTCCGAGCAATAGTAGAACGTGGTGTTTGCGTTGGCCGCGACGTCAGGCCCGTTGCGATAGGTCTGGGAACAACTGGAGCAGCCCGCGGCGGCGGCGACCTGCCAGTAAGGAATCGGGAAATGGTCGGGCGAAATGCCGCCCCCGCCGCCCGACCAGCCGGTCTCGGATTGCCATGGACCGCCCGCGCCCTGAGTGACCAGGTCGGTGCCGCCTACGGATACAAGATAGTCATCGTCAGCGGGGTAAGCGCTGCTGGTCCACTTGCCGGAGTCGCCGGCCGCGGCGAACAAGTTCTGTCCCTGTGCGGCGAACTCCTGGAAGATGGGATCGTCGGTCCTTGCGTCCTGGGGGCCCCATCCCCAAGAACAGCTCAATTGAGCATTGAGCGGATTGGCGGTCGCCATGGCATTGAAAATGGCGGTGTCGCTGGACCCGACATACATGACGAGGCTGGAGAGGTTGGGCGCCATGCCGAGAGCCTGGGTCATATCGATCGTCTGCTCGGTGTCGTCGCAACCTTGGGACGCGTAGCAGGTGGTGGGAGTGCCGTCCACGGACAAGAGCGTGACGGGGACGTTGAGGGTCTGGTTGACATTCTGGTAATAGGTGGTCAAGTCCGCCAAATCGGTGCCGACGAACTCAAACAGGCCGAGTGATTGCCCAGCGCCGGTGAGAGCAGTGCCCTCGTAATAGGCCGCGCGCATGTCGCTGCCGCAATAAGAATTTCTGGGACAGGATCCGGAGATATCAGGATGGCCCGCGAGTTTGCCGTGCTGGAAGAGCGGGCGGGGAGGCGAATAGTTGTCGAGGCCGGAGATGTGCCACAACTGGAAAGGCAGATCCAGCGCGGGCTCGCGGTCAGGAGCGAAGAATGTACGATTCCCGGTGGGGTGGCGGTACAAGCCCATTTGCACGTGAAAGGCTTTTTCAATGTTAGCGACCGAGCCGAGGAGAACGAGATCCATACGGTTGCGCGAGGTGTTGACAATGGTAAAGCCATTGGCTTTGGCGAAACGAATGACCGCGCGATATTGGTCGTCGCTGGGACCAAATCTCTCGGTGAACTCGTTGACCGAGACAAAATGGCGGTAGGAGGGACTGGTGGGATCGTAGAGTTGCTGAAGAAAATTTTCGAGTTCCGGCTGATGACGCAGCGCGAGAACGAGATCGAATCGAACGGATTGCGCGGCGGGCAAGCGGCCAAGCAACTCGGCTTGGCCATTGACAACTACTTCGCGGGTGTGGCGGGTCAATAGCGCCTGGGGCTGCGCCTGGGAAACAACGCTCGCCATCGAAACAACCATGGCGACGGCAAGCAAGAATGTAGTAACTCGAATCATGGCTTCTCCTCTAATAAACAGGCAATCACCGCACCATACGGTGGCTTAACGTTTACGCGAAGCCCGGCGACTTTTCATGCGACTCGATGGAAAAGGGGGAACAGCCGGCGGGCTGGAACGATCGCGCTTAGCTTACACCCATCCGGTGGCTTCGAACAGACTGAAAGACGCTGCATTAAAGATGAATGGTTTCTTCCGGAACTACAAGATGTAGTAATTGCGGAGCGATGGCACCCTTGCGCTTTGCTATCACTTCACTTTCATCAGGTTGTGAAGAGGACTTCCATCTCCAAGCTGTGGAACGTGCTCGGGACACGAAAAAAGGGCGGGACCGAAGTCCCGCCCAGAGTGTTGTGCGTCAGCCAACGCTGCCGCAGTTATTTGCCTGTGCCGCTCAAAGCCACCGTCTGGGGGCTGCCCGCGGCGTTGTCGGTGAACAACAACTGACCCGTGCGCAGGCCCGTCTGAGTCGGCTTGAAGTCGACCTTCACGATGCAGCTTGCACCCTTGGCCAGCGTACTGCCGCAGGCCGTCTTGCCGGTGAACGGCGCTACAGCAAAGTCACCAGTGGTGGTGATGCTGGTGAAGTTCAGCGTGGACTGGCCGGTGTTTGAGACCGTCACCTTCTTGGCTCCGGAGGTGTTGCCAACCACTACCTTACCCCACTTCAGCGAAGTGGGATTGAGGCTCACGACCGGTCCGCTGGCCGTAATCGTCAGGCTGATCGTGGTGCTCTGCGAGATCGAGCCCGAAACGCCACTGATAGTGACGGTGGACGTGCCGATCGCTGCTTGCGCACTCGCGGTCAGAGTCAGGGTGCTGGTTGTGGTCGTCGGGTTGGGATTGAAGCCAGCCGTAACCCCATTAGGTAGGCCGGTTGCGCTCAAGGTAACGCTGCCGTTGAAGCCGTTCTCGGGAACGACCGTAATCGTGCTCGTACCCTGGCTTCCCTCGGCAATCGTCAGCGAGTTCGGATTCGCGGTCAAGCTAAAGGTTTGCGCGCCCGTGCAGCCCGGAAAGGCAAACGAGCCGATGCGGGTATGCCAGTTGAAGGTGCCGGTGCTTTGCTCGTATTGGGCGACATACCAGAAGGTGCAATCGTCGGTCGGATCAACCTGCATGGCCGAGTAATCGCCCCAACGGGAGAGGCCGGAGGATTGCGAACCGCCGCCCTCGATGATGCTGATTTCGGTCTCGAGAGTACCAGACGGATCGGTCGGCACGCGGCCGGCGAAGCGGTTGGCAGGATGGAGGCTGCTGCTGGAAGCGCTGTAGCCGACGGCGATATCGCCGTTTTGATCTTCCGCCGCGCTGGCCATCCAGCGCCAGGTCGAGTCGGGAGCGTAGGTGCCCTGCTGGTTGAGAGTCACCGCGCCGGCCGGGTCGTAGAGTTCATACCAGCGAACGGCGCCCTTGCCGCTGTTGAGGACCGTATTGTTCACAACCGCGCGATCATGATCGGAGAAATGGCGCACCGCAAAGCGGTACATCTGGAGATCGCCGAGTGCATCGAGCGTCTGCGAGGTTCCGGACTGGGGCACGCAAGCGCTGTGGCAGGCATCGCTGAAGGAGGAGACAGTGATCTTCGTAGCCGCTGACATAGTCGCAGTCCCGGAGGCGAAGTTGAGGGCCAAGGTGCGGAGATACAACTGGGTCGAGGTGCCGTTGTCGTGGTTGATGAATACTCCGGGCGTTCCGTCGGCGGGAGGAGTGGGACCATCCATATCGGAAGGCAGATAGCTAAATTCGCTGCTCGGAGTCATCTGGCAAAGCTGCTTGGCGGAAGAATCGCCGGCGAGCATCTTGGTGCGGTCCAGACCGCAAAGGTCGGCACCGCCGTAGGACTGAAAGTTGATGAAGATGTCATAGCTGGCCAGGTACGCGCTGTTGCTGGCAGTGGCCCAGGTGCCAAGTTTTGGATAGTCGTTGAGGTTGGAGCCGAACGAGTAGCCGTAGAGGTAGTAGGCGCCGGTCGGATCGTTGGTCTTGGAAACGGCGATACATTCAGAGGTAGTGGAGCCGGAGCCGATCATGCTGAGCACCCAGCGGTCGGCGGCGCGGTCATAAAGGACGACGGGATCGCCGTAGGTGCTGGAAGAGCAGTCGCCGGCGAGACCGGAAAAGATGTTCTGAATATTGGTGGGCCCAGCGATGGTCCCGCCGGTCTTGTTGAAGACCTGGAACAGGACGTTGACGACTTCGACGATGTCATTGGGACCGACGGCCATGTTGGAGTCGGAGGGTGCGTAACCGTTGGAGGAGATGCCATCGAAGTCAACGCCCAAGACGGCCTGGAGGGGGCCAATCTCTTCTTTCTGCAAGGCCGGGTCTTCTCCGCCAACCGGACCGTTCACGTGGTTCGGGCTGCGCCGTGGTTCCGGCATTTCTTTCCCCGGAAACATGGAGAATTCGACGGGCATGTCAGCCACGGGCATGGACTCGCCGAAGGTGGGGGTCATAACGATGGTTTTGTTCTGCTTGGTTTTGGCAAAGGCCAGCGTGGATAACGCCAGACCACAAAGAGCGAGAGTACGAAGCACAGTACCTATCCGAACCATTTGGTTTTCCTCGTGAAGAATTTCATGTTGCTGGAGTTGATCTATCGCATCGATCCGCATCTCTTGCTGTGACACTTTTCCTGCCCCTGATTTGTCCGAAGTGGCGATTCCGTCTCTCAATTCCGGGGCACACAAATCCCGCGCTGGTGCGAAATGCTTGCTGAAACGCGTTCGGCAAACCGTTCGGGGGGGCGAAGGTGGGCTACTAGCGCATATAGTTTATAGCCCGGTTCTCCGAGGAAAGCACGGAGATTTTTGGGCGCAGACAATCTTTTTACAAGAAGATGAACTTGTTTGCACAAGAATGGAAAAACGCGAGACTGTCGAGTGCCGGCAGCGATGCCAATGTGGGTACGTGGCACTACAAAGTGTTGAGGTGGGGGTGGGATGCCGCGCATTTGGAGTTGCATTTGGGCTGTGGCGAAACCCAGTCATTCGCCACGTGCGCGGCCCGAGTGGGAAACGGGTTGCATTCGCGAGGCTACAAAGTGTCGCGAGGGCGGGCGCCGGGAGTAACGCCGAGGTCCATGAAGCCGAGATCGCGCGCCTCATCGCGCACGGAGCTGAGCGCAACCATGACTTCGCGAATGTAGTAGAGGCTGGCGAGGAGCAGACAGATCAGCGCGATCACAAAAACAATCGCCGCCGCGAGCTCGGCATCTTTGAAATACAGTCCCAGGCCGAGCAACAGGCACGATGAAATGGTGGCCGCGAGCGAGATGAGCGCCACCAGGAAACAGCGGCGAATAATCTCGGCGCGTTTTTCGATGGAGGCGATCTGCGCGGTGTAAGCTTCGGCCTCCTGCATGCGATCGTTGCGGGCGGCATCGTGCTTGGCGTGAACGAACTGCCGCAGGCGGCTGACAATTCCCATGAGGCGGACGTTAATGGAGAGAATGAGCAGCGAAGTCGCCGAGACAAAAATTGCGGGCGCGAGGAAAGCTTGAAAGAGTCGAGAAATTTCGTTCATCGAGTTGGGCCGGAATTGGCGATTGCAGCGATTCTGGGGAATCCGATATATAGGATAGACCCACCGGGGGGCGAAAAACGAACGGTGTGGAGAGCCGGGACTGGAAATCGGGAGACTTGAGCTCGCCGCGGGCAAGCAACGGTCCAATCCACGAAACCAAGCGAGCGGGGCCTTAGAACTTCCTTCGCAGGAATTCGAACAGGCTGTAGCCGATGAGGGCCGAAATCATGGCGATGGCGAAATTGGCGGGGGTGAACACGTCGGTGAGCGCCGACGCCAGACCTTTTTTCTCCCCCAGGCCCGAGCGCTCGAATTCTCCCATGAGGAGATTGGAATAAAAAAGGAAGACGATGAAGGCCACCTCGATCACCGCTCTCCAGGTATTTTTGTTCATGGCAATAAGGGGCGCTCGGCCTTCCATTGGCGCGTGCAGACGCGGCATGGAACCGTTAACGCGCCGACACTTCTCGAACCCATGTCTCGAAAACCGTGAGACGTGGGGCACCCATCGCAGTCCGCTGCGCGCTTCGTCTTCGTCCGATTTCTCCTAGACATTTGTGAGGATATAGCGATCCGTTTTCACGAACAACAGGAATCGTGCAAAGGCGCTCGCGTCGCGGACATTCGCGCTCCCTTACAATTGCGGGGTGCGGATTCTGATCTCGGCCGGGGAAGCGTCCGGCGAAATGTACGGCGCGCAACTGATGCAGGCGCTCGAAGCGCGCATGGCCACGGGTGATTCTGGGACGTTTGGCGGACGAGCAGATGCGGAGATCACATTTTTTGGCGCGGGCGGCGAGCGAATGCGCGCTGCCGGCTGCGAGATCGTTGTCGACGCGAAGGATCTGGCGGTGGTCGGCATCACGGAAATCGTCGGCCATCTGCCGAAGATTCTCGGCCTCTATAAGAAGCTGCTGCGCGCGGCCGATGAACGGCGGCCGGATTTGGCGGTGATGATTGACGCGCCTGCGTTCAACTGGCGCGTCGCGCGGCAGATGCGCAGACGCGGCATTCCGGTGGTGTATTACGTTTGCCCCCAGTTCTGGGCGTGGAGACAAGGACGAGTCAAGCTGCTGCGCAAGTACGTGGACAAGGCGCTCGTCATCTTCCCGTTCGAGGAGAAGTTCTACGGCGATCGCGGAGTGGATGCGACGTTTGTCGGGCATCCGCTGGCGGATTTGCCCGCGCCGTCGGTGACGCGGGAAGCGTATGCTGCGGAGTTCGGGCTGGACGCGGCGAAGCCTTGGATCACGCTGATGCCAGGCAGCCGGCGCAAAGAAGTGCGCATGATTCTGCCGACGATGCTGGAGGCGGTTCGGCAATTGGGAAGCGCATATGAATTTGTGCTTCCGGTGGCGCGAACGTTGGAGGCGGCATTTGTGAGGACGCTGATCGAGGCGCAGGAATCGGCGATGGACGGTCGCGGCAAGCGCGAAGGCCCGCGTATTCGGCTGGTTCCGGACGCGTTGCCGTCGCTCTATCACGCGCGAGCGGCGATTGTGGCGAGCGGCACAGCGACCGTGGAGGCGGCGATTATGGGAACACCGTTCACGATGGTGTATCGCGTTTCGCCGCTGACGTATGCGCTGGGCAAACCGCGGGTGAAGGTTCCGTATTACGCGATGGTCAACCTGATTGCGGGAGAACAGATTGTTCCCGAGTTGGTGCAGGATAAGTTTACGGCGGGGAATGTAGTGGAGGAGATGCAGAGGATTCTTCCCGACGGCGAGGCTCGGACGCGAATGATTGCGGGCCTGGCGCGGGTGAAGGCGCGGCTGAAGCAGGGGAGCGGTGGAGGACATCCGTCGGAAAAGGCCGCGGGAATTATTGGGGAGATGCTGGGGCAAATTCGCCGGGGATAGCTTTGGCTGTGGGAGTTCTAAACGCAGAGATCGCGGAGTTTATTGGCTAAGGCCTTTTGCCGTCGCTGCACACTTTTCCGATTGCTTGGCTGGTACTGTGGGCCAAAGCCTTTAACCACGGGGGACACGAGGGAACCCGGAGGAAGTCAAAGGCTTGAAGCTGCTTAGGACGCGCGTGTCGCCCCAGCCTTGCCGTGTGCTTGCCGCTCCACCTTGCTGTGCGCTTGTGGGCCCAGCATCTTTTGCGGGAAAATTAACATCATACTTTATGCGGTAATCTCTTTATTGCGATCATCTCCAGGAGACTTCCTTGACCTTGTTTCAGTCACGGCTCATGCGCCGGGCGCGTTGTGTATATGTCGTGGCAGTGTTGTGTGCTCTCTCCGCGATGTGCGCGCAGGCCGCGGAAAAGGCGCGCATGCGGGTGGACGACTATCAGATCAGCGCGGAACTGCTGCCCGAAACGCACAAGCTGAGCGCCCACGCAACGGTGAAAGTCACGGCGCTCGACGACGTGAGCGTGGCCAGCTTTCAGCTGAATAACGCACTGCGCATCACGAAATTGGTGGATGCGAAGGACCAGCCGCTGACGCCGGAGCGCAATACGCAGGATTCGAGTATTCGGTTCAGCCTGAACTCGGGGCTTGCGAAGAATGAGACGACCACATTCGCGTTCGACTACGAGGGGACGCTGGCGAGCCCGGATGATAGCCCCGTGGAGGGATTGAAGCTGGCGTACGTGGGGCCGGATACGAGCTATCTGCTGTATCCGGGATTGTGGTTTCCGGTGGCGGGATATGGCGTGAACCGGTTTACGGCGACGATCAGCGTGACCGTTCCGGCGCACATGATTGTGATTGGGAGCGGGAGGCAGGCCGCGGCCGCAGCGCCCGGGGGGAAAAAGGGGCAGGCGGCGAGTTCGCAGATCGCGAACTCGAAGACGTTCACCTTCAGTTGGACGAAGCCGAGTTTTCCGGGGACGATTATTGCGGGGAGTTTTCAGGAATATAAGAGCGACGAAGCGGGGATGGACCTGCACGTATTTTTCAAGCCGGCGCACGCGGAGCTGGCGTCGGAGTATGGCGCGACCGCGGTGAAAGAGTTTACGTACTACGTAACGCAGTATGGGAACGCGCCATCGACGCGGCTGCAGGTGGTGGAACTGCCGGACGACACGTTGCCGTCGACGTACGCGCCGGAGATTGCGGCGATTGCGGGGCGAGCGATCACGGGAAAGCTGAATTACCGGTTGCTGGCGAACACGATCGCGCATCAGTGGTGGGGCGTTTCGGTAAGTCCGGCGACGAAGGATGACTGGTGGATCGACGACGGGTTTGCGCGCTACTCGGAGGCGCGGTATGTGGAGAGCGCGGCGGGCGCGGCGGGGCTGGAAGAGATGGTGAAGGACATGTCGGTGGGGGCGCTGGCGTATGACAGCGTGCCGCTTTCGAGCGCGGGCAAGCTGGATTTTTATTCGCCGGAGTTTCAATCGCTGGTGACCGACAAGGGCGCGATGATCCTGCACATGCTGCGGTATGTGGTGGGGGAGACAAAATTTCTGAAGATCATGCGCGATTTTGCCACGCAGTATGCGGGAAAACCGGCGAGCACGGACGAGTTCCGCAAGCTGGTGGAGAAAGATTATGGGGAAAGGCTGACGTGGTTCTTCTCGCAGTGGATGGATTCGACGAGCGCGCCGGAGTTCAAGACGAAATACACGGTGTACCGGCTGGGGAATAACAAGGGCTTTCGCATTGTGGGGGCTATCCAGCAGGACCTGGATTTGTTCCGGATGCCGGTGCGGCTGCGGATTGACACGGATGGCAGGACCGAAGAGAAGCGGATCGAGGTGGTGGGGACGGACTCGCCATTTTCGGTGGAGACGTTTGGGCGGCCGCGGCGGATCTCGATTGATCCGGACAATAATGTATTGACAAATTCGAAGGACATCAAGCTGCGGGCGTCAATATTGCGGGGACAGGGCTTGCAACAGCAGGGGGACCTGGCGGGGGCGCTCGGCGAATTCAACAAGGCGCTGGACGTGAACAAGAACAGCTCGCTGGCGCATTACCGGATTGCGGAGATTTTTTATCTACAGAAGAATTACCAGTCGTCGGCGAATGCGTATCGCGAATCGCTGAATGGAGATGGAGAGCCGCGGTGGACGGAGGTCTGGAGCCATCTGCAACTGGGGAAGATTTTTGACATCACCGGGCAGCGCGAGCGGGCGGTGAACGAATACCGACAGGCGATTCAGACGAACGACAACACGCAAGGGGCACAGGACGAGGCGCGGCGGTATATGCAGAAACCGTACGAACGGGAGCCGAGCTAGGAGCTAGAATCAGCGCGACTCCGGTTCGGGCGGGAGCAGACGTGGTCATCTTCGCGCCATATTCCACACAAAAAGTTGACCCGCACGCCGGGGCGATCGGCAGTGCGGGTCGGGAGGAAACAAGAAGAGAATAGCGCGGGTCGGAGTTAATGTCAAGTAGTTTTATCGACTTTAAGACGATAGGTCTTTTAGGGTGATTATGCCCTCTATTTTCCTGGATTTAGGGCTATCGGGGTGTGCAAGCCTTTTGCGGCGGTGCGGGCTGTAGCGGAGCAGAGAATCTTCGCAGGTTGGCTTGACCGGGGGTGGGGCGGCGCGTAGATTCTTGGATAGGGGTGAGCGATATATGTCGAGCGAGGCCAGCAAATATTTGAAGTTCGGCGGCGTGACAGTTTTGATACTGTGCTCGCTCGGTTACCTTGCCTACACCGGCGTGCAGGACAGCAAGAGCTACTATGTCACGATTAAAGAACTAAACACCATGGGCAATGAGGCGTATTCGAAACGGTTGCGAGTGGCGGGGAATGTGGTGCCGGGATCGATTCGACGCACGGGAACGCGCGTGGATTTCATGCTGAAGGAAAACGAATTGACGCTGCCGGTTTCCTACACGGGAACGGAGGCGCCGCCGGACACATTTAAGGACGATTCGCAGGCGCTGGCCGACGGCAGCTTTGGCCGCGACGGCGTTTTTCACGCGAAGCAATTGCAGGCGAAATGCGCGTCGAAGTATGCGCCGGCGCCGGGCGCGACTCCTGCGGCGGAACCGGCGAAGAGCATGTCGCAGAACCAGGGCGCTGGGGCGAGCGGGATGGCGAATTAAGTCGGATCGTCCGATCGAAATTCAGATCGAAGTGCAGACCGAAGTAGAGTTGAGCACGATTGCGAAGTAGAAACCTAGCCATTGACTGACAACGCTCCCGTCATCACCGTTCATAATCTGATCAAGCAGTTCGGCCGCTTCGCGGCTTTGCGCGGAGTCACGGCGGAATTCGCGGGGGGCAAGTTCTACGCCATTTTGGGCGACAACGGCGCGGGGAAGACGACGTTGCTGCGCACGCTGGCGGGGCTGAACGAGCCATCGAGCGGGCAAGTTGAGATTCTCGGGTCGCGGCGGTTTCGCGAGATTTGCCGTGAAGTCGGATATATGGCGCATCCTTCACTGCTGTATGACGAGATGAGCGGCGTGGAGAACCTTGCGTACTTCGCGCAGCTTTATGGGATTGAGGCGCCGGGGCGCGGGGCGGAAGTGATTGCGGCGGTGGGGCTGGATGCGACGCTGACGCGGCCGGTGGGGCAATACTCGCAGGGGATGAGGCAGCGGATGTCGCTGGCGCGGGCGCTGCTGAACGACCCAAAAATTCTTTTGCTGGACGAGCCGTTCTCAAATGTGGATCTGCGGTCGGCGCGCGAGATGGTACGCCTGCTGGCCGGTTTGAAAGATCAGGGCAAAACTATTTTCGTGGTGACGCACCAAGCCTCACTGTTAGAGGGCGCGGTGGATGAATTTGTCTGGATGGCGGCGGGGAAGATTGTGGGGCGCACGCGGGAGTTGACGCCCCCGGAGCCGGTGGCATGAGCGGCGCGGCGGAAGGCCAGAAGGGCGCGAAACAGGGTGTGGCGCGCGGGATCACGCGGGCGACACTTTTGAAAGACCTACGGCTGGAGTGGCGATCAAAGGACGCCATCAACTCGATGCTGTTTTTTTCGCTGCTGGTGGTGGTGGTGTTCAGCTTTTCGTTCGACCCGAGCGCGGAGGAATCGCGGCAGATTGCGGGCGGACTGATCTGGGTGGCGTTTTTGTTTGCCGCAGTAGTGGCGCTGAACCAGACGTGGGCGCGCGAATTGCGGAACCAGGTGCTGGATGCGTATCGGGTGTCGCCGGCGCCGCCGAATTCGCTGTT
Source organism: Acidobacteriaceae bacterium (assembly GCA_003139095.1). Lineage (GTDB taxonomy): Bacteria > Acidobacteriota > Terriglobia > Terriglobales > Acidobacteriaceae > Acidiflorens. The sequence continues at coordinate 221,284 of PLHW01000008.1, forward strand.
CATGGCGAAGGTTTTGGGGAATTTTATTTTTGTGGCGGTGCTGGAAGCGCTGATGACACCGCTGTTCATTATTTTTTACCGGCTGCGGGCGATTGGGCCAGCGTGGCAGTTGCTGCTGGTGGCGGCGTTTGGAACGTGGGCGCTGGTGGTGAACGGGACATTTTTTGCGGCGATGTCGATCCGCACGCGGAGCCGCGAGATCATGCTGCCGCTGCTGCTGTTTCCGATTTCGATCCCGGCGATCCTGGCGATGGTGCAGGCGACGGCGGGAATTCTTACGGGTGAATACAGCGCGCGGTTCTGGATCGTGTTGCTTGCAACGTACGATCTGGTGTTTACTACGGGATGCCTGCTGTTGTTCGAGACGGTGTTGAATGCGGAGTGAGCTTATTTAATCATTTAGTCATTTAAACATTTAGTCATTGGAACACCGGTTCGCATCCTTATGAGAAGGCTATTTCCTATTCTCGTCATTTTCACCGGCGTTTTGCTTAGTTATGCGATGTCGATTGCGCTTTTGCCGGTGGTGCACATTGGGGGCATCACGCTGATCGGGGCGCCGACCGAGCAGACTATGGGCAGCGTGCAAAGGATTTTCTATTATCACGTGCCCTCAGCTTGGACGGCGTTCATACTCTTTTTTATTAATCTGGGCGCGTCGGTTTACTACCTGATCAAGCGGTGCGCGACGGCGGATATTGTGGCGCTGGTGACGGCCGAGGTGGGAGTGGTTTTTTGCACGGTGGTGCTGGTGACGGGACCGATCTGGGCGCGGCCGGTGTGGGGGATCTGGTGGACGTGGGACATGCGTCTGACGTCGACACTGGTGCTGTGGCTGATTTATGTGAGCTATCTTTTTCTGCGGAAGTTTTCTTCGAGCGGGCAGACTCCGTTGCTGGCGGCTGCGCTGGCGGTGCTGGGCGCGCTATGCGTGCCGTTCGTTTATTTTTCGATCTGGTTTTTCCGGACGCAGCATCCGCAACCGGTGATGGGCGGAGGCGGATCGATCGATCCGCGCATGCTGCATGTTCTGCTGGTGAACTGGCTGGCGTTTTCCTGCTTCGCGTTTCTGGTGTGCTGGTCGCGCTTCCGGCTGGAGAAGGTGCAGCGCGAGGTGGATGAGGCGCACGCGATGCGGTCGTTGCTGGACGATCCGAGCGCGGCGGCGAGGAGCATGCGATGAGTTCGAACCCTTATTTGTTCGCGGCGTACGCGGCGACGTGGGTCATTCACATTATTTATCTGGCGACGATCCGGCGGCGGTACGCGCGGCTGAAGCGGGAGATTGAGGAGTTAAAGAAGTAGAGACGACGCGTCTTCTCGCTACTCGCCCCCAAGCCTCACATCTGCCTTGACAAGTGTTAAGCTACAGGCTACAGTCTACTTGTGTACATTCGGAATTTCGTCCACAAAGGGCTGATGGAGTTCTACTCCTATGGCAGCTTAAGGGGCGTTCCGCCAGATTCGGCAGACAAGCTTCGCAAGATGCTGTCGTTTCTCGACAACATGGACGGTGCGGAGGAATTGAGCTCATTGCCTGCGTGGAAGGTCATACGCTCAGCGGGGACCGCAAGGGAACTTGGAGTCTAAGCGTAACGCGCAACCGGCGATTGACATTCCGGATCGACGCCGTAGAGAACGAAATCTGCGACGTGAACTTGGAAGATTATCACTAGGAAATTGAGAGGAAAAACAGTCATGCCCATCAAGAACCCCACCCACGCCGGAGATTTTGTACGGACGGAGATCATTGAACCGGCTGGCCTGACGGTGACTGCGGCGGCCGGCGTGCTGCGAGTTTCCCGGCCCGCGCTCTCCAGCCTGCTTAATGGCAAGGCGGACCTGTCGGGTGAAATGGCGTTGCGGATCGAGAAGGCTTTTGGCGTCAGGATGGATACGCTGATGCGGATGCAGGCTGCTTATGACATCGCGCAGACGCGCAAGCGGGAGAAGCAGATTCGCGTGAAGCGGTTTCATCCAGCCGCAGAAGCGTAAACGACAATCTTTTTACAACCATTCCGGGGCTTTCGACCTTCTCACTAGGCGGTGCGACGGGTGTGCGCGCTTGACAGCGTATCTCTTGGATGTAAAAGTATTTAATTGCTTCAATTCCAGTTGTTGGTGACAGGTGCGCATGCGCCTCCCAGGGCGTAGATCATAGCGGTGTTTGTGTGCCTTTCGTGTTCTCACCCCACGAGATTGGGAAATCGGAGGAGTCGGTGAATCGGAATTACCAGGCGTCGGCAGGAGGTTCGGTGAGACATTCGGAAACCGGCAAAGGCCGGAAGGCAGTTTGGAGCAGACGAGCGAGTCTGCTGGCCGTGTTCGTAGTGGGCGTGGCGAGCGTGGCCTTTATTGCCGGTTCGAAACCGGGCGCGGCGGGCGCGAGGGACTCGAGATCCGCGCTGATGGGAGCGAAGAGTGCGGCTTCGGCGAGCGCTGTATCGCTGCCGCTGTTTTTTGAGCCGAATGAAGGGCAGACGGACGGGCGAGTGAAGTTTCTGGCTCGGGGGGCGGGCTACGGCCTGTTCCTGACGGCCGATGAGGCGGTGCTGGCGCTGCAGCGGACGGTGGCGAAGAAGTCGGCAGACGGCAAAGAACATTCGATGCGCACGAATGCCATTCGCATGCGGCTGGCAGGGGCGAACGCGGCGGCGCGCATTCAGGGCGCGGAGCCGCTGCCGGGCAAGAGCAATTATTTTATTGGCAACGAGCGGAGCAAGTGGCGGAGCGGGATTCCGCAGTATGCGCGCGTGGAATATCAGGATGTGTATCGCGGCATCGACCTGGCGTATTACGGCAACGGGCAGCAACTGGAGTATGACTTCCGAGTGGCGCCGGGAGCGGATGCAAATCAGATTGCGCTGAGCTTTGAGGGCGCTAACGCGCGGATTGAGGCGGGCGATCTGGTTCTGACTACTTCGGGGGGAGACGTACGGTTCCGGGCTCCGCACATTTATCAGCCGCGCGCGGGCGATGGGGCAAGCGGGCAGTCGTCACACGCGGGCGAGAAGACGATCTCGGGCGGTTTCCGGTTGCTGGCGGACAACAACGTTGGCTTCGCGATTGGCGAATATGACCACTCGCGGGCGCTGGTGATCGATCCGGTTTTGAGCTACTCGACGTACTTCGGACTGGGCGGTGAGTCGCTGGCTAGCGTGGCCGTGGACAACGCGAACAATATTTACCTGGCTTGCACGACGACCGCGGCGGGATTTCCGACCAGCGCGGGAGCGATTCAACCGAGCCTGAACGGGACGGCGAATTTGCTGATTGCGGTGCTCAGCCCGACGGCGGGAACGGGCTCGGCGCAGCTGCTCTATGCGACATACCTGGGCGGGAATGGAACGGATAGTCTGGCGGGCGTGACGATCGACCCCGGCACGGCGAGTTTCCCGAGCATCAACATCTACGTTGCCGGAACCACCACTTCCACCACTTTTCCGACCACAGCTTCGGCATTCCAGGTTGGGCCGCCGCAGGTGCCGGGCACTCATGGATTCCTGAGCACGATCAATGTGGCGGCCGGTGCAAGCGGCAACACATTCACACTGAGCTACTCGACGTATTTGGCGGGGAACGGCACGGACATCGTTACGGGAATTGCGGTGGACAGCTTCAACGATGCGTACGTGACAGGGACAACGACGTCGACGGACGTGGATACAGGATTTCCGTCGACCCCGAACGCATACCAGATCTGTCCATTTCAGCCGGCGCAAGCGGGAGGCACGCCGTGTCCGCAGACGACGGGGCCAACACAGTTTTTTGCGAGCCAGGTCAACACCCTGGGAACGGGCGCGCAGAGCATGCTGTACTCGACATATTTTGGCGGCGGCTGGCCGAGCAACGCGAAGACAGCGGGCGGAGGAATTGCGGTGGACGTGATTCCGAACAATCCGCGCAGCAACGTGAACATGTATTTCACGGGCACAACCAACATGCCGGGAGTTACCGGGCCGAATGGAGAGGCGCCGTTCCCGCTGGTGAATGCCTATCAGAGTTGCCTGAACGAATCGGGGGCGACGCAATGCACGGGCGCGCCGGGGCCGAACCGGGATGCGATTCTGGTGAAGATCAATCCGAACCAGGTGGGGCAGGGTCCGTCGTTCTCTACGTATCTGGGCGGGGCTAACGATGACTTCGGGAACGCCGTGGCGGTCGATACGATTGGCAACACATACGTCACGGGCGGGACGAATTCGTCGGACTGGCTTTGCAACAACTCGTGCGTGTTTGCGCCGAGCCCGTATAACGCGTATCACCAGGCGGGCACCGCGGTCACATTGAATGCCTTCATTGCGAAGGTAGGGAATTTTGGCAGCGGCATTTATCCGCTGAACTTTTTCGCGTATATCGGGGAGTCGGGCGCGACCGCCGGCCAAAACATTACGGGACAGGCGATCACGGTCGACTCAGTGCAGGCGGCGCACGTCGCAGGCACGACGGCGTCGGATACTTTGAGCGTGGCGGATGCGTCGCAGGCGACGTATGGCGGAGGAGTGAGCGATGCCTTCGCAGCGCTCATTTCAACCACGCTGGTTACACCTCCGACCGGCAATTACGTCACGTATCTTGGCGGTAGTGGTACGGACGTGGGCACGGGAATCGCGCTCGACACACTTGGCGCGACGTATGTGGCGGGATCGACGCAGTCGGCGAATTTTCCGCTCGCCAATCCTTATCAGGACCAGTTACTCGGGACGCAGAACGCGTTTGTGACGAAGCTGGGCGGCAACAGCGCGGTAGTGACGTCGGCCGCGAGCGGCAGCCCGTCGCCGAGCCCCGTGCCGGCCGGAACGCAGGCTACATTCACGTTTAACATTACGAACAACGGGCCCGATCCGGCGAACAATGTGACGTTCACGGCGAACGTGCCAACGGCCGGGTTGCAAACTCTGCCGACTGCCGAGGTGGTGAGCAGCGGGACAGGGAGTTGTACGAACGGGCAGACGGGGATCATCATCTGCAATGTGGGGACGCTGGCGGTGGCCGCGCAGGCGCAGGTTGCGGTGTTCGTAACCCCGGCGATCCCGGTGGTGACGCCGCACATCTCAGTGTCTGGCAGCGCGGCGGCCAACGGCGGAGCACCGGGCAATTCGGTGGGGCAGCAGGCGAACGTTACGGACTTTACGGTGAGCGCGGTGAATACGACGCCGGGAGGAGCGGTGAGCGCCGGGGGCCTGGCGACCATTGCGATCACGCTGACTCCTTCCCAAACCTATGGCTACGATGCGAGCATCACGTTGAGCCAGAGTGCGTCGCCGTCGATTGTGGCAAACCCGTCTCCGACATTCACCGTGAACCCGATCGTGCTCTCGGGAACGACCAATGGCCAGTCCGTGCTGAATATTCAAACCGTGGCGCGGCCCGTGAACAGCGGAAGTCTGTTGCGGCGAAAAGCTTTCTACGCGGCGTGGCTGCCGATTGGGGGCTTGAGCTTTCTGGGTCTGGGAATTGGCGCGGGCAAGAAGCGGCGGCGCTGGCTGATTGGAGCGATGCTGGGATTGCTGGCGGGATTGATCCTGCTGCAACCGGCGTGCAGTGGCGGAAGCACTGCGGCGACGAACGGCGGAGGCACACAGGCCGGGTTGTACTTCATCACCGTCACGGCGTCGGCGGGTAGCGGGGCATCGCACCAGGCGATCGTGTCGTTGCAGGTGAACTAGTTTCAAATTCCTCTTTCTTCTTTGACGGAGCCTCGCGCCCACGGTTTGTGGGAGCGGGGCTCTGGCGCGTCTGGGGCAATCCAGCTTTGGGCAACCCAGGTTCGGGCAATCCAGCTTCGGGCGAGTCGCAGCGATCCTGAAAAGTTGATGGCGGCGGGCGCCGGATTTGCACAGGCGGAACGCTGGCGCCTGTAAGTGGTTCAAAAAGGGGGAAATGGAGTTCTTGACAATATTACATATTGCGATATCATTATTGCGATTTGAGATATGACAGTGGGCGAAAAAATTCGCTATCTACGCGAGGTGGAAGGCTCGCTGCGCGGGCTGGGCCGCCCGATGACGCAACAGGAACTGATGAAGGCGATTCGCAAAGAGACGGGCAAGGCGATCAGCCAGTCTTACCTGTCACAAATCGAAAGCGGGCGGCGGCCGCATATGACGCAGGCGACGCGCACGCTGCTGGCGCGGTTTTTTAAAGTCCATCCGGGATTTCTGGTGACGGACCCAGAGGGCTACCACGCGGAACTGACGTCGGACCTGCGGACGACGGAGGGGCAGCTCGATGTGTGGCTGCTGCAAGGCTCGGAGCGGTTTGCGAGCGATCCCGCGGTGAGCGAGGCGCTCATCAAGGCGGCGAGAGAAAGCGACACACGACGCGCGATTTTGTTGCTGGGAGAAATTTTGAATACGCCGGGACTGGCGGACCGGCTGTTTGAGGCGCTGGGCCCGGAAACGACGCCTCAGCAAAGGCGGACTTAGCGGGACGTGGCGGAATCGTGGTGCGAATTTAGATCGAGGCTCGCGATTTGTGGCTGGCGGCGCGAGTCTGGAAGCTGGCGTCGGAACTGATGGGGAGGCGAAATCCATGACCTGGTCGGATTTTTATCTAATTTGTTTTGCCATCGGATTTCTGCTTAGTGCGATTTCGTTCATCTCGGGCAGCCTGCATCTGCACGGTCATTGGCCGCATGCGCACAGCCTGCATGGGGTGGGGCATGGGCATGCCCATGGCGCGGGCGGAGGGCGCGGGGGAAACCGGTCGGGAGTTTCGCCGCTTAACTTTTTTACGATTGCGATTTTCCTGGCGTGGTTTGGCGGGACGGGTTATTTGCTGGCGCGGTATTCGGCCGTGGTATTCGCGCTCGGATTGTTTTTGTCGGCGCTGGTCGGGCTGATGGGGGCAACCATTGTGTTTCTGTTTCTGGCGCGCGTGCTGTCAAACCCAGAGGCGGAGATGGATCAGGCGGATTACGAGATGGTGGGCGTGGTGGGGCGGGTATCGTCGCCAATTCGCGCGGCGGGTGTGGGAGAAATTATTTTTTCGCAAGCGGGCAAGCGGCGCTGCTGCGCGGCTCGCAGCGACACGGGCGCACCGTTGACGAAGGATATTGAGGTCGTGGTAGCGCGCTACGAGCGTGGCGTCGCGTACGTGCGGCCGTGGGACGAATTTACGGGTGAGAGCTTGGAGCCACGAGCTTCGAGCCACGAGTCGACACCGGAGCGATAGGCTTCCCGTGTCGGCTGTTGGTTCAACGCTGGTAGCTCGAAGCCCGAAGCTCGCGGCTCGAAGCTATTTTAGGAGGCGATATGTTCGAGATGTCGAAGCTGATGGAGATCTGGATCTGGGTGGGCCTTGGAGTTCTTGTACTGATGTTCATCCTGAGCGCGCTGGCGCGGCTGTACCGCAAGGCGGGACCGCATGAGGCGCTGATCGTGTACGGGTTTCGCGGAACGCGCGTAGTGCAGGGACACGGCACGGTCATCTTTCCGATGGTGGAAAACTGCCGCGATCTTTCGCTCGAGCTGATGTCGTTTGACGTGGCGCCGCAGCAAGACTTGTACACCAAGCAGGGCGTGGCGGTGACGGTGGAAGCCGTCGCACAAATCAAGGTGAAGTCGGACAAAGAGTCGATTCTGACGGCGGCCGAGCAGTTTCTGACCAAGAGCGACCAGGAGCGCGAAGGCCTGATTCGCCTGGTGATGGAAGGTCACTTGCGCGGCATCATTGGGCAGCTCACGGTGGAAGAAATTGTGAAGCAGCCGGAGATGGTAGGCGACCGCATGCGCGCAACTTGCGCGGATGACATGAACAAGATGGGACTGGAAGTGATCTCGTTCACGATTAAAGAAGTGCGCGACAAGAACGAGTACATCACGAACATGGGCAAGCCCGACGTGGCGCGGATCAAGCGCGACGCGGACGTGGCGACTGCGGAAGCGGAGCGCGACACGGCCATACGGCGCGCGGTGGCGACGCGCGAATCGGCGGTGGCGAAAGCGCAGGCCGACCAGGAGCGCGTGCTGGCGGAGACGGTCTCGCAGGCCAAGCAGGCCGAGGCGCAGCGCGATCTGGAGATCAAGAAAGCGCAGTACCTCGAAGTCACCAAGAAGCAGCAGGCGCAGGCTGACAAGGCCTACGACATCCAGACCAACATCATGCAGCAGCAGGTGATCGCGGAGCAGGTGCGGGTGCAGCAGGTGGAAAAAGAGGGCCAGGTCAAAGTGCAGGAAGCCGAAATCAATCGCCGCGAAAAAGAATTGGTTGCAACGGTGCTGAAGCAGGCCGAAGTCGAACGCCAGCGCATCGAAACGCTCGCCAACGCCGAGAAGAACCGCCTGATGGCCGAAGCCGAGGGGCACGCGTCGTCGATCCGGCAGCAGGGCGAGGCCGAGGCCGAAATCATTTTCAAGAAGGGCGAGGCCGAAGCGAAAGCGATGAACGTGAAGGCCGAGGCGTATCAGGGGTACAACCAGGCCGCGGTGATCGACAAGCTGTTTACGGGCATGCCGGAAATCGTAAGGGCGCTGGCGGCCCCACTGGCAAACGTGGACAAGATCACGATCGTTTCCACGGGGAATGGCGATGCCTCGGGCATGAACAAGATCACTGGCGATATCGCGAAGATGGCGGCACAGGTGCCGGCGCTGTTTGAAACGCTGAGCGGCATGCCGCTCGGCGAGTTGCTGGGCAAGGTGCGGCAGATTGGCGACAAGTCGCCGAAATCGACGGAACCGGGGAATGGCGCGAAGTAGCCGGTCGCTAGAACGGTCGTCGGTCGTCGGCGAACTGAATGTGTTCGCCAACGACCGGCTGCCAACAACCAACCACAGATTTCAGGAGGATCCATGCAGGACGAGGTGCATCACGCAAGATCGCTGGGACTTTCGGTCGCGCTGGGAGGCGCCATGGGCGCAGCCATAGGTGCGGCTACGGGACACATGGGCGTATGGGTCGCCGCGGGAATCGCACTTTACATCGCGATCACAATTGTGGGCGGCGCCTGGAAAACAAATCGCAACTGAGGCGGGATTCTGCCGCAACGTGCTGCGCGGAACCGCGAACAACCAACGACGAACCACCAACAGCGAGGTGCTTTATGGCATTACTGGAGCGCGTTTCAACGTTAGTGCGGGCTAACCTCAACGACCTGATCGACCAGGCCGAGGATCCGGAAAAGATGATCAAGCAGGTTATTCTCGACATGCAGAACCAGCTTCTGCAAGTCAAAACGCAGGTCGCGATCGCGATCGCCGATCAGCACCTGCTGGAAAAAAAGAAGTTGGAGAACGACGACAAAGTGCAGGAGTGGATGCGCAAGGCGGAGTTGTCCGTCGATAAGAAGCAGGACGACCTGGCACGCGCGTCCCTGCTCCGGGTGGAAAGCTATCGCGAAATGAGCGCCGGCTTTACGCAGCAAGTGGAGGACCAGAAAGCGCAGGTCGAGAACTTGAAGGCTGCGCTGCGCAAGTTAGAGCAGAAACTGGCCGAGGCGAACACCAAGGCCGATTTGCTGATTGCGCAGCATCGCCGAGCCCGCGCCGCCAGCAGGGCTAACGACGCGCATTCGGGCATGAGTGCGAATGCGAAGTCGGCGACATTTGACCGCATGAAGCGCAAAGTGGCGCGCGAAGAAGCGGTGGGCCAGGCCAAAGCGGAGTTGCTGGCTGACGACGTGGACGACCGCATCGCCGCACTCGAGAAAGAGGATCGCATCGAGCAGTTGCTGACGGAGTTGAAGACGAAGCGCGGCGCGTAGACGGCGCCGGCACGGACTACGAGGGCGAAGGCCCTTCGGTGTTCAAACAAACAAGTGCCGGAATGTTTCTTGAAAGGAGCACGAAACGTGAAACGTGTGCTGATTTGTGCAGTCCTCTTATACGCGGCGGCCTTTGCGCAGGCGCAGAACATTGCGGGCGACTGGCAGGGCACGCTCAGCGCGAACGGAGCAGAGTTGCGCCTTGTGTTGCACATCGTCCAAAACGCGGATGGCACCTACAAAGCCACGCTCGATAGCGTCGACCAGGGGGCAAATGGAATTCCGGTGACTTCCATCGCGATCAAAAACGCGAGTTTGAACTTGACGATCGACGCCGTGCATGGGACCTACGAGGGCAAAGTCTCCGCCGATGCGAGCAAGATTGAGGGCATGTGGACGCAGCGGCAGGCGCTGCCGCTGACCTTCAAGCGCGCAGCCGCGCCCATTAAGACCGAACACAAACCGGCGAAGCCCTCCGACATCGATGGCGACTGGCTGGGAACGATTGACACGAGCATGGGGAAGCTCCGCGTCGTATTTCATATCACCAATACCGAGGATGGCTTAATAGCGACGCTTGACAGCCTCGATCAGGGCGCGAACGGCATTCCGGCGACGAGCGTGTCGCGGAATGGCTCGTCGCTCAAGGTGGAAGTCAAGTCCATCAATGGTTCGTTTGACGGCAAGATCGGCGGCGATCTCAACGTCATCGATGGCACGTGGACGCAGATGGGCAATTCTTTTCCGCTCGTGCTTAAGCGGGTGAAAAATTCGGGGGAACTGGAACGGCGACGGCCGCAGAATCCGGCGAAGCCGTATCCATACAAGGAAACGGAAGTTTCGTTCGACAACAAAGCTGCCGGGGTAACGCTGGCGGCGACGCTCACCGCGCCACCGGGCGCTGGGCCGTTTCCCGCGGCGGTGCTCATCACTGGCTCGGGGCCGCATGATCGCGATGAGACCCTCATGGGCCACGAGCCTTTCCTCGTGCTGGCCGACTATTTGACGCGCAAGGGCATTGTTGTTTTGCGGGCGGACAAACGCGGCTGCGGAAAATCCAAAGGCGATTACGCGGCGGCCACCACGATCGACTTCGCGTCCGACGCCGACGCGGCCGTGGCCTACCTGAAAACTCGCGCCGAGGTTAACCAGCATAAGATCGGTCTCATCGGGCACAGCGAAGGAGGAATTGTTGCGCCCATGGCGGCTGCGGGCAATCCTGACGTCGCCTTCGTGGTGATGATGGCGGGTCCCGGCGTGCGGGGAGATGAGATTCTACCCGCGCAACTGATTCTCATTTCCGAGGCCGCGGGAGAAAGCCATGACAAGGCGGAAAAAGATGCGGCTGATGAGCGCACAATGCTGGCCCTGATTGAGAGCGAGAAAGATGACGCCGCGCTGAATAAAGAGTTGCGCGAGAAGCTAGCAGGGAAAATTCCAGAAGGCCAGATTGACGCGCAAATCAAGACGATCACGTCGCCCTGGTTCCGCCAGTTCATCGCCTACGATCCGGCGCCGACGCTACGAAAACTGACCTGCCCGGTGCTCGCTATAAATGGCGAAAAGGATTTGCAGGTGCCGCCGGATCAGAACCTTCCCGTCATTCGAAAAGCGCTGGCCGATGCGGGCAACAAAAATTTCGAGGTCGACGAACTGCCGGGCCTGAACCATTTGTTTCAGACCGCAAAAACCGGTGCGGTCAGCGAGTATGGCGAGATTGAAGAAACCATGGCGCCCGTGGCTTTGGATAAGATCGCAATCTGGATCGTGAAGCAAACCGCCAGCAACACCAACACCGTCGCGACTCAGGTGCGCTAGAACCCTAACGAGAAACTCCCATGCGCAAAATCTTCCACTTCGACTCTGCCGACGCGCCCTACATTGCGGACGCCGCGGTGCTTTGCTGTTTCGACTATCGCATCAGCACCGCGGTGCGGAAATTTCTGAAGAAGCAAAACATTGAGCGATCTGACATGATTGTCGTCGCGGGCGGCGCCAAGACGCTGGCCTCGCCGCGCAACGACTTCGAGCAGGACTTCATCCTCGAGCAGGTCCGAATGTCGATCCGGCTGCACCAAAGCAAGCGGGTGCTGGTGATGAGTCACTCCGACTGCGCGACTTATGGCGGCCTGGCGTACTTCAAAGGCGATCGCGCCGCCGAAGCCGCGCACCATCGCGCCGAACTGCTGCGCGCCGCCGAACTTGTGAGTGCGAACTTCGCTGGCGTCTCCGTCGAGCCGTACTTTGTGAAGTTCGATGGGGTCTGGGAAATAAAGGCGGAAAAGGGCTAGAGGCCGCCGCCCGGCCATGCTTCCGCGTCAACCCGGCGATTCCATGCACGCTTGCATGTATTAGCCATTTGGCGTATTATGAAAAGCCACGAGGCTAATATGACTTCCGCCGTGATTGCCGAAGTGCTCGGGGGCAAGAAAACCCTGGGCCGATCGATCAAGAACTTCGCCGACCTTGCCGACTTGATTCGCCGAGGATTGCCATCCGGCTCTCTGCTCGTGCTGGGCGAAAAACTCGATCTCAAGAATGCCGCGCTTTCGGAGAAACTCGGCATTCCGCAGCGCACTTTAACTCGACGCCTCAGCCGCCATTCCCGTCTCACTGCCGCCGAGTCGGACCGAACCGTGCGCCTGGCGCGGGTTTACGCCACTGCCGTCGAAATGATCGGAAACGCAGAGAAGGCCGCGCAGTGGCTTCGCACGCCCAATCGCGCGCTCGGCGGCGCGGTTCCTATCGACCAACTCGATACCGATCTCGGCGCGAGAGAAGTCGAAAACATTCTTGGCCGCATCGCGTACGGCGTGTACAGCTGATGGCAATGAGTCGAACAAACGCGGACAGTCTGACGACGGGATGGCGATTGAGCGATGAAACTTTGGAGAATCTGCCGGGCCATCCACGCTGCTGGAGCTTTTTCGGGCGATGGCGCCCGCCTCTACGGAGGCCGCTGGAATAGCCCGGGAGTTAAAGTGGTTTACGCTTCCTCGTCTCTCGCCTTAGCCGCGATCGAGACGTTTGTCCACCTGGAACCCAATCTGCGGCCCGACGACCTCGTGTCCATCGAGGCGGAGATTCCCGAAGGCCTCGGCATCGAGCGTCTCAATCCGCATTCCCTCCCCCGTAAATGGCATGAGCTAAGAGACGACTCCATAAAGGCCTTGGGCGATCATTGGGTCCGTGGCGGAAAGACGATCGCGCTGCTGGTTCCGTCCGCGGCCATTCGCGGCGAGTGGAATGCCCTGATCAATCCTGAACACGCGGACTTCCGCAAGCTCAAGATCGAAAAACCGGCTGCGTTTGAATTCGATCTGCGAATGTTTCGCTAAGTCCAAGAGGCCGAGGTTCAGGGTGTTACGCGCTGGCTTTGTCGATCAAAGGCATCTGCTTGTTCTCCACGCGCAGCGCGGTTGTAGCTGACGCAGCCGCATCCGCTGCCGCGTCCAGTTCCAACTGCTCCTGGCCGCTCAACGCCGTCACTTTGCCCCGATAGGTTTTCAAGTGCCGTTGCGCAGTCTCGAACGCTTCCTGTGCCTTGCTCAGATTTTTGCCGACATTCTCGAACTGGTTCTGGAAAAAGTCGAACGACTTCGTAGCCTTCGCCAGTTCGGCCCGGCTCTTCTCAAAGCGGCTCGCGACTTCATACCACTTATGCACCAGCGCAATCGTATGCAGCGTCATCAGCAGCGTATTTGGGGAGACCGGAAACACATGCTGCTGGTTCATCCAGTCGCCAAGCTCGCGATTGCGAATCACTTCCATATAGAGCGTCTCGCTCGGCAAATACATGAGCGCGATTTCGGTTGTTCCGTTCTCCGGTTGGATGTACTGTTGAATCCGCTTTGCCTCCGCCTTCATCACCCGCACCAGAGCCACGCGCGCCTCGGCAATCTCCGCTTCATCGTTGCTCTCGAAGAGCGCAATCACCTGCTCGCGCGGAAATTTCGCATCGATTGGCAGCTTGCGATCCGGAAAATAAATCACGGCATCGGCGCGTCCACCGCCCTCACCAGGCGATGCCTGCAGGGCAAACATATGCGACGGCAGAAAATCCGCCAGCAGCCGCTCCAGACTCGCTTCGCCAAATTGCCCGCGCAGATGCGGCAGCTTGAGCAGATTGTTCAAATCGTTGATCGAATGTCCCAGCGTGCTGACCTCTTTCAGTTGCTCTTCGGCGGCCCGCAGATGCTGCTGTACTTTTTCGAATTGCGCGAATCCCTCCTTGATGTTCTGATCGAGTTTGACCTGCACCTGCTCGGTAATGGCGGCCAACTTAGCATCCACGCGGTCGCGAATGCCTTCGAGGCTCTGCGCGGTCTGCTGGTTCAATCCCTGAAATTCCACCTTGAGTTGCTGCGTCGTCAGCAACAAAGAACTCGTCAACTCCCGTCTCCCGTCGCCCAGACTCCGGTTCTGCTCTTCCCGGCCCGCCGCCAATTGCTGCTCCACCGCACCGCGAATCTCTGAAAACCCTTGCTGGATGCGGTCTGTCACCTGCTGTCGCAGGTCCCCTTTAGTCTGCTCCAGGCGGGTGGCCATGTCGGCAGTGCTGAGACTGATCTTCTGGCCAAGGGTCGTATCGAGCCTTTCGAGCGCGCCGGCAACCTCCGCCTTTACATCCACTTGCGCGGAGGCAGAAAAGCGACGCAATAGAAGGGCCGAAAACCCAAGCCCAGCAAGGGTTCCGGCGAGAACGGTAACCAGCAGTATGGTCTCCATGGTAAGTGGCTTGGCTGAATTCTAGAGGCTAGCGTGAGAGTTGGGAAGCGGAAGTTTGCATATTTCGCTCGCGTGCCTTGCAGCGCAGGTTTGATCGAACAATGTTTTTTCGGGCCCTGGTCCTTTCACTGGCGATCACAGCGCTCCATGCGCCGAGCAGTTATGCACAATCTGCGCGCCCTCCGGCGAGTGCTGAGGCCAATCCGGCTTCCGATCGCGAACCCGGCGTTCAGCACTCGCTGTCTTCTCCTTTGCCCGCTCTTACTTTTGACGCGCACGAAGATTCTGCCGCGGAAAGTACGCTTCTCGACCTGGTGAACCAGAGCCGTCGCGAGGCTGGGGTGGCGCCTCTGAACATGGAAGAGAACTTGCGGCAGGCGGCACGGGCACATGCGCGACTGATGGTCGCAAAGCAGCAGCTCGAACATCAATTTGCCGACGAATTGCCGTTGCTACAAAGAATCGCCGAGGTCAGCAGTCTTCGCCTGGATCGCGCCGGGGAGAACATTGCGAACGCGACCTGCGCGGATGGCGCGCATCAGGCCCTGCTGCTCTCGCCGCCGCACCGGAAAAATCTTCTGGACGCAAACTTCAATCGAGCGGGGATTGCGGCGATCTGGAGCCGCGGGCGTCTCTATGTGGTTCAGGATTTTGCGCACGAGGTGCCGTCGTACTCTGCACGGGCGGCCGATGAAATCGTGGCAAATTCTTTGAACCAGCAGCGCCGAAGCGCAGGATTGCCGCAGCTCGCCGAGGCAAGCCCTTCCCATCTTGACGAAGCGGCGTGCGAACTCGCGCAACAGGAACGGCCGAGCGCTCGCCTGCTGGCCGCAACCTATGCCAACCGAAAGATCATCACCTACACGCAAAGCCAGCCGGAGCTGTTGCCCGCCGCCGCGTCACACGTGGTCGCAGATCCCAATCTTCATCAGTTCGCGATTGGCTCGTGCTACGCGCGGAATGCGGCATATCCTACGGGAATTTACTGGGTCGCAATTCTGCTGAATTAATTTGACCTTGCCTGTGCGCGCATCTGTGAGCTCTCGGATTCAAGCTTTTATCCGCAGCATCCAATCTCCTGGGCGAATCGGTGTTACGCTGCCCACAGCCTCATGCTCCCCGCTGGGCAAATTCGCGTCGGCACTGCCGGCTGGTCTTACAAAGATTGGGACGGCATTCTTTATCCGCCCGAGGTCACGCGCAAAAAAATACACCCTGTCGAATATCTGGCTCGTTTTTTCGACGTCATCGAAATTAACACATCGTTCTACGGGCACATTCGCCCCGAAATCGGCCGACTCTGGTGCCGCAAGGCGAAAGGCGTCAACCCAAATTTCGTATTCACCGCCAAACTTCACCGCTCCTTCACGCACTCGCCGCTTGCGGTCATGGAGCCTACGTCGGCGGCCAGCATTCGCCCAAACGATAAAGACGAGCGCCTCGCCCGCGAGGGCCTGGAATCGCTGGCCGCGGAAAACATGCTGGGAGCGCTGCTGATCCAGTTCCCTGTGTCGTTCAAGAACACGGGCCTCAACCGCGAATACCTCGAACAGCTTCTCCGCCAGTTCATCGAATATCCGCGCGTGGTCGAGGTGCGCCATGAGAGTTGGAACAAACCCGAAACGCTGGATCACTTCCTTCGCCACAATGTCGGCTTCTGCAACATCGATCAGCCGCTGCTTGGACGGTCGCTCGCGCCGACTGAGCACGTTACTTCAGGCCTCGGGTATGTGCGCCTGCACGGACGCAACTACGAGCACTGGTTCGAGAGCGGGCTCGAAGGCGGGTCCGGCACCGACAGTCGCAATGACCGTTACAACTATCTCTACAAACCAGCCGAACTGGAGAAGTGGAAAGAGAAGATCGAAATCATCTCGCAAAAAGCGCAATCCACGTTCGTGATTGCGAACAATCATTACCAGGCGAAAGCGCCGGTGAACGCGCTGGAACTGCGGCATCTATTGGAAGGGAAAAAAGTTCGCGCACCCGAGACGTTGGTCAGGCACTATACGGAACTAAAACCGATCTCGGAAGTGGAAGACGCCAGCGGAAATTATTCGCTGCTGGCGTGAACGCAAAGGCGTATCCGAACCCAGAACATCCCCCCAAAGAGAAGCGCGGCGAAGGCCTTCGCGAGCGCGCGGGGATTCGGGCGATCGGAAGAAGTGCCGGTAATTGTCAAATTATTGTCTCGAATCGTATTCTGAAGTGCATTCTGGTTGACATTGCTTTTCGCGAGTGTGATGATTCGCAGCGCATGGGCGGGCTTCGCGAGGAAGAAGCAAAGCTGCGAGTTCGCGGGCGAGGAAACACTGTTCGAAGAAACGAGACACGCATTTCCAGGAGAGATCCGTGAAGAAAAAAATCGCAATTTCAGTATCCTGTTTGGCCGTTGTTCTTTTGGCGACGATGACGCTGGTCGCATCGCGGGAAAATAAGTACGCCTTCAGTTCGGACCTCAGAACCGTAACGGCCATGAATCCAGCGGCGCAAATCACTCAAGCGCCGGCGGTGGATCCGAACGCCACGACGATCGCAGGCAACTTCAGCACTTATCAGTACGCGACGTATTTCAGCATCTTTGGAAATACCATCGACCAGGGGGTTAATGGCTACCCGTTTCTCATCTGGCAGGGCGAAGCGTTTACGCCCACCGCCAATGCGACCGTGACCCAGCTTCAAGTGGCGGTCGGAGATTTGAACAGCGGCTCGACAGGCATCGAACTGGGCATTTGGACGGACGCGAGCGGCGTACCCGGAAAGAAGATCAAGTCGTACCACGTTGCACCGTTGCAGCCTTATGGGCAGTGCTGCGCAGTCGCTACAGCGAACGTCAAAGGAGTCAAAGTCACAGCCGGAACGCAATATTGGGTCGTCGTGAGCACGACATCGAAGGACACGGACATTTACGGCTGGAACTTCAACACGACGGACATGCGAGCCCAGCTGGCCGCGGAATACTGCGTTGGTTCGTCCACATACTGCGGGTCGAACAGCGGAGTGTGGGTTCCGTACCAGTACACGCAGAACGCCTTCCAAGTGCTGGGCCAGTAGAGCCGGCGGGCAGCGGAGACTTGCCCGGCATCGGTGGCGTGGGCTCGGGTTGGATTCGCTTCGGATTGCACTCACTGGAATTCGTGTGTTAGCTTCAACCTCGGAGAGTCTCCTTTGCGACACACGGTCCCGGCTGGGATGGACCGCAAGGAAAGCGACGCTTACCTGCGGCTCGATCCGGCGCGGCTTCCCCAGCACATAGCGATCATCATGGACGGAAACGGGCGCTGGGCGCGCCGTCGCCATCTGCCGCGCGTGGCCGGACATCGCGCGGGTGTTGCGGCGGTGCGCTCGACGGTTGAAACGGCCGCACGGATCGGCATTCCGGCACTGACGCTGTACGCGTTCTCCGAAGAGAACTGGAAGAAGCGGCCGAAGTCGGAAGTCGATTTCCTGATGCGGCTGCTCTGCCATTATCTGAAGGCGGAGATCAAGACGCTCAACGAAAATAATGTTCGGCTGCAATACATTGGACGGCGGTATGAGTTGCCGGCGATTGTGCAGCGCGAGATGGCGGAGGCGAGCGAGGCGACCGCCGGAAATACCGGAATGATTTTGACGCTGGCGTTGAACTACAGCGCGCGCAGCGAAATTGTGGATGCGTTTCGCGCGCTGGCCGAAGCCGCTTCGCGCAATGGAGGCCTCGACCATCTGGAACTCAGCGAGCAGGCGATTTCGGAGAATCTCTATACCCGCGATCTTCCCGATCCGGACCTGGTGGTGCGAACCAGCGGGGAGATGCGGTTGAGCAATTTTCTTTTGTGGCAGCTTGCCTATGCCGAGATCTACGTGACGCAAACGTTGTGGCCGGATTTCCGCGGGGTGCAGCTCCTGGAAGGGATTGAAGAGTACCAGAAGCGGGAGCGGCGCTATGGCGGCCTGGGAGGCGACCCAGGGCACACGCGGGAGCATGCCAAACCCCGGGAGCATGCCGAGGCTAAGCTGTAAAGCAGCAGCGGGCATTCCTGCCCAATCCTTCACAAAAAACAGCGCGCACATTGGTGGCTGTGGTGGCTCGCTGCGGCTTGGTAGTTTAAGATTTGCTGCGACACTGATCGGCTAGCCCACTCAATGATCAAGCGAATTGCGACCGCAGTCGTCCTCATACCGATTGTGCTTTTGCTGGTGCTGAAGGCACCGGCCTACCTTCTGGTGATGGTTGCGGGCGCGGTGGGACTGTTGGCGGTCGCGGAGTTTTTGAAGCTGACGGCGTCGTATGGAGCGCAGCCGCTTACGCTGGTCACGTATCTCTTCGTTGGCGTTTTTTTTGTGTTCATCATCTTTGCTTCGGCCAACGGCACGCCGCTGATGGAAGGGACGGCGGCCCTTTACGGAATTGCGCTGGGAGCGACGGTCGGGCCATTCATCTTCTTGACGGCGGCGATGATGCGGGCCGATTTGCGCACGGGTTATCCGGCGGCGGCGGCCTCAAGCTTCGCGTTCGCCTACATTGCCATTCCGATGGCGCTGCTAGTGGAGATTCGGCGGCAGCCTGCTGGGGCGATCTGGGTGATTTATACCTTGCTTGCGGTCTGGGCGGGAGACATTTTCGCTTACTTCGTTGGAAAATCGCTGGGGCGCCACCGCATGTCGCCAAGGATTAGTCCGAAGAAAACCTGGGAGGGCGCGATTGCCTCGATTGTGGCCAGCGTCATCGTGGGCGTGGTTTGGTTTCACTACGCGGGGCCGTTGAGCGCGACGCTGCTGCGAGCGGGGCTGATTGACGCGAGGAGCGGAATGTTCGGGCTGGAGCGGCCGCGGATTTGGCCGATCGTTGCGCTGTCAGTGGTGGTGAACATTGCGGCGCAGCTTGGAGATCTGGTCGAGTCGCTGATTAAGCGCGGGGCTGGAGTGAAAGATTCGGGGACGATTTTGCCGGGACATGGAGGGATGCTGGACCGGATTGACGCGATGCTGTTCGCGGTGCCGGTGGTGTGGGCGTTCCGGGCGTGGATGTTGATGCAGTGAGGTCGGGCGGAACAGGCTTCAGTGGCAGCTTTCCAGCCGGCCTTGTTAAGGCACGATGCGAATTACGTTGCCATCCAGGGAGGGGCCGCCGCCGGCGGTTGAGAGGTAGAGAGAACCGTCGGGCCAGATTAGGATGCCGCTCAGAAGATGGTCACCGTCGGGGCCGGAGAAATCGTGAATCGTAGTCTCGGTCCAGGCGCCACCTTGGCCGGGCGCGAGCTTAAAAACCGAGCCACAACCTAAACTCCCGCAATCAGGGCTGCCAAAGCCGCCACCCGCAATAAAGGCCGTGCCGTACAAGTTGCCCATCGCGTCAAAGGTGAGAGGAGCATAGGGCTGGCAGCCATCGCTCTGGCAGGCAAAGCTGTAGAGCAGGCGTTCAGTCCATGACTTGCCGGAGCCGGACGGGGGACTGAGTTCGAAGACCGTGCCGCTGCCATCGGGAACGGTGCCGCCTTGCACGGTAGTGCCGTAAAGATTGCCGGCGCTGTCGAAGATGAGCGAGGCAAAGGGATGGGCGCCGTCTTTGGAATGAGCGGCATTAAACCGGTGGAGGACGGTTTGGCGCCAGCGGCCTTTGGGTTTACTCGGAGGCGACAAGCGGAAGACGACGCCCTGATAATCTTTGCCGCCGCTCTGAGTAGTACCGTAGAGTGCGCCGGCTTTGTCGAAGACGAGTCCGGCGTAAGAAGCGCCGCCGCGGGTGGTGCCGTTAAAGCGATAGAGGACCTGCTCGGTCCAGTCGCCGCCGGGATGAGCGGGAGGCGACAACTCATAGATAACGCCGCAGCCGTAACCTCCATTGCTATTGCCGCCGTCGTGCGTGGTGCCGTACAGATTGCCGGCGCGGTCGAAAATTACATTGGACCATGGCGTTTCGCCGTCGAGGCCGCCAAGGAATGCGTAGAGAGTGGTGAAAGTCCAGGTTCCACCGGACTGGGAGGGAGGCGCGAGTTGGAAGACGACGCCACAGCCACCCAGGGAACAATAGTGCGTGGCGAACTGGCCGCCGACTTGTGCGGTGCCGTACAGATTGCCAGCGCTGTCGAAGGCCAGGCCGGCCGATGGCTGCGCGCCGTCGGCGCCGCCGGTAAAGTGGTAGAGGACGGTTTCGGTATAGGGCTGGCCGGGGGCGCCGGGAGACAACTCAAAAATGATGCCGCAGCAATCGACACCTTGCTGGCTGCTGCCGCCGAGTTCCGTGGTGCCGTAGAGATTGCCGGCCGCGTCGGCGACCAGAGCGTTGGGGCCGATGCCATCGCTGCCACCAACGTTGTTGCCCTGGAAGTTGTAGAGAATGGTCTCCTGGGCAAGGAGCGGGGCGGAGCCGGCAAGGGTCAAGAAAACAAGGATGAGGTGAGCGAACCTTGCTGGCTTCATAGGGCCAACATTGTATCCCTGTTGCTTCGCTTGTAACAGGAAGTTCAGGGTTCTTATGGGAATCCGATTCCTTTTCCGATTTCGATGTGGCCGATGCCCTGGGCGAGCTGATCCTCGGTGGCCGTGATGGTCTGCTTCGATGTGAGCTCGACCATGCGGCCAGTGTAGAGGGTGCCAAGAATGCGGCCGTTGAGCTGGAAGGTGAGCTTCTGACCATCCTGGCTGATGAGTTTCCAGTGAACCTTGCCAACGTATGCGCCGACGAAGATGGGGCCTTTGGGGACGCCTTGATTGCCGTCGCCAGTGATGACAAAGGAAGAGCCGAAATCGGAGAATGCGCCGCCACCGGCGATGGTGCCCTCGATCAGCGTGCCGGCGGTAAAGTTGACTGTGCCGAGGGAATGGCCGTGCGAGGCGACGATCTGACCGAGAGCGACGAGTTCGGAGCCTTTGGATACGACGCCCTGTTCGGAAATTGAAATGGTGCCGTATTGATTGGTGAAAAAGTGGGAGGCAGCCCAAGCGGTCCGGGGCGCGACCCCACAAAGCAGTAGCGCGACAACTAGCAAGCGTTTCATCATGCCCTCCTGCCAAATTCCTAATTCGCTCAGGGACTGACGACAAATTTGCCAGTCTCAATGTGTCCGATGCCCTGAGCGATCTGTTCTTCCGTCGTAACGATCACCTGGGTCGTCTCAGCGGCGATCATGCGCCCGGTGTAGACTTGCCCATAAAGATCGCCGTGGAGCTTGAAAACGAGCTTGTCGCCAGTCTTGCTGATCAGCGTCCATGTGATCGGGCCGATGAAGTTTCCCGAAAAAATTGTCCCTTTCGGTTCGCCATAATTACCCTTACCGATTACCGCAAAGATCGATCCGGAGGCCGCGAATGTCCCACCCGTTTCCAGGCTCCCGCTTAGCAGCGCTCCGGTCGAGAAAGTGATGGAGCCGAGCGAATGGCCGTCAGGCGGAACAATTCCGAGGCAGAAGACGAGCTGCGAGCCCTTCGACACGATGCCGGTATCCGAACCCGATACGGTGCCCCGCGCATTATTAAACCAAAGGTATCGCGCCCAAGCCGCGCCCGGCAGCGCCAGCACCAGCAGCAGCAGAACTATGATTCGTTTCATCGTGCCCTCCTGCTGAATGTGAGAATGCTGGCTTAGGTGCCGAACATCACTATGCCGGCCTTAATGTGTCCTACGCTCTGAGCCAATTGGTCTATAGTCGTGACGATGGTTTGGACGACTGCGGCGCGGACCTTTTTGCCCCTGCGGTTCGTGCCCTTTACGGTCCCGGAGAGGCTGAAGGTTAGTTCTTGTCCCACTACGTTAACCAAGGACCACGTGACGTCGCCTTCAAAGCTGCCGATAAAAACTACGCCTCGCGGCTCATCCTTTTTCTTGCATAGGCCGGTAATCGTGAGACTCGAGCCGTCGGCGGAGAATGTTCCCCCCGATCGGATGCTCCCGTTGAGCAGGGGTCCGACGGCGAAACTGACTGAGCCGAGGGAATTTCCCTTTTCCGCCATTAAGCCGTTGCAGAAGAAGAGTTGCGAGCCGTGGGAGACAATGCCGGCGTCGGAGATCAAAATTGTGCCGTACTTGTTCTCCATGACGCCGCTTTCCGCCCAAGCGACCGTACACAGCAGTACCCCACAGAGCAGTAGATAAATTGATGTGCGTTTCATGTGTCCTCCGAATAAGAAAAAGAAGTCGTTTCGGTGAGAAGAGGCGGATAGACGGGCCTCACTCTACTTCTCCACCACCTGCTTAATGAGGCCAGAGCTCGGTTCAAACGAGTCGTCCCCGGCGTAGGTTGCCTTGATGGTGTGCTTGCCAACCGGCAGCGAGGAGGTTGTGAGGGTCGCCGCGCCGCCGGCGGTGGCGCCCGTTCCCATCTCGGTCTTCCCGTTGTAGAAGGTCACCAGTTCGCCATCCGGTATGGCGCCGTATTTTGACGTGACAGTTGCGGTGAAGGTCACCGGTTGCCCCACGTGAGAAGGCGATCCGGAGGTGGTGGCGACCGTCTTGGTCGCAACCCTAATGTACTCCATGAGCGTCGCGGATGTACTAGGCGCATTATGAAGGTCGCCCGAGTAAGCGGCGGTGATGGCGTGGGAACCGCCTTTCTTGTACTTTGTGCTATAGGCCGCCTGATTGTTGGCCAACGAAACAGTGGCGATGGTCGAGTTGCCGTCCCGGAACGTTACCGATCCCGTCACCGCTCCTCCGTTCTGACTGGCGACGGTGGCCGTATAGGTAACCGGCGTCCGCGTAGGTGCCGGATTCAAGCTCGAAACCAAAGTAGTCGTTGTGGAAGCGTGGGGTCCAGAGTTGTTCAACAGCACACCGACGGAGTAGTAATAAGTGTTGCGAACGACCAAGTCGGGCCTGCCGTCGCCGTTCACATCCGCCGCTACCACCGAAAACGGGCCCCAACCCGACTCATCGCCTGAGCCAAAGGTTAAAGCCTGCTGGAAGGTGCCGTCCCCGTTGCCCAGCAGCACGCCGACGTTGTTGCTATCCTGGTTTGCCGTCAACACGTCCGGCTTGCCGTCGCCGTTCACATCCGCAATTGCGACTCCATCGGTGAAAAGGCCACCCGAGTCGTATTCTGCTCCCGGCGGCTGGAAAGTGCCGTCCCCATTGCCCAGCAGCACGCTGATCCAGCCATCATGGGAGCCCCCGGAAGTGTTCGCCACCACTACGTCAGGCTTGTTGTCACCGTTCACGTCGGCGACCGCTATAACCCCACCCCCGTCAGAGGGGTATGTCACGGCCGGCTGGAAGGTGCCGTCTCCCTTGCCCAACAAGACAGCCACCGTCCAGTTCCAGTTCGCGACTAGCAGGTCGGGGTTTCCGTCGCCATTCACATCCGCGACCGCCACCGACAGAGCGGAACCGGCGTCATAGGTTATCGCTGGCTGAAAGGTTCCGTCTCCGTTTCCCAGCAACACTGCCAATGGTCCCCCTTCGCCCAAACAACTGTCCCATTCGCAGCCCACCACAACCAGGTCTGGTTTGCCATCGTGGTTGAGATCGGCAATCGCTACATCGTAGACGCCATATCCGCCGCTGGAAGGATAGATCACGGCCGGCTGGAAGGTGCCGTCTCCATTGCCCAACATCACGGCTACGGCTACTCCGCTATCTGCGCTCTCATAGTAAAGCCCCACTACCAGATCGGGCTTGCCGTCACCGTTCAAATCCGCAACTGCGACCGCAGTTGGATACTGACCGCCCGGGCTGTACGTTATGGCCGGCTGGAAGGTCCCATCCCCATTGCCCAACAGCACGCCCACCGTGTCCTGGCACATGTTCGTCACTACCAGGTCCGGCTTGCCGTCACCGTTGAGATCGGCGACTGCTGCCGACCTAATGTTGATATCCCAGTAATTACACCCGTACCCGCCCGAGCCATAAGTCACAACCGGCAGGAAGAGCGGGATGGTGTCGGCCGGGCGTGCCCCGTGCCGTTTCGTCTGCGAGCGGCTCACGGGAGAACTGGCAGCGCTGGTCCATGGCGTTAGCGGGCGATGCGCTTGTGCGGATGCGAAGGTTCCCGCTGAAGCCAACACGGCGTTTCCCTTCCCCGTGGGCTGACCTGCGCCGGACGTTTGCACGGCCGCCGCGACCAAGAGAGTCAGAAATGCGATGAAAGGAACAGCAACACGGAGAGAATAATTACGACGGAGCTTGCGCCTCATACAACACCTCCTTTTCCACCGATGAAGAGTGGAGACTGTGTTCGAGGTCGATCGGTCAGCTACAAGGGTTCTGATCTCGAACTGCCGGGCCTGCACCTGGGGACCGCAGCCAACACGCCAACTTGCTAAAGGGGCCGACGTTGAGCGCTCTCGCCTCGGGGGTGTGCATGCCTTGGGGGAAAGTTGCTCTTCGGGGAGGCGAAGCGCAAGAGACAATAGCAATGGGATACGAAGAAAGGCTTTCTGTCAGTGAAGTGGGTCACGGGGGACGGTGATAGCGGGACCGGAAGATTCGGAGAACAGCGGATTGGCCCGGTCATCGCGCCATTTGATGGGACGCTGAGGCAGCACTGGATGAAGAAGAAACGGACGCGTAAACCGCTTCGAAATCGCCAATCCCTTACAATAAGGTGACACCACCTCGCATGAAGCGCATCGCCATCCTGGGTTCCACCGGCTCGATCGGTCGCAGCACTCTCAGCATCGTCGAAAGCTATCCGGGGCGGTTTGCGGTGGCGACGCTGGCGGCCGGAAACAACATTGAAGCCGTGTTTGAGCAATGCGTTCGCTGGACGCCGAAGGTGGTCTCGGTGGCAAGCGAAGCGGGTGCGGAAGCTCTGCGCGCCAAACTCGACGCGGCCGGACTCAGCCAAATTGAGGTAGTGAGCGGATCGCGGGGGACCGTGCGCGTGGCAACGCACGCCGACGTGGATTTTGTGGTGAGCGCGATTGTTGGCGTCTCTGGGCTGGAAGCTACTTATGAGGCGGTGCGGGCGGGTAAATCGGTGGGCCTGGCGAACAAGGAATGCCTGGTGGTGGCGGGCGAACTGATTACGGCGGAAGCGCGGCGGCAGGGCAAGCCGCTGCTGCCGATCGACAGCGAGCACAATGCGGTGCATCAATGCCTGCGCGGGGGACGCATCAGCGCGGACGCGAGTGTGAACGAGGTGGAACGAATCTGGCTGACGGCATCGGGCGGGCCGTTTCTGCACACGCCGCGCGAAAAGTTCGCAGGCATTACGGTGGCGCAGGCGCTGAATCATCCCACGTGGAAGATGGGCAAGCGGATCACGATTGACTCGGCGACGCTGATGAACAAAGGGTTTGAGGTGATTGAGGCGTGCCGGCTATTCAACGTGGGGCCGGAGCGCGTGCGGGTGATCGTGCATCCGCAGTCGACGATTCACTCGATGGTGGAATTTGTGGATGGGAGCCTGCTGGCGCAGATTTCGGTAACGGATATGAGGCTGCCGATTCTCTACGCCCTTACGTTCCCAGACCGGATTGCCTCCGACCTTCGCTTCCCGGTCATGGACCTGCGGCACCTCGATTTCTATCCGCCGGATATGATCAAATTTCCTTGTCTGCGTCTGGCGTATGAGGCGGCCGCGGCGGGAGGCGCGAAGACCATAGCCCTCAACGCGGCCGACGAGGTTGCGGTGGCCGCGTTTCTGGACGAACGGATCGGGTTCGACGACATCCCGCGCATCATTGAAGACGTAATAACTGCAACGCCGGCGGCAAATTTGGAATCTATTAAGGAAGTGCTGGCTTCCGATGGGGAGGCCCGGCGTCTGGCCAGCGAGATGGTGCAAGAACGCAGCCGCGCAGCATCGCCCATCAGGGCTATTCTCTAACGAATTTTTTTCGGGGTATTCTATTCTTTATGTCCCAGCTCATATCCATTTTTCATACCATCGTCGTCATGGGAATCGTTCTGGGATTCCTCATCCTGATCCATGAGTTCGCACACTACGCTGCGGCGAAGTATTTTGGAGTCCGGGTAGAGGTGTTCTCCATTGGGTTTGGCAAGCGACTGATCGGCTTCCGTAAGGGCGAGACGGACTACCGTATCAGCATGCTGCCCTTCGGCGGTTACGTGAAAATGTCGGGCGAAAACCCGATGGAGGATCGGTCGGACGATCCGGGCGAGTTTTTGAATCATCCGCGCTGGCAGCGTTTTGCGATTGCGCTGGCAGGGCCGGCGATGAACGTGTTCCTGGCAGTCGCGCTGCTGACGGGCGTTTACATGCTGCACTACGAGTATCCGGCGTCGGCGGATGGGCCGGCGGTGGTGGGCTGGGTGCAGCCGAATACGCCCGCGGAAAAAGCGGGAATTCAAGTTGGCGACAAGATCGTACGAGTGGATGACACGGCTAACCCCACCTGGGAGCAGGTGGATGTGAAGGCCGCGCTGAATCCGAATCAGCCGATGAAGTTTTCCATCGACCGCAACGGCACGGTTTTGCAGGAGAGCATCACGCCGCAACCATTCGGGCCGAATGAATATGGTGCGATTGGCTGGGTGCCGAAGGAAACGAGCGTGACGGTGACGTCGGTGGAGCCGAATATGCCGGCGGAGCGCGCGGGGCTGAAGGTGGGCGACCAGATTCTGACCGCGAATGGGCAGCAAATTCCGGCGCTGGAAGCGCTGGTGGAGATGCTGGCGAAGACCAAAGATCAGCCGCTGGAGATTACGGTGCTGAGGAAGAATGAAGCGGCGGAGAATAAAGCTAAGAGTGCCGGGCCGGGCGCTGACGAGAGCGGGCAGAAGCTGACGTTTACGATTAAGCCGGTGCTGGCGCCGAGCGGGGCGACCGGGGAGATGCGGTATCGGATTGGGATTGCGAGTATTCCGACGAAAGTGGTGAAGCTGACATTGCCGGACGCGTTTCGGCACTCGCTGGACGACAATAAAAAGAGTTCGTTCCTGATTCTCGAACTGCTGCGCAAGATGGCGGAGCGCAAAGTTTCGATGCGGCAGGTGGATGGGCCGATCGGCATTGGGAGCGCGGTGGGCGCCGCGGCCCGCGAGAAAGGCTGGTCGCCGCTGCTGGCGATCACTGCCGCCATCAGCCTGAACCTGGGGATCATGAACCTGCTGCCGATTCCGATTCTGGACGGCGGCGTCATATTGCTGCTCTTCATCGAAACCCTGATGCAGAAAGACATCAACCTGGCGATTAAAGAACGCATCTACCAGGCCGCGTTTGTCTTCCTTGTGCTGTTTGCAGTGATGGTGATCTACAACGACATTGTGAAGACCTTGCCTGGGCTGACGCGCTTCCCTTGATGGCGTAGTAGGGAGAAGTGCGCCCGCGAGCCGGAACCAGCGCTCCATCTGCGGAATGGCCCACACAACTGCTAAAATAGAAGTTCCCTATGGCTCAAATTCTGCGTAGAAAAACCTATACGGCTTCGATTGGCGGAGTGCGCGTGGGCAGCGATGCACCGGTTATGGTGCAGTCGATGACCAACACCGATACCGCGGATATTCCCGGAACCATTCAGCAGACGGCGGCGCTGGCGCGCGCGGGCAGCGAGGTGGTGCGCGTTACGGTCAACAATGACGACGCGGCGAAGGCGATTCCGTACATTGTGGAGGGACTGGCTCGGCAAGGCATCCGTGTGCCGATTGTCGGCGACTTTCACTACAACGGACATCAACTGCTGACCAAGTATCCCGAGTGCGCCGAGGGACTGGCGAAGTACCGCATCAATCCCGGGAACGTGAGCGTGGGGCGGAAGAACGACGACAACTTCCGGACGATGATTGAGGTCGCGGTGAAGTATCAGCGGCCGGTGCGCATTGGAGTGAATTGGGGCTCGCTGGACCAATCGCTGCTGACGAAGATGATGGACGAGAATTCGCGGCTGGCGGAGCCGAAGGACGCGCGCGAAGTCACTATGGAAGCGATGGTGGTGAGCGCAATGAATTCCGCGAAACTGGCCGAGCAGTCCGGACTTCGGCCGGACCAGATTATTCTGAGCGCGAAGGTCAGCGGCGTGCAGGACCTGATTGACGTGTACCGGCGACTGGCGGAGCGCTGCGAATATCCGCTGCACTTGGGGCTGACCGAGGCGGGCATGGGCGCGAAGGGCGTGGTGGCGTCGAGCGCGGCCATGGCGGTGCTGCTGCAGGAAGGGATTGGCGACACGATCCGCGTTTCGCTGACGCCGGCGCCGGGAGGCGACCGGACGGAAGAAGTGCGGGTGGCGCAACAGATTTTGCAGTCGCTTGGGATTCGCAGTTTTACGCCGCAGGTTACGGCCTGCCCGGGCTGTGGACGGACAACGAGCACGTTTTTCCAGGAAATGGCGCAGCAGATTCAGACTTACCTGCGCGAGCAAATGCCGCACTGGAAGGGCCGTTACACAGGCGTGGAAGAGATGAAGGTCGCCGTGATGGGCTGCATCGTGAATGGCCCCGGCGAATCGAAGCACGCGAACTTGGGCATCTCGCTGCCGGGAACTTTTGAGGAACCGAAAGCGCCGGTGTACGTGGATGGGCGACTATTCACGACGCTGAAGGGCGACAAGATTGTGGCGGAGTTTACGAAGATACTGGACGACTATGTTGAGTCGCACTACGCGGCGAGAGAGAAGGAAGAAGTTGGGGTGCGGGGCTGAGTTGCCCGCTTCGCTCTCGCGACCGCCTCTATAACGCGAAGTTCGCAACCCCCGCAGACGCTCCCCGCGTCCGCGCATGAGTCTTGATGCTAGTCTCGAGCCCCAACCGCTCGGCGTAAAACACGAGCATCTCCAGACTGAACTTGGACATCTTGCCGCGCAACAGGTCGCTGATCCTGGGCTGCGAGGTCTGGAGAATGTTCTGCAGTTCACGCTGTGAATGACGAGACGCGACTTTCACGATCTTGGAGTGCAGATCGGCCTTCAGCTTTAAAGCCGCAGCTTTTTCGGGCGAGAAGCCCAGATCTTCAAATACATTGCGCGCCATTCATCGTGCTCCTGAGTAGGTCCGTTGGACCCTGATTTGCCTTACCTTACTTCGACAACCTGCTCTTCTCTCGCGCCGCGAGCCTCTGCCTCAAAAGGTAGCAGACGTTGGAGGAGTTGTATATACAAACTTATATA
Organism: Acidobacteriaceae bacterium; assembly: GCA_003139095.1. Classification (GTDB taxonomy): domain Bacteria; phylum Acidobacteriota; class Terriglobia; order Terriglobales; family Acidobacteriaceae; genus Acidiflorens. The sequence goes on from PLHW01000008.1 coordinate 250,703, forward strand.
GAGCCACGGAGTACGAAAGGGGCGCGAATTTTTCTCGGGGCCGGTCAGCCCACCTCAACTGCCAACATTGAGATTGAGCCGCCGTCTACGCCTTCTACTGGGAAGGTGACTTGGTCGGGCGCGGTGCGCGTGCCGGCTACGTAGAGGAGCGGCAGGTAGTGGTCTGGGGTGGGTGCGGCTAGCATCGCTTCGCGGCCTAGTTTGGTTTCGTAGTCGATCAGCGGGCGGTACTCTTCGGCCTGCAATAGCTCTCGAACTCGGTTCTCGAACGCGACTGCCCAATCGTAGGGCTCTTGCGCGTGGCGTCCCCAGGCGTAGGCGTGCAGATTGTGGACTAGATTGCCGCTGCCTACGATCAGGATTCCCTCTTCGCGCAAGGCGGAGAGGCGCTGGCCGATTTCGAAGTGAAACGACGGCGGCTGAGTTTCGTCGATACTCAGTTCGACAACTGGAATGTCGGCGTCGGGATAGGCGTGGCACAACACGGACCAAGCGCCGTGGTCGAGGCCCCAGCGTTCGTCGCGGCGGACGGGCAGCGGCGCAAGCAGGCTCTGGACGCGCGCGGCGAGATCCGGGTCGCCGGGCACGGGATACTGGACCTCATACAGCTCGCGGGGAAATCCGCCGAAGTCGTGGATGGTTTTCGGCGACGTGCTGACCGTGACCGCCGCATCCTGAATGAACCAGTGGGCCGAGACGCAGAGGATCGCCTTGGGGCGCGGCAGCCTTCGGCCAATGGCGCTCCACTTCTCGGTGTAGGAATTGCGCTGGAGGGCGTTCATGGGGTTGCCGTGTCCGAAGAATATGGCGGGCATCCGTTGAGGCATGGGCAAAGGCTTGGGGAGCGCGTGCTCGGTTGATTAAACTCGGTCGATTAAACTCGGTCGATCAGAAAAGCAGTGCGCATCGGGCGGCGCGGTTATAACTGGGGTGGGAGACGGGAATTGNNTTGAGCTACTCCCACCGCAGAGATTGATTATAACAATTGCGGGGAGAGTCGGTCGCGTAGGCAATTCGCCAAAATTGCTGCCGCAAATCCTGCCAGGCCTTACGTATTCCTCTGGCTTATGACCGGCCCACGCCCATGTACTGGAAACCCATGGCGCGCAGACGGGAGGAGTCGAGCAGGTTCTTGGTGTCAATGATGATGGGCCGCCGGACGAGATGGCGGATCTTGGTGAAATCGAGCGTGCGGAACTCGGACCAACCGGTGGCCACGACCAGGGCGTCTACGCCCTCGGCGGCACCGTAGGCGGACTCACAGTACTTCACCGTGCCGTTGAGTTGAAGACGCGCCTCCGGAATGGCAACAGGATCGTAGGCGCGCACACGCGCGCCATTGGCGAGCAGGTTCTGCACCAGTTCCACCGAAGCCGAGCCAGCAACCGAATTGGTGTTGGGCTTGAAGGCGAGGCCGAGGATGCCGACATCTTTGTTCTGCACGGTTTCAAGCGCGCCCGACACCTTCAGGAGCAGGCGCTCGGCCAGACTGCGATTGACTTCGCGGGCGGCATTCAGAATCTTGAGGTCGACGCGGTTGCAGCGCGCGAGTTCGGTGAGCGAGTCCATGTCGGACTGGGCAAAGATGCCGCCCATTCCGGCGCCGGGCTGAAGGCAGCGGGGCGCAATTTTCTTGTCGAGACCGAGAGCCAGCGAAAGGCTGACGGCGTCGGCATTGACGTGCTCGCACAGACTGGAGATTTCGTTGATGAAAGAAATTTTTGTGGCGACGAAGGCAGTGGTCGCTTCGCGCGCGAGTTCGGCGGTTTCGTAATTGGTGACGAGCACGGGAACGCCGCGCATGACGAGCGGATGGAATATCTGCTTGAGCGAAGAAACGGCTTCGCTGGAAGAGGTGCCGAGAATAATGCGATCGGGCCAGTTGAAGTCTTCGACCGCGCATCCGTTGGTGAAAAACATGGGCTGGCAGACAAGCAGGCTGCTGAGCTTAGCCGCGCGCAGCGCCTGTTCAAGTTGCCGCGTGAAGCCCACGCGCACGGGCGTCACGACGGATAAGACCTGGAAGCGTCCAGCGGCCTGCGCGAGGCGCGTGACAATCTGTTCGAGGTTTTCGGAGGAATCTTCGGCGAGAAAAATCACCTGGGCTTTGCGAGCCAGGTCTTCCGGATCCGCCGAATAAACAAGCCTGCCGGAGCGGACGTTGCGGCGAATGACCTCCTGGAGATTTTTCTCAAAGAAAGGGATGTTGCCTTTGGCGACTTCCATGATTTGCGAGCCATCGGCGTGACAGCAGCATACAGGAGTGCCGAAATCGGCCAGGCAGGCAGAGATAACAGTCGCGAGATAGCCGGAACCGTAAACCCCAATTTGCATAAAGCACCGTTCCGATCTTTTCAGATCACAATTTCAGATCAATTTCCGATTCGACCGCAGCCTGGGATCCGGCAGTTGGTGCCCGTAAACTCCATAGTAATCTTGCGCAGAAAGATAGCAACAGAGGAGAAGTACATGAACTTCCGAGCGGGAAAACGCCGGTCCGGTCAGGGTTTTGGAGGTTTTTTGGGGGGGCGGAAAAGGGGGCGATTAAGACTTGGAAGACAATTGGCCGCGTCCTAATGGCACGAGAGCCAAATCGTGCCATTGGCCGTCGGCCTCGCGGACAAACATGAGTTCCTCGACGCGAACCTGGCGTTTGCCTGGGAATTGCGCCCAACGCTCGCGCGCAATGACGAGGGCGGACTGGGCTTCTTCATCGCGCTCGGTTTTGACGATGGTCAGGTGCGGGATGTAGGGCCAATTTTCCGCGCAACAAAGGGCTTTTCCGCTGAGCTGGTCGTGCAGTTCGCGCACGCGGTAGGCGGAGCGCTTGACCTGGATGAACACGGTGGGCGTGGTGGGGAGAAAGGTCTCCACATCGCCCAATTCCAAGTCGAAGGGAATAATCTGGCTGCAAGCCTCTTCGAGAAAGGCGAGGGCGGCGGTTTCGGTCCCCGCCAGTTCGCGAGGCGGGAGGATGGTGAGGTGAGCGGCCATGTGGGGCAGCGAGGGATGCAACTCCCGGCGGAGGTTTTCGACGAACTCCCCAACTGGATTGCGAATGTAACTCACCAGGGCGTAGCGTGCATTCGGCATGCGGTCAAGTGAAATTATAGCTGAGGGCAAGGCGCGAACGCACACCACCGATGGGGAGGGTCACCGAGGTCACATTGAAAACGTGATTTATAATCGGAAGCAGTCGGGGCGTAGCGCAGCCTGGTAGCGCACCTGCCTTGGGCGCAGGGGGTCCGCGGTTCAAATCCGCGCGCCCCGACCAAATTCCCGGTTTGTTTTAACTACGCTGACGGACCCCGTGAATCGCCCGGGGTTTGGGATGAAATCTGGGTCTAGACCTACAGGTCGTATTTCTTCATTAAATGGCGGAAGGAGCGGTAGGAGATGCCGAGGACCTCGGCGGCTTTGACCTGCACGCCGTTGGTCTGGTTGAGCGCGGACTGAAGCAGCGAGCGCTCAATCTGCTCGACGTAGTTTTCCATGTTCACGCCTTTGGGCAGAACCGAGCCTGCGATGGGGAAGGCGGCTTCGGCGCCGGCGGCGACGGCTCGCGCTTTCGGGCGCTCGATGGGAAGCTCGACATGCAGCTCGGCGGTCGCTTCCAGCGCGACCGCGCGCTCGATGGTGTTCTCGAGTTGGCGAACGTTGCCCGGCCAGTCGTAGCCGGTAAGGGTTTCGAGCGAGGCCGCATTGACGGCGTGAATGCTCTTGCCGGCTCCGGGCGCATACTTTTTCAGAAAATGATTGGCGAGCAGGGGGATGTCCTCCGGGCGCTCGCGCAGGCTGGGCGCGCGGATGGGGATGACATTGAGGCGGTAATAGAGGTCTTCGCGGAACGTGCCTTCGCTGACCTGCTTATCGAGGTCGCGATTGGTGGCGGCGATGACGCGCACATCGACGGCGATTTCGCTGGTGCCGCCGACGGGGCGAACGGTGCGCTCCTGCAAGACGCGGAGCAGTTTGACCTGCATGGGCATGGTCATTTCGGCGATCTCGTCGAGGAAGATGGTGCCCTGGTCGGCGACTTCGAACAGTCCGCGGCGGTTCTGGCTCGCTCCGGTGAAAGCGCCTTTGACGTAGCCGAAGAGCTCACTTTCCAGCAGCGTTTCGGGGAAGGCGCCGCAGTTAACCGAAACGAACGCTTCGGCGTCGCGTGGCGAGCAGGTGTGCACGGCGCGAGCGACCAGCTCTTTGCCGGTTCCGCTCTCGCCAAAGATAAGGATGGTGCTGCTGGTCGTGGCGACGGTGCGGATGGTGTGCTTCAGCTTTTCGATGGCGGGACTGATGCCGACAATATTTTCGAGCGAGTTGCGCGCGGCGGCGTCGCGGCGTAAGGCAAAGTTCTGGCGGCTGAGCGAGACCTTGGTGAGCGAGCGCGCGACGGCGAGTTTGACCTCGTCGACGAGGCCGGGACTTTTGCGGATGTAATCGGTGGCGCCGCCGGCTTTTACGGCCTCGACCGCGGATTCGTAGTCGTCGACGGCAGTCATCAGAATCACGGCCGAGTCGGGTGACACCTGGTGCGCGTGGCGCAGGACCTCGACGCCGTTTACGCCGGGCATTTTGATGTCGGTGACGATGACGTCGAAGAGCGCGCTGTCAATTTTGTGGCGGGCCGCTTCGCCGCCGGTGACGGTTTCGACCTTGTGTCCCTCCCGGCGCAGAGCGATATCGAGCAACTCGCAGATGGACCGTTCGTCGTCGCAGACCAGGATGCTACCCACGCGCACCTCCGGCGCCGGCGGCGGCAATTTCGGGGGAGTTCGAAAGGGCGGAGTTCGAGCGCGAAGGTCCGGCGGCAATCACAGATTCCTTTTGCGCGATCTGATCGGCTTCTTCCATCTGCTCCATGCGGCGCAGGCGCAGCACGAAGCTGGAGCCTTTGCCGACCTCGGAACGCGCCCACACTTTTCCTTCGTGCGCCTGGACGATCTGGTAGACGATGGCGAGGCCGAGGCCGGTGCCGCCTTCGAAGTTCGACTGGAAGGGCTCGAAGATTTTTTCGGTTTGCTGCGGCGGAATTCCGGGGCCGGTGTCGGAGAAGCCGATCTCCCAGTCAGGGCCGCGCTCGACCAGGGAAACCGAGAGAGTGCCTCCCGCACTTGTCATGGCGCGCACGGCGTTCTCGCAAAAATTCCAGAAGACCTGTTTGAGTTTGTCACCATCGGCCAGCACCCAGGCTTCGGGCGTGGAGAAGGCGCGCTGCACGCGGATCGCGATGTCCTCGGCGAGGAGACGGTGCTCGATGAGCGTGAGCGTGTCCTCGAGCAGGGGGACGACGTTGACGCGCTCGAAGCGATATTGCTTGCCCCGCGAATAGGCCAGGAAATCGGTGATGATGTTGTTGAGCCGGTCGGACTCGCGAATCACAATCTGGAGCAGCCGGCGCTCGTCGGGGTTCAAGGCGGGCGCGTCCGACAACATGCTTACCGAGCCGGCGATCGAGGTCAGGGGATTGCGGATTTCGTGCGCGATGGCAGCAGCCAAGCGGCCGACGGCTGCCAGGCGGTCCTGCATGCGCACTTCACGCTCCAGACGGCGGATTTCCGTGAGGTCGTCGAAAGTGTAGACGAAACCGAGATCGCCGCGCGCGTTGAGCGCGGAAACCAGCACACGGAACGTCTTGCGAAAGCCCTTAGCACTTTTGTAGCGCACCTCGGCCCCGCTGCGGTCGGCGCCAAAGTCGGGCAGGGGATCCTGAAACAGATCGCCCACCGAGCGCCCGAGCAGTTTCTCGCCGGACATCTCAAGCAGTTGCTGGGCGGCGCGATTCACCAGCGTGACGCGGCCATCGGAACCGGTGGCGATGACGCCGCCACTCATCGACTCGACGATGTTTTCATGCAGGGCTTGAAGGTTCTCGAGGGCGCCGCTGGCGTTCTGGAGCTGGACATCGACCTGGCGCAGCTTGGTGACGAGCAGGGCCGCGAGGTACGCGATGGCAAAGTAGGCAAACAGGTTGACGAAGATGACAACCTGCAACGCTTTCAGTTTCGGGTGCGAGGTGGAGAAGGACGGGATGACGCCGTAGTAATCGAGTTCCAGGATCGTTCCAAAGAGGATGAATGCCAACCCCGCGCTGAGGTAGGCCCACACGCGCGGCAGGAGCATGGCGGCAACGACGATGACGAGCGGATAGAGAAAGTTGAGCGAGCTGTCGATGCCGCCGGTCAACTGCACGACCAGCGTAACCATGGCGAGGTCGGCGAGCACCTGGAGGATCGCCTGCAGGCGATGTTCGCTCCACACGGAAACTAGAAACAGAAAAAAGAGCGAGAGCACGAACCAGAGAAACATTCCGGTCAGGAAGGGAACGACTGGAACGGGGCTCGGTGTAAGTCGGATGACAGCCAACTCGATAGCGAGCAGGACCATCAGGATGAGCATACGCACCTTGACCAGCCAGGTCAGCCAGTTGCGGTCATCGGTGGTGGAGTGCATGGAATTAGTCGTTAGTCGTTCGCAGTTGCAGTTTTGAAATTCCTCCGCATGCCATGGCTTCGAGCTTGGAGCCGCGAGCTTCGAGCGCCCCTGACAGCGAAGAGCCCTGCCGGCTCATGGCTCGTGACTGACGGGTCACGGCTCGAAGCTATCCCGCCAGTTTCGAGATCATGGAGAACAGCGGCATGTAGAGCGAAATTACGATGCCGCCGATCGACACACCGAGGATGCCGATGATGATCGGCTCAAGCATGGCCAGCATGTCCTTGGTGGCGGCATCGACTTCGTCCTCGTAAAAGTCGGCGATTTTCTGAAGCATGGCATCCATGGCGCCGGTGGCTTCGCCGACGCCGATCATCTGCGTGACCATGTTGGGGAAGACGCCGCACTCGCGCAAAGGATCGACGATGGTGCGGCCTTCTTCGATCGCCTTGCGCACCTTCATCAGCGCCTCTTCGAGAACGGCGTTGCCGGAGGTGCGAGCGGTGATGGCCAGGCCTTCGAGAATGGGAACGCCCGAGGTGATCAGGGTGCCAAGGGTTCGCGTAAAACGAGCCACGGCGATTTTGCGCAGCAGCGCGCCGACGACGGGCAGCTTGAGCATCATCGCGTCAAAGTAATAGCGCCCGCGGGGGTGCTTCTTAATCTGCTTGACGGCAAAAAACGAGCCGCCCATGCCGGCGATGACGAACCACCAGAAGTGCCCCACAAAGCTGCTGAGCCCGATGACGATGCGGGTGGACAGCGGCAGGGCGACGCCGAGGCCGACGAAGAGGTTGGCAAAGATGGGGACGACCCACTTGAGCAACGCGCCCACGATTAACCCGGCGAGCGAGACGACCGCGACGGGATAGATCAAGGCCGACTTGATGGCCGCGCGCAGTTTGACAGCCTTTTCGACGTAGATCGCGAGACGCTGGAGGATGAGGTCGAGAATACCGCCGGTTTCGCCGGCTTCGACCATGTTGGTCGTTAGGTCGTCGAATACGACAGGATAGAGGCGCATGGCGTTGGCGAGCGTGGAGCCGCCCTCGACCGTGGTCCGGACGCCCAGCAGGGTCTTCTGAAAGTTCGGATTCTCCTGGTTGGCGCCGAGAATTTCCAAGCACTGCACGAGCGGCAAGCCGGCATCGATCATGACGGAAAACTGCCGGAAGAATACGGCAACCTCCTTGACCTTGATCTTGCTGCTGCCAAAGGTCGGCAGGGAAAATTCCTTGCCCTTCTCGCGGATGGAACGCGGAGTGATGCGCTCCCTGCGGAGTTGCGACGCCAACCCGTCCTTGCTGGGGGCAACGCGCTCTCCCTGAACTTTTTCGCCTGTGGCTGTTTTCCCTGAAAACGTAAAAACCGGCATGGCTGCTGTCTCCTGAATATGGTCTGGCGGCCCGGCGTGCTGACGGGCCGCAATCGAGTTACCGTTTGCCGTGCGCAACGCCCTTCGGCATCGTGGTGGCCGATGTCGGCCGGTTGAGCAGGCTGACGCCGCGCGCGATCATCTCCTGCAATTCATCCTGATTGCTGGAGCGCGCGATGGCTGTCTCCAGAGTGATCTGCTTTTGGAAATAGCAGGTGGCCAGCGACTGATTGAAGGTCTGCATGCCGTACTTATCCTGCCCCGACTGCATTGCCGAATAGATCTGGTGAATTTTGTCTTCGCGAATCAGGTTGCGCACGGCCGCATTCGGCACCAGCACTTCCATGCACATGGCGCGTCCCCGGTTATCCGATTTGGGCAGCAGGGTTTGACACAAAATGCCTTCAAGCACGAGCGAGAGCTGGGCGCGAATCTGCGACTGCTGGTGCGCGGGGAACACGTCAATAATTCGGTTGATGGTGGAAGATGCGGAATTGGTGTGGAGCGTGCCGAAGGTAAGGTGGCCGGTCTCGGCGATGCGCAAGGCCGATTCGATCGTCTCCAGGTCGCGCATTTCGCCGATCAGCACCACGTCCGGGTCTTCGCGAAGCGCGGCGCGCAGGGCGTCGGTGAAGCTCTTGGTATCGGAGTGCAACTCGCGCTGGTTCACCACGCAGTTCTTGTTCATGTGCACGAATTCGATCGGGTCCTCGATGGTGAGGATGTGGTCGTGGCGCTCGGTGTTGATCTTGTCGATCATGGCGGCGAGCGTGGTCGATTTGCCGGAGCCGGTCGGCCCCGTGACGAGGACCAATCCGCGCGGCTTGTCGCAGAGCTTGCTGACCACCGGAGGCAGGCCGAGCTGGTTGAAGGATTTGATCTCGAAGGGAATGAGACGAAAGACGCAGGCGGTGGCGCCGCGCTGATTGAAAACGTTGGCGCGGAAGCGGGCCAGACCTTTCAGGCCGAAGGAAAAGTCCATTTCGAGGTTTTCTTCGAAGCGATGCTTTTGCGAATCGGTCATGACGCTGTAGGCGAGTTGCTTGGTCTCAGCCGGGGTCAGCTGCGGCAGGTCGAGCGGGACCAGGTGACCGTGCACGCGAATTTGCGGTGGCGAGTTGGTGGTGATGTGGAGATCGCTTCCCGACATCTCAAGCATGCGGCGGAGCAGGTCGCTGAGCGTAAGTGCCATGTTGTTCGTTCCCTTCTTCCCGTACGTTAGTGGATCGTTTCGCGGGCCACTTCTTCGAGCGTGGTCCAGCCTTGCGCAACCTTAGTCAGTCCGCTGCGGCGCAGCGTGATCATGCCGCGTTCAATTGCCTTCTTTTTCAACTCGAGCACGGAAGCGCCCACTAACACCAGTTCGCGCATCTCGTCATCGACTTCCATCACTTCGTACAACCCGGTGCGCCCTTTGTAGCCGGTTTTGTTGCAAGTGGCGCAGCCTTTGCCCTTCATGATCTGGACGGTCTTGGATTCTTCGGGGGTGTAGCCTTCGTCAATCAGGGCTTGTGGGGGCATTTCGACGGGCTCGGCGCAATCCTTGCAAATGCGCCGCACCAGGCGCTGCGCACAAATCAGGTGCACGGAGGTTGCCACCAGGAACGGTTCAATGCCCATGTTCATCAGGCGCGTAATGGTTTCGGGCGCGCCGTTGGTGTGCAGAGTCGACAACACCAGGTGGCCGGTGAGCGCGGCCTTGATGGCAATCTCCGCAGTTTCAAAATCGCGGATTTCGCCGACCAGAATGATGTTGGGGTCCTGCCGCAGGAAGGCGCGCAAGGCGGTCGCAAAGTTCAGGCCGATCTGCTCCTTCATCTGGACCTGGTTCACGCCGCCTAACTGAAATTCGACTGGGTCTTCGGCGGTCATGATGTTGGTATCGGGCTGGTTCAAGCGCGAGATCGCGGAATACAAAGTGTTCGTTTTGCCCGATCCGGTCGGACCTGTGACCAGCACCATGCCGTAGGGCTTGAGAATCGCTTTCTCAAATTTGACGAGGGACTCGGGCTCGAATCCGAGCTTGGTCATATCGAGCCGCAGATTTTCCTTGTCGAGCAAGCGGAGCACAATCTTCTCGCCCCACAGGGTTGGGAGCGTGGAGACGCGGAAGTCGAGTTGCTTTTTCTTGCCGCCAATCTGCATCTTCAGCATGATGCGGCCATCCTGCGGGAGCCGCTTTTCGCTGATGTCGAGCTTGGACATGATCTTGAGGCGCGAAATGATGGCATCGCGCAGCTTGAGCGGCGGAGTCATGATCGACTGCAAAATGCCGTCAATACGGAAGCGCACACGGAATTCCTTTTCGTAGGGTTCCATGTGAATGTCGCTGGCGCCGCGCTTGACCGCGTCGGTAAGCACGAGGTTGACGAGCTTGACGATCGGAGCTTCGTCGGCGGCCTTTTCCAGCTCCTTCAGCTCCATCTCGTGCTCTTCGGCCTGCACCTCGATATCGCCCGCCTCGCCGTAGTCGTTCATCGATTGCATGACCTGCTCGAGCTCTTCCTCCTTGGAAGCGCCGTAGGCTTTGTCGATGCCCTCTACGATGGAGCTTTCGGAAGCCACGACCGGCTCGATGTTGAAGCCGGTCATGAACTTGATGTCGTCCATGGCGAAGACGTTGGTGGGATCGACCATGGCGATGGTGAGCGATGCGCCCACACGGCTGAGCGGCAGAATCTGGTAGCGCTTGGCGGTCTCGAACGGAATCAGCTTAATGACGGCAGGGTCGATCTCGAAATAGGAAAGATTGATGGCGGGCACGCCGTACTGGCGCGACAAGAAGTTGGTGACATCCTCATCGGAGAGGAAGCCGAGCTTCACCAAAGCCGAGGCGAGGCGGCAGCGAGTGTCTTTCTGGAGCTTCGTCGCCTGTTCCAACTGCTCTGCGGTAATGACCTTTTCTTTGACGAGCAGGTCGCCCAGCCGCTGAGACATATCTCTCCTGTTTCCCGTTTCGACGGGTTTGTGCGAAACCTCTGATTTCCGGGGGGATCAGGGGGCAGCGAGTTCGCACTGACACAAATTGTCAACCCTTTGGGAATTCTGAAAAAGTAACTTCAGTACTTGTACTCAGAAGCGGGGGAGCGCGGGACAGGCTGTGGGCGACCATTGGCTAGCAGAAATCCACAATTTGCGGCGGGCCGCCGCACGCTGGAACATGATCTTCGGTGTAGAAAGGAAGTGATGCATCGCACTGAATCACAAAAAACCGATGCGCGCGTCTTTCGTGGAGACGTGGCGCCGACCGGGTCCGAGCGCAGCATTCGCGATTATTTTCAAACGCTGTACGCGGCTTGGGGACAGCAACACTGGTGGCCGGCGCAAACGCGATTCGAAGTAATTGTGGGCGCCTATCTCACGCAAAATACCTCGTGGACGAATGTTGAAAAGGCGATGAAGAGCTTGCGGAAAGCGCGGATTCTGAGCGTGGACGGGGTCCGGCGCACGCCCTTACCACAGTTGGAGCAGTTGATTCGATCGGCGGGATATTTTCGTCAAAAAGCGCAGCGGCTTAAAACCTTTATCAATTTTCTGGACGGGCGCTACGGCGGGTCGCTCGCGCGCATGTTCGCCGCGCCGACGGCCCGGCTGCGCGAGGAATTGCTCGGCCTCAACGGGATTGGCCCGGAAACCGCCGATTCGATTCTGTTGTATGCAGGAAATCATCCGGTGTTTGTGGTGGACGCTTACACGCGGCGCATTCTGGAGCGCCATGAGCTGATCTCGCCGCGCGCCACCTACGAGGACATTCGCGCCCTTTTCGAGCGATCGCTGGCGCCCTTGGCGGAGGAGACGCTCGAATGCGCCTCCCCGCCAATTGCAGGGGCTCTGCCGCGCGGCTCGTATCACTTGCCGTCGCGCATGAGCACCGCGAAACGCGCGGCGCTGGTGGGAGTTTTCAACGAAATGCACGGGCTGATCGTGGGCGTCGGCAAGAATTTTTGCAAATCATCACAACCTGAGTGTGAGCGCTGTCCTTTGCAGAAGTTTCTTCCTGCCGCAAAGTAGTGCGAGCATGAACCGGACCACTTGCGCCGCGCTTTGGTGCCTTTCGATCTGTTTCGCGTTGGCCGCATCCTCGCCGCCCTTGCTCTCGCCGCCCACATCGTTGCGCGGCACAGCGCAGGGTTCCGGGATTCTGGTCGGCGCGGCCGTCCGCCCGGCGCAGCTTTCGGAGCCGGCTTACGCCGCAACGCTCGCCCGCGAGTTCGACATGCTGGAACCGGAAGACGCCCTGAAATGGGAGACGCTGCGGCCGGATCCGCAGACCTTCGACTTTTCGCAGGCCGATGCGATCGTCGATTTCGCCACGCGCCACAATATGAAGGTTCGCGGGCACACGCTGGTGTGGCATCGCCAAAATCCGGCATGGTTGACGAACGGGAGCTTCACGCCGGAGCAACTCGCGAATTTGCTCGAGACTCACATTAAGACAGTGATCGGGCATTACCGGGGAAAGATATTCGCATGGGACGTGGTAAACGAGGCCTTTGACGAAGGCGTGCGAACGGGCCAGCTTCGCAGCACGATCTGGTCCGACCAGCCGGGCATCGGCGATGCGGGAATGGGCGCGGCGTACATTGCGCAGTGCTTTCGCTGGGCGCGCCAGGCCGATCCCTATGCCCTTCTTTTTTATAACGAGGCGGAGGCGGAAGAGGTTGGCCGGAAATCGGACGCGGTCTATGCCATGGTGCGCGAATTAAAAAAGCAGGGCGTGCCGATTGATGGAGTCGGTTTGCAAATGCACATTGGCGACCAGGTTCCGGATATTGCATCGATCTCCGCGAACATCGCGCGCTTTACGGCGCTCGGCGTGCAGGTGCACATCACGGAAATGGATGTGTCACTGCCGGTGGACGGCGCGGGCAACGCGACCGGCGATGATCTCCGGAAGCAAGCCGACATTTATCGGCGGATTGCCGATGCGTGCCTCGACCACTCGGGATGCAGCGCAATCCAGACATGGGGATTCACCGATAAGTATTCGTGGATCGGCTCGCACTCGAAACACACGCGAGGCGCGGCCTTGCCCTTCGACGGGAACTACCAGCCAAAACCCGCTTATGACGCGCTGCGCCAGGCGCTTGCCCGAGGGCGCTAGCCGCGTCTCCACTCTCGTTCGCCCGCAGGCCGCACTATAATGAGGCGATTACCCGCTCTGGCAAGGGTCGGGGAGACCTCTACTTTTGGCGGCCGACAATCTAACTCGCGATCTCGAAAACAAACCATCGACCCGGCGGAAAGTCGTCATCGTGGTGGCGATCGGCGCGTTTTTACTGCTCGCGCTGCTGGTGGCGCAAGGCTCGTTCAATCTGAAATTCATCAGCCCAGACACGAACCAGGAGCTCTTCTTTTTTGTCAGCCTGACGGGACTGATCTTTGCGGCTTTCGTCGCGCTCTCGGTAGTGCTGGGCCGCAACCTTTTAAAGCTTTATGCGGAGCGGCAACTGGGAGTGGCCGGCTCGAAGTTCCGCACGCGCCTGGTGGTGGTAAATCTGCTGCTCTCGTTCTTGCCCGTGATCGCGATGTTCTGGTTTTCATACGGGCTGATGAACCGCTCCATCGACAAGTGGTTTTCGCAGCCGGTCGAGGAAGTGCGAGCCGATACCGCGGCCATGTCGGCACTGCTTTACGACTATGCCGGACAGAACGCAACTTCAGAGGCGCAGTCGATCGCGCAAACGGAGGAATTCCAAAAGGCGTTTGCGCGTGGGAATTTTTCGGCGGTCAACGAAGAGCTCCAGGAGCATGTACCTACTCTGCAAGGTGGGTTCGTCATCGTGTTGAGCGATGGGAACGCGGCTGCCGCATTGGGCACTCCCGCCGCGTGGACCGAGATGAAAAGCCGCTTTCCGCTGGCGCAGGCCTTGCGCGGAGAGCATCCTCAATTCCAGTGGGGCGACACCGACTATATTGTCGGCGCGGCGCAGCAAGGTACGGGTGTCGTGCTCGTGGCCATGCCGTTGCCGCCAAAATTTGCCCAGACGGCCAAGCAGATTCAGGACAGTCAGAAGCGCTATTTTGAACTCTCGCGCGATCGAAAACTTGTTCGCCGCATTTATCTGGGATTTCTGCTTCTTCTGACCGTGCTGGTGCTGTTCGCTTCGACGTGGCTTGCTTTGTTTCTTTCCAAGCTGGTCAATCGGCCGGTGGCGGCGCTGGCGGCGGGCACGGAGGCGATTTCGAAAGGCCAGTTCGATTACCGCGTTGACATCCGCGCGACCGATGAGTTGGCCGAACTCGTGCAGTCGTTCAACAGCATGGCCGGGCAACTGGAATCCAGCCGGCGGCAGATTGAAGCCTCCAGCCGCGAACTTGCCAAGGCGAATGAGGCGCTCGAGAGCCGGCGCCACTACATCGAAATCGTGCTCGAGAGCATTCCCACCGGCGTCGTCTCGATTGACGGCGCGCGCCGCGTGACGCTCGCCAATGCCGCGTTTGCCCGCATGTTTTATCCTGAGCGGCCGGAGTTCACCAGCCCGGCGGCGCTGGTTGGGCTTCCGGTTCAGGATCTGCTGCCGGGGAGCGTTCTAGAGGATCTTGAGCCTCTGCTCCGCCGCGCCGATCGCATGGGACTGACGGCGGCGAGCATGGAAATTCCTTTGCCGCACGCGAAACTGAATGTTGCCGTCACGGTTGCGGCGCTCGAATATCCGGCGCAGAGGTTGGGGTATGTGCTGGTTTTCGAAGACCTGTCGGATCTGCTGCGCGCACAAAAACAGGCCGCGTGGCGCGAGGTGGCGCGGCGCGTGGCGCACGAGATCAAAAATCCGCTGACCCCAATCGCTCTTTCGGCCGAACGCATCCACCGCCATCTAACGCGCGGAACCGCTCCCGATGCGGCGTCGCTCGAAGTAATCCGCGCGTGCGCAGACACCATCAATCATGCGGTGGAAACCGTGCGCAAACTGGTAGATGAATTCTCGGTGCTGGCCCGCTTCCCTGCCTCGCATCCGCGCCCGGCGAGCCTCAACAGCCTGGTGGAAAGCGCGCTGAGTCTGTTCGATGGCAGGCTCGAGGGCATTCGCGTGCGAACCGAACTGGCGCACGACTTACCGGCGGTTCTGGCCGATCCGGAGGCGATCAAGCGCGCGATCGCAAATCTGGTCGACAATGCCGCCGAATCGTTGCAGGATGCGATGCTCAAAGAAATCACGATCCGCACCGCGCTCGTGGCCAGCCGTGAGACGGTCGAACTGGCGGTCTCCGATACCGGGCACGGCGTTTCGCGCGAGGTAAAGGAGCGCTTGTTCCTTCCTTACTTCTCCACCAAACAACGCGGCACCGGCCTTGGCCTGGCGATTGTCAGCCGAATTGTGCAAGATCACAATGGCTCGATCCGCGTGGAAGAGAACAAGCCGATGGGCAGCCGCTTTGTGATGGAATTGCCGGTAGCGGTCGAAACGATCAGCGCGCCGGCGGCAAGCTAATGGCTCACATTCTTATTGTCGACGACGAATCCGGCATCCGCGACTCTCTGCGGGGAATCCTCGAGGATGAAGGTCATAAGGTCAGCGTCAGCCCGAGCGGCGAGGATTGCCTCGAACAGCTGCGCAAGCTGAGCTTTGACGTCATTCTGCTGGATGTATGGCTGACGGGCATGGACGGGCTTGAGGCGCTGGAAAAAATCCGGGCGCTCGACGATCCCCCTGAAGTCATCATGATTTCCGGACACGGCACCATTGAAACCGCGGTGCGCGCGACCAAGCTCGGGGCCTACGATTTCGCCGAGAAACCGCTTTCTCTGGAGAAGACGCTGATTCTCGTCAAAAACGCGGCCGAGGCGCGCCGCCTGCGCCACGAAAATCTTGACCTGCGCAAACAGCTGCAATCCAAAAGCGTCATCGTCGGCGACAGCGTTCCCATGAAGGCACTGCGCCAGCAGATCGGGCTGATGGCGCCGACTCACGGGCGCGTGCTGATTTACGGCGAGTCGGGCACGGGCAAAGAACTGGTGGCCCATGCCATTCACGTGCGGAGTTTGCGCAAAGACGAGCCGTTTGTCGAGATCAACTGCGCCGCGCTCCCCGAAGACCTGATCGACAGCGAACTGTTTGGGCACCGCAAATCCTCGTTTCCCGGCGCGACCGCCGACAAGGAAGGCAAGTTTCAGAAGGCCGATCACGGAACCCTGTTTCTCGACGAAGTGGGCGACATGAGCCTGAAGACGCAAGCCAAGGTCTTGCGCACTCTGGAGCAGCAGCGTTTTGTGCCGGTGGGAAGCGACGATGCGGTCACGGTCGACGTGCGCGTCATCGCCTCCACCAATAAGGACCTTGAGGAGGAGATTGCCAAGGGCAATTTCCGCGAAGACCTCTTTTACCGGCTCAATGTGATTCCGTTTGTGGTGCCGCCGGTGCGCGAGCGCAAAGAAGACATCCCGTTACTGGCGCGGCATTTTCTCAAGGAATTCGCGTCGGCGTATGGGCGCCGTCCGCGCGAGATCACAGACGATGCCATCGATTCGCTGATGCGCTATTCATGGCCGGGAAATGTTCGCGAACTGCGAAACGTGATCGAACGCATCGTGATCATGAACCCCACCACCACGCGCTTCGAGCGCAAGCATCTGCCGCCGCTGCTGCACCGCGACGGGAGCAGGCGAGTTGCCGGCGTTGAGGCGTCCACGCTGCACCAGGCGCGCGCAGCCTACGAGCGCGATTACATTCTTAAGAAGCTCGACGAAAATCACGGCAACGTAAGCCGCACTGCCGAGGTGCTCGGACTCGAACGCAGCCACCTTTATCGAAAGATGAAAAGCCTGGGGATTGCGGCGAAGGAGTGAGGCGACGGCGGTCGACCGCCGGCCAACGACTATCTCTTAATCATGTGGATCTCGGTCCCATTCTTGTGGAACCGGACCTCGTCCATCAATTGGTTAATCAGAAAAATGCCGCGGCCGTGGTGGGAATAGATGTTTGTTCCGTCACAGGGATCTGGAATCTTAGAAGGATCGAAGCCGGGCCCGGGATCGCGCACCACGATCAACATTCCCTGCTGCGGATCGCAGGCTACGTCGCATTCCACAATCTTGGAAGGATCGCTCTTGGCCCCGTGTACGACCGCGTTGGCGAGCGCTTCGGTCAGCGCCAGTTCGATGTCGTCCTCGCGGCCCGAGGCGCACCGGGTCTGGCGCACCACCTCCATCACACTGCGCACCACCGGATCCACGGCGTCACGATCCGCGCTCAGCGTGACACTTAGCTTGAGGTCGAAATGGCTCGTCCCCGTTCCGTCCGGCTTTTCCCGCGAAGAATCGGTCATGGGAGCGTCGTGGCCTTGGCCGTCTGATCTCGAGTGGCCCGTCGGTAAGTGAGATGCTCAGAGGCGTTTGTGAATTGTAGGCAGTTATGAAGAATGATGCAACTTTTTTCGATATCGGCCAATCTTGGTCAAACCTCAGCCGGAGAAGCGGCACAAGCGCTATCCCGCGGATCCTGGAACCCTCCCGGGCATACGTTTCACTCTGATTTCGGTCCCTGCTCCGCGCCGAATTGTTGGAATTGGCGGCGCCAGTCGAGTTCCTCGACAAATTGCCGGGAATCGCGCCAGCCCGCATGAACCTTGACGAAAAGCTCGAGAAAGACCTTGGCGCCCACCATTTTTTCAATATCGAGGCGCGCCGCGGTTCCGATCTTCTTCAGCATCTGACCGCCTTTGCCGAGCAAGATCGCTTTCTGCCCTGCGCGCTCGCAGTAAATGGTGGCGGCGATTCGCACCAGCTTCGGCCCTTCATCGAACTGCTCGATCAGCACGCTGACCGCATGGGGAACCTCTTCCTGCGTCTGCATCAGAACCTGCTCGCGGATCATTTCTGACGCCATGAATCGCACGGGCTGGTCCGTGATCTGCTCCTCGGGAAAGTGGCGCGGGCCCTTCGGCAGATTTTTCACGACGCATTCCAGCAGCTCGTCGAGGCCCTTTTTCTTGAGGGCGGAAATCGGGATGATCTCCTGAAAAGTTACGCCGCGAACGTTTTCCGGCCGCTGAAAATGCGCCATCAGCGGCAAAAGGTCGCGTTTGTCGGCGAGCAGGTCAATCTTATTGAGCAGCAGGAGGGCGGGCGTGGCCGTCTTTTTGACCAGATCGAGAACATCCGCATCGCTCGCGTCCCACTTCCGCTTGCCGTCAACAATGAGCAGAATCAAATCGCAGCCGTCCAGCGCCTCGCGGATCTCGGCCATCATTTTCCGTCCGAGCGACGAACCGGAGCGATGCACGCCCGGCGTATCGATCAGCACGATCTGGCCGGACTCGCGCGTTTTGCCGCCCTGCTCCCGCTTTGGCAGATTGATTATCCCCAGAATGCGGTTCCGGGTGGTCTGCGGCTTGGGCGAAATGATGGCCAGCTTTTCGCCGACCAGCGCGTTCAACAGCGTGCTTTTGCCCGCGTTGGGCCGGCCGAGAATGCAGACGAATCCAGAGTGAAATGCCATGAGGATAGGGTACTAGGTTTTGCGCGCCGGGACCGGGCTGCTATTTCACCGGGCGACGTGGATGGGCACGCCAATGTTAATCAGCTTCAGGCCTGCCCCAGCAGCGGATAGTAGGGTTGCCTTCGGCTCAACCGGCTGGGACAGAGTGTCCCAAGCACGCCGGAGCGAGACAAGTTGGCCCAAGCACACCTGGCTTCCCATCTCGAGTTCCTTGTTTTTTCAGTGACTTAGGCCTCGCAAAGGGGTGGCAGGCCGGGTGCAAGATCAGTCGTGGACCGGGGCTCGTCTGAAGCGGCTCTGGGGTAAGGAAAGGTTGTCAATGAAGGTCAAGCAAAAAGCAACGAAGCCCGCAAGGCGGGACGAACGGCACAGCGCGGCCTGGGGAAAACCCATGGCAGGCGCGGTCATGACGTTAGTTCTGGTCACTGGGATGGCGTTCGCGCAGGCATGGGATGGAGCGGAGGAGCAGCATACACCGCTGTCGCCGCGGATATCGGCCGAACTGAACCACGAGCTCACTCAGGCCCGGCAGGGTCTCGGCGGAAACGAGAGCGTCAGTGTCATCGTGCAGTACAAGCGGTCGCCGAAAAAAGAAACTCTGGCGCGCTTGCAGAACCAAGGCGGCCTCCTCTCGCGCAAGCTGGACGTGATTCAGGGAGCGGCCTTTAAGCTGCCGGTCAGCGCGCTCGCGGCTCTGGAAAACGATCCGAAGGTCGCCTACGTCAGCGTGGACCATGCGCTCCAGGCCTTCGACGACATTAACGACACCGCCGTCGGCAATGACACGAACTGGTTCAAAACAACGGACGGTTCCGGCATCGGCGTCGCCGTCATTGACAGCGGCATCAATGACAGCAGCCTCGATTTCTGGAACGCCGCCAAGACCAAGTCGCGCGTCGTGTATCGCCAGGACTTCACTGGCCAAACCAATAAAGACTCGCACGGCAATGTCATCTACGACACCTACGGGCATGGCACGCACGTCGCCGGCATCATCGGCGGCAACGGCTACCATTCGGGCGGCGTTACGGAACGAGGAATGGCCACCAACGTCAACCTGCTGGACCTGCGCGTCCTCGACGCCAATGGCGGCGCCAGCGACAGCATCGTGATCTCCGCCCTTCAGAAGGCGATCGCGTTGAAGAGCACCTACAACATTCGCATCATCAATCTATCTTTGGGGCGTGCGGCATTTGCGCCCTACGCGAACGACCCCCTCTGCCAGGCGGTGGAATCGGCTTGGAAGAGCGGCATCGTGGTCGTGGTCGCCGCCGGCAATTTTGGACGGGTCAGCCTGAATGGCAGCAACGGGTACGGCACTATCGCCGCACCCGGCAACGATCCCTATGTACTCACCGTGGGCGGCATGAAGACTATGCAGACCTACGGCCGCACCGACGATCGCATCGCCAGCTACAGTTCCAAGGGTCCGACGACCTACGATCACGTAGTAAAGCCGGACATCGTCGCCCCGGGCAATTACGCGGCCAGCGTCATCGCTCCCGGCAGCACCTTACTTTACTACTATCCCGGCAATGCGGTGCTGGGCACGGATGGAAAGCCCGACTATTTCACGCTCAGCGGCACCAGCATGGCCACCCCCATCGTATCGGGCGGCATCGCTCTCCTGCTGCAACGGAATCCGTCCCTGACGCCGGATCAGATGAAAGCGCGATTGATGAAGACCGCCTACAAAACGTTTCCGGCCTCGAGCGTGGCTTCGGATCCAGTTACCGGGCAGACTTACACGGCCTACTACGACCTTTTCACGGTCGGCGCGGGCTATCTTGACCTTCACGCCGCTTCCACGAATACCGACTTAGCACCGGCGGGGGCAGGATCGGCGTTGTCGCCCACCGCCGCTTATAACTCCAGCAACGGGACCGTAACTCTCTCCTATGGCAACTCGCAGGTCGCGGGCAACTCGGTGGTTTGGGGATCGTCGGTGGTCTGGGGAACCTCGGTGGTCTGGGGCACCAACGTAGCCGGAAGTTCGGTCGTTTGGGGATCGTCGGTGGTCTGGGGAGCCAGCGCCAACACCGGCTTTAGCGTGGTCTGGAGCACGACAACTTCCGACGCCACTAGCGTGGTTTGGGGCACGTCATTTGACAAGGGCGACGCGGCATTCGTCTCGGCAATCGGCGAAAACTAGCCTGCCGAAACGAAATGGCTCTTCCATGGCCCCACTCGTTCGACAAACAACGAATGAGTGGGGCATCTCTTTTGCCGCCGGATCCCGTCACATCAACTTCAGCTGCTTCGGCTCCGCCGCCGTGATGCGCACCCGCTCCACGCGCCGGTCGGTCGCATCCAGCACTTCATATCTCAGCCCATCATCTTCGATCACTTCGCCATTCTTCGGAATGCGTCCCGCCAGTTCGCTCACCAGCCCCGCGATGGTCGACGATTCGCGTCCCTCCGGCCGCTTCCCAAAAAACTCGTCGAGCCGGTCCACATCCATGCTTCCCGGAACCACAAACGAATGCTCGCTTTCCTGCACCAGTTGGCCTTTTTCGTGTTCCTCGCCAATTTCGCCAACGATCTCTTCCACCAGGTCTTCGATGGTGACGAGTCCGGCGACGCCCCCATATTCGTCCACCACGATCGCCATCCGGACGTTACTCTTCTGCATTTCGCGGAGTAAGTCACTTACTAACTTACTTTCCGGGACAAAATAGACGTCCTTGCGCATCAGGCTCGCGACCGTGCGGGTGTGCGCCTCGGAGTCGGCCACCTGCAACACATCCTGCGTGTGCAGAATCCCCTTGATATTGTGAATCGACGCTTCATACACGGGCAGGCGCGAAAAGGGCTTCACCCGCAGCAGTTCGATCACCTGCTCCACGGTCGAATCGGAGGCGACCGCCACCATCTCCGGCCGCGGCTTCATCACTTCGCGCACCGTTTTGCCGCTGAACTCCACCACCGATTGAATCAGGTCGCGGTCGCCCTCCTGAATAATTCCCTCTTCCTGTCCCGCTTCAATCAGCGCGTCCACGGCCTCCGACGGCGTTTCGGGTTGCGCCTCGGCGTGCTCGTGGGTCAATGACGCCACCGACTGGCAAAAACCCAGCACCAGCGTCACCGGCATGATCAGGTAGATGAGTCCCCGCAAAAGCATCGCCCAGTGCGCCAGCCAGCGGCCATTAGTGCGCGAGAAAAATACAAACGGCAGAAAACGGTTGAAGAGAATAATGACCAGCACCAGGCTCAGCGTCGCCTCGAGCACTTCGGAGATCGTCCAGGCGCGATCGCGAAACACGCTGAAGCCGACGATCATCGCAATCGCCGCCATTACCAGTTGCGGCAGAATCGCCATTGAAAGCGCGGCGCGCGCCCGCGTCACGCCGAGTCGCGGCTCGACCACCTGCTCAAACGCATCGATATTGTCCTGGAAGTCGCGCGAGAGAAATTTTCCAATCTCCTGGTACAGGCGGTCTACGTAGGAGACCAGCGTCAGCAGGCCAAATAACAGCACCATCGCGATGCCGGGGCCGATCATGATCTCGTCTTCCTCGCCGCGCGTCCGCGCAGAGTTTCTCGCCGGCCCGCACCGCCAGAGTTCACGCTCCTCGCATGCGCGGTCCTTCCAATCAGCCCCGGTGGCAAGCCGAGCCGGGCGCGCAATTCCTCTTCGCACCGCGCCATCTCCCCGCCGTCTCGCTCATGGTCATAGCCCGCCAGATGAAGCACGCCATGCAGGACCAGCACCTTGATTTCGACCGCCGCTGGATGACCGAAGGCGCGCGCGTTCTCGGCCGCCATCTCCGCTGAAATGGCTAACTCACCGGCAAATCGTTTGCGCGCATCATCCGCCGCTGCGGAAAACGAAAGCACGTCGGTGGCCCGATCTTTTCCGCGAAAGCGCCGGTTCAACGACTTCATCTCCGTATTCGACGTCACCAGCACATCGACCAATCCCTTCAATTTCGCGACGCCCCGCGCCCGGGCCACAAATCGGCTGAGCGCCAGTTCATTGAGGTCCTTCACACGCTTTCGCATGATGACCATCTTGCCATCTCCGCCAGTTCCCGTCGCCCAAAACCAGGCATAAACGAAAGGAGGGGCCGCGAAGCTCCTCCTTGTCCGGCGCGGCAAAAAGCTGCCTAAGCCGGCTCTCGCTCAAGTTTAATTGCGCACGTGCGGCTCTTCCATGGTAATGGCCGGAGGGGCTTCCCGCGCCGGAATTTCCTCTCCGCTTCTTTTCGCGCCGCTCGCGGTTCGCACCTGGCCTATCGCATCGGACGTTCCCGTCTTGGGTTCGAGCAGCAATAACTGCTGCTCCGCGATCCGCGTCTTGTGTTCGTCATAGGCACGAATGATCCGCTGCACCAGGTGGTGCCGCACCACGTCGCTCTCGTCAAAGTGTACGAAGGCCAGCCCGTTCACGCCCTGCAAAATGTCAATTGCCTCCAGCAGCCCGCTGCGGCGCGCATTGGGCAGATCGATCTGCGTGATGTCGCCGGTGATGACGGCCTTCGAATTGAAGCCCAATCGAGTCACGAACATCTTCATCTGCTCGGAGGTTGTGTTCTGCGCTTCATCCAGAATCACGAACGAATCGTTGAGCGTCCGGCCGCGCATGAAGGCAATCGGCGCGATCTCGATGATATTTTTCTCCAGGTATCGCTCCACCCGCTCCGGATCGAGCATGTCAAAGAGCGCGTCGTAGAGCGGGCGCAGGTACGGGTCGATTTTTTCCTGGAGGGTGCCCGGCAAAAATCCCAGCCGCTCGCCGGCCTCGACCGCAGGCCGCGCCAGGATGATGCGGTTCACCTGCTTGTTGAGTAGCGCCGAAATGGCCATCGCGACCGCCAGGTACGTCTTGCCCGTTCCCGCCGGCCCCACGCCGAAGACCATGTCGTGCTTTTCGATCGCCTCCAGATAGCGGCGCTGGTTCGGGCTTTTCGGCTGCACCGTGCGCCGCCCGAACGAGCGCTGCCGGCCCGCTTCCGCCAGACCCTTCAGCGTCACATTGGGATCGCCCACCAGCACGCGCAACATGCTGTTCAAATCGCCGTTCTGGAACTGGTAGCCGGTTTTTCGCAATTGTTCGTAGTCGGCAAAAAGCTGTTCGGCGCGCGCTACATCGCGGGGCGCGCCCTCCAGTTCAATGCAGTTGGCGCGCATGTCGATGTTGATGTTCAGGCCGGCTTCCAGCAAGTGCAGGTTTTCATCGCGCGTGCCAAACAGGGTCTCGATATTCTTGGTCAGGTCAATGCTCTTCTTCATTCGGGGTTCTGGCGCTGCCTCCCGCAGCGTTGGGGGCTCTGCTCGGATGCCAATTCTCTCGTTCCTGGATGGAATGACCGGCCCGCGCCCGTCCGCTTTTTACACGCAAAGATTGTCTCTGAGGTAAGAATCTGCGGAAGGTGCGCCCTTTCGGGGCGTATGACAACCATTGTCCTAAAGCGTAGCGCGGGCTGCGATGGGAGTCAATGGCATTTGGCTGACCCAGTTAGCTCTCCGGGATTCTCAGGTTTGGCCTTGGCATGCTTCCGGATCGGAACTTTTTTCCCGTTCCGCCGTATCATTTGTTGAGGAATATCCCATGTTCTCCTTCCTGCTCTGGTGCGTGCTGTTCGTCTTGTGCTGGCCGCTGGCGTTGCTCGCGCTCATCCTCTATCCCTTCGTGTGGCTCCTGCTGCTTCCATTCCGGCTTGTCGGAATTGCCGTTCACGGAGCTCTCGCTTTGGTTCGGGAAGTATTTATGCTGCCGGTGCGCCTGCTGCGAGCGCCTTTCCGGGTTTAGCGGGCTGGCTGGAGCGGGTGAAAGTTCTACCCCTGCATGGTCATGAGCCGGGGGCTGATGCGCAGTTTTGGTTCGGTGGCACGCTGGACGTCTTCGACGGTCAGTCCGGGAGCAATCTCTTCGAGCACGAGGCCTTCGAGCGTGACGCGAATGTAGGCCATCTCGGTCACGATGGTATCGACCACTTTCACTCCGGTCAGCGGGAGCGTGCATTTTTTCAAGATTTTCGGCTGACCATCTTTGGTCGCGTGTTCCATAGCGACGACGACCCTACGCGCGCCCGCGACCAGGTCCATCGCTCCACCCATGCCTTTGACCATTTTTCCGGGAATCATCCAGTTGGCGAGATTGCCCTGCTCGTCGACTTCCATTGCGCCGAGCACGCTGAGGTCGATGTGGCCGCCGCGAATCATGGCGAACGAATCGGCGCTTGAAAAATATGCGGTGCCGGCGAGTTCGCTGACCGTTTCCTTGCCGGCGTTAATCAGGTCGGCGTCTTCCGTTCCTTCGACTGGGTAGGGCCCGATGCCGAGCATGCCATTTTCGCTTTGCAGGATCACGTCCATGCCGGGCGGAACATAATTGGCAATCAGCGTCGGCATGCCGATGCCGAGGTTTACGTAGAATCCATCGCGCAATTCGCGCGCAATGCGCTTGACGATGCGGTCACGTTTTTCCGTATCTTTTGCGGGCTTGGTTTCGGTTGGCATAAGTTTCTTCGGTTACAAGGTCGGCCGTCGTTGGGCGTTCATCGTTCTGGAAGTCGCAGCGAACGCAGCTGCTCGGAACTCCCGAACGACCCGCTACTAGCGCGCTGCAACTTTCCTCACGGTGCGTTTCTCGATCCTCTTCTCAAACACCTTGCCCTGAAAAATTCTCTTCACGTACACGCTCGGCGTGTGCACCAAGTCGGGCTCCAGTTCACCGGGCTGCACCAGATGCTCGACTTCGGCGATCGTGACCTTGGCCGCGGTCGCCATCATGGGATTAAAATTGCGCGCTGTTTTGCGATAGACGAGATTGCCCCAAGTGTCGCCCTTCCAGGCTTTGACAAAGGCAAAGTCGGCCTTGAGGGCGCGCTCCATGATGAAGGGACGCCCATCGAACTCGCGCACTTCCTTTCCCTCGGCGACCACCGTGCCAAATCCAGTGGGAGTGAAGAACGCTGGAATACCCGCGCCGCCCGCGCGAATGCGCTCGGAAAAAGTTCCCTGCGGCACCAGGTCAAGCTGCACGCGGCCGTCGAGCACCATCGCTTCCAGCAATTTGTTTTCGCCGACGTAGGTTCCGATGTGGCGCTTGATCTGGCCGTTCGCGAGCAACAGGCCCATGCCCGCGCCATCGACGCCCGCGTTGTTGCTGATGGTGGTGAGATTCTTGACGCCCTTGGCGGCCAGCGCACGAATCAGATTCTCGGGATTGCCGCAGAGCCCGAACCCGCCCACCATGATGGTGGCTCCGTCGAAGACATCCTGAATGGCCTCTTCCGCGCTCGAAACGACCTTGTGCATGGCAAGAGAATTCTATAGGAATTTCCTTTTGCAGGAGAAAAGTCAAACCCAGAATCTACCACGGAGGCACAGGGACACTGAGAAGTTCATCTTTTTCTTTTCTCCGCGTCTCCGTGTCTCCGTGGTGGACTTTTTCTCAGCTCGTGCGCACGCTCGAATTCGGCAGCCAGTTCGCGCGAGTCGAGGTTCTCGCGAATGTGGGCGAGCCGCTGCTCAAGCTTATGGAGAGCGTCGGCGATGTTGCCGCGATTGGTGATGGCGATGTCGCGCCACATGGAATAAGGCGAACCGGAGATGCGCGTGATTTCGCGCAGAGCGCGGCCGCCGATGTCGAGCAGCGGCGCTCCGGCGCCGAACTCGTCGACCAGCGTGGCCGCCAGCGCGGTGGAGATCATCTGCGGCAGATGGCTGATCCAGGCGCAGAAGCGATCATGCTCGGCAGGATCGAGCAGGACGACGCGCGCGCCCATTTTTTCCACGCAGTGCAGAAATTCTCCGCAAAGTCCCGCGTGCGGGTTCTGGCGCGGCAGCGGCGTGAACAGCCAGACTGCGCCTTCGAACAGGTCGGCGTCGGCGAATTCCACGCCCGAATTCTCTTTGCCCGCCATCGGATGTCCGGCCAGAAATCGTTGCGCCGCCGAGCGGCCAAACGACTTGGTGGCGCGCTTCACGATTTCGGATTTGGTGCTGCCCACGTCGGTAACCAGCGTGCGCGTCGGAAGCCCGGGCCCGAGGCGCTCGATCAAATCGATGATCGCGATCACCGGCGTGGCAAGCACGATGAGATCGCTGCCGCGGACAGCTTCGGAGACGTTGGTCACGCCGCGATCAATGGCGCCGCACTCTTTGGCGCGCTTGAGCACGGGCGCGCGGTCGCATCCCACGATGCGCCCGGCCAGACCCCGCTTGCGCAGCGCGAGGCCAAGCGAGCCTCCGATCAATCCCGTGCCGATGATGGTGACCTGCTTGAAGGACATTTGTAATTAGGAATTGGCAATTTGTAATTTGCGACCTGCAAAGTTCGCGCCCGCATCTTGTAATTTGGGTTTTGCTTTTCAATTACCAATTACAAATCCGCAAATTACAAATTACTAGGCGATCGTCCGCCCCACCGCCGGCGCGATCATGCGAATCTCGCCCATCAGATCGGCAAATTGCTGCGGGTAGAGCGACTGCGCGCCATCGGACAAAGCCTTGTCGGGCTGGTGATGGACCTCGATCAGCAGCGCATCGGCGCCCGCGGCCACCGAGGCGCGCGCCATGGGCGCAACTTTATCCCGCCGCCCCGTGCCGTGCGAAGGGTCGGCCGTCATCGGCAGATGCGACAGCTTGTGAATGATGGGGATCGCCGAGATGTCCATCGTGTTGCGCGTGTAAGTTTCAAACGTGCGAATGCCGCGCTCGCAAAGAATCACTTCGTAATTCCCGCCGGCCAATACGTATTCGGCCGAGCACAACAGCTCTTCGAAGGTGGCGGAAATTCCCCGCTTCAGCAGAATCGGCTTGCGCACCTTGCCCAGTTCGCGCAGCAGGTTGAAGTTCTGCATGTTGCGCGCGCCCACCTGGAAGATGTCGATATATGGCAGCATCAGCTCAATCTGCGAGATCTCCATGACCTCGCTGATGACGAGCAGGTTGAAGCGGTCGCCCGCCTCGCGCAGAAGTTTCAGCCCTTCCAGGCCAAGCCCCTGAAACGAATACGGAGACGAGCGCGGCTTGAACGCGCCGCCGCGGAGCACACGCGCCCCTGCCTGCGCAATTTGTTCGGAGACTGTGAAGAGCTGCTCGCGCGATTCGACTGAGCACGGCCCCGCCATGACCACGATATTTTTGCCGCCGATTTCCAGGCCGTTGGCGAATTTTACGATGGTGCCTTCGGGACGGAAGTTGCGGCCCGCCAGGCGGTATGGCGACGTGATGCGATGGACTTCCTGCACGCCTGCCAGCATTTCGATTTCGCGCGTGTCGAAATCGGTTTGCGAGCCGACGCCGCCGAGCACCGTCTTCAACGCGCCCGTGGAGCGGTGCACTTCAAAACCCATCCGGACCAGTTGATCGATCACATACTGGATCTGCTCTTCACTAGCGCGGTCTTGCATTGCGACAATCATGTGTGCGCTTTCTTACCTTCCAATTCGAATTGTCAATCTGAGGAAGCGAAGTATCTCGTTTTCCTCAGCATTGCCCCACTTTAATCTTCCATTCGCGAATCAAGTTCGGTTTCGCGGCCGCTGGACGCGGAGTCGGCGCCCATTTCGTGCCCCTGAATACTGCGCATCACGTCCAACAGCCGCTCGTAGATCTTGGCCAGATCGAGATCGCGCAAGGGTCCGGCGCTGTTGCGCTGCACGTTGGCGATGACGTCCTTCTCACGGTCGGGCTCATAAATCGGCATGCACGAATTCCGCTTGAGCCTTCCGATCTCGATCACCGCGCTGGCCCGTTCGTTGAGTAACGCCGCCATTCTGCGGTCGACATCGTCGATTTTCCGGCGCCAATCGGAAATATCCATGGAGCTTTGGGCTACGATCCGCGAGCTACGAGCCGCGTGCTACGAGCGAACCAATAAAGTGTGCCACAGATGCGGCTTCACGTCCCGCGTTTTGTTCGATGACGTGAACGATGGCGCTGCCGACGACCGCGGCATCGGCAAATTTTCCGACGGCGGCAAACTGCTCAGGCGTGGAGATTCCGAAGCCCACTGCGACCGGCAGCTTTGAGAACCGGCGGATGCGCTTGACGAGGTCCTTGGCGTCTCCGGACATTTGCTGACGCTCGCCGGTGACTCCAGTACGCGAGATGGCATAGATGAATCCGGTGGAGACTTCGGCGATCTGCTTCAGGCGCTGATCTGTGGATGTGGGCGCCGCGAGGAAGATGGTGGCGAGGTCGTTCCTGCGGGCCTCGCGCAGATATTCGGCCGACTCTTCGATGGGGAGATCGGTGATCAGAGTGCCGTCAATTCCGGCCGCGCGCGCGACGTGGCAGAACTTGGCGAGTCCCATTCGCAGGATTGGATTGAGATAAGAGAAGACGACGAGCCCGACGGATTGGGAATGCTCGCGAATTTCGGCGGCGAGTTTGAGCACGTGCTCAAGGCTCGTGCCGTGCGCAAGGGCGCGCTCGCTGGCGCGCTGGATGACGGGTCCATCGGCGAGGGGATCGCTGAACGGGACGCCGAGTTCGATGATGCTTGCACCGGATTCAATCGCGGCGAGAATCACATCGCGCGTGGTGGCGAGATCGGGATCACCGCAAGTTACGTAGGCGACGAGTGCGGGTTTCGATTCGAAGTGGAAGGGCACGAAAGCATTGTAGATTGCGGAGGGCTGGATGAGGTCTGAGTCGCCGGAAGTAATGGTTGGAGAGGAGTTCAGACGAGGGTCGCGAAGGCCGAAGTTTACCATTAAGTACATATCTCCCCCTGGAGGGGTCGTTGAAAACAAAAGACTTAAGTGTGCATTTCGGCCAGGTCTTTGAAGAATAAGGACTTACTATTAAAGTATTTTTAAATCAACAACTTAGGGTTGGTCTGGCGACTATTTTGAGGCGATTTTTCTGTGTATGTTATTGAGGAATAAATACCTTACGTGGAAAAATGGGATTATGAAAAACAAAAGTGCCAGGGCTAAGAAACGATGAGTTTGGGGATTCTCCACGGCACAGGTAGAATTCAAAGAGATTTATGAGCATAAACGAAGTCAAAGAGATTGAACGAGCGATCGGAACTCTTACGCCGCAAGAAGTAGAGGAATTGTACGTTTGGCTAGAGCAACATTTTCCGCAGCCCATCGACGCTCGTCTTCAGGCCGATCTGGCGGCAGGGCGGCTTGATACGGCGATTCAGCGCGCGTTGGCGGATGAGAAGAATGGCCGCGTCCGGCCGCTGTAGCTCCTGAATGCTTATTCGTAGACCTCGCGCCGGTGCGCGACCCGAGTTATGGTGAGAAGTTTCGCTTCATCATCGATGAGATAAACTACGCGCCAGTCACCCACTCGAACACGCCATTGATCTTTGTAGCCTCTCAGTTTCTTACATCCGGGAGGACGGGGATTGTCGGCAAGCGCCAAGATCTTGCGGTCGATTCGCTTGAATACAGAATCGTCCAGCGAATCTAATTCTCTTCGCGCGGAGTGCTTGACGTCGAGCGAATACTTAGCCACGGGGGCGTGCGCGTTTCAAGCGGGCCGCGCGATATTGCTTGTAAGGAACGCCCTTTTCTTTCCGTCGCGATTCAGAGACAAAACCGTCCCAGAAATCTTCCCAGATGGCACCGTGTTTTTTCAGGTCGATCAGAACCCCGACCTTGCGGCCCTTCTCATCGGTGACAAACTGGATTCCGGTCATAGCTGCAAAGTCCTTCAGGTGATGACATTAAAACAATAGCATTCTTTTCAATAGCTCGACAGTATGCTTCCATTGAAACTTGGTCATGAGCAACTTCTTGAAGCAATCGATTTGTTGCATCCTCGGCGCGGGCTACTCGCATGTTGCTGGCGTGCCGCTGACAAGAGATCTGTTCGCCACCCACGGCGTGGCAGTCCCTTCCGAGGCTGCCGCACGCAGATTCCATACCGTCTGGAGGGATTACGAGATGTGGTCAACTGAAAATCCCTCCCGCAATCCAGAGGAGTACTTAGCCGACCTGCCGAAGCACAGGCGCTCGGTAACGTGGACGGCAAACGAAGCATAGTGTTAAGACGCAGTGATTTGGAGGCCACAGCCCCGATTGAAGCACAAGGGTCGACTTTCTCATTTCCCGATTTTCCCGTCCCGGCGCGCGTCATTCCACCGTTTGAGTGGGCCGTGGAACTGTTGGCAGCCGTCTTAGCAACCCCGTTGCCCTCTGACACAACAGTAACGAATTTCCGCTACGGAGCACGCGTTACATTCCCGTTCCGTTGCGAATCGCATTCCGCGTTTTGGCGGGAGGTGATAGGGAAGGCGGGCCACGTCGCGGCGATAACTACGAATTACGATATCCTCATCGAGCGAGGGCTAAGGCACAGGAGGATGAAGCGCGTTTTCGGACCCGGTTGCTATTACGGCGGGATTCCGAAGCCTCAATTATTGCGAGGCACTCAATTGCCGTGGGCCTATCAGGGTAATCACATTGAGCTTGAGGGGGAAGTCCCCGTATACAAGTTGCATGGTTCGCTAAATTGGTCCCGCGGGAGGGACGGATTGGAATTGTTCCAGGATCTCCGTCCCGCCTTTCGGAGACGCGGAGATGCAGCGATTATCCCACCGGTTCCCGAGAAGGAAATACCTGCGTGGTTACAGCCGGTCTGGAACAGTGCCGAAGAGGATCTCGCTGGAGCCGCGGATTGGATCGTTTGTGGATATTCGTTGCCTTCATATGACGTAGCGATCACCGACCTGCTGCGTAGGGCGGCGGTCGCCGGAAATCTGAAGCGTATTTTGATCCTCGATCCGCACGCCTCTGATATATGCCGCCGCTATTCCCCCATTGCTCAGAATGTTCAAGTCATGGCATTAGAGGGATTGCCCGAAGGCATCGACACATTGCACACGCTTTTATGACTTATGGCTGGGCCACCTTTGCGTTCTTTGAAAGGTGGGAGTTAATCCAGCTTGAGGTTCTCTCGCATAATCCCAATGTCTTTGTCGCCGCGGCCGGAGATGTTCACGATTACTACTTCTGACTTCTTCATCTTCGGGGCGCGCTTGATTACTTCGGCTACGGCGTGGGCGGATTCCAGGGCGGGGATTATGCCTTCGGTTCTTGCCAGCAGTGTGGTTGCTTCCAATGCTTCGGCGTCGCTGGCGGGGACGTATTCGGCTCGGCCTGTGTCGTGTAACTCGGCATGTTCGGGTCCTATTGATGGATAATCTAGCCCCGCCGACACCGAGTGCGTCAGCGCGATCTGGCCGGCTTTGTCTTGTAACACATAGGAGTAAGTGCCTTGTAAGACTCCAGGCGAGCCGCCTCG
Organism: Acidobacteriaceae bacterium; assembly: GCA_003139095.1. GTDB lineage: Bacteria > Acidobacteriota > Terriglobia > Terriglobales > Acidobacteriaceae > Acidiflorens. The sequence continues at coordinate 282,170 of PLHW01000008.1, forward strand.
GAAGCGGGCGGCGTGGTCGCCTAGAGATTCGCCGCGGCCTCCGGCTTCTACACCGATTAGCTCGACTTTTTTATCTTTAATGAAGTCGTAGAAAATTCCTATCGAGTTCGACCCGCCGCCGACGCATGCGATGATCGTGCGCGGCAGCTTGCCTTCGCCTTTGAGAATCTGGGCGCGGGCTTCGCGTCCGATGACGCGGTGAAAATCGCGGACCATCGTTGGATAGGGATGCGCGCCCAGCACGCTGCCGAGCAGGTAATGCGTGGTGCGGACGTTGGTGACCCAGTCGCGCATGGCTTCGTTGATGGCATCTTTTAAGGTGCGCGAGCCGGAATCGACGCCGCGAACTTCGGCTCCCAGCAGCCGCATGCGGAAGACGTTGAGTTCCTGGCGGCGCATGTCTTCGGTGCCCATGTAGACGACGCATTCGAAGCCGAGCAGCGCGCAGACGGTGGCGGTGGCGACTCCGTGCTGGCCGGCGCCGGTTTCGGCGATGACGCGGCGCTTGCCCATGCGCTCGACGAGCAGACCCTGGCCGAGGCAGTTGTTGATTTTGTGCGCGCCGGTGTGGAGCAGGTCCTCGCGCTTGAGATAAATTTTCGCGCCGCCGAGTTTTTCGGTGAGGCGGCGGGCGAAAAAAAGCGGCGTGGGGCGGCCGGCGTAGGTTTTGAGCAGGAGGTCGAGACGCTTTTGAAATTTTGGGTCGCGCTTGGCCTTTTCATATTCGCGCTCGAGTTCCTGAAGCGCGGCCATCAGCGTCTCGGGCACGTAGCGGCCGCCGTAGGGGCCGAAGCGGCCGGGGGCGGGCGCGGATTGCGGCGTTGCAGCCTTAGCTCGAGTTTTCAGGTTCGCACTTGCGGTTGCCATTGGATTAGTTTTTCGATTTTTCCATCGCGCGCACGGCCTGAATAAATGCGCGGACTTTTCTTGCATCTTTTTTGCCGGGCTCGCTTTCCACGCCGCTGGAAACGTCGACGCCCCAGGGATGCAGCACGTGAATCGCATCCTGCACGTTGCCGGGATAAAGGCCGCCGGCGACGATGAGCTTGCTGATGCTGTTGATGACGCCGGCCCAGGGCTGCACGCGCTCCCAGTCAAAGGGCTCGCCGGTGCCGCCGGGCTTGCAGGCGGTGGAGGAGTCGAGCAGCACGCCGGAGATAACGCCGGGGCGGAAGCCGTGGGTTTCCAGAAAAAGATCCCCGTCTTTGGCGACGTGAATTTTGTGCACGCGTTTGCCGCGGAAGGCCTCGTCGGGCTCGATCAGGCCGACAGCCACGGGGTCCCAACCGACGGGCTCTTCGGCGGGCTTGTCGAAAATCTGGGCGGCGAAGGAGCGGTAGATAGTGGGACGAGTTGTGCCGTTGGCGGAAGCGGCGACGCTTGCCAGCACCCCGTTTGTCCGCGCCCCATTGGCCTGCGCGCCGTTGGCGAGCGCGCGGAAGAGCGAGACCGCAAACTGCCGATCCTCGTGACCGTGGAGTTGCACCGCGTTGAGGCCGATCAATTTCGCGGCGTCGCGCACCTCTTCGATCGAGTGATTGACGAACACGCCGACTTTTTGAACGTGCGCCGGCAATCGCTGCGCAATGAACTGCGCGGCTTCCGGTGTGATGTAGCGCAAGCTCTTCGGATAAAAGACGAAACCAATCGCGTTCGCACCCGCATCGGTGGCGGCGAGCGCGTCGTCGAGGTTCGTAATCCCGCAGATCTTGATCCAGGTCATAGGGCCAGCTTCGAGCCGCGAGCTTCGAGCCGCGAGCTAAAATCTTGTTGCTTGGCGATGGCTTCGTGCTGGGCTGAATCTTCGAGTAGTTTGGCCAACGATTGGCCGGGGCGTAAGTGTTTCATCAGCGATTCGCCGATGAGGAATGCCTGGTAGCCGGCGGCGCGGAGCTGCGCTAGATCGGCGCCACGGTGAATTCCGCTTTCGGCGACGCGCAAACATCCGGCGGGAATCTTCGCGGCAAGTTTGAGCGCCGTATCGAGCGTGACCTCGAAGGTGCGCAGGTTGCGGCTGTTGATGCCGATCAGGTCGCAGCCTGCATCGACGGCGCGCGCGAGTTCCTCTTCGTCGTGCGCCTCGCAGAGAACGTCGAGTCCGTGCGAGCGCGCACTCGCGGCCAGGGCAACAAGTTTTTTTTGATCGAGCGCCGCGACGATGAGCAGGACGGCATCTGCCGCGTATGCGCGAGCTTCGACGATCTGAAATTCGTCGAGGATGAAATCTTTGCGCAGGCACGGAAGTGACGTCGCCGCAGATGCCGCGCGCAGGTAGTCGAGAGAGCCTTGGAAAAATTGCTCGTCGGTGAGGACGGAGAGCGCGGCGGCGCCAGCCTGCTCGAGTTCGATGGCGAGGGCGGCGGGGTGAAAGTCGGCGCGGATCAAGCCTTTTGACGGCGAAGCTTTTTTCAGTTCGGCGATGATGGCGATACCGTCGTGTGAGGCGCGCAGAAGGCGATCGCGAAACCCACGCGGGGCATGCTGCGCGGCAGCCCGCTCCAGCGCGCGCAGGTCAATGCCCTGGCGCCGCTCAGAGAGGCGCGTGCGCGTGGCGGCGAGAATGGAATCCAATGAGGCAGGCATGGGCGCAACTGCAATCGTGCAACTGCAATTATAAAGAACGCGGTGCGAATCATGCCGGTCGGCAAGCGCGAATGCCGAGAAACGAAGGTTAAGGAATGGTAGTGAGGCTTATGGTTCAAACTCGACACGGCCACAACAGCGCGGGAAAATCAGCGCGGCAACTCGTCGAATCTTCAGCAGGCGAATAACCTCGCCGCTAGCCTTTCGTCTCCCGCGCCCAGAACTGGGCCGACGGCAGCACGGAAACAATTTCGAAGTCGACCAGGTCGCTCCATCGCTCCGTCCATTCATTCAGCGCCTCGCGGCTGGGCGCCTCCATGATCTGAAAACACTTCGCTCCCGCGATCTCCATCCAACTCGATTCGTAGGTCACGCCGGCGGGCAACATGCGGCCGCTGGTTTTGAAGCGTTCGCCAACCGCGTTCGCATCGCCGCTCTTGAAGCGCTCAATCACCATGAAGAGCATGCGGAGAGTGTAGCGGAAAGAGACCAGTCGCTGGGACAATTCACGCCGGGTCCGCACAAACCCGGCGCCAATCGCATGCCCGGCAAAACAACGCACCGGCCGGGTGATGGCCGTCATTGACCCCCACTTGTGCAAGATGTTATAAACATTTGCTTTGTGCTGCATGCATGCAGCGCTCCCAGGGGCGTGCCGGCGGCGCAACAATTTTCCGACGCGGCCAAATCAGCACTCCTTCTTTATATGCCTTGCGGTGGAAGCGTGGTCGGAACTCTGGTGGCGGCATTTCCGCGATGCCGTTGTGCCGCGCGGGGCTGTCAAGCGCCGGAGCAGAACACACTTTGTGACCCCTGAATAGAAATTTGAGGAGGATTTGAATGCCCACCTGGACCGCCCGATTTGCGTCCGCGAGCCGCTCGATTGCGAAAGCGTCGGCTGCTCTGGCGACTTTTTTGTTTGTCACCGCTGCCTGCTCCCTCGCCCAGCCTGCCGAAGAAGCCGGCGGCGGCGAGGCTTCGCTCAAACTACCCGATCTGTCGTCGGTCAGTTTTCTTAACAACTCGATTGACGGCCACAAGCTCCTACTGATTGGACTGGTGTTCTGCGTATTCGGACTCGGCTTTGGCCTGGCCATTTACATGCGCCTGAAGAATCTGCCTGTGCATCGCGCCATGCGCGAGATTTCCGAGCTGATTTACGAGACCTGCAAGACCTATCTCGTGACGCAGGGCAAGTTCCTGATGCTGCTGTGGGTCTTCATCGCGATCATCATTGGCGTGTACTTCGGTTTGCTCAAGCCGGTTCCCGGAAAATCGGTTGGCGTCACGCTGCCCATCATTCTTTTGTTCAGCATCGTGGGAATTGCGGGCAGTTACGGCGTGGCGTGGTTTGGCATTCGCGTAAACACGTTCGCCAACTCGCGCACCGCGTTCGCCTCGCTTCCCGGCAAGCCGTATCCGGTCTACCAGATTCCGCTTGAAGCCGGCATGTCCATCGGCATGATGCTGATCTCGGTCGAACTGCTCATCATGCTTTTCATTCTGCTGTTCATTCCCGCTGACTATGCCGGACCATGCTTCATCGGCTTCGCCATCGGCGAGTCGCTCGGCGCAGCCGCACTGCGTATCGCGGGCGGCATCTTCACTAAGATCGCCGACATTGGCAGCGACCTGATGAAGATCGTCTTCAAAATTAAAGAAGACGACGCGCGCAACCCCGGCGTCATCGCCGACTGCACCGGCGACAATGCCGGCGACTCGGTTGGACCTTCGGCCGACGGATTCGAAACCTACGGCGTGACCGGCGTCGCGCTCATTACTTTCATTTTGCTAGCCGTAAAGAGCCCGACTGTCCAGGTTCAACTGCTGGTCTGGATTTTCGTCATGCGCATCATGATGCTCGTCTCCAGTGCGCTGGCATACTTCGTCAACGGCGCCGTCGCCAAGGCGAAGTACGGCAACGCCGATAAAATGGACTTCGAGCACCCGCTGACTTCGCTGGTCTGGCTCACTTCCATTGTTTCAATCATTGCCACTTACTTCATTTCGTATCTCATCATCCCGAGCCTCGGCACCGACATGACGCAGTGGTGGAAGCTGGCCACGATCATCTCCTGCGGAACGCTGGCGGGCGCGCTGATTCCCGAGCTCGTCAAAGTGTTCACATCAGTCAACTCACGCCACGTGAACGAAGTGGTGACCTCAGCGAAAGAAGGCGGCGCATCGCTCGGCATTCTTTCCGGTTTTGTCGCCGGCAATTTCTCCGCCTACTATCTGGGCTTGTCGATGATGTCCCTGATGGCCGTCGCTTACTACATGAGCACGATGGGCTTGGAACTGGCGGCCGGAATGCTCGCGCCGGCGGTCTTTGCCTTCGGCCTTGTGGCTTTCGGCTTCCTCGGCATGGGGCCGGTGACCATCGCCGTCGACTCCTATGGTCCAGTTACCGACAACGCGCAGTCCGTCTATGAACTGTCGCTGATCGAGCAGATCCCCAACGTCAAAGCGGAAATAAAGAAGGACTTCAACGTTGACGTGAATTTCGACCGCTCCAAGGATTTGCTGGAAGAAAACGACGGAGCCGGCAACACCTTCAAAGCTACGGCGAAGCCTGTGCTGATTGGAACGGCTGTTGTGGGAGCGACGACGATGATCTTTTCCATCATCATGGCGCTCACCCACGGGCTGACCGTGAACAAGGAAGGTCTCTCGCTGCTGCACGCCCCGTTCTTCCTGGGACTGATTACCGGCGGCGCGATGATCTACTGGTTCACGGGCGCGTCCACGCAGGCTGTAACCACCGGCGCTTATCGTGCGGTTGAGTTCATCAAAGCCAACATCCATCTCGAAGGATCGGAGAAAGCGTCGGTTGCCGACAGCAAGAAGGTGGTGGAGATCTGCACCAAGTACGCGCAGAAAGGTATGTTCAACATCTTTCTTGCCGTCTTCTTCGGGACGCTGACTTTCGCCTTCGTCGAGCCGTTCTTCTTCATCGGCTACCTGATCTCGATTGCGATCTCCGGCTTGTACCAGGCCATCTTCATGGCCAACGCCGGCGCCGCATGGGACAACGCCAAGAAGATTGTGGAAACCAAACTCAAGCAGAAAGGCACGCCGCTGCATGACGCCACGGTCATCGGCGACACGGTCGGCGATCCTTTCAAGGACACGTCTTCCGTGGCCATGAACCCAGTCATCAAATTCACCACGCTGTTTGGACTACTGGCCGTTGAACTGGCGGAAACTCTGAAGCCCGAAGGCCATGCCACCGGCCTGACAATGGCGCTGGCGCTGGCCTTCTTTGCCATTTCCTATTTCTTCGTCTACCGGTCGTTCTACGGGATGAGGATCAGCTCGGAGTAGGCAGTTCTGCGCAAACAAAACGCCATCCGGCATTCCGGATGGCGTTTATTTTGTCTAATCTCAAATCAGGCTGAGGCAAGATTTCTTTGCAGGCGGACCGCCAATCGCTCCACGCCCCTTACAGCGAACTCATATTTGACAGGAACTCGCTGTTCGCCCGGGTCTTACTCAGTTTATCAATCAGCAACTCCATCGCTTCCACCGGCGACAGTGGGTTCAGCACCTTGCGCAGCACCCAGATGCGTTGCAGGTCTTCCTTCGGAATCAGCAACTCTTCCTTACGCGTGCCCGAGCGCTGAATGTCGATGGCCGGGAAGGTGCGCTTATCGACCAACTTGCGCTCCAGAATAATTTCGCTGTTGCCCGTGCCTTTGAATTCTTCAAAGATCACGTCGTCCATGCGCGAACCGGTGTCGATGAGGGCCGTCGCAATAATCGTCAGCGAGCCGCCTTCTTCAATGTTTCGCGCCGAGCCAAAAAACCGCTTCGGCCTCTGCAATGCATTCGAATCGACGCCGCCCGAGAGCACCTTGCCCGATGGCGGAACGATGGTGTTATAGGCGCGCGCCAGGCGCGTGATCGAATCCAGAAGAATCACCACATCGCGTTTGTGCTCAACTAATCTCTTAGCCTTTTCAATCACCATCTCGGCGACTTGCACGTGGCGGGCGGCGGGCTCGTCGAACGTCGACGAGATGACCTCGCCCTTCACTGAGCGCTGCATATCCGTAACTTCTTCCGGGCGCTCGTCGATCAGGAGCACCATCAGCACCACTTCGGGATGATTCGTCGTAATCGAGTTCGCCACATTCTGCAGCAGCATGGTCTTGCCGGCGCGAGGCGGAGAAACGATCAGGCCGCGCTGCCCTTTGCCGAGCGGCGTCAGCAGGTCCATCACGCGCGCGCTGATGTTTTCGCGCACCGTTTCCAGCTTCAACCGCTCATTCGGATAAAGCGGCGTCAGGTTGTCGAACAGAATTTTGTTGCGCGCCTCGTCGGGCGACTCGAAGTTCACCGCCTCAATCTTGACCAGCGCAAAATACTTCTCGCCCTCGTGCGGAGGCCGCACCTGGCCGCTGATGGTGTCGCCGGTCTTCAGGTCAAACTTGCGGATTTGCGACGGCGAAACATAAATGTCGTCGGGTCCGGGCAGGTAGTTGTAGTCGGGCGAGCGCAAAAAGCCGTAGCCGTCGGGCAAAATTTCCAGCACGCCCTCGGCAAAAATGTGTCCTTCTTTTTCGCTTTGCGCCTGCAGGATCTTGAAGATCAAGTCTTGTTTGCGCAGGCCGCTGGCGCCGGGGAGCTCCAAGGATCGGGCGATCTTGGTTAGCTCGGTAATGTTCTTTTCTTTCAGTTCTGCGATGGTCATATTCACCTACGGTTGGTTATGTTCAGGAGGGAATCTCGGGGAAATCTTGCCGCCGTGTGGGCACACGGCGGGGCTGTTTCAGGCAGCCCGCCGTTGTGCTTCGGCAAAGTTTTCTGGTTCACTCAGGACGTCGTGACGTTCGGCCACGGCGATTTTGTCGAACACCTCATTCATGGTTTCCTGGATTCGCGTGTTCGGTCGATGGAATTTCCGCGTTGCCTTCGAGGCAAGCTGGCATAACATATAGCGGTTACGCAAAGTATGAAGCGCGTCAAAAACGCGATCGGAGCGCATTCTCGATCTTTCTCCTTCTTTGGAAAGTTACAGGCTACAAATCCCGTCGATCGTCTGCCGTGCGATTGGTCGCGGCACAGAACCCTGGCCAACTGCAAGCGGCTGGATTAGACGGATTTGCCAGGACTACCCAAATAGATGCCCCGCCCACTTCGAAAGTTGCTCTTTTCTTTGGACTTGCAACCCCGGACTGCAACCTCGGAAATTGCAACCAGCAACCACGCGGGCGAGATGCCGGACGTTCGGATTCCAGCTCTTGTCCGGGGACGGTTTTCAGTATAGCAAACCGTTGGGGCAGGTCAAGAACAATTTGCCCCACAAATGACGCAGTTCGTACCAGCCCCGGCAACCTACTTCAGGGCGTTCAGGCGGGCAGACAGCCGCGACTTGTATCGTGAACCGGTATTTTCGTGCAAAACGCCTTTTTTGATGGCCTTGTCGAGGGCCGACACGGTTTCGCGGTAGACTTGGCCGGCCGCCGCCTTGTCGCCCTTTTCAAGACTTTCCCGCATACTGCGCAGCGAGGTGCGCAACTGCGAAGTGCTTTGCCGGTTTTGCGCGGTTCGTTTCTCTGTCTGGCGCGCGCGCTTCAGCGCCGAAAAATGATTAGCCATGCTACGGATTCCCTTTGTTTGTCCTAAATTCGCTAGGAGGATATTCGGGTAGGACCGAAACTATTATTCTACGGGAGCAGCTTGCGGCTGGTCAAATAGAGATGCAGTCTCTTGCCGAAAAATGCCGTTCCGCCGCTCACTCTACCCGCCTCTCCCGTCCAAATGCTTCCGCAGAAACGCTACCGCGCTGAGGCCCGCATCCCGCCACGTATCATTCTCAAATCCGTGCCCTACGCCCGGATAGATCTTCATCTCATACGGGACGCTTTTCTCTTCCAGCAACTGCTGGAGCTTATATGCCTCTGCCACCGGCACCGTTGCATCGTTCTCTCCGTGCAGAATCAGCGTCGGACAAAGCCGCCGCATAAACAGTTTCATCTCACGGGGCAGACCACCGAAAAACTCCACCACCACCTTGATGCGCCCGTCGATCGCCGAATCCGCGAGCGCCAGATATGCGCCCAGCGAAAAGCCGAGCAGCGCGATTCGCTCGCCATCCACCGCCGCCTGCTTCTCCACAAAGCTGACCGTATCCCAGAGCGTCTTCATCCAGATGGGAAAGTGGCGCATAATCGTCGGCCGGTCCGCATACTCCGTACCCGTGCGATCGAAATAATGCAGCACATAAACGGCGAATCCCTGCTCGGCCAGCAGGCCGGCAAACCGCTCCATTCCTTCCACACCGCCGCCCGCGCCATGCAGCGCGATCACCGCCGGAAACGTGGCGCTGGCGCTGCCATTCGCCGGCACATACGCCTCCATGCGAATGCTCTTGCCGCCGCTTTCAAATGTAAGTTGCGATTGAGTGACCGTTGGCATTCCTTATTGGATGCGCGGTTTCGGCGTTGGCACTACTGCGCGCCGCGCTTGAGTCAACAATATTCAGCCTACCGCGCTTTCTCCGCCAGTCGTGCGCTCTCCGCCAGTTCGCGCAACGTCTTCTGGTACGGCGCGCGCGCAATGCCACGCTCGGTGATGATCGCCGCCACATACTTCGCCGGCGTCACATCGAAGGCCGGATTCTCAATCTCCACTCCGTCCGGTACCATTTGCTTCCCGGCAATGTGCGTCACCTCGCGCGCGTTGCGCTGCTCAATCGGAATCCCGCTCCCATCGGGCGTTTCCAGGTCCACCGTCGAAATCGGCGCCGCCACATAAAACGGAATCCCGTGCTCCTTCGCCAGCACCGCGACCGAATAAGTTCCAATTTTGTTTGCCACATCGCCGTTGGCGGCAATGCGGTCGGCGCCGACCACGATCGCGCCAATTTTTCCCTGGCTCATCATCGCGCCCGCCATGTTGTCGGAGATCACCGTCGTCGGAATGCCGTCTTTCATCAGCTCCCACGCGGTCAAACGCGAGCCTTGCAGAAACGGGCGCGTCTCGTCGGCATACACGTGAATTTTTTTTCCCTGCTCCACCGCGGCGCGAATCACTCCGAGTGCCGTGCCGTAGCCTGCGGTCGCCAGCGCTCCGGCGTTGCAGTGCGTCAGCACGCCTCCGCTCGCGGGCATCAGCGTCGCGCCGTGGCGCCCCATCGCCCGGTTCGCGGCGATATCTTCCGCGTGCATGCGCTGCGCCTCTTCAATCAGCGACTGCTTGATCTGCGCGATCGGTTGCGTCCGCAGCGATTCGAATTTTTCCCGCATCCGCCGGATCGCCCAAAACAGGTTCACGGCCGTCGGCCGCGTCTGCCGGATACTCTCGCAAATCCGATCAAACTCGTGGGCAAAATCGTCGCCCGCTTTGGCCGCCGAATTCTTCGCGCCCAGCGCAATGCCCATCGCCGCCGCCACGCCAATCGCGGGCGCGCCGCGCACCACCATATTGCGAATCACGTCGGCGACCTGCTGGTGCGTGGTGCAGGTTACATAAACTTCTTCGGTCGGGAGTTTCGTCTGGTCGATGAAAACTACGCCGTGGTCGGTCCATTCCAAGGTTTGAATCATAAGTTCGTCGTTGGTCGTTCGTTGTTAGTCAGCGCCACGCCATAGCTGGCTACCAAGCCTTGCCGTCAACGTGACAGTTAGGGCTCAGTCAGGCCTTTGCAAGGTTTGGAGCTTTTAGATTAACGGATAATCGGCACGTGCGGCGCCAGGTTCTCCGGCAGAATACCCCGAATGCGCGGATCGTCCGCCACTTCGATCGCCCGCTTGTAGGGCCGGAAGCCGCACTTCATATAAAAAGTCAGCGCCGCCGGAGCGTCCAGGTTACAAGTGTGCAGCCACACCCGCGCCGCCGCCTTGTCCCACGCGCGATCGAGCAGCGCGCTCATTAACGATCGTCCCAGGCCCCTGCCGATCGCCTCGGGAAATAACCCGAAGAAAGTAATCTCCACATCCGGCGGCTGCGAGCGGTCCAGTTCCGCCATGCCAACCTCGCTGCCCTCGCGCTCGGCCACAAACAGCTCGCTGGTCGGCCGGTTCAGCAGCGAGCGCAGTTCATCGTCCGTTATCTCGAGTCGGCTGAACCAGAACCACTGCGCACCCGCCCGCCGGTACAGCGCCCGGTACCAATTGAGATCAGGATTCAGCACGCGCCGCAAACGCAGCCCGGTCGACGACGCATGCGTCGTCGAAGCCTCCGCCAGCGCGGGCCGTTCGCGCATCTCAAGAAAAGTCACAATCGACGCGATCTTTCCCGGAGCAATGTCGGTGAATCCGTCAGGGATCATGGGATGGGTCGTTGGTCGTTAGTTCTTAGTCGTTGGCGAAAGCTCGCGCATTCCCGGTGACGCCTATGCGTTCTGCGAGAGATGCTCTCTCCGTACGTCGACAGCCGTAAAAATCGAAATAAACGGCGCGGGAGCGGCAGCCTTCTCTACATTCGGACGCCCGTGCGCGTCCTGCCGCTCCACCAGGCACATCACGCCGACAATTTCAAATCCAAACGCGCGCGCCGCCTCGATTGCATCCACCGTCGACGCGCCCGTCGTGCAAACGTCGTCAACAATCACCACCGCAGAGCCCGGCTCGCTGAAGCCTTCAATGCGCCGCCCCGTCCCGTGCTGCTTCTCGGCTTTGCGCACCAGGAATCCGTGCACCGTGCCACTTGTCACCGCAATCGCCACCACAATCGGATCGGCGCCCATCGTTAGCCCGCCCACCGCCGCCGGCTCCCAGCCCTGCTCGTGAATCTCGTCGAGAAAAACCTGCCCCGTAAGCTGCGATCCGCGGGCATCCAGCGTGGTCGTGCGGCAGTCGACGTAATAGTCGCTGGTCGATCCCGACGACAGCTTGAATTCGCCCAGCCGGAACGACTTCGCAGCCAGCATTTCCAGCAGCTCTCGCTTGGCAGTGCACATGAGTTTCTACGATAGCACGGGAAAAGCTCTCAGCTATCGGCTCTCAGCTGTCAGTAAAATCTCCTTGTCGCTGCCGGTGAGTATTCGCGGATCATTGGCGGATCGCGGATCGCTTTTACTGAGAGCTGACGACTGAGAGCTGCTACTGCAGTTTCTCCAAATGCCGGAACCCATCCGTCGCCGCGAACATGAGCGCCGAGATCGTTCCGTTATATGCGATGTGAATGATCAAGCCCGCCGCCACCGAATCTTTGTACGCGCGCACCGCGGTGATCGTAATACCCACCAGAAAAATCACCAGCACCGGCCCCCAGGAATTCGCCAGCTGCGAACTATGCAGCAGCGCAAAACAAAATCCCGTGACAACAATCCCGCCCATCACGCCAATGCTACGCGCCACCACCGGATAAAGAAACGCGCGAAACAACATCTCTTCCATCAGCGGCGCCAGCGTGACGCCAAAAATCGTTAACGCCCACGCCTCCGCCGGCGTCCGGAAAAAAGAGTCGATGGGAAGATGCTTCGGAATCGGCAGCCGGCTCGCCAGCACTTGCAGCGCAATCGAAAGCGTCCCGCCTATCGCCACATAAAGAGCGGGCGACGACGGCCAGTTCCAGTGCACCGCCGCCAGAAAATCTTGCCGTCCATATTCGCGCGTCACCATCACGTACATGTAGGCGAGCACCAGCACATAGGCGAGCGCCTGTCCCGCAACAACCACCAGCGGAACGCCCAGCAGGTGGCCAAACGAAGCGTGCGGGTAAATCCAATAATGCGCGGCTGCAATGGCTGAGACGATTCCAACAATCAGCGCCACTACAAAAAGGATCGCCAGCCGCAGAAGATCAAAAGCGTTCCACGGCGGATCGCGGGGTATTTCGAGCTGCGAGACCTCATGTGAGATATCGGTGCCGAGAGAGATCCCAGTCCCGGCCGAGATCTCAGGGGGAATTTCAGGATGCGAGATCTCGGACGAGATCTCTGCTCCGGGCTTCGGGTCCGCGCCGTCGGGCGGCTCGTCCTGAGACTCGTTCTGAGGAAATGCGTTCAAGCGGATTCCTGTGAGCCGGAGCTCCGCGCGCCCGTCGCGCGCGCCTCGCCCTTGCGCGCCCCGTGCGCCAACGAGCCGTTAAAGTACGCGGCCAGCTCTTGCCCAGTGTACGATTTTTTAACTCGCGCCACCTGCTCCGGCGTGCCCTGCGCCACCACGCGCCCGCCTTCTTCGCCGCCCTCCGGACCCAGATCGATGATCCAGTCCGCGTTCCGGATCACGTCCATATTGTGCTCAATAATAATCACCGTGTTGCCCAAGTCCGTCAGCCGGTGCAGCACGTCGAGCAGTTTGCGCACATCGTCAAAGTGCAGACCTGTGGTCGGCTCATCCAGCAGATACAGCGTCTTCCCCGTCTGGCGCTTGCTCAGTTCGCGCGCCAGCTTGATGCGCTGCGCCTCGCCGCCCGACAGCGTCACGGCCGACTGCCCCAGATGAATGTACCCCAGCCCCACGTCCACCAGCGTTTGCAGCTTCTGCCGCACCTGCGGAATGTTCTCCAGAATCTGCAGCACATCCGACACCGGCATTTCCAGCAGGTCCGCGATGGAATAGCCGCTAAAGCGCACCGCCAGTGTCTCGTGATTATAGCGGTGCCCGCCGCACACCTCGCACTGTACGTACACGTCGGGCAAAAAATTCATCTCGATGCGCCGCTGCCCCTCGCCCTGGCACGCCTCGCAGCGCCCGCCCGGCACGTTAAACGAAAACCGGCCCGGCTTGTAGCCGCGCTCGCGCGCTTCCGGCAGCATGGCAAAAAAATCGCGCACCAGCGAAAAAATTCCCGTGTACGTCGCCGGATTCGAGCGCGGCGTCCGCCCAATCGGCGACTGGTCGATGCGTATCACCTTATCGATCAGCTCCGCGCCCACAATCGCCTTGTGCGTGCCCGGTTCCTCGCGCGAGTGGTAGAGCTGACGCGCCAGCGCGCGATACAGAATGTCGTTCACCAGCGTCGACTTCCCCGACCCCGATACGCCCGTCACCACGGTCATCACGCCCAGCGGAAACACCACATCCAGATTCTTCAGATTATTTTGTCGCGCGCCCAGAATCGTGATCGCCTTGCCATTTGCGCCGCGCCGCTCCGCCAGCATCGCAATCTGCTGCCGCCCCGCAATGTACGCGCCCGTCAGCGAATCCGGGGAATCCATGATCTGCTGCGGCGTTCCGCTCGCCACCAGCGCGCCGCCATGCCGTCCTGCGCCCGGTCCCAGGTCAATCACATAATCTGCGCGGCGGATCGTCTCCTCGTCGTGCTCCACCACCAGCACCGTGTTGCCGAGGTCGCGCAGATTCTCCAGCGCCGCCAGCAGCCGCCCGTTGTCGCGCGAGTGCAATCCAATCGACGGCTCATCCAGCACATAAAGCACGCCGCGCAATTTCGATCCAATTTGTGTCGCCAGCCGAATCCGCTGCCCCTCGCCGCCGGAGAGCGTCGCCGCCGACCGTCCCAGCGAAAGATAGCCGAGCCCTACATTCGCCAGAAATTCCAGCCGCTCCACGATCTCGTGCAGAATGCGCCCGGCAATCGTCTCTTCCCTTCCCTTCAGCTTAATCTTGCGCGCCGTCTCCAGCGAGCGCGCGACCGGCAGCGCGGTGAAATCCGCAATCGACATCCCGTTCACCTTCACCGCCAAACTTTCCGGCCGTAGCCGCTGCCCGTGGCACGTCGGGCATTCGCTCGCAGACATAAAGTCCATCAGATAATCCCGGTAGCCCTCCGACGTCGACGACTCGAGATTCTGCCGCAGAAACCCAACCACCCCTAAGAATCCCGTCTTCCCGCCGCGCGCCGGCTCGCCATACAACAGCAGATTCTGAATCTTCTCGGGAAATTTCTCGAACGCCATGCCGAGATCGAGACCATACGCCTCGGCCACCAGCTTCAATCCATGAATCAGATTTTGCGACGCCGAGCCCGGCCCAAGTCCCCCGTCCAGCAAGGGTTTTGACCAGTCCACAATCACCTTGCCCGGATCGAAATCATACCGGCTGCCCAGGCCATGGCATTCCGGGCACGCCCCGTACGTGCTGTTGAACGAGAACGACCGCGGCTCCAGTTGCGGCACGCTGATCCCGCAGTCCGGGCACGCCAGCATCGATGAGTACAGAATCTCTTCGCCATTCACCACCGCGACCAGCACCAATCCGCCGCCCAGCTTCATCGCCAGCGACACCGACAAGTCCAACCGGTGCTCGATGCCCGGCTTCACCAGCAGCCGGTCCACCACCACTTCAATCGTGTGATTTTTGCGCTTGTCCAGTTGCAGATCGTCTTCCAGGCTGACCAGTTCCCCATCCACGCGCGCGCGCGTAAAGCCGTGCTGGACGAGCTTTTCCATCTCTTTTTTGAATTCGCCTTTGCGCCCGCGCACGATGGGCGCCATGATCATCACGCGGTCCTCGGGCGTCAGCGCCATCACGCGCTGCACAATCTGGTCCGCCGACTGCCGCGTAATCGCCTTGCCACACTTCGGGCAATGCGGCACGCCAATCGACGAATACAACAATCGCAGGTAATCGTAAATTTCGGTGATTGTCCCGACCGTCGATCGCGGGCTGCGGCTGGTCGTTTTCTGCTCAATCGAAATCGCCGGGCTCAGCCCGTCGATCGAATCCACATCCGGCCGCTCCATCTGATCGAGAAACTGGCGCGCATACGCCGACAGCGTTTCCACGTATCGCCGCTGCCCTTCGGCATAAATTGTGTCGAAGGCGAGCGACGACTTGCCCGATCCGCTCAGCCCCGTAATCACCGTCAGGGTGTTGCGCGGGATCTCGACGTCAATGTTCTTCAGGTTGTGCTGGCGCGCACCGCGCACCGAAATCTTCGTAATGGCCATTCAGCGACTACTGTATGGACTTCCGTAACGTGGACGGGGTCCCCAGAAATGTTGGAGAGTGAAAGTACGCGGCTTGACTCCCGTATCATAGGTGTTAACAGTTCTCGGGGTCAAATGCCGCTACAGTTAAATGACTTGCCGGTTGCGGCGCTAAGATTTGCGCCAACGCTGCGATGGGCGAATTAAAAGATTTGCAAAATTAAGATTTGCGGACGTTTTGCAAATTTAATGTTTTGCAAATTTAAGATGGGCCAGGTAGGACTGGCCCACTATTACGGCCTCATGAGGATTTAGACGTGGAAGCGATTTTGGCAATTTTCCTGATCGGCAGCACCGCCATCGTATCGGTTGTTCTCGGCGTACTCGGCGCGTATTACGCAGTCTGCGGTGTGTTAGCCGCCTTCAATCCCGAGCGCAAGTCGCACCTGCTCCCGCAACTCATCCCCAATCCCACTCAAGCCAGCGGCGATTAATCGATCTCGCCGCGGTCGCTGCGCCGCAATGCGCGACATTCTCGTCGCGTGCTTGCCGGTTTCATAGCCGCGACGCGGCGCAAAAATAAAACCCACGGCGCCAACCGTGGGCTGAAGCGATAGGGACGGGACGTAGTCGCGGCGTAAGAACCCCTGCCGCTCCCTCATTTATTCGTTCGGCGGTTGGTTCGGCACACCCGGAGGCACTCCCGGCCCTCCCGGTTGCTGACCCTGCCGCATCATCTGCAACAGTTGCTCCGGCGTCTTTGGCCCCGCGTTTGGATTCGGCTGCTCCTCCTGGTTCGGGTCCGGTTGAGGCTGAAGAATCTGACCCTGTCCCGGCGCCGGCGCCGGCTGCGCATCGGAATCGTCATCTTTATCGTCGTCGGCATCCGAATCGTCGCTGTCGTCCGCCGCGGCTGCGGCCTGCGCCGGTGGCGGCGGAAAAGCTTGCGCCGGCACACCTTGCTGCTGCTGCTGCATCATCATCATCCGATCCCGGAAGGCCTGCGGCGGCATACGCCCTGGCATCATCGGCTGCGGCGGCTGGTTCTGGTCGAACGCGTTGCCCGGAACGTTGGCCGCCGTCTGCACCCCGCCCGCCGAGGGCTTCGGCGTCAACAACACCGTCGCCACAGAATTTGGGTCGGCCATCGACCCCAGCATCACGTAATTGAAGGAGCTTCCGTTCAGTAAAATCGCCAGCACGTCCCGCGGCGCTCCCGGGCCCAATTGCGTCACCACCCGCTCGTTCCCGCCGCCCGGCGGAATATCGATGGAGGCGCCCGTCACGCTTCTCACCTGGCGCAAAATCTCGCCCAGCGTCGAATTCTGCGCGTTGATCGTCAGCAATCCATTTTGATAGGTAATCTTCGGCGCCGCCGCCGGCATCTGATCCAGCGGCACTTGCGACAGCGGTCCGCTCGGCAGCGGCGGCAGAACCAATGGCGCCGTCTTCTTGTGAGCTTTGTGGTGGGCCACCGGGGTCGGCGTCGCCTGATCGACGGCATGACCGAGCAACGCCGCCCCCAGCAGGAGCACGAATAATCGCGCGATCAGTTGCGTTTTACGCAGCATCTGCGTCCCCGTTTCCGCGAGCGGCAGCCAACCCGCCCTCTCGCCCGCACCCCAAGCGATTTTATCACTGGTTTAAGAACGCGAACCGTGAGTTTTCTTGCGGTCTTTATTACCACCGGAACGTTACCAGGTTTCGACCGACGCCCGGCAATATCCCGAGCGCCAAAAGATCGCCGCCCCAAAATCGCCACTCGCCCCGATCGTCCGGATTTCCTATCACATCCCCGCCTCGGCGGTAGAATGCGAAAGGAGGTTCGTCGTGAATCTTGCTTCCCTGAAGCTTTGGAAACGACGAGGCGCACTGGCGTTTGTGGCACTCCTGCTTGGCGCCGGTGCGGCTTACTCTCAAACCTGCCTGAGCGCCCCCGACATGGGCGCGCCCGTCCGCACCGCGCTCGAATCCGCCGCCCAGCGCTACTTTGAAATGTCCGCCCGCGGAGATGCGGCCGCCCTCAAGCAAAATTCCATCCCTGCGCTCGCCGCCAGCTTTGGCGGCGTCGAAGCCGCCCTCAGGGACAACCAGTCCATCTTTTCGGCCGCCCACGCCAGCGCCCGCCCGCCTTTTCTTCTTACCGCCGATGGTCCCGACCCACTGCCCCACGCCGAGTTCCTCTGCGGCGTGTTCGGTCCCTCCGGCCAAACCAGCCAGAGCGCGGTCTTCGTTCTCAATAATCTTCCGCCCGGAAAATACGCCGTCGTCATTCTCGACGTCAGCGGAGAAAAAGAGCTGCGCACCCTGACGCTCATTCTCCAGCAGCTCGGCGCCGATTGGAAATTAGCCGGATACTACGCGCGCGCCTCCGAAGCCGCCGGTCACGATGGCAACTGGTACCTCGACAAGGCTCGCGACTTCAAGAAAAAATCCCAGAATCACAACGCCTGGCTCTTCTACCGCGACGCCATCGCGCTCAACTCGCCCGTCGACTTCATGAGCACGCTCGCGAGCGACAAGCTCTACGACGAAGCCCAGTCCGTCCACCCTGCCGACATGCCCGCCGACGGCAACCCTGTCGAGCTAACCGCGGCCGGCAAGACTTATCGTTGGACCGAAATCTTCCCCCTCGCCGTCGGCAACGATCTCGACGTAGTCGTCCGCTATTCTTCGCCCGACATTTCGAGTACTCAAAAAACTTTTGAAGAAAATATGCAGGTCATCAGAACTCTGGTCGCAAAATTCCCCGAGTTGCGCGAAGCCTTCGCCGGCGTGGTTGCCCGCGCCGTGGCCCCTAACGGCCAGGACTACGGCTCCATGCTGCCGATGAAGGAAATCAAATAGTGGCGCAAACCGGCGTCTTCGACTAACTCGCTGGCACGCGCTTCGGAATCGCGTCCTCCAACGTGCACTCCTCCGGAGACTTATCCATCCGCAGGCCCATAAAAACCGGCGCGCGCAGCTTCATGCCGCCTTCGCTCGTCTCGTGCGTCCACTCGGAAAATTTGATCTCGGCCACCAGCTTCGGCTGCACGAAATGAACTTTCCGCAACCCGCCAATCTCGCCGTAAAACGGATTCTTCGCCGTCTCCAGCGGCGTCAACGTC
The DNA here is from genome assembly GCA_003139095.1 of Acidobacteriaceae bacterium. Classification (GTDB taxonomy): domain Bacteria; phylum Acidobacteriota; class Terriglobia; order Terriglobales; family Acidobacteriaceae; genus Acidiflorens. The sequence continues at coordinate 300,644 of PLHW01000008.1, forward strand.
GCGAACATTTCTTTCAACGCTTTGTGATCGAAACCGGTCCCGGCCTGCCCCACATGAATCAGCCTGCGCTGCCCGTCATACAGCCCCAGCACGAGCGCGCCAAAATAATCCCGGCTGCCTTCGGGGTCGGTATAGCCGCCAATCACGCACTCCTGCCGTCTGGTAATTTTGATTTTGAGCCACTCTCGCGACCGCGTCTCCTCGTAAAAACTGTTGCGCTTTTTGGCGACAATGCCTTCCAGTCCCTTTTGCGCCGCCGCCTCAAACAGCGCGAGGCCCTTCTCCGCATAGTGGTCGGAAAAATGAACCACGTCGCCTTTCGTAATCAGCTCTTGCAGCAATCGCTTGCGTTCTTCCAGTTTCACGCGCCGCAAATCAAGATGGTTGAGATAGAGGAGATCGAAAGCGTAATAAGTGATCGGCACGCCCTCGCGCCCCGGCAGACGCGGCTTCCCCGGCCGAAACCCGGTGCGCTGCTGCATCAGGCTGAACGAGGGGCGCCCTTCGTCATCGAGCGCAACAATTTCTCCATCGAGAATCGCGCGGCCCGCTTTGACGAATTTTGGCAGCGTCGCGAGTTCCGAAAATTGCGCCGTCAGATCGTTCTGATTGCGCGACACGAATCGCACCCGCCCATCGTCGATGAACGCGATCGCGCGGTAGCCGTCCCACTTGATTTCGAACAGCCAGTCCGGATTGTCGAACGGCTTCTCGATCGCCGTAGCCAGCATGGGGTTGATAGCGGTCGGCATAGCCCGCCGCACCGCACCCTCGATTTCACTCGTCGCCGCCGCTGTTTTACTGCGGGCAGCCGATTTAACCGCAGAGGATGCAGAGTTCGCAGAGGAGCTCTTTTTTTTCTTCTCGGGGAATGAGGTTGCGGCGACAACACCAGATCCGCCATTCCTCCCGCCCGTGGATTTTCCGTTCGCACCGCCGTCGCGATGATTTTGAAAGGAAGGAAGCTTCTGCGTGCTAGGGGTTTTTTCATTAGCTTTCTCTGCGCTCTCAGCGGCCTCTGCGTTTAAGCCTGCGGCCGGGACTTTTTTTTTACCCGCGGCTTTCTTGCGATCCGCGCGAGCCACCGCCTCCGCCAGCCACGCGGCCTTGAGCTTGCCCCGGCTCGCCGGACGGCTGCTCGTCCACTCCGCCGAATCCGCATCGCCCGCGATCCCGGCCATCGTGCGCTTGGTCAGAATCGAAGTGTCGTACTTCTCGATGTCGAATCCCTCAACTACATGCTCGTCTTTCTTCTTGATAAGCAGCCATTCCGTTCCTTTACTGTCGCTGCGCCGCGCTTTGATGTGGATCAGCGCGAAATCGCCCTTCAGCCGTTGGCCATTCAGCCGGAACTTCAAATCGCCCTTCGCGAGCATCGCGGCCGCTTCTTTGTCCGTCCCCGGAACATACTTCCCATCCACCGGAACCGGCGACAGCGGCTCCCACGTTCCTACGTCCCAAACCATCACGGTTCCCGCGCCGTAATTGCCTTCCGGAATCGTGCCCTCAAAGTCGAAATACGAGACGGGATGATCTTCCACCTGCATCGCGAGCCGCTTGTCGGCGGCATCGAGTGACGGCCCTTTTGGAACCGCCCACGATTTCAGCACGCCTTCCATCTCCAGGCGAAAGTCATAATGCAGCCGCGTGGCGCGATGCCTCTGCACGACAAAGCGGTGCTTCGACTTCTTCTCGACCTTCGGAGGAGGTTCGGGCGTTTCCTCGAAACGCCGTTTGCGCTTGTATTCGTCGAGAGCCATCGCGGTATTGTACTCGTGAGACGCTTCTGCTTTTCGGGAGGTTGGCGGGACCGATAGCTCTCGCCGTTGATTGGAATGCGGGAGACTAGCTTTCCTGAATTGGAGCCGATTTCATCATCAAGCGGTTCAGGCGGGTCTTCATGTCGATCGTTGCCGTGTGATTCTCTCCCAGCGTCTTGGCCGTAATATTGTAGGCGCGACCGGCTAGTAGCCGGGCCCCGGCTAAATCGCCGGTGGCCTCCAGCACTTGTGCCAGCGAGCCCATGACATTTGCCGTTTGGGGGTGCTCCGGACCTCGAACTTTTTCCATGATCCCCAGCGCGCGCCGGTAAAGAGCTTCCGCCTCCGCGAACTGCGCTCTTTTGTGGACAAGCGTCGCGAGAATAAACAGGGCAGTACCCAGGCTGGGATCCTCCGAGGCGCGCGCACCCTCATAAATCAACACCGCACGCCGCAACAGAGCCTCGGTCTCATTGCGTTCGCCAGTTTCATTGAGTACGAGCGCCAGGTTCAGGAGGGCTTTCGCAATGGCAGGGTCGTTTGGCTTGAACCGTTTCTCCTGCACGCTCAGCGATTGCCGCAGAAGCGGTACGCTCCCCTTGGCATCGCCCTGGGCGCGGCGGACGAATGCGATCGCTTCCAGCACCGATGCATAGTTCAGGTGATCTGTGCCTTGTGATTTTTCCGCCAGGGCCATCGCTCGCCATAGCAGCAGTTCGGCGCGTGCCAGGTCGCCCTTGTCACGTAGTACCAGCCCCAGGTTGTAGAGCACGTCGGCCACAAACTTGTTCGCCTCCTCTCCGCCACGCTCGCCAAGCCGCAGCGCGGCGCGCAAGTTCCTTTCGCCTCCGGCTAAGTCACCCTGTTGCCAGAGCAGCCACCCCAGATTTCTCAGCGGGACGGCCATAGCGGGATGATCCGCGCTTAATTCTTTCTCCTTGATCTCCAGCGACCGCCGGTAGAGCGCTGTTGCCTCTGCGAACTCTCCTCTATCGCGAAGCAGGCCCGCGAGGTTGTCCTTCGCCTCTGCGATCGCAAGCGGCCGATTCGCTTCCTGCTCTTCGGCTGCGACTATCCGCCGCAACAAAGTCTCCGCCGACGCTGTATCCCCCTTCCCCGTGAGCGATTGGCCAAGTTGGTTGAGCGCCAGGAGAGTGAGCGGATGATTCGGCCCGTAAGCCTTCTCCCTGATTTCGACGGCCCGCCGCAACAGCGGTTCCGCAGCGGCAAAATCTTTTTTTCCCAAAAGCACTCCCCCAAGTCCGGCGACACTAGTACCGAATTCAGCGCTCTCTGCTTCGGTGACTTTCTCGCGAATGGCGAGCGCGCGCCGGAACAGGGAGTCCGCCCCGTCAAAATCGCGTTCCTTAAGTTGCATCGTGGCGAGATTTTCCAAATTCATCGCCAACTCCTTTTCGCGTGGAGTTGACCTCTCGGCGACTTTCTCGTTGACTTCCACTGCCCGCCGAAATGCCGACTTCGCTCCTGCGGCATCGCCTTTCTCGTACTCCGCGAGTCCAAGCGCGTTATAAACCTCGGCCATCCTTCCATCGTTGTGCCCGTACGCCGCCGTCATGATGGCCAGCATCCTTCTCATCAAAGCCACAAGCGAATCGAGATCACCCCTCGCGCGCGCGAACTGCGTCAGATATCCGAGGGTCGAGAGCAGATCGGGGGAATCGGGGCCAATGCTTTTTTCCTGAATGGCGACCACTCGCTGAAACAGCCGTTCTGCGCCTGCCTTGTCTCCTTGATTCATCTTGAGATAGGCGATCCGGCGCAGGTACGAAGCGATTTCCAGGGAGTCTTTTCCTTGTTTTCGCTCAATATCTTTCACCAGTCGCAGGAGGATCTGCTCAGCTTCGGCGTACTTTTGATTAGCGGCAAGTTGCTCGGCGCGGTTACTCGCCCGAGTGACGTCGTTGGGGTTCGAATTCCTGAAATAGTAGATCAGAAAGTAGGAGGCCATCATGGCGAAGAAAACTGGGAAGGATTCCATAGCCTTGCTCTTCCTTTCCATGCGCCGTGTCGGCGACGCTTAACACCGGACTTCTCTTGACCAGATTCTACTAGCGCGAGTCAGAGTGCGGACTACTCTAATTGTTGCCTTCTCTTTGCGATTACACAGCCCAGGGCTCACGCGCGCAGCAAACTGCCTTCACTCCGAAGACGTATACTGGTGCGTTTTCTAGGAGCGAGCATGAAGCTGATCTGCAAACTGGTGGTTTTTCTTATTTCTCTCTGCGCTATCGATCTCCTTGCTCAACCCGCCGCACTTCCTGCGGACATGCGCGCGAAGGTTGACTCCCTCGCCCAGCGCACTCTCGCCGAAACCGGCCTTCCCAGCGCCTCCATTGCCATCGTTCAGAATGGCGCCATCACATATCTCCAGGCTTACGGTAATGCGCGCGTCGATCCCGCAACCCCCGCGCGCCCCGAGATGCGCTACAGCATCGGCTCCATCAGCAAGCAATTTACGGCCGCCGCAATTCTGCTTCTCGCCGAGGATGGAAAGTTGTCGCTCGACGATCCCGTGTCGCGCTTCGTCCCCAATCTCACGCGCGGCAACGAAGTCACGATTCGCCAACTGCTCTCGCACACCTCCGGCTATCAGGATTACTGGCCGCAGGATTACGTGATGCCGAGCATGCTGAAACCGGTGACCGCCGAGAAGATTCTCGACCTCTGGGCGCGCAAGCCGCTCGACTTCGATCCCGGCACCGAATGGCAATACAGCAACACCAACTTCGTCATTGCCGGACTGATCGTGGAAAAAGCCAGCGGGAAGCCGCTTCTGCAATTCCTTAGCGAGCGCATTTTTGGCCCGCTCGGTATGAAGAGCGTCATCAACATCGATCAGGATCGCCTGACCGACACCGACGCAACCGGCTATCTGCGCTATGCCATTGGCCCGCTGCGTCCCGCTCCGAAAGAGGGCAAAGGCTGGCTGTTCGCGGCGGGTGAACTCGCCATGCCGGCCGCGGACCTCGCCAAATGGGACATCGCCATGATCCACCAGACGCTGCTTAAACCCGCATCTTATGCGGCAATGGAGCGCGAGACCGTGCTCAAGGACGGACTCGGTACTCACTATGGTTTAGGCGTCGGCGTTCGCCAGCAAATGGGCAAACGCGCCATTGAACACGGCGGCGAGGTGTCCGGCTTCACCGCCCACAACATGGTTTTGCCCGACGCAAAAGTTGCCGTAGTAGTTCTCACCAATGAAGATTCGGTCGGCGTTTCGAGCGATGTGGCGCACAAGATCGCCGCGCTGCTGTTCCGCGAGAGCGACGCCTCCCAGGAGGAGCAACAGTCGCGCGCCATCTTCGCCGGCTTGCAGCAAGGGAAGATCGACCGCGCGCTGCTAACCGACAATTGCAACAGTTATTTTACCGAGCAGGCGCTCAAGGATTTTGGCGAGAGCCTCGGCCCGCTCGGCGCGCCCACCGAATTTACGCAGACCGCCAGGCAGGACCGCGGAGGAATGACCTTCCGCCTATTTGAAGTGCATTTCCCGCAGAAGACGCTCGAAGTCTGGGAGCGCATCATGCCCGACGGCAAGATCGAGCAATATCAGGTGGCCGCAAAATAAGTACGCGAGTTTGCAAGATCGCCGTATGAGCCGTGAATATCCAGCAACGCCCTTTGTCGGCGTCGGCGCCGTGATCGTCCATGACAATCGTGTGCTGCTGATTCGCCGCGGCCAGCCTCCACTGCTCGGCGAGTGGTCCTTGCCCGGTGGCGTCCTCGAATGCGGCGAAACTCTCCGCCAGGCCACCATTCGCGAAGCCCGCGAGGAAACCGGCCTCGCCGTCGAAGTAGGAGAGATGCTCGGCGTCTATGAGCGCATTATCCTGAGCGACAACGGCCGCGTGCGCTACCACTATGTTCTGATCGACTATCTCTGTCGTCCAGCGGGCGGCGAACTTATGGCCGGCACCGACGCAGCCGAAGTGGAATGGTTCACGCGCGAGCAATTGCCGGCACTCAATCTCGCCTACGATGCGGATGACGTGGTGCGAAAAGGACTTGATCGCGCTGCCGCGGCTATAACCCGCAACGCAGCAAAATAACACCATGCCCGCGAGCCCCACTTTTGCGGCAGTTATTGCAAAGCTAAAGAAATTCTACGGCCCTCCGCCTCCGCCGCCCGTCACCGATCCCTTCGAGCAGGTGCTCTGGGAAAACGTCGCTTATCTCGCCGATGACGACAAGCGCGCGCGGGCCTTTGCCGAGTTGCAAAAAACAGTCGGCACCAGCCCAAACGCAATCCTCAAAGCTCCTCCGGAGAAGTTACTGGCAGTAACACGCCTGGGCGGGATGGTTCCCGAGCTGCGCGCCGAACGGCTGCGGCAGAGTGCCGAGATCGCGCAAATTCTCCTCAAGGGCGCTCTGGATGCCGCGCTCGCCGAGTCGCTCGCCAAGGCCAAGAAAACCCTGCGCCAGTTTCCCACCATCGGCGAGCCGGGCGCGGAAAAGATCCTTATGTTCGCCGGCAAGTACCCCGTGTTTGGCCTCGAGTCGAATGGGCTGCGCGTTTTGCAGCGCCTCGGTTTCGCGCGCGAGCAGAAAAGTTACTCGGCCAGCTACCGCGCCGTACAGCAGGCGTTGTGCGGCCAGCTTCCGAAAGATTGCCCCTCCCTGACCGGAGCGCACCAACTCTTGCGAAGGCACGGCCAGGCGCTTTGCCGCCGCGCCCGCCCGCTCTGCGAAAAATGCCCTCTGCGCGAGTCGTGCGCCTTTGCAGCTAGTATGGAGCGTCAATACTTATGAGATAGCTGCTGAAACAATGCCGGCGCGCATCTGAACATGCGAGCCGGTCTCTCCCTCCCTTCACGCCAATTGAACCCGCATCTTCTGCGCCGCCATGTAGAGTGCGTCGAGCCGTTCCGTCACTTGCGCCGGCGCATCCGCAACTTGCATGGCCAGTTCGCAATTCAGAAGCACCGTCGTCAGGGTGCCATTCAATTCGCCGTGGAGCGCTCGCACGGCCGCTTGCCGCGCCGCCGCCATCTCTTGTTTCCGCCGCCGCAGCGCTGCCTTCACTTGCCGCACCAGGCGGGCCATTCCGCTGATCGCCAGATTGACCTCCAACGGAATGACTGTCCCCAGATGCTCAATCACCGTCTCCATCTCGTTCGGCTCGCTCTCCATCAACTGCCCGTCAAAAATGGCGACCGTGTATAGACCGGTGCGCAGCAGCGTTGTTGCCCGCAGCAGGTTCTCCGCGGTCACGACCGGTTGCCCAATCGCTTCCTGGAGCGCCGCTGCGCACTCATCTCGCCCTTCCAGTGGAGTTGCCAGCAAGATCATGCTGCCTACTCGTGCAACTCTCCGGCCAAACGCCGCCGCTGAGTTCAAACCACTTATCGGTCGACTGCACCCTGCCTTTCCCGTTCCAGTCCTGACGAACCGTTCCACCGTTCAATCCTGGGACTCGTACTCCTTCAGCTTCCGATACAAAGTCGTCTTCCCGATCCCGAGCAGCCGTGCCGCCATCATCTTGTCTCCGTTCACGTGCGCGAGCGCGTCAATGATCGTCCGCCTTTCCAGTTCCGCGATCGGGACAATTCCATTCGACGGCCTCTCCCGCGCGCTCGCCGGCGCACTCGAAAGATGGGTGGGAAGGTCGCGCAGTTGAATCTCGCTCGCGCTCGAAAGCGCGCACGCCCGCTCCAGCGAGTTCTCCAGTTCGCGCACATTTCCCGGCCAGTCATAACTCAGCAGCGCCTTCAGGCCCTCATCGGAAATGGTTTTTTCCACGCCCGCGTCGCGCCCGATTCTTTCCAGAATGTGTGCCACCAGCAGCGGAATATCCTGCCGCCGCTCTCGCAGCGGAGGAATCCTCAGGGTGAGTACATTCAGCCGGAAATACAGGTCGCGGCGAAACGTGCCTTCGTTCACTGACTGCTCCAGATCCCGATTGGTCGCGCCCAGAATGCGCACATTGATCGGCACCTGCCTCACGCTTCCCACCGGCCTAATTTCCTTCTCCTGGATCGCCCGCAACAGCTTGGCTTGCAGGTCCACCGGCAACTCGCCGATCTCATCCAAAAACACGGTTCCACCCTCGGCGATGGCTAGCAGTCCATCCTTGGGATTGGTCGCGCCGGTGAAGGCTCCGCGCACGTGCCCAAACAGCTCGCTCTCGATCAGCGTCGGCACCAGCGACCCGCAATCCACCGGGATGAACGGCTTGTTGCGCAGTGGCCCGCACGAATGAATCGCCTTGGCCACCATCTCCTTGCCCGTGCCGCTCTCTCCCAAAATCAGCACGGGATGCGTGCTCTGCCCGGCCTTCGCGATGATCCGGTACAGCTTTTCCATCTCCGGCGCGTGCCCCACGATGTTGGCGAATCCGTGCCGCGACTTGACCGTCTCGCGCCGCAAACGATTCTCCGTCTTCACCCGTAACTGCGCGGCCACCTCCACCAGCAATCGCCGCAGTTCTTCCATGCTGAAGGGTTTGGCCACGAAGTCGTAGGCCCCATCCTTCATCGCCTGCACCGCCGACTGCACGGTTCCGTAGCCGGTGGCGACGATCACCACCGTGTCCGGCCGGTGCCGTTTGATGGCGCGCAGAAGTTCCAGTCCATTCCCTCCGCCCGACATGTGCAAGTCGAGTAACACGGCGTCGATCCCGTGGCTGTCCAGCATGCGTTGGACTTGCTCGGCCGACTCCGCCACATGCGCGCTGAATCCCAGCGAATGCGCTACCTCGCGCGACGCTTCGCGCACCGCATGATCCTCATCCAGAATCAGCAGATTCAGGAAGTTCGCTCCCTGGAGTTGTGGAGAATGAACTTGCGCAGCATGATTGAAAATGGGAACGGCAGATGAACCTAACATGTTAAGTCTCCCTTAGTAAGTGGACCTTCGAGTAATGGAGAACTCGAAGGCGATGAGTTACAAAACCGTTCGTTAATCGGATAAGCGACCGGATCGCCGCCCGGATAAGCGACAGGATCGGCGCCCGGATCGACAATGGGATCGCCGCCCGCGCGTTTCGCCAGAGCATAATTGCCCGGCTCAAGATTGCCTGGCTCACGATTCGCAGAGGTCCGAATGTCCATGACCTCGCCGCCCCGCTCCGCCGCGGGCAGAAACACCTCGATCCGCGTGCCGCTTCCCGGCGCACTTTCGACCGCAACCACTCCATCCAGTTCGCCCACGATTCTCTGCACCGTCGCCAGCCCAAAGCCGGTGCCTTCCCCGGCTTGCTTGGTGGTAAAGAAAAGTTCAAATACGTGCGAGCGCGTTTCCGGGTCCATACCGCAACCGTTGTCCTCCACGGAAAGTACGACGGCCCGCTGCGAGCGGCTCATGGCTTCCGCCGCGCGCTCCAGGGCAATCGGCGCCGGCGCCGTCTCTAGTTCTTCATGCAATTTCCCGGCCTCGGCGGCGTCGCCTGCCGCCGCGCTTTTCGGCCGTTCCGCACGCGCCGTGCTGATCCGGATCCTTCCTCCCCCCGACTGTCCCTGCGCCACCGCATCCCGCGCATTCAGCGCCAGGTTCAGCAGAACTTGCCGCAACTGCCCCGCATCGGCAAAAACCGTTCCCGCCTCGGCATCCAACTCCAGAATCACTTCCACTTGCTCGCCGATCAGCCGCCGCAGCAGATCATCCATCGACAAGACCACCTCGTTCACGTCGAGCGCATGTGGGTTTGGCGTTTCCTTCCGCGTGATCGCCAGCAGTTGCCGGGTCAGCGCCGCGCCTTGTTCCACCGCCTTCCGCACCTCGTCTACATAACGGCACAGGCGCTCGTTCCCCTCCAGTTCGGGAAGCAGCAGGTCGCAGTACAGCAGGACCCCGGTCAGCAGATTGTTGAAGTCGTGCGCCACGCCTCCCACCAGTCGCCCAATCGCCTCCATCTTCTCGGATTGCCGCAGCCGGTCTTCTTCTTGCGCGCGTTCTCCCGCGTCTGAATTCTGCGGATTTTGGGGCGTGACATTCATGCTGAGACCTATTCCTTTGCCTCAGTTCGTCGCCCGACTGATCGTTTTGCAACCAGAGCGCTGCAACTGAGCGCCGCAAAATGAGCGCTGCAAAAAGACCGCTACCACGCGTTGCGGCTGGGAGTGCCGCAAACTGGTTAGCGGGACCATTTGCCTTCAACCATTCGCCTTCCAAACCGGGAACCCGTTCCGCGAATGGTCCCTACTAACCTCAATTGGGAAAAATTCTAACTCCGAAGCACTGCCCGACTAAGTGCCAGCCATCACATCATTTTAGTGATGATTCTCTTGGGGCGGACTGTCCCCCCCACCCACCCAAATAAGAAACCTCACGAATCCATTCCAGCACCACCCATGCCGAATCGGTTCGCTCTGCTGAGGATTAAAGGCTTCAAGGTGTGAATGTTTTCAAGATTCTAAGGTTTCAAGGTTGCAAGGTTTCAACGTTTCAAGGTCTCAGAGTTTCCACGGCGAATCGAATTGCTTTGAAACTTTGAAACCCTCAACCCCGAAACCTTCACAACTTAAACCTGCCCCCCGCGCAACTCCCCCTCCCCGCAGTGTTAACCTTCTTGTAGCATCCGTGGGGATTGCCATGAAAAGGATTGCCATGAACGCTCTCTTCGCCGTGCTCTGTCTCGCCTCAGCGCTCGCTTTTGCCCAGCAAGGCGCGCCCCAGGCCCCATCCGCCGGCCCGCACGACATGAAAACCATGCCTCACGACATGTCCAACACGTCCGCCCAAACCGACCCCGGCGCGGCCCCCGCCGAATCCGGCGTCATGCACTCCATGGAAGGCCGGCACATGGATATGGGCCCGCACATGAAGATGACCGCCCTCCGCCCCATCGAGCCCGGAGACGCCGAGCGCGCTCAAAAAGTTGTCATCGCCGCCCGCGCCGTCATGGAAAAATACAAGGACTACCATACCGCCCTCAACGACGGCTTCCAGATCTTCCACCCCGAAATCCCGCAAAAGCAGTATCACTTCACCAACTACAGCAACGCCTTCGCCGCCTTCTCGCATTTCGATCCCGACAATCCCACCTCTCTCCTCTACGAAAAAGATGGCGACACCTACCGCCTTGTCGGCGTCATGTACACCGCTCCCAAGCGTTACACCGAGGACGATCTCAACCAGCGCATCCCGCTCAGCATTGCGCAGTGGCATGAACACGTAAATTACTGCGCGCCTCCCGCCGGCCACAAGGCGGAAGTCCTGGTGCCGAATCCGAAGTTTGGTCTCCACGGCTCCATCACCACCCAGGCCGAATGCGACGCCGCCGGCGGCGAGTTCCATCCCGTAATCTTCAACTGGATGGTCCACGTCTACCCGCTGGAAAAAGACGACTCCCAAATCTGGTCCGTGGATCGCCAGCACCAGCACCAAGACTAATCAACTCCAACCAGCGAACGCACACAGTTTTCAAAGTTTCAACGATGAACTGAATTGCTTTGAAACCTTCCAACCCTGAAACTTTGAAACCTCTCCACCTTGAAACTTTGAAACCTCCCCACCTTGCAACATCCACTCCTTGAAACCTTGAAAGCCTGCAACCTTGAAACCTGTCCCCCTCTGTTATCCTGACCCTTTCCGCGCGCCAGTTCCACTGTCTATGACCGCTTCCTCGCCGAGCCACAGCCACAGCCAGCCCCCCAGCCAGTGGAAGATCGTCCTAGCCTTCGGCCTCGTCTATCTCTTCTGGGGTTCCACCTATCTCGGCATCGGCATCGCCGTCGAGCAGATTCCTCCCGCCTTCATGTGCGCCGCCCGCTTCACCGTCGCCGGCCTCGTCATGCTCACCTACTGCGCCGCCACCGGACGCCCCGTCCTACTCGCCCCGCGCCATCTCGCCCATCTCGCCGTCGTCGGTATTCTTCTCCTCATGGGAGGCAATCTCACCCTCTCCTACGCCGAGCGCGTCGTCCCTACCGGCCTCGCCGCTCTGCTCGTCGCCGTCAGCCCGCTCTGGTTCCTGGTCCTCGACAGCCTTCTCCTCGGTGATCACCACATCTCCCGCCGCGGCAAAATCGGCCTCCTAATCGGCATCACCGGCGCCGCCGTCCTGGTCTGGCCCGCCCTCATCCATCCCACCGCCCTCGGCCGCCGCGAACTCGCCTGGTGCCTCGCCCTTCAAGGAGGCTCCTTCTCCTGGGCTCTCGGTTCCGTGCTCTCCAAAAAATGGCAAACTGCCGCCGTCGACCCCTTCAGCACCACCGCCTGGCAAGTCGTCTTCGCCGGATTCGCCAACCTCGCCTTCGCCCTCGTCGTCGAGCGCAACTCCCATCCCATCTGGACCGCCCGCGGCGGCGGCGCCATCCTCTACTTAGTAGTCTGCGGCTCCTGGATCGGCTACACCGCCTACATCTGGCTCCTCCAGCACGTCCCCACCTCCAAAGTCTCCACCTATGCCTATGTCAATCCAGTAGTAGCAGTCTTTCTAGGCTGGCTAGTCCTCCACGAAAAAATCGACCGCTACATATTGATGGGCAGCGCCATAATCATAGCCAGCGTAATAATGGTAACGAGCGCCAAAATCCACAAACGCCCCACCCATGAAACGATCCCAACCGTAGAACCCGCCATCGACTAAGAAACGGCAGCGTAAGACGCGCAGCTAATTAGTAAACAATTTGAAAATATTCACAAAGATTTTTCTTGACATTTTGCTCAAAAAAAGCAAAATGGCTCCACTTCCTCGCGTGACCTTGCGGTTCTCCGGCGCGTAGGCTCGGAGTTAGGCCACAGAGTAGGCGAGCCAGACCACGCTTCAACCGGTAACTTCCCTGGGAATTCAGGTTCGTAACCTCGGACGAAGAAGTACGCGTGTCCCTGTCCGGCGTTATGCGCAGCCAACTGCAAGGGAGTTTCATGGGCGCTCTGGGTTTGGTGAATTCCGACCCATTTTATGGAACGCTATCAGCGCGTAAGAGTGATCAGACTCGCATGGATCAGCCTTCGTCGGTCGGCAGCCCAAACCGGGAGATTATGTTGAGTCGGAGAGTGACGTATGGAATATATCGCCGCTGTGCCTCCAATGGTTGTGTTGGGCCTCCCAAGAACCCACGCTAGTACTCGGAATCCGCAATACGATCCGAACGCAGGGCGCAATTCATGGGCTGCGCGCTCGGTGCGCGTTTCTTTACGGCTCCTGCTGGCGATTTTCATCGCAGGCGCGTCACTACTGGCCCCATCGCGAAGCTACGCTCAGGTGTGCGAGATCAAGTCAGCGACCCAGGCTACCTGCCTGAGCCCGGGAGCGCCGTGTAACGCAGGGGGCGGCGCAAAAGGGACATGCAGACAACTGTCTGACGAGTGCGAATGTTATGTACCGCAAAGCACGCCGGGTGAGTGTGGACCGCAGCCCCTCATACCTTGCACCAACTACCAGTGTGTGAATAGCGAGTGGAAGACATCTTTCAAAGCAGGGGCGTGCACGGTCGGAGGCCAGAATGGGGAGTGCGCGGCTTGTGGGCTGGCTCCGAGCCAGGCGTTTTATTGCGCCGGACCCTACACGATTCACGCTGAGGTGTCTGGTCTTAACAGCGGCAACACGCTGGTGTTAGGAGAAGCGAGCGACGCCGGCTGTCGGGTTACAGTTTCCGTTACAACCAACGGAACTTTTGTTTTCCCGGTTCGCCCGTTGAATGGTGAGCCCTACGGTGTGAGCGTGCTAACGCAGCCGGCTGGACAGAGTTGCGCGGTAGGGAGCAACGGCAGCGGCACCATGAATGGGGCAAGCGTGACCGTTCCGGTGATGTGTTTATCGACTTCCAGTTGGGTGCCAATTGGGCCCGCGCCCGTGGCGAACCCAGGCCCGGGTGAAGGCGGCAATGCCGGGCGTGTGAATGTAGCGGTTGCCGATCCCAGCAACACAGCGGTGATTTATGTGGGAACCGCCGGAGGCGGTATTTGGAAAACTTCGAATGCCAGTTCCGGGGCAACGCCCACGTGGCAACCGCTAACCGATAACATTTCCGCGCCCTCCGCCCCGCCGACGAATCAGGCAAGTCTACAGGTTGGCCCCAGCCCGCACGCCATGTTGCTGAATCCTGCAAACGCGAATCCGATTGAGGCGGGGCTGTACGGCTCGGGCGCGGGCATATTGGTCTTCAGTGCAGCGGGGGCTTCGGGAAGCTGGAGCCTGCAGGCCAATACGCAATCTGCGAACGGTTGTGGGCCGTTCGATGATCATTCGATCTACTCGATTGCCGTTGATCCGACCAATCAGCAGGTTGAATACGCAGCGACCGATATGGGTCTGTGCGAAACAACCAACGGCGGCCAATCGTGGACGCTGGTGACGGCTCTTCCGACCTCGAACGTTTATGACGTGATGTTCGCGCGCTTCGATTCGACGGGTAAGACTATCTATGTTTCGGTGGCCGGTAACGGCGGAACGGGCGCGAGTCAAAACGGTGTATATCGAACCAAAGACGGAGGCGCAAGATGGAAACAGTTGAAAACTCTGCCGAATTCGGCGCAGGCCTGCGGGATCCAGATGGATACGGGGTCGAGCGGAGCCCTGTACGTTTCGCTGCTTACGGCGGCGACGCCGTGCCAGCAGGTGACCGCCGTCCAGCGCTACGAATCCCTGGATAAGGGCGAGACGTGGACTGCACTTGCGGCGACCCCTGGCGGGCTGGAAAACCGCGCGATGTGGCACCAGATCATGGCGGTCGATCCGAGCAACGATAAACACGTGTACGTGAACGACTCGTACGCCCTCTTTGAAAGCTGGAACAGCGGCCAAGCGTGGGCTCAACCTCAGGGAAATCTCGGCTTCGACTGGGGAACCATCAGTTTCGATGCCAGCGGAAAAGTCCTGGCTACAGCGGACCAAGGACTATTTCGATACGATCCGCTAGCAAAGACGTGGGAGTCCCTGATCGGCAATCTGGAGTTGACGAGCTTCTACACGGTTACGCTCGACGGCCTGACGGTCGCGGGCACAGCGCAAGACCAGTATGCGGCGATGGTCGTTAATAGCGTTCAGCCCAATGCCGTGTGGCAGTACGCCGGCAAGGGAAACGAGACGGGTAAGGTTCTGCTGCCTCCGGCGGGCAGTAACTACGCGTACCTCTACAGCACGCTTTATGACAGCAACAACGACCTGGTTTGGCGCGCCCAGATAACGCCGCAGTCAGGGTTGCAGCCGAGCACTCAGTGGACGTCGATCCTGATACAGAATGTTTACGGGCTGGGTAACTACGGCAATTACGGCCTAGCTTATAACTCGCAAAAGGCGTTCGTGATGGATCCATACAATGCAAGGCGGTTGTTGATTGGCTCGGATCAGGTATACGAAACGACGGACGCCGACTACGCTTCCCCGGCACCGACGTGGAATGCCATCGGGCCGCAGCCGCCCGCGGTGCAGGCGGGTAAAGCGGGACGGTACGTCACGGCGATTGCGATTGCGCCATCCGACCCGGTTTACATCTACGCAGCGACGAGCGATCAACATGTGTGGGTGACCAGTAACGATGGAAGAACATGGACCGAGAATGACAATGGCATGTACAACGTTGCGGGCGGTGCTGTTCTTGCGATGAGCGTCGATCCGAATAATTCTGAACACGTCTTCGCCGTCACGGGTACCTGGGGCGGGACCTGGGAATTGGAGCCATCGGCCTCCGGGCAACCGAGCTGGCAAAATCGATCCGGACCAAGGAAGCTAAATGTGAATACCATCTTCGTCGATTGGCAATACTCAGGGCCCAATCTGTACATTGGCACCGACCGCGGTGTGTTCAGCGCCAACAACCCTTCGAGTCCCGCCAGTTGGGCGCCATTCGGGTCAGGACTTCCCAATGTGGCTGTACTCGATCTTCAATCGATTCCCTGGGCTACCTCGCCCCCCACGAGCGCGTTAGTTGCAGGTACATACGGTCGCAGCGCTTTTGAGACTGTGCTCACGGAGCCAGCGTCAACGCCTGGCTCGCCACCAAAAGCACCGCCCGGACCTGCGCCAGCGTGGATTACACCGCTGCGGCCGCCTTGGGGAGAAGACAGGCAGGGCATACCTCCGCGACCACCCGCGCCACCGCCTAAGCCCTAAAAGTATGGAGGCGTCCACAACGCGGCAAACTGCCGAACGTGTCTGTTGAAGTTCATCTGGGGTTCTCGCGTCCGTGCCGTGCGGCCGGGTGCCCACCCATCCTCAAACTTGGTTCTTGTCTTCCAATAATAAAAGTGGGTGCCCCATCCTTCGCGCACATTGCGAAGGGGCTGCCCAGAGCGGAGCCAGCCCTACACGCCAAAAATCCGCGCGCAAATCCGTGTGCGTCCGCGGAGAAGAAGTTGCCCTACTACTCCTCCGCATCCTCCTCATCACTCACCACATCCACCACCCGGTTCCGAATCGAAAACACCACCTTCTTATCGTCGTCCGGCACAAACGTCACTCGCATCGGACTCCGCTCCCACATCGGCGCCGGGCACTCCGAATCGGGGTCCGCATCTCCTCCCGCCTCGCCCACATCTTTCTTCAAAATCGGCTTCCTCCGCCCCACCTGCGCCACCACCGCATACAACTTCTTTCCATCTTCCGACACCCCGCAATACGCTATGTAATCCCGATACCAGCTCGCCGTCGAATAAAACGCGTCGAACTCCGGCAAATTCAGCTGCGCCACCCGCCCCGTCACCCGATCCACCAGCAGCCATCCTCCGCGCTGCCACTGCCACCGCGCCGCGCTCTCGTTCGGCAGCGCGTCGTTCATGCGAAACGCCCGCCGCACCACAAACAGCCGGTCCGTCACGTCATGCGGAGCCCCCGTCGTGTACTCTTTCACCCGCGTGTCCACCAGCAGTGCGCGCACCTTCAGGTCCAGCGCCTTCTCTCCCGTCGCGTTCATCCATTTCGCCGAAATCCACTTCCCAAACACGATCACGTGCGGCTTCGTCGTCGCCTCGCACGCGCCCGCGCCCAGCCACAGCGCCAGCCCGCATCCCACCACCCACGCCAAAACTTTGCGCAGCTTTATACAGTTCATTTTGCTGGTCATGAATTAACACTGCACAATCCCCATCTTTCCCGCCATGATCCCCGACACACTCAAAATGTTCGGTTTCCGCCCACCCGCCCTCCGAATATCAGATAGAATTTGTCTTTTCTGAGGGCCCTCCGAGACTGCGGTGGACCATCTCGTTCATTTCTGTACAACTTTTGTTCCGCGCCTCGGTTCATATCTTTATGGGTGATTTGATTTCAACCCGTCGTAAGCAATCGATCCTCATCGTCGACGACCATCGCCTCAACGCCGAGCTCCTGCGCGAAATGCTCATCATGCGCGGCTATCACGCCTCCGTCGTCGCCAGCGCCGGCGCCGCCGAGGATCGCATCCGCGCCGAAGCCCCCGACCTCATTCTCCTCGACGTCATCATGCCCGGCAAAACCGGCTACGAACTCTGCCACGAACTCAAAGAAAATCCCGCCACCCGCCTCATCCCCGTCGTCATGATCACCGGCCTCAACGCTCATGAAGACCGTCTCAAATCGATCGAGGCCGGCGCCGACGACTTCCTCACCAAGCCCATCAGCCCCGAAGAGCTTTTCGCCCGCGTCAAATCTCTTTTAAAGTTGAAGGAATTTACCGACGAGCTCGAGACCGCCGAGTCCGTCCTCTGCACCCTCGGCCTCAGCGTCGAGGCCCGCGATCCCTACACCGAAGGCCACTGCGAGCGCCTCGCCCGCAACGCCAGCGATCTCGGCCGCTTTCTCAATCTCGACGAAGAGTCCATCGTCGCCCTCCGCCGCGGCGGCTATCTCCACGACCTCGGCAAAATTCGCGTCCCCGACGAAATTCTAAAAAAGGGCAGCGATCTCACGCCCGCCGAGTGGGACATCATGAAGCTTCATCCCGTCACCGGCGAAGCCATCTGCCGCCCGCTCAAATCCCTCCGCCTCGTACTCCCCATCATTCGCCATCACCACGAGCACTCCGACGGCAGCGGCTATCCCGACGGCCTCAAAGACGGCGACATCCCGCTCCTGCCGCGCGTTTTGCAGGTCGTCGATATCTACGACGCCCTCCGCACCGCCCGTCCCTACAAGCCCGCTCTCTCCCACGACCAGACCGCCCTTACCATGCGCGACGAGGCTCGCGCCGGCCTCTGGGACGAAGAATTAGTAGACGTTTTCTTCAACATGCTAGCCAAACGCCGCCAGGTAGCGTGAACCATCGGACCATCGGGCGATCTGGTGATCGGGCCATCGGATGATCTCAGAACACACTCGCCGCAATTTTCGTAGGCGCTCTGCTGATAATCTGGGTTCTGAACTTTCTGGCTTCTGGTCGATCGGGGGCAGTCGGTCTCTTTAGTCGGTCGGGATTTTGGTAGGCTAGATTTTAGATCATTCGATGGCCAGATCTCCAGATGACCCGATCACCCGATCACCCGATCCCTTTGATTTCCATCGTCATCCCGGCCTACAACGAGAGCGCCCGCCTCCGCCCCACGCTCGACGAACTTCTCCACTTCTCCCGCCTGCAAAACTGGGACATTGAAATCCTCGTTGTCGACGACGGCTCCCGCGACGATACCTCCGAAATCGTCCGCCAATACGGCCAGTCCCACCCGCAAATCCTTCTCGTCCAGAATCCCGGCAACCGCGGCAAAGGCTTCAGCGTCCGCAACGGAATGCTCCACGCTCGCGGCGACATCTGCCTCTTCACCGACGCCGATCTCTCCTCCCCTATCGCCGAGGCGCAAAAACTTTTCGCCGCCATCGCCGCCGGCGCCGACGTCGCCATCGGCTCCCGCTGGCTTCGCGCCGACCTGCAAACCCAGCGCCAGCCCCTCTACCGCCAGTTCCTCGGGCGCATCTTCAATCTCGCCCTGCGCCTTTTTCTCGGCCTCAATTTCGCCGACACGCAATGTGGATTCAAAGCCTTCCGCCGCTCGGCTGCTCAGCGCATCTTCCCGCTTCAGCGCATCGAGCGCTGGGGCTTCGATCCGGAAATTCTCTTCCTCGCCCGCCGCCTCGGTTTCACCGTCAAAGAAGTTCCGGTCGTCTGGTCGCACAGCGAAGGCACGCGCCTCCACCCCTTCCGCGACGGCCTGCGCATGTTCGCCGACGTCCTCCGCATCCGCGCGAATTCCCTGACCGGCAACTACACCATTCCCTCCCCACAAACGTAGTGCCGACGCCGATGTTGCAGTTGATGTTGCAGGGCTATGCTTTTGCTTTTCTCCGCCGCGCGGCCCGCTCAAATAAAGCCCTACGCACCAGCCCCAGCCGCCACAGCCCGCGTCCGCGCAACCGCCGGCGCCCGTTCCTTCACCGGAGCCAGTTCCACGCAATTTGCCACGCTCCGCACCAGCGTGTATTTTGCCGCGCATTCTTCGCACAGCCAGAAAAATTCCGCCTCGCTCACGCGCCCCGTGCCATACGTCCGCTCATCGGCACTCAAATGTCGTTTTTCAAACTGAAAGAGTCTGCCCACATGGAGAAATCGGAAAGAAGCCGTGCATGAAGCGTTCGAACACTTCGCAAGCATTTGGATTCAAAGCCTCGTTCCCATTGTTCTGCGGAACACTCTCGAGCGGAAGGTTACGACAGTAACCTGTAGTGCGGACACTCCGGTCCGTCGTTGCGTTTGCTCTTGCCTTTGCTCTCGGGGACTTTGAAACTCTGAAACCTTGAAACCTGAAACCCCTACCCCACCCCGCTCCCCACGCACGCCAATATCTCCGCCTCGCTCAGCGTGTGGTCGCTCGCCTTCGCCCGCGCGAAAATTCGGTCGACCACCTCCTCCGTCGCCGCCACTCCGTGCCTCTCCAGCCAGAACAGCACATTCGACTTCCCGCTCATCGGCCCCACGTCGATAATCTGCTCCAGCCCAAACGCGTGCGACGGCACGCCCGAATACACCGTGTTCGCCAACTCCACATTCTTCTTCTTATAGGCCTTGATCACCGCCGCCGCGTGCACTCCCGTCGCCGTCCGAAACGCATCGTGCCCCACCACCGGGTAATTCGCCGGAATCGGTACGCCCGTCGCCTTCGACACCGCGTCGCAGTACCGCTTCAAATTCCTCAAATCCTGCGCGTCCCACGGCGCCACGCCCATCAGTTTCAAATTCACCAGCATCTGATCCATCTGCGTATTGCCCACGCGCTCGCCAAGTCCGAGCGCCGTCGCATGCACGCAATTCGCGCCCGCCACCAGCGCCGCCATCGCATTCGCCGTGGCCAGCCCGCGATCGCAGTGTCCATGCCAGTCCAGCCGAATCGCCTCGCCCGACGGCTTGATCACCTCTTCGATCACGAATTTCACCAGCGCCACCGCGCCCATCGGCGTCGCATGCCCCGCCGTGTCGCACAGCACAATCGCCTTCGCCCCGCACCCAATCGCCGTCGCATTCAGCAATTTCACCGTCTCCGGATCGCACCGCGTCGTATCCTCGGTCACGTACATCACTTCCAGTCCGTGCGAAACCGCGTACCGGACGGCCTTTTCCGTCGTCTCCAGCAGAAAGTCGATCGACCATCCCTCCGTGTACCGCCGGATCGGACTCGACCCCAAAAACGCCGCCACCTCGATCGCGAGGCCTGTCTTCTGCGTGATCTCCACGATTGGCCGGATGTCGTTTTCGTGCGTGCGCGCCGCGCAGTACGGCTGAATCTTCATCTTGTGCGCCACAATCTCCCGCGCCAGCGCCGTCACATGTTCCACCGCCCGCGGCCCCGCTCCCGGCAGCCCCAGGTCCAGCGAATTGATTCCCAGCGACTCCATCAAATGCAGAATCTCAATCTTCTCGTCAATCGATGGATCGCGCACCGACGGCGATTGCAGCCCATCGCGCAGGGTTTCATCCGTCAGCCGCACCGGCCCCGTCGGCCGCAGCGACTGCGGATAAATCCGGTTCCAGTCGTAGATAAGTTCGGAAATCTTCATGCTCTGACGCAAAATGTACTTACGATATTGTAACTACGTAATTCTCACAACATCGGCGTTACGACTTCCATGGCCTGACGTCAATGTCCTGACGTTAACGTCCTGATGTTCCTGTTGTGACTTGTGTCCCGTTCGCGGGTGCCCCACACCATCGCGCTCGGTGCGATTGTGTGGGCCTACGCCTTCTTCTCTTCCTTCGGCTGAATCGTAATCCCGAAAATCGACAACTGCCCCACGCCGCCCACGTTCACCCCGCGCGGCTCCTCCGGGTTCGGCAAATACAGCGTCTTGCAGAACTCGCACCGGTAGACTTCCGCCCCCGTCCCCCAGGCCTTCTCCACGCACCCGCACTCCTGCTCCACCACGTCATCGACGTAAAACCAGCGCTTCAAATGCCCGCCGCAGAACTTCCCCTTCGCGTCTTTTTCGTTGCACGCGCGCTGCCCCAACTTTTTCACTTTCACTTTATGGTTAGGAAGTTGCGGAATCTCGGATGCCGGAGCGGATTGCGGAGCAACAACGACTTCGTCGGAGGCCACAGGATTCTCCCTCAAACGCAGAATTGACCAACGCCTATTTTAACAGCGCCCACTCTCGTCCGCCGCCGTTGCGGTTGCCCTTGATATCACAAAACAACCACCCGAAGTGTTAATTAAATAGGCAACAATCAAGAAAAATAAGTTATCTACTAAATAACGACTTCTGACCTAGAACGGTTTCCGCGGCGCCGCCTGGTCCGCCCCCACCCGCCCCACCGTGATCTCTGCCGCAAAGTAATTCTCGCCCTGAATCGGCGCGCCCGCCATTCTGCGCAGCATGGCCAACTGCCCTACGTGCGTAAGCGCGTCGGCAATCGGCCCCTGAAACAGCTTCTCCGCCGTCGCCTGGAGCGGCTGATCCGAAGCCAGGTAGTCGTCGAACCTCTTGACACATGCAAAAAACCGCTCTCCCTCCGCGTCCCACGCGAGCGGTGTCGAATCGTGCCACTTCCGGCTCCCATCCGCCATTGAGAGCGCCCAATCCATCAGATCCCCCATGTGCGCCAATATCTTCGCCGGAATGCGCCCGCTCTCCGGCGCCCCATATTCGGCAAACCCCGCAGGCGCGTTGCGAATCGTCTTCCCGCCGCGATAAGCTAGCGTAGCCAGTGTATGTCTCAGCAAAGTCCGTGAATCGTCCATAGGTCTGTTCTCAGTTATCAGTCATCTTTCTAAATTTGTGGCTCTAGCTCGTACCTCAAGCTGATATTCCGCCCGGCCCACTAAGTCCGGGGAGCTTGGAGCTGAGAGCTTGCAGCTTGGAGCTGGCGCCTTCACAGCTTCCTCCTCCACAGCGCACCCGATGCCCGCATCGCAGCCCGCATCCGATGCCGCAACGGCCGCGCGAACAGCACATCCAGAAAGCTTTCCGCCTCCAACGAAAATTCCCGCCCATACCCAAACCACCATACTTTCTTCATCTTCGGCACCAGGTCGACGTCGACATATTTTAGACGCACCATTTCTTCCAGGCCCCAGCGCCCGTGCATCCGCCCCAGCCCGCTCGCCTTCATTCCACCATGCGGCGCCTCGCTGATGCTGAAGCACGAAATCGCATCGTTCACCATCACCGTTCCCGCCTGAATCTGCCGCGCCAGCCGCTGACCCCGAGCATGGTTCCCCGTCCACACGCTCGCCCCAAGCCCATACTCCGAATCATTGGCCAGCCGCACTGCTTCCGCGTCATCGTCAAACGCCATGATCGGCAGCACCGGCCCGAACGTCTCCTCCCGCATGATCCGCATGCTGTGATCGACGCCGGCCAGAATGGTAGGGGCAAAATACGTGGGCCCTAGTTCACGCAGCCGCGCGCCCCCCTCCAGCACCTGAGCCCCGCGCTGCCGCGCATCTTCCACATGCGCCTCCACAATTCGCACCTGCCGCTCGTGAATCATCGGCCCAATTTCGGTCGCCGGGTCCAGTCCATTCCCCACCCGCAGCTTTCGCGTCTTAGTGACACAGGCATCAATGAAGTCCGACTGCACGCTCCGATGAACATAACAGCGCTCTATGGAAAGGCAGGTCTGACCGGCATTGACGAACGCGCCCCATATCGCGCCGCTGGAGGCGGAGTCGACATCGGCGTCGTCGAGCACCAGCATGGGGTCTTTGCCGCCCAGTTCGAGGACGACCGGAAGCAGGCGCTCGGCCGCCATGTGCGCGATGCGGCGTCCGGTGCCGACGCTGCCTGTAAATACAATTTTGTCAATATCGCTTTGCATCAGAGCGGCGCCGGTCGCCCCATCCCCGGGCAACACCTGGAAAACTTCGTTCGGAACGCCAGCCTCGCGCATCAGTCTTTGGAGTTCCAGCGCAATCAACGGCGCCAGTTCCGAGGGCTTGAGGACGACGGCGTTTCCCGCAACGAGCGCGGCCAGCACTTCGGTCGCCGGAGTCGAAAACGGATAATTCCACGGCGAAATGATTCCGATAACGCCGTACGGTTCCCGGAGGATGTGGCCGAGCTTGGTTTTGACCGCGAGATTGCCGTGCGCCAGTGGCTCGTCGCGCAGCAGGGCAAAACCGTGCTCGATGAGAAAGCGCGCGGCGTCGAGCACCACCAGCACTTCCGTGATCAGCGCCTCCACCTGCGGCTTGCCGGATTCCTGCGTGATGCGGCGCGCGACGTCAGTCTTGCGCCTGAGAATAAGCTGCTGGAATCGACGCACCACCGAAATGCGGTTGCGCACTCCCCAGGCAACCCAATCGGGCTGCGCTGCACGCGCCCGAGCGACTGCCGCGCGGACTTCAGCCGGCCCGGCGCTATCCAGCTCGCCGAGAACCTCGCCCGTCGCCGGATTGATGGAGGCGATTCTCGAGACCGCGAATTGAACGTCGGTCGCCATCTCGCAAGCAGTGTACGCGGGCCGGGACGCGCGCGCCAGAGGCTCTCAATATTCCACGCTCACCAGGAACAACCCGGTCGCCGGCGCGGTCGGCCCCGCCGCCGAGCGATCGCAGGCCGACAGGATGCGCCGAAAATCCTCAAGACTGACGCTTTTCTTTCCCGCCAGCACAAACGTCCCCACCAGGTTGCGCACCATGTGGTGCAGAAAGCCATTGCCGCGCACGGTGTAGACGAGTTCCTCCCCCTCGCGCGCCCACGTGGACGAAAAAATCGTCCGCACATTCATTGGCTTCACATGGTTTGGCTTCAC
Source organism: Acidobacteriaceae bacterium (assembly GCA_003139095.1). Taxonomy (GTDB): domain Bacteria; phylum Acidobacteriota; class Terriglobia; order Terriglobales; family Acidobacteriaceae; genus Acidiflorens. The sequence goes on from PLHW01000008.1 coordinate 324,465, forward strand.
ATTCGTGGGCTTCACGCCCTCAAATCTATCCGGGCAGTCCTCCGCATCGGCCGCCATTCGCTCGACGCGCTCCGGATCGACCGCCACGAACGACGTGAAATCGTGCGCGCCCACGATGATTCCAGCCGCGGCCACCATGGTCGCTTCGTCAAGTGGAAAAGGATAGTGCCATACGTATCGCGCCAAAAACGGCGGGCAAGTCGATCCGCGATACATTCGATAGCGATACGTTTTCGCGGTCGCGGACTTGCGCGCATGAAAACTGTCGGCAGCTTCGCCCACCTCCAGCACGCGAATGGAAGGCGGCAGAATGTGGTTCAGGGCGAGCGCCCAGTTTTCGAGCGGAATGGTCGAGGCGGTCTGAAAGGTCGCAACCTGCGCCAATGCGTGCACTCCGGCGTCGGTGCGGCCCGACCCCTGGGGCAGTACATTTTCGCCGCTCAGCCGTCCAATAGCCGAGGCGAGCGCGCCTTGCACGGTCGCGCGGCCGGACTGCACCTGCCAGCCCGCAAAATCGGTTCCATCATAAGAAAGGATGAGTTTGAGGTTGCGCACGCGTTTTCAGGGTCCAGCAATGGTTTGAGCACCCGCGTTTTTGCCCGGTTCCCGCCCCGGCCACAAAACGCGCAGCGCCGCGTCAGCTATACTATTTCACTTACGGCTCATTTACTTGCATCCAAGCGCAAATTTCCTTGTCTAAGGGAATTGCAAGGAACTCCTGTGTGGGGTTCTACGTAATCTAACAGTGTGGTCGACCGCTTCCGTTCTTCTCAAGCCTGACTGATGGAGATGATGCGAATGCAACGTTCCAGTTCCGCTTTTCGAGCACTTTTTATTTTTCAACTCGCCGCCGCAGCGGCATTGCTATCGGCGGCCGTTTTTGCGCAGGATACTTCTTCCGTTCCCGCCGCTCCGTCCGCGCAGACGCAGGGTTCCACGGCGACCGGCTCGCAGCCATTCCAGGTGAAGGAATATTCCAAGCCGCGCTCGCATTTTCCCGATCCCCTCGCGCCCTACACGCCGCGGCACGTCGAGCCGCCCAACCTCGCGAACACGCCGCGCATCGATCAGTTCATGCGCGACGGCAAGCTCTACATTTCCATGGACGATGCCGTCGCCCTCGCCCTCGAAAACAACCTCGATATCGCCATCGCCCGCTATAACCTGAATATTGCCGACACCGATACTTGGCGCGCCAAAGCGGGCTCGACCATTCTCGGCGTAAACAGCGGCGTCGTGCAAAATACTCCGGGCGGCGGCGTGGGCGGACTCGGAGGACTGGTCGGTTCGGGACAGGGCGGAACCTCGGTGGCCGCGGGCGGCGCGGGCGCCGGCGCGGGCGGACTGGTCGTTTCCACTCTGGGCAGCGGGCCCGTCATCGCCAGCTTCGATCCAACCATCACCGGCACCTTTCAGGTTGATCACCTCGGCATCGATTGCACTTCACTTTTCTGCGGCCCCCATCAAAACACGACCACGGGGAATTTTGCTTATAACCAGGGATTCACGTGGGGCACCAATATGACGGTCGGCTTCAACAACACACGCGTCACTTCCGACAATCCGTTCAATGCCTTCACGCCGGTTCTGAATTCGAGTTTCCAGCTTCGTTTGTCCCAGCACCTGTTGCAGGGCTTTGGCTTCTCTCCCAACGAGCGCTACATCCGCATCGCCAAGAACAATCGCGAGCTTTCGGATGTCGCTTTCCGCCTGCAAACGATCACCACGGTCGACCAGATCGAAAACATGTATTGGGATCTGGTCTACGCCTACGAAAATGTGCGCGTGCAACAGGAGTCGTTGGCCTTCGCGCAGAAGACGTTCTCCGATACCAAAAAGCAGGTCGAGATCGGAACCCTCGCGCCCATCGAAGTGGTTCGCGCGCAGAGCACCGTGGCGAGCGATCAGCAAACGCTGACCCTTGCGCTCACCAATCTTCAGCTTCAGCAACTGCTCATGAAGAATGCGCTCAGCCGCACGCTGGTTGACCCACGCTTGGCCGACGCGGAAGTAATTCCGACGTCGACCATGGAAATTCCGGCTCAGGAGCCGATCACACCCACCGAAGAACTCGTCAATGCCGCCTTTACCCACCGGCCCGATCTGGCGGAGCAACGGATCAATCTCGCAAATACCGAGATCAGCAACAAGGCAATCCGCAACGCAATGTTGCCCTCGCTCGATCTGTTTGCCTACTACGGCGGTTCCGGCGTGGGCGGCAATGGCAATCCGAACTACATTTGCGCAACCGACCCGGCGTTCTGCGGACTGAGTGGTCCGCCGCCTACTGCGGCGCCGGTCTCGTACGAAGACACTTTGCACCAACTGGTCAACTCGACGGCGCCCGACAAAGGCGTGGGCATCCAGCTCACAATTCCCCTGCGCAATCGGGTCGCGCAGGCGCTGCAGGTGCGATCGCAATTCGAATACCGGCAAGCGCAGCTTCGGATTCAGCAGATCGAGAACCAGATTCGCATCGAGGTGCGCAACGCGCAGTTCGGCGTGCAGCAAAATCGCGCCAGCGTTGCCTCGGCGCAGGCGGCCGTTGACCTGGCCAAACAGTCGCTGGACGCCGAGCAGAAGAAGTACACGCTTGGCGCCTCGACCTCGACGCTGGTGCTTCAGTATCAGTCGGGCATGACCGGGGCCGAGGTCACGCTTGTTTCCGCCAAGGCGGCCTACGAAAAAGCGCAGGTTGAACTTGACCGCGCAACTGGCCTTTTGCTCGATCATGCCAACATCCAGATTGCGGATGCGGAGCGCGGCGAGGTCACGCACAGCCCGAAAATTCCCTACGTGGCCCCGCGTTCCACCGATCAGGCGCTCCCGTCGAATTCGCCGCAGCCGCCGCAATAACCACATCCTCTGACTTGGAGCGCCGGGCGTCCGAACCGGCGTTTCTGAGTTTAACGGTTCATTAAGAACGCACTTGGAACTGCGGCGCATTTCCAATTCCTCGACCCGGTGCTTTAAGATAGTCTCAGTGGAGGCCGCATGTACGAGCAAGATAAAGCTCAAAAAGCACGTTACATCGGGTGGGGAATCGGTTTGGTCGTAGTCGCCGTGGCCGTCATCGCCAAGCTTGTGTTCAAGTTCTAACCATCGGTCTTCTAACCATCGATCGCACGGCACCTGATTCGCAACTGGCACCGCGCGCGCTCGCTGAGTATCCTTCCTTCGTGACGCTCTCGGTCGTCATCATCACTCACAACGAAGAGTCGAACCTCGCGCGCACTCTTGCGAGTGTGCAGTCGCTTGTCGTCGATGGCCGGGGAGAGATCGTCGTTGTCGATTCCGGCTCAACCGATCGCACCGTCGAGATCGCAAAGTCGCACGGCGCGAAGGTCTTCGTCGAAGAGTGGAAGGGATATGCCGCTCAGAAGAATTCGGCGATTGCGAAGGCAGCGGGCGATTGGATTTTGAGCCTGGATGCGGATGAGGAAATGGATCGCGATTTAGCCTCAGAAATAGCGGCGCGCATCCCAACCGGTGCGAACTCAGTTGGGCACGAAAAAGAAACCGGCTACTGGATCGCGCGCAAGAATTATTTTCTCGGCCGCCGGATCCGGCACGGCGGTTATTGGCCCGATCCCAAACTGCGCCTGTTTCGCCGCGGCATGGCCAGGTTCGAAGAGCGCGCCGTCCATGAAGACGCACATCTGACCGAAGGTGTTGCCGGGCAACTGAAAGGCGCACTCCTCCACCATTCCTACCCCACCCTCGCCGACTATCTCGATCACATGAATCGCTACTCTTCGCTGGGCGCGGAGATGGTTGTGGCCAAAGGGCACGTGCGCTTTAGCCTGTTCAATATCGTCGTGAGGCCGGCAGCCACCTTCCTCTACAACTACTTTTTCCGGCTTGGATTTCTTGACGGCCGCGAAGGCCTGCTGCTTCATCTCAACCACGCAGTTTATGTGTCGTGGAAATACGCGAAGGCGTGGGAACTGGGAGGGCAGAAGGAAAACAGTGGCTCATCGCGCCTATCCTGACCGAGGTTCCTAACTCCTTATTCCTCAAAGACCTGGCAGGAAATTCGCACTGGATCCAACGTAACTAATTGATATCCAGTGTTTTACGAGTAAGTCCTTATTCCTCAAAGACCTGGCGGGAAATTTACGTCCGATCAAACGTAACTGATTGATTTTGAAATACTTTACAAGTAAGTCCTTATTTCTCAAAGACCTGGAGAGGGAAATATCCCTTGACATCAAGTACGGATTGTGGCATGATTGTTCCCATGAGCCGCCAATCCAGTGTTAAACAAAGCATTCCAAAAGAGTTGCGGTTTACTGTCCAGCAATTTAACGACAGGTTCCCTACCGAGGACGCCTGCCTTGAGCACCTGAAAGAAAAGCGGATGCCCGGAGGCGTCACCTATTGCCAGAAATGCCAACAGGAGCGGAAGCACCACCGCGTCACCGGACGCCCCGCTTATGCGTGCGACTACTGCGGGAGCATGATTTCCCCGATGGCCGGAACGATCTTTGAGAAGTCCAGCACGCCGCTGCGCCTGTGGTTCTATGCCATGTACTTGATGGGCTCGACGCGCTGCGGAATTTCGGCAAAGCAGATTCAGCGGGAAACCGGAGTCACCTATAAGACGGCATGGCGGATGTTCCGCCAGATTCGCACGTTGCTCTCGGAGGACGTGCAACTGGAGGGGGACGGCGTTGAGATCGACGAAACTGGAGTTGGAGGAAACACGAGGCGGTTGGGACGTGAGCCTAAGCCCAAGAAAACCGTGTTCGGGATGGTAGAGCGCAAGGGGCGCGTCAAGGCCGTGGTCGCCGCTGACCGTAAGAAAGACACGTTGCTCCCGATCATCAAGAAATACGTCTTGCCCAAGAGCGTGATCTTCAGCGACGATTATTCCTCTTACGATGACCTGACGCGTCATCGCAACGAGTACGAGCACCGCCGCATCAATCACAGCGCCGGGGTGTACGTGATGGCCGATGGGACGCACACGAATACCATCGAGGGATTCTGGTCGCTGATTAAGCGTGGAATCGGAGGCGTTTATCACAGTGTTAGCGAGAAATATTTGCAGAGCTACTTAGACGAATACAGCTTTCGTTACAACCGTCGCCACTCTGGGAACCTTATTTTTCATTCGATTTTGGAAAAGGTTTCCGAGAGAGCGGAGGTGCGGCCCGCTCCAAAAGGCGATCAAAAGTCTGTCGAGACATCGGCTTCATCAGAGGTTCCGTTTTAGGGAGTGGTTGTAGGTATCCAGTCCGGTGCTGATTACCGCCATCTGATTTAGACTTCATGGGTCTGATCATACTCCCTATGTCAAAGCCCTTCGCTGGAATCGAAGAGAAGCTAAAGCGGACCAGCGAGAACATCGTCAATCTTAATGGAGAGATTGAGAGGTTTTTCCAAGAATGCAAGTATCCCACGCTTCCCAAGGACGATGACGAGGCTCTTCTTGAGGCAATCCAATACCATAAGGGGCTGATTATCCCACCCCGATTCAGCGTTCTCGTTGGAGAGATCATCCATCACCTGCGCTCCTGCCTCGACCATATCGCGTGGCAGTTTTCCGTCGAATCGTACCGTCGAGATTACCCTAAGCGAATCGGATTTCCCGTCTTTGAGGAAGAGCCGCTGGATAAAGACAAACTTACCAGTTACGAAAGACAGGTAAAGGGGATTACCAGCACAACCGTTCTTGAACTCATTAGGGCTCTTCAGCCGTATAACGCTCCTGACCCTCTCGATGCTCCTATCTTCATCATCCACCAGATGGACGTTGTCGATAAGCACAGAGAGCTTATCTTGTGCTCCGGTACTGGACGCATCGACATCCCTAGCAACTTCGCGCTTTATGCTCGCCAAGAAAGAAGCAGCGTCCCGTCGCACATTGAGGATGACCTTTATCAAAACCTCAAAGTCGTTCCGCAAATATCTTTCCTGAATTTTGGCAGGCGGAAAATCGTGCATGTAGTCACAGCTTTGAACTTTCTTCAAGAAGTTGTCTCGGAGATCGTTGCACGGTTCGATAGTTTGCGTTAGTTGCATAGGAGTATAATTTGCGGCGTTATGAGTGAGTCAGAAGAAAAAGTCACGATTCGCGGCCTTCTCAACGCTTTCAAAGAACTCTGGCAGGAAGAGCGCAAGAAACATCCGCATTTGTTCTGGGTCATTATAGTTATCGGCTTCGTGTACGCATTCTTCGCAGTCTTTGCGAGGTAACATGGAACCTACAATCTCTCATCGTTGGTGGGCCGTAGATTGCAAAACTAAAGATTGCAAAACGACGCTGCTACTGGATTACATCGGAGCGGTAACAGAGGCGCGAGTATATAGATTCCATTTGGTGCCTCAGTGCGTCCCATTTACAACGACCTGTCCCGATTGCCACGAAACCCACGAGTATCATGCGATTGATTTTCAGGAGGTTGAAGCCGATCCACCGCCGCTCGACTATCAACCGAACGCGGCGTTTCGGAGTGCTCTACGAAGTCACGAGCCGCCCAAATCTTCCGAGTAAGAGAAGTCGGGACGCCATAGACCTTATGCGCCCCGAGATCGAGAACGAGGAAGTTTCCGATGCGTTCTGTTTTTAACTGACCTGTCACGGCAGTTTTGATTATACTTGACGCCATGGGATATTACCCCCTGGAGAAATTCTCCCTCTAAGTCTTTGATTCCAAAAGATCGCACCAGTGGGGGTATTATTACCACTCAGTAAACAAAGGGTCCCAAGAAGGCATGCGAACTTCAAACTGGCAACTGGCAGCTGGCAACTGGGACCTTACGTGACCCGCAGAATGTCGTACTGCACCTCGACCTTCCGCGTCGGAAACTTCGCCTCAATATGCTCTTTCACGTCGCGCACGGAGGGAATTCCATCGCGCCCAGTCAGGCCGCGCGCATCGTCAAGCAGAATAATGTGCGCGAACCGATGGCCGAGGATCATTTCCAATTCGGCCGAAAGCCGCTGCTGGTCGCCCTGTTTCCCAACCCATCCGTAATAACCCGCATCGAGCCAGAAAAGCGCCGGCGTGTCGAGCAGAGCTAGAACTTCCGGCATTACGACGCGGCTGTCACCGCAGAAGATTCTTATGTGCGTATCGCGGGCAAATTTGCGCTGCGCTCGCTCGGCCAACTCCGGCACAAACTCGATGGAATAAATGCGCTCGAACTCGCGCCGCATGGCCGCAACCATTTCGCCATAGTAGGTTCCGGTCTCGACCAGCGTGCGCAGCCCAAAGCGCTCGCCGTATTCGCGCACCACTTTCTGCTTGAGCAGATGAGGCGATCGCTCCGGACGCCCACGCAGAACCCAGTACCAGTAATCGGGATGATGACCAGCCGCCTTGTACGCGCCATAAAAAGGCGTGCGCTTCAGTAAACGACGAAAAGCCTTCAGAGTGTCCTCCGCGATGCAGCAAGAAGAAGCAGGAAGAAGAAGGATAGGTGCGCGCAAAAAGAACAGTCAAGCAGAGCCGCGAGTCGAACTAAGCGCACAACTGGCAGACTTATCTCCGGCCATATCCGCCTCCAAACTCGGCTCGTCCAAACCCCTTGTCCCACGCCAGCCGCTCCTCTATCATCAAACATGCTGTGGGGAGCCGAATGGCCGACAAGAAATCAAGAATCGATGCCCGCAAACCGTTAGTGGCCGAGAGCCCGATCTCGGACGTCTTCGAAGACCGCAAGCCATCGCAACTGGAAACGGCGTGGGCGGAACAAACCCTCGCATCCACGCTGGAGAAAGCTCCGGAAAAGCCCATCGGCGCCGCGACCGGCACCAACCTCGACGAGCACGGCAACGCGCGCTTCAGCACGATCTCGAACGTGCCCATTCGCCGCCTCTACACGCCAGCCGACCTGCCCGCCGACTGGGACTACGATCAATATCTCGGCTATCCCGGCGAACCGCCCTACACGCGCGGCATTCACGCCACCGGCTATCGCGGCAAACTCTGGACCATGCGCATGTTCTCGGGTTTCGCCTCCCCCGAAGAGACCAACCAGCGCTACAAGTATCTCCTCGAGCATGGGGGCGGCGGGCTCTCGGTGGCCTTCGACCTGCCCACGCTCATGGGCTATGACTCCGATCATGCGGCCAGCGAAGGCGAAGTCGGAAAGTGCGGCGTCGCCATCGATTCGCTCGAAGATATGGAAATTCTTTTCGACGGCATCGACCTCGAAAAAATTACCACCTCGATGACCATCAATTCTCCCGCGAGCGCGCTGTGGGCGATGTATCTCGTAGTCGCCGAGAAGCAGGGCGCCGACTGGAAGAAAATCTCCGGCACGATTCAGAACGACATCCTGAAGGAATACATCGCGCAGAAGGAATATATTTATCCGCCGGCGCCGAGCATGCGCCTGGTGATCGACACGTTTGAGTTCGGATCGAAGTTCACGCCGCGTTTTAACACGATTTCAATCTCGGGCTATCACATTCGCGAGGCCGGCTCGACGGCGCTCCAGGAGTTGGCTTTCACCATCTACGACGGCGTCGAATACGTCGAGTGGGCGCGCCGCCGCGGCCTCGATGTGGACGAATTCGGTCCGCGCCTCAGCTTCTTCTTCAACGCGCATAACGATTTCTTCGAGGAGATCGCAAAATACCGCGCGGCTCGCAAGATCTGGTACCGGCTGATGAAAGACCGCTTCGGCGCGAAGAACGACCGCACGCGTCTGATGCGCTTCCACACGCAGACCGCGGGCGTTTCGCTGCCGGCGCAGCAACCGAGAAACAACATTGCGCGCGTCGCCTTACAGGCGCTCGCGGCCGTGCTCGGAGGCACGCAGTCGCTGCATACCGACTCCTACGATGAGGCGCTCGCCCTGCCGACCGAAGAAGCGGCGCGCATTGCGCTGCGCACGCAGCAAATCATCGCGTATGAATCGGGAGTGGCGCAAACCGTCGATCCGCTCGGCGGCAGCTACTTTGTGGAGAAGTTCACGCTCGACATGGAAAAGGGCGCGTTCGATTATTTCGAAAAGCTCGACCAGATGGGCGGAATGGTGAAGGCCATCGAGCGCGGCTATCCGCAGAAGGAAATTGCCGAGGCCAGTTATCAGTACCAGCGCGCCGTTGAAGCAAACGAAAAGATCACGGTAGGCGTGAACGATTTCGTCATCGACGAGGAGTCGCCAAAAATTCTCTATATCGGTGAATCGGTAGCGCGCTCTCAAACCGCAAAGCTAAAAGCGCTGCGCGCCCGGCGCTCGAACGAAGAGGTCACGCGCAGGCTTGACGCCTTGAAGCAAGCGGCCGCAAAAACGCCAACCGCGGGCACCAATGGCGCGATCTCCGATGCGAACACCATGCCATACATCGTCGATGCCGTGCGCGCCTACGCCACCGTCGGCGAAATCTGCGAAGCGCTGCGCCAAGTGTATGGAACCTACACGGAAGTGAGTATCACGTAGCGAACGCGGCCGGATCCGCGGCGCTGGAATGCACGCTCGCGTCTCTCACTCCACCACGATTCCCGCGTAGCCCACGACTGTTTCCCGCTCGCCGGAAACATCGCCCGAAGTCGCGTAACGTACCAGCGTAGTCCGAGTCGCGCCCAGGATCTTGGCCGCCGTCAGCATCACGATGGTCGGCCCAAAGCCGCACATGCTGATGCCTTCGGTCATCACGACTTCCCACAATCCCCGCGCATCCATCGCCAGTACGCGCTCAATCGCCTTGTGATCCTTCACGCGAGTCACGGCGTCAGATTCGTAATGGTTCATGTCGCTCGATGCGATGATCAGGACTTTCCGCTCGCCTTCTTGCTCACGTTCGCCGAGCGCTGAGAACGAGCCGACCACTTCCGCGACCGCCTCTCCCAATCCGCGCAGCACTCCAAAATCGCTGGTACCAATCGCAATGGGAACAATATGCAATTCACGCTGCCGCGCCTGCAAGAACGGCAATTGCACCTCAATCGCATGTTCGCTGCGGTGCGCCGCGCTATCCTCCTCCAATGCCGGGAACAGGCGCAGCAACTGCGTCGCGAGCTCCGGGTCCGGCGCGACCTCACCCAGCGGAGTCTGCCAGCGCGTCGCGCTCATGATCGCCAGCGGCGATCCGCGTCCGGTGTGGTTCGGACAGAGAATGATGCAATGCTCCGGAATCTCCAGCCGCGCAAACACCGCGCCCGCAACATGTCCCGAGTACATATATCCCGCGTGCGGGACAACGCATCCAATCGCCGAAATGCGCGCAGCCTCACTCGCACCTCGCGGTTCGTGATTCGAAGTGTACTCGCGGATCTCGCGCAGCAGTTCTTCAGACTTCCCGGGATAAAATCTGCCCGCAACCGCCGCCGGTCGTAAGTTGGAGGTCATAAGCAGCAACTTCCTGGCGAGGGCCAGTTTAGAAGGCGACGATTGAGACGCCGCCAACTCCCGCCACGCCGCAAACCGCGGCAAGATTCAATCCATTGCCGCCAGTAACGGAGTTTGCTTGCCAGATCAGGGCCCGTCCCGCAGCGCCCGAAAGACGGCCGCGCTCTTTTCCAGCCCCAGCGCTTCCGCCCGAATCGCCGGCTTGACGCCGCTTTTCGCCAGCGCAGCGCGCAGCACACCTTCATCATACTGCGTCTTCAAATTATTCCACAGCGTCTTACGCTTCTGCCCAAAGCTCAATTTCAAAAAAGCAATAAACTCCGCCTCCGCGACTCCCAACGCCTCCAATTGCGGCTTGATCGTGATCCGCACCACGCTCGAGTGCACCTTGGGCGGTGGAGCAAACGCCGCCGGCGGCAGCGTGAACAGCTTCTCGACTCGGCCATACAACTGCGCCGTCGCCGAAAGCAAGCCATAGTCGCTGCTTCCGGCCTTGGCCGCCAAGCGGTCCGCCACTTCTTTTTGCACCATAATTACGATCGTCGAAAAATATCGGTGATATTCAAAGAGCCGCAGCAAAATGTCGGATGTAATGTAGTAAGGCAGATTGCCCACCACGCGCGCCTTTTCCGGCGCAAACGTCAGACCCGGCCGCAACGTGCCCGGCTTCGGCCCAAACACCGTGTCCAACTCAATCTTCAGAATGTCGCCTTCGATAATCTCGACGTTCTGATAGAGCCCGAACTTCAACCGCAACTGCGCTGAGAGCACACGATCCAACTCCACCGCAATCAGTCGCTGCGCCTTCTGCGCAAGAATTTCGGTGATCGCGCCGCGTCCCGGCCCAATTTCAAGTACCGTCGCGCCTTTCACGTCACCCAAAGCTTCCACAATGCGCACTCCTGCCGCATCGTCGACTAGAAAATGTTGCCCCAGCTTCGGCGTCGGCACTCTCTTTTGAGCGGCGCTCTTCGGCACGTTTGACCCCCTCTCTTCCCCGCTTTAGACTGAAATGCGATTTGTAATTTCCTAATTTGTGATTGAAAACCTATGCCACCGCGATTTTTAATTACCAATCGCAAATTGGCAATTACAAGTGCCCGAATCATCATAGCTTGAGCGAAGCCAATGTTGTTTCGCTCAGGAGGCTTATTCGTAATGCATATCGCCTTCGCAGCATCCGAGTGCGTCCCATATTCCAAGACCGGCGGCCTTGCCGACGTGGTCGGCGCCCTCCCGCACGCCCTCGCCGCTCTCGGACACCAGGTGAGCGTCTACCTCCCGCGCTACCGTCAAACCAAACTCTCCGATGCCGACACTGTTGTTGCCAGCGTCACCGTGCCCTTCGACGATAAATACCGCTTCTGCTCTGTGGTTGCCGCGGGCTCGAAGGCCGGCGTCAAATTCTACTTCGTCGATTATCCGCCCTACTTCGATCGCGAATCGCTCTACGGAACTTCCGCCGCCGACTATCCAGACAATGCGGAGCGCTTCGCTCTCTTCTCTCGTGCCGTTCTCGAAGCCTCCAAAATTCTCGGCGTCCCAAACATCTTCCACTGCCATGACTGGCAAACTGCGCTCGTGCCCATTATGTTGCGCACGTTTTACACCGAAGACCCTGCCTTCGCTCAGACCGGCACCGTCTTCACTATCCACAATATGGGCTACCAGGGCCTGTTTCTGCCGGAAACTCTGCCGCTGCTCATGCTTCCATGGGATCTGTTCACCATCTCGAAGATGGAATTTTTCGGCCAGGTGAATTTCCTGAAAGGTGCGCTCGTCTACTCCGATTTCGTGACCACGGTCAGCAAGAAGTACAGCCAGGAAATTCAGACGACCGAATATGGATTCGGCCTCGAAGGCGTCCTGCGCAACCGTGCCGCCACCGTCACCGGCATTCTCAACGGCGTCGATTACGACGAGTGGAGTCCGCAGACTGACAAGTTCATCGCCGCGAAATATTCACCGCAAGACCTGAGCGGCAAACCGAAGTGCAAACAGGACCTGCTCAACGCGTTCGGCGTCACCAGCGCCAGCCCCGAAATTCCTGTGATCGGCATCGTCTCCCGCTTCGCCGCGCAAAAAGGCTTCGACCTGATCGCGCAGATCATGGATCGCCTCGCCCGCGAAGACATGATCGTCGTCACCCTCGGCACCGGAGACAAGCTCTACGAAGAAATGTTTCAGCGCCTCAACAAACAGTTCCCCAACAAAATTGCCATCAAGGTCGCGTACGACAACACCATCGCGCACAAGATCGAAGCCGGCGCTGACATGTTCCTCATGCCTTCGCGCTACGAACCTTGCGGTCTCAACCAGATCTACAGCCTGAAGTATGGAACTGTGCCAATCGTGCGCGCGACCGGCGGATTGGACGACACGATTGAACCGTGGGACGCGCGCAGCGGAAAAGGAACAGGCTTCAAGTTCACCGACTACACTGGCGAGTCATTGTTGCTGACCATCAAGCAAGCTTTGTCGGCCTATCACGATCAAACTTCCTGGCAGACGCTGATGCGCAACGGCATGGCGCGCGATTTCTCCTGGGGCGCTTCCGCGCGCGAGTACGGCAAAATCTACGAGAAGGTCCGGCAAATGCGAGCCAGTTCCGAAGCAACTTCAGCCGCGAGCCCGAAAAAGGATGCGGTGCTCTCATAGTTGGCGATTCCAACCTTTCCACCAAACGCCGCGCTTTTCCCTACAACTCGTTTGCCAGGGCATTTGCTGCACCTCGTCGGTTAGAATCGTGTGGGCGAATGTCCGGCGAACGCTCCGCTGCATTGCGCCTGTATAGATCCGCCGATGAACCAATCTTCCGATGACCCGATTCACCGCACCATCTTTCATGTAGATATGGATGCGTTCTTTGTGTCGGTGGAAGAGCTGTTCGATCCTTCGCTCGTAGGCAAACCTGTTGTTGTCGGCGGACAGCGCGAGGAACGCGGAGTTGTTTCGGCGGCTTCTTATGCGGCGCGCAAGTTTGGCGTGCATTCTGCGATGCCTTTGAGGACTGCGGCGAAGCTTTGTCCACAGGCGATTTTCGTCGATGGTCATCCAGAACGTTATCGCGAGTACTCGCACAAGGTGCATGAAGTTCTGGGGCACTTTTCGCCGCTCGTCGAGATGGCTTCGGTTGACGAAGCATATCTCGACATGACTGGGACTGAGCGTCTTCACGGACCTGCCATGCGCTGCGCTGAGCGGTTACACGCGGAGATGAAGTCTTCGACGCAACTCAACTGCTCGATCGGGATTGGAACTTCGCGGCTGATCGCCAAAGTCTCGTCGGCCAAAGCGAAACCGAATGGCGTGCTTTGGGTTTTGCCGGGACAGGAAGCCAGGTTTCTTGCGCCTCTCAACGTCGGAGATATTCCTGGCGTTGGCAAGGTGATGGAGAAGAATCTCGCGGAGATGGGAATTCTTCGTGTACGCGATCTTGCCAAACTTGACGACGGCGAACTGGAGCGGCGCTTCGGAAAATGGGGACTTGCGCTCGCGGGAAAATCGCGCGGCGAAGATGCGGGAGGTTGGTTCGATGCCGCTGTTGGCGAGCATTCTGACCCGAAATCGATTAGCCACGAACACACGTTTAATGAAGATACTGCGGATCGCGAGCGAATCGAATCGACGCTGATGCGGCTGAGCGAAATGGTAGGAAGGCGATTGCGCGAAGGCGGATATTTTGCGCGAACGATTCAGCTCAAATTGCGCTACAAGGATTTCACGACGATTACACGCGCGCATTCGCTGGAGCAACCGACACAAATGGATCACGAAATTTTCGAAAATTCGCGGCGGCTTTTTTTGCGCAACTGGAAGCAGGGGGCGCCGGTGCGGCTGCTGGGAGTGCAGACTTCAAACTTCGAGGCGGGGCCCGCGCAGCTCGATCTGCTGGAACCGGCGCGCGACGGGCTTCCAAGGAATGACCGCTGGCAGAAAGTTCTGGCGGCGGCGGATCATCTGCGCGACAAATACGGCGAGTCCACGATTGGCCTCGCGACCGGCATGAAGGGCACCTTCCGCGAGCGGACCCACGAAAATCCGGCTAGCCTGCCGGGGCGAGGGCCGGAGAAAAAATCTCGGAAGGATGAGCGTACCGGCTCACCACAGAGTCACAGAGACACAGAGAATTCGGAATGAACGACTGTGCGCGGAGTTGAAACTGGGCCGCCGGGGGCCCTTCGACTCCGCAGAGACGTCACTGCGTGAAGTCTCTGCTGCGCTCAGGATGACAGAAAGAAGAAATGACATCCTCTCAGGATGACAACGGAAAAGGTCACAAGCGCTCAGGATGATAACGGAAAAAGGTCACAAGCTCTCAGGATGACAATTCGACTTATGGCGCGAACGCGGATAAGAGTTGGGGCGCGGTTTCTGGCTCAGGACTCTACGAGATGTATTCGCGGATGTATTCGTCTCTGGAGGCGGCTAGTTGCTGGGCGTCGCCGTCGAAGATTACTTTGCCGTCTTTGAGGATTAAGAAGCTCATGGGGACTTCGCCGCGCTGGCCTTTGGGGATGGCGACCATTTCGTTTTTCTTTTTGTCGAATTCGTGGCTGGCCATGGTGAAGGCGTCCTGCAGGCGGTGCGTAACCATTAACGCGCTGGTTTTGTAGACGTCGCGCTGCTTCATGATGAGCTCGACGATTGTGTTCGAGGTGACCGGATCGAGGCCGCCGGTGGGCGAATCGTAGAGTAGAACCTCGGGGTGGGAGACGATGGCGCGGGCGATGGCGACGCGGCGGCGCATGCCTCCGGAGAGTTCGGAGGGGAACATATCGTAGGTCTGCTCCAGCTCCACAAACTTAAGCGACTCGCGCACGCGGCGCTCAATCTCGTCGGGGGCGATTTTGTTTTCCATCAGGCGGAAGGCGACGTTCTCCCAGACCTTGAGCGAATCGAACAGAGCGCTCTCCTGAAAGACGATACCGACGCGGCCGCGCAGCTCGAAGAGTTCCCGCTCGGTCATGCGGGTGACTTCTTCGCCCAGCATGATGATGCGGCCGCTGTCGGGGCGAATCAGGCCCATGGCGAGTTTGAGCAGAACGCTCTTTCCCGAGCCGGCGACGCCGAATAAGGCTTTGGTCTCTGCGCAGGGGAGCTTGAAGGAAATGCCGTCGAGGACGACTTTTTCGTCGAAGGCGATGGAGACGTTGTCGAACTCGATGGCATAGCCGGAACTGTGGGCGGTGGCGGCTACCTGTTGTTCACCGGGCAAGGCGGGAGTGGACATGCGTCACCGCACACCGAATACGGCAAAGATAAGTTTGGTAACGAAGAAATCGACGATGAGAATGAGCACGGAGGAAGCGACGACGGCCTGGGTGGTGGAGCGGCCGACACCCTGCGTGCCGCCGGTGGTGGACATGCCGTAGTAGCAGCCGACGGTGGAGATGATGAAGCCGAAAAGCACGGGCTTGACGAGGCCGGTGAAGACGTCGCGGAAAACTAGGATCTGCCAGGCGCTGGTCCAATACTGATTGGTGTCGAGGCCGAAGAGAAGATGGGCGACGGCCCAGCCGCCGACGAGGCCGAGGAGGTCGGCGATGATGGTGAGGAAAAACAGCATGAAGGCGGTGGCACCGACGCGCGGGGTGATGAGTTTTTTGCTGGGGTCGGTGCCGAGCGCGCGCATGGCGTCGATTTGCTCGGTGACGATCATGGAGCCGAGTTCGCTGGCCATGCCGGAGGCGTTGCGGCCGGCGACCATGAGGCCGGTGATGAGCGGGCCGAGTTCGGTGACCATGCCGAGGGAGACAAGCTGGCCGATGAGCGTGATGCCGCCGAAGCGCTGCAAGGTGCTGGCGGAGTTGAGGGCGAGCAGAGCGCCGACGGAGAGGCCGGTGAGGATAACGATGGGGAGCGAGCCGAAGCCGATGAGGTCGGCCTGTTGCAGCATGTCGCCCATGTAGATGGGAGGGCGAAAAAAGTTGCCGACGGACTGCGCCGAGAGCCTGACGTAGTCCTGCACCGATGCCACCGCGTTTTTGGCGACATCAATGGGGGAAGTCAGTTCGAGTTCAAGCGCCATGTGCGATTCGGAGTCCAGTCGACGCGAAAAGTTCTCAGGGAACTATAGCAGAGAGGAGTGATCGGGTCATCGGGGGGCTTAGGTCTCAGCTCTTAGCTCTTAGCTCTCAGCTCTCAGCATGAGTTTTTTTAGGTTTGCCTTGGGGCTGAGAGCTGGATGCTTGGAGCTACGATCAGATTGGGCGGTCGTCCTTATGGTTGTTCTTTTTTTTGATCTCGATGCTGAGGCGCTTGATTTTTTGATTCAGGGTCGAGAGCGGAACGCGGAAACGTTCGGCGGCTTCGGTCTGGTTCCAGCCGCACTTTTCGAGCATCTCGACAATAGTGCGGCGCTCGCAGTCTTCCATAATGGCGAAGAGGGTCGCGCCTGAGCTGGCCTCGAGTCGCGGAACGGCGCTGCCTCGGCCGACGATGTGATCGGGCAACAGGTCGATGCCGATCATCGAGTCCGAAGAGAGCACGACGGCGCGCTCGATGGTGTTCTCGAGTTCGCGCACGTTTCCGGGCCAGGAGTAGGTGACGAGGGGGCGCAGAGATTCGGTGCCGAGGTGGCGCGGCGGGAGGTCGTTCTCCGCGGAATATTTTTTGAGGAAGTGCTCGACGAGGAGCGGAATGTCTTCGCGGCGCTGGCGGAGAGGCGGCAGGTCGAGCGTGATAACGTTGAGGCGATAGAAGAGGTCTTCGCGGAATCTTCCGTCGCGGACCATCTGGCGGAGGTCCACGTTGGTGGCGGCGATGATGCGGACGTCGACCTGGATTTCCTGGACGCCGCCAAGGTGCATAAATTTCCTGTCCTGGAGCACGCGCAGGATTTTGGACTGCGTATCCATGCTCATGGTGCCGATCTCGTCGAGGAACAAAGTGCCGTGATCGGCAACTTCGAAGAGGCCTTTTTTGGAGGCGACGGCACTGGTGAATGCGCCTTTGACGTGGCCGAACAATGTCGATTCGAGCAGGTCGGGCGGAGTCGATCCCGAATTCACCGGCACAAACGAGCGATCGCGGCGCGGTGAATGCAGGTGAATGGCTTTGGCGATGAGCTCCTTGCCGGTACCGCTCTCGCCCTGAAGCAGGACGGTGGAGCGGCTGGGCGCGACCTGGGCAACCAGGTCGAAAATTTTGAGCATCGGCTCACTTTTGCCGACGATATTTTCGAAGTTGTAGCGTTGCTTGAGGGCGCGCTTGAGTTGAATATTTTCTTCTTCGGCCCTCTGGCGGGCGACCGCGCTGCGGACGTCGGCGAGCAGCTTTTCGTTATCCCAGGGCTTCTGAATAAAATTTGTGGCGCCCGACTGCATGGCGCGGACGGCGTTCTCGACCGTACCGTAGGCGGTGATCATGATGATCGCCTGGTCGGGATGCAGGGAGCGAATGTCGGCGAGAACCTCCATGCCGTTTTTGTCGGGGAGAGCGAGATCGAGGAGGACGACGTCGAAGCTGCGCTCGCCGATCTCGGCCATGCCTTCGCGGGCGGTGCCGGCGATCGCAATTTCATAGCCTTCGAGTTCGAGCAGGGTCTGCAACGATTCGCGGATCGCCAGTTCGTCGTCGATGATCAGAATTCTTCCCGCGCTTTGTGCCATACCTTCGGGTGCGCTCCGACGCGGCAGTACCGCAACTTCAGACATGAGCAGCCTTTCTAACCATGGGGAAATCCAGAGTGAAGGTGGTGCCTTCGCCGGGGCGGCTCTCGACGCGAATATTTCCGGCATGCTCCTGGATGATGCCATAGGAAACGGAGAGGCCGAGACCGGTGCCGCGATTCTGGCCTTCGCCGGGCGCGGTCTTAGTGGTGAAGAAAGGATCGTAGATGCGATGAATGTGTTCCTGCGCAATGCCGGAACCGGTATCGGCGACGCGCACGCTGACGGACTCGCCGTTCTGCGTAGCGACATTCAGCACGCCGCCGCCGGACATGGCGTCCTTCGCGTTCAGGAATAGATTCAAGAATACCTGCTGCAAGCGGCCAGCGTTGCCTTGAATCGAGGGCAGTTGTTCATTCAGTTCCGTCTGCACCTGGACGTGGGCGACCTTGAATTGATGATCGAGGAGGGCGAGCGTATCGGCGATGACTTTGTTGAGGCTGATTTCGGTAAATTCGGTTCCGGTGGTGCGCGAAAAATTCAGCAGGTTGTTGACGATTTCCGACGCGCGGAAGGTTTGGCGCGTAATTTTGTCGAGGAGCGCGGCTTTGGGCGCATCGGACTGCAACTGTTTCGCGAGCATCTGAGTGTAGGACGAGATGACGGCGAGCGGCGTGTTGACCTCATGGGCAACGCCGGCCGCCAGTAGGCCGATGGAGGAAAGCTTATCGGCCTGGGTGAGCTGCACCTCGAGCTCGATGCGCTCGGTGATGTCGTCCATGATGACGAGGCGGCCGACGACGTTAAATTTGCGCGTCACCAGCGGCGCGATGGCGACGTTGACGATGCGCGACTCGCCGGTGGGCGTGGCGAGGCGGAACTTATACAGATTGTGGATGCCCGGGTTCTGGCGAACGCGATAAAACTCTTCGGCAAACGCCGGCGGCAGCACCTCACTGATGGATCGACCGACTACCTGCCAGCGCGGCTTGGCGTACATCACTTCCATCTGCGAATTCCAGGACTCGATGCGGTCCTGCAAATCGACGGCCAGCACGCCGACGTTGATTGACTCGACGATATTTTCGTTGAAGTCTTTCAGGCGCTCGTACTCGGTTACTTTTTGTTCGAGCGATGCATACAGGCGCGCATTCTGGATGGCAATCGCGATATATCCGGCGAGGGTTTGCAGCAGTTCGACGTCTTCGCTGGAGAGGAAGTCTCCGGCCATGGTTTTGCCGAGGCCAAGGAACGCAATCGTCTTCTGGCGCGCGTGGCAGGGGATGTAGTAATTCAAATCCAGCCGCGAGATCGCTTCCTGGGCTTCGGCCGTTTCGCGCGGCAACTGGCGCGTGTTTTCGAAGAAGATATGGCCCGCGGCATCCTCGGCGCGCGACTTAGTAAGGAAGGATAAGTCCACGCCACCGACCGCGCCGAGGCCGAAGGATTCCGACAACTCAAATCGCGAGGAATCGCCATTGCCGAGAAAAATCGCAATGCGATCGACCATGAGGGTGTGCGCCAGCCGGTCGGTGAGCGACGATAGCATCTTGTCGAGGTCCGTCTCCGAACTGAGTTCGCGGCCAAACTCGACGAGCGTGCGCCGGTAGTCATAGCGCGTGCGATAGAAGAAGACGTCCATCTTCTCCTGGATCCACTTGCGGACGGGATCGAAGAGGAGCGCGGTGACCATGATGGCAACCATCAATCCGAGCGGGCCGGCGCTGGGGACGCGGGTGTGCACGAGTTCGGCGATCGCGGCCACGACCGCAAAGTAGCCGCCGGCAATCGCGGCTGCCGCCAGCGTGTAAGCCATGCCGCGCTTGAAAATCAAGTCGACGTCCATCAAGCGGTAGCGGACGATGGCATAGCCGAAGGTCAGCGGCAACAATCCGAGCGAGAGCACGCTGACCTTCATGGCCGGAGTCGGCATGGCGCCGAACAAATACGGCAGCACGTAGCAGGTGGTAAACGGAGTAATTGCGAGCACCGTGCCGCGCCAAATCCACTTCAACTGTTGCCGCAGAATGGGCGTTTGCGCCTGGCGGTAATTGCTCCACAAAACCGTTGCCGCCGAAACAAAGAAGATGGTCAGGTAAGCCCAGTGAATGCGGTTGAGGTTCCATAACAGGCGCGCGCTCGCGGCGAAAAATTGCAGCGTCACAACTTGCCCGCCGAGCAGGATCGCTCCCGGCACATAGAGCAGCGGAATCGACCAGCCGTGTTTGCTGACAAACGGGCGCCGCTCCGGAAAGGTGAGCACGAAATGCAGGAAGAGCGCGGGCTGGAGAAGCCATGCCACCTCGTTGGCCCACAATACGGTCCAGTCGAAGGTGTTCAGTTTTCCGGTGAAGTGCAGCGAATAAAAAATGAATGAAACGAGGCAGAAGATATAGAAGTGCAGCGAGCCCACAGCCGTCCAGCGCCGCAACAGCACGTAGAGGCCAATTCCCAAGTAAATCAGCGCGATGATCCGCAGCCAGTCGTTCATGGAGCGCTCGGCCGGCGCCAGCACCACTTCAACATCAAGAGGCACGCCGCCGCGGATCAGGGAGTAAGTCGCCTTCGACCAGACGCCCGAGTAATAAAGCTGCCGCTCAACGCCCGCCGAGCTGTTCACGGCGCGGCCGTTGATGCTCACCGCGATGTCGCCGTCGCGGATGCCGGCCAGCGCAGCCGGCCCATTCGGATCCAGGCGGTCGGCAACCAACTGTCCGTGCCGTTCCAGCCACCACACGCCGTCGTCGGGAATGGCGGACTGATGTTCCTGCTTGTAATTGAGGACCGCGAAGACAATGGCCGTAACCGTCAACAGGCCCAGCACGAGGACGGTAAAGCGGGCCTGAAATTCGCGGTTCATAGGCTGGTAAGGCGGAGCCGCAGTGGTATGCCCCGGTGGCAGCGCTCGCGCGCGCGAAGGCACGCCACTGTCGGCAACTCTCCGGAAATATGAAAGCATTTTCACTGCCAGCGCGATGCGTTGTTCGGCAAACGTAAATTACGGCGAATAAACGGCTTTTCCGATTATACGAATTTCAATGCCCCGCCCCTATGGATATTGGAATGCATTCTTCCGATTTATGGATGCCTGCCAGCCGGCGATTGATGGCTATTTCGCTAATCCTGCGAATGGGTTAGGGATTTGATGGGCGATTTTGGAGGAAACAAGCGAGGATTTTTGGCAGGCGCGAACTGCAGATAAACGAGGATCCCAAAACCCATTCTTAGAATTGGGAGGTTCCGAGGCCTTCCCCGTCCCCAAAACCTCCCACTTACAGGTCTCATCGGACTCAACCAGGAGCCGTTGAGCAAACCTGAGCAAGTGAGGACATGATGCCCCGACTCGAAAAAAAGGTCCATGGAGAGGGTCTGAATCGGTCTGAATTGATCTGAAGGACTTGGCGCCGCTCCGCGCTTGACACTATTCTCGCGCCGGCCCAGAATTTCATCATTGCCCGGGAGCGACCAGGTGCCGCAGCACGCCCAAAATAAGAAGTTTCGCTTTGACGAATTCGAGCTCGACTTTGCGCGTTTTCAGCTCCTGCGCAAAGGCAAGCCGCTGCGCCTGGAAGGACTGCCTCTTCAGCTCCTTATGTTTCTGGTCGAAAATCGGGGCCAGTTGGTGACGCGGGAGCAGATCTCCGCCGCGCTGTGGAGCAAGGACGTTTTTGTGGACGTCGATCAGGGGATTAACACTGCGATCCGCAAAATTCGCCGCGCGCTCGGCGACGATGCCGACGTGCCCCACTATCTGCAAACCGTGGTCGGGCGCGGATATCGTTTCGTGGCTGCGAATGTGGAAGAGGAGCCAGCCAGCCAATTGGCGCAGTCAGCGTCCGCTTCCGGCTTCATGGTCTCGCCCGAAGAACTGGGCCGCGCCATCATGACTGCGGCCGGCCTCGATCCCGAAAATCCCAAAGCCGTCCCGCCCAAGCTCACGGACGAATCCTGAAACCGCCCCGCGCACCGCGCCTCTTGGAGTAAGAAAGTAAGTCAGCCCAAGCCGATTATTTAAGCCCGGCAAATTGCGGTGATATGCTTCCCGCATCGGAGAGATTGACCTGATGCCCATACCTTACCGCGGTTCAAGAAGTAAATGTTTTCTACGGCGGCGAAATGCGCAGGTTGCTTTTTTCGCGGCGATTCTCATCACGACTTTGGTGTGCAGCACGGCAATAGCCTGGTCCCAGTCCGCGCCCGCGGTCCAGCCGTCATCGCCTCCCTCGCTCGGCGAATCGATTAAACGAGCCAACCTCGAAAAAAGGCAGCTTCACATTTTTTACGTCCATGGAATGGCGGCCGACGGGCCCGGCGCATCCGCCTCCGCCGGCCTGAGAAAAAGCATTTGCAAGTTTCTCCGCGATTGCACACCGCCGGGAGGCGTGTTTGATGGAACCGATTACGCGGACCGAAAAGACTTCGCTCTGAACACGCCGCCTCCTGACTTGAAGTACTTGGGGCGGCCGCTTTGGAACAGCGGCGCGGGTGGGGCATCGGAAGATTGGAACGCTTCGGCGCCCTACGTCGATCACTACAAGATCATCCGCCGAGGCGCGCCACCCATCTATCTCGACGAAATCAACTGGTGGCCGCTGGTGTTCGCCGCCAAATGCCGGCAGATTTTGGCCGCAGACGCGGCGCTCGCCGGTCCGGTAAAAACTTACATCCACACCTGCTCTTTGCCGGCGACGCCCGATCCCGACGCGCAGAAAAATCCCGGCAGGTTTCGCTCGTATCCGTTTCTCACCGACGCGCAGCGACTCAACGCCCTTCCCACTAAGGGCGCAAAGATCAATCGCTATCTCAAAACCTTTGTGCTTGACTGGGGCTTTGCCGACGCGGTCATGGCGGTGGGCCCGATGCGCCGCCTTTTTCTCGAGGGCATTGGAGAACTGATTCTGAAGTCGGTTAGAGTAGGCGACGACGGTTCGCGCGGCGAGTCCGTCACTCCCGCCACAGATCAGGAATTCGTGATCGTTGCGCATAGCCTCGGCAGCTACCTGATGTTTTCCGCGCTCGACATTCCGCCCAATCCGGCTACGCCCCCAAAATGGAGAACGGAATTCGATCGGGTTCTCACAAACACTGCCTCTGCCTACTTTCTCGCCAACCAAGTGCGGTTGCTCGAACTGGCGGACCTCGACGCCTCGAAGAACCTGAATACGCATCTGAAAACCTGGAGCGATCTCCGCGCCGCCGCGCATAAGCCTACGCCGCAAATCGTCGCCTGGAGCGATCCGAGCGATCTGCTCACTTGGAGCGTGCCGGAACTCGATCCGCAATCGGCGACAGTAAAAAATGACAACGTAAAAAATGCCCCGCACTGGTTCTGGCTGGTCGAAAATCCGAGCAAAGCCCACACCACCTACGACCAGAACAAGCGCGTGATCGGCGTCCTGCTGCCGAAAAATGAAAGGGAGCCGAAGCAATAATGCGCAATTTTTTTCAGTGCGCTGGCGGCCGGGAAAAAATCTTGCGATCCGACAAATTGTGTGGCAGAGTAAGCGTGGCACAGCAAACGCCAATGATGCGCAATTTTCGATTTACGGATTCGCTGTTTACCTACCGCTACTTCCCTTACGGAGTAGCGGCGACGGCGGATCGTGTGTGTGATTCAATTTCGCCTTAGACGCATACGAGTTCAGCCCACGCCGCGATCTCCAAATCGCGGCTTTTGTTTTTTGCGCAACACTCGACAAAGAAGCTCAGGGTCAAAAGGAGACGGCAGTGATTATCAACATGATGTACGGGGCGTCAGACGAGCAGATCGCGCACGTGATTGCGGTCGTAGAGCACGCCGGGTACCAGCCACACACCATTCGCGGTACCGAGCGCACGATTGTGGCGGCGGTGGGCAGCGGCGGAAATCGCATCGCGCTGGAAGCCTTGCAGGCCGCGCCTGGCGTGGAAGAGGTGGTCGCCATCACGCACCCGTTTAAGCTGGTCAGCCGCCAGGTTAAGTCGGAGCCCACGGTGGTGAATGTGCGGGGAGTGCCCATTGGCGGCGAAGAATTTGTGGTCATCGCCGGGCCCTGCTCGGTCGAGTCGCGCGAGCAATTGCTGGCGGCGGCGAGGGCGGTCAAGTCCGCCGGGGCGCGCCTGTTGCGCGGCGGCGCGTACAAGCCCCGCACATCTCCCTATGATTTTCAGGGCCTGGGCGAGGAGGCGTTGCGACTGCTGGCCGAAGCGCGCGACGAAACCGGGCTGCCCATCGTGACCGAAGTGATGAGCACGGAAGATGTCGCGCGCATTTCCGAATACGCCGACCTGCTGCAAGTGGGAGCGCGCAACATGCAGAACTTCGCGCTGCTGCGGGCGCTGGCGCGTGTGGATCGTCCGATTCTGCTCAAACGCGGGCCGTCGGCGACGGTGAAGGAGTGGCTGCTGGCGGCGGAATACCTGCTCGCGGGCGGGAATCCGAATGTGATTTTGTGCGAGCGCGGCATTCGCACGTTCGAGACCGATACGCGTAACACGCTGGACCTGGCAGCGATTGCGCTGGCCAAGGAACTGTCGCACCTGCCCGTGATCGCCGATCCCTCGCACGGAACGGGACGCCGCAGTTTGATCCCAGCGCTCTCCAGCGCTGCGCTCGCGGTTGGCGCCGACGGTCTCATGATCGAGGTACACCCGTGTCCGGAGCGCGCGCTATCGGATGGGCCGCAGTCGCTTGATCCGGAAGGCTTCCGGAAGCTGATGCGGAATCTGGCGATGCCATCGCGGACAATGAAGCCGGTAAGCGCGTAGATTCCTCCGCTCCGCGCGGCGCGGAGGCGTAGAATGCTGGCGTTGTGGGAAGTTGTGGAGGCATGAAATGACTGGAATGAAACTGCGTACCTCAAGACGGCGGACGATTGCCGCAGCGGTGCTGTTCGTCTGCGTAATAGCGATTCCGCTTGCTCAGGCCCAAAAGCTGGCGGGACCGAACCGGCCTTCGGCGGTGCCAGAGGGCTACGTAATTACTCCCTTCGGTTACTTTCACCCGTCATGTGTGCGCGGCGTGGGCAGTGGAGAAACTGTGCTGGCGGACGGACGTGTCCAACATGCGGATGGCACGGTGGACGCCACCGCTCCTGTTTGCAGTTATCCGCATTACACGGCGCGCGGAGAGGTTGTAACTCGAGGCGGCTCCGAGGCGGGCCCGCTCACGATTACCCATAGCTGGATCGAAGATGGCGCCACTACGACCACTACTGCGTACGGCAAACTTACTGCGGACTGGCCCGTGCCCTCTGCGCCTACTACTTATCACGGCCAGACGGTGTATTTATTTCCGGGTCTGGTGGACTACCAGACCGACCAGACCATTATTCAGCCCGTGTTGGGGTGGAATTCGTTCTTTGGCGAAGTGTGGAGTATCGCGAGTTGGAACTGCTGTCCGAGCGGAACCTCGCAATATAGCTCGCCCGTGCAGGTCAGCACCGGCGACACGATCTTTGGACAAATCAAGTCTATGTGCAAGGCAGGGGTGGAGTCCTGCGCGAAGTGGAAGATTACTACGCAGGATAAGACCACACATAAGAGCACAATCCTAAGTAAAACACCGAGCGAAGGACAGACGTTCAATTGGGCGCAGTCGGGCGCGCTGGAAGTGTATGAGATCGTCGAATGCAGCGACTACCCGCCGGACGACGCGACCACGTTCTCCAAGGTCGTGCTGTATGACTATAACTATCAGAAGATCGCGAACCCGGGATGGTCGTTCACGGATTACTATAACGGCCTCGATCCGCAATGTAACTACGGTGGACAAGTAAGTGCAACTGCGGTGACCCTCGATTACTGATTAAGAACACGCGGGCGAGAACGACGGACTGTGGTTGAAACTCAAGGCTCGCAGCAGTTGGTAGTAAGTCCAGCACGCTCGCAATGCTGGTTTTGAGCCCTCGGTCCGATCACTGATTCACCGGTAGAAAATCGCAGGAGCAACTGCTAAAGAATCCCGATCTCGCTCATTGGCCCCATCGCCAAGGAGGTTTTGGCTGCGAGGGGCGAACAAACAGCGCACGCTTACGCAAACGACTGACGATGTCAATTGACAACGCAGGCGGGCCCGCCGGAATCGCTTGCCCGGCCAGGGTCCACTTGACCCCTTCCTTTCCATGCCATCCAGGCGCAGAAGATAACAAGCGGCAACATCGCGCAGCCAAACTCACCGACAAAGTACATGGTCCGCCCCCGGTCGACGGTCAGGGGGTCAAGATATCCCTGGATGATTGCGTTGTGCGAGGCATGCAGTAGCACGGCAGGCCACACGCTTCCTGATTTTAACCTTATCCACGCGAATACGAAGCTGGCGGAAACCGTCATCGTGGCGAAGCAAGTGACGGCGTACCAAGTTGGCGTGCCCGAGTTATAGCCGCTCCAGATAATCAACGGGGCATGCCAGGCACTCCAGATCACACCACTGATTACGGCGGTCCGCGTGAACGAGTTGAACTTCATAAGCTCCGGGACCAGAAAGCCGCGCCAGCCAATCTCCTCGCCCGCCGTCCAAAGACAACCGAACAGGACCGCACCGATGGAACCAAGCAAATAGAAAATCGTCAGCAGAAGCCATGTTGGTTCCGAAGACATATGCAGTAGGCTCCGTATTCTCTCCACGGTTTGCTCTTTGGGAAAACCGCCTAGACCCGTTACCCAAACCAGCAAATAGGCTGGCCATATATAGATCATCGGAATCGCCCAGCCTGCCAGCAGATACCTCGCCTTTCCCAAACCCCATCCGAACTCAAGCAACGGTCTTTTCGTCAAGAAACCAGTCAAAATTCCAGCGGCAGCGGGACACCACATAAGTCCGAAGATGTAGGACGTTTTCATCCCATGGCGGAGGCAGAGCACATAAAAAACAGAACTGAGTGAGAAAACGAGAACCAGGTAAGTGAGGACACGAACACGAGGACTCGGAGCCATCGAGCACTTCTCCCAGAAGGATCGAGGATAGAATACTCTGCTCCTGTTGGGAAAGCAGTCGGGCTCAATGATGCTCAATGATATGGACCGCCGGTGAGAAATCGCGATAACGTTCATCGGCCAGGTTGGAGTCCGTGCGCTGCGGTTCAGCGGGCTGGGGGCAGGCCTACTTCGGCGGCTAGTTTCTGGAAGGCGGGTTCGGCGTGCAGGGTGTCGAAGGCAGGATTGGACTCGATCTCCACCAAGCCATCCGCCCGCTCATCGTGTGCGATTCGCAGATAACGCAACGCCTCTAGCGGGTTGCCGACAATCGAGTAAGTGGTAGCGAGGATATAAGGTGAGATCAGTCCGCGCTCGTAGAGCTTTCTCTGCTCGCGGGCGAGAGTCGCACGCAGACCTTTTTCACCGTCGGCAGCGAAGGCTTTCTCGCTCGCATCCGCAATCGCCAACGCCGAACTGTCATGCATCAGTTCCGCTTCCTTGCGCGCCTCCAGAAGGTAATGCGGATAATCTCCCGTGATGAGGTAAATGAATTTCAAATAGCGGTGCGGGGAAATAAAGTCAGGCTCGTTCTCTTCCATCTGCTTGAGCAGGGCAGTCGACTCGTCGCGGCGGCCGGCGCTAAAAAGCAGCGAACCCTCGTCGGCCAACACCGACTTCGAGGCGGGATCGAGAGAGCGCGCGCGTTCGATCTCCGCCAGCGCTTCCGGATAGCGCCGCAGGCACGCCAGGTAAGTCGCATACCAGTGATGGGCAGCGCCATTACTGGGATTCAATTCGATCGCGCGCCGGAATTCCCGATCCGCCGTCGCCGAGTCCCACATGCCGTAGAAAGACGCGAACGCCAGCGAGGCATGCGCCTCCGAGGATTGCGGATCCAGTTCCACCGCTTTCTTCGCCGCCGCCAGCGCCCGAGGATATGCCTCCGCGGCGGGCATCACGGTGTATTCGCGCAACAGGTTATAACAATCCGCGAGGCCCACATAAGCGGGCGCGTAACTGGGGTCGTGCACGATGGCCTGCGTGAATAAGTCGACGGCTTTGCCCAGGCTCTCCGGCGTGCGCTTCTCCCAGTAATAACGGCCCTTCAGATAAAACTCCTCCGCCTCACGATTCGCCGAAGGCCGCGGATAACCCACGCCCGTCGGCGGCGCCACCAGTTCGCTTACGCTAGCCGAGTTCTTCAGCCACGGATGTCGAGCCAATAAGATCGCAGTCAAGACCAGCACTGCCAAAATCGGCGGCGCCAACCAATACATCCACGTTCGCCAGGGCGCGCGCGTTTCCGTATCTCGGGCCGCCCGCTTAACGTCCGCCGGGCGCGGCTCGTGCAACGTCGCCGGATCGACTTGCACGGGCGCGATCCACCGGTAGCCGCGCCGCTCCAGCGTTTCGACAAACCGCGGATTCGAAGCCGAATCGTCGAGCGCCTCGCGCAACCGATTGATCGCGGTCGTAATCCCATGATCGAAATCGACAAACACGTCGTCCGGCCAAAGCGCCTGCCGGAAGTCCTCCCGGCTTAGCACCTCATTCGGCCTTGACAGCAGCAGCGTGAGCGCTTTGAAAGGAAGTTCCTGGACCTTGACCCTGGTCCCACTGCGCCGCAGTTCGCCCGAGCGCAGGTCGGCCTCAAAGATGCCAAATCGCACCACCGGCGCGCTCACAGCATCGAGCGCGGCGTCGGGTCTGGCGGGGGGAGACGGATCGGATGGGACCGTCGAATGCACAGTATTGTGCCTTGTGGGGGAGAACTAATTCTACACCCGCGCGAGCGTCCCGGTTACCACTTATTTGCCCGAAAAAGTGGACCCCGGGCGGCAAACCGGACTAAGTCACTCTTGTTATCTCCGTTTCCATCTCTCTGAAGAAAGAGCATTTCGCTCGTGACATAACGCTGATGCAAGTTTGATGAGCCGTCCATTGACCGCGCCCGGACTGCGGTTCAAAGTCATCGCGCACGGGAACGACCGATTCCAACAGAAGTGCGCAAGCCGCTTTATTCACTCTCAGGAGACATAAAAATGAATTTCATACGTCGGCTACTTAAGGATTCGAGCACGCTCGCTATTGTGTTCGCCACGATTGCTCTACTCATCGCGACTGCGATCCCCGCGCAGGCGCAAGACCATCCACCGGCTTTTTTTCCGTATCCCTCAACTTTTGTTGTGAACAACGATGTCAGCGGTTCCATCTCGCCCATCAACGCGGCCGTGGTGGGCGACTTCAACGGCGACGGCAAACTCGATGTCGTCTCGATAAACAGCGGCGGCTCGGAATATGAGCTCGACGTCGCGATCGGCAATGGAGATGGCACGTTCCAATCTACGGTGATCCAGAACATTTATTCCATTAGCCAGCCAACGCCCTATGCGATGGCAGTGGGAGACTTTAATGGCGACGGCAGGCTCGACGTTGCCCTATGGGGCGTCAGTGGCGCGGACAACGCCAGCGAAGTGGTCATCTTCCTGGGCAATGGCAACGGCACCTTCACCTACAGCAGCACCTATGCAGCCCCCAACAGCACCGACTTCAATCCCGGCTCTAACAGCCTTTACGTGGCCGACTTCAACGGC
This sequence comes from Acidobacteriaceae bacterium, assembly GCA_003139095.1. Taxonomy (GTDB): domain Bacteria; phylum Acidobacteriota; class Terriglobia; order Terriglobales; family Acidobacteriaceae; genus Acidiflorens. The sequence goes on from PLHW01000008.1 coordinate 353,875, forward strand.
GACGGCAAGCTGGACCTAGCCGCGCTCACTCCCTATAACGGCGTCTTTATCTTCCTAGGCAAAGGCGACGGCACCTTCCAGACTGCGGTTGGCTACTCCACCGTCGATCCCAATCACCCGAACGATTACACCGCCTACGGCTTGGCGGTGGGCGATCTCAACGGCGATGGCAAGATGGATATCGCGGTGACGGAGACCTCCGGCATGGCCGTTTTGCTGAACAACGGCAATGGCACGTTTGGAACGGCCACCTATTACGATTCCGGCATCGCTCCCTTCGAAAGCCAGATGGGCATCGCGCTTGGCGATGTCAACGGGGACAAAAAGAACGACATTGTGATTACGGATTACTACGGCAATGTCGTGCTCTATCTGAACCAGGGCAGCGGAAAGTTTGCCGTCAAAGGCGTTATCGCCAAACTGGGGGTATCTTTCCCGTGGCTGGTGTCGATCGCCGACATCAACGGCGATAAGAAAATGGACGTCGTACTCACCGACTTCTGGGGAGAGATCTGGACGTTCTATGGCAAGGGCAAAGGCACGTTCACCGCCGGGCCCGTTTACCCGCTGCAGTATTGGGACTCCGCGCCGAGCAACGTGATTCTCGCCGACTTCAACGGAGACGGAGCGCTCGACATTTTCAAAGCGGGCGACCACTATTGGAAGGGCCAAGTGACATTGGGCCGCGGCGATGGCACTTTCCAGACCAACCAAGCTTACGGCTGGGGCGTCACCGGCTTCGGGAACAATCTTGTCACCGCCGACTTCAACGGCGACGGCTTCCCGGATGTGGCGTTTTCGTGGGCGAAGTCCAACGGCATGCCTGCGTTCGGGGTCATGCTGGGCAGTTCGCACGGCGCACTGGCGGCGCCAACCTACGTGACGTATCTCTCCAGCACTTGCAGCGCCAGCTACCCGGAGTGGATTGCCACGGGCGACGTGACCGGCGATGGCAAAGCCGACATCGTGGCGACCATCCAGAACTACAGCGGCACCGGCTGTCCGATCAACGAAGTGGCTGTCTTTACCGGCAAAGGCACGGGGAAATTCAACAAGCCTGTGTTCTATGCGACGGGCGCGTCGGTGCAATCGAACGATGTGTTCCTGGCCGATGTGAATGGCGACGGCAAATCGGACATCGTCATTTCCAACGCGGACGGCACCATCAGCCTGCTGCTCAACAAGGGCAAAGGGACATTCGGCACCGCCAGCCTCATCACCAGCGTGGCCGCGCTCAGCCCCCATCTGAATGCGCTAGCCATTGCCGATTTCAACGGCGATGGGAAGCTTGACATCGCGGCCGCATCCTATTATCCGGGCTCCTATAGCAACAATGTGTATATCCTGCTGGGCAAAGGCGACGGCACGTTCCAGGCGCCGATCACCGTTGCTGCCGCGCCGCCGAACGTAGACACCGCCACGCTCGCGGCGGGCGACTTCAACAAGGACGGCAAGACAGATTTGCTCGTCACGCTCGAAGGGAGTACTGGTTGCTCAGGTTACACCGGCGCTGCCGCCTATGTCGTTCTTCTAGGAAAAGGCGACGGCACGTTTACTCCTGGCTCCCTCAACTGCACGGGCGATGACTATCCCGTCTATCCGGTGGTCGGCGACTTCAATGGAGACGGGACGCTGGACGCGTTCATCCCCATGCTAGAGGAGTACGGCGTGACCTCCGGTCCGGTGTTGCTGCAAGGCAAGGGAGATGGCACATTTAACCGCCTCGGTGAGTTCTATGTCGGGTCGACCAGCCGCGCGGCGGTGGTTGCCGACTTCAACGGCGACGGCATGCCGGACATCGCTGTACTAAATGATGACGATTTTGCCATCGCCACTTTGATCAGCTTCGTCACCGTCATGCAAAACAACACACTGCCGGTGAGCGTCTCGCCGTTGAACATGGTCTTCAAGGCGCAAGCTGTGGGCACGAGCAAGACCGCGACCGTCGTCGTCACCAACGACCAGACCACCGCGCTGACCATCAACAGCGTAACGGTGGGAGGCACGGACCCAGGCGACTTCGGCGCGACATCGGCTTGCAAGTCGAGCCTGAAAGCCGGGTGGGACTGCATCATCACGGTGAAGTTCACACCCGCCGCCACCGGCGCGCGTTCGGCGACTTTGAGTATCAAAGACTCCGCCGGCACGCAGACTGTACAACTCAACGGAACGGGTCAGTAAGAGTTGAGGGTACCCCATCCTGACGTCACGCTCTTTGTGGCGTTGGGATGGTGTGGCCCGGGGAGTGTCAGGAGCGGCTCGTCTCGGCTCCGGATCTGCCGTTCGAACGCGCAAGACGGAACAAATCATCTCAGCAATACCAGGAGATGTCGTATGAATTCAATCTATCGGAAAGGAAAGCACTCGGGCGTGGCCGCAATCGCGCTTGCCATGCTCGCCGCTGTGGTTCTATTGGCTGCGACTGCGATCCCCGCGCAGGCGCAGACCGAAACCGTACTCTATTCATTCCATGGCAGCCCGAGCGGCGGCCCGGACGGCGCCTATCCCTTGGCAGGCCCGCTTCTGGTGGGCACCACCCTCTACGGCACAACCTCGCAGGGCGGTTCCGCTGGCAACGGTACCGTCTGGTCCGTGAGCACGACGACAGGCAAAGAGACGGTTCTGTACAGCTTCCAAGGCGAACCGAATGACGCGTGGGGTCCGTCGGGAGGACTGGCTTATTACAAGGGCAGCTTCTATGGCACTACCACCTACGGCCCGACCCAACCCCTGGGCGGACCCGGAACGGTTTTCAAGATCAGCAAGAGTGGTAAGAAATACGTCGAGACTATTCTCCACGTCTTTACCGACGACCCGGACGGCGCGTATCCCAATTATGTCACTCCCGTTTTCGACAAGCAGGGCAATCTGTACGGCACGACTTCCCAGGGCGGCCTGCAAGGAGGCAGCGGCATTGTGTTCAAGCTGGCTCCGGACGGCACGGAAACCGTGCTCTACAGCTTTAACCTCAATAACGGCGGCGCTTACAACCCGGAGAGCGGCGTGACCTTGGACAAAAAGGGCAACCTCTACGGCACCACGGCTTCGGGCGGCGAATATAGCTACGGCGTTCTGTACGAAATCACCGCCGCCGGACAGTACAAGGTTCTCTACAACTTCACTGGTGGAGACGACGGATACCAGCCCTATAGTCCTCCCGTGCTCGATAAGAAAGGAAATCTCTGGGGCACCTCGGAGAATGGTTTCGGCTTCTACGGCACGGTGTATAAGTTCGACCCGAAGACCAGCCAAATGACCATCGTTCACACCTTCACTAGTGGCGCGGACGGTGCTTCACCCTGGGCAGGGGCGCTGGTTTTCGACAAAGAGGGCAATCTCTATGGCACAACTGCAGGCGGCGGCAACGGCGATTGCGGCAGCGGCGGCACTATCTACGAGCTAGCCCCAGAAGGCAACGAGACGATTCTCCACAGATTTAACTGCACACCCGATGGCCAGCAGCCGCTGGGAGGCGTGGTGTTCGACAAACTGGGCAACCTCTACACCACAACTGCCGCCGGCGGCGCTACCACCAATGGCGCGGTGATTAAGGTGACGCCCGAATGAATGTAGCACCCTGAGCAGAACGTCGTGGTCGGGGAGCGAGAGCGGCATTCCGCCGCACTCGTTCCCCGCACCGCGAGATTCGCGTTCCCCTGGGTGAGAACATCGTAAGTGCAACACGAAACGAAATAGGCTGCGATCCGGTAAGGAAACGCATCCGGCGAATTAGAAGAGAATCGCTCGGCGAGATGAATTCGCCCTGACCACTAACTCAAGAAACGACTTCACCGCGTGCGGGGTCTCCTGGCGCGCGGTGCCGGAGCGCGGGGCGGGGTTCTCGCGCTCCGGGCTTTCTTCGTCACAATTGTCTCCCGGCGCGTCGATCGATCATTCATCGCGCGTGCCGCGGGCCGGAACTTGCGGGACGGAACTTCGAGAGAACTCGAAAAACTCGACAAAAGAAGTGGGAGCCAAACCGCAGCTCCCACCCAAGCGACAGAGGCGATATCACTCGTCTTGTAAGACTCCGTTTGTGGGGCAGAAGTTGCCCGCGTGTTCGATCTCCAGTCCGTATCGAACTAGAATGGATGCAGTGCCCGTCGCCGCCCAATCCGCGATTGAAGAACTCCACCTTCCTCTTGCCGGAGGCCGCATGCGTTATCTCAAGTGCGGCTCCGGGCCGCCGCTCATTCTTGTTCACGGTTTGTTGGGCTACGCATTCTCGTGGCGATTCACGATGCCGGCGCTGGCCCCGTATGCCACGGTCTATGCCATCGACAACCTCGGGGCTGGCCTTTCGCCGGCAGCGGATTCGCTGGACTACACGATGCGCGCCACAGCCGAGCGACTGCTTCAGTTTGCCGACGCAATGGGTCTGACCGATTTTGACCTGCTGGGCACCTCGCACGGCGGAGCGGTGGCCATGATGGCGGCCGCGATCTGCGCCGATTCAAAGAAGACGGAACGGCCCGCGCCGGGCATCAACCGCCTCATCCTGGTCGCGCCCGTGAATCCATGGTCGCCGCACGGCAAGAGCCTGGCGCCGTTTCTCGTTAGTCCGGTCGGTTCGATCATATTCCGCAACACTATCGAACGCTATCGCGTACTCGACTACCTGTGGCTGCGGCGATTGTTTGGCGACGGCGGGAAAATTCCTTCCGACTCGCTCGAGGGCTATCGCATTCCGGTGCGGCAGAATCGGGGCTTCGAGCACGCAGAGCAGATATTGAAGACTTGGACTGCCGATCTCGCCGACCTCGAATCGATCCTGCCGAAGATCCGCGACTATCGTACGCTGCTGGTTTGGGGAACCAGGGATCGCGCCGTTCACTTTTCCTCCGCCGAGCGCTTGCGGCAGAATTTTCGCGATGCGCAGCTCGTGGCATTCAAGGGAGTCGGCCATCTTGCCTACGAAGAATGCCCCACAGAATTCAACCGCGCGCTGATCGACTTTCTCACCACACCCTAAACCCCGCGCACTCTCTCGAAAATAGAAATTGTCTTGTACGCCCGAGTGCCCGGTGGTTAGAGCCGTTGACCGACAGCCGATCCTGCAACTCTTGCCCAACCTGCTACTCTCTACTATCGCGGGCCTGACGCTGTCGGCCCGGCTTTTGCCAAACCGTGCACCTTCTTCACCACCTGCGCGACTTCGTCCTCAACTACGGATACTGGGCCGTCGCCGTGGCCCTGCTCGCCGAGCATGCCGGCATCCCGGTGCCGGGAGAGAGCACGCTTCTCGTGGCCAGCTTCCTCGCCTACTCCGAGCATCGTCTGCAAGTCGGATGGCTCGTGTTCATCGCCACCTGTGCCTGCGCCCTCGGAGGCGTCTTCGGCTACGCGCTCGGCTACTTTGGCGGACGGCCGCTGGTCGAGCGCTACCAGAATTTCTTCCGCATTCCGTCGCACGCACTTGATCGCGGCGAGTTGCTCTTCGCCCGATATGGCGCGAGCACAGTTTTTTTCGCGCGCTTCATCTTCGGAATGCGCGTCGTCATCGGCCCGCTCGCCGGAGTGCTCCACATGCCGCGCCGCCGCTTTGTCGTGTTCAACTTTCTCGGCGCCGCCGCCTGGGCCGCCCTGATCTCGTCCGCCGGATATTTCTTCGGCCATCACTGGTCAACACTGGTCCGCACGGTTTCGCGAGTCAACGTCGCCGCTGGACTGGTGGCCGCCGGAGTGGTGGTGTATTTCCTATGGCGGCGCCGGCGCTCCTCGCAAATCTAAAGGCGATAACAGCGCAACGAGGCCTACTCCGATCCTTTCACCCAATACGCGTCCGGCTCCTTGTACAGCAGGCCGAGTGAAACGCGCTCGTCGCTGTCTTTGGCAAAGTAGTGGCCGCTGTGGGAGAAGCTGCTCTTCGCCACAAGGTAGTAATGCCCACTAGCCACAAAAAGGTCGGCATACGGCTGCTTGTACGAGAAAACATTTTCGCGGTGATGGTAGGACCGCTTATGACGCTGCGCCGGATCGAAATCCACGATCGCAAGAAAGCCGCCGGGCTTTAATACCCGATCAGCTTCGGCAATCGCCGCAAACAGTTTGTCGCGGTCAACGAGGTAAAGGCAGAAGGCGAAGTACACCAGGTCAAATTCGCCGTCCTTATAGGGGAGCGAATCCGCGGTGCCAACTTGCAGTGCCAGGTTCGTCGCGCCGCTGCGAGACAGCCGCTCATTCCCATCCCTGACCGCCTTCGAAGATGGGTCAATTCCCTTCCCCGATGCCCCGAAATACTTGCACAGGTATTCGAGTTTCATTCCGCTGGAGCAGCCAATCTCGAGCACGCCCTTAATTTCGGCGCGGAAGGACGAGAGCGCTTCACACAACAATTTTTCCGCGTGACGTTGCTCTTCGTTCCCGAACGCCGATTTGTTTCGCTCGTAGTAGTTGTCGCCTTCTCCCGTGACAAAAATCTCGGTTTGACTGCTGCGGTTGGTAATTTTCATTCCGATATCCCCGACTTCTGCCGTCCTGGCCTCTGATGTCGCTTAATCTTTGTGTTTTTGCGGTTCAAGATTTTCTCCGTGACTCTGCGCCTCTGTGGTGACCAAGGCAAATTAGAACACGTCCCGCGCCCCCTGCGATTGACTTAGCATCGCATCCTGCCTACCATAGCCGGACACATGATGTTGAGCGGTTTTCCGGGGATAGCCGGCTGTGTCGGCCGATACGCGATGCAAAGGAGCCTGCGCCATGATGGAAATTCAAACCAGAAATGTTGATCCCGACATCGTCATTCTGGCGATCACGGGAAGACTCACCATGGGACGCAATTGCAAACAACTGGAGTGGTCGACCGATTCGCTCGTCCGTGAGAAAAAGACGAAAGTCGTGTTCGATCTCAGCGGCGTCACCCACATAGACAGCACCGGCATCGGCATCATCGTGATGTCGGCTGGACAACTCAAAAAAGCCGGCGGCGACCTCCGCGTCTGCGCCCAGGGCCACGTCGAAGAGATCCTGAAAATGACGAATGTCGACAAAGTCGTCGGTCTGCATCCAAACATCGACGCGGCGTCGAACTGGAGTTAGACCACGGCGCGCGGAAATATGGATTGATTTCAAACGACTACGGCCCTAGTCCGCCGCGTGCGCCTGCTCCCGCCCGCCCAGCACCGCCAGGCCTTTGTCGAGATCGGCGATGAGATCCTCGACATTCTCAATTCCCACCGACAGCCGGATCATCTGCTCCGTCACGCCCATTTTCTGCCGCAGTTCCGGCGCGATCATGGCATGCGAGGTCAGCACGGGAATTGACACCAGCGACTCCACTCCGCCCAGGCTCGGTGCCAGCGTGAATAGCGTCAGCGCCTCGGCCACGCGGCAACCGTCGGCGCCGCTACCGGCGACTTCGAAGCTCAGCACTCCGCCCGCCCCCGCCATCTGCTTCTTCGCCAGTTCGTACTGCGGATGTCCCAGCAGCATCGGATAGTGTACGCGCGCCACCTTGGGATGCTTGCTCAGATACTCTGCGATCCGCAGCGCGCTCTGGTTCTGCCGTTCCACGCGCACGGCCAGCGTCTTCACGCCGCGCAGCAGCAAAAAGGCCGCGTGCGGGTCCATGCAGCACCCCAGCGTCGTGCGCACCGCGTGTATTTCTTCGATCAACTCGCGGCTGCCCGCCACAATGCCGCAGATCAAATCCGCGTGTCCGCCAAAATATTTCGTCCCCGAGTGCAGCACCAAATCGATGCCCCACTCCGCCGGCCGGCAATTGATGGGCGTGCTGAAGGTCGAGTCAATCGTGGAAGTCAGCTTGTGTGTGCGCGCCAGCGCGGCAATTTTTTCCAGGTCCACCACGCGCACCATCGGGTTGGTTGGCGACTCCACGTGCAAAATTCGCGTATTTGGCCGGATCGCGCGTTCGTGCTGCTCGATGTCGTTCGTATCCACGAACGTCGTTTCCACTCCCATCTTCGGCAGCCACTGCGACAAAAATTTCGTGACCCCGCCATAAATGTCGCGCTGCGCCACGATGTGGTCTCCCGCCTTCACCAGCGCCAGCACCGTGCTCGTAATCGCCGCCATGCCCGACGAAAATACCAGCGCCGCATCCGTCCCCTCCAATTCGGCAATCGCGTTTTCGACCACGGTGTGGGTGGGATTGCCGTAGCGCGTGTAGAAGTGGTCGGTCGGAGTCACCCGCAGTTGTTCCTGGTTGTCCGTGACCTCGAAGGTCGAGGTCTGGTAAATGGGCGTCGCCAGCGGTCCGCTCTTTTTGTGCAGGTCGGTGCCCGCGCGCACAGCTTCGGTTTCCTGACGGAATTGGTGCTTCTTCATACCATCCTCTTCAATACGATGATTCTTCAAACGACCACTTTTTATTCGATCTTCCCGGGGTGAAACTCGAACCGTCCAAGCTCTAGGGTATATGGCGTCGCAAGCTCGAGGCAATGAGCAGGAACGCAGTCGGATCGGCCTGCACCGCGTGTAGACTGAGGGAGACCTAGATTTTCTCATCTTCCTCCAAATTTTATGAAAGACTCGAAAACCAGTTCGCGCTCCCGAAAGAAATCCAAGCCCAAGCCCGCACCTAAGCGGACAAGCAAACTCGGCAAAGTTGCCCTCACCGGCACCGTGGCAAAACGGCGGCGCAAAGGCGAACTCCGTCACATTCTCTGGAGTTCCATTCCCGTCGAACCTCTGAACTCTCTGCTCGGCCGCCAGTTAATCGTAGGTCAAGATCTCATGCTGGCGCGCGTTCTGCTCAAGAAAGGATGCGTTGTGCCCGAGCACAGCCATCCCAACGAGCAGATCACCTACATTCTTGAGGGCGCTCTGAAGTTTTGGATTGGCGGGGAAATCATCGTCGTGAATGCGGGTGAGGTTTTAACCATCCCGCCCAATCTGCCGCACAAAGCCGAGGCGCTCGCCGATACCGTCGATCTCGATGTCTTCCATCCGCCGCGCGCCGACTGGATGAGCGGCAGCGACGCGTATTTGCGGTAAACTCATAGCGACTTGACCGTGCCTGTCGTCGAAACTTCCGCCCGTCTCCGCTGCATCGCGTGCGGCGCAACGCCCCACTCGGCCGCCGCGGACTTTCGCTGCACGGCATGCGGCGATCTTTTGGAATTTCACCTCGCACCGCCGCCCGTCTCCAACCCCGAGGACCTCAAAGCTCTGTGGCTGGGCCGCCGCACATCGCCCGGCACAGCACTGCCCAATTCCCTTGACCAGAGCGGCGTCTGGCGCTTTCGCGAACTCCTGCCAGTCATCGGCGCTGAGAACGTTATCACGCTCGCTGAGGGCAATACTCCGCTCTATCACCTGCGCCGCTGCGCGCAAGCCGTGGGAGTCGATCATCTCTATGCGAAGCACCAGGGCATGAATCCCACGGCATCGTTCAAAGACACTGGCATGACCGTTGCCGCCTCCGCCGCGCTGGAAGCGGGTTTCCGCTGGGTCGCGTGCGCCTCTACCGGCAACACCTCGGCCTCCATGGCCGCCTACGCCTCGCGCGGAAATATGCGGAGCCTGGTGCTCATTCCGGACGGGAAAATTTCCTGGGGCAAGCTCTCGCAATCCCTCGACTACGGCGCGCTCACCTGCCAACTCCGCACCGACTTCGACGGCTGCGTGCGCATTCTCAACGAACTCGTTCGGCAGAAGCCCGTCTACCTGCTCAACTCCGTCAATCCCTATCGCATCGAAGGCCAGAAAACCGCCGCCATCGAATTGCTCGAACAACTCGCCTGGCAGCCGCCCGACCACATCATCGTGCCCGGCGGCAATCTGGGCAACAGTTCCGCCATCGGCAAAGCGCTGGTGGAATTGCGCGATCTCAACCTGATCCTGCGCCTGCCGAGGCTCTCTATCATTCAGGCCGAAGGGGCGAACCCGTTTTATCGCTGCGTGTGCGAATTGGGTGACGGCGAACTTGAATCGGCGAAGCTGGAGCCGGTCAGTGCCGATACCCTCGCAACGGCAATTCGCATCGGCAATCCCGCATCCTGGAAAAAAGCGCTGCGCGTGCTTCGCGCCACCGGCGGCGAAGTCGAGCAGGTAACCGACGTGGAGATCGCCGAGGCTAAAGCCGAAATTGGCGCCGACGGCATTGGCTGCGAACCCGCCTCCGCCGTCACTCTCGCCGGCCTGAAGAAACTGCGCGCCCGCGGCTTCGTCAAGCCCGGCGAATTCGTAGTCCTCATCCTGACCGGCCATTTGCTCAAAGACCCCGACTTCACAATAAAATTCCACCGCGGCGATTTATTTGAGGGAACCTCGGAGGAGCGCCATGCCATCCAGACAAAATCGCTCCAGCGTGCCCCGATCGTCCTCGACGCCACTCTGAGCGCGGTCGTCGGCGCTCTCGACGCCGCCGAGACTACCCCATAGCAATTCTCCGCGTATTCGTGTATAAGACACAGTTTCAATGTGTTGGCGACCCGAGAGCGCGCCGCGGCCCTCAAAACCAGTAAAAAAATGCTGGTAAATCCCTTAGTTTCAAGATATTGACCCGGCCTCGCCGCCAACGCTTGATCGCCAATTCACTATGCCATCACGTCCCATTTCGGCTGGCCGCTCCATACGCCTGGCATTGCCGGCGACTTCGGCCAACCTCGGCCCCGCCTTCGATGCCGCGGCCCTCGCGCTCGATTTCTATCTCCGTCTTCGGGCCGAGCGCGCCCCCGATTTCTTCGTTACCGCCGAGGGCCGCGACGCTCAGATTTGCAGCCGCATGGAAAATCACCTCATCGTCACAACCTATTGTGAGGTGCTGGACTCGGAGAATCGCAAGGTTGCGCCCTTGCGCATTCACATCGAAAACGAGATTCCCATTGGCCGAGGCTGTGGCTCCTCGGCCGCCGCGCGTCTTGCCGGCATCGCGCTGGCCGTGCACTTCGGCCATCTGCGCTGGAAGGATGATCGCATCGTCGGCGAGGCCTCGATGCGCGAGCACCACCCCGACAACGCCGCCGCCTGCTGGATGGGCGCACTGACCGTGGCCCGCATGGCGAACCAGGTTCAAGCGCAAGTGTTTGAGGTGAAGCCGAAAGGCAAATGGCCGCTACTGCTGGCCGTGCCAGAGAATCCGCTCTCCACCGAGCAAGCCCGCCGCGCGCTGCCTTTTCAGTATTCGCGCGCCGATGCCGTCACCAACATTCAGAATTCCATGCTGCTACTCTCGGCGCTCGCCAACGGACGCCCGGATCTGCTGCCATCGGCGCTCGAAGACCGCCTGCACCAGCCCTATCGCGCGCCGCTCTGCCCGCTGCTGCCCGCGCTCAAAGAGTTGACCGGCGAGACCGGCATATTCGGCGCCGCGCTGAGTGGTGCCGGTCCTTCGGTGCTCGTCTTTCTCGATCCCAAAGTTTCACCGGCGAAAACAAAACAGCGCATCGCTGCCCACCTGGTCAAGCGGCGCCTGCAAGCCGAACTTCATCTCACGACGATCGCCACCCACGGCGGCCGCGACGGCGGCGACTGGCGCAAATATCACGGCAGCAAGAAGTAAGCTTGCGGGTGCCGCACCCTAAAATCGCGTTCGCTGCGATTTCAGGGCGGGCACTTTTCTAAATCCCGAAAAGAGCTACTGACCCCGGCTCGCCGGCGGGACAATGCCGTTCATCCGCAGATACTCCACCATCTGCCCGTAGTGATCGAACGAGTGTGCCGTAATCAGAATCGCCAGACCCATCCGCGTAGATTTTCCTCGTCCAAACGGGCTCGGCACTTCGCCGATGAGATTATCCGGCGTAATCGTGCCCACCGCCTTGTGCGCATAGGCATACGAGTCCTTCAGAAACTTCACCACGTCAGCCTTCGACTTGATGCCGTCCGGCCCATTCTCGCCGCCCAACTCCACCGGCGGTTTCTCCTGGAGAATCGCCGCCCCCAACATGTAGTTCACCGCCGCTACATGCTTCACCTGCTGCGCAAACGTCCGCACGCCCTTGAACTCGCCGCCCGTGGGCGCGAAGCCGTATTTGTCCTCGGGCATGGCCTCGGCCGCCGGAACAAACTCGCCTTCGACACCTTTCACTCCGGCATCCAGGACCGAAGTAACGGTCTTCGGCGCATCCTTCGCCGCCGCCGAAACCTGCGCCCCACATACACCGCAAAGCGCCATTGTCATCGCCAACAAACCGAGCGTCCCAAACATCTTCTTCATATCGCCTCCGGAAAATCAGATTGCAATTCAAAGTTAGAGAAGCCCACTCATCGAGCGCGTTGTGAGGCCACGGCTCAAAGCCTGCCCGGCGCGAAGCCTCGTCGCCCAATCCTGCAAAAAAGCGCGGCATGAGCCGCCGACGGAAATCGCGCGCCCACCCGGCCTCAGTGCGGCTGCTTGTAATGCGCCTTATCCTGATCGTGCCGCCACTTGAAATACTGATCCTGCTCGTCCGCATGAAGCTTCGCAAAATCGATGCGCGGGTCGCGATGCGTCTCGCGACACCAGCGGTCGTAGTAATCCATCTCCCGGTCATTCCACTTGTGGTAATCGTTGTAATACGAGTCGTAGTACCGCGGCGTCCGATGGATACAAGCTGTTCCCAGCAGCGTGGAGGCCAGCGCCGCCGCCAGACAGAATGAGCGAAGAATTCCAGATTTGTTAAGCATGTTATTGTCCCCCAAAAAAAGACGATGCGATGGTAATCGAAAATCCGCTTACGCACCACCAGCATCTCCGAATAACGACGACCGAAAACCACGCCCACCCAACGACTATCGACCAACGACCAACGACCGACCCCACGGCCACTCCCCATGCCGCCACGCCCGCACCAGGTAAATGGCGAGGCCCACCACCAGAATCACTCCCGCATACCGCACTTCGCGCAGAAAATTCTTTCGCGAAACCAGAATAAAAATAAAACTCGCCGCCGCGATCAGAGCCGGGAGCGGATACAGCCACATGCGAAACGGCCGCGGCATCTCCGGCCGCCGAATCCGCAGCACGATCACGCCAATGCTCTGTACCAGAAATTGCAGCACGATCCGAATCACAATCAGCGACGCGATCAAGTCCGCCAGCCGCAAAAAGCAAAACAGCGCCGCCACGCCCGCCATCGCCAGCACCGAAACATACGGAATGCGGTGCTCCGGATGCACCTTCGCAAACACCCGAAAATAATTTCCGTCCAGCGCCGCGGCATAGGGCACACGCGAGTATCCGAGCGTCAGCGAAAACACCGACGCAAACGCTGTCCACATCACGAGCACCGAAATCACCGACGCCGCGCCCTGCCCATACACGCGCTGCATCATCGTCGAAACCACGTAGAGCTTGCTGTTCGCCGCGCCCGCCTGCGCCAGTTCGCGCCACGGGATCACGCCCAGAATGCTGATGTTCATCACGATGTACAGCACCGCCACCGCCAGAATCGACAGAAACAGCGCCCGCGGAATATTTTTCGTTGGATCCTTCACCTCATCGCCGAGAAAGCAAACGTTGTAATACCCGCCGATGTCGTAAGCGGCAATCAGCATCGCGCCGCCCAGTCCGTGAAAAAAATCGCTCGAAAACGAAAACGCTCCTGGCGGCAAATCGAACGCCTGATGCGCATTGAAGTGCGTGAGCCCGGTAAAAATAATCCACCCAATCGTCCCCATCACGCCCAGCCAGAGCACTTTCGTCAATCGCGAAATCGCCGTGATGCGCCGGTAAAGCAAAAACGCGGTCAGCGCGCAAACCCCGATGGCCAGCAACGTCGCCGGCATCGCGACCCAAGTGAGTTGCAAAGCTCCGACCAGCGGCATCTTGAGAGTGCCCGTGTGCGTCGACCACACTCGCTCCAGCCCCGGCCAGAAAAACGCCGCATACTGCGAAAGCCCAATCGCTCCCGACGCGATTGAGAGCGGCGCACTGAACGAAAGCTGCCAGATGAACAAAAAAGAAATGAGCCTCCCTAATTTTCGCGGCCCATAAATTTCTTTCAAGTACCGGTACGACCCGCCCGACCCCGGCATCGCCGCGCCCAGCTCCGCCCAAACCAGCCCATCGCAAATCGCCAAGAACGCGCCGAGCACCCACCCGAGCATCGCCTGCGGTCCGCCCATCGCCGACACAATCAGCGGGATCGTAATAAACGGGCCCACGCCAATCATGTCAATCATGTTGAGCGCGGTCGCGGAGCTGAGGCTGATTCCGCGTACGAGTTGGCTATCGGCGTTTTTGTTATCCGTCTCGGTGGTGGGAGGAATTGTCACGAAGCTTGTAGGAGGTAGTTAGTCGTTAGTCGTTCGGAAAGCACATAAGATTGCAATGGCCGGTATCGGGGGTCAGGATAAACCCGCCAATCATAGGTGCATCGAACAGTTGTGGAGCGAACGGCCGCGGTCGAAAAATCCCCGAACGACCAACAACTAACAACTAACGACCAGCTACGAGATTCACAAACAGCCGCACCGCCCCCGGAACTCCCGCCGGCAACTGCCGGAAGAAATCATACGCGCAGTAGATATAAGTCCCCTTGCCATACTTAGCCACCAGCAGCCCGCCCTTCTGCTCCGGCTCGCCCGGGTCGTGCGACTCTAACAGCGGCGTAAACTCCGGCGCCCATGACGACATAAAATAAAGCCCGCGCTCCTGCACCCACCCGTCAAAATCCTTCTGCATAATCTCGTTCGGATAATGAAAAATCTCATTCGTCGGCTCAAGTATCTTAACCGGAGCCTCCTCCACCGAAACCCGCGCCCGGCTGAGCGTTGCCGCATACGGCGTGTACTTCCCCGAATTGAAATCTCCCGCCGACGGCCCAAACCCAAGCGTGTTGTACTGCACCACAAGTCGCCCGCCCGCCTCCACATAATCCAGCAGTCGTTTGTTATTCGCGATCACATCTTTCTGCGTGTCATATGCACGAATGCCCAGCACGATCGTCTGGTACTTACTCAAATCCTCCGTCGCCAGCTTCTCCGCCGCAATCATCTCCACATTCATTCCGATCTGCTGCAGCACCGTCGGAATCTCATCGCCCGCTCCCATCACATATCCAACCTTCAAGTCGCGCGGCACCTTCACATCCACAATCGAAACCCGCTGCACCGCCGGCTGGTAGTAATACGCCGCGCCCAAATCCTCCCGCGTCACCAGTGTGTATCCATCGCGATAGCTTTTGCCGGCCGCATCCAGCACCGCATGAATTTCAACCCGCGCCTCCTGCAAACGCGCCGGCGATACCTTAAACAAAAAGTCCTGCCGCTCGCCCCGTTTCGCCAACGCGACCGTCAAGCGCTCCGGTTCCACTCTCCAGCCCGCGGGCACTTCCAGCCGCAGCGTCCCCTCCGACGCTCCCGTCAGATTCGAACTCACTCCCACCGTCACCGCGATTTCTTTTTCGCCCTGCGCCGGAAGCACATGCTCACCCGGCTCCAGGCTCAGCGAAAAGGCCGGCGCAACCGCCAGCGGAGTTCGATCGCGGCTCCCATCCGCATTTACAAAAGGCACAAACACCGTGGCCGCAATTTCTCCCTTCGCGGCCTCGGTTTCGCCTCGCCGATTGCGGAACGCGTCCGGCGCGGGCGAATGCAGCCGGCTGTGTTCGAGTACTTCATATTGCATGCGCACCCGCAACGCCGCCGGAGGAAACGGCAGCGTGCGATACCTCTCATCATCGATCGTATTCAGCGCTTCCGTCTCTGGATTATCGCGATGCCAGTACGGCCTCGTCATCGCCGCATCCGCCGGAACCTTCAACGCATAGTTGGCGTAATAATCCTGGCCCGGCTTGATCGTCATCTCCCCCGCATCCGCCCGTTGAATCCACTCCTCGCCGCCTTCCAGATCTGCCTTATCCACCAGCAGCCACTTGTCCGACCCATTATGCAGGCGCGCCCTCACCTGAAAAGTCTGTCCCGGAGAAACCACCGTCAGCGCGTCTTTTAACGGCCCGGCGCTTTTGCTCGGATTCGGCCCCGCACCCACTACCGCGTCGAAATGCAGGCTCATCGCGATGTTTTCCGCTCTCTGCACCGCTTCTTGTTCTTTCTGCAAAACCGCCCGCACGTCTTCCTCAGCCGCGTCGCGCATTCCACTCGCCTTCAATCGGTCGACGGCCGCATTCAAATCCCCGACTGCCGTCGAAAGTGGCTCGGCCGAACCCGCTGGATCCGACTCGCTCTTGTCGATGGCGCGCTTGATCTCAGCCGCGCTCGATTGCAACTCTCCCCGCAGCCACGGAACTTTCTTCTCCTCTTCTCCCAGTCGCGCCGCGAGTCCCGGCAGCGTTGTGTCGATCCCGTCGAAAAAATCCGCCTCGTGCCCATCTTTATCCTTGGGAGAATCCACCACTGCGTCGACCAGCTTATAAAACGTAAACCGATCTCCATCCGGGACCGACACGGCCGCCAGCCCCTGTGACTGCTGATGCCGCAGCCCCTTCAGCGCAAACTGTACGTACGACATTCCCAGCACGGGATCGGCCTTGCCCGTATTCAGTTTCAGCGTGTACTTATCGGCATCGCAGGCCTGCGCACCAAAGCTGCACACATTTCCGATGTACAGCTTCCTCGGCTGCCAGGGGTGCAAGCCCGCCGCAATCTGCTCCGGAAACTTCGTAGGATCGGCCGCGGCCCGAAACGCCTCCCGCGTCAAAATCGCCGACGCCTGATGATGTCCATGCCCATCCCGATCCGTCCCCGAAAACCGCGCCACCAGCACATCCGGACGAAACTCGCGAATCACGCGCACAATATCGCCCAGCGCCACATCGTGCCCGCCCCATTTCTGAAAAGTCTCCTCCGGAGTTTTCGAATATCCAAAATCCGCGACGCGCGAAAAGCGCTGCTCCACACCGTAATACCGGTCGGCGGCGAGCAACTCCAAAGTCCGCAGCACGCCCAGCACGTCAAACAGATTGCTGCCCAGCTTATTCTGCCCGCCTTCGCCGCGGGTCAGCGTCATCAGCAGCGTGTCCACGCCCTTGCCGCGCGCCTCCAGCGTGAGCATCCCGCCGTCCTCATCATCCGGATGCGCCACCACCTGCATCAACCGCCCGGTGGTCGCCAGTTTCCGCAGCTCGAGCTTCAACCCGGCCTCGCCCGTCTCCTGCGGCAGCAGGGCATAATAATGATCCGCTGCGGATTGATCCGAAGCAGAATGATCCGCCGCGCTCTGATCTTTGTTGTGATCCTTGCTCTGATCCTTGGGCTCATCCGCGCCGTGATTGACAGAAGGCTTGTCCTCGCTCAGCGCAGCGGTTGAGTGCTGCGCGACGACCGGAATCGCCGCCGCCGACAAAACAACGATGCACAAGATCGCAGCAGCGATCGGCGACCGGCGCCGCCGGTCGCGCAAAAACTCTTGATCGGCCCGAAAAAGTGAAAGCATTCCCATAAGATGGAATTTACACGAAGAAGGGATCAAACGTGTGGCGCGGGCGCCCTCGTCAACGAGTCCTGAAATTTGCCTTCACCTCGCCAATAAGCGCGCCCGCGGACCCGCCATTCGCTGCGACACAGCAACTCATTTCACTCCGCGCACTTTCCCCTGGCACGCCGCCGCCTCCTGCACGATCCCCGCAAACTCCGCATCCCCGCGCACGTCCGCCAGCAGAGGATCCTCCAGCAGCGCGTCGTGAGCGCAATATCTTCCCTGCACTGCCGTGCGCAGAAATTCGTACGCGATCTGCTTTTCGCCGCACGACGCCAGCACCGCGCCTTCGTAGTATTTCAACGCCGAATTGTGTATCGCCATCAGCTCTTTCTCCGCCGCCTCAGCGGCGCGATGCACCTCCGGCGCCGGCGCTTTATTCAGGCACACCTGGAGAAAACCCCGCATCCAAAGAGGATTCTCCGTCATCGGCTGCACCGCCCGCTGCGCCTCCGTCAGCTTCCCCTCGCGCATCAACACCGTAACCTTCACCGCGTTCGACCACTCCGAGCCTGCGTCCAGCTTCAGATACTCCATCGCCCGCGCTTCTTTCCCACCCTCAAAAAACGCGAACGCGCACGAGCGCCAGTTGTAATTCGTCGGATCGAACCTCAGCGCCTTGTCGCACTCCGCCTGCGCCTCGCCCAGCAGGCCCGCATAGCGCAGCACATACGCCAGCGAAAAATGCGCAAACGCGCTGTCCGGGCTCCGCTTCACCGTTTCCCGCGCGCTTTCCAGTCCCTTCTCCAGATTTCCCGTGTCCGCCAGATTGATGGCCAGCGATCCCGCCGCATTCGTCCGCCCCGGCTCAATCGCCAGCGCCTTCCGGTACGCCGCCGTCGAGCGCTCGTATCCCTGCTCGTATCCCTCCGCTCCGCCCCCCGAATACACCGCGTCATAGTAATAACGATGTCCCAGCGCCTCCCATGCCGGCGCGTAATTCTCGTCGATCTTCACCGCCTTCTCCAGCATGGCGATCGCGTCCTTGTTCGGTCCGGCGTCGTGCGGAATTGCCTTGCTCCGCATGTATAAGTCATAGGCCTCAGGATTCGCCGGCACGCTGCTCTCCTCCATCGTTCCGCCCACGCCCAGCGCCGGCAGCAAGCCTTCCCGCACTTTCTTCGACATCTCCCGCCGCAGCGCAATCAAGTTTTCCGCCGGCGCACTCAGCGTCCCCGTCCACACCAGCCGGTCGTCCTTCACCTCCACGGCCTCCAGCGTCACCATCACGGTATTCGCGCGCTTCAAAAAATGTCCCGCGATTACCGTCCCCACTCCCAGTTCGCGCCCGATCTTCGCCGAATCCGCCTCCTCGTTCTCGCTATACTTTTGCGTCGATGTCGACGGCCGGATCTCCAGCGCGCGCGAATACGTCAGCGCGTTCGCAATCTCGTCCGCCAGCGCAATCCCCAAGAATTCGTTCTCCGGACTCTTATCGAAATTCTCCAGCGGCAGCACCGCAATCGTCCGCCGCCCTCCCGCCGCCGCGTGCCGGCGCTTCATCCACCACATCCCCGCCACGCCCAGCGACACCAGCAGCGCAATCATCGCCAGCGCCAGCGTCCCCAGTACCCATCTGCGATTCCCGTCCGCCCTCTGAAATGCGCTGGTCGCAATGCGCGGCCCCGGCATCACCCGCAGCCCGCTCGGCTGCGTCGGATCGGTCTCTTTCCGCAGCCGCGCCAGGTCCGCCTTCATCTCCGCCGCGTTCTTGTAACGCTGCTCGCGGTCCTTCTCCATCGCCTTTCCGATGATCGCTTCCAGCTCCTTCGGTATCGCCGGATTCAACGTCCGCGGTCCCGCCGGCTTCTGATTGATCACCGCATGCAGCGTGGTCACCACGTTCGTGCCTGTAAACGGCTTCTTCCCCGTCGCCATCTCGTACAGCACCACGCCAAAGGAAAAAATATCGCTGCGCACATCCAGGTCTTCCGACCGCGCCTGTTCCGGCGACATATACACCGCCGTTCCCGGAATCACTCCCACCTGCGTCAGGGACTCTTCCAGCGACGAGTCCGTCGCCGTCCCCACCTTGCCATCCTTCATCAGCTTCGCCAGACCAAAGTCCAGAATCTTCACCTGCCCGCCCGGCGTCAAAAAAATATTCGCCGGCTTGATGTCGCGATGCACAATCCCCTTGGCATGCGATGCCGCCAGCGCGTCCGCCACCTGCATCGCGATGTCCACGAGCTCCTCCGTGTCCATCGCCTGCCGCTCGGTCGCCTGCTCGCGAATGCGCTGCTTCAGGCTCTCGCCCTCCAACTTCTCCATCACGATGAAGGGCTGGCCTTCGTTATTGTCGATGTCGTGGATCGTGCAGATATTCGGATGGGTCAGTTGCGACGCCGCCCGCGCCTCGCGCGTAAAGCGCTCCAGCGAGCGCGGGTCCTTCACCAGGTGATCGGGAATAAACTTGAGCGCGACGAGCCGCCCCAGGCGCAAGTCCTCCGCCTCATACACCACTCCCATCCCCCCGCCGCCCAGTTTCCCAAGCACGCGGTAATGGGACACAGTTTGGCCCACCATGTCCATGCAGTAAATCAGGCGGGCACCCTCACCCGCAGAGGGACAATGTTAGAGTGTCCCCGCAAGTGGGTCAACCGCCGGCTCGCGATTGCGGCCGACCCGCGGCGACGTCCTCGCCCACCAACGTCCATTGCCTCGGCCACACACGGGCAGCAACTCGACCCGCAAAAAAAACCGCAGGGCCAAAGCGCTGGTTGGCGCCTTGGTCCTGCGGTGTTGGATTAAGACCGCTCTGATACCGCGTCCTCGGGGGCCGCTCGATTCCGCTACTCGGTCCAGTTGATGTTCGCAATGCCACCGCCCGGCGGCACGTTCCAGCAAATCAACTGAATGCTCCAGGCGCCTTGCAGGAAGCCCGAGAGTTGCAAGGAATAGTCTGGCCCGGGGAAGTTGATCTGCCCCCAATATGCGTAGTCGGCCGGATACGCGGATCCGGCGCCTGAATACGCATATGCCTGGCACGAAAAGGTACCAGAGGCTTCGGTCCCCTTCCAGTAATTCTGGACGGTAATCCCCTTTTCTCCCGGGCTGTCGGTGGGCAGGTCGAATTCGAGGCTTACCGCGTACGAGCAATTGTTCACCACAGCCCCAAAACTCTCCCCGAGGCAGGTATACGGATTGGTGCCCAACGTGCCCTGGTTCTCGACATGGAAGGCGCTGAACCCGGTCGTTGATCGCGCATACGCGGGACTGGCCGCGACGGCCAACATGGCGAGGCAGAGTCCCAGGATAAGTGTGCTTGCTTTGAGTTTCATGGTAGTTCTCCTTTTTTTTCGGCAGCTTTGTGCCGATGTTTTTTTTGACTCGCCCTCACTCCTGGGGAAGAGTGCCAAACAAGCAGTTCAGGCCTCGTCATCTGGTAAAGCGAAATTTTCGCGAGAACTGGTCGCGGGCAAACAAATTTTCTTTCGCGGCCTGAATTTTGCCGGCAACGCCGGGGGCCATCTTTCCGTGAAACGCTAGTCGTTCTTTCTGCACTATCCAAAAGGGAGACCCTCGCTTAGAACCAACGAAGTATCGCTGGGGTTCAATCGCTTGACATCGGCGATCGGGTGAGGCTACTTTTACTCACCAACAGTTCCGGGGCCCCGCTTGGTGGCTTAGTGTGTCGCAGCTTCCTCCCAACACGGTCACTGAGTTACTGGCGACCTTCCGCGCTGGTGACGAGCAGGCTTTAAAAGCCGCGGTTCCCCTCGTCTATGACGAACTGCGCCGCCTCGCGCACCACTACCTCCGCAATGAACGGCCCGGCCACACTCTGCAAAGCACCGCCCTGGTAAACGAGGCCTATCTGCGCCTGGAGAAGCAAGCCGCTGCTCCCATCCAAAATCGCGGGCACCTTCTCGCCATCTGCGCCCAGTTGATGCGACAGATTCTGGTCGAGTATGCGCGCGCCCGCAACGCCGGCAAGCGCGATGGCGGAGTCCGGCTGGAACTCGACGATGCGCTCGCCTTGAAAACTCGCAGCATGGACCTGGTCGCTCTCGACGACGCACTCAACGAACTGGCCAAGCTCAATCCGCAGCAGAGCCGCATTGTCGAACTGAGATTTTTCGCCGGCCTCTCCATCGAGGAAACTGCGCAAGCGATGGATCTCTCGCCCACCACCGTGAAAAAATATTGGGGCATGGCCCGGCTCTGGCTGCATCACCACATGGGCAAGGCTGCTTAGCCATGACTCCCGAACGCTGGCAACAAGTTCAGGATGTGCTGGAGAAAGTGCTGGAGTTGCCGCCCGCCGAGCGCTCCGCCTTCCTCGATTACGCCTGTTCCTCCGATCCCACTCTGCGTCGCGAAGTCGAAACCCTTCTCGCGTCCAGCGACGACGTGCGCTCCAGCTTTTTGCAATCCTCTTCTCCGCCGCACGTCCCGCTCGCTTCCGGAACCCGGCTCGGCGACTACGAAGTGAAATCCCTCGTCGGCTCTGGCGGTATGGGTGAAGTCTATCGCGCCCGCGATTCGCGGCTCGGTCGCGATGTCGCCATCAAAGTCTTGCCCCCGGCGCTGGTCTCCGATTCCGGCCGTTTGCTCCGCTTCGAGCAGGAAGCCCGCGCCGCCGCCGCCCTCAACCATCCCAATATTTTGGCGGTATTTCAGATGGGCACGCATGACGGCGCGCCTTATCTCGTCTCCGAGTTGCTCGAAGGCGAGACGCTGCGCGACCGCCTCAAGCGCGGCCCTCTGTCCGTGCGAAAAGCGATCGACTATGCAGTGCAGATCGCTCGCGGCCTGGCCGCAGCCCAGGAGAAAGGCATTGTCCATCGCGACCTCAAGCCCGAAAATCTGTTCCTCACCAAAGACGGACGGGTGAAGATTCTGGACTTCGGGCTCGCCAAGCTGACCCTCCTCCCGTCTGACTCCGGGCGCCGCCCCCACGCGGTCGACAAGGGAACCGAGCCCGGCGTCGTGATGGGCACGGCCGGCTACATGTCGCCGGAGCAGGTGCGCGGACAAACCGTCGACCATCGCACCGACATCTTTTCGTTCGGCGCGATCCTCTACGAAATGCTGA
Organism: Acidobacteriaceae bacterium; assembly: GCA_003139095.1. Taxonomy (GTDB): domain Bacteria; phylum Acidobacteriota; class Terriglobia; order Terriglobales; family Acidobacteriaceae; genus Acidiflorens. The sequence continues at coordinate 376,236 of PLHW01000008.1, forward strand.
CCGGCAAACGCGCCTTCCACAAGTCCACCCCGGCCGACACGATGAGCGCGATTCTGAACGAAGAGCCACCCAGCATTTCAGAGGTTACGGCAAACACTCCTGCCCGATTGCCGCGTGTCGTGCATCGCTGTCTGGAGAAAAATCCCGAGCAGCGCTTCCAGTCCGCATCGGATCTGGCGTTTGCCCTGGTAGCGCTATCGGAATCGAAGGAGTCGACAAACCTGGCAGCGGCGGCCAAAAGCGGGACTGGTGCCAGGAAACGATGGAAGGCAATCATTCCTGCGGCCGTCGTTACGCTGGCCTTGTCGCTCGGTGCTTACTTCTATCTTCACCGTAAGCCCAAGCTCACCGACACGGACACCATTGTTCTCGCTGATTTTGCCAACAGCACCGGCGATGCCCTGTTCGACGACACGCTCAAGGCCGCGCTCAGTATTTCCCTGCGCCAATCGCCCTTCCTCAACGTGCTTTCCGACAGCCAGGTCTCGAAAACCCTGAACCTGATGACCCGGCCCGCCAATACAAAACTCACTCCCGAAGTGGCTGCCGAGCTTTGTCAACGCGCCGCCAGCAACGCCTACATTGCTGGGTCGATTGGTAATCTCGGGAACGAATACGTGGTGGGATTGAAGGCCGTCAACTGCCAGACCGGAGATACCCTGGCCGAAGAGCAGGCAACGGCCAAGTCTAAGGAGAAGGTGCTCGATGCTCTCGGCCAGGCCGCATCCAGGCTGCGCGGCGAACTCGGCGAATCGCTCGCCACTGTCCAGAAGTTTGACGTTCCGCTGGCGCAGGCCACCACCTCTTCGCTCGAAGCTCTCAAGGCATACAGCCTCGGCCAAAAGGCCGATAACGAGAATGGCGCATTCGCCGCCCTGCCTTACCACCAACAGGCCGTCGATCTCGATCCGAATTTTGCCATCGCTCACGAGGCCGTAGGCAATGACTACTACAACCTCGGCCAGTTGGCATGGGCCAGCCAATTTTTCACCCGGGCGTTTCAGTTACGCGAACATTCGAGCGAGCAGGAAAAGCTGGCGATTACCGCCGCTTACTACCGCGAAGTCACCGGCGAACTCGATAAAGCCGCCCAATCCTATCGCGAGTTGACTGAGAATTATCCGCGAGCCGGCTCTGCCTACATCGATCTGGGCCTTGTCTTCGCCTTTCAGGGACAGTACCAGGAGGCCGCCGAGATCACCGCCCACGCCCTGCGCCTTCAGCCGGCACATGTTGGCTGGTATGAGAATCTCTCCCTCTACAACCTTGCCTTGCAGAATTTTGACGGAACCCGCCAGGTGGTTCGCGAGGCGCAAACCCATAACATGGGTGATTTCGTTCTCCACGACGCCCTCTACGCTCTCGCTTTTTTCGGCGCTGACTCCCCCGGAATGGCGGAACAGCAGCACTGGCTCGCCAGTAAGCCTGAATATGAGAACGTCGCCTTCGCTCTCACATCTGACACCGAGGCGTATGGCGGACATCTCGGCAAGGCGCGCGCACTGACCCGCCAGGCTGCCGATTCAATCATCCGTGTTGGCAGCAAGGAAACTGGCGCCATGTGGCTAGCCATCGCCGCCCAGCGCGAGGCTGCCTTCGGGAACCTGGCCGATGCCCGACAGGCCGCTGCCAATGCCCTACAGCTTGCTCCCACCAGTCGCGGAGTTGAGAGCGAAGCCGCGCTTGCCCTTGCAATGGTGGGCGATACCAACCGAGTTCAGTCCTTGATGGTAGATCTAAACCAGCGCTACCCGCTCGACACCCAGACCCAGTCGCTTTGGCTGCCCACCATTCAGGCGCAACTCGCCCTCAACGAAAACCGTCCAGCTCCCGCTTTGCAGACCTTGCAGGTCGCTGCGCCCATCGAGTTGGGGCAGATGGGCTTTGTCCTTAACCTTTCCTGCCTCTATCCCATTTATGTGCGCGGCGAGGCATACCTTGCAGCCGGACAGGGAAAGGCCGCCGCCGCAGAGTTTCAGAAGGTTCTCGATCACAGCGGCATCGTCTGGAACTGCTGGACTGGTGCCTTGGCTCATTTGGGTGTGGCTCGTGCCGACGCCTTGCAGACGAGAACCTCGCAGGGTGTAGAGGCCGATGCCGCCCGCGCACGGGCGCTCGCCGCCTACAAGGATTTCCTCACCCTCTGGAAAGACGCCGACCCCGATATCCCAATCCTCAAACAAGCCAAAGCCGAGTACGCCCGGCTGCTGAATAACCAACGCCAATCGGCTGAATAACGCGCGTCACGCCGCTGGATGACCTGTGCCGGCCGCTGGATCGCTTCGGGGCACTCGCAACTTATTTCAGCCATGACCATTTGGGCCGTTTTGTACATACTATAATTGATGTACAAGCAACCAACGAACATCCCCAGGCCGCGAACAATCGCTTCTTTTCTTTCAAGCAGTTCACTCCACAGCACTTATCCCGTTTGTACATATAACACTACATGCACAAAGTGTTCCACGTGGAACATTCCTCCGAAACCATGTTCCACGTGGAACACCAAAAAACAGGTCCCGCCTGGGCGGGACCTGGGATGGAAGAGTTGAGTTGCTGGTGAAGGACTATTTCCCGGCGTAGGTCTTGGCCGAGCCGATGCCGGCGCACTCGTCCCAGCCCGTCTTGCACTGACTCGCGCCCAGCGTGATGTCGTTGAAGTCAGCCGCATACTCGGTCGGATTGGCCAGTTCGCTGTAGAACAGGTTCAGTTCCGCGAGACTGCCCTTTTGGAGGGTGCCGGCGGCATTCACGATGCCGGCGAAGGTCGGCGAGGCCCAACTGGTGCCGCCCACCGAATACCAGCCTCCTTCAAGGTAGATCGGCGCGCAGCAGAAGTCCGATGCCACGTCCGGATATCCGCGCTGGGTCCCGACGATGCCTTCGATTCCGTTCTGGTAAGCCGGACGCGGCTCGTACGGGCTGAAGTTGCCGCCGCCGCCGCCGTAAACCTCGTTGACAAAATCACCCTTCTGATCGCGATTGAAGTAGGTCCCGCCCACCGAGACGACATTAGGCGACGATCCGGGGTAAATGCTGACGCCGATGCCGGAATCTCCCGAGGCCGCAAAGAACACGGTGGACTTATTCGTGAAGTCTTTGTCGTATTTCTTTTCCGTGCTCCATTCAGCATCGCCCCAACTCATGCTGACGACGCCGCCGCCCGCTGCCTGCACGAGACTGGCGGCCAGTTTGACTGCCGCCCAGGTGGGATCGGTGGCACACGTTCCAACATTGCACAACTTCGAGACGACGAGGTAGAGCTTGGCCTGGGGCGCCATCGCGTGCGCCCACTCGATATCGAGCGCTTCTTCGACTTCCCATTCAGACTCTACTTCAGGCTGCTTTTTGCCGGGCCAGACCTGGGAGAAGTTCGCTTGCGGAATGCCGTAGTAGGTGGAGAAGGCGGCCAGGTCGGCTGCGGCCGTCGGATAGTAACCGGCGTCGACGATGGCGATCGCGCCCACGCCGCCGGTTGGCACGGCGGTGCTCGTGCTAACCGGGCAGCCCGCGGGGCCGCTTACTAGCTGATAAACACAGGCGAGGGAGCCGGGAGTTTCGACGCCTCCGGGAGGGCCGCCCTGAGGCTGGTCGGAATCGACGAAGAAATAATTGGTGTGATGACGGCCGGGCACCGGCATGCTCGACGCGGGATAGATGATGCGATGGCCGTTGAAGACACCTTCAACGCGTTTTTGCGCGGCTGCGGGCGTCGTCGCTATTCCCACAAATAGCGCGACCGCGGCAGTCATAACTCCGACGATCCTACAAATATCATTGAAACGTTTCATTCACTCACTCCTGTCTGGGTTTTGTAATGCGTGTGTGCAGTCGGCAACGATGCCGTCAGTGGTGCATTCCATGATGAGGGTCGGGGCGCGCAAAAGCAAGCGTCAAAAGTGCATGTGGGCGCGGTCTGCGCAATCATTTGCACATAAAGAGAAGGCGGAGGCGGTTGGCGGACTGGGAGCGGAGGGGTTGGGGAGCAGCGGTCGACAGCGAGGTTGCGCGGGCTACATTACGAGCGCGGCGGAAGAACCGACCCAGCGCAGGTTCTTGTTGTGATCGACGCCCATCTGAAGGCCGCGCCCCATGCGGACAATGGTAAGGACGGGGCGCAGTTCGTCGAGCCAGACATACATGATGCGGAGTTCGACCTTAGTCATGCCGTAGGGCGTGTCGACGACGGGAGTGAAGTTGAGGCGCTCCTGGAGAATGTAGTCGGCGCGTTTGGGGGTGGGGATGCCGTCGATGTCGGTACGCGAAGGCGCGATCACCACGCCCAGCCCGGCGAAAGAATAGAGCGGCTTGAGGACAAAATTTTCCAAATCCGGCGGGACCTCTGTCATCTGGTCGAGGAACCAGGTGCGAGGGACGGAGGGGTGACGGAGATAGGGGATGGAATATTTGCTGATGCGGAAATACCAGTTGGGATGGCCGGCCCACTCGACATCGAGGTCGTCGCGGAAGTCGAAGGGCAGGGCGATATTTTTGCGTTCGAGTTCGTCGACGATGGTGCGGTTGTAGATGCGCTCGATGGGAATCTCGTTTCCGTTTTCTTCATAGAAGAGGCGGCGGCCGTGCTTGCGGATTTTGGTGATGCAGACGGTGCGGATGCCTAATAACTTTTCAGTTAACAGAAAGTCGGGGCGCGTCTTTTGCTCTTCGGGATGAATTTCCATGAGCACGACATTCTGGGGATCGTGGCCGGCGACGATGGCCTGCTGAAGAAGTTGCTTATAAGAGGAGGCGGCGAGGCCGCTTCGAAAATATTGCAGATTTGGATCGAGGCCGAAGACGTCGATGTAGGCCTGGGCGAGCACGGGCTGGTAGGCATAGAGCGAGGGGAAGGCCTGGAGTTCGACGAGCTTGGGCTGAAGCTCGCCAGCTTCATTGCGAACCAGGCCGAAATCGACCTGGATGAACATGGGATGCGGGGATTCGTTGGAGACGCGAAAGTTTGCGGGGATGGAAGCTTCGGATCGGGCGCGATATTCGGGGCTGTCGACGAGTTGATGGATGAGGGCTTTGCCGTCTTCGCCCATGCGGTCGACGAGAGCGCTGGGGAAAAAGCAGGGCGTCTCGCAGAGGGCGAAGGGGATGTCGATGCCGCAGCGGGCAATCATTTCGCGGCGGAGGCGGTCGTATTTTTCTTCGGTAAAGTTGGCGTTGAAGGCTTGGCGGTAGGAAGGGATCATGGGAATCTGGCTGCCGGCAATCTGCCGTCAGGACATTATCCACTATCGCTGAAGACGGGGGGCGGGCGCAGCGGCCGGCAACCGCCCCAGGCCACGAAAAGCGCGTTTTAGGGCCTCTTGCGAAGGCCAAGGGAAATCGTTAGAATGGCATATACATATGTATATGCCATGAATGACCGCCGCTGGGAGGGCACATGCAACGCAAAGCAAAAATCTTCATGAACAACCGTAGTCAAGCTGTGCGCTTGCCCAAGGAGTTTCAGTTCAGCACGGAGGAAGTGTTCATAAAAAAAGCAGGAAGTGAAGTGGTCCTTTCTCCGCGGCCGTTTGATTGGACTACCTACCTTGCCGAGGGTCCGGCGGCATCGGCGAATTTCATGGAAGATGTCGAAGATCTCCCGGTGCAGGAACGTGAGCGATAATGCCGCGCTACATGCTGGACACCGATACTTGTTCGTACATCATGAAGCGTTCGAACGATGCGGTGCTCAAACGCCTGAGCACGCTTCCCGTCAGCGATGTCTGCATCTCGGTAATCACGAAGTCGGAACTCCTATTCGGAGTCGAGGTTTCTCCGCGGCGACGGCAGGATGAAGGGGCGCTCAGTGCCTTTCTAAATTATGTCGAAGTCCTGGATTTTCCCGACGCAGCATCTCTGTACTATGCCCGCATACGCGCCGACCTAAGAAAGAAGGGCGCCATGATTGGAGCAAACGACCTATTGATTGCAGCTCACGCCCGCAGCCTGGGATTGACACTCGTTACTAACAACACGCGAGAGTTTGCCCGGGTGTCCAGGTTGGCCATCGAGAATTGGACGCTGGTGTGAGACGGCGTGCGGATAAGCGGGGGAACGCTACTTTTCGACTGAATCAGGTTGGGCGGACGTTGCGCCTGGCCGGAAAATCTTGAGTTTCAATTTTGGTGCAGATCTCATCGTGGCCTCAGACTGTGCCGGGAATACTTCAACTAAAAGGATTCGAGAAAGCCTCAAATCAGTCGCGGAGGACAATGTATTTTCGTTGTGACGCTGCTTGTGTAAACTGTTCAAATCATTAGGACAAAGCTTTTATGGCCCGACCCAAAAGCAGAGTTGCAAAAATGGGCCGCAAATGGCATCATATTAGCAACACACTCGCCACGCCTCTCCTTGGGAGACCAAGTGATGCGCCTATCTGGCGGGTTTTCTTTTTTCTTCGCAAACTCAAACTTTTCCAACGTCGGAAATACTCAAAGCCCACGCTGACATTCCAAGAGCAATTGGAACGGCTTGAATCACGCGGCTTGATCGTATCCGACCGCGGCCTTGCCCTGCGCTGGCTCAGCCGCGTCAATTATTACCGGCTGTCCGCCTACCTATATCCCTTTCGCCTCGCCGGGGCGGACCGTTATCAAGCCGGTACTACATTTGAGCAAATTGCGCAGTTCTACATCTTCGATCAGAAACTCCGAAGCCTATTGATGGATGCCATTCAACGAGTCGAGGTTTGGCTGCGGACGGCGATCACGTATGAGTTGGCACACGAGTACGGTGCTTTTGGATATCTTAAGAAATCCAACTTTAACAGGAACTTCGACCACAAAACCTTCCTGAAAACGCTGGAAGGTGAATTCGAAAAATCAAAGGAAAGCTTCGTCCAGCATTATCGAGAAAAGTATACGGGCGAAAACCATCTCCCGATATGGATGGCGACGGAGATCTTGACGTTCGGCACCGTCTCAGTTTTGTATTCGAATGGCCTCTCCCTCGAAAGTAAACGTAAGATCGCACAGCAAATCGGCCAGGCGGATAACGTACTGTCAAATTGGATGCAGAGCCTGACCTATGTGAGGAATCTGTGCGCGCATCACAGCAGAGTCTGGAACCGGAAACTCGCGGTCAGCCCTAAGATTCCGAAGAGAAATAAAGTCGGAAAGGTGGATGGGAACCGCATCTATGGAGTGCTGCTCATACTTCAAATTCTGCTGCGCAGTATCGCGCCGAATAACACTTGGAAAAACTGCGTTCACCAATTAATCGACGCAAACGACTGGATCGACCTTGCACAAATGGGCTTCCCTTCCGATTGGAAGGTCAGAGATCCTTGGAAATGAAGGCCACCAGCCTGACACATTTACCTCGGTTTGGCGTTCCACGGCGGAACACTTCAAAGAGAAAATCGCGGACGAATTGGGTGATCTCATCGGCAGCATGCACTGCCCAAACTCTACGCTTCGATGAGGAACTTGCCGTTGGACATGATTTGTTCTTCGTCAGCCCAGATGTCGAATTTTCTTCCTACTACGTCGATGTGCGTTGCGGAAAACCATTCGGCGCCAGTGTGGGCGCCATAGGGGTTGCCGAAGGCGATGTGCACGCCGGGATATTTTTCGTCTTGCAGAATCTGGCCGATGACATCTTTTAATTCGATGTTGGTGCCGATGGCGAATTCGCCGACGCGATCGCTGTTTTCGTCGGTGTGGGTGTAGGCCCAGAAATCGTCGCGGAGTTCACGGTTCGACGACTCGGCGTCGACGAGACGATTTTGTTTGACCCGTATGGTGAGCGGCGTGGCTTTGAGGTCGCCGAACTTGGCGCAGAGATAATCGCCGACTACGCCATCGATGACGAAGGTTCCATTGACTTCGCCGGGGGTGGTGAAGATTTCGCCGCCGGGGAGGTTGCCCCACTTTTCGGTGCTGATAATGCCGCTGGTCTTGACCCAGCGGTAATTGGGATTCATATCGGCGATGAGGTTGGTGCCGGAAGGAGTGGTGGCGCGAATCTGTTTTGCGGCTCGCACACGCTCGACGACCTTGGCACTGAGGCGATCGACCTTTTGAAAGTCGGCGCGCATGCCTTCGAGCATGATCTGGCGGTTGATGTTGACCATGTGGGCGTGGCGGATGTGGCGGCGATTAACGATGTCGGTCATCTGCATGCGCGACTTGAGTTCGTTGGTTTGCGCCTGCACGGCGAAGATGCTGACCTGGCTGGATTCTAGATCGTCGGCGATGGCCTGTGGGAAATCGGAGAGCGGGCGCGGGGCGACATCCTCCAAAACCCAGGCCTGGTAGGGGTTCCCGAGTTGATCGAGTTCGCGGACGAGGGCAGCGGCGATTTCGAGGCTAACCTGGTCGGTGATGACGGTGACTTTTTCGCCGGGCTGAACGCGGAGACAGACGCGCACGGCATTACGCGCGCCGGGGGCGAGTTCTGGGTCGAAAGGAAGTTGATTCAGTTGGCGGTTGGATTGTTGGGCGGTATGCAAGCTCATTCGGAATAATGCCTCGGTAAATTTTGCCCTTCTTATAAATTTACTTAGACCGCTTTAGCGGTGGGGAGGTTCTGGAGTCCTTCGTCTTCATCTTCGTCGAGGCCGGCTTCGGTCTCTGCAATGATGTAATCGACGACGGCCTTCATGTCGCCGGTTTGGCGAAAGACCTCAAGTTGACGATCGGCGCCGGTGCCGTTCTTCATGATCGTACGAATGTATTCAACTTCTTCGCGGGAGCCAAGCTCGTCGACCACGTCATCGACGAAGGCGAGGTATTCCTCGATGAGCTCGCGTTCGGGCACTTCCATCTGCTTGCCGAAATCGATGAGCTTGCCGTTGATGCCGTAGCGCGCGGCCCGCCACTTGTTTTCCATGAGCAGCGAGCGCCGGTAGAGGCGGAAACCCTGATTCGACTCATGCAGCTTGTAGAGTTTGACGACGGTCGCCTGGATGAGAGCGGCGAGCGCGATGGTCTCCTCGAGACGCATGGGAATGTCGCAGACGCGGAATTCGATGGTATTGAAAAACGGGTGGGGTCGAATGTCCCACCAGATTTTTTTTGCGTTGTCGATGGAATTGGTCTTGATGAGGAGCTTGACGTAGTTATCGTATTCGCCCCAGCTGGGGAAAAAATCGGGCATGTTGGTGCGCGGAAATTTGTCGAATACCTTGCAGCGATAGGATTTGAGGCCGGTATCCATGCCCAGCCAAAAGGGGGAATTGGTGGAAAGCGCGAGGAGGTGTGGAACAAAATAGCGGGCGTGATTCATCATGTGAATCGCAGTCTCGCGGTCTTCGATGCCGACGTGCACGTGGAGACCGAAGATGAGATTCGCACGCGCCACCAGTTGCATGTCCTCGACGATATTTTTGTAGCGATCGTCGGGATAAACCTCCTGCATTCTCCAGTCGGCGAAGGGGTGGGTGGCGGCAGCAGCGACACTAAGGCCGTTTTCGCGGCCGAGGCGGATGATTTCGCGGCGGAGTTTCTTGAGCTCGTCCTTGGCTTCTTTGATGTTGGCGCAGACCGAGGTACCGACTTCGACGACCGACTGATGCATCTCCGCCTTGATGCGCTCTTGGAGTGCGACCTTGCCTTTTTCAATGATCTCGGCGTGGATGTGGGAGCGCAGATCCCGGGTCTGGGGATCGACAGTCTGGTATTCCTCCTCAATTCCGAGCGTGAAAGAAGGCTTCATGGTCCCACCCTAAAAGGCCGCCCGCCGCGGAATTCGCGGCGGGCAATATGTTACTAGTATACCGAAGGAGTGGGGCAAGTCGCCGGAAAGTTGCGGGCTAGGCCTTCGGGGATTTTTCCTCCAGCTTGTCGAGAATGCCGACGGCGGCGTCGAGGATTTCGGCGTCGAGTTTGCGATTGGTGGAGATGGCCTCGGCGAGTGGGATGGAGATAATTTTGTTGCCGCGGAGGGCAGCCATGTGGCCGAACTCGCCGCGATGCACCATGTCAATGGCGCCAAGGCCGTAGCGAGTGGCGAGGACGCGGTCGAAGGCGCTGGGCGAACCGCCGCGCTGAATGTGCCCGAGAACGACGGAGCGGGTCTCGAAGCCAGTGCGTTTTTCGATTTCGCGGGCGAGGACTTCGCCGATGCCGCCGAGACGAAGATGGCCGAACTCGTCGCGGCCGACGTCCTGAAGAACGGGGGCGCCGCCGGCGAGGTCGGGACCACCGGCGAACTTGGCGCCTTCGGCGGCGACGACGATGCTGAAATAGCGGCCGCGGGCGTGGCGCTGGCGGATGAGTTCGGCGACCTGCTCGATATCGAAGGGAACTTCGGGAACGAGGATGACGTCGGCGCCGCCGCCAATGCCGGAGTAGGCGGCGATCCAGCCGGAGTCGCGGCCCATGACCTCGACGACGATGACGCGATTGTGGGCCTCGGCGGTGGTGTGAACGCGGTCGATGGCGCTGGTGGCGACGTTGACGGCGGTGTCAAAACCGAAGGTGAAGTCGGTGCCGGCAAGATCGTTGTCGATGGTTTTGGGAACGCCGACGACCTTCATGCCGTTGGCGAAAAGTTTTTGGGCGACGGAGAGCGTGTCGTCGCCGCCGATGGCGATGAGGGCATCGCAGCCGTGGAGTTTGAGGTTGGCCATGCACTTTTCAAGGCCGTCGGGATGCTTGACGGGATTGGTGCGCGAAGTGCGGAGAATGGTGCCGCCGCGGGGGAGAATTCCGCCGACGTTGGAAAGGTCGAGGGGCATGGTCTTGTCGTCGACCAGGCCGCGCCAGCCTTCCATGAAGCCGACGAACTCGTCGCCATAGTGAAACGTGCCTTTGCGGACGACGGCGCGAATGACCGCATTGAGGCCGGGGCAATCGCCGCCGCCGGTTAAGATGCCGATTTTCATTGCCAGCTCCTGAAAGATGAGTTCATATAAGTCCGCGCCGGGCCGGGCCGCTGACCCGGACGATGTAACGCGAAATTGCCCGGGCCGCTCATGTTCAAGACCCGAGGATCGGTGATTCAAGCCGCGGTCATGGTAGAAAATTTGGCCCGAAATAGAAGGTTATCACGCCGATTTGGTGCTGTGATCGAAGAGCCAGATCGGCGTTTTGCAGCGCGGCGATGCGAGGACTGCAATAGGCGCTCGGGGGAATGACTTTAGCGGCGGCGGCGCCATCGATTCGCCTGGCGAATCGCAGCACTTAGGCTTTTCTTTCTACGGGCAGCCGGTACATACGGGAGTTCGCGCGGCATAATAGCCGATCGAAACCTGTCCCGGTTGCTCGGGCGGTGTCGCGTTTATCAGATCGGTTTCGACCCAGAAGCCGTGCTCGGGATCGATGAAGTAATAATCGACGGCGATCTGAGGATTGAACGCGACACTGTTAACAAACTGGTTGTTGGTCCCCACCAGAACGCCCGAGTAAGGACCGGTGGCCGTGGGCGCAGTGAACGTGCCGGTGAATGGTTGGTCCTGATTGGCGCCAAACCCGAGATTGATATCGGCAATGCCGGACAACGAAGGCGGCATGGCGGTTGAGTCCGCGTTCAATGGGGCGGTGCCGTCGTTCTCGTTGCCGCCGGAAATTTCCTGCGTGAAGCTAAAGCCATAATTGCCGCTGAAGGCGGCCGTCATCGTCGATTGCGGATAAGAGATTCCTGACCCGACAGACGGGTAGTGGTTGTCTCCCGCCTCGAGCGCCAGGGCCGGGTTGCCGTTGCCGGTGAGATACAAAAAGAGCGTCGGTAGATATCCCGAGTGCGGCTCGGGGTTGAAGGTGATGGAAGTCGAGGTGGCGCGACCGGTTCCGGTGGAGTCGACGGAATAGGTTCCCGTGAATGGCGCACTGATCTGAGCGCCCGGGTTGGAATTGCCTTGAAGAGTATTTAAGTCCAGGAACGTGTCGGAGAAGCCAGCGGTGAGATTTCCGGCGCCATCGGCAGTGAAGAGGCCAACCGCAGTCAACGTGTTCGGGACCAGATTGAAGTTGCTGAGGTCCGTTCCAAGGATGCCGAAGACGTAGGTTCCCGACAAGAAGGAGTTGTCGGTGAAGGTGCCGGTTACGGTTCCCTGGCCGATAGCGGGACCAGCGGTCAAGCCGAAGGGGGAAGCGCTGCCATTGATAGTGTCGGTTTCGATGAGCTTGATGTGGGTGCTGTCCACGATGTAACCGGTGAACTGTAGTGGGGTCGACTTGTTTCCGGCGCCGAAGGGGGCGCTCAGATTCAATGTGAAGCCACCATATTGATCCGGAGCCGTGAGTGTTCCGGAAATCCCCAGGGCCGTGGCGTTCAATTTCTTACCGACGATCTCGTCGGTCACGCTGCCACTTCCGGAGATGGTGTTGGGCGAATCAATATTTAAGATACCGCCGAAAGCTACCGGCAGAGCTTTCACAACATCCGTGCCGCTGACCGCGAAGGCGTAGCCGCCGGCGGGCACCGCGGTGGTGGTCTGCAAATCCAGCGTGCCGGTGGCGGAGGCGCCGGTGGCCGCATTTCCGAGGTCCATCTGGGAAATCATCGCCTGGGTGGTTGAAAGGTAAACGAAGGCAAACGTCTCGACGCCGTTGCCGCCGATGCTGGTGTCGTTGGTGTTGATGGTGATGGTGCCGCGACCATCGTTGCCGAGGAAATAGTTGCCTCCGATGATGGCGTCCGTCAGAGAGCCCGTCGAAGCATAATTGGCGGTCTGCTCGCCGCCCTTAATGCCGCCCTTGCCGTCGAGTTGAATCACACCGGCAAACTGGTATGGATTGAGACTGGAGTCCGCACCCTGCGCCTGGAGAACGTAGTTACCAGCCGGCAGACTGCTATTAAAGGTTGAGATGGTGATGGGAGCGACCTTGTTCTTGGTTGGATCGGCAGTGGCTAACGCCGTAATTTCGACGACCATCGTGTTTCCGGCGAGGGAAGATGGCGCGGTGTAAGTAATGGGAGAGCCGCTTGCCGTGTGGGAAGCAGTGTTGCCGTTGACGGTGAGCGAACCGCAGTTCGGCGGAAACTGGCAAGTCAAGTTCCAGTCAACTCCATAATTCTTTGGATCGTTGCCGACGGTAGCGGTGAGATTCTCCGAGAAACTGACCCCGAGCGACGCTCCCGGCGTGGGAGTAAAAGCGATGGTGACCGACGACTGCGCGGGCGGTGGAGGATTCTGCACATTGTCCGTGCTTCCTCCGCATCCGGCGAGGGTTGCAATCGTCACCGCCAGTAGAAGAAGGAAAATCGATCGATGGGTTGCCAATGCCAGCCTCCGTGATAATTTGCGTTGCATCATCTTCTTCTTTCTTCGCCGCTTTCTTCGCTACCGGGTCATTTCGCCAAGGTCAGTTTCGTGCTCCGCCGCCCCACTGACCGCGACGCGGGTGGGGGCGGTACATATTGCCCTGTACCGCGCAGCCGGACTGTTTGTGGAACGCCCGTCGGCTCAGGTATGTAGTTAATCGTCAGAGACCCGGGAAGGACTCCCACGCTCGCGGGCTTGAATGTTACGGTTAAAGTGCAACTGTCGCCCGGAGCCAGGGTAGATGCACAATCATCCGATTCCGAGTAATTGCCGCTCACCTGGATTTTGCCGACCAAAGTTACCGTCTGGGTGGTGGTGAGGTTCGGGTCATTCGTAAGTGTGATCGTCATTGCGGCACTCTTCGTGCCTATCAACTCGTTCCCAAAATCCAAGCCTGCACTCGGCGACATCCGAAGAGGGCTGGTCGGATTGGCCTTCAACTCCACGGGGTATCGGCCACTGTCGATTTCGCAAGGATTGGACTCAGACGGGAGCGTGCCAGCCGGCCAGCATTGTAAGGTGTTCAATTCGAGAAAATAATCCGGGCCGCCCGCGACCGAAGTGTTCGGCTGCGGAACGTAACTGATCTGAAGACTACAGCCGGCTTGCGGAGCGAGCAGCGCCCCCGTGCAAGTGTCCGCGGAAATCTGGAAATTGGACTGCAATGTACCGGGATCGCTATCGCAGTTGTAGCTAACAGTTGGTGGCGCGGTAGGGGTGGGGAAAACCGGGACGATGCCATTGTTTACGCCCGGTTGCGTGCCGACGACTAACACACCCGCGACGGGAGCTGCCTGCCGTGGGGCGGGAAGAATGAGTGGAGCTCTCACCGGGTTCACGCAAGCCGCACTTCCGAGGATCTGCACTGGATTCGCGCTGGTGTTGCTAAACGTCAGCGTTTGCGGAGGACTGGCCTCGGGAGGAGCAAGCTGCTCCTCGGCGCTGAAATCAAGTTCGCGAACCGAGGGCTGGATGGCGCTGAGCCCGAGGCCCGTAACGGGCACAACAAAGGCTTTATCGTTATCCGCACTGGTGGGGGTGTTGACCTGCACCTGAATGTTTGGAATCGCGTACGGACAATATTCCGGCGCGAGACCGGCAGTGGAAAGCGGGCTGCCAAAGGGTATCCACGGACAAGATTCCTGGGGGGAAAACGTAACTGTGATGGAACATGACTGGCCGACGGCGAGGTCGAACGGTTGTCCCCCTGACGGGCTTCCTCCGCTGCCGCAAGCGTCGGTCTCAGCAAAGCTGGGGAGATTGTTGAAATCGCTCTCGCCACCGAAGGAGTAGGTATTGTTGTCACTGAAACTTAGTGTTACGCCACTTAGCGGGCTACTGGAATTGTTGGTCAGGGAAATGGACTGCTGCGATGGGGCTGTCCCCAACAGCTGTGCCGGGAAAATAAGAGCGGCTGGCGACAGCGTGATCGGTTCCTGGCAAGCGGCCGTGCTGTTCAACGCCAGGCAGACGTAGCCTACCTCTTGTGGCGTGGTAACCCCGGCAACCACGATGGCCGGGCAGGTCTTGGTGTTGATGCCGTATGCCTGTCCGCCTTGGGAGTGGAGAACGTATCCGTTGGTGGTCGAGTCGAAGGTGACAGTATCGAGGCCGCCGGTGGTGCTGGCCTGACTAAGTGCGACGCCAATCTGACCATCATTCGATCCGTTCGTTCCTATGAGTTGGAGGATCACGGTATTGCCGCTGATCTGGCCATTTACCGAGAGCAGGCCATCGGGGATACACGGATAATTACTCAGGCCCGTGGTCGGATCGATAAAACTCAAAGTGCCGGTTATCGTGGCATTGCTCGCGCCAATATTCGGTCCCTGCGTGAGTGAGCCCGTCACGGGGAAATCCTGATTCACGAGGCCCGAGTTGTCTCCCGTGCCGCCGCTGTGAAAGCTGCCCGTGATCGAACCCGTCAGTGGCGGCACGGAAACTGCGCTCCATGGCAGGCCGGTTTCGTCGTATCCGCAAACGGAACCGTCGGCCGCTGTACCGGCGGTGGAGGTATAGGTCCCGCTCATCGACGAATTGTCGGAGCTCAGCGTTCCCTTGAGCGTGAAGGTCTGCGTGCCTGCGATCTGGGTAATGGTCACGTCCTGCCCGCTGACCGTGATGCTGACGGGCGCCGAACCGCTGTTGCACGCTCCCGTGAGGGAGGTTGACGAGGTAACCGAATAAACGGTCTGACCGGTGACCGAGCCGTTGCCGTCCAGCAGAAACCCGCCAAGCATCCCGCCCGTAAAGGTGGGATCGCTCGGATTGCCGTCGGTCTGCGGGGCCATGGTGAACTGCCAATTGCCGGAGAGCGCTCCACTCTGTTGCGCGCTTCCGGACCCGCTGCCGCCGCCACCACACGCGGAAAGCGCCGCCGTGATTATGACTGTGCCGGCAAGCAACAAAACCCTTAGACTACTCGCGAAGAGTACGCACAATCGGTGCGATCCATGATTCGCACGGTATGGCTTTCGATTCTTAGTCAATCTCTTCTTAGTCAATCTCTGCATGATGCTCCACGTCCTGCAAAGTGCGATTGCCTGGGCTCGCCACGGTCTGCACCGGATGCCCGCTATTGGCGAACGAAGCGACTGGAAGAAGTTTCGCTTGCAGGACACGCTCGGCGCCGAAATCGAGTTGGGGAATTGAGAATGCGCCCTGGCTGGCCGCGGTGCCCGTGATCGGCACCGTTAGAATCATGCCGCTGCCGGGAACGGTAATCGTGAGAGTTGCATTAAGAGGCGAAGGACACTGGTCCGGCGGAGTCCCGACCGCGCAGGTTTCCAGCGGGGCAAACGTGACCGATACCACGCAAGACTGTCCGGAATCCATATTGAAAGGCGCACCGAGTGAAGGCGCGCCATTAAGACCACAAGCGTCCGTCTCCGTAAAATTGGTCGCACCGCTTTGGTTCGCTAAACTCAGCGTCACGCCGCCCAGGGTCGTATCAACTGCGTTGGACAGCGTGATCGCAAGAGTGGTCGGGGTCGAGCCTATTACCTGCTCCGGGAATATCAGGGCTGAAGGGACAAGGCTGATCGGTTGTTGGCAGGCGCTTGCATTCAACGCCAGGCAGATGGTCCCGAAGTCTCCGGCCGTATTGATGCTTCCGAGACTGCCGGGACAAGCGGTAGTAGCGACGGAATAAGATGGTCCGGTCCCCTGTAGAATGCCGTGCACGGAATCGAATGTAACTGGATTGACGCCGGTTGACCCTAAGGAGCCGACTGGCTCGCCGATCAGCCCCCATTCCGTTCCGTCGGCCCCCACGATCTGCAGGGTGACAAAACTGCCGCTGATCTGGCCGTAGAGCGACGCAAGAGTAAAACAGGGATAGTCGCTTGCGTTCGTCGCCTGGCTTAGAAAGCTCAGATCGCCGGTTAAGACCGCGCTGCTGGTACCCGTGTTGGGCGCCTGGTTCAGCACTCCGGAGACGAGGAAATCTTGTTCGTTGAGCCCGGCTGCGCCCCCCGCACTGTGAAAGTTTCCTTGAATTGCACCCATAAGCGGCGGCACCAGAATTGCGCTCCATTGCATGGGCACGGTTTGCAGAGTTCCGCAAGGGGAACCGTCGCTGGCTGTGCCGGCGGTTGAAGTGTAGGAGCCAGCCATGGTCAGACCATCGACACTCAAAGTGCCGGTGAGCGTGAAAGTCTGTGTGCCGGCGACCGCGGTGAGGCTCACGGTCTGATTGCTTCGGCTTCCGGTCATCATCGCCGATCCGCGGTTACACGGAACTAACAAATTGGGCAACGATACGGAGTAAGTCGCGCCTCCGGTTGCCGAGCCATTGTTTTCGAGTAAGAAGCCGCCTTCCAGGCCACCTAGGTAGGAACCGTCGGCTGGGGGCGACATGGTGAATTGCCAGTTACCCGAGAGCGAGAGGTCAACCGGCACGGCGCCCGAAGAGCTGCCACCACCACCACCGCAACCCGACAGCGCCACTGTAGCGGCAAGCAGCAGGAGCCAGAGATACTGCACGCGCCCTGCGCAAAACCGGGGCGAAAGCGATTTACGATTCGCTCCGTTCAGCGTCCGATTTTGAGTCACTCTTTCCATGATGATCATGTTCTAGAAAGCGAGTTTGAGACCAAACTGTATGGTGCGTGGCCGATGCGCATCGAGCGGGTGAAGGAAAGAAGCACCGTTGACGCAATTGGCTGCGCTGCCCTGAAAACCGGCGGAATACGAAGGACCGGCATAGCAACTGATCACGTTATTGCCCGTACTCCCGGGGTTATCGGGATCGTAGATGCGGAACTGAGTGTGATTGAAGACATTGAAGGCCTCCGCCCGGAACTCGAGTTGGCCGGCCTCGCGAACCTTGAAATGCTTGAGCACGGCCAGGTCAAAGTTGAGCCGGCTTGGATTATTCAGATAATTCCGCCCCGCGTCGCCGAAGGTAAGTCCGCGCGGCGCCACAAACTGCGAAGGATTGCCGATTAGTGGGCCAAAGCTCTGAGAATTACTGGCGGGGGCCGGCAGTCCGCGCGCAAGGTCGGGGTACGAGGCGGCGATGCCGAGGCCGGAGGAGACTCCCGCGTTATCGGTCAGCGAAATACCGGTGTTACCGGCGCTGTTGATCACTGTGAACGGCGTACCGGACTGATACAGCGTTACGCCCGAGAGTTCCCAGCCGTCGAGAAACTCATTCGCCAATGTCGAGCAACAATTGGCTTTGGGCGCGCTTTCATCCTTGGGCCGCACATTCGCCCAATCACTGAAGCGGCGCGGAAAGTCCTTAAACGGCAACCGGTAAACGTAGCTGAGATTGAGCAGATGACGTTCGTCAAAACTCGAACTAGCCTTGTTCTCGCGCAGGTCGTAGGAATTCACCAGGATCGGGTCGCTGCGGTCGGAAGCGTCGTCAATCGAGTGACTGTAAGAGTAGGAGACGCCGAGGGTCAGTGGCCCGCTGCTGTGTCGCATCGTCCCCTGAAACGCGTGATAACTCGAGTCGGCCAAATTCTGAAGAGCAAGAACTCTCCCTAATCCTGGATAAGGCCGGCCGGGAAGCGAGTTAACGTTGGGGATGTTTGGATTCGTGCACGCTGCCTGCAAGTACATATAGGCCGGGCTTTGCGGCGTCACCTGGGTTCCATTCTGAAGAAGAAAGGAAGTCGTGCCGTCGCCGGGGTAATTCCCGGGGCCTGGCGAGCCGTTCGAGGGAATCGTGCAGTCCGCAATCGTCAGCGGCTCACTCGGACCGAAGGGATTCTCACTTAGCGGTAATGGCGTTAACTGGTTGAGCTGACGTTCGACAGTAAGATGCGTTCCCCTGCTCCCAACATATGCAAGGTTGATGACCACCGCTTTCGACAGTTCGCGCTGAATCCCGAAGCTCCACTGCTGGGCATATGGCCATATGGCCTTGGTGGGGATTGACGTGACATCGAGAGGAAAGACGGATCCAGCCACCGGCTGCACAGAACCCGCGGTAGCCGACGGGCTTACACACGCAGCGTTAGTCGGATCGAATGCAGATCCATATCCGATGTTGCCAATGCAGGGGTAGCTGACGGGAAGCTGCTGCGTCATGCTGAGCACAACCGGAGCGCTGGCTTCGAGAGAACCGGTGTTGGCCTCGTTCCCGGTACCGTGCTCAAAAAAGATGCCATAACCGCCGCGGATCGACGTCTTGCCATCGCCCCACGGGTCCCAGGCAAAGCCAATCCGCGGCGCCGGGTTGAACAGGTGCCCGCTCATGCAGCTTCCGGGCGTGCCGTTGAAGCCGCAACGGACCAGGCCGAGATCGCTCACCACGCCCGGATCTAACTGGAAGGTGACGGGGTCGAACGCCACCGGTACCGAGCCGGCACTTTTGTCGAGAAGTTCACCGTAAACTGGATCCACGGCAAATCGCGCGGCATTGAACCGCGACGACTCCCAGTTCCACGCGTTGCGGTTCTTCTCGCTGTAAGTGCCAAACAGACTGATGCGCAGGCCGAGGTTCACAGTTAGCCTGTGAGTTACTTTCCAGTCATCCTGGAAGTAAGGCTCGGCGATCTTGAAACGCTGGTAGTAACGCGAGCGCCCGGAATCCTGCGTAAAGCTTTGAATGAATCCTTGCGGATTATGCGGGGGATTGAGCGTCGATTCGACCAGAAAATCGGCGAATGCATTTCCCGTGCTGTGCGCGAGATTGCTGAAGGTCAACAAGCCCTGCTCGTCGCCGGATGCTGCTCCAATGGCATTGTTATTCTGGTTGCGCTGCGAGTAGACGAACTGCGCGCCAAACTGTAGCGTGTGTTTGCCGATCACCTTACCCACATCGTCGCGTATGGAGTAAGTTGGATTGGAGTGGCCCCACGGCATATAGGAGGGGTCGACGGCAAAACCTCTGCCTCCATAGGCGGCGTTCGTTCCGAGAAAGTTAACTCCCGGCATTTTTCCGCCAAAGCCGTTATTAAAGATATGACCAATGGCACACTGCGGAAAAAGAGTGGCCGGGTCAACGCTCAGCTGCGGGTTACATTGTCCGGGAAAGGATGAGTCAGCGACCAAGGGCTGATCGAGCGTCGGGTCGCGCTGGAACCGCGCCCCACCCGGGCCATTCTGATCCGCCAAAGTAATATTCGAGTTCACGTAACTGACGACCACATCGTTCAGCAACGTGTTCGATAAGGGCTGCGTCAGCCGGGCCACGAGGCTGGTGCCCGGTCCAAAAAACCGATTTTCTATGGTGGGAAATGTGTTCTGCACGATGCCCCACTGCGGCGTCAGCACGCTCGTGTCCCAGGCATCGTGGATATAGCGGAACGAAAGCTTCGCGCCCTTGTTATTCAGGGTTTGATCGATGCGAAATAACTCCTCCCGCCAGTAAGTGGAAGGGGAGACGGCGGCCACGTAACAGCGATTCGGATCGTTCGGGTCGGGGCTGGCCGAGTTGAAGTTCGTCACGCTGAAGTTGCAGCCGACCGGAGCGTTGGGCAGCGGTATCAGGTTCGAGTTCAAAATTGCCAGCGCGTTCTTATCCACGCCGAAGGTGGATTCAACGCCCGGCTGGCCCACTACTTCCAGTTGGTTATTGGGAAAAGTATTGAGCCCGTTGCCTTCGAGAATGGCTGGGCAATCCGGAAATTGCGAACGGGAAAGAGTGCCGGTGCCGCCACCCACCGGACAAACGTCACTAAAGTCGAAGGCCTGATAAACATTGCCAGTCGGGCTGATTTGCAGATTCTTCTGCACCGCACCCGACTTCAAAATCAGACCGCGCTCCCGCAATCCCGGTACGGCCTGGTTGTACTCCGTAGGAGTTTTCTCCAGACGAAGCTCCTCGGAGAAAAAGAAAAACGTCTTGTCTTTTTTCGTATTGAAAACTCCAGGGATGTAGAGCGGCCCGCCGATGGTGCCTCCGAAATCCTGGCGGCGGTACAAGGGCGCCTTGGTTCCGAACGTCTCCCCGCCCACAACCTGCCCGGGAGGCGGCGGAGTGGAGTAGACGATATCGAAAAAATTCCGAGAGTTGAAGGCTTCGTTGCGAATGAAATCGTAGAGGTTCCCGTGCCAAGACGGCGTTCCCGACTTGGTTGTCACCTGCACCGTGCCCGATGCCGTGCGCCCAAACTGAGCGCCATAGTTCGACGTGAGTACCTTCACTTCCTGAATCGCATCCAGGCTGGGATACACCATGAGCGTACTGGCGGCGCCGTTCAGTCCGGTGTTGAGCACGTCGCTGCCATCGACCTCGAAGGTGTTGTACTCGACGCGACCACCATTCACGCTGTATTTCACACTGCCTACCACGCCCACCTTGGCTTCGTCCTGACCCGTCTGGTTGCTCACGCCGGGCGCCAGAGCGATGAGCTGGGTGAAATTTCGTCCATTCAATCCGATCGATACGACTTCTTTCTGCGTAATCGTACCGGATACGGTAGCGCTCTCGGTTTCCACCTGCCCGACATTTCCCGATTCCACATTCACTTCTTCAGTCTTCGCCTTGGCTGGGACCAGTGCCGCATCCAGCGTTACTTCGAGCCCGGCTGTCAGGGCGATGTTGTCAAACGGCATGTTGCCAAAGTTGGGAGCAGTTACTAACAGGTTATAGGTTCCGGGCGCGAGGTCTGCGAACGAGTAGACTCCCTTGGCATTGACTGGGGTTTCGAATTTTGCGCCGCCCGCGCTGGTCAGCACCGCTTTCGCTTCCGTTACTACGGCGCCGGTCTGATCGGTCACCACGCCGGTGATCGCGCTCTTGTCCCCGGCAATTTTGTGGGACGCCGCAGGCACGGCGCTTTGTCCAGCCGGCTCTGCGCCGCCCGCCTCGACGGCGGGCTTCGAGCTTGACAACGCCATCGTGGCGTCGAGGGTCAACTTCTTTCCCGCTGTCAGCGAGAGGTTATCGAAGATGACATCGGCATACCTATCCGCGGAAATAGTCAACGTATAAGTGCCCGGGTTAAGCCCGGTGATGGAATACACGCCCTTCTCGTTGACTGGGATTACCAGCGCCGCGGGGCCCACCGAGAGCACTACTTTCGCGTCGCGCATGGCGACGCCATCGGCATTCGTTACGGTCCCGCTGATGGCGCCCTTGTCAGCCTCGCCTTCTGTCTGCGCCTGAGCGGCACTCAGCGGCAGCCCGAATAACGCCAGCGCCAAGACTACGCTGACGACACGAGGCAAAACAAAAGAGGCAGAGGATTGCACACTCATCGCTCCGGAAAAATATGCTCTTAAATGCAAGCGGGGATTTTATACGCGGATTCGATGGCCCAAGGTTAAAGGAGTGTGAAATTCAACGAGCCGTTGTTCCAATCCGGATGGGAGAGTTATGCCTCTGGAATCTACTGCTTGGCCCGAACAGCCCGCGGACGGTCAGTAAGACGATCCTCCGCTTTTCCCACAGGGCGGGGCGGCAGACCATCCGCGAACGTGAGGTGCCTTTCACCTTTCTCGCGCGTCCGCGCCGCGAAAAGCCGCGACCAATGCGCTTTTTCTGCTGGTCACGTTAATAAATTTTCATCGAGTTGTCACACAACCTTAATATTCCCGGACCCCTCCAGCGGCTACACTTCGGGCTGCAAATGCGAGCTTCCCTAGAGTGCGTTGGCGTGTGCCTAGCAGCTGACGCTGCCAATTCGCTCAAGCGCTTGCGGGCAAAGTGTCGCGGGTTCGTTGAGATTTTTCTCCTTGCGTGTGGCGCGGCGCTGCATGTGCGACCCATAATTTCAAAACCACTAAGAGAGGGATCAAATCTATGTCGCGTATCAAATTGCTTCTAGTAGTTCTGTTGTTGACCGCGATGGTCAGCTTTGTGCCGCAGGCACAAGCCACTTCTGTAATCCAGGTAACCATGGCAGGCTCCTCCGGCGCATGGCAGTTACTCGGCGTCGGTACTTATAACTATTGTGTAAGCCTCAGCGGAGCGGCGAACTGCTTTCACTGGACGAGTGCTTCTAACGTCGTCAACCTCACCGATACTCGCGTGACGCCGGTCAACGTCGATCCTGGCACTGCCTGGATCGTTTGGAGCGTGTCCGGCGGAAACGTCACCAAGGTGTGGTCTGACGACAAGGTCGACACCATCGTGGGCGACCGCTGCTTCTACGCGCAACCGCAGTGCACCGTGAGCGCTACCTCCGCCAACCTCGGGGGCAGCGGCTCCAGCCAGATTTCGTCGTCCTTGTGGGGCGCGGACACGGCCCTTCCCTCTACCATCGTTGGCATTTTCACCAGCGGAACTCTGGTCAACGCCGCCGCCTCCGACGTGCGCCCCGAAGATGCGGCCTTTGAAGCATGCCGCGTGAACTCCCAGCTCGGTGCCGGCAGCTACGGTGGCGCCGCCAGCGACGGCCTCGATGGCCTCGGGTACAACCCCAACAACCAACCCGGCGTCTGCCCCGGCCCTGGTCTCGCGACCGCGAATTACGTCGGGACTCCGATCAAGAGCGCCTACCCCGGCAGCACCTCGGTGGCCAACGTCTTAGCATTTAACATTTCCGGCAAGGATCCGATCAGCGGCACCACGATTCCTGCCGCGACAGTGGTAGAACTCGGAATTGATCCGATCGTTGCTTTCTTCGAGCGCGACAAGGGTCAACTCACCAACCTACAGAATGTGAGCACAGAACAATTGCAAGCGGCATTCTCCGGCACCAATTGCGACGCGAGTGCTTTCGGTCTGGCACCGGGCAACATTGGTATCTTCCTGCGCGAGCCTCTTTCGGGCACGATGACGGCCTCGGAATACGATGTATTCCGCGAGCCCAGTGTCTATACTGGCACAGGCGGTGGCGCGATTCTCGGTACCAGTCAGGAAAGCAACGTCAACGCTCCTCTCAACAATCCGCTCAACAACCAAGCTGGAACTTGCCTCGCAGGTCTCGGTGGCCGCTATCGCGGCGTCGGCGCCGGCGAAGTCATCAACTGGGTAAAGAACTCCGGCTCGCTTCTGGGCACGGACGGCATCGGCTACACGTTCTTCAGCTACGGCAATGCCAGCAAGTTCGCCAACAACCCGGCTTACGGCTATGCCACGCTGAACAACGTCGATCCGCTCTGGGCCAGCTACGGACCGCAGAGTTCCACCGGGCTCGGATATGATCCCGGCCAGCCTGCCACGGCCGGCACGTTGCCGGGCTCGGCGAACCTGCCGGTTTCTTGTGGTGGATTCCCCTGCTCGGAAAAAGCCATCTGGGCTGGCGGCCTGTCTTATCCGAACGTTCGCAGCGGAAGTTACAACTGGTGGTCGATCATCCGCGTGATCAGCTACGCCTCCGCGAAGACTGCGGTTGCGGATCTGGTCAAGGGCGCCCAGAAGGCGGCGGTAGACGACATTCCGGACTTTATCCCGGCCGTGAAAACGGTGGGAGCGACCACGACCGATCCCGGTCTGACCATCCTGCGCTCGCACTACCAACAGTACGACGGCGCTGGCACCCCGATTGGCGCGGCTCCGAGCAACAGCACGAAGGCTGAAAAGGGCGGCGACGTGGGCGGCTTGATCCTCCCCGTTGGCTCCACCACGACTCAGCAGGTTCAGGGCAACCAAGGCCTGCAGGTGCGGCCGTAACTGTAGCTGAATAGTTCCACGAACACAGAAGGCGGGCCGTTTGTACCGGCCCGCCTTCTGTCCTTCATATTACGTTGCAACTCTGGAGTTCAGCCCGTAGAATCGCGGAATAATTTGCTATCTTTTTTCGGCGATAGCCTTCACCGTCTCTTCGCATGTCAAACCGTCCAAATCCTGGAAAGGAAGCATGAAGTCGAATCTCGTCTTGTTCAAATCCCTTGCTGCCTTGGCACTAAGTAGCACGCTTTTGTTCCTGGCTCGGACTAGCCCCGCTCAACTTTCGCCAGTGCCGGCGCCGCTCGCCGATCCCTCCGACACTCGCTTTAAGGGTGTGCAGGAGGATTGGACCACGCCCGCATTGAGCGGCAGCCATCTTATGCCCGCCCACCCACTCGAATTCGTCAATGACTATCCTCGCTACACCATGGAATTGCTGCGCGTGCAGTGGCGGTGGGGCGATCCCATCGATCTTTATGTAATGAAGCCCAAGGGAGTCAAGAAGCCACCGGTGATCTTGTATCTGTACGGTTATCCGACGGACACCGACATTTTTAAGCGCGACGACTACCAGGAACTCGTTACCAGGAACGGAGTCGCCGCCGTGGGCTTCGTTTCCGCCCTCACGGGACACCGCTACCATGATCGTCCGATGAAGCAGTGGTTCCTCAGCGAACTTCAGGAATGCCTGGCGACGTCCGCGCACGACGTGCAGATGGTGCTGGACTATCTGGCCACGCGCGGCGATCTCGACATGGATCGCATCGGCATGTTCACGCAAGGCTCGGGAGCCAGCATCGCGATCCTCGCGTCGGCGGTCGATCCGCGAATTAAGGTGCTGGAAGCGCTCGATCCCTGGGGCGATTGGCCGACTTGGATGGCAGCTTCTCCCTTTGTTCCGGAGGACGAGAGGGCGCAGTACGTCAAGCCCGACTTCTTAAAGAAAGTAGCCACGCTCGAACCGGTTGATTGGCTGCCAAGAATTCAGGCGAAGAAATTCCGGCTTGACATTGAGCTGTTCGACACCACCACACCCGGGCCCGCTCGGGAAAAGCTGCGCGCCGCCGTTCCCACCGGCTCCAGCGTGATGCTCTACAAGAATATGGATGAATTCAAGTCCGCTTTCGAGGACGGCAAGAATCTGAAATGGATTCAACACGAGCTACAGTCGCTTCCGTCGCCGACGGAAACAAAAACCGACACACGCGCGAAATCAACTCCGCAATGATCTCGATTCACGCCGGGTGCAACCGGACGCTACCACGCCACCTTGGTCCGATGGGCGACAATTCGAGGGATTTGTCGTCATGTTGATTGCGTGTTGAGAAGCATGATGACGTGGCGGAAGCTGGTGAAGGTCCAGTTTGCAATGTCGTGCATTCCCTCATTACTCCAAGACATTTTCCGTGGGGTGGGCTGGGCCGAAGGCGGATTTGAGTGCTCCGATGTGGAAGCAGGTTCTGTCGAATAGGCTAACCCTTCGAAACTCTTCGACTTCAAGTAACGACCCTGCCGTCTTTTATCGACGTTCTCAGGAAGCACCACAAACCGGACTAAGCTCGGCATGGTCCTTACCTGGCTAAGATTGTCGGTGGGGTGGAACACTTCTTACTTACCAGAGTTGAAGCGAAACCAGTGTAAGGCGAAGTTCCCGAGTCGCTCACTGACTGGCAGGCATCTGAGATTGCCCCGGCAAAGTCCGCAGAGCGAAGCCGCCAGCCCTACGGGGATTCTGAGTGGCAAGCAATTGCGCAGATTCTAGATATCGAATACAACCGGCTGCTACCTGTCGTGGAAGGCGGCGTAACGAGTGTGCTTGCTGGAGCGAGCTAGCCATGCCTATTTCCGCGAACTGCTTCGCCTTCCGGGCCCGACATGAGTTGTGCTCGCGCTTCAGTCAATTATTGCCGAAGCTGAAGACGAGCCCGCTACTCAGCCTCAGACTGCTTTGCCGGTTGCCGTTACCGCTGCCGTTGAGAAAATGCGACTGGAGAGACTCCGCCTGAACCAGACGGATCCCGATTCTCGGACTCAGTCTCCAATCTGCTCCGCCGCCTATCGTGAACACAAAGCTGTTACTTGAACCCAGGGGAGGCATGCCAGATTCGATCGAACTCGTATAGAGCGTTCCTACGGCGTTTCCCGCACCCAGAAGGAATTGTCCAAACGGAGTCAGTCGCGTGCGATTTCGCCAGCTCAGGCGCGGGCCGAATTGATAACTCTGCACGGTGAGGCTAAACCCGCTGCCGGCAACGTTGCCCTGATGGTAAAGGCCCATATCGCACACCAAGCCGAGCCAGTGGTTCACGTCAAAAGCCGCCGAGAGGCTGGCCCCTTTCAGATTCAGTTGGGTGCCGCTGCTCACCATATTCGCGCGCACGGAACTATAGCCGCCGAATATTTCCAATTGGGCGATGGACGGTGGAATCGCGCCCGCGGCTGGGGGCGTCTGTGCCGGTGCATCGTCCGCAGCGCCCAGAACGAACAGAGCCGCGGACAAAGCCACGGAGAACGTCAGGCACCGCAGACTGCGTCGCATCGGCTTCATATCAGTTTGTGTTCAGAGCGATGTGGGCGTCGTACTTTGCCGTGCCGGAGGTGCAGGCGGTGTAATTGAAGGCATAGGAGATGGCATTGCCTCCGATCGCCCAGAAGGTGAAGGTGCTGGAGATTACGTTGGCGAACGTAAAGACAGTTTCAAAGGGAATCGCAGTTTCATGATTGTTATTACCCCCGGAATCCGTGTAATAGAGGTAGTAGTTGACTCCTCCGGGGCCGACGTTAGAGCAAAAGGCAGATTGGTTTACATAGACGATTGCGGTGTAAAGACCGCTGATGACGGGCGTGAACAGAATAGTGCTCGCGATGTTCGCGCTTTGCCCGGTAAAGTTAGCCGTAGCAACGGTAGCCTCCCCACTGGAGGAAGTCACGTATCCCTGATTCTGGACGTAGGCGGTGGTCGCCAGATTGGTCGAATTGTCCCCCGTCGAAGCGGTCTGGCCGGTCGCCGCACCGGAGAAGTTCGGCGTCCCGCTGAAAGTGGTGACGGCGGCGGTGGGGATGGTGACGGTGCCGGTAAAGGTGGGAGAAGCGAGCGGCGCAAGAGAACTCAACGCTGTGCCTGAATCCTGAATCTGTCCCGTAGTGCCTTGCTCGGTCACTACATGCCCAGCGGTGGTTGCGCTGGTAGGCCCGGTGACCAGGCCCGCGCCGGCACCCGCGACGCTGTAACTGGTACCCCATGCCGATCCCGTCGAATTGGCGACGCCGGAGCCGGGATAGACCATTCCCCCGGGCGTATTGCCGATGGTCATCACTTCCCAGTAGGTGCCGTCGTAGCAGGTGAGCACTTGCTGGTTGGCGGGCATATCGCCGGCGGCGAGAGTGGAGGCTCCCAGCCATTTGCGAACGTGGGCGGCGGAGGAGGCGTTGACGTTGAGGGTCAAGTCGCCCGTGTTGGCCGTCGTGGTCGTGTAGATAACGCAATCGTTGGCGTCGGGGGTGAACGTGGGCGAAGTGGTGCAGACCTGGGCCGTTGCCGACCCGTTCGTGTTGGCGCACGTCAGCGGGGACTCGATTTGATCGGCATTGGCTGCGATGGGTCGTGCGCTGCTGTTGGTGCCGAGCACGGATGCGGAAACGGGTACGGTTCCGCCGTTGATCTTGGCAACGGTCGGAGAGGGAAAGGTGCCGCTCAGATCGCCGCCCGCTGCGCTGCCGCTGGCAAGGTAACTCTGATTCTGGACGTAGGCGGTGGTGGCCAGCTTGGTGGAGTTGTCGGCTGTCGAAGCGGTCAGTCCGGTGGCGGCGCCCGTGAAGTTCGGCGTCCCGCTGAAAGTGGTGACGGCGGCGGTGGCGAGGGTTGTTGTGCCGTTGAACGTGGGGCCATTGGTCAGCGCCACCGTACTGCCCGTTCCAGATGTGCCGTAACTCGTACCCCACGCCGATCCCGTCGAATTGGCGACGCCCGCGCCCGGATACGCCTGCGAAGTCAGGCAAGACGCGCAGCCAATTGCACCCGCGGGATTGATGGTGATCGGCGAAGTTCCGCTCAAGCCCGAACTCCCGACGTTTCCGATTGGGATGGTGGTTGCTGCCGTCACCGCGCTCGCTCCGTTGCCGTAGAGGTATCCGGTCAACGGCAGGATCGGGGCGGAAGCGAATGTCCAGCCTCCGGAACTGGAGACCGACGCCGAATCCGTGCTGCCGCTGTTGACTACGAAATGAATTCCGTTGGCCGTGGATGTGCCGAGTGCCAGATCGCCGGACGCCGCGTAAAGATACGTCGCGCTTGGCAAACTCAAGGAACCAGTTCCCACGAATCCGCTGGAGTTGATGCCGAAGTCTCCATAATAAGTCGTGGCCGTCGAGAGATTGTTGCCCACGATGTAGTCCGCGCTCGCCGTTGAGCCGGAGTTCGTGTTTTGTAGCGTGTTTTGAATATAGCTGTTGGCGCTCCCTTGAAACGCCATGATCTGATTCGAGTCGGTATATCCCAGTGTCCCGTAATTGAGGAGTCCGGTGGCCGTTGACGATGGGAGACTCCCCGTCAGTGCCAGGATTGGCGTGGTGACGGTACCTGTGAACGTCGGTGACGCCAGCGGCGCATAGGCCAGATTTGTGTTCTGGACATACGCGGTCGTCGCGAGCTTGGTGGAGTTGTCGGCGGTCGAAGCGGTCAGTCCGGTGGCGGCGCCCGTGAAGTTCGGCGTGCCGCTGAAAGTGGTGACGGCGGCGGTGGGGATGGTGACGGTGCCGGTAAAGGTGGGCGATGCCAGCGGCGCGGCGCCCGTCACCTGGCCGACGGCATAATCGTTGGCCGCAGCCGTCACCGCCCCCGTGCGCCCAAACACGCTGCTCACCGGAGCGCTCGCCGAAGTCACGTAACCCTGATTCTGAACATACGCGGTAGTGGCCAGTTTGGTGGAGTTATCGGCGGTAGAAGCAGTGACGCCGGTGGCTCCGGAAGCCGCCGTTGTCGCCGTGATGCCCCCGCTTCCAATCGACGCCAGCACGCCGCTGGTGTTCATCTGCACGCCGTTGGCGGTGCCCTGTGCCGTGACCTGAAGCGGCAGAGCGGTGGAACTGCTCAGCGTCTGCACGTTGAGTTCGATGTCCGAGGTCCCCGTGGCCGCCGTCGTTTCTCCCACCGTAAGACCCGATTGACTGTTGGTCGTCTGGGCAAAGTTGAGGGTGAGGGGGAAGTTGCCGTTGGCCCAGGTCTTGCCGGCCGCCGCGGCCGCAATCTTGTCCAGCGAGTAGTCGCCGCTGGCGGCCGTGACTGCTCCGCTACGGCCAAACACGCTGGTGACGGGAGCGGTGGCGGAGGTGACGAAGCCCTGACCCAGGACAAACGCGGTAGTGGCGAGTTGGGTGGTGTTGGTGCCGGCGGTGGCGGTCAGTCCGGTGGCAGCGCCCGTGAAGTTCGGCGTCCCGCTGAAAGTGGTGACGGCGGCGGTGGGGATGGTGACGGTGCCGGTGAAAGTTGGCGAAGCCAGCGGCGCGTAAATTCCTTGCACGATCGCCACCTGCGCCTGCACATACGCGGTCGTAGCGAGCTTGGTGCTGTTGTCGGCGGTGGCAGCGGTTTGTCCGGTGGCGGCGCCCGTGAAGTTCGGCGTCCCGCTGAAAGTGGTGACGGCGGCAGTGGGGATGGTGACGGTGCCGGTGAAAGTGGGGGAAGCGAGTGGGGCGGCTCCCGTCACCTGGCCGACGGTGTAATCGCCGGAGGTGGCTGCAACCGCCCCCGTGCGGCCAAAGACGGAGCTGACTGGAGCGGCGGCGGGCGCATTGCCAATGGTCATCACTTCCCAGTAGCTGCCATCGTAGCAAGCGACCACTTGCATGTTCGCGGGCATGTCGCCCGCTGCCAGCGTGGCCGCTCCCAGCCATTTGCGTACATGCGCGGCCACCGAGGAGTTGACGTTGAGCGTCAGGTCGCCCGTGTTGGCCGTCGTGCTCGAGTAGATAACGCAATCGTTGGCGTCGGGAGTGAAGCTGGGCGTGGTAGTGCAGAATTGGGCGGTTGCCGAACCGGAAGAGTCCGCGCAGGTGAGCGGGGACTCGATTTGATCGGCATTGGCTGCGATGGGTCGTGCACTGCCATTGGTGCCCAGCACTCCCGCCGAAACCGGGATCGTCCCGCCGTTGACCTTAGCAACGGTCGGAGAGGGTAAGGTGCCGCTCAGATCGCCGCCCGCTGCGCTGCCGCTGGCAAGGTAACTCTGATTCTGGACGTAGGCGGTGGTGGCCAGCTTGGTGGAGTTGTCGGCAGTGGCGGCGGTCTGACCGGTAGCGGCGCCCGTGAAGTTCGGCGTGCCGCTCAAAGTGGCGACGGCGGCGGTGGGGATGGTGACGGTGCCGGTGAAAGTGGGGGAAGCGAGTGGGGCGGCTCCCGTCACCTGGCCGACGGAATAATCGTTGGCCGCAGCCGTCACCGCCCCTGTCCGTCCAAACACGGAGCTGACCGCGTTCGAGCTGGCGCGAATCTCTATGCCAAACAGAAACACACTGTAAGTGCCCGACACAGTGTTGGAAGATAGGACGAATCCCAACACCTGATTGGTGGTGGGATACGACGCGCCCAGATCGTGGCAGTTCCCGGCAACCGTGGTGCTCGCTTGGACGTAGTCTCCGGCGGTCGTGGCTCCGTCGAAAACGCAATCGGCTGTGCCGTAGACGCTCACGAGCTCAGCGGCGCCCGGCGCTTGTGTACTGCTGGCAATTCCGATCAGTCCGGTGACGTCGGATGTGGTTGCATCCACTGCGCGCGATGCGGAGGAAACGGTGGTCAATTTTTGCAGAAGATTAATCGTGCTGCCATTCGACGTGTAGCTTACAGTGGACGGGCCAGCGGGACCGGTTGCGCCCGTCGCTCCCTGTGGCCCGCTGGCGCCTTGCGGACCGGTGGCTCCCGTTAATCCTGCGGGGCCTTGGGATCCGGTCGCACCCGCGGCGCCTTGCGGTCCCTGCGGCCCCGTCGCTCCCGTGGCTCCCGTCAATCCGGTGGGCCCTTGTGCTCCGGCGCCGCCTTGCGGTCCGGTGGCTCCCGCCGCTCCGGCTTGGGACAGCAGAGTCCAATAGGAAGAACTGGTGTCGGGTTCCTCATTGCTGCCCGCCTGGATGCTGATGTAGCTGGAGCCGTTGTAGGCCACGGCGTCGTTCACCGCATAGGCCGTGCCGCTGCTCCACGTCCCCTGCCAGTTCAGTCCCGCCGGTCCCGCCGCTCCCTGTGGCCCGGTGGCGCCTTGCGGACCCGTGGCTCCCGTTAATCCGGTGGGGCCTTCGGGTCCGGTCGCACCCGTGGCGCCTTGCGGTCCCTGCGGCCCCGTCGCTCCCGACGGTCCTTGTGGTCCTTGTGGTCCGGGTGGTCCCTGAGGGCCCTGACCACCGGTGGGAGCGGCAGCAGTCCAGCTCGTTCCGTTGAAGGTGAGCACCTCTCCATTCGAGGGCCCCACAACAAGGTCGAGGGGCGTGCCTTGCAACTTATCAACCGATATGGCTTGCTGGGTGCCACTTATATCGCCCAAGAAAGGGCCGATTACATTCCATGCAGCGCTGGCCTGGAAAGCTGGAATCAGCGGAACGTCGGGAGAGAGCTGAACTCCGTCAGCAATAACCCGGAGGTGTAGGTTGGCCTGGAGATCCAGAGAGGCAGGCAGCGCCGGCATACCGGTGGCGCCAAGTACGATGCCGTAAATCCCGTCGGTCACGGTCAGGGTTTGTGGGCCCGAAGTCCAGATCTGGTTTCCATTGGAATCGAGAATCGAAAACACGAAAGACCGTGCGCCGGATGCCGGCACGTTCGACTCAAGCAAACGCCCTTCATATGCCAACGCGGGACTTGGCGCTGGATCCGTGCCCTGGGCGGAGGTGTTGCCAACCAGGCAAAGAATCGAGATCAGCGCAAGAACCGACAGGGTTGTTCGCATGTCGTTTGCTTCTCCGTATTCCTATCCCGGTCGTTTCGTGCGTAGTCGTCCAGCGCCGAGGTTAAGTTATGCCAGAAACAGATGGCCACAACAGTTACTTGGAAACGACTTGCCATCGCCCATTTACGCAACGTAATCTCGATGCGGCAGTCCCCCGCGACTACGTAGCAATCTGCACGCCAAATCCGTTGCGATTTCGGAATGGGGACTACGGGCCTTGTGGAAGGCTAAAACGCGAAGACCCAACGTGTTACTAATCCGCGACTCACATTCGACCCGTGAATGTGCGGCCGAAGGCGTTCGATTAACAAAATTCTTAGAATACATCTAAGTATTTTCTAATATTTGCCGCTTTGACCGTGAGCGAGAGTTAGCGGCCGAACTAACGACGCTGATCATCCGCCTCTATCCGATATGCCGTCTGAAACAAGGAAAAAGGAAGACAAGGTGCTGCGACTGCCGTGTAATGGCACCGGTTAGTAGAAGTGTCAAGGGGCCGGTACAACATACAGCCGGGCTTTCCCGACTGTCCGCCATACCTGAGGGGTGTTCGGCCTCACGCTATGGACAACTGTTGTTGGGTCCCGTGCACACAACCGGGATGGTGAAGCCGTTGCGGATTTGAACATTACCGTTAGCCCCTGTTGAGATCGCGGAGGGTACAAGTTGGCCAACGATGGCAGCGTTCTGAATCGTGCCCGATACCTGGATGGCCCCCGAGGCCTCGATCAACTCGGTGTTGAGCTCCGCTCCTGGTTGTACTGGCGGAAGCACATCGACCGCTGCCGAACCGCTGATGGTGGTGCCCGCCGCCAGATTGGACGGGGTCCACGTCGCGACAACGGTGTAGTTGCCCGCCGTTCCAGACGCGGTATAAACCCCAGCACTGGTGATTGTTCCCCCCTGGGCGGGACTTACGGACCAAGTCAGTGAACCGGCTGCGGGGCGACTGGGCGTAAACAAGGCGGTAAAAGTGGTGGTGGATCCTGCAGCCACGGTAACCAAAGAAGGACCCACAGAAATATTGTACGAGGGAGGCTTCGGGCTAGGGAACCCGCCGCCACAACCCGCAAGGCCAAGCGTGATCAAGGGGAACGTGAGAGCAATTTGCTTAAAACACTTCACGACATCCCTATCGTCGCTGGCCGAACAAGCGTTAGCGCCATTGTCGTGACTTAAGTCACCGGCACCTCCGACGTTGTCCACAACCATTGTCGCACCGAGAGATCCTCCCACGCCTCTCGTGGCAAGTCCAGGTTTCGATCTGCGTGCACGTTGTCTCTCGCCGACAAGCACTTAGTTAGTTAGTGGGCGCTCGAAGGTCGTACTTTCAACGTATAGGAAAATCACAATTTCGTGTGCGCGGCTCAGCTCAAAGATGTCCCGGAACTCAGCGTCCATCGCGTTACGCTAAGTGTCAGGCAACTTCAGCCATGCGTCGAACAGCTCGTCCTGAGCACAGTTGGCGCCGCCGATGAAGCCCCATTTACAATGTCTGCTTCTCGAACCATGCGCGTAAAAATTCTCGGATCCGGCGCGGGCGGAGGTTTCCCCCAGTGGAATTGCGCCTGCCCCAACTGCGCCGCCCTGCGCGCCGGAACCTTCCACGGCAAAGCCCGCACCCAGGCGCAACTCGCCGTCAGCGCCGACAATCGCTCCTGGTTCCTGCTCGGCGCTTCTCCCGATCTGCGCGCGCAAATCGAAGCCGCGCCCGAACTGCATCCCCGCGAAGGCCTCCGCCAATCGCCCATCGTTGGCGCCGTTCTCGCCAATGCCGACATCGACCACGTACTCGGCCTGCTTCTGCTGCGCGAATTGCAACCCCTCCGCGTGCATACCACCCGTTCCATCCGCCACATTCTGACCGAAGACAATTCAATGTTCGCCATGCTTCAGCGAGTTCCCGCTCAGGTCGCCTGGACCAGCTTCGTCCCCGGACCCACGTTCCCGCTGCAAAATCCCGCCGGCGAGGATTCCGGACTGCGCTGCCGCCCCCTCTCGCTCGGCGCGCACTATCCCGCGTATGTTGCCCCCCGTCGTCAATCCGAACTCAGCTCCGGGGAAGCATCGTTAGGTCTGATCCTGCAATCGCCCTCCGGCAAGCGCCTCGCCTACATGCCCGCGGTCCCGCAGATCGACCGCGCATTGCTCCAGGAATTCGAGTCGGCCGACGTGCTGCTCTTCGACGGCACGTTCTGGAACGACGATGAACTCATCCGCATTCAAGGCAGTGGGCAAACCGCGCGCCAAATGGGGCACGTTCCTGTCTCCGGCGACGATGGCAGCCTCACCCGGTTGGCGGGATTAAGTCGTGCACGTAGAATCTACGTGCACATCAACAACACGAACCCCATGCTCAATCAGGCTGGCCCCGAATATCGCGAGGTGCGCGAGGCGGGCTGGGAAATCGCGGAGGACGGATGGCAGTTCGATCTGTAGAAACGGCTTCCGATTCGGGCTTGCTCTCGTTCGAGGATCTGCGCGCCCAGTTGCGCGCCGTGGGAGAGGAGCGTTATCACCACCAGCATCCCTTTCATCTCATGATGCACGAGGGCCGCCTCAATCGCGGACAACTCCAGGCTTGGGCTTTAAACCGCTACTATTACCAGAGCATCATCCCCATCAAGGATTCCATCATCCTCTCCCGCGGCCCCGATCCCGCCTTTCGCCGCGCCTGGCGCAAGCGCGTCGTCGATCATGACGGAGACGCCACCAGCGATGGCGGCATCAAGCGCTGGCTCAGACTCGCGGAAGCGACCGGGCTTAGCGCCGATCAGGTTCGCGCCGGAACCGGAATCCTTCCCGCGACGCGCTTCGCCGTCAATGAATACCTCAACATCGTGCGCACCCGCACTTTGCTGGAAGCCGTCGCTTCGTCGCTCACCGAGTTGTTCTCCCGCGACCTCATCTCGTTGCGCATGGAAAAGCTGCGTCAGCATTATCCCTGGCTCTCAGGCGGCTTGGACTACTTCGAAGCACGTCTCACTCAAGCTCCCGAAGACGCAAAGTTCGCCATCGACTATGTCTTCGAGAATGCGGCCACGCGCGCCGAGCAGGAACTCGCCATTCAGGCCCTCCGCGACAAGTGCGACATTCTCTGGGCGCAGCTTGACGCCCTCTATTTTGCCTACGTGCAGCCCGGTTGGCCTCCGCCCGGCGCGTTTCGGATCGGCGCGGTTCCGATCAGCGCGGTTCCGATCGGCGCAGTTCCGACCAAAGAAGAGGGAGTCTGACGCGCGTGGCTCGCCCGTCCGATGCAAGCCAGCCGCGCCTCGCCGCCGGATGCCGCTGGGGCGGAAGTGAAGAGGATCGTGTAATCCTCTTCCCCGAAGGCGCCATCAAGCTCCAAGGCACCGGACGCCAGGTGCTGGAGCTTTGCGACGGCCAGCGCACCTTCGCCGAAATCGTCGCCGACCTGCAAACGCTGTTCGGTGCCGCAGATCCACAAAAGATCAGCGACGACATCGGCACGTTCCTGGAGCAGTTGCAGCAAAAGCGCATCGTCGACTATTAAGACAATCAAATGACCCGATGACTAAATGATTAAATGACTCAATGACCCCCAACCCTCTCGCCCTCATCGCGGAAGTCACGCACCGCTGCCCGCTCCATTGCGTCTACTGCTCTAACCCGATGCAGTTGGCGGGCACGAAGGCGGAACTCTCAACCGAAGAGTGGGCGAGCGTCTTCCAGCAGTCCGGCAAACTCGGCATGCTGCACGCCCACTTTACCGGCGGCGAGCCGCTCGCTCGCCCCGACCTGACCGAACTGATCTCTGCCGCTCGCGCAGCTGGACTTTACACCAATCTCATCACGTCAGGTATTGGCCTGAACGAGGCGCGATTGCACGCGTTGGTCGGCGCTGGACTCGATCACATTCAGGTCAGTTTTCAGGATTCGCGCGAAGAGGCCGCGAACTGGATCGCCGGAGCCAAAGCCCACGCGCACAAAATCGAACTGTCGCACGCCATCCGCCGGCAAATCGGCCAGAAAAAAATTGCCTTCACCGTGAACCTGGTCGTGCATCGCCAAAACCTCGACCATCTCGAAGAAATGACCGCCTTCATCGAGCAACTGGGCCCCGAGCGCGTTGAGATCGCCCACGCCCAGTACTACGGGTGGGCGCTCGCCAACCGCGCCGCTCTCTTGCCCACGCATGCGCAACTTGAAAACGCGGTGGCCATTGTGGCGGAGGCCGAGAAGCGCCTCGCCGGCCGCATGCGCATCGATTCCGTTGTGCCCGACTATTACGCCAAGTATCCCAAGGCCTGCATGGGAGGGTGGGGACGAAAATTAATGTTGATCAATCCCGCCGGCAAGGTGCTTCCCTGCCACGCCGCGGAAGTCCTGCCCGGCTTGTCTTTTGAGAACGTGCGCGAAAAACCGCTGGCGTGGATCTGGCAGGAATCGCCTTCCTTCCGCCGATTCCGCGGCGAAGACTGGATGCCCGAACCGTGCCGCAGTTGTGATCGCCGCACCGAAGATTTCGGAGGCTGTCGCTGCCAGGCCTTTTTGCTTGCCGGAGACGCCACCGTCACCGATCCGGCCTGCTCGCTCGCACTGTCACATTCCATCGTCGAATCGGCGGTCCGCGAAGTGAATTCTGCCGCCGCCATCGCACAACCCGCGCCGGCATCGTCGTTCGTGCAACTTCAAAAGCAGTCCACCGAGCTTTGGACCTACCGCACCGGTCCTTTCAAATAGAGGAGGTACAAACGGAACATCCCGTCATGGAGCGGTCTTGAAGACGCCCGGGATTCAGCGTCGATTTCCGTTACGCTGATGGTCCCAGACGGAAGTTGCGACAAAATAACCCACCAGACAGCTGCGCCTGTTCTCGACTCTACTCGCGATTTCACTCATCGACCTTCAAAAAGGCGAAATAAAAGCGCACACTTGCGAGAGCGCCTCCCTAGAAAAGAGCCGTAACGCACTGCAACCAGGTGGTTGGCGTGCAACCTCTTTTCATGCCTCGTTGTGACCGGGTTCCGGTCATGCTGACTTGATAACAGAAGTTAAAGTGCTACTACTTCGGCATGACGCAAAAAGAAAAAGCCGCCCAGATATCAGGCGGCATAGTAGTTGTTTAGATTCCGTTCAGTCATCGACTGCCTGCCCGCTCCGCCTGCGCCGTTTCCTAACTCTCTATCAGTGCAGATCGTGCTGCTTGGCACGTTTCTCGGCGCCGCTACTTGATCGTTGTTCCGGACTGGACTACTTGGTACGCAGCCAACTGTGCCGTTGAAAGTTCTTTGGCCTCTACCTTATTACTTACCTCTTCAATAACCCTGGCCTGTTCTTTCACTTGGGCCGCCATCTCGTCGACTCGCCCTTGTAACTCCTGAACCCGCTGATGCTCTTTCAGAAACTCGTTGAGCAACATCGCGTTCACCGCTTCATACCGCACGGTATAAACTTGTCCCTTCTCGTCGCGAACGACCAGATCTGGATCTACCTTCTCCACTTGCTCGGCCACCAGCCCAAACTGCGGGATGCCTTGCGGGTCGAGCTCCTTCTTGTAGCGGAAGGTCACGGGCTTGAGGGCCAGAATCGCCTCACTCGCTTCGTCCATCGGCTTGATTTCTTCCTTGAAGCGCGCCGACGAAGTCTTTACACCCAACTGCCCCGCCGCATCCACGACAACTTCGACGCCGCCAGCTACCGTTGCTCCATGAATGCCGGCGATATAAGTGGCGGTCTGAGTTCCTTGGACTCCGATCTTGATCGTGTTGGCGTCGCCCGCAACCCCCTCGTTTCCAATATCGATGTTGTTACTTCCCGTGGTCAGGTTCAAACCGGCATTCGTGCCTAAGGCAATGTTATAGGAGCCGGCTTGGTTGTCTTGAAGCGCATCGAGACCGACTGCCGTGTTGGCTTGCCCGCTTGTGTTGCTATACAGCGCCCCACCACCGATCGCCGTGTTGTAGCTACCGGTTCCGTTAGTGTAAAGCGCGGTAACCCCGCTCGCCGTGTTCCAGATACCATTACTATTGGAAAAGAGGGCTGAAGCGCCTTCGGCGGTATTGGCGGCACCTCCTGTATTGGAATATAGGGCTTCATAACCATCGGCCGTATTGTCATCGCCCGAATAGTTATTCAAAAGCGCCTTGAAACCATTGGCCACATTTTGGTACCCCGTGTAGTTGACATAGAGCGCTCCGTAACCGGTCGCTGTGTTGTAGTTTGACAGGTTGCTATAGAGCGCCTTACCGCCGACAGCCGTGTTGCCAACGCCATTCTGGTTGCTATAAAGCGCTAGATAACCGACACCCGTGTTCTGATAGCCCGTTTGGTTGGCGTATAGCGCATAATATCCAAACGCTGAATTCCAGTAACCGCTGGTGTTCTGGGCGAGTGCATCCGTGCCGTATGCCGTATTCTGTGCTCTGCTCGGCTTTGGAAGCATCAGAACCAGAACGATCGCGGTCATGTGGGTGAGCCACAGAAGTTTAGAAGTTTTTGCGAAACGAACGTTGATGCGGGACATACGATCCTCCATTGCTGGATAGGTTCCAGCTCTTTATAGTTCGGAGAGGAGAGCGTCGGACCTTTTGACATTCTTCCCCTCTGATCATGAAATCGGAAACGGCAAGTACAAGACGACAGGATGGCCAGGAAATTTATTGGGGTAGTCTTTGGCAAGGGAGGCAAAAGACGACAGGCTGCTTGAGTTTTTCTTCAGAGACGCACAAGCCAGTCTATTTTTGGAGAGAGCCGGCGTCCGCGAGTTGCCGGGCGCTGAGAGTGTCAGGATGATCCGCGCCCACGGTACTTTGCAGGTTCTCCGCCGCTGAACGGGCGGCCGCGCGCGCTTCCTCTTGCTTGCCCTGGGCCGCAAGGGCCCGGCTCAGCGCCAAGTACGCTGAACCCAATTGGCTGGAGTAGGATCCAGTGGGGGTTTCAGGCCGAGCTAGTTGCAAGGCGTGGCTCGCATCTGCGGCTGCTTGATCGGGCAGTTGAGCCTCGAGTTCGATTTCGGACCGCCTGACCAGTACACCGGGCAAGGCAAATGCGCCCTCTCCGCCAGCCTTGATCGCGGTTTCGAGAATGGTTGCCGATTGGTTAACAAGTCTCAGCGCTTCCGATACGTTACCACGCTCCAGAGCGACCACCGCCCGTTCCGACGCTAATCTCGAGAAGGCATAGTGGCCCGGGGGCAGGCTATGCCTCAGCCTGGGTTCTACCTCAGCCAACATTGCCGAGGCGCGGTCTGGCTGGTGCAGAGCGTCATACACTCGCGCCCGTTCCAGCAACGATTGATTGATCACAAGGTCATTGTGGACGTGTTGCGCTTTCGTATAAGAACGCTCGGCATAGTCCGACGCCTCATCAAGTCGATTCAGTTGCCTTAGTATTCGCGCGTAGTTATTGAGGACCATGGGAAAGACGGCGTCTTCCGTCTTACTGTCTCGGCCGATTTCGATCACATGCCGATAGATTTTCTCTGCTTCGAGCGGACGCCCCGCTTGATCAAGTTCAAGCCCCCAGTCGGCGTACACCACAGCTCCGGTTTCGGTCTCGTCACGACCAAGTGCCGACAACAACGACGCCGTGTGCTCGAATTCGATCAGTGCCTCTGCGTCTTGCCCTGCTCCGCTATACGCAGCCGCAACATCCAAAGAAGCACGCATCTCCGCCACAGCGGTTGAAAACTGCGATTCGCGCAGCGCGCGCCTTGCCGCGAGTGCCCGGGCCACACCTTCGCGCGCGTCGCCACGTTGCTTGGCAACCTCACTTCCCGCGTGAAAACAATCTACTCGATCGAGGGCGAACTTCGGGTCGTCCGTGAGCTCATGCAGCCCTTCTTGGAAAAGTGCCTCCGCCCGCGCCAGATCGACGTCCGCCGAAAGGGCGTAGGCCAGCCCGCAAGACGCCTGCGCGCGAATCGACGGGTCAGATAGGCCGCGCGTTAGCCGATACGCCTGCTCAAGCAGCCGTCTTCCACTCTCGATCTCGTCCCCGGAAAGATAGTCATTGCCCATCCAGATCATGAGATCCGCACGGCTACTCGGATCCGCGGAATGCTGCTTTTCAATAATCCGCTCCCCTCGCCCCAGGAGTTCATTTGCAGTAAAAGGTTTCCCTGTGGGAGCTGCATCGTTGAGCAGAAAATCCAGAAACTCGTCGTGCTCCTGAATCCTTGTTAGCTGACGATACGCGAAATCGCGTTCTCCCCTTGCGGTGCGCGTCTGTATCAGAATGCCCACGACTCCCGCAACAGTCGCTGCAAAAGCCAGCACGGCAACCCCAACCACCGTGCGGTGACGCCGAACAAATTTCACGGATCGATACGCGAGCGTATCCGGACGCGCGTGGATCGGCTCATGCTGCAGGTAACGGCGCAAATCGTCAGCCAAGGCTGTGACCGAGTTGTAGCGATCCGCGGGATTCTTCTTAAGGGCTTTTGTGACAATCGTGTCCAGGTCTCCGCGAAGCAGGCGGCTCAACTTGTCGGGCGTCGTGGTGCGTTGGGCGGCTTTCGCATCGGCGTCTGCGCCGTCGCTTTTCGGCGTCCCTATAACCACTTCCGACGGCCGCGTCGGCTCCGTATCCACAATGGCCTTCACCAAGTCCGCCGCCGAGCGCACGCTTGCGCCCACAGGATGTTGTCCCGTCAACAGCACATACAACACGATGCCGAGCGCATAAACATCGGTCGCAGTTGTCACCGGCGCACCCGTAAGTTGCTCGGGAGCCGCATACTCGGGAGTCATGGCCCCGCCGCCTTCAACCGTGATCAAGGTTGGGCCTTCCTCTCCTTCCGACTCCAGCAATTTTGCGATGCCGAAATCCAGCAACTTCACCTGCCCGCTCTTGCTCACGAGCACGTTCGAGGGTTTCAGATCGCGATGCACAATAAGATTTGCGTGCGCGTCCGCCACCGCAACGAGCACGTCCAGAAAAAGCCGTATGCGCTTCTCCACATCCAGCTTGTGGTTATCGCAGTAACGATCAATGTGATCGCCTTCGACATACTCCAGCACCAGATACGGCTGCCCAGTTGCCGAAACGCCCGCATCGATCAGTTCGGCAATATGCGGATGCGCCAGCTTTCCTAAAATGCTACCCTCGCGCCTGAAGCGCGCTTCGCCGTCTCGCCCAATCAGAGAAATATTCAGGAACTTGACCGCGACGCGCCGCTCGAAGCGCCCGTCGGTGCGTTCCGCCAGCCACACGTTTCCCATCCCGCCTTGGCCAATCTGCGAGATCAGCGTGTAGGGACCAAGTGTCTGCCCGGCCAGCGCCGGACTACTGGGCAACTCGGAGTGCCCTTTTTCCAGAAAACCATTTTGCACCAGCACGCGATGCTCATCTAGCAGCGCGGTCAACTGCTCCGCCAAGGCGGGGTTCTGGCTCGCAAGCGCACGCATCCAGTCGGCACGTTCCTCTTCCGTCATAGTGAGCGCGTGATCTAGATATGGACTTACTACCCGCCACTTTTCAGGGCTTAGAGTCGACATGTCTTCCTCAGAGTGCCAAATCCGCGCTGATGCTCCGGTGGAGATAAATGCGCGCCTTCTCCCAGTTCCGTTGCACCGTACGTTCCGACACGTTGCGCATAGCAGCGATCTCTCCGAAAGAAAATCCGCAGAAAAATTTCAAGTCCACCACCTCGGCGAGCTCCGGTTCCACTTTGCCAAGTTCATCTAGACCTTCGCTGATTTGGCTGAGCCCTCGGTGATCGATGGCATTCTCCATTGCATTCGTATCAAGCGCGGTCATCTCGAACAGGCCACCGCGCTTCTGTGCATGCCGTTCGCGAGCGTGATCGATAATCAGCCCGCGCATAACGCGAGCCGCATAACCCATGAACCGTGCGCGGTCTGGAAAGGACGGCCCGTCGCGCGCCGCCATATCAAGGTAGGCTTCGTGTAGCAAAGTTGTAGCACTGAGGCTGACTGCAGCTCCTGGCCGCGCCAGTTCCCGACGGGCCAACCGGCGCAACTCCGTATAGAGAGCGGCAAAGAGCGCGTCTGCAGCAGCCGCGTCGCCTCCTTGGGCCGCAACAATAAGTGATGGAATTCCAGTCGTCCCCACCCTGAGCCTCAGTTGCGGGCAAGCTTCTCGCATTTCGACCGATTCGTCAAGGCGCTCGGCTCGTCCTGTCGTTAGCACATGATATGTCCGGTTGACATAGCAAGTGGAGTGTCCGCTTGGGCAGGTTTGCCATCTTTCCACAGAACAGCCAAACGCTTCCGGATTCCATGGGTGGGGCTCCTTAAGTGGAATGAAAAACGGCTGGCATGCCTGGTGGAGCGTCTGCTGGGCTTCGTCGGGCCTGTCGGCGCAGACACTACCCGCAGGTCGGCCGTTGAACGTGGTGTCCGTTGGCGAAAAAGTGCGCCGTGAAAAGCCGCTGGACTTCAGCGGGTGAAACGCCCGTCCGGGAACTGGTGCCTCTCGAAAACCCGCAAACGTATGACCGAACGCGAATTATACTTCTTTGCGAATTCTATCCTTTCCTTATTTCTCTCGTCGCACTTCTCGACAGCCTGCGGTTGTCCGCTCCCGTCTTGATCTCCAGCTTGAAAGCCTAGCCCTGCGCCACCAAATCAAGGTGCTTCACCGCTCGGCGAGGAAACACCCAAGATTAGCCTCAAGGGATCGCCTCTTCTGTCAACTGGAAGAGATTCGGTTGGGGGGAGGGTTTTTGCTATCCAACAAAAGATGACCACTGCATCATGATCCG
Organism: Acidobacteriaceae bacterium; assembly: GCA_003139095.1. GTDB lineage: Bacteria > Acidobacteriota > Terriglobia > Terriglobales > Acidobacteriaceae > Acidiflorens. The sequence goes on from PLHW01000008.1 coordinate 419,078, forward strand.
CACCGTCGAAGATGAATATCTAGGCTACAGGCAGAAATGCACTCATCTTTCCTGCGCAGTCTATTATTCTCAGGCGGAAAACAGGCTTGGATGTCCGTGCCACAAGGCTCCTTCTCGATCAAGGATGGGGCCGTTCTGCAAGGGGCCTCGGTCAAGCCCTCTTGGCGGTCCGAGTTTTCCGGACCACAACGGTCACCTTCAAGCGAACAGAACAAAGGCGTCCGTCCCGATAAGAAATGGAACGACGTGGGTAGCGTCAGGAACGCTGTTCCACGCGGCCAGCGGCGTCCAGCCTTGGCAATTGCCGTTGAACCGGTTGAGAGTGGCGACCCCATCCGGCATGTAGGTGACGAAGTGCGGGTCGCCATTGGCCAAGGTCAGCGTTTCAACCACGGTAAGGGCAAGGGCGTTTTCCAGCGGCAGGTTGGTCCCGACCTGCACGGTACCGGCAGTCAAGCCATCGAGGACGTGATCGATATTCACGTTGAGCTTGGCGACGTTGGTTTTGAAAAAGAAATTCTCGCCGCCGAACTGGAAAAAGGCGAAACGAGTCCAGCCCTTCGCCCATTGGTGAGCCCAGACGCAGGTTGGATTGGCTTGGGCATCGGCGAAGGAGTATAGCGCGACGCTGCCGTTGGCTTGGTTGTAGCCAAGAAATGCCGCGCCTCTCGGGGTGAGAAACGGTTTCGCCGTGGTGTAACCCCGCGTCATGCCCGGGTTGTGGATCAGGGAAAACGTGACCGGGCTGGCCAGGGGAAGAGCCAGTTTGTAGAAGGCGAAGGTCCCGTCCGAGGCGCGATAGCACATCAGACAGGGAGCATTGTTGCGGACAAATGCTTCGACGACGTCCCAGCCAGTGCCGATCTTGAAACTCGCGCAGGGTGCGGGTGGGCTGGATGACCATCATGTCGCTCGGAACCGGGCCCCACACCGGGTCGTTGGCGAAGCTGTTATCGAGCGCGTCGCTGATCAGTTTGGTGAAAGCCGCGTACTTGCCGGGCTGCGACTGCAATGCCAGCGTGAGTCCGGCCAGGAGTTGCGCGTCGTCACCGGCGCTGACGACCGGGAAGTTGCCTTGCAAACGCCCCGCGATCTTAACGGCGGCGTTCTCGTCGCTGTCGTCCCAGGTTTCGATGTCCTGGATGGAGTGGCCGCTCAACGCGGCCAGTGGCGTGGTCGCGATCATAGCGCCGACCTGGCGCGCGGCGTCCTGCATCTGGTCGAGCGGATAGCTCGACTGGAGAACGGAGTCCATTTGCACTTCCCACGCCGGGGCGACCGATGGAGAACGGCTACATCGAGAGCTTCAACGGCAAGTTCCGCGATGAGTGCCTGAACGAAAACTGGTTCTTCGATCTGGCGGACGCCCGTCGTAAGATCGCCGAGTGGAAGTCGGACTACAACTTGGTTCCATACTGCCC
>PLHW01000053.1 GCA_003139095.1 Acidobacteriaceae bacterium
ACTGGGACACTACACTAGTCGAGAGCAGCCCGTAGAATCCCTCCGGCAGGGGTGAACCGTTCGGCTGTGTGGGGAATGGAAAGACTGCGCTTAATCCGGGCGTGGTGCTCGTGGCGGACATGACATTGACTAGCGACGGCGATGCCCCGCCGACGTACACGCGCAGTCCCGGATCGCCGTAAGTTGCTACCAAGTCCCCGTAAGCAGTGATGGTCGAAGGCGCGGCCCCCGAAAGGGCGTAGTGGGTGGAGGTGTTATCCTCCTCCGTATATTGAATGAAGATACAAACCCACGGAATGCCAGCTATAGGATCAACATAAAGCGCATCTGTGTTTGAACCCGAAAAGGCTGGGCACGACGTCGACGGCCAGCCGACGGTAGTGGTCCAGTCAGCGTTCACTACTCCGTTGTTGACGAACCCATTTCCGTTTTCATCGGTTAGGAAAGGGCTGTTCACCCCGAACGACGTCACCGAGCCGCCCGTCCCTCCGCTCACCCAATTGCCCGAAACCTCCGTATACGGAACCACGCCGGTCGAGAGTATATTTCCGTCCTGATCCTCAGTCACGCTATAGGTCGTAACGGGAAAGCCACCCGCCGGGCTGCCTGGCTGTGCCGGCACACCGCAGGCGTCAAAGTTGCATGTGAGGAGGACGCACAGGGCAAGCAATGCCACTGCTGCTACTTGCATTGACGCTGCTCTCATATTTCATCTCCCGGCCGGAAAGGCCATGATTTTGGCTATGGAATCGACGAAGGACTGCATCTTTTCAGAAGTCAGTCGCTGGAAATACGTCGCGCTCGCGGTCCGGTATTCTCTCGCGATGAGGTTGGGGCTTTTGTCGATGGCCACCCGGCTGCGGGACCGGTCGACCTTGAAACTTCCGGGCTGGGGATCTTTTTGGGCAAACTTCTTGGCGCCCTCCGGCACGCCGCCGTTGAATAGGAGCTGGTGCAACAGGATGAGCGCTCCAACCGGGCGAACCCCACCCGCGTTCTTCGGACTGAAAACGTTCGGGTAAATGGCAGCCATGGTAATTCTGAATTGCAGAACGTCGGTTCCGGTCAGGCGCTGCGGATGCGGAACCTGGAACTCATCGGACAGAAAATTAAAGGCCTCGGCGACGCGATCGTCTGGGACGAGTTTGGACGGGTCCTGGGCCGCGGCCAATTCTCCCTGGACAACGCGCGGCAGTAACTCCCCTGTAAGAATCGGACCTTGCACGCCGCACAACTCGGCCACCTGCTTCACGTAAGTTTCCGCTTCTTCCAAACTCGTAATCTGGATGGAGGGGAGAGAATTGATGGATTGTAGTGACCTGAGATTTACATATCCCTGCTCGTTCGCCATGGGGCCGGTGTTCTCCTTGTATCCACTTCCCGGATTCGCCGATTGTCCGAGGGGAACTGTCGGATTCAGAATGATGGCAGCAAAGAGGAGTGCGAAAGTGCGAGAACGACCAACCCGCGCGCTGGGAATGCGATTCAAAGGTAGCGCCTCCATAACGGCTTAGTGTGAGTAACATCCCTGGTGGCGAGAACAAATTTCCGGAAGCGAGGTTACACATAGATGCAAATGCCGTCAAGAACAAATACTCGAGAGAAGTTTTCGTGTTCGGATATCGTAACAGCGTGGACTTGCCGTCGTAGGAGGCGGGAAGCGGGCTAATCGCTTCCATTCATTCGCACCGAACGACGGTTTAAGGAAGAGTTCTACTCGTTGGAGTCGAGGCCGGCTTGGCGGAGCATTCTTCTTAGGGAACGCTCGCCGCCGGCGCCGCGTTGTTCGGCGGCGATGTTGCCATCGCGATCGATGACGACGTAGATGGGATAGGAATTGGCCTGATACATGGCGGCGAGATTGGTGTCTTCGGTGAAGACTACGCGGCAGGAGCGCGGAGTCTCCTGGAGATATTGCTTCACCTTCTTTTTGGATTCGCCGACGTTGATGGCGAGGACGACGACGCCCTTGGGAGCGAACTCGCGGTCGATGGTGTCGACGAGCGATTGTTCGCGGCGGCAGTAGGGGCACCAGGTGGTCCAGAACTGGAGGAGGACGACCTTGCCTTTGACGGAGTCGTTGGTGAAGGTTTCACCGGTTGCGGTTTTGGCGTGGAAGCGGGGAGCGGGCTGGCCTTCTTCGTCGAGGGCGAAGGCCTGTGTGGTGGAGAGGACGAGTGCGGCGGCGAGCAGCACGTGAAGTGGGCGCGGTAGCATGGCGGCGGCAATATATCACAGGCGGGTTCTTCGCGCGACGAGAATGTGGGAGGGGTATAGAGATGGCGGCGGTGATGAAAACAAAACCCACTCATCGCAAAGTGCGCGATGAGTGGGAAACGCGGCAGCCCGGGAAGGGGCGGGCTAGAAGCGGAGCTTGAGTGCGAATTGAATCAGTCGCGGGTTGTTGAGAGTCTGACTAATGACGCCAAAGCTTGACGGAGAATTTACGTCCTGTTCTCCGGTGCCGCTGATGCCTGCCAACCAGTATTGCGGATGGTTGAGGAGGTTAAAGAACTCCGCCCGGAATTGAAGGTTCATTCCCTCACGGAAGGACATGGGGAAGTCCTTAAATATGGAGAAGTCGGTGTTCACAAAACGCGGACCATAAATGGGCGCTCGGGCGGCGGTACCGAGTTCTCCGGCGGGAGCGATTTGAAAAGCACAGGGGTTAAACCAGTTCTGAAGAGTATGCACTTTGGCCGGGCAATTCGTTTGCCCACCCTCGGGGCCGGCCACGTCGGGATTGCCGACTTCGTTGGGACGCTGAACCGTAAGTCCGTTGTAACTGAAGAAAATGCCGGACGTGTCGGAGCTGTCGACGACGAAGAGCGGGAAACCAGACGTGGCCCTCTCGATGACGTTCACGTGCCAATTGCCTGCGATCACGTTGGCGGTCGAGCTCCAACCGCTGCCGAAGTACTTACCTTTGCCGAATGGCAAATCATAAAGAACACTGGCGGTAAAGCTGTCGTTGAGGTTGAGCTGGGAAAGGCCCCAATCCATACGCGCGGTTCCGGGCAAGGGATAGTAGAGCGCGCCCGGATTCGTGCCCAAACCATCCGTCAGGCCTGTATCGAAGTTGCGAGACCAGGTGTAGCCGAGCAGGGCGTAGAGTCCGTGGTGCGCGCTCTTGGTTTCAAGTTTGGCCTGCAAAGAGTCGTATTGAGCGGAGCCAATGCTGTTGTTGGTGGCGACGACCTGGAAGGGCAGGCCGTAAGGATACACACTTCCAAAAGGAGTACCGGCTTCGATGCCGCAGCCCAGTGAGTAACTGGGGTTATACAACGGATTAGGAATAGGCTGGAAGTTACCGTTTAGAGTCTGGGCATAACAAGCTGACGGCGAGGTGATGTTCTCGTTCAGTTGGCTGACGAGGATGTGACGGCTGCGAGTTCCGGCGTAACCGAGAGTGAAAACGACATCCCCGGGAAGCTCCTGCTCAACGTTGAGGTTGAATTGCTGGACCGATCCCAGCTTAAAGTTGCGGTTCATCGACTGAATGGTGCCGGTATAGCTGCCGGGATTGACAGGCGCGTTATAGATCGCACCGGCGCCGCCATCGACAGTGACCGTGCTTGGAGTGCCAGCGGGAAGGAGAAATCCGTTGGATAAGCCGCAGCCTGGGGTGCCGAAGGGCGTGCAAACGCCCAGGGGATATGGATCAACCTCAGCATAGTAAGGCGGATTCTGCCACAAGCCTTGTCCACCCTGATCCCAGGAAGAATCGTGGTAAATGGCGTAGCCGCCACGAATGACAAGATTCTGCCTTCCAGCAGGTTTCCAAGCGAAACCAATGCGGGGTTCGTAACCGGTCTTGTCGAGCTGAATGCCCACGCGTCCATCGGTTTTGATGCAATTCGTGCATCCGGCAATTCCGGGACTACCGGTGGGAACGTACCACTGCAGGTTGGTGACATCGAAGTTCGCCTGCCGGTTACTTACTTCGGTCTCAGGAGTGACGATGGCCCAAGCCAGTCCGAGGTTGAGGGTGAGGTTGCTGGTGACCCGGAAATCGTCCTGGACGAAGGGACGTATCAGTTTGTAGCGGCGTCCGACGGTACCGCCGAGGAAGGTCTGATCATGGGCCGAAAACACGCCCATGCTGCCTAAGAGCAAATCGGCGATGTCGTCGCCGCTGGCGGTACCGAAGTTAACGATATAGCCATCCTGAAACGCGTTGTTTCGGATGTTCATTTCCTCGGCGCGATAGGTGGCACCGACACGGATGTCGTGGCGGCCGCGCACGAAGTCAATGGTGTCCCCGATCGAATACACGTTCGTGCCGCCCTGGTAGGGGGCGTATCCGCGGTCCCCGATGGAGAAGTAGCTGCCCATCTGGAATGACGTCATGCCGCAACTGATGCAGTCATTGGTCGCCTGATTAAGGTTGCTAGGATAGCCGGTAATGGGCGAGCAGACGCTGTCGAGGTTGGCGCCGAAAATGCCCAAGCGTGCTGATTCGCAGGGCGCAACGGCGAAATCTCCGTAGGAAAGAATGTGATTGAAGATGCGGTTGAAGCCAGCGGTGACCTGGTTGATAGTGTTCGTCGAAAAGACGTGCTGCTCAGAAATTATGGCATTACGGCCATGGTTGGTAATGCTCTGGTTGGTGCCGAAAGCGTTCTGCGCAGCCCACGTGGGCGAACCTCCCGGGATGAAGTTTGTTGCCTGATCGTAGCTGAAGCGGGCAAAGATGGAATCGTGGCTGGACAAATTGTGATCCACGCGAATGTCACCCGTGCCTTCGTTGAGCCGGCGGATTGGTTGGTTGGCGTAGTTGTAACCGACGCCGGCAGGAATACCGGGAGTGGGGGTGGGATAGAGCTGCGCAACGGCAAGTCCGACGGGGTTGACCAGGGAGCCGGGAATGATGGGGCACGGCGTACTAACTCCAGACGTGACCGGTCCCTGACTTCCTGCATAGGGACCCGAGAGTGCCGGAGCGATGGGGAGACCAGTGCTGACACTACAGATGAAAGGGGCAAAGCTCTTAACGCCGGTCGTTGGGTCAATGAAGTAGGGGTATGGATTGGTGAGACTGGTAATGCCAAGAGGATTCGTACTCTCGTTGTAATTCCCATTGGCGTCGGGAGTAATCATCTGCGTCGTCGGAACGTAACCGGTGAAAGGGACGCCTTTGCGCTGCACCTTGGCCTGATAGTCGAGGAAAAAGAAAGTCTTGTTTTTTTGAATCGGACCGCCGAAAGAACCACCGTATTGATTGAGATTGAATTTCGTGGCCGTATCGACGAAGGGAGTCTTGGCGTCGAGGTTGGTGTTACGGAAGAACTCGAATAAGGTGCCGTGGAATTGGTTGGAGCCAGACTTAGTGGTGACTAAGACGGTGGGACCGGCGCGTTCGCCATATTCGGCGGAGTAGTTATAGGTGAGGACTTTGAATTCCTGAATGTCGTCGATGTCGGAGAAGATGGCGATGCCGCCCTCGTCGAGCTGATTGTTATCGTTGCCATCGAGGAGCCAGTCGGTGCTTTGCTCGCGCGATCCGCCGACGGAGAGAGAGAAGGCGCCGCGGGTGGCAGCCTCGCTGCTGGCGGCGCTGGCAAAGAAGCTGGCTGGGTTGGTGGATTGGGTGGTGCCGGGAGTGAGGGTGGCGAGCTGGACGAAGTTGCGGCCGTTGAGCGGGAGGTCGGAGACTTCCTCGGCGGTGATGACCTGGCCGAGGGTGGGATTGGTGGTTTCGACGGCGACCTGTTCGGCGTTGACCTCGACGGTTTGCGTGACGGAGGCGGGATTGAGAGTGAAATCGATTTCGCGCTGCTCGTCGATCTGGAGACGGACGTCTTTTTGCTCGGCGGACTGGAAACCCTGGGCGTCGACGTGGATGGTGTAGAAGGCGACGGGGAGGAGGGGGATGAGGTAGTGTCCCGAGCCGTCGGTTTTGGCTTCACGAACGAGGCCGGTGCCCTGCGAGGTAATTTTGACGGAGGCGCCGGCGATGAGGCCGCCAGTTTTATCGGCGACGGTGCCGGAGAAGCTGCCGTTGGCCTGAGCGAAGGCAAGAGGAGAGATCGTGAGGATGAAACAGAAGAGGACTACGAGCAGGGCTTTATTCGTGGACATTGGGCTCCTCGCGCCACCGGCAACGGGTGGCTAGTTGGGCCGAAGCTCCGGCGCGAACAAGGTGAGCATGCGCGAGGAGATTCGGCAAAAGGTGCTTTTTTGGAACTGGCTCATATAAATGGAAGCGCTGTGCAAAGTCAAGGAATTTTGAGTGATGGGGCGGGGCTGGGAATTTGGTTTTTCATAGATTAAGAGCGCCAGCTGCGGCTGGCTAACCGTTGGCCTTGGCTACCAGCAAAATGCCGAGGCAGTAGAAAACGAACATCAGGGTCAGGTAGAGCCGGGCCTTGGAGGGCGCGCCGGCGAACTCTTTCCAGGCGAAGACTCCCCAGAGCGCGGCGACCATGGGAGCGGATTGGCCGATGGCGTAGGAGATGGCGAACGCAGTCGCTTTGCCAGCCACGACGTTGAACACGGTTCCGATGCCCCAGATGCAGCCGCCGATGAGCCCCAGAAGGTGGCCCGAAGCAGGTCCGCCGAAGAAGCGCCCGAAGTTTACCGGCTCGCCGACCAGCGGGTGCTTCATGAAATAGAGATTCCAGATGAAACATGAAAGTAGCGCGCCCAGCGTGAGACAAACGACCGAACTGTAGGGCGTCAGCACATTTCCGCGCGTCGCTCCGTAGGCCACAAAAGGATTCCACAATCCCATGAGCACTCCGGAGACGATGCAGATTACGATGCTCTTTCTGGAAACCGAGCGTCCCTGACCGCCGCGGCTGCCGTAGGCTTTGCCGTCGAGGATCACGGCGATGAGCGCGCAGGCCACGCCGAGGGCCAGAAATATCGCGTTGCCCTTTGGCTGAAGAGCGAAACTCAGAACCGTTCCAACGACCAGCGCAATCCCGATCGAAACCGGAAAGGCGATGGCCAGGCCGGCCATATCAATGGCGGCGACAAGGAGCAGGTTGGCGAGATTGAAGATGGCGCCGCCAACCATCGTCGAAACGATGTTCGTGGTGTCGGCAGAGTGAAGATTATTCAAGAAACTTGAGGAGTCGTGAGGCGTGCTGCCCATGGTGAGCGCCAGGATGAGAGAGACGGCGAAGATGCCGAGGGCGTAGTCCCAGTAGAAAAGCTCGAAGCGGTAGTTTTTGACGCCCTTGTAGGTGTTGGCCCAGGAACCCCAGCAGATGGCGCTGGTGATCATCATGAGGAGGGCGATGGTGAGAGATTGGGGAGTGAACATTTGGCTCCTGTGATTAAGGTTTCATAGTTTCAAGGTTTGAAGGTTTCAAAGTTTAAAGTCGCAAGGTTATTGAAACTTTGAAACCTTGAAACTTTGAAACTTTAGGAAATCACTTGCCGCGAATTCTGGAAACGAATAATTGCAGGAAGCGATCGGCCTCGACTTCGGTGCACACTTTGGCGTTGGGCGCGACTTTGTCAACGCCTTCGATGATGTAGCGGTCGCCGTGAAGGACGTTGCGCTCGACGTAGCCTTCACGATTGGCGACGGTTTCTCCGCGGGTGAAGTCGCCGCGGGTTTCGACATCGACGTGCATGGCGGGTGCGGTGACGAGAGTGGAGTCGATGGCGACGCCGACGGCGAGGGGATCGTACATGGGAGCGCCGGGAAAATCGAACTTGGCGGAGAGATCGACGAGAAATGTGGCGACCTGGTGAATGAAATCGCTGATGGGGCCGTGGGCTTGGGCGATTTGATCGAGATGCTTTTTGGCGAGGAGGGTTTTGTTGCCGACGTCGAGGCCGACCATGGTGACGGGCCATCCGGCCTGGAAGACGATTTGCGCGGCTTCGGGATCGTTATAGATGTTGGCCTCGGCGGCGGCGTTGACGTTGCCGCCGGAGATGGAGCCGCCCATGAGAATGACTTCTTTGACGAGCGGGACGATGGAGGGATCGATTTCGGCGGCGAGCGCGATGTTGGTGAGCGGGCCGACGGGGACAAGCGTGATTTCGTGCGGGGCGGCGTGGACTAATTGAATGATGAGATCGGGACCGAAGCGCGGGTCGACTTTGCATTTGCTGGGCGGCAGTTCGATGTTGGCGAGGCCATTTTTGCCGTGCCAGAACTCGGCGGTGATCAGTTTTTGAAAGAGCGGGTGCTGGGCGCCGGCGGCGACGGGGATGTCGCAGCGGTTGGCGAGTGAGACCATGCGCAGGGCATTTTCGAGTCCTTGCTGCGCGGTGACGTTGCCGGGGACGACGGTGATGGCGCGGACGTCGAGCTCGGGCGAGTTGAGCGCGAGCATGAGGGCGAGCGCGTCGTCAGTGCCGGGATCGGTATCAAAGATGATCTTCTTCGAAGCGGCGACTGCTGGGACGGCGGCCGCGATCCAGACTGCGGTGGCGAGAACGATTGCGCTAAGAATGGCCTGACGGCGTGGTGTTTTCAGGGTGAACCTCCGATAGATTCGAACCGGGCGTAGGGTAGTTCGCGAGCGCGGATGTGTCAAGGCAGGTGGGGGCAGGCGTTTATATCGCCTTCGAAAGCGCGCCAAGCTGGCGCTGCGCCAGCAATATGATCCCGCGCGTCGGGTCATGAGTGTGATGGGACAAGGCAACAACACCCGGCACCCGCTCCCCAACGCGACCGATAAATAGAGTTAGCGCCGCAAGGAAGTAACCAGGTCGATGTACTGCTGCTGTGCAGCTTCTGCCGTGGTGCCTTTGATTGCGCTCCAAGCATCGAATTTGGCGCGGCGGACGAAATCGAAGCTGCCGGGTTGCTCGCCCGTGGCGTCGCCTTGGGTCGCCTGTTTATAGAGAGCGTATAGCTTCAGCATCGTGTCGTTGTCCGGGCGTTCGGCAAGAGCGTTCACGTCCCGTTGAGCTTGTGCAAATCGAGCCTGCAAATCAGACATAGATCTCCTTAATCTCACTTACTGAACTGCAGAGCATGATGATTGGCCATACTGGCGCCCCATTGTGGGCTCTCTTTTGCTCTCTGCAATTCTCTAACTTACGCTTGCGCGCCTTTCGACTTATGACTGGATAACAAATTGTCCAGATAGCGTGACTTCATTTGCCGGCTCGCCATAACTTGCCGCAGCGGCGGCAGTTTCAGAATCACTCCAAGGATTGCTGCCATCGCGCGATGGCTGGCAAGGGCCTGGTTGTCGAAGATGAGTTCCTGGAGTTTGCCGCGCTCGATCGCCATCACAACCGTACGATGAGCCGTATTCACGGGCGTGATGACACGCTGACCGCGGTGCTTCAGCCCGATGGCCTGCTTTTCGCAAACCCGAGCGCACACGCCGCAGCCGAGACAGATCTCTTGGTTGACTTTGGCTTTTTTGCGTTTGTGGCGGCGCGGGTCCCCCGCAGAAACCATGCCCATGGCTTCGACCGGGCAGAAGTCGGCACACTTCATGCAGCCAGAACATTTGTCCTCGGCGATTTCGGGCAGGAAGTTGGTGGTGCTGATGGGATTGAGAACGGCGAGGCGTTTGGCTGCCAACATAGCCTCGCAACAGCATCCGCAGCAGTTGCAGATGAAGGACACGCGCTCGCGCACGTTCTCCCCGAATTGCACCAGGTTGCGAGCGCGGGCTTGCGCGAGCAAATCCTGACATTCTGCCTTATCCACAGGTCGGGCGATGCCGTGTTTGATCAGCGAACCGGCAGTGGAGTTGAAGGTCATGCAGATGTCCATCGGCGCTTCGCAATTGCGACCGAGATGCGACGCCTTGTGGCGGCAATAGCAGGTGCCGATGCCGATGTGCGAGGCTGTCTCGACGACTTCGGAGGCGCGTTCGTAGTCGAGTACGTGGAGCGTATTTTCCGGGGACAATGCGCGCTCGTTGACGAAGGCACGTCCCATCTGTGTTTCGCCGGTCGCGAAGAGGGATTTGACAAAGTCCTCCTCAACGTTGAGGTACTGGTGGAAAAGTTCAGCGAGGAGTTTCTGGTCGTAATGGCCGCCGATGCGCATCATGGAGAATTCAAAAAAGCCGGCCATGGGCGGCGGCATGACGAACATCTGGCCATGGCGCGATTCGATATCGAGCATCATGCCGCGCGAGGCCAGGGCTTCGAGGATGTTGCGGGCCTCGGCTTCAGACTTCTTCCAGAGGCGGGCTGCGGTTTCAGCCGTGAAGGGCTTGATAGGAAGCAGCGCGACAAGTTCGGCCTCTGCCGGCGTGAAGAGAACCTCGAGGATTTGAAACAGAAGATCGGTCGGCGGGGCCCCTTGCGGGAAGCGGTTGATCCGCTCCGACAGCTTGCGATAGCTCTCCCTGGCGGTGTGGTGCGCCATGGGAAACAGTGTAGGAGCAATCGGCTAGGGCGCAAGCGCCGGCATCACAGGTGTTTGTGCTTTCTTGCTTGCGTTTTCTTGTTGGTGGCGCGGTCCCCGCCCTGCGCCTTTCTACACCTATAAGGCTGGTCTGCCGTTTTCCTGGTGGCTGCCGTACAATTGCTGCACCCGCGGGCAGAGCAAGCCCGTAGTCGCGATCCCACGCAGGAAAAAGGCGAGCACGCTTTCGATGGCGACCGATTCCAGCCTAACTCTTAATAGCGCTCATAATGGCGAGATGCCGACTGCAATTCTTGCCGGACGGCCGTTGACGCGCAACACCGGCATTCCTTTGAATCTGGATTGGGTGCGCGAGGTGCGCGTGAATACGAGCGCGGTGGAGCGGCGCGCGCAGACGCAGACGGCGCGGCGGACGGTGAAGAAAGAATGGCAGGCGGCGTGGCTGCTGCGCGCGATCACGTGCATGGATTTGACGACGCTCTCGGGCGACGACACGGACGAGCGGGTGCGGCGGCTGTGCGCGAAGGGGCGGCGGCCTCTGCAATCGGAGATCGTGGAGAGGCTGGGAATAGGGGAGTTGGGGATTCGGGTCGCGGCGATTTGCGTGTACCACACGTTTGTGGAGACGGCGCTCGGGGCGCTGGAGGGCAGCGGGATTCATGTGGCGGCGGTGTCGACGGGATTTCCGGCGGGATTGTCGCCGCTGGCCGAGCGCGTGGCGGAGATTCGGCGATCGGTGGAGGCGGGGGCGCATGAGATCGATGTGGTGATCACGCGGGGACACGTTTTTGGCGGGCGCTGGCAGGCTTTGTATGACGAGATTGCGGCGTTTAAACAGGCGTGCGGACCGAGACACATGAAGGTGATTCTGGGGACAGGCGATTTGCTTACGCTGCGAAACGTTGGGCGCGCCAGCGTGGTGGCGATGATGGCGGGGGCGGATTTTATCAAGACTTCGACGGGGAAAGAGCCGACGAACGCGACGCTGCCGGTGGGACTGGTGATGACGCGGGCGATCCGCGAGTACGCGCAGGAGACGGGGATGGCGGTAGGCTTTAAGCCGGCGGGCGGGATTCGAACGGCGAAGCAGTCGCTGGACTGGCTGGGGATGATTAAAGAAGAGTTAGGCGAGTCATGGATGCGGGCGGAGATGTTTCGCTTTGGCGCGAGCGGGCTGCTGGGGGATATTGAGCGGCAGTTGGAGCATTTTGCTACGGGGCGGTATTCGGCGGGTTATCGGCATCCGCTGGCGTAGCGTTGGCTGGATTCGTCCGCGGCGGAGAGCTTTCATCGCGGAGGTCGCGGAGTTCGCAGAGTTTTTAGTCACAAAAACAATAAGGGGGATCGATGGCGCAACTGATGGTGATGTACAAGATGCCCAAGGATGCGGCGGCTTTTGACAAACATTATTTTGAGGCGCACATTCCGATTGCGAAGAAAATTCCGGGGCTGCGGAAGTATGAGATCAGCAAAGGCCCGATTGTGACGCCGCTGGGGGCGTCGGGGTTTCATCTGATTGCGACGTTGCACTTCGACGATATGGCGGCGGTGCAGCAGGCATTTGCGAGCGGGGAGGGGTTGGCCGCGGCGGCCGACGTGTTGACGTTTACGACGGACCCGCCGAACATGCTGATTTTTGAGAGCCGCGAGGTGTGATGGCGCGGGCAGAAGCAGATCCCTCGCCCACTCGCTGCGCTCGGGCTCGGGATGACAATTCATTAATCAGTTTCGGCTGACAACTCATTGCAGAATTTTGGGATGACCATTCACTGAAGAATAGAAGATATGAGCATTGCTGAAAAATTTGTGAGCATGGAATACGGGCCGGCGCCGGAAGATGCGAAAGAAGTTTCGGCGTGGCTGGACGCGCATGGGCGGCGGTTTGCGCATTTTATTGGCGGCGCGTGGGCGGCGCCGACGGACGGGGAATATTTTGAGACGGTCGATCCGTCGAATGGCGAGCGGCTGGCGGCGGTGGCGCAGGGATCGGCGGGGGATATCGATGCCGCGGTGAAAGCGGCGCGGGCGGCTGCGCCGAAGTGGCAGGCGCTGGCTCCGCATGCGCGGGCGAAATATTTGTATGCGCTGGCGCGGCTGGTGCAGAAGCACTCGCGGCGGCTGGCGGTGCTGGAAACGATGGATAACGGCAAGCCGATTCGCGAGAGCCGGGACATCGATATTCCGCTGGTGGCGCGGCATTTTTATTATCACGCGGGTTGGGCGCAAATTTTGCAGGCGGAGTTTGCCGAGTATGTGCCGTGCGGAGTGGTGGGGCAGATTATTCCGTGGAATTTTCCGCTGCTGATGCTGGCGTGGAAGATTGCTCCGGCGCTGGCGACGGGAAATACGGTGGTGTTGAAGCCGGCGGAGTTTACGCCGCTGACGGCGCTGGCGTTTGCGGAAATTTGCGTGGAGGCGGAGTTGCCGACGGGCGTGGTCAACATTGTTACGGGCGATGGACGGACGGGCGAGGCATTGGTGAAGCATCCGGATGTGGACAAGATTGCGTTCACGGGATCGACCGAGGTGGGGCGCGCGATTCGCGCGGCGACGGCGACGAGTCACAAAAAACTTTCGCTGGAGCTGGGCGGGAAGTCTCCTTTTATCGTGTTTGAGGATGCGGACCTGGACAGCGCGGTGGAAGGATTGGTGGACGGGATTTGGTTTAACCAGGGGCAGGTTTGCTGCGCGGGCTCGCGGCTGCTGATGCAGGAGAGCATTGCCGAGGCGCTGATTGCGAAGGTGCAGGCGCGGATGAGCACGCTACGCATTGGGCCTCCGCTGGATAAGGCGATAGATATTGGCGCGATTGTGGCGGGCGTGCAACTGGAGCGAATTCGGAAACTGGTGGAGCAGGGAGTGGCGGAGGGCGCGACGTGCTGGCAGCCGAAGGTGTCGTTGCCGGGACGCGGGTTTTACTATCCGCCGACGCTGCTGAGCAATGTGCATCCGACGTCGATTGTGGCGCAGCAGGAAATATTTGGGCCGGTGCTGGCGGCGATGACGTTCCGGACTCCGAGCGAGGCGGTGGAACTGGCGAATAATACGGCGTATGGGCTGGCGGCGTGCGTGTGGAGCGAGAGCGTGAATGTGGCGCTGCAGGTGGCGGCGCAGTTGAAGGCGGGCGTGGTGTGGGTGAACTGCACGAATATGTTTGACGCGGCGTGCGGATTTGGCGGATATCGCGAGAGCGGGTATGGGCGCGAGGGCGGGCGCGAAGGGCTGCGGGAGTATTTGGAGCCGGCGTGGGTTAAGAAGCTCTCAGCTCTCAGCTCTCAGCCGTCAGGAAAAACAAATGCGCTCTTGTCCGCCGAAGCCGTGGACGCAACTGCGAACACGACGTCGGGAAAAGAGGAGTCGGGCGACGAGATGGAATCTCGGCGCAGCGCGGTCGATCGCGATCCGATTGATCGGACGGTGAAACTTTATATTGGGGGGAAGCAGGCGCGGCCCGATTCGGGATACAGCATGGAGGTGCGCGGTGCGGATGGGCGATTGCTGGGCGAGGCGCCGCTGGGGAATCGGAAGGACATTCGGAATGCGGTAGAGGCGGCGCGGAAGGCTTCGGGGTGGGGGAAGGCGACGGCACACAATCGCGCGCAGGTGCTTTATTACTGCGCGGAAAATTTGTCGCAGCGAGGCGCAGAGATTGCGCGGCGACTGGCGGAGGTGGTGGGCGAGAAGCAGGCGGCGGCGGAAGTGGAGATGGGAATTGAGCGCATTTTTTCTTACGCGGCGTGGGCGGATAAGTTTGATGGGGCGGTGCACAATCCTCCGTTTCGAAATATTGCGATTGCGATGAATGAGGCGATTGGGACGGTGGGAGTGATTTGCCCGCGAGAGGCGCCGCTGCTGGGATTTATTTCGCTGGTAATGCCGGCGCTGGCGATGGGGAACACGGTGATCGCGGTGCCGTCGGAGGCGTATCCGCTGATTGCGGGCGATTTGTACCAGGTGTTCGATACGAGTGACGTGCCGGGCGGGGCGGTGAATATTGTGACGGGATATGTCGCGCAACTTTTGAAGACGCTGGCCGAGCACGATGACGTGGATGCTTTGTGGAGCTTCGTCGACGAGGAGAGCGCGGCTGCGGCTAAGGCGATGTCGGTGGGGAATTTGAAGCAGGTATTCACGAATGAGGGGCGGGCGATTGACTGGTTCGACGCGAAAGTGGGCGAGGGGCGCTGGTTTCTGGAGCACGCCGTGCAGGTGAAGAACATCTGGGTGCCGTACGGGGAGTAGGGAGAAACATTTGTAATTTCCAATCCATTTCCAATTTGTAATTTGAAATCTGGCAATCGCCGAGCTAAATTGCAAGTCACAAATCACTCACTGACAAATCGCTAATTACAAATGAAAGCGGCGCGCATTCCTCGGGTGAAAATTTGCTGCATTGCTGGCGTTGATGAAGCGGCGGTGGCCGTCGAAGGCGGGGCGTCGGCGGTGGGATTGGTGTCGCAGATGCCCAGCGGGCCCGGGGTGATTGCGGACGAACTGATTGCGGAGATTGCGGCTTCGGTGCCGCCGGCGATTGGGACGTTTCTGTTGACTTCGCGGCAGACCGTGGAGGAGATTGTGGCGCAGCAGCGGTTCTGCCGGACGAATACGATTCAGATTTGCGATCATCTTACTTGCGGGACCTACTTGGAACTGCGAGATGCGCTGCCGGGGATTGCGATTGTGCAGGTGGTGCATGTTACGGGGCCGGAGTCGGTGGCAGAGGCGGAGCGGGTGGCGCCGCAGGTGAATGGGATTCTGCTGGACTCGGGAAACCAGAAGCTGGCGGTGAAGGAACTGGGCGGGACGGGGCGAACGCACGATTGGAGTTTGAGCCGCGCGATCCGCGAGCGCGTAGATGTGCCAGTGTTTCTGGCGGGCGGACTGACGGCGGAGAATGTGGGGCAGGCGATTCGCGAGGTGGGGCCGTTTGGCGTGGACGTGTGCTCGGGAGTGCGGACGGGCGGGAAACTGGATGGAGAAAAGCTGAGGCGGTTTCTTGCCGCTGTTTCGGCTTCCAGTTCCACTCTCTCAGCCTCAAGCTCTTAGCTGCAAGGTCCGCTCGAGGGCCAAGCTCTCGTGCATCTAGCGCTCCTTCAGGCCAGTAGCTACTTTGAAGATCGTGCCGTTCTGAATATCCCCTGGTGACACGGTCCCACCTAGGGGCGTCAAGCCATAGAAGTTACCATCGCTCGCTTCGATCAGGCTAAGGGGATCGCAGCCAACGGTGTTGCAATCGAGTTCCTCACTGAAGATGGTCTTCCCCTTTGGGCTAACTGCGAAAACCGCGCCGGGATAGTTTGCTTTTTGGGTGTCGTTGATCAATCCGTACAGATTCCCATCGGAGCCTTCGAGCAACAGAGTGGGGAGGTACGCGCCCTGAGGTGTCTTTTGAACAACTTTGTACATTCCGGCGGGAGTGATCCGGAAAATACCGCTCTTCGTGAGGCCGGAGAATACTCCGTAGAGTGTGCCACTCGAACCTTGGGTCAGGACGGTCGCTCCCACTTGTTTGGGGAAGGTGTGAACGGCAGTGTACACGCCGGCTGTAGTCAAACGGAAAACAGATCCGTGGGCCTTGGTCCCGAAGGAGGATGCGACTCCATAAAGATTGCCGTCGGTGCCCGCGACGAGCAGGATGCCCTCACTCGAGGGGAGGTTGAAGGAGTAGAACTGGCTCCAGACGCCTTCGGGCGTGAGTTTAAACACAAACTCCGGGGTGATGCCGTAGAAGTTGCCGTCTCCGCCGAGAACAACGGGAAGCGCCTGGTCGGGACAGCCGGAGAGCGAACAGAAACTGTACAGGACCTGCTCGGTTCCGGTGGTGGTGAGGCTATAGAGAACACCCGCGTCATTGGCTCCGCCTAAGGCGGTCACGCCGTAGAGATTGCCGTCAGCGCCGGCGACGAGACCATTCGAGGGGATCTGGCCGTTGGGGTATTGTCCGGAACCGTTCGGGGTGAAGTTGTAAATGGTGCTGACGTCGCCGGAGAGATTTGTTCGCCAAACGGTGCCTCCACCGTTGCCCGTATTGCCGTACGCAGTCGCGCCGTAGAGATTGCCGTCGGAGAGTTGGATAGGGCCGGGACCCGGTTGGAAGCCGTCGGGACAGAACTCGTAGTTGGGGGTGCAATAAAAGGCAAAGAGTTGAGAGATGGGCGGCGAGGATGGGGTTTGTGCAAGACCCGAGATCGCGAATGCGAAGCACGCAACACAACAGAGTAAGCGTTTCATGATCTGATCCTTAGTGATCGCGATGGAGACCCCACTAGCGCGACGGTGGCAAGCTTACTCCATTCGGCAGCCCGGGAGGCCCCGAGAATGTCAAATATTTGTCAAAACTTAGCTGCTATTGAGTGTGCAAAAGGGGCTAATCCTTCAAATGCCAGGGGACGTTGACGATGCTGATACGCTGACTTCCGCCAAATACGAGGAGCGCCTTTAACAGTTTGGAGCGGTTGTTGTGCAGGAAGAGGTGATACCAGTGGGCCTCGACGAGTTCGGGGACGATGACGGCGACGTGGCCTTGCGGATTTTGTTTTTCGAGATCGAGAGCGTAGTTGACGATGGGGCGGACGATGAAGCGGTAGGGAGAGTCGAGGACAATTAACTTGGGAATGGGCAGACCCGCGTTTTTGGCGGGTTTTTCGACGAGTTGCGGCCAGTTCTTGACGAGGTCGCCGGCCTCTTCGCCGATGTTGACGTGAAGGAAGCGAATGTCCTCGGAAATAGACCAGGCGAATCGGAGGGCTTTTTCGGAGACGGCGCTCCAGCGGTCGATGGGAATCAGGGCGATGGGCTTGCAGAGATTCGAGGTGTCGATCGGGCCGTCGAGTCTGGTCTCGACGACGACGCGCTCGTAGTGATGATGGATGGCGCGCATCATCAACATGAGAGCGGGGATGAGGACGATGGTGATCCAGGCGCCCTCGGTAAATTTGGCGAGAAGGACAACCGCGACGGTGATGGCGGTGGCGAAAGCGCCGAGGCCGTTGAGGAACATGCTTTTGCCGGCGCCAGGACCGCCGACGCGCCGCCAGTGAACGACCATTCCGGCCTGCGATAAGGTGAATGCCAGGAAGGCGCCGACCGCGTAGAGCGGAATGAGGCGATCGGTGACGCCGCCGAAAATGGCGAGCAGAATTCCTGTGAGGAGGGCGAGCGCATAGACGCCCTGCACGAAGATGAGACGGCGTCCGCGGACGGTGAGCGCGAAGGGAAGATAGCCGTTGAGGGCGATGGCGCGGCAGAGGCGAGGGAAGTCGGCGAAGGCGGTGTTGGCGGAGAGCGAAAGCACGACGAGGATGGAGACGATGCTGGTCCAATAGAACCAGCCCTTGCCGGTGATGGCGGCGAGCAACTGAGAGAGGATGCTCTGGTAGCCGGCTGCGACCGGGTCGGTGGCGGCGACGCCATAATGCGGAGCGAGCCAGGCGATGCCGAGCAACATGATCACCAGAATGGCGATGATGATGGTGAGGGTGAAGCGCGCGGTTTTGTAGGCCGGATCCTTGAAGGCCATGACGCCATTGCTGACGGCTTCGACGCCGGTCATGGCAGTGCAACCGCTGGCGAAGGCGCGGAGGAGAATCCATCCGCCGAGGCTTGCGGTGGCCGACATCAATTTTGGCGGAGCGATGACGGGCGCAGGATGGCCGCCGCTGGCGATGACTTTAAAGACTCCGATGGCGATCATGCCAAGCAGGCACGCGATGAACAGGTAGGTGGGGATCATGAAAATGCCGCCGGTTTCACGAATGCCGCGGAGATTGACGAAGGTGAGAACGAAGAGAATGGCGAGACAGATGAGCAGGGTGTGGGGTTGGAGCGACGGAACGCCGGAGACCAGTGCGCCGACGCCGGCGGAAATTCCGACCGCGGCAGTGAGGACGTAATCGACCATGAGCGCAGCGGCTGCGAGCAGGCCGGGCCAGGTGCCGAGATTTTCGCTGGCGACGGTATAGGAACCGCCGCCATGGGGATAGGCTTGGATGGTTTGGCGGTATGAGAAATAAACAATGCCGAGCAGAATGACGATGCTGACGCTGATGGGCCAGATGTAGGCGACGCCAGCCATGCCGAGGGGAATGAGCAGCGTGAGAGCGGCTTCGGGACCGTAGGCGGCGGAACTGAGGGCGTCGAGGCCGAAGATGGGAATGCCTTTGACGGGGCCGATGCGCTCGGATTTGTCATCCTCGGTGGCGAGGGGCGGACCGAAGATGAGATTGGCGAGATTCATCGGGTCATTCTAGTGCAAGGTGGATTACATCCTAAACCGGGTCACGTACCACAGAGGCACAGAGAAACGGAGAAAATCTTTTTCAATTCTGGTACGCGCGGCATTAAGCAGTTCGGTCGTGCGCAGCTTTCGGTTCTATAATGATGCGTTTCGGAACGGTGCAACCGTCTCGATTGGTGATTCCGCCAGTTGCATGGATTGATTTCCCAGACAGGCTTTATAAGTCGCTCGATTTCGGGAGTTGAGTATGAGGTCTTCGATACATTGGGTTCGCGATGCGCGCCGATGGGGGATGGGAGGATTGCCGTTCTCACTCGGCTTGTTAGTCGCGGTGGTGTTTTGCGCTTCCGGATTTGCGAAAGACAAAGACAAGGACAAGGACGCCGGAGCGGACGTGAAGTTCACGTCGCGGACGGAGTTGGTGCTGGTTCCGACGATTGTCACGGAAAAATCCGGCGCGCACGTAAGCGGGCTGAAGAAGGAAGACTTCACGATCATGGAGAACGGGTCGACGCGGCCGATCGCGACGTTCGAGGAGATTACGAGCGATGCGGAACGCTGGTCGCGTCCGGCGAATGTAAAGGAGTTCAGCAATCGTCTGGGCAGCCCGGGAAGCGCGGGAGGATCCACGCGGCGGGTTACGCTGATTGTCTTGGATTTGCTAAACACCTCCCCGGCGGACTTGAACTATGCGCGCGGGCAACTGCTCAAGTATCTGTCGCAATCTTTGGACCGGCGGGAACCGACGGGGCTGTACATACTGGGACGCCGGGGGATCCAGGTGATACACGATTTCACGACCGATCCGGGAGTGCTGATTGCGGCGTTGCACAAGGTGATGGGGGAACCCTCGCAACTGGTGGACACGGCGGGCGATATACAGACGGCGACCGGGGGCGCGAACCCGGTTGGGAGCGACACGGGCGGCGTGAGCATGATAACGGCCGGGCAGAGCGGGCCGCCGGTCACGGCGCTAATGAGTGCCGTCTCAGCAGAAGCCGCGGCTCTGCAGACCAGGATCGAAGACTCGGCAAAGAATTTCGAGTCTTTCCAGCAGCGCGTGGCGATTACGTACACGCTGGAAGCGATGCGGCAGATCGCGGAGGGATTGGCTGGCGTTCCGGGGCGCAAGTCGCTGATCTGGGTGAGCGGCGGGTTTCCGTTCAGCGTGAGCGACACCTCGATGCAACTTGCCGATTCCCTGAATGGACCGGGCGGTCGCAACACTCTCTCCGATGTGTTGCCTTTATACGAGCGCACATGGCAAGCGCTGAATGACGCGCAGATTGCGATTTACGCGGTGGACGTGGAGGGACCCCAGACAACCATGCCGACGGCGTCGATGGAGATGAAAGGCGGCACCGCGGAGTTTAATAACGACCTGCGCAGCGCGGGCTGGAGCCAGGTTGATACGCAGGCGACGTTCGAAACGGTCGCGGCGTCGACGGGAGGGCGTGCGTACTTCAACACCAACGATCTGACCAAGGGCTTTCGCGACGCGGCCCACGATTCGGGACAGTACTACATGATTGGCTACTACCTGGACCGATCGAACACGAAGCCGGGATGGCGGAAGCTGGCGGTGAAGGTGAAGCGCGAGCATGTGGAAGTGCGGGCGCGCAGCGGATTTTTCGTGACCAATGCAACGGTCGATCCGGAAACGACGCGCGACAGCGACATTGCGCTGGCGTTGAAGTCGCCGCTGGACTACACGGCCCTGTCTCTGGTGGCACACTGGGACGACGTGGCGGCGAGTAAAGAAGCGGGGAAGAAAAGTGTGCGGTTCATCGTGCGTGTAGAGCCAGATGCGCATCTGATCGATGTGGCCGACAACAACCACGTCACCCTGGATTTTGTGGCCGCGGCGACGACGCCGACGGGCGAGCGGGTGGGCGACCCAATGGGCAAGAAGTTCGATCTGCATCTGAAGCCGGATGCGCTGGCGACGACGCGCGAGAAAGGGATCAGTTATCGGGGCGCGCTGGACCTTGCGCCGGGCGAGTACAACGTGCGCATTGTGGTGCGGGATAGTTTGACGGGCCGCGTGGGTTCGGTTGCAGCGCCGTTGACGGTGGAGTGAAGATGGTACGCTCGTCGTGGCTATTTCTTCCCGCAAGAACACAAGAGAACCTTAAACGATAAAACGAGATCGTTATTCGCGGGACCTGCTGACTGCCTGCGTTGACGTTCTAACGGCGACTGAATAGACTCACCCTTCGCCCATGCGCGCGATGCCTTTGCGGCGCGGGCGGCGAATCAGCGAAGCATCATCGATCGAATATAGACTCGGACATCGAGAGAGCGAATATGGCGAAGTGTCCTCGGATTGCGGTGGTGGGCAGTGCGAATGTGGATTTGACTACTTTTTCCGATCGCTTTCCGAAGGCGGGGGAGACGATTTTTGGCGACAGGTTCGATTTGGGGTTTGGCGGCAAGGGCGCGAACCAGGCAGTGGCGGCGCGGCTGTGCGGGGCGGAAGTGTTCATGGTGGCGCGCGTGGGGGACGATTTGTTTGGGCCGGCGACGATCAAGAATTTTGAAAAGCTGGGGATTGATGCATCGCAAGTCAAGGTGGTGAGAGGCGTTTCAAGCGGGGTGGCGCCGATATTTGTGGAGTCGTCGGGGCAGAACCGGATCATCGTCGTCAAGGGCGCGAACGATACGTTGAGGCCGGCGGACGTGGACGCGGCGGCGGCGGTGCTGAAGAGCGCGGACTGCATCGTGCTGCAATTCGAGATTCCGCTGGAGACGGTGTATTACACGATTCGTTTTGCGCGGGAGAATGGGATCCGTTGCATTCTGAATCCGGCGCCGGCGCAGGAGATCGACGTGCGGGAGATTGCGGACCTGGATTATTTTGTGCCCAACGAAAGCGAGGCGGAGGCGATTGGGGGAGTGCCGGTGCGGAACGTGGAGGATGCGAAGCGGTGCGCGGAGAAGCTGCTGGGGGGCGGGATTCGGCGCGTGCTGATCACGCTGGGCGAGAAGGGCGCGCTGCTGGCGGGAAGCGAGGGGATGCAGCACCTGCCGGCGTATTTCATGAAAAGCGTGGACAGCACGGGGGCGGGCGACGCGTTCATTGGCAGCTTTGCGACGTTTTTGGGCGAGGGAGCGCCGGAGCGCGAAGCGGCGATGCGGGCGAATCTTTATGCGGGGCTCTCGACGACGGGAGTGGGGACGCAGAAGTCTTTCTACGACCGGGAGCGGTTTGAGGGGGAATGGGCGGCGATCACGAAGGGGTAGTGGGCGCGGCGCGGAGACGGATCTCCGACGCCTGGCTGTGCTCCAGGGCCGGAACGACAGTCTGTGTACCATATAGTAACATTTCCCGCATAAGTCGATCTTTTGGAATCAGTGAGTTAGGGAGAAAGTTCCGCTAGATCTCTGAGGAATAAGGACTTAGTGTGTCTATTTAGAATCAACAACTTAGCTGCGATTATTCATTTGATCTTGAAAAATAAGGACTTACTCGTAAGATATTTATTGTTCAATGAGATAGATGGAATTTCCAGAAACACGAACATCCCACTTGGTGCCGCCTGGATGGGCCCCATTGTCGGCTTGGCCGGCGGGCGCTACGCGGTACGCTAAAGCCTCTCCATTACCGGTACGCTAGACCCTTTCCATGAGCAGGACTTTTTCGGCGTTGTCGATCTCGGCTAATTTCACTTCGATGACTTCGTTGTCGGTGGTCTGGACGGTGCGGCCGATGAAGGTGGCTTCGACGGGGAGTTCGCGGTGGCCGCGGTCGATGAGCGCCAGGAGTTGCACGCGGCTGGGACGGCCGTGGGAGAAGAGAGCATCGAGAGCGGCGCGGGTGGTACGGCCGGTGTAAAGGACGTCGTCGACGAGCACGATCCGCTTGTCTTCGATGGAAAAGCCGATTTCGGAGGGCTGGACGACGGGCTTGGGGCCTAGAGTGGAGAGATCGTCGCGATAGAAGGTGATGTCGAGGGTGCCGACGGGCACGGGTTTCTTTTCGACGCGCTGGATGATCTTGCCGAGGCGCTCGGCGATAGGGACGCCGCGGCGGCGGATTCCGACGAGGCCGAGGCCATCGACGCCGTCATTCTTTTCGAGAATTTCGTGGGCGAGGCGGACCAGGGTGCGCTCGATTTCAGAGGCGGACATGAGCTGCGATTTTTGTTTGAGAGCGGCGGTGTGGACGGCGTGCGTTTTGATGGTCATTTTGGGAGCTATGAGCCGCGAGCATCGAGCTGCGAGCTTTGAGCTAAAAAATAACAGTTAGCTTGGTTCGCAGGCCTAAGGTTCGCCCGGCCCTTGAATGTAGTGGAGGGTTGGCGGCTAGGTCAAGGGGAGATCGTCTCATTGGCATCGGGTACCAGAGGGCATGACGGGCCGGAGCGCGATCGGCTCGACTGATAATGCCGAATCCGGCTCAGCCACAACCCGGCGCAAATGGGCGTTGCAAAGCGGGCGCGGGGGCACTACATTACCTCAAAGGCAATCAGGGTGCGTAGGTTTACTATCTCAATTGCCGAGGAGAGGATTCAGCCTTGAAGATTTCGCAGAAAGGGCTTTACGCGCTGGAAGCCATTATGACGCTGGGCCACCGGTATGGCACGGGGACGGTCAAGATCCGGGAGATCGCGATGGAACACGATTTGCCGGAAAAATTTCTGGAGCTGATCCTGCTGGAGATGAAGAATGCGCGCATCGTGGAGAGCGTGCGGGGCGCGAAAGGGGGCTACCAGTTGCGGCGCGCGCCGGCCGACATTCATTTGAGCGAGATCATCCGGCTGGTGGACGGGCCGCTGGCGCCGTTTGGGGATGCGGACCAGCTGAGGAGCCTGATCGATTCCGATCCGGATCATCGGGCGCTGTACGAGATTTTTCTGAAGGTGCGCGATTCAGCGGCGAAGATACTGGAGAGCACGACAGTGGCCGACCTGGTGGCGCGGGCGAAGGCAGGGAAGACTTTGAGATCGAAGAAGAAACAGAAGGAACAGAGGCTGCTGGAGATGGTGCACAAGGAAGGCGCTAGAGCGGGAAAGATAAAGTAGAGAGCGCGGGTGCGATCTTTGAAAGGCTGCGTTTTGATTTCGGTGCAACGCCGAAATTCCGTGCTCGATTTTGTGCCTGCTCCGCGAAACCCGTTTATGCTGGCCATGGGCTTGTAACATCCAGCGATCCATACAATTAAGATCCCTGGCAATTCAGGAACATGACAATTCAGGAAAATGTTGGGCTGGCGCCGCTGACCACGTTGCGCGTGGGAGGGGCGGCTCGCTATTTTGCGGAAGCGCGCGGGGAAGAGGATGTAGCGGAGGCGATCGCGTTCGCGAAAATCAGACGGGCGGCGGTGTTTGTGCTGGGCGGGGGCAGCAACCTGGTGGTGGCGGATGCGGGGTGGCCGGGGCTGGTGCTGAAGATCGGGATTGGTGGCATTGTGAGTCCGAAGCCGCAGAGCGCGGGTGGAAATGCGGTGCTGTTCAGCGTGGGGGCGGGCGTCAATTGGGACGATTTTGTGGCGTATGCCGTCTCGCAGAATTGCGCGGGGATTGAGTGCCTGAGCGGGATACCGGGAAGCGTGGGCGGGACGCCGGTGCAGAACGTGGGGGCGTACGGGCAGGAGGTGGCGGAGACGATTGAGTCGGTGCGGGCGCTGGATACGAAAGCGGACCGCGTTGTAACGCTGCCGAGGCCGGCCTGCGGCTTTCGCTATCGATCGAGTATTTTTAACCGCGCGGGGAGCGGCGAGGAGCGGGGCCGGTACATTATTTTGCAGGTGAGCTACCGGCTGAAGCGCGGGGGCGCCGCTTGTGTGAAGTATGCGGACTTGCAGAAGCAGTTTGCGGAGGCGAAGGAGAAGCCGTCGCTTGGCGAGGTGCGCGAGTCAGTGCGGGCGATTCGGCGGCAAAAGGGGATGCTGATCGAGGCGGGGGATGCGGATTCGCGGAGCGCGGGGTCGTTCTTTAAGAATCCGGTGCTGAGTGAGGCGGAATTTCGGGGGCTGGCGGCGCGGGCGGAAGCGCAGGGGCTGGAGATTCCGAGTTACCCGGCGTTGGACGCACAAGGAAGCGATGGGCCCAGGAAAATTTCGGCGGCTTGGCTGGTGGAGCATTCGGGGTTTGGGAAAGGATTCGGGGAGGGTGAGGCGGGGATTTCGAGCAAGCATGCGCTGGCGCTGATCAATCGCGGGCACGCGCGGGCGCGCGACATCATGGAATTGAAGGATGCGATTCAGCGAGGCGTGGAGAGCGCGTGGGGAATTGTGCTGGAGCCGGAGCCGGTGTTTGTGGGATTTTGATTCGAGGTTGAGCGGTTTCGCGTTCGGGGCGGAAGTGCAGATGCGAGGCGGGAAATTAAGGGCGGCCTCATCCCGAAGCAGACGCATGTCTCCAGCCGGCCTGGAGGTGTGCTGCTACGCCAGGATCCGCCCCTTTTATGATCGGCGGGTGGTGAACATATCTTTGGCGGATTTTTGGAATTGAGGAATTTTTTTTCGAACGAATTCCATTTTGGAACGGATGGTTTGACCTCCTCTTTAAGCAAAATCTTGTGTAAGAGAATCTTTGATGTTTATCGGGACGCAGGGTCGGCGAGTTCGCGGGCCTTCCGGAAAATTTCTGCGAACATGGGGCGCGTGAGCTTGCCGGTCTGCGTGTTTTGGTTGGAGGGATGGTAGGAGGCGAGGAGCGTTTTGCCGTCGAGCATTTTGTAAGTTGCGCCATGTGCGAAGGCGTAGGGGGCGCGGCTGGCGATGAGGCCGCGGCGTTTGAGGTGGGCGAGGTAGCTGTCAAATCCGATGCGGCCGAGCGCGACAATCACGCGCAAGTTTTTCAATCCTTCCAGTTCTCGGTCTAAGTACGGAGCGCAGTTGGCTAGCTCTTGCGGCAGAGGCTTGTTGGCGGGAGGAGCGCAGCGGGCGGCGGCGGTAATGTAGAGACCGGTGAGCACGAGGCCATCATTGCGCGAAGTGGCGGTGGGCTGATTGGCGAAGCCGGCGTGGTAGAGCACGGGGTACATGAAGTTGCCGGAGGCGTCTCCGGTGAAGGGGCGGCCGGTGCGATTGGAGCCGTGAGCGCCGGGAGCGAGGCCGAGGACGAGCACGGCGGCGTTGGGATCGCCGAAGCCGGGGACGGGCTTGCCCCAGTAGTCGTGGTCGCGATAGGCGCGGCGCTTTTCGCGAGCGATGAGTTCGCGATAGGCGACGAGGCGCGGACAGAGAGTGCAGGAGACGACCTCATGGTTAAGGACTTTGAGCCAGGTGGGGAGCATGCTTCATTTGTAATTGGTAATTTGTGATTTTGTAATTGGTAATTTGTGATTTTGTAATTGGGAAATTTTGTAATAGGGGAATTGCAAGCCCGGCTCTCCAAATGGCTTAGATTTTTGATCGCGTCAATTTGCATTGAGAATCTGCCGCCCCGCACTGGTGCGCGGGCGGGCGGGGCACCGCGCACCACGATCGTGGTCGTTACTTTGGTGGGTCGAAATAGGGGGTGGGCGGTTTGACGTTGCTCTTGGCAAGTCTTTACACTCAACTTTACGGCAAACCGCCCGGACCGAGGCAGATTTTCCCGGGTCCTCCGCTCTACCGCCGCGAAGGCGTCTGAAAGGTAAACTGTGAGCCCCACGGAAGCAAAAGAGAGCACCAAACGCGAGATCGAGATCGAGATTCCGGCGGAAGAGGTCGGGCGCGAGACGGAATCGCGAATCCAGAAATATCAAAAGGTGGCGCACTTTCCCGGATTCCGGCGCGGGCACGTTCCGGCGTCGATCATCCGGCAGCGATTTTCGGAAGAGATCAAGACGGACGTGGTGGAGGCGCTGATTCCGCGCTACTTCCGGCAGGAGGCGGCGCGGCTGGGGATACATCCGGTGTCGCAGCCGCGGGTCAGCGACATGCACCTGCACGATGGGGAACCGCTGCGCTTCAAGGCCGCGTTCGAGGTTCTGCCGGAGATCAAGCTGGAAGGCTACAGGGAACTGCGTGCCGATCATACCGAGACTGCGGTTTCCGATAGCGAAGTGGAGCAGGCGCTCAGCGATCTGCGAGAGCAGCACGCCAGCTTTAACGCGGTGGAAGGGCGGGCGGCGGCGGACGGAGATTTTGCGCAGGTCTCGCTCGATGGAAATCCGAAAGAGGGCAAAGCGGGCGAGGGCCAGCCGGTACACATGGATGAGGTGCTGGTGGAAATTGGCGGCAAGAGCACCATGCCCGAGTTCACGGAAAATTTGCGGGGAGCGAACGCGGGAGACGAGCGCACGTTCGACGTGAACTATCCGGAGGATGCGCAGGACAAGCGGCTGGCGGGGAAGACGTTTACCTACACGGTGAAGGTGAGCGGGATCAAGCAGAAGAGCCTGCCGGAACTGAACGAGGAATTCGCGAAGAAGCTGGGCGAATTTGCGGACGTAGATGCGCTGCGGGCGCGGATTCGCGAGCAGATGGAGTTCGAGCGCAAGCACGAGGCGGAGCGAGCGGCGAAGGATAAGCTGGTGGAGGAGTTGATCCGGCGCAACGATTTCGAGGTGCCGGAGTCGCTGATTGAGCAGCAGATCGATCTGCGGCTGGAGCGTGGGCTGCGGGCGCTGGCGGCAAAGGGTTTGAGCGCGGAACAGATGAAGAAGATGGATTTGGCGCGTTTGCGCGCCGGTCAGCGCGAGGGTGCAACGCACGATGTGAAAGCGGCGCTGCTGCTGGAGAAAGTGGCCGACGCCGAGAATATTCAGGTCACCGACGAGCAAATGGACGAGGAGGTTGATTCGCTCGCCAAACAAACAAAACAGACGGTGGAGGCGATCCGCGCTCGGTTGGCACAGGATGGGGGTCTGGATCGAATACGGACCAGGATTCGCAACGAGAAGACCCTCGAATTTTTGTATCAGCAGTCCGCATGACAGGCCGCGGACCAAAGCGATCCTCCCCTGATTTCAGGTAGAGATGCAGGGCAGGAATGTGGAAGGTGAACGTGAACGATCCAAAAATGATGCTGGTTCCGATGGTGATCGAACAGACGGGGCGCGGGGAACGCGCCTACGATATTTACTCGCGGCTGCTGCGCGACAACATCATCTTTATAGGCACGCCGATTGACGACAATATCGCCAACCTGGTGATCGCGCAAATGCTGTTTCTGGCGCAGGAAGATCCGGAGAAAGATATTCAGCTTTATATCAATTCGCCGGGCGGGTCGATTACGGCGGGCATGGCGATTTACGACACGATGCAATACGTGAAGAACGACGTGACGACGATTTGCATCGGGCAGGCGGCGTCGATGGCGGCGTTGCTGCTGTCGGCGGGAGAGGCAAAAAAACGGCTGGGGCTGCCGAACTCGCGGATTCTGATTCACCAGCCGTCGATGGGCGGGCTGAGCGGGCAGGCGACGGATATCGACATTCATGCGCGGGAAATTCTGCGCATGCGGGAGATTACCAACCAACTGCTATCCAAGCACACCGGTCAAAAGCTGGACAAAGTGGAAAAAGATGTGGAGCGCGATTTCATTATGAACGCGCAGCAGGCGAAGGAATACGGCATCATCGACGATATCATCTACACGACGAGATAGCAGGCGGGGCCCGGCGTTTGGGGCGAGGCCTGAGTTTCGCGGGATCCGGTCGGCAGGGCAGAGGCTTGACCTCAAAACGATCGGACGAGAAGAGCGCAAGGTAGGGCAAAGGCGACCAGAAAAGGAGTAAGGCCGAGTGAAGACGAGAACGGGCTCGGAGGAGATGTTGCGCTGTTCGTTCTGCCACAAATCGCAGGAGAACGTTGCCAAGCTGATTTCATCGCCCAGCGATTATCCGCGGGCGTACATCTGCGACGAGTGTGTCGCGGTCTGTAATTCCATTCTGGAGGACGATCGCGCGGCGACGCCGGCGTCGGCAATCCCCAACCAGTTGCCGAAGCCGCAGGACGTAAAGACGTTCCTGGACGAATACGTCATCGGGCAGGAGCAGACGAAGAAGAAGCTTGCGGTCGCGGTTTATAACCACTACAAGCGCATTTACATGAACCGGCAGCGGCCGAGCGATGGCGTGGAGCTGACGAAATCGAACATATTGCTGATCGGGCCGACGGGGACGGGCAAGACGCTGCTGGCGCAAACGCTGGCGCGCATGCTGGACGTGCCATTTGCGATTGTGGACGCGACGACGCTGACCGAAGCCGGGTACGTGGGCGAGGACGTCGAGAACATTATTCTGAAGCTGCTGCAGTCGGCCGAAGGCGACGTGAGTCGAACGCAGACCGGCATCATCTATATAGACGAGATCGATAAGATCGGGCGCAAGGACGAGAATCCCTCGATTACGCGCGATGTTTCCGGCGAAGGCGTACAGCAGGCGCTGCTGAAAATTCTGGAAGGGACGATCGCGAACGTTCCGCCGCAGGGTGGGCGGAAACATCCGCACCAGGAGTTCACGCCGGTCGATACCACGAACATTCTGTTTATTTGCGGCGGCGCATTTGTAGGCCTGGAGAAGATTATTGCGCGCCGGGTGGGAAAGAAGGCGCTGGGATTCCGCACGGGCGCGGAGACGGAAGACGATCAGAGCGGGACGTCGTCGAAGCACAATTTTGAGCTGGTCTCAGAGGCGCAGCCGGAAGATTTGATCAAGTTTGGACTGATTCCGGAATTTGTTGGCCGACTGCCGGTGATGGGCGTGCTGCAAAGCCTGGACGAGAATGCACTGGTGGAAATTCTTACGCGACCCAAGAACGCTATTATCAAGCAGTACCAGCGTTTGTTTGAATTCGAGAACGTCAGGTTAAAGTTCAGTGACGATGCGAACCGCGCGATTGCCCGGCAGGCGATGATCCGCAAGGTCGGGGCGCGGGGATTGCGCATGATTCTGGAAGAATTGATGCTGGAGCTGATGTACAGCCTGCCGAGCCAGAAAAAAGTGAAAGAATTCGAAGTGACGCGTGAGATGGTGGAAAAGAAAAGCGTGTCGCTGGCGATGATCGAGAAGGCAGCGAGCTAGGGTCCAACGAGCTAAGGTAAGGTACACTCTACTGCGGCGGGGCGCGCGATTTGGGCGAGCACGCCGAAGTAGCGACGAGCCCGGAGAATCGCGGAGGACGCGAATGAGTGGGCCACCCGAAGGCAGCAGCCGGAGACCGGAATTGTCAAACGCGAAGGAAAAATTCGAGAGCAAGAAACTGCCGATGATGCCCATCCGGGACGTTGTCATCTTTCCGTACATGATGACGCCGTTCGTCGTGGGCCGCGAGTCCAGCGTGCGCGCGCTCGAAGAGGCTTTGGCGTCGGACAAGAAGATTTTTCTGGCGACGCAGCACGACGCGTCGATTGACGAGCCACGGCCCAACGATATTTTTCAGGTCGGCACGATTGTCAATATCGTGCAGAGCCTGAAGCTGCCCGACGGCAACATTAAAGTACTGGTTGAAGGCATGGAGCGGGGAAAAATCCTTCAGGTGATCGAGACGGAAGGATTTCTCCAGGCGACGGTCAGGGTCGCGCGCTATGCCACGGAGACGAACCCGCAGATCGAGGCGGGCATGCAGCGCGTGACGGCGCTATTTGAGCAGTACGTGAAGCTCTGCCAGTCGCTGAACTACGAGACGATGATCGCAGCCGTGCGGATGGAAGATCCGGCAAAGCTGACCGACACGATTGCGGCGAACCTGCAACTGTCCATCGAAGAAAAGCAAGGGCTGCTGGAGATTTTCGATCCGGCAGAACGACTGAGCCGCATTGGCGACGTGCTCGATGTGGAGATTGAAAAGCTCAACATGGACCGCACCATCCAGTCGCGGGTGAAGCGGCAGATGGAGAAAGCACAGAAAGAGTATTACTTAAACGAAAAGATCAAGGCGATCCAGAAAGAACTGGGGCGGGGCGAAAAGAGCGAATTCGACGAACTGAAAAAGAAGGTCGAAGCGGCGGGCATGCCGAAAGAAGTGCGCGACAAGGCGATCCAGGAACTGAAGAAGCTGGAAGCAATGCCGCCGATGTCGGCGGAATCGACGGTCTCGCGCAATTATCTGGACTGGCTGCTGGCAGTGCCGTGGAAGAAGCGGTCGAAGGAAATCCGCAACATCACGCGTGCCGAGAAGACGCTGAACGAAGATCATTACGGGCTGGAGAAGATCAAAGAGCGGATTCTGGAATTTCTGGCCGTGCGGCAGTTGGTGAAGAATCCGAAGGGATCGATTCTTTGCTTTGTGGGGCCTCCGGGCGTGGGCAAGACTTCGCTGGGCATGTCGATCGCGAAGGCCACGGGGCGGAAGTTCGTGCGCATGTCGCTGGGCGGCGTGCGTGACGAAGCGGAAGTGCGCGGGCATCGGCGTACGTACATTGGCGCGTTGCCGGGACAGATCATTCAGATGATGAAGAAGGCCGGGACGAAAAACCCGGTCTTCATGCTGGACGAAGTCGACAAGATGTCGATGGATTTCCGCGGAGATCCGTCGGCGGCGCTGCTGGAAGTGCTCGACCCCGAGCAGAACTTCATGTTCGTGGACCATTACCTGGACGTGGAATACGACCTGTCGCAGGTATTTTTCATCGCGACGGCGAATGTGATGCACACTATTCCGCCGGCTTTGCAGGACCGCATGGAAGTGCTGCGCCTGCACGGCTACACGGAACCGGAGAAAGTGGAGATCGCCAAACAGTTTCTGGTGAAAAAGCAGATGACGCAGGCCGGGCTGACGGAGAAGAACATCAAGTTCTCCGACGAAGCGATCCGGCAGATGATTCGCGGTTACACGCGCGAGGCGGGCGTGCGCAATCTGGAGCGGGAAATTGGCAACGTGTGCCGCAAGGTGGCGCGCAAGGTGGTGAAGGAAGGCGCGGACTACGCGATGACGCTGGAGCCGACGAAGATCGACGAATTTCTCGGTGTGCTGAAGTTCCGCGACACGCTGGCGCACGAGAAGAGCGAAGTGGGCCTGGTGACGGGCCTGGCGTGGACGGAAGTTGGCGGATCGATCCTGAGCACGGAAGCCACCGTAGTGGACGGCAAGGGCAAGCTGATGTTGACGGGGAAACTCGGCGACGTGATGCAGGAGTCGGCGCAGGCAGCGATGTCGTACATACGCTCGCGGGCGGCGCGGCTTGGTCTGCCGCGGGATTTTTATCGCAGCCTCGACATTCACGTGCATGTGCCGGAAGGGGCGATTCCGAAGGACGGACCGTCGGCGGGAATTACGATTGCGACCGCATTGGCGAGCGCGTTGAGCC
This sequence comes from Acidobacteriaceae bacterium, assembly GCA_003139095.1. Taxonomy (GTDB): domain Bacteria; phylum Acidobacteriota; class Terriglobia; order Terriglobales; family Acidobacteriaceae; genus Acidiflorens. The sequence continues at coordinate 31,724 of PLHW01000053.1, forward strand.
GCATTCCGGTACGGCGCGACATCGCGATGACGGGAGAAATTACGCTGCGCGGGAAAGTGCTGCCGATCGGCGGGCTGAAAGAAAAATTGCTGGCGGCGCACCGGGCGGGGCTGTTCGAGGTCCTGCTGCCGAAAGAAAACGAAAAAGATCTGGCGGAGGTTCCGGAGAACCTGCGCACGGCGATGAAGCTGCACTTTGTGGACAACATGGATCAGGTGCTGGCGCTGGCGCTGGAAGGGCCGCTGCCGCAAATTGCGGAGACGGATGCGGCGCAGATGTCGCCGATTGCTCCGCCGCCAACTACGCCGGAAATTCCCACCGCGCACCAGTAAGAAGGGCCTGCGCCGCGCCGAGGCAAGCGCGTTGAGGCATGCCTGTTCCACTCAACCGGCGCTAAAATAGCCTTCGTATGTCGCCCGAACCTCGCCCCCGTTTGAGCCTGGGCCTGCAAGGCTCCGCTGCGCTTTTGGTGGCCATCGCCGTGGTTGCCATTCTGCTGATTACGCTGCCTGCTTATCGGCTGTTCTTCCTGATCAGTGTGCTCATCGGGTTGGTGATTGCGGGCGGGTTGGCGCTCTGGCACAGGACGCACCCGATCAAAGATGTGGACGTGGAAAACAAGCGCCCGCTGGGGCTATAGCCAGTTCGCCGAAGTCTGGTAAGCTAAATTCCAATTTCGGGCGAAGTTTGGCCGAGAAAGTCATGCCGGGGCACACCATCAATTTTCTCAAAATGTCGGTTGCCGCAAGCCGGGTGTGCGCGCTCGCAGTCGCGCTTGCGTGTGCTCTAACCGCGGCGGCATGGGCCGACGAGCCGGGCTGTTCGCAGACGCTCGTGGACGGCAGCGTCCCTCCGGCTACCACTTCCTTCATCTATCCGCGGCAAACCGTGACGCCGTTTTACCAGTGGGAGAATAACGACGGATATTGCGGCGAAGTTTCAATGATGCAGGCCGGGATGAGCAATGGCCAGTGGATGTCGCAATTCAATGCGCGGCTGGTGTGCGGCACGGGGCTTTCGCAATCGGGGCCGGACGGCGCGTGCGCCGCGCATCACCATATCCCGAACTACAACGCGCAGTTGCTGATTGAAGACCCAGGAACGGGCGTTACGGGCCCGAACCGGTACGCCAGTGCCGCGCTCTGCCTGTGGAATTCGCGGCTGCACGCCTCCACGTTCGATTACACGGGCCAATCGACGGGCATGGCCGGTTTTGAGCAGTACATGTCGTGGGTGAAAAAAGAAGTAATCCGCGGCAACCAGGTTACGGTCGCGCTGCTCTACAACGGCGGCACGGATCGCCAGTACGATCACGAAGTAAGCGTCATTAAGATTGGGACGAACCACTCGCCGAGCGACGCGACTTACTATCCCGACGATGTGCTTTATATCGACGACCACGGGGTGTATACGCTCTCGGGCAAGCGATTCACGTCGAACCCGGCCATTCCGCCGGGCGCGGGCGGGGATGGGATCGGCTGCACGCCGTATGTGTTCGGATACACGTTCGCTTCGCTGGCCAATACGCGGCAAGGAGCCAACCGCAAGGGTGCGCAGGCGTATTCGATTGTGATTCCGGGCGACCACACGATTCATACGGGGGCGGGCGGATCGGGCTACGACACGGTCGCGATCACCGGGCCGCACAATTATGGATTCTCGGTCGCGGGCCCGGAGGATCGCAGTTCGGAAACGCTGCCAGTGGCGCTTACGATCGTCGGGCCGACTTATACCGACGGAATGGAAAATCCGCTCGATCCGCTGGCGGGCTTCGGGTATGAGAATGCCATGATCGGCAAAAGCCTGTGGGGGCTGGGCTGCACGAACAAGCCGCCGGCGGCGTGGATGACGAATTTTGCGCTGCAAGTCACGGTGAGCGGCTTGAATGCGGGCAATGCCTATAATTTGTACGAATACGATTTCTCGTCGGTGTCGGGCGTGGGCGCGGACGCGGCGCTGGCCGTGCCCACCGAGAACTTCAATGCCAATGCGGGTCTGGCCACGCGTGTAACAACGTTCATGGCTACATCCCCGACTTACACGACCTCGGTCACAACCACTTCGGACAAGATCGTCGTCTTCCGCGCAGTGCCGGTTGACGCGCCGTAGCGGAGCGAGTTTTTGGAATTCTTCTGCCCGCTCTTGCCAGATATAGCCACCAAGCCCGAAACTATCGGTATGCGGGTGATGACGCGATATCTACTTTCGGCGAGCGATGTCGCACATTTTCCTGCTCCGAACCTGCCGGAGATCGCGTTCCTCGGGCGCTCGAACGTGGGCAAGTCGAGCGTGATTAATTCGCTGGTGGGGACAAAGCTGGCGCGCACGAGTTCGACTCCCGGACGTACGCGCAGCATAAATTTTTTCGAGATCCGGCGCGCCGGTCAGCCCCGGCCCGAATTTTTATTCACCGACCTTCCGGGATATGGGTACGCGAAAATTTCACGCGAGATCTCGCAGGAGTGGGCGGGGTTTGTCGACCCTTATCTGGAAGGGCGCACCAGTCTGGCGCTTTGCCTGGCACTGGTCGATGCAAACATTCCTGCCCAGGAGAGCGACCGGCAACTGCTGGAATTCCTGGCTTCGCGGCGCAGGCCACACGCAGTGGTGGCGACCAAGTGCGATCGCATGTCGGGGAATGAGCTTTCGCGGTCGATTCGCAAGCTGGGCGAAGAACTTCCGGGTGTGCAGATTCTGCCGTTTTCTGCCAAAACCGGCGCGGGAAGGGAAGAGCTGTGGGCGCAAATCCGGGCCGCGGTCGAAAGTTTTGCGACCCCCTAAGCTTCGCCAGCCGCTAAACCTCACCCGGCGCTAAAGTCCTCTCCGAAACGTCCGATACCTCTTATAGGCGCTGCGGGGAGGCGCATGGATCCTCATATTCTGATCGAGCAACCGGGCATGCAACCGCAGGACGGGCAGACCGCCGACGACCCAGCGGAATACCTCCGCCGACTCAAGACGCAAAGCGGCGATAGTTGCAGCGTGACGGCGGCAATCACGGCACCGCAGCAGCAGGAGCGGCGGCGAAGCCTGCGGTTCCAGTGCACCGGGAGCGTCGAATTCCGGGCGGAAGGCGCCGATTCGCATATGTGGGGGACGCTGAAAGACATCAGCCTGCACGGGTGCTACATAGAAATGGCGGCCACATTCCCGGTGAATACGCGGGTAAGTCTGCTGCTCGACTCGGCGGGGGTAAAAGTCTCGGCACCGGCGATGGTGCGCGCTTCCTATCCTTCGCTGGGAATGGGATTGTGCTTTAGCGGGATGGACGCCTCGCAGCAACTCCAGTTGCACCGCTTGCTGTCGGCTCTGGCCAAGGAGAAAGCGATTCGCAACGGGGTCGCTCCGGCGGAGGCGCGCGCGCTGGAGGACATAACGGTGGCCGACCCGCAAGCGTGCATGGCGGAGATCAAGGAATTTTTCCAAAAGAACTCTGAGCTTTCGCGGGATGAGTTTTACCAGATCGCCAAACGGGCTCGGCGCTCCTGATTTCCCGCCAGGTAATGGGGCGAGCGGCCCGTTTGGCGGGATCCGGATGGTTGGGCAACCGGTGAGGAAGTTACCGCCGTGACGGGCCTGTCTCCGCGATCCATGAATCCTCCGTTATCATAAAAGACATGGCCAAATATCTGATTACTGGCGCCGCCGGGTTCATCGGTTCGTCGCTCGTTCGGGCGCTGCTCGGGCGCGGCGAGCAGGTGCGCGGAGTGGATAACTTTGCCACCGGCAAACGTGAAAACCTAACCGAAGTGCTGCATCAGATGGACTTTCGCGAGGCCGACATTCTCGATCTCGATGCGATGCGCAGCGCCTGCGAGGGCGTGGACTACGTGCTGCACGAGGCGGCGATTCCGTCGGTGCCGAAGTCGGTGATCGATCCCCTGGGCAGCAACCGGGCGAATGTGGATGGCACGGTGAATGTTCTGGTCGCGGCGCGGGACGCGAAGGTAAAGCGCGTTGTCTATGCCGCATCGTCCTCGGCCTACGGGGATACGCCGACGCTCCCGAAGCAGGAAGCGATGCCGCCAAACCCGATTTCACCGTATGCGGTGGCGAAACTGGCGAGCGAGTTTTACATGGTGTCGTTTTACCGCTGCTATGGACTGGAGACGGTGTGCCTGCGTTACTTCAACATTTTTGGACCGCGGCAGGATCCGTCGTCGCCGTACTCGGGCGTGCTGGCGAAATTCAGCTTGCAGATGCTGCGCGGGGAGCAGCCCACAATTTTTGGCGACGGCGAAACGAGCCGCGACTTTACTTTTATCGATAACGCAGTCTCGGCGAATCTGCTGGCGTGTTCCGCGCCGGGGGCGGAGTGTGCGGGACGCGTCTTCAACTGCGCGACGGGGCGCCGCATCACACTGAATCAGACATTCGATGCGATGAAAGAGCTGACTGGCTACAAGGGAACGGTGAAGTATGCGCCCGAGCGCAGCGGAGACATCAAGCACTCGCTCGCGGATATCAGCCGGGCGGAAAAACATATTGGCTACAAGGTTTTGGTGAACTTCGAGGAAGGCCTGCGGCGCACGGTGGAGTGGTACAAGCGGCAGGCGCAGCCGGTGGAAGCTTGAAGCTTCTTCACATCCCTGGTCCTTCACCGAAGAGTAGAATTGCCATCGTCGGAGTTGCGAGGAGACTGGCTTGCCTTCTTTTGGCGAAAAACTGAAGCTGGAACGCGAAAAACGCAAGATCACCCTCGAACAGATTTCGTCGATCACGAAAATCGGGACGCGAATGTTGCAGGCGCTCGAGGAACAGAAGTTCAGCCAACTTCCGGGCGGCATTTTTAACAAAGGTTTCGTGCGCGCTTACGCGCGCGTGGTTGGACTGGACGAGGATCAGGCGGTCGCCGACTACCTGGAAGCCTCAGGCGACGCGGCGCCGCCCAAGCCCGAGACGGTGACGCGCGAGGGCAGTAGTCGCGCCGAAGAAGAGAGCCGTCTCAGCCGCCTCGATGCCATCTCGGACTCGCCATCCCGGCCCTTGCCTTGGGGCGCCTTTGCGGTCGTTCTGCTGTTGGTCGCGCTCGCGCTTTCTATCTGGAGCCATCGCCGGCGCGAGCAGGAGAAACTGGCGCACCCCGCGACGACCGGGCAGAGTCAACCAAGCCCGGGTTCATCGCTGGTGCAAGGCGGGGAAAGTTCTTCGCCGGCTAACGCTGGCGCTGGGGGTGCGCCAGGCGCCGTCAGCGCGTCTACAGGTTCTTCCGTTACCCCGGACGGCTCGTCGAGCCAAACAGGCGCATCTGCCGCGAACTCGTCTGGATCGAATGCCGGTACTGTTCCCAGCGAAGATTCTTCGGCCGCAAAGGACGCTACAACCCCGGCCACGGGCGAATTTCAGCTCGTGATCAAGGCACGCGAGCAAAGCCGCATCTGGCTGGTGGTCGATGGAAAATTCACCGGTTCGGAGACGCTGGAGGCAGGGAGCAATCGCACCATTTCTGCCCAGAAGAACGTGGTTGTAAAAACCGGCAATGCAGGCGCCCTGGACTTTCAACTCAATGGAAAGAAGCTGGAGGTTGGGGGCAACGCGGGCGAGGTCAAAACCATTACCATCGGCCGGGCGGGGGTGATCGCCAGCCCTGCTTCGCCCGCTCCCAATGCACCGTGATGTAGTCTTTCTTTTCTTCCATTTGGCAGCAGCCGGTCGCCATTCAATGCGTTCTTTTTCCGCTCAATGTTTAGCGCGCCAACTGCCGCCAATTTCGTTGCACTGGGGCGTCATCTCTGTTACCGTTTTCAGGATAGGATCAATACCAAACCGCTCGGGCCAGTAGCGCAAAAATCCCCGTTTTCAAGTCGCAGCGGCTCGCAGTCACCTAGGAGAAACCAGCTTGTCCAAGAACCGTTTTTTGTTTACCTCGGAGTCCGTGACCGAAGGCCATCCCGATAAAATTGCCGACCAGATTTCCGACGCCATTTTGGACGCCTGCCTGGCCGAAGACCCGACCAGCCGCGTCGCCTGCGAGACCCTGACCTGCACCGGCCTGGTCGTTATTGCCGGCGAGATTACCACGAAAGCTTACGTCGATTTCCAGACCGTCGTGCGCGGCGTGGTGCAGTCGATCGGCTACGACAACGCGCTCTATGGCTTCGACTCGAATACCTGCGCGGTGATCTCCAGCATCAACAAGCAGTCTGGCGATATTGCCATGGGTGTGGACACCGGCGGCGCCGGCGACCAGGGCATGATGTTTGGCTTCGCCTGCAACGAGACGCCCGAATTGATGCCGATGCCAATTTCACTGGCGCACAAGCTCACGGCCAAGCTCTCTGAAATCCGCCGGAACGGCACATGCCCTTACCTCCGGCCCGATGGCAAATCCCAAGTTACAGTTGAATACTCGGCGCTCGGCAAAGTGAAGCGCGTGGATGCGGTCGTGATCTCGACGCAGCATGCCGAGACGGTCGGCAACGATCAGCTTCGCGCCGACATTTTGAAGTACGTCATTCAGGCCGTCATTCCGGCACACCTGCTTGACGAAGATACGAAGTATCACATCAATCCGACGGGCCGATTTGTAATTGGCGGGCCGATGGGCGACTCCGGGCTGACGGGCCGCAAGATTATCGTGGACACCTATGGCGGCATGGGGCGCCACGGGGGTGGCGCGTTCAGCGGAAAAGATCCGACCAAGGTCGATCGCTCGGCCGCGTACATGGCGCGTTACATTGCGAAGAACATCGTGGCCGCGGGCCTGGCGGAGCGCTGCGAAGTTCAACTGGCGTACGCGATCGGCGTTGCCGATCCGGTGAGCGTGCTGGTCGAGACGTTTGGCACCGAGAAAGTCGATCCCGCGATCATTCCGGATCTTGTGCGCGCGAATTTCAAGTTAACGCCGCGCGGCATCATGGACTCGCTCGACCTGCGCCGTCCCATCTATCGCAAGACCGCAGCACACGGCCACTTCGGCCGCAACGATCCGGACTTCACGTGGGAAAAGACCGACAAGGCAGCAAAACTGGCTGCCGACGCGGGTTTGAAGCATCACGAGCATGTAGGCGCGAGAAAATAAGAAAGCTGCGAGCCACGAGCTTCGAGCTACGAGCAAAAAGCCCGCTCTTGGTAGCTCGTAGCTCGCGGCTCGAAGCTCCTAGCTGTTATTCAAAGCAATCATTCGGGAATAGGAGATTCATGGCAACGACATCAATCAGCAGCGACGTTAAGAATTTTGAACTGGCCGATCTGGGCAAAAAGCGCATCGAGTGGGCGAACCAGTCGATGAAAGTCTTGCAGATCATCCGCAAGGAATTCATCAAGAACCAGCCGCTCAAGGGCATCCGCATTTCGGCCTGCCTGCACGTCACGGCGGAAACCGCGAACCTTATGATCGCGCTGCGCGATGGCGGCGCCGATGTGGCGTTGTGCGCCTCGAACCCGCTCTCTACACAGGACGACGTGGCGGCGAGCCTGGTGCGCGACTACAACATCCCCACCTTCGCCATCAAGGGCGAGGACAACGATTCTTATTACGCGCACATCATGGCCGCGCTCGACCACAAGCCGCACATCACCATGGACGACGGCGCGGACTTAGTGGGCGTGTTACACACTAAGCGCAAGGCCGAACTGGCCGGCGTGATCGGAGGCACGGAAGAAACCACGACGGGCGTGATCCGACTGCGCGCGATGGCCAAGGAAGGCGTGCTGCAATATCCCATCGTCGCGGTCAATGACGCCGACACCAAGCACTTGTTCGACAACCGCTACGGCACGGGCCAATCGACAATTGACGGCATCATCCGCGCAACCAATTTTCTGCTGGCGGGATCGAAGTTCGTCGTCGCCGGCTACGGCTGGTGCGGACGCGGCCTTGCCTCGCGCGCGCGCGGCGCCGGAGCCGAAGTCATCGTCACCGAAATCGATCCGACGAAGGCGCTCGAAGCCGTGATGGACGGCTTCCGCGTCATGAGCATGGACGAAGCCGCCAAGCTCGGCGACGTTTTCTGCACCGTGACCGGCAACAAGAACGTGCTCGCCAAGCAGCATTTTGAAGCGATGAAGGACGGCGCGATCATCTCGAACTCGGGCCACTTCAACGTCGAGATCGACATTCCATCGCTCGAAAAGATGTCGGGCTCGAAGCGCACCACGCGCACCTTCGTCGAGGAATACACGATGAAAGACGGCCGCCGCATTAACCTGCTGGGCGAAGGCCGCCTCATCAATCTGTCCGCCGCCGAAGGCCACCCTGCGTCGGTGATGGACATGAGCTTCGCTGACCAGGCTCTCTGCTGCGAGTACATGGTGAAGAACGCGAAGACGCTGGAGAAGAGGGTCTACACAGTTCCCGTCGACTTAGATAAGCGAGTCGCCAAGCTAAAGCTGGAGTCGATGGGCATCAAGATCGACCGCCTGACGCCGGAGCAGGAAGAGTATCTGGCGAGCTGGAACGAAGGAACATAGAACCAGCTGTCGGCTTTCAGGAAGGACGGGAGAATAGCCCGTCCTTTTTTGTTTGTGTAATGGCGGGAGGAAGTTAAAACAGTTGGCGGGAATGTGCGTAAAAGCAAACTTTAAGCTTGACGGAGCGCTGTTTCTATAGCAGAGTGTTCTGCGTTTTGTACGCTGCTCACAGCGGAGGTGCGACTATGGCAATGAGTGCGGTGATCGCGGGCCCGGCAGCGATGATAGTCGCCGGGATGATCAGCATGGTTTCCTGTCCGAATCAGAGCAAGACGCCGCCGACGGTCAGAATTCAGTGGTGTAGTGGCGCCACGTGCGGGCCCCTTCAGTCAGGCAATGCCCACATCGATCCTAACCAGCCACTCATCGTGTTCGTCGATGGTTTTTCATCACTGAGCGGGATGCAGAGCTTAGAGGTCGATCCTGATTATTCGATCCAGTGCAGCAACGGGACGATCGCGCAGAATGTGGACGTAACCACAATACCCAGCAAAACCACGGCCTCGAGTCAGACGCTCCGCCTGTCGCTGGAGATCGACGTGGGGACACCGAAGGATAGTTGGTGTCGAGACTCTAATATCCCTTTTTCTACGTGGTCCGGGAGCTTCACGGCAAAAGCAATAAGCAACAATGGCCTGTCGGCAACCGGACAGGTCAGCTTGCAGGCTCCATGACGTGGCTACAGCGCGAGCGCCCGGGTGCGCGGCCTTGGCAAGGACCACGTAGGGACAGCCGTCCTCGGCTGCGCAGCGGTTTGCGAAACCGGGCCGCTATTTTCCCTACGGCTGATACCCTGCGCCGCGCAGCACCTTTCCGGGTAGAGCGCCGGTCATCTTGCCGCTCTCGATCACGGGAACGCCATTGACCAGCACGAAGTCCATTCCCTCCGACAAGCGGTTGGGATCGTCGAAGGTCGCCAGATCGCGCACCGTCTCTGGATCAAAGACGACGACATCCGCCCACATGCCTTGTTTGAGCACGCCGCGATCGGTGAGGCGCATGCGCTGCGCCGGGAGCGCGGAAAATTTGCGGATCGCATCCTCGATCGTCAACTTCTTCTCTTCGCGAACATACTTGCGCAGGATTCGCGGAAAAGTTCCGTAGGCGCGAGGATGCGGATGCTCCTCGCCGAGAATGCCTTCGGGCGAGGTGCCGGAAGAATCGTTGTCAATCGAGACCCAGGGCTGCTGGAGAGCAAGCGCGACATCGGGTTCCGACATGCCGAAGACGGCGCACTCGGTAAAGGCCTTGTCCTCGATCAGCAAATCGAAAAGCGCATCCATGGCGTCTTTGTGCATTGCCTCAGCAACTTCGGTAAGGCGTTTCCCCTGAAATTTCTTCAACTCCGGATTCTGCACCACGCCAATCATCACCGCTTCCGGCCCGGGAATTTCCTGCCATTCGTTGTCCCAGTTTCCGGAGGGAGTTTCCAGCTCTTTGCGAATGCGAGCGCGGGTCGCCGGATCCTGCAACCGCTCGATCAGCTTGGCGTCGCCGCCGTCGTGCGCCCACGGCGGAACGAAGGCCGACATGCTGTTGAACCAGGCGGGATAGGCGTAGGTGTTGGCCGAGATATCGCTGCCCTGGGCGCGAGCCTGGTTGATCTTGGCGACTACCTGGGGCATGCGTCCCCAGTTGTTCTTTCCGGCAACCTTGAGATGCCAGATCTCGACGGGAATGTGCGCCTCGCGCCCGATGCGCGCAGCTTCGTCGATGGCCTCGAGCACGGCATCGCCTTCATCGCGCATGTGGGTGGCGTAGATTCCGCCGAACTTCGAGGCTTCGGCGGCGAGCGCGATAATCTCTTCCGTCCTGGCGTAGGGCGCGGGCGCATATTGCAGTGACGTCGAAACGCCGACGGCTCCGTCGTTCATGGCATCGCGGACGAGGGCTTTCATCCTTTCAAGTTGCTCGGAAGTAGGCTGGACATCGGCATCGCCGAGCACAACGCGCCTGACCTGCGTCGCGCCAACGTAACTGGCGAGGTTGATTCCCATGCCTTGCTTTTCCAGCCGCGCGAAGTACTGGCGGAACGTCTCCCAGTCGACGTCGATCTTGTAATGCGCATAGACAGGGCGATCCGCATCAACGATCACTTTCGTCAACGGCGCTGCCGACCCGCCTTCGCCGGTAATTTCGGTGGTGATGCCCTGGTAAATCTTCGAGGGCAGACGCGGATCGACGAGGATGGTCGTTTCCGACTGCCCCAGCATGTCGATAAAACCGGGAGCCACGACTCTGCCGGCAGCGTCGATCGTGCGCTTGCGCGGGGCAGCAGAGAGACTGCCGATGGCGGCGATTCGGCCGTCGCGAATTCCGACGTCGCCCGAATACCAGGGAGAGCCAGTACCGTCCACAATATGACCGTTCGTGATGACGATATCGAACGCAGCATCGGAGGCATGGCCGAGCGTGGAGGCGATCAAGAAAAGCGCAATAGAGAGAAAGCGAGTTGTAGTCATGAGTTGAACCCAGAAATAAATTGTTCGTCGCAACAACGTGCCCAGAATAACCCAAAGCGGCGTGACTTAGCATGTTCACCGAACGCGTCAACGAACGCGCCCCGTTATGCTGGGTATGGGTCGGGCCTTTCGTTCCCAGGTCGTCCGCTCACACGGTCGCGACCAACTGATAGGTCGCTGCGCACGGCTCCACGATGCGGCGCTTGCCATGTCCGGGATTTGTTTCATAGCGCGAGCGAAGCAATCCGAAGCGCTCCAATAAATCAACGTCGCGGCTGACCGCCCGCAGATCGCGATTCAATCCGCTAGACAAGCTCGCAACCGGCTTCGGCCCTTTTTTCGCCAGCTCCAAAACGCGAATCCGCTGGGGCGATAGAATCGAGACGATGTCGTTGGCGTTCTCGAAGGAGACCGTTACCTCCGGCGCAAGTCTCTCTCCCCGGTCGAGCCGGCGGGCATGCTCGCTCGACCGCTCGAAGAAGCCTTTCACGCCGCTGTTCGTAACGCGCACCTTAGTGTTCTTACTCGTGGTCATCTTCATCTTCTGTTCTCCACAGCTCGTATAACTCACTCTCAAACCTTTTCACCAGCGCATCGTAACCATGGAACTCAATCTTCTCGACTTTCCCCATGAAGTGGCGATGATGATAATTGTGCGTGTTGTCATAGCCGAGAACGCGTCCGTTGTCCGCAGCGTAGATCCGAGGATTGATGTAGGCCAGGCCGTACTCGACCACGCGCTCGCTCTCGTACCAGACTTCCTCCTTCAGCACTGCGCCCCTGCCCTGGCTCGAGAGATAGAGCGTCTGATCGACGCGCTTCTCGCGCTGGACGCGCGTTCTCTGCTGCTTTCCGGCCACAGTGCCTTATCAGTTATGACACACAATATCCTAACTGGAAACAGTGGGGATGTCAAGCATCCTAGCTGTTGAATGGGTCGTTGCCATAACAAGCGATGGGACGGCCTCACGCTCTCCCGTTGATTTTAGCCCACCACCAGCGCACGCCTACGAACAGGAAGCGCCAGTCCTGGAAGAATTCCGGGGGCTTGCCTTCGAAGGCGTGGCCGATGAATTGGAAGGCCCATCCGATGAGGAACAGGGCGAGGGCGTAGAGCCACAGGCGGTGGAAGAAGAAGCCGGCGACAAAAACCGGCAGGGAAAGCAGGATGGTCGGAATGCCGAGCGTGTGGCAGAGGCGGTTCACCGGGTGGCGATGACTGGTGGCGTATTGCGCGATCCACTGTTCGTTGGTGCGTCCGCCCAGCATGCGGGGGATGATACCACGTGGGGAACGAAGACGGAATGAAGAACAATCGGCGATCCGAAAGTAAGGAAGTTATGGTAAAGTAAGGATCTTGGAGGACACACAGATGCAGAAGCAAGCTCGCATCACGAGCAAGGGCCAGATTACCGTTCCGCGGGAAGTTCGACGGGCGCTCGGCGTGCGTGAGGGCGATCGTCTCCTGTTTGAGGGCGATGGCAAGGGAATGCGCGTCAGCCCGGTTCGAACCAGGACGGCATTCTCCAAGTATCGGGGGATCGGCAATCCCGGAATCGGAGCGGGACGCGAGGGTATCGCACGCTGGTTGCGCGAATTGCGCGGAGACGAATTGCGCGATTTGCGGGAAGCCGGCCCGCGAAGAAGTTTGAGCGGCAAAGCTCGAAGAAAATGACGAGTGCCATCGATACGAATGTTGTTATCGCCCTCTGGGATGCGAATCCCAGTCTGAGTCTTGCGGCAGAGGCGGCTCTGGAAGCCGCATTTCACCGCGGCCCTCTGGTGGCGGCCGCTCCTGTCTTCGCCGAGTTGCTGGCTGCTCCCGGCCGCACAGAGACTTTCGTGAATCGTTTTTTCGAAGAGACTGGAATCGCCATCGATTGGGATTTGGGTGAACCGGTATGGAGATCCGCCGGGCGTGCGTTCCAGACCCATGCCGACCGCCGCCGCAGGCACCGGAGTTCCGAACCCCGAAGAATTCTCGCGGACTTCCTGATCGGCGCGCACGCCGAAACGCGGGGCCACCGCCTGCTCACATTGGACGAGCGCCTTTATCGGGCAGCGTTTCCGAAGCTGGCAATCATTTCGATCTGAGAGTTCCGATTGAGAAGCTGCGGGCTACGTGTAAGCCGGGCACGACGGCTATGGGCATCGGGGCGAAGGTTCTGGCCTAACCTTAGCGAATGCGGTGCGTATCGGTCTTTATTTTTCAATGGCATGGAGGTAAATCCGCCGGTAAGCCTTTGGGATTCGAAGACTGAACCAGGGGGAAAATGCCCGCAAGTCGATGCCAAAACGGAACGGGCTTGGTTTACGAAATCCGAAACAAAGTAGCATTTCCGTCGCGTGGAGTAAAAGTTTCGTTGTAACATGCGTCTCTGTAAGCTGTGCCGCGTCCCCTTCTCCCCTTCCCGCCGGACGCGACGATTCACCATCGCTCAATCACATCGCACGCGACCGTTGCCAGCAGCGGCGATTGGGCCCTTGCAGATTGTCTCAGGCCAGGAACTATCAGACTTGCACCTATAAGGAGACTCACCATGACAGCGATACGAAGGACCTTTAAGCTCGGCCGCACGGCGCGCAGTCACGATCCGCGTATTCCGCATTTGAGCGCGCTGCTTGCGGGCAAGATACAGCCGGCGCCGCCGGCCACGATCGACTACACGACAGGCATGCCGACAAACCTGGGCGTGATGCTGAACGACACGCTGGGAGACTGCACCTGCGCCGCGTTCTACCACGCGTTGCAGGTGTGGACGTTTAATGTAAGCGAGGGAAAGAACATCGATACGGAACCGGACATCGACGTAAAAAAGCTGTATGAACTGGCCTGCGGATACGATCCGAATACTGCGGGGGAAGGCCCGGGCGGAAATGAGCAGCACGTGCTCAGGTATCTGCTGACAAAGGGAGCGCCGCTTGGCAAGGGAGGAAAGACAACGAACAGAATCGCGGCCTATGTCGAGGTCGATCCGCGCAACCTCGACGACGTGAAGCGAGCGATTGTCGACTGTGGCGTCGCCTATATCGGATTTCCGGTACCGGCGAACCTCCTGCCTACGAATGCGGATCCTCCCGCGGTTTGGACGGTGGACCCGTCGAATCCGAAGATCATCGGCGGCCACGCGGTGGTGCTCGCCGGATACGATACCAAGGGCGCGCGGGTTATCTCCTGGGGCCAGTACTACACGATGACGTGGGATTTTTTTGCGAAGTATGTCGACGAGGTGTACGCCATCGCGGATCGGGACTGGGTTGAAGCCACCGGCAAAACGCCGGGCGGCATCAGCCTCAGCGATCTGGTAGCGCAGATGCAGGCTTTGAAGGAGGGGCCGGCGACGGCTGTGGCGGCATAAGGCGCTTCGTTCAAGCAAACGATTTGAGGGCGGCGAAAGTGCCGCCCTTTTTTTGCGCGAAGGCGCAGAAACGCAGGGTTGCGACGTATGGAATCAGTAAAGCCCGCAGCGAACTTCCGGGCTATACTAGTTCGTAAATCGCACAACTTATGCCGCTTCTGATCGCTTTGCTGGTCTTCATCGTCGTGACGCTGGGAGTGTTCGCAGTCATGTCGCTGCTTGACGAACGCAAGTCACAGGCGCGGGTGCTGCGGAATCGACTGGCGGCGACCGATAAAGCGGGGGAGCGCGCGCCGCTGGAACTGGCGCTGCTGCGCGACGAGATGCTGAGCCGGATTCCGGCGTTCGACACTCTGCTGCGCCGGTCGGAGCGCGTTTCAATTTTGCAGAAGATGCTGGCGCAGGGCAATGTGGAGATCCGCGCCGGAAACTTCTTGATCGTCTCGGCCGTTTCGGCCGCGCTGTTGGCGACGGTTGCGATTGTGGTTGGCAAGAACGTCATGTTCGGCTGGGCCGGCGCGGCGCTGGGTTTCTTCGTTCCTTACGCCTACGCTTCGCACATGCGCGCGCGGCGTTTTCAGAAGTTCGAGGAGAAATTTCCGGAGGCGATCGATACCCTGGCGCGGGCGGTGCGCGCGGGACACGCCTTTACCACCGCGCTGGAAATGATCGCGAACGAGATTGCGGAGCCGGTGGCGGGCGAGTTCCGACAGCTGTACGAGGAACAGAAATTCGGTCTGCCGGTGCGCGATGCGCTCCTCAATCTGACCGACCGCATTCCACTGGTGGACGTAAAGTTTTTCGTGACGGCGGTGATGCTGCAACGCGAGACGGGCGGCAATCTGGCGGAGATTCTTGACAACCTTTCTTATGTGATCCGCGAGCGCTTTAAGATTTTGCGGCAGGTGCGGGTACATACGGCGCAGGGCCGGCTGACTATGGTGCTGCTGATGGCGCTGCCGCCGACGATTGTCGTGCTGATGCTCATTTTGAATCCGGGCTTCATTCACCCGCTATTTGCGGATCCGATTGGACACACGCTGATCGTTGCCGGCATTACGCTCCAGACGCTCGGCTACTTCGTGATCCGGAAAATCATCAGGATTCAGGTCTGACATGCCGCTATTGCTCGCCCTCGTCGTATTTCTGACCATCGCGGTGGTAGTGTTCGCGTTTGGAGCGGCCACGGTTGCGCCATCGTCGGTGCTGGGAGCACGGCTTCGTGAGATTGGATGGCAGCGGCCGAGGCAGCACGATAAGCCGGCGATGCGCGAGCGCGTGCAGCAGGCGCTCGATCCGCTGAGCCGGGCGCTGCCGATTTCGCCCACCGATGTTTCGAAGACGCGAGCATGGCTGATTCAGGCGGGGTACCGCGACCCGCAACATGTGTCGATCTACCGGGGTCTGCGGGTGTTGTTTGCGGGCCTGGGTTTGGTGACGGCGTTTCTGATTTCCGGGTTCAGCTCGCCGCTGCTGCTCGGGGGACTGTTTGGATTTGGATTTTTCATTCCCCGCTTTTTGCTGAAGCGCAAGATGCAGGAGCGGCAGCGACGGATCCGGCTGGGGCTGCCGGATGCGCTTGACTTGACGGTTATTTGCGTCGAGGCCGGGTTGCCGCTCGATCAGGCGCTCACGCGCGTGGGCACGGACCTGAGCCATTCGCATCCTGAACTGAGCGCGGAGTTTCACCTGTTTGAACTAGAGACGCGAGCGGGCAAGCCGCGAGTTGAGGCGTTGCGCAATCTGGCGGCGCGTACGGGAGTGGAAGACGTTCGCGCGCTGGTGGGAACGCTGATCCAGACGGATCGGTTCGGAACGAGTGTGGCGCAGGCGTTGCGCGTTCACTCCGATTCGCTGCGCACGGAGCGGCGGCAGCGGGCCGAAGAGCAGGCGGCGAAGACGACGGTGAAGATGATCATTCCGCTGGTGCTGTTTGTGATGCCGTCGCTGATTTTTGTGACGGTCGGGCCGGCCGTTATTCAATTGATGCGGCTGCTGCTGCCGGTTACGGGAGGACACCGTTAAGCATGAGTTAGCCGCTCGGACGCTTCCAGGACGCGGTAACATGTAAGAATATCGATGCCGCCGATTCATCCCACCGCGTACGCCTACAATTGCACTCGCGCCACCTATCTCGCCACCGATCTGGTGATTGCGAACACGCACTGGGCGCGGCTGCGCGGGCTTATGGCGACCAACGCCTCGACATTTCCGCGGGGCCGGGGGCTCTGGATCAATCCTTCACGGGGCATTCACACGTTTGCCATGCGCTTTGCCATCGATGCCGTGTATCTGGACCGCGAACGGGTGGTGATTCATCTTGAAGACGAGCTGAAGCCGTGGCGCGTGGCGGCGGTTCGGATTCATGCGGCATCGGTGCTCGAGCTACCTGTGGGAACGATTCGCGAGACGGCGACCGCAATTGGAGATCAGATCGATATCTTCATGGAGCGGCCGATCCATACCGAAGCGGCGTGATGGTTGTTCACTTCTTACTTGCAGCGCGCAGCGCGACGTCGCTAAACCTCTAAACGTGATTCGAAGAGGGCGGGATTCAGACGACATCCAGCAGTGGCGAGGCGCTCGGCGAAGTGCGGGGCGAGGCCGGTACCATGGAAGGAGCCGCGCACGCGGCCGCTCTCGTCGACGCCGGTGCGCTCGAAAACGAAAACATCCTGCATGGTGATCATCTCGCCTTCCATGCCCGTAATTTCCGAGACAGTGAGAACCTTGCGCGAACCATCGGAGAGGCGCGCGATTTGAACGACTGCGTGAATGGCGTTCGCAACCTGCTGTCGAATGGCGCGCTCGGGGATATTGAGGTTGGCCATGGAAACCATGTTTTCGACGCGGTTGAGGGCGTCGCGGGGCGAGTTGGCGTGAACGGTAGTGAGCGAGCCCTCGTGGCCGGTATTCATGGCCTGAAGCATGTCGAAAGCCTCTTCGCCGCGCACCTCACCGACCACGATGCGGTCGGGACGCATACGAAGGCTGTTGATGACGAGTTGGCGCATGCGCACGGCGCCTTTGCCTTCGATATTGGGCGGACGGGTTTCGAGGCGGACGACGTGCTCCTGCTTCATTTGCAATTCGGCGGCGTCCTCAATGGTGACGATGCGCTCGGAATTAGGGATGAAGCCGGAGAGGACATTCAAGAGCGTGGTTTTACCGGCGCCGGTGCCGCCGGAGATGAGGAGATTGAGACGGCCCTTAACCATGGCAGAGAGCAATTCGAGCATCTGCTCGGTGAGGGTTTTGTTGTCGATCATGTTGCGCGCGGTAACGGGATCGCGGCCGAAGCGGCGAATGGAGAGGCAGGCGCCATCGAGCGCGAGCGGCGGAATGATGGCGTTGACGCGCGAACCGTCCTGGAGGCGGGCGTCGACCATGGGGGAAGATTCGTCGACGCGGCGGCCAATGCGGGAGACGATGCGATCGATGATCTGCATCAGGTGCTGATTGTCTTTGAAGGAGAGGCCGGTCATTTCGAGCTTGCCGGCACGCTCCACGTATACGCGATCGAAACGGTTGACGAGAATGTCGGAGACGCTGGGGTCTTTGAGCAGCGGTTCAAGAGGGCCGAGGCCGAAGATTTCGTCAAGGATTTCGCGGGAGAGGCGCTCGCGCTCAGCAAAGCTGAGGGGCACGGCCTCGCTGTTGACCGAGTTGCGGATGAGGACGAGGACTTCCTCGCGGGCGGCGTCGCCGGTGGTGCGGCCGAGTTTTTCGAGATCGAGGCGGTCGAGGATCTTGCGGTGCAGGTCGGCTTTGACCTGCTGGTATTCGCTGCGCTCGAAGGCTTGGAGGTTGGCCATGGGTTTAGCTGGAAGCCGCGAGCGACGAGCCTGACGCTGACGGCTTGACACTTATCGCAAATGTCTCCCTGCACAATATATCGCGTTGAGGGGAGCAACATAAGCTTACCAGTTCGGCGATGAGGAATTGGTGAACTTTGGTCATTTTGGGAGGGGCATTGCAGGAAGACCGGGGAAGACCGCGCCTTCGATTCTCCGGCTATTGGTCCGGGCAGGGAAAAGGGCGCGCGGACAGGAGTGTCCGCGCCACACAAGCCAGATCAGGCTCTGCGAATCAGACCGTGCGGAAGAGGGACCAGGCGCTGCGCTTCATTTCCATGTCGTCTTTGGTCAGAAGCTTGGCGAGGGCGGTGAAGGAGCGGGAGATTTCTGTGTTTCCAGACTGCATGGGAGGAATGCCGCGGTCAATGGCGCTGGAAACGACGAAGTACTGATTGGGAACGCGCCAGAGGACGGGCGCACCGATGGCGGCCTCGGTTTCGGATTCGTTGAAGCCGGCAATCTTGCGGTAACGATTGAGCACGATGGCAAAGCGATCGCGAGACCCGGTCTCGCCAAGATACTGTGCGACACGGCCCGCGCTCCACAAGGAGGCGACGTCGGCGTGAGCGACGAGCAGGATCTTTTCGGCGAGATTGGAAGCGAGGCGGGTGGCGCTGTCGAGGCGTGAGGAAGCGTCGACGACGACGTAGTGAAACGTGCCGACGATCATATCGAAGAGGCGGGCGTAATCGGAGGGAGAAGCGTCAACGGCCGAGGGAACCGACGGGCCGGCAAGGAGTTGCAGGCCGCGCTCATGGCGGGCCATGAAGCTATCGAGCAGGGAAGCGTCGAGGCGATGCAGATTCGTGAGCGCGTCGGAGATGCTGAAAGCGGGCTTAAGGTTCAGATGCAGGGCGCAGTGTCCGATATGTGCCAGATCGACCAGTGCAGTACTGGGATGAATGGACTGGAGGGCGAGAGCGAGATTGACGGCGACCGTGGTGGCGCCGTTGCCGCCTTTCGCATTGACGACGGTAAAGACTTTGCCGCGGGCGGATTCGCGTCCGGGTTTGCGGCGCGAGGCGGTGAGGCGAACAAAGGCCTCGAGGAGGTCGGTGGTGGTGGTGGGACGCTCGACGAATTCGCGGGCTCCAGCGCGCATTGCGCTGACGATAAGATGCGGCTGGGTCATCGCGCCGACCACGAAGATGGAGGTGGCGGGAATCTCCTGATGAAGCAGTTCGACGGTGCGCAGGGCGCTGGCGACTTGGTCGGCAGCGATGTCGATGAGAACTACGTCGGGAGCAAAGCCTTGCGTTCGCCGGAGGACGGGGTCGGTGGATGAAAGAGGCAGCGTAGAGTTGGCGCATACTGTATGGCCGACGCTGGTGCCATCGACGAGAGCCTGAAGGACGGCCCGCTGGTCGGCGTCGGTGGCGAAGATGGCTACGGAAAGTTCGGGCATGCCGTGGACTGCGGTGTTCTTGACGCTACGTTTTGACCCTAGTGCTACTACCCCTAAAGGCCATTCTATTACGACGAGTTTATCGCAGGATGAAAAACTGTGGGGAATCACGGTTTACTCAGACGGGCAGGTTGCTGGGGCCAAGTTCGCGAGTGGACGCCAAAAACCTTCAGGGCTGAACCAGACTTTTGCGCCGGAAAACCTGGGATTACTTCTTTATGGGGGACGGTTTCTTATCGAACTGATTTATATCCAGGGTGGGGACGGGCATGGCCGGGCCTTTGGGGAGTTCGCCGGTGGGCGAGATGCGACGGGCGGTACAGAGGACCATGAGTTCGGAGTTGTTTTTTTGCGCGCTCTTACTTTTGAAAAAATTGCCGAGGATGGGGATATCGCCGAGGCCGGGGATCTTGTTCGTGATGGTGGTCACGCGGTTATCGATGAGGCCCGCGATTACGAAGCTCTGGCCGTCCTGCAACTCGAACTCGGTATCGGCTTTGCGTGTGCTGAGCGCGGGAATCGTTGTTCCGGAGACAGTGACGGCATTGGAGTAATCCAGCGTGCTTACTTCGGGCGCGACGCGCAGATGAATGCTGCCATTCGGCTGAATGACGGGAGTGAACTTGAGGCGCACGCCAAATTCGCGGAACTGGATGGTGACGGTAGAAATCCCGGTTGTATTGGGCTGGACGACGGGGAAGGGGAATTCGCCGCCGGCAAGGAAGCTGGCCTCTTTACCGTTGAGCGCGACGAGATTGGGTTCGGCGAGGATTTCGAGCAGGCTTCTCTGCTGGAGGGCCTCGATGACTCCGCCAAGGTTCACCTGGGGATTGAAGAAGAAGATGTTGAGAAAGTTCGAAATGGTGGTGTTGGTGTTGATGCCGGAACCGGTGGAAGGCACGGTCGACGTGATGGTGCCATTGGTGATGCCGCCGAACTGGCCGGTGGTGATGCTGGACAGGGTATTGCCCGCGCCGGTGGAGAACATGTTAATGCCGAGCTGAGTGAGGGCGGTGCGGTCGACTTCGGCGAAGCGGACCTCGAGCAGAACTTCATCGGCGCCGACCGGACCAAAGGTGAGCACGTTGACGACGTTCTTGGAGTAGGCGGACGCGAGAGCGCCGGCATGCTTGGCAACATCTTCGGTGGTGACGTGACCGGACAGGACGATGGCGGAGCGCGATGGAGTGATGTCGATTTGCTCGTTGGGGAAGAGCTTATGAATTTCTTCGGAGGCAGCGGTGATGTCGACGTCGACGCGCAGGTCGAAACTGCGGGAGCGCTCGACTTCATCCCAGATAAGCAGAGAAGTTTCGCCGGGCGCGAGGCCGTTGACCAGAACTTGCGTGGGCGTGACGACGAGGGCATCGGCGACTGCGGGATCGGTCACGGAGACGCGCTTGAGCCGCTCGGTGGTGTTAATCAGCAGAGACTTGCCAACCATGACGCGAAGCGGAGCGGCGCCGGGCTCTGCGGAATTGGGGGCCGCTGCCGTGGAGGCAGGGACTTGAGCCGGGGAATTGTCCTGCGGATCGGCGGTTGAGTCTTTTGCGTCCGAGATGGGCTGCGCGAGGGCGGGCAGAGACGTAAGGACGAGAGCGGCAATGAGGGCTAGAAACTGTAGAGATGCAAAGGCCAGCCGCAAGGCACGCGACGACGACTTGGAACAATGCGTGAAGTGGCTAGCGAGATCAGACGACAACAGCGGCGAGATCGATTCCCTGGAAGTAGGTTTCATCCTAGAACTTCGTTTCATCCCGTTTGCTGCCACGAATCATTTCCACCTGGTAAGGGGCTGGCGGAGCCGGAGGAGCGGCTTTCGCCACCAATTTATGAACTTTGGTTTTGGACTCGGCTGGGGCGAGCGGCCCGGGCGCGAGTGAACTGGCTCGGGTCGGCGCGATGGATTCCTTGCGGGTATCGAGCGGATTTCGAAGGGACAGTTGAATTCTTCCCTCCTGGGAAGCGAGGGTCAATTTTTGCGCGTCGTCGGGGGAGACGAGGAGCGTGATGACGGCGGCATTCTGCGTTTCGCCAGCGATGACGCGGTCGAGAAGGCTGCGGCCGACCGCGATCACGGCAACGTTTTCGAGGACGGTGGTGGTCTGGTCCTCGTTGCCAGTGCCATGAATTCCCGTAGCCAGGATATCGACGCGGGTTCCGGGCTGAACGAAGCCGGCCACTGACACGACATCGTTGACGCGCACGGAGACGGCGCGCATGCCCTGAGGAATCATGGAAGGCAGACCGGAGCCGGCGTCCTGAGCGGCAAGTTTGTCGGGGAGAACGAAATCACCTTTGCTGATGGGCAGAATGACGCCGCGCTCGCGAACCTGCGAGACTCGCGAAAATGCGCCGGGAGGAACGCTGGACTGCGGGAATGCTGCGAGGCGGACGTCGTGATCGCTCAGCTTAGAGCCGATTTGAATGTCGCTGGCGGCGACGACGACCGAAACCATACGGTCGTTGCCTCCGGATCTGGCCTGGAGCTGGTTGAAGACGGTGTAACTGGCGAGCAGGCCAACCGCGAGAGCCAAGCCTCCGATCATCAACAGACGGCTTCGATTCATTCCACTCCCTCTGCGAGGCGCGTACGATTGCGGCTATCGCGGCTGTTACAGCACAGGCGCGAATAGCGGCCGGACGGCCCGCGACTACTGAATGGTGCTGGCGACCTCGGAAAACACGGTGTTTGCGTTCGTCCCAATGAGACGGACAGTGCCGATCACGATGACGAGGATCACGGCAAGCATGACTGCATACTCGGCGATGTCCTGTCCTTCTTCATTAAGCCACAAGTTTCTGATGAGGTTTGTCATTATCAGTTCTCCTTCGAACTTATCCTGCAAACACGAAGTGCGCGCCGGGTCCCAGACAAACAGTCCCACAATCGCGAGACGCCTACTGGATAAGTAGGCAACTTCGAAAGCGAGGATCGGGAGTTACGATCCTGGCGACGAAGAACCGATTCCAGTAGTGGCCATTAGTTTCGCAGATTTGGGGTGCAACTAGTATACATTTTTTGCGGTTTCCCTAATTTGCACATTGGTTCCGGCGGCGCGGTCAACGGAGCGGTTCTCCCCTGATAAACACGATGGCCTGGCGGTCGCGGTAAGGCGAAACCCAGCGCGGGTCAAGAAGGAGGCCCTGGGCGAGGGCCGAACTGGGTGGGAGGAGGATGGTATCGACTTTCCAGTGGTCGAGGACGGATTGCCAACCATCGTGGAGCTGGGCGGTGGTGTCGACGGCTTGCCGAAGCAGGTCGTTACCGTAAAGATCGGCGCGGCCGTCCGCGAAGACGCGATACTCAGGGTTCAGTTTCCAGATGGCGTAGCCTCCCCAGTCGTAATAAGCGAATAAGCGCTCGGGCTCGTGGGCGGTTTCGAGAAATGAGACTGCCTTGGCGGGGAAGAGCGCGGATTCACGGGATGGCTGGTCGCGGGCAAGCGTGGTCCACCGGAGGAGGGCGAAGAGCACCAGAAATGCGATGACGGCGGATTGGAAGAGAGGCGCGGTTTTCCTGGACACGGGGCGCGGCCACGCGGAGAACTCCTGGGACGAAGGGAGGGCCGCGGCGATTGTGGGAATTGCGAGCAGCACGAAAATCGGAATATGGCGAACGGCGTCAAGCGCTGCGAAAGTGACGAAGATTAGAGGGAGAAGGGTGCGCGCTTTGAGCGGAGAATGGGAGTATGCGACGGCGACAAAGAGGATCAGGAGTGTGAGCAGGAAGGGGAGATACAGCGCCTGGTGGAAATTCGGCGAGAACCACTCGACGATGTAGGAGCGCATTGCGCTGGAGCGAAGCGTAGCGAGCGGGTAACGGTAAAGCTGGGCGCCGCTCGGGTTGAGTGGAACCAGGGCGAGGCAGACGAGCGTGATCGCGAGCACGCGCAGGATGATGGGTCGGGCATGGGACCAGGGAGTGGCACCGGCGGAGCCTTCGAAGACGAGACCAAGGGCGTAGAGAACGAGGAGCGCTGGGCCGAGGGCGAATCCGGCATGGAGGTTGAGCCACAGAAGAAAAAGCGGCGGGACCCAGAGAAGGAGGTGAGGCCGTCGCTCAGCGGATTCGAGGAGCCACAGAAGGAGGCTGGCGAGCGTAAAGGTGAACATCTGAGGACGCGCGCCCCAGCTTGACGCCGAAGCCGCCGCGCCCAATACGGTGAGAGCAGCCGCCCAGTGCGGCTTTGCGGGACAGCGCAAGTAGAGCAGGAGGAATCCGGCGGTGGTGATGATCGAGGAAAACACGATCAGCGCTCCGGGCCCGGCGTGGCTCCAGAGTTCGTAGAAGATGATTCCGGACAACCACTCGTGCGAGACCCAGGGGCTCCCGCCGCGCGTGAAGGAAAAGGGATCGGTGTGGGGAACTCGACCGTTTTCGACGATCCATTGGCCGGTGCGCAGGTGCCACCAGAGATCGGGATCGGTTGCGCTGCGCGCGGTCATGGCCAGCAGACCAAAGAGCAAGACTGCGGCGAAGAGAACGCGCTTGCTGGCGAGGATGCGCATGGGGTTGACGCGCAATTATAGAAGCGGATGGGAGGCGCCGCGTTTGATTTGTTGGCTGCACGCTATAATCCTCCGTTGCTACAGGGGTGTCGATGGCGGGCGAGGGACCTGCTGATTGCATGTGGCGAAGTGGCGAAAGGGCGCGCCGAATCGTGGTTTTAGCGGTGGCGCTGCTGCTCGCCGGCGGGATGGTTTATTACTACAACTGCGTCCTGATGCCCATCTGGGATAAGGAATCGCAATTGCCCAACGCCGGGCCGGGCAACCGGTCGGACCTATATCCAAGGTGGGTGGGTGCGCGCGAACTTCTCTGGCATCATCGCAATCCGTACAGCGCGGAGATCACGCGGGAGATTCAGCGTGGATTTTATGGCCGAGAACTCGATCCCGCGAACCCAACGGGACCGACCGATCCGGAGGCGTTTGCCTATCCCGTATATGTCGTTTTTCTGCTTGCGCCTGTGCTGGGGTTTTCCTTCGATGCGGTGCGGCATGTTTACACGGGGGTGATGCTGGTTTTAACGGCGGCCAGCGTTCCGCTCTGGATGCGTAGTCTGCGCATCTCGCTTTCGCCAACGGCCGTGTGGGTCGCGATGGTTGCGGTTATGTCGAGCTATGCCGCGATTGATGGGCTGCATCTCGACCAACTCACGCTGCTGGTGGCATTTCTTGTCGCCGCATCGATGGCGGCGTTGGCGCGAGGCTGGCTCGCGCTGGCGGGCTTGCTGCTAGCGCTGGCTGCGATCAAGCCACAGCTGGTAATTCTGGTGGCAGTCTTTCTTTTGTTGTGGGCGGTAGGCGATTGGCGTTCGCGCAAGTGGTTTGCGATTGCCTTTGGCGGCACGATGGCGGCTCTGGTCGCGGGCTCGGAAGTCGTGTTGCCGGGGTGGCTTGGATTGTGGGTACGGGCAACGCATGAGTACGTGCGATCCCACAGGCCGTCACTGCTCGTCAACATGCTGGGGGTGCGGCCTGGGATGGTGGTCGCCGCCGTTGGAGTTTTGGTTTGCGGAGTGATGTTCTGGCGGGCGCGAAAAGAATCGGTTGGCTCGGATCGGTTCAACTTCGCACTCGTGAGCGCGCTGGCGCTAACTCAGTTAGTAATTCCGAACGCGGGTGGAGGCGCATTTTATAACCACTTGTTGCTGATTCCTGCCGCGCTGTGGCTCTTTACTTCGGGGAAGATACTGGCCGGGCGAAGGCTGCTGACGCGCTTTACGTGGGCGATAGCTGTGGGAGTGTTAGCCGGCGCCTGGGTGCTGGCGTTGTTGGTGTCACTCGCCGCGTTGTTATTGCATCCCAGCTATCGGAGCGATGCTGCGCTGTCGGTGGGAGGTCCGGAACTGCTGGTGTACGACTTCCCTTTGGCGCTGGCGTTGTTCGTGCTGATTGCGGCGCCCGATGTGGGGCGCGCGGCGGCTTATGACTAACTCAGGCAGACTTCGCGGCTGGGTTTTCGCGACGGTATTGCTATGGATGGCGATTGCCAACATTTATGTGCTGTGGGAATCGCGAACGGCAATGGCGAAGGGGTATTTCGATTTCGCGAATTTCTACACCGCGGGCGCGCTGGTGGACCGCGGGCTCGGGGCCGAAATTTACGATCACGAAGCGCAGTGGAAAGTGCAGCAGGAATTTGCGTCGGAGGTAAAGATCAGGCTGGGCCCAATGCGTTATCTGCGGCCTCCGTTCGAGGCGTTGCTGTTTGCGGTGTTTGCAATGTGGCCTTATCCGAAGGCGCTGCTCTTGTGGACGATCTTCAAACTTGCCCTGCTGGCGGCAATCCCGTTCGTTGTGATCCGCGGGCGGCCGTGGAGAGAGAGTTTTCCGATCTGGCTGATTCCCGTTCTCGTTTTAGGCACAATTCCCGGCTTCATGGATGTTCTGCTCGGACAGGATGCGGTGCTGATTGCCTTTCTGTTCGCAGTCGTTTTCTGGCAGCTTGATGTTGGGCGGGATTGGGTAGCTGGTATTGTTCTGGGCCTCGCGCTTTGCAAGTTTCAACTTGCATTGCCGTTTGTACTCGCGGTCGCCGTCGCTGGGCGGCGGCGCGTGTTGCCGGGCTTCGCAATTTCAGCATTTGCTCTTACGGTGGTTTCGTTTTTTGTGGTTGGTTGGAAGGGACTGGTGAATTATCCGGCCTATTTGCTGGCGCTGAATCAGTCGGCGGGCGTTGGAATTGCGCCGCAGTTGCAGATGACTCTGCGCGGGCTGTTGACTTTCATCGTGGGGCGTTTGCCGTATCCCGGACGCATTCATTGGGTGCTGGCGCCCATTGCGCTCGCGGCGATTGTTTACGCGGGGCTGATCTGGCGAAAAGCGGGCAGCGGTTTTTTGGCGGAGGGCTTCGGACTGGCGGCGCTGGTGGGGATCGTCACAAGTTATTACGCATACAGCTACGATTTGCTGTTGCTGATCGTGCCGCTCATTGCCATGCGCACTCGACCCGATGACGCTCCCCGCGCAGATCGAGCTACTCGGCTTCTGGAGCGGGTGGGATTATTCTTCGTGCTGTTTACTCCGACCTTCTGGTTTGTGAACTATTTGCATGATCAATGCCTGATGACGCTGCCGTTGCTGGCGCTGATTGCGGCGTTGGTGCGCAGGCTGCATGCGGGAGGACGCGTGAGCGAGGCGGGGCACACGTTGGTTCGGGACTGCGTGCAATGACCGTTATGCCTCGATCGCCGTCGCGCGGGGCTGCATCCTGGAAATGGGTGCTGCTTTCGGTTGTTTGCGCGGCGGGAGTGTGGCTATATGCCCAGCGTGTGCTGATTCCATACCAGAAGGCTGACGCGGCGGCGCAGGACAGGCCGCGCGGCAATCTCTCAGATTTGTATCCGCGATGGTTGGGCGCGCGGGAATTGTTGTTGCGCGGGCGCGACCCGTATAGCGCGGAGATTGCGCGCGAAATACAGATGGGTTACTACGGGCGTGCGCTGGATCCGGCTCGGCCGGGAGATCCGAGAGATCTGCAGGGATTTGCTTATCCGGTGTATGTGGTTTTTGTTCTGGCGCCGACGGTGCGCTTGCCGTTTGCGGTCGTGCAGCAGGGATTCTTTTGGCTGTTGGCGATTTTGACGGCGGCGAGTGCGCTGATCTGGCTGCGTGCGCTGAGGTGGGCCGCTTCATTTCCGGAGCGGATCACGGTGCTCGCTCTGACGATGGGTAGTTTGGCGGTGATGCAAGGGCTGAAGCTGGAGCAGATGAGCTTGCTGGTAGCGGGGTTGATTGCGATTGCGATTTTGCTTTTGATATGCGATTGGCAGATTGCCGCGGGAGCGGTGCTGGCGCTGGCTGCGATCAAGCCGCAGCTCATCGTATTGCTGCTGGTTTGGCTTGGCATGTGGACTCTGGGCGACCTGCGGCGGCGCTGGCGGTGGGCGGCGTCTTTCGCGGTGGTGATGGCGATTCAGATGGCGGCGGCGGAGTGGTATCTGCCGCATTGGATTCCGCGCTTCTGGCAGGCGGCGCGCGAGTATAACGCTTACACCGGCGCGGTGGGAGTTGCGGAGAAACTGGCGGGGCCATTCGTGGGGCGCACGCTGGAACTTCTGGCGGTTGTGGTGCTGATGAGGTTGTGCTGGCAAAAGCGCAGGCTTGACGCGAGTGATGTTGCGTTCGCCCGTATGATCAGCCTGGTCCTGGCGCTCACCGTTCTGCTTGTACCTGCCTACTCGGTTTACAATCAGGTGCTTCTGATTCCCGCGCTGGTGGCGCTGTTCCGCGAGCGACGGGCAGTCTGGGGCCGCGGCTTTGTGGGTCGCGCGCTTTTGCTGATTGGCGCGGGACTGATTGCGTGGCCGTGGAGTACGAGCGTGCTGCTGGCGGTTCTTTCGTTTCTATTGCCGCCGGCCACGGTGGAGCGCGCGTGGGCCGTGCCGTTTTGGACGGCGCTGCTTATCCCCGTGGGGGTGGCGGCGATGATGCTGGTTTATGCGGGGGAGTCGAGTTTTGATGACTCGGCGAGGGCAGCGTCGTCGTAGAATGCTGTGGGGTGATCGGATCGGGCGATCGGGTCATCGGGCGATCTGAAAACCAGAAGATTCAGGATCAATGGGGACTGCGTCACATTCCGGAAGTTCGGGCATTTTTCCCGTCATGATTTACGTGCAGGGAAGCGAGCAGCAGACGCTGTCGCTGAACCACACGCCCTTCACGGTGGGGCGCAAGGTGGATCGTGACCTTGTGATCGCCGACCCGCGCGTCTCGCGCGAACATGCCTCAATCGTCGCCGAAAACGGCGAATTCACGGTTGTCGACCAGGGCAGCAAGCATGGCACATTCGTCAACGGCGAGCGCGTGGAGCGCCACAAGCTCCAGCGCAACGACCGTCTGGAGTTTGGCGCGCGGGATGTGGCGTACCTGATCTTCCATCCGCTGCACACGACCTCGAATACGGCGCGAGAATTCCTCAGCCAGATTTCCGGGATTCAGATTGCGCCGGAAGCGTCAGATCTGGAAAAGCTGACGCTCTTCATGGAGGCGGCGCGCAAGCTCAATACGATCGGCGTGCTGGATGAGATTCTGGTGACGCTGCTGGAAGCGACGCTGAAGCTGACGCGCGCCGAGCGCGGATACATTTTTTTGCGCGACAGTGCGGGGGTATTGACTTTGGCGGCGGGCCGCAACTCGAAAAGCGAGCCGCTGCTCGACGACAAGACCATTTCGCGGTCGGTGCTGGAGGGCGCGCTCACCTCCAATTCCGAATACCTGGTCACCGATACCAGCCAGATGCTCGACGTGCAACAGCGCCAGAGCATTGTGGCGTTCGATTTGCGCACCGTGATCTGCATGCCGCTGCGCAAGCCGATGGTGCAGACGACGCGCGACGGACAGCCCGCAGGGGGCGAAGTTATGGGGGCGCTCTACGTCGATTCGCGCTTCGCGTCGCGCGACATCACCAGCGTGAGCCATGACATTCTGCGGGCGATCGCGACGGAAGCGGCGCAGTTGATTGAGAACGCACGGCTGGTGCAGGCCGAAGAAGCGGGGCGGCGCTATCAGCAGGAGTTAGGGATTGCGGCGTCGATTCAGCAACGTCTGCTCGCGGTGACTCTGCCTGAGGTTTCGTTTGCGCGCGTGAGCGGGCGCAATATGTCCTGCAAAGAGATTGGCGGCGATTTTTTCGAGGCCGTGAATACTCCGGCGGGCCTGGCCGTGGTGCTGGCCGACGTCAGCGGCAAAGGGGTTTCGGCGGCACTGCTGGCTTCGATTCTTCAGGGGATGGTTTACTCGCAGCTGATTTCCGGCATGCCGTTGACCGAGGTGGTGGCGGCAGTGAATCGCTTTTTCACGTATAAGCACATCGGCGAGAAGTACGCGACCATGATCATCACGCGCCTGCGCAACGATGGCGACCTCGAATACGTCAATTGCGGTCACATTCCGCCGGTCTGGATTTGTGGCAACGAAGTGCTAAGACCATCGCATGGCAATCTGCCGGTTGGCCTGCTTGCGGACGCGACTTATGCCAGCGACCGCTGCCAGATGAAGCCGGGAGATCGCCTGATTCTGGTCACCGACGGCGTGACGGAAGCGGAGAATGCTCGCGGCGACATGTTCGATAGCGAGCGGTTGGAGCGAGTGGCAGGGAAGAGTTCTTCGATGGAAGATATTTTTTCGGCGGTGGCCGACTTCTGCGGGGGAACGCCGCTGAACGACGATTGCACGGTGGTGGAACTGGCTTATACGGGCGATTAGCGGGTCGGTCTGTGCTCGCCTAACGTTTCCTTTCCCTCGAATGCTTAAGGCTTGGCCTCTTTGTGAATTCCCACGGTTGACCAGGTTTTGTCGGCGGCGTGGCATAGTTTCTCAATCGCGCAGTCGGCACATTGTGGATTGCGGGCGACGCACAGCTTGCGACCGTGCCAGATCACTTCATGAGAGAAGTCCGTCCATCGTTCACGGGGAATAATTTGCATTAAGTCCTGCTCGATTTTTTGCGCGTCCTCGTGATGACTCAATTCCAATCGTCGTGAAATGCGCGTTACGTGCGTGTCGACAACTACTCCTTCATTTTTCTTGAACCAGGTTCCGAGCACGACGTTGGCGGTCTTGCGGGCCACGCCCGGAAGGGTGAGCAACTCGTCCATCGTCTCGGGAACTTTGCCGCCGAAGTCAGAGACGATTTTGCGCGCCGCGCCCACCACCGATTTTGACTTGTTGCGAAAGAAGCCGGTGGAGCGGATGTCAGGCTCGAGTTGCTCGGGCTGGAGCGCCGCGAAATCCTGCGGCGTCGGATATTTTTCGAACAAGATGGGCGTGACCATGTTGACGCGTACGTCGGTGCACTGAGCGGAGAGAATGGTGGCGACGAGCAGTTCCCATGCGCTGCGGTGAGTGAGGGCGCAGGTGGCGCCGGGATACATCCGATCGAGGCCGGAAATGATCTGGCGGATGCGCTCTGGGTTGAGCGAATCATAGGTTGAGCTGGCGTCGGATTTCTTTGTAGGCGCTGACTTGTTTGCAGCTTTCGATTTTGGAGCGTTGCCGGGCTCTGCTGATCTTCGGCGAGCATTCGGTTGCGCGGGTGTCTGCTTGGACACAACAGGCTTCGCGGAACGGATCGCGTCCTGGCGTCCGCTGCGGCTGGGTTGGCGCGGCATATTTCCGCGGGGCATAACGGTTATCTCCTGAGACGAGGTTCATGGTATCAAAGGCGGTGTGGCCGCGGCCTGCTTCGCGGTATGCTCGCGAGGGAACATCCAGGGTCACTCAGGTAACTCAGGTGGAATTGACGGGAGTTAGGCAGGTGAGTAGTCTGAAACAAAAGCAGACATCGTGGCCGTTAAGAACATCAAACTCGGGCAAGTGTGGCGCCAGGACGAAAGCGGAAAAGACTTTCTGGTGACCAAGGTCTACACCGAAGTGTTCACGCAGTATGCGGTGTTGCGCCCCGCCGAGGTGAATGCACCCAATGTACCGGGCGTCAAAGTAAAGGTAGCCAAGTCGGCCGATGGCGTGGCGCTGCCGGGCTTCACGTTCACGCAAGAAGGGGCCTTTTGATCGGGTGATCTGACGATCGGGCCATTGTGTGATCGGGCCATCTGACGATCGGGTCATCGGGCGATTTGAAAACCCGGTGCCTTTTGTGTATCTGGTCTTCAAGAATTCAATGTTTGCGCCGTGTTCTATCTTCCGCTTCAATTGAGATTGGTTTTAGATGATCAAATGACCCGATCACACAATGGCTCGATGATCCGATCCGATGACTGAAAAAATTCTCGCACTCCTGTTTGTTTTTATTTCGCACCTGGTCGCGGCTACGGGATATGCCGGCATTGTTCTTCTGATGGCGATTGAGTCGGCGTGTATTCCGCTGCCCTCGGAGCTGATCATGCCGTTTGCCGGCTACCTGGTTTTCCAGGGCACGATGAAGCTGCTGTGGGTGGCGACGGCGGGAGCGATTGGCTGCAATCTTGGATCGCTGGTCGCGTATGAAATTGGCTGCTATGGCGGGCGACCGCTGGTGGAGCGCTATGGGCGCTGGATTCTGATGGGGCGCCGCGAACTGGATTGGGCTGACCGTTTTTTTCAGCGCTGGGGAGAGATGGCGGTTTTTCTGGCCCGGTTGCTGCCGGTGATCCGCACGTTCATTGCGCTGCCCGCGGGAGTGGCGCGCATGCCGCGCGGAAAGTTTCACATCTATACATTTCTCGGATCGTGGCCGTGGTGCCTGGCGCTTGCCTGGTTTGGCATGAAACTGGGTGAGAACTGGCGCTCGCTGGGACAATACTTTCACAAGATGGACGCGGTGATCGGTGTGCTTCTGCTGACCGGCATGGCGTGGTTTATCTGGTCGCACTGGCAGAACCGGATGCGGGCGACAGAGTAAACTTGAGGCTCGCGGGGCGCCGTTGCGCGCGTGGAATCGCGATCCAGCATCTCGCGCTCCGGCATCTACTGACATGGGATTTTTGAGCTACCTCTTTTATCCGTGGGGATTTCTGCTCCAGGGACTGGCGATTGTGCACTTCATCCGCCGCCGTCCCGACACGTATTGGATCTTCATAATTTTGTTTCTGGGGCC
Organism: Acidobacteriaceae bacterium; assembly: GCA_003139095.1. Classification (GTDB taxonomy): domain Bacteria; phylum Acidobacteriota; class Terriglobia; order Terriglobales; family Acidobacteriaceae; genus Acidiflorens. Next base: position 63,763 of record PLHW01000053.1, read on the forward strand.
GCTCGGGGCTATCATTTACTTGGCCGTTGAGGCCCTCCCCGATCTTGGCCTGCTCGGCCAGTCCTTCAAAGTATTTCCGCGCCGCAGGCGCATTGGCGAGCTGGAAGTGGCCATCCGAGACAATCCGTCCGCCGGCAATTACGAAGAGCTTGGCGATTTGTACATGGATGACGGCAAGTTTGCGCCCGCGCGAGCCGCGTTCGATCGGGCGATTGCCGCGCGAGCCGATACACTCGATCCTTTCTACCGGCGCGGTGTTTGCGCGCTACAGTTAGGGGATGCGGTGGCCGCGGTGCCAGACCTGGAACGGGTGGTTGCCAAGGAACCCGATTACGATTTTCAGCGCGCGGCCGGTTTGCTGGCGCATGCATACGCTCGGACTGGCCAAAAAGAAAAGGCGGACGCGCTGTTTCGGCAGGTGACGGTAACGTCGACCTTGTCGGAGACGTATTTGAATTTTGCGGAACTGCTGGCCTCGGAGGGGCGCAACGCCGAAGCGCGCGCGTGGGCGCAGAAGGTGCTCGACAAGAAGCCGACGATGCCAGGCTATTTGCGCCGACGTGAGAGGCCGTGGTTCCGGCAGGCGAACGAGTTTTTGAAGCGGGTAGCAGCGTAGGACGGCAGCTAAAAGCTGAAATGCTATCCTTGCTTCAATGCGAATTTCATACCTTGAATGCACGCGCTGCGGCGAACATCTCTCCGCCGACCGATCACAGAATGTTTGCCCGAAAGATGGCGGCGTGCTTTATGCCCGCTACGATCTTGCCAACCTAAAAGGAAAGCTTCGTCCTCAAGATTTGCGCGGGCGCGTCGCTTCCATGTGGCGCTATGCGGAGGTTCTCCCGGAACTTGAGGCCGGCGAGAAACCCGTGACTCTGGGCGAAGGTTTCACTCCCATGCTGCCCAGCCGCGAATACGCGAATGTCTATATCAAAGATGAGGGGCTGAATCCTACGGGATCGTTCAAGGCGCGCGGCATGTCGGCTGCGATCACCATGGCGCGCCACTACGGATTGAAAAAGCTCGCCGCGCCTTCTGCCGGAAATGCGGGCGGCGCGCTTGCCGCCTACGCGGCTGCGGCCGGACTTGAAGCGCATATCTTCATGCCGAAGGATGTGCCGATTGCCAATCGCATGGAGTGCGACTACTTCGGCGCGCACGTCACGCTGGTGGATGGGTTGATAAGCGACTGCGGCCGGATGGTCGCCGAGCGCAAAGAGCAAGAAGGATGGTTCGACGTCTCTACGCTGAAAGAGCCGTTTCGCGTGGAGGGCAAAAAGACGATGGGTTATGAGGTCGCGGAGCAATTGGGATGGAAACTGCCGCACGCGATCATCTATCCGACCGGCGGCGGCGTGGGCATGATTGGAATGTGGAAGGCCTTTGACGAGATGGAACAACTTGGATGGATTGGCTTCGAGCGGCCGAAGATGATTACCGTGCAGGTGGCGGGCTGCGCGCCGATCGTGAAGGCGTGGGAGGAAGGGAAGAGCGCGTCGGAGATGTGGGCGAGCGCTTCGACTTTTGCGGCTGGCCTGCGCGTGCCGAAAGCTTATGGCGATTATCTGATCCTCAAGATTCTGAAAGAAAGCAGCGGCACGGCTGTCGCGGCGACGGACGAAGAGATTCTTGCGGCGACGCGCCACTGGGCGAGCGCGGAAGGCGTGTTTGCAGCGCCCGAGGGAGCGGCCTCGCTGGTGGCCTATGAAAAATTGCGGGCGAGCGAATTTTTTCGCCCGGAAGACACGGTGGTGCTGTTTAACACCGGCTCGGCTTACAAGTATCTCGACATGATGGAGGCGCAGGAGAAAAGGGCGCGGACAGTTCCGGCGTCTCGTCACATCGGCGGGATTATCGGGCCTTATTAGAAGGTCTCGGTCGACGCCAACGAAAATCTTGGACGCCAGAGTACACGGAGGAAGACATAGGAACTCCGGGACCTCCGCGCCGCCGGAAGATAAGAGCGGCGATCTCCGGGCAGCGAGCGCATGATCTTTTCTCACGAATCGTTCCAATCTCAGCGCGAACGGATGGTGCGCGCGCAACTTGAAGAGCGCGGCATCCGCGACGTTCGCGTACTCGCCGCCATGAGCGCGGTGCCGCGCCACGAGTTTGTGCCGGAGTCGGTGCGGCAGGATGCCTACGAAGATCACCCTTTGCCGATCGGCGAGGGGCAGACCATCTCGCAGCCATACATTGTGGCGGCAATGCTCGAACATCTCGCGCTCCGGCCGACCGATCGCGTTCTCGAAGTGGGCACCGGTTCGGGCTACGCGACGGCACTGTTGTCGATGCTATCGGCCGAAGTGTTTTCGGTGGAGCGCTATGCCTCGCTGGCGGCCTCGGCGGAGGATACGCTGGTCCGGCTCGGCTATGGCAACGTGAAGATCAAAGTCGACGATGGCAGCCTCGGCTGGAGCGAGCACGCGCCGTTCGATGCGATTCTGGTCTCGGCCGCGGCGGGCGATGTGCCCGGCGCGCTCTTCGACCAACTTGGGGAAGAGGGGCGGATGATCATTCCCGTGGGCTCGCCAGTGATGCAGGAATTGTTGCTGATCACGAAGCGAGACGGCCGGCGGGAAGCGCGGGTTCTGGAGGGCTGCCGTTTTGTGCCGCTGGTGGAGGGAGACGTGCATCGCTAGCAGGCTGTTGACGCGCGGCGAAGCGCTGCACACGTCCTTTACAATATTGCCGTGGGATTCCTGCACAATCTGAAAATCACGCTTGAGATGATCAAGTGGGAGCACTCGATTTTCGCGCTTCCGTTTGCGCTTTGCGGCGCGATGCTGGCCGCGGGTGGAGTTCCGGCGTGGCATCAACTGGCTTGGATTGTCGTGGCGATGGTGTCGGCGCGCTCGGCGGCGATGGCATTTAACCGGCTGGCGGACGCTTCGATTGACGCGGCCAATCCTCGGACAGCGACGCGCGCTTTGCCGGCGGGCGTGCTGACGCCTGCATTCGTAGCGACGTTCGTGTTGATCTCCTGCGGAATTTTTGTGCTGGCGGCTTCGCAATTGAATCGGCTGACGCTTTGGCTTTCACCGGTGGCGCTCGCGGTAGTGCTGCTCTATTCGTATGCCAAACGGTTTACGCGGTGGTCACACCTGTTTTTGGGCTTTGCGCTTGGCATTGCACCGGCTGCGGCGTGGATCGCGGTGCGCGGATCGCTCGATCCACGAATTTTGTTGTTGACTGCGGCGGTGACTTTTTGGGTGGGCGGCTTTGACGTGATTTACGCCTGCCAAGACTACGACTTCGATTGTGGCCGCGGCCTGCACTCGCTGCCGCGCCATCTCGGCATTCACTGGGCACTTTGGATTGCGCGCGCGTTTCACCTCGTCATGCTGGGGCTGCTGGTTGCGCTCGTCGTTGCCTTTGGCTTGGGGAAGATTGCCATGCTCGGCGTGCTTGCGGTTGCAGCGCTGCTGGCTTATGAGCATTCGCTGGTGCGCCACGACGATTTGAGCAAGCTGAACGCGGCGTTCTTCACGATGAATGGGGTGATTTCGGTGGTGTTCTTTGTGTTTGTGGCGGGGGATGTGCTGATGAAACGCTAGTTGGGCGGATGCTCTCGCTGCTTTACGCTTCTCCGCTGGCGCAGTCGCGCTCTAGCTTCCGGCCCTGGAATGCCGAGGCCACGATCCAGTTGCTCGATGCCGCGGTCGATTTTTTGGCGCATCTCGTCCAATACTTGAGCGGCCGGTTTCAGTTCGCCGCGTTCCGCGCTTGCCATTCCTTCCTGGATTGCGGCAAGGGTTTCCATGTGGTGCAGGCGCTCTTGCATCCGCTGATAGCTGACCGCGCCCTGCACAACGACCTCGGCCTTGCCGTTCACGGTCAGCACTTCCGGAGTTTTCGTCTTTTTGAGCCGCTTGACGTGGGCTTTGTGGTTGCGCAGGAAATCGGTCAAGGAGTGGATTTCGCGGGTATTGAGCATGAGGGCCTCGCTGATGATTCTATGATAATTGTATGCTGCAACAGCGCTGGTGTAAATCAAGAAGAAATCTTGAAACGGCATGAAATGGCATTTCCGAATTTGAGCTGCCAGTTGTATCAGCAGCATCGCCGCCCACCCTTGCAAAGAACGCAAGGATGGGGCACCCTCAGTTGTGGTAGGGCGGGCGAAAGGCGTTCAAAGGGTCGGCCACCCGCCTTGGAGAAAGAAGGTGATCCTGTGACTTGGCATGGAACAGGGCTGTGGACGATTGGCCTGTTGGTAGCGGCGCTGGCCCTGTGGGTTCTGTTACGGGGGCGCCTGAGGGCCCGCCAGTATCATCGGATCGCGGAGGAGCTAGGATTCACGTACCAAGGCAGGAGACTGCCAGAAACATTGGATCTTTCGAAAGCATCCTTTGGCGAACCTTGGGACATTGCTACGAATGTGATCGCGGGAACACTTAAAGGTATCGAAACCATCGCGTTCCATTTTCATGCCAATCACGGGGAAGTTGGCTACAAACAGACGACTGTGGCCATGAAATCAAGTGCCCCGGTAGTGGAACTATCAAGCCTTTGGCAAAGTTCCGGCATTTGTGCGGAAAGAGTCGGGGAGTGGATCGTCATGTTCAGGTCAAGAGAGGCGATTGCGCCCTCCCAGATCCCACATTTTCTGGACGATTGCAGGAACTTGCTTCAGTATTTCGAGGATCATCTTCATCAGCTATCGGAGCAGCAGTCGGGCTGACCATAAACGGTCGGACAGTGGTTCCCCCTCACAAAGCGATGTGATCCGCTGCAGGGGGCTGGGTTATCATTAAATAGAGATGGCTAGCACGCACGCATTTCAGACTGACGACTCGCGTCTTCTCCCGATCAAAGATAAAGTTGCGGCCGGCGAGCGGCTGAGCGAGGCCGATGCGCTGGTCCTCTACGGTACTGGCGACATCCTCGCTGTCGGGTGGCTGGCGAATTGGGTGCGCGAACGGATGCATGGGGACGTGGCTTACTTCAACGTCAATCGCCACATCAATCCGACGAATGTTTGCATTGCGGCTTGCCGGTTGTGCGCCTTTGGCAGAAAGAAAGATTCGCCAGGCGCTTACACGATGGCGCTGGAAGAGGCTTTTCAGATCGCCAGCACGGGATATACCGAGGCGATCACCGAGTTTCATATCGTGGGCGGACTGCATCCGGATTTGCCGTTTCAATATTTTCTCGATCTGGTTTCCGGGCTGAAGGAGCGCTTTCCGCAGGTGCACATGAAGGCGTTCACGATGGTCGAGGTCGCTTACCTCGCCAAGCGCTCGAAGCTTTCGATTCGCGAAACGCTCGTCAAGATGAAAGAGGCGGGCGTGGATTCGCTGCCCGGTGGAGGCGCGGAGATCTTTGCCGATCGCGTGCGGCATATCATCTGCGATCACAAGATTGACGGCGACGATTGGCTGAACACGGCGCGGGTGGCGCACGAGATCGGGCTGAAGTCGAACGCGACGATGTTATACGGGCACATTGAGAACGACGAAGACCGCGTCGATCACCTGATGAAGCTGCGCGCGCTCCAGGACGAGACGAACGGCTTCCAGACATTTATTCCGCTGGCGTTTCATCCGGCGAATACGCCGCTGGAACATTTGCCGACGACGACCGGAATGCTGGACATCAAGCAGATTGCGGTGAGCCGTCTGGTGCTGGACAACTTTCCGCATATCAAGTCGTACTGGCAGATGATGACGCCGAAGATCGCGCAGATTTCGCTGCGCTTTGGCGCAGACGATATTGACGGAACTGTGGTGGAAGAGAAGATCTATCACGATGCCGGGGCGACGACTCCGCAGGGTCTGCGACGGCAGGATCTGATTCGGCTGATCAAGGAAGCGGGGCGAGAGCCGATTGAGCGCGACACGCTCTATCGGCCAGTGACGCGGACAGGAACTTCATTTACCGTATCGGTGTAGCGGGAAGAGCGAGAATTCACCACGGAGACGCGCAGGCACGGAGAAACCAAGTTCTTGTCATGAATTTCTCCGTGACTCTGTGTCTCCGTGGTAAGAATGCACTGGAACTTCCTTTCGGTAGGCGCATCCAATTACCATGGCAAACGAGCAGACGGCGATTTTCGGCGGCGGATGTTTCTGGTGTATTGAGGCGGTGTTGCAGCGGCTGACTGGCGTGTCGCATGTCGAGTCCGGTTACATGGGCGGTCATGTCGATAATCCTACTTATCGGCAGGTTTGTGGCGGCGATACGGGACATGTGGAAGTTGTGCGCGTGACGTTCGATCCGGACCAGATCAGCTATAGGGAACTGCTGGACGTATTCTTCTCGACGCACGATCCGACGACGCTGAACCGGCAGGGAAACGATGTGGGTGAGCAGTATCGATCGGTGATCTTCTACACCGATGAGGAGCAGCAGCGGATTGCGGAAGATGTGATCGCGGAGATGACCGCGGGAAAAGAGTTCTCCGAGCCGATTGTGACCACGGTCGAACCGGCGTCGAAGTTCTACGTTGCCGAGGGTTATCACCAGAATTACTACAACGAAAATTCGCGGCAACCGTATTGTATGTTTGTGATCTCTCCGAAGCTGGCAAAGCTGGAGAAGAAATTTGCGGAAAAGGTGCGCGCGTAGATTGGCGCGGCCAGCTTTGCTTTCTCAGCCGCCGGTTCCGGTACGCTTGACGACCGGGACGGCGCGTTCTTCAAATAGCAGGCGGCGCAGGGTTCGCAGATCGTTCAAGAGGCGGCTGCTGGCTTGAAGATGAACGTCCAGCTTTTCCAGTTTGTACTGCACCAACTGCAGGGCTTGCAGACGGCGCTCCGGCTGCGGAGCTTTCTCGCTCATATCGACGGCCAGTTCGGTCCTTGCTTCGCGAATGGCTTCCAGAAGAAGAGCGACGTATTCGTGCGTGCTCTCGAGGCTGTCAAATGGGGTTTCGGGTTGATAGCTCAAAAGCACCTGCCCTGAATCGGAAAAAGATATTGGCTGAGGGCAAACCGCGAATCGCCCTCCTGCCTTTTCATTCGATGTCTAGTGTGCGCAAAAAGGGCGCAAAGAATCTGGAGCGATTGTAGCACCTGGAATCCATGCCACTAAAAGTATGGCGGAGAGGGTGGGATTTGAACCCACGATACCCGTTAAGGTATGTCCGCTTTCGAGGCGGATCGTTTCAACCGCTCACGCACCTCTCCGGAGTTAGCTGTCAGCTCTCAGCCGTCAGCTCTCAGTAAAACCCTTGCTTGACGCCGCCATCTTGTAACGGAGGTCCGAGAAGGGCCAACGAATCGACGACTAACGACCAACTTCCTGACGACGTTTTCTGAAAAACTCTTGCAGCATCTCTGCTGACTTGCCGGCCAGGACGCCGCTGCGTACTTCCATGCGGTGATTCAGGCCGGGATGATTGATTATGCTCAACACCGAACCGGCGGCCCCGGCTTTGGGGTCGTCGGCGCCGTAGACCAGGCGGCGAATGCGCGCGTGAATGAGCGCTCCCGCGCACATGGCGCACGGCTCAATTGTAGCAAACAGCTCGCAGTCGCCAAGACGGTGATTACCGAGGATTCGGCAGGCTTCGCGCAGGGCGACGATTTCGGCGTGGCCGGTGGGATCGTTGTCGGCGAGATTGCGATTCGATCCGCGGGCGACGATGCGGCCTGCGTGGACGACGACCGCTCCAACGGGAACCTCGCCCGCTTCGAGCGCGCGTTGGGCCGAACGGAGCGCTTCTTCCATCCAAAGCTCGTCGGAGCTGGGAGCAGGAGTGGGCGGCGGACTTTGGTCGGCTCGAGTCCTAGCGCTTGGCGGAATGTCGACCGAGTCGGGCGAAATCTTCAAGTCTTTCCTTTCTAGCCGCAGGCGATTGAACTATGCAAAGCGATGAAACGCCAGGAGATCGGGGCGCACTCCAGAATCTGCCTATGCAAGAATCGTTCTGCGAAGGTACCCCTCCCCCCCTTGCCTTTTGCGCCGGTCTTTTTGAATCAATAGCTTAGAGTAAGTTAGACGGCAAAGTATTCAAAAATATGGAGTTGAACTTATCACTTGTAACTATAATTTAATCTTGCGATTAAGTGCGATTTTGGCGATTTTTCCTCGTAAAGTATTCAATTTGCTAGTCTTATCTATAAAGTATTGATTCTTATAATGATAAGTGCAGTTTTCAGCGCGAATTTTGCAAAGTATTCATTCTAAAACACTTCAATCCAAAGTATTGATAATAATAGTCTTGACAGCCTCTCCCGCGCTTCGTAACGCTCTCAAGTTGGAAGTTGCTTTGCGTTGGGAGGTTCACCCCGCCGCCGAACCAAGCCTTGTGTAATCGCTACTTTACGGAGGGCATTAATAATATAGCTGACAAAAATGCCTACTACCGGCCCAACGCTTCGCACGCTGCCACCCAGTGGGTCCACGCAGCATGTCTTCTTGCCAACTTTTCCTGCACGTGATCGCGACTCCGCTTAATCAAAATCTCCCTCTGATATTTATTGAGTTTGCCCTTATCCCGCATCTCCTCGTAGAGTCGGTCGCCATGCGTATTCGGGTCCCAGGTACGCTTTAGCCAGTTACATCGCGAGCAACACGCAACGCTATTCCCGTTGGCCTTGTCAAATCCCAACTGGGGATAGATTGCGTGTGGTAGAAGATGATCGGCAGTCCCATTGAAAGAATCCAGTCTGTCTTCAAGCAATGGTGTGTCGCAGTATGCGCATAGCACCCTATGGTCAGTTCCGCGATCCTCAAGCCACGCTATCAACACATCCACGGGGAATGTTCCGAAGTAATCAGGTTCCTTTCGCATGAGATTGGAGGCTACTTCGCGCAGTTGCGTCGCTTGTTCCGGTTCGCTCATTTTGTCCCTCTTGCCCGCTTCTTTTGGGTCTTCTTTTATCTGAGTTCGTTGTCGGTGCTTAAGTCAAGCTGAATCTTGCCCGAGGATGCCGGGGAACACAATTTCGATTGGTCTTTCGGGAGGGAAATAGTATTCCCATTTACGGTCGTTGGATGAAGGAGTTTGGCAGTAATGGGAAAGCGGTGGTTACCAAGCGGCAGGTCGGCTAATCGATTTGTTGTCTGTGACTTGCGCATGGAAGTTCAACTTTTTTGCGAATGTGGAAACGGCAGCCAGTTTGCGCTTTAAGTTCACGGCAGTGCTGTCTGTGGGGTATCGGCACTCGCCAGGAGATCCCAAGTGAGAAATTGTCTTAAGTTTGCGGCGGTCGCATTCGGTTTAGCGGTTTCGGTGGCTGCATCGGCACAGGTTGCCTTTAACGTGATCGCGGTGCCGCAGTCGCCGGCGAACTCATTTACGGCCATCAACAATTCGAGCCAGGTGGTGGCCAACGGCGATAAACAAACGTCGGGCGACGTCGCGGTTTGGAGCCGAACTACAGGCTTTGAGGACCTTGGGCTGAGCGGCGCCAATGCTGCTGCTGCTGCGATGAACGATTCGGGAGAAGTGGTGGGCGCGGGAAATCCGGAAGGCTCAGGCGCGGTGCAGGCCTTTGTTTTCGGGCCGGGCACGGGGGTGCAATGGCTGGGATCGCTCGGGGGCGGGCTGAGCGCGGCCTCTGGAGTGAACGAGTCAGGCACGGTGGTTGGGCTGTCCTACACGGCCGCGAAGACGCAGCATGCATTCCTCTGGACGCCGGAGAGCGGCATGGAGGACTTGACGCCGCAGCTTCAGAGCATCGGCGGGGCGACCGCGGTAGGAGTGAATTCTGCGAACGAGGTTGCCGGGTATTACTTTTCGAACGGCGATCGAAATCCGGTTGCGTTTTTGTGGACAGCGGCGGGAGGCTTGCAGAATCTGGCGCCGGCGGGAGCGATTGCGCTCGGAATCAATGACGCGGGAACGATTGTGGGGCAGGCGCCGAATGCCCGCGGATTTAAACACGCATGTGCGTGGAGTTCAACCGGGCAGATGACGGACCTGGGCACCCTGGGCGGCGCGACCAGCAGCGCACTCGCAATTAACAATCGCGGATGGATTGTGGGGACTTCGCTGACGAGTTCGAAGAAGGGACTGCTGCGGGGATTTTTGTGGACGCCATCTGCGGGCATGCAGGACCTGGCGACGCTGGCCGGAGTTTCGAAACAGTTGCAGCCGTACTCGCTGCAGGTGAACGATTACGGGGTGATTGCGGTCTCGACGAATAAAGGGATTTCGCTGTACTCGCCGCTGATGCGGGTGGCGCTGACGTCGTCGGCGAATCCGTCGAAGGTGGCACAGCCGGTGACGTTTACGGCGACGGTCGGTTCGATTGCGGGCGCGCCGCAGGACGGCGAGGCGGTGACATTCAAGATCGCAGGTCAGGTGGTTGGATCGGCAACGCTGGTGAATGGCGTCGCGCAATTTACGACTGCGGCCATTCCGAAGGGGGCGCATATTGTGTCGGCTGAATACGCGGGCGACGCTAATTACCTGGCTAGCCCGTATACGGCGCTGCATCAGGTGGTGAATCCCTAGGCGGCTTTGAAGGCATGGCCACCACGGAGGCACAGAGGCACGGAGAAGATATTGAAGTCGATCGGGTTCCTCTTTGACTCTGTGTCTCGGTGGTGGAAAAACCGGGTTGGGAGGCGGATTAACTTTCACGATGGATATCCTATTCTCGTGTGATGCGGCTCACTAATCGATCCCATGGCGCGCGTGGTATTCTAGGGCGGTTATGGGAATGACCGAGATCTTGCGAAAAGTGTTTCTGGTCGATCTGATCCAGGGACTTGGGGTGACATTCCGGTATCAGCATCCGAAAGAGATTTATACGGAGCAGTATCCGCTGGAGCGGCCGCTGGTGGCGGAACGGTATCGCGGAGCGCCGCGGCTGAACGTGAATCCGGATACGGACGAGAGTCTCTGCATTTCCTGTGACCTGTGCGCGCTGGCTTGCCCCGAACATTTGATTGTGGTGACCAGCGAGCGCAACGAAAAAACCCGCCGCAAAGAACTCACAAACTTCACCTACGACCTGAGCCGCTGCATGTTCTGTGGACTGTGCGAAGACGCGTGCCCGACGGACGCGCTGGAACTGACGCAGGATTTTGAGCTGGCCAGCTACACGCGCGAAGGCATGATCTGGGATCGGGAGATGCTGGAAAAAGGCCCGGTGCCCACGGTATATCAGAAGTAAACCTCCGGTAGCACAAATCTCCAATGTCCGACTCTTACGCGCCGCGGCGCATTGCCTGCCTGCAACCGAGCGCGACCGCGATTCTGGCGCGCGTGGGCGCGCTGGATCGAGTGGTGGCCTGCACGAAATATTGCGCGGACGTTGTGCCGAACCTGGATGCGCGCGAGCGGCTGGTGATTGCGGATTCGTGGAGCGCGAAGACGGAAGAGATACTGGCGGCGAAGCCGGACCTGGTGATTGCGGCGGTGCCGTACCAGCAGGCGGCGGTCGAGGAAATTCTGAAAGCAGGCGTGCGATTTTTGGGCCTGGCGCCGCGCACGCTTGAGGACGTTTACGGCGATATTGCGACGATTGCGGGATGCGTCGGCGCGAGCGAACGGGGCGGGAAAGTAATTGCCGAAATGCGCGAGGAAATTGAAAGCGTGAGGCGCGCGGCGGGCGAGCGGCGGAGGAAGCGAGTTTTTTGCGAGGAGTGGGGCAAGCCGATTATTGCGTCGCAGGCGTGGGTGGCGGAACTGGTGGAGGCGGCGGGCGGAGAATTTTTGGGGAAAGCGGGCGGACAGATTTCGGCGGAGGAAGTGGCGCGGCTGGAGCCGGAGGTGATTGTCGCGGCATGGTGCGGGGCGGGGGATCGAGTGCCGCTGGAAAAAATTGTGCGCGAGCGCGGGTGGGCTGAGATTGCGGCGGCGAGGGCGGGGCAGGTCTACTGTATTTCCGACGAATTATTGAACACGCCGGCGCCGACGCTGATTGGGGGATTGCGGGCGCTGGCGGCGGCGATTCATCCGGAGACGTTTTGTGTTGAGGGCGAGTGGCCGCGGGGACTGCGGAGGATGGGAGAAACGCGGTAGTCCGAAATTGTTCACCACGGAGTCACAGAGTCAGGGAGAAAGTCTTGAAGCGCAAAACCTTGAGCTGCAAAACCGGAGACTGGAGTTGTGCGGGGAGGTTCTCTGTTCCCCGGTGACTCTGCGGTGGAAGAATTGAAGTAGGAGACGACCGGGAGCGACCGGAGCCGACGACGCGGTAGAGTAGTTTAGGATGGAAAATCATGCCAAGCGCATTTAAGTCAGAGAAGCACGAAGAAGTGCGGCGAGACATCGACCGGCTGAATTCCGAGGGCTTGTCGGCCGATCGGTTCATGGACCGGCTCACGCTGCTGTTGAACGAAAAGATGCTGAAGTACAACTGGGTCGGTTTCTACATGCTGGAGAAAGGCGCGAAACCGCCGGTCCTGGTGCTGGGGCATTTTCAGGGAGCGATGACGCCGCACACGCGCATTCATCTTCACCAGGGAATTTGCGGGGCGGCGGCGTCGTCGGGAAAAACGGTGGTGGTTGACGACGTGAGGGAGGACTCGCGTTATCTGGCGTGCTCGCTGGAAACGAAGTCGGAGATTGTAGTGCCGTTTTTTGTGCGCGGCGAGGTGGCGGGCGAACTCGATATCGACAGTCATTTTGCGGCGGCGTTTGGGGCGGATGACCGGGTGCTGGTGGAGTATTGCGCGGAACTGGTGGGCAAGCGACTGGAGAAAGAACCAGCGCAAGCAAAATAAGCGCGGGGGAATGGGAGTCGCATGAAGCGGGTGGTGGCTGCGCTAATCGTGAACGATGGGCGAATTCTGGCGTGCCAGCGAACACGCCATCAGCCGATGCCGCTGAAGTGGGAATTTCCGGGGGGCAAGATCGAGGATGGCGAGCAGCCGCGCGAGGCGCTGCGGCGCGAGTTGGAAGAAGAGTTGGGAATCGAAGCGACGATTGGCGATGAGGTGGTGCGCATTCACCATGAGTATCCGGGCGGGGGATCGATCGACTTGCGATTTTTTGAGGTGAGAACGTTTCGGGGAGAGATTGAAAACCGGATATTTCGGGAGATCCGCTGGGTAGGGCGGAAAGAATTGCTGGACCTGGATTTCTTGGAGGCGGACCGCACGCTGGTGAGGGATCTGGCGGCGGGGAAGTTGATTTAAAGCGCAGGGATGGAAGGCGCGGTCAGGCCGACGGATTTAACGTGCGCCGAAGCGCAGGGCCGCTCGGTCGCAAGAACACTGGCCGCTAACCTGTTTTTCCACTCAGTTGTCCCCACACGAGAAGGGCGGTCAATCCAATCATAATTACGGTGGTCGCCCACGCGATGATGTTGAACAGCGTGGTGTTGACGAATTCGCCCATCAACTCTTTTTTGTTAATCAGCAGCAACATGAAGATGAGGACGAACGGCAGCACTGCGCCATTGACCACCTGCGACAACACGGTGATTTTGACGAGCGGAATGCCGGGGATGAGGATGACGATGGCGCCGGCGGCGATGAGGATGGTGTAGAGCCAGTAGAAGGCCGGGGCTTCGGAGAATTTCATGCCCACGCCGGACTCGAAGCCGAGGCCTTCGCAGACGGTGTAGGCGGTGGAAAGAGGCAGGATGGACGCGGCAAAGAGCGAGGCGTTGAAGAGGCCGAGCGAGAAGAGAATGTAGGCGTAATCGCCGGCGAGCGGGCGAAGGGCCTGGGCGGCGTCGGCGGCGTCGCGGATTTCGCTGTGGCCGTGTACGTACAACGTGGCGGCGCAGGCCACGATGATGAACCAGGCGACCACGTCGGTGAAAATGCAGCCGACGATGACGTCGAGCTTGGAGGCCTTGTATTGGCGGCGCGTGATTCCTTTTTCGACGATGGAGGATTGCAGGTAGAACTGCATCCAGGGGGCGATGGTGGTGCCGACGACGCCGATGACCATGTAGAGGTAGGAGTCCTGCTTAAAGGCGGCGAGTTGCGGCGGCTTGATGGTGGCGGTCAAGGCCTCGATCCACGCGGGTTTGGCGAGGAAGCCGGCGAGAATGTACGTGATATAGAAAAAGGAGGCCGCAAGGAAAACTTTTTCGACGCCCTTGTACTGGCCCTTGACGATGATGAGCCAGACGATGACGGCGCAGACGGGAACGGAATAGTACTTGGAAATGCCGAACAATTCCATGCTGCCGGCGATGCCCGCGAACTCGGCGATGACGTTGCCGAAATTCGTGATCAGAATGCCGAGCATCATGAGGAAGGTGATGCGCAGGCCGAACTCTTCGCGGATGAGGTCGCTAAGGCCTTTGCCGGTGACGGCGCCCATGCGGGCGCACATTTCCTGGACCACAATCAGCGCGACGGTGATTGGGATCATCGTCCAGAGCAGCATGTGGCCGAACTGCGCGCCGGCAGCCGAGTACGTAAAGATGCCACCGGCATCGTTGTCGACGTTCGCGGTAATAAATCCGGGTCCTACCACGGCGAAGAAGAGCAGGATCTGGATTTTCCAGCGTTTCAGGAATTTCATGCGCGCAGCTTGGTGACATGCGGATGGAGCAATATAGCTTCAAGGACGCCATAGGATAAACGGAGTTAGGGGGTCGGTGAAACAAAAAAGCGCTGGGGCAGAAGAAAAACGAATCGACGGAAGGCGAAACAGAATTTGATCGGGGCTTGGGGCGGCTAATGCGCGGATTTGTTAAGCGCGGCGGTGGCGGCGGCGATGAGATCGGCCAGAAGCTTGGCAAAGTTCTGGTCAGACTTGGGGGCAGCCACGTGGGCGAGGCTTGCGGCCTTGAGCACGCGGCGCAGGTGGGAGAGTCCGGTGAGGAATTGGATCAGCGTTACGATGCCTCCCCAGAACAGCAGGCGCGATAGACTCCAGTGCGCGTAACAGAAGACGTACCAACCGGTGAGCAACGCCGCGGCCATCGAACCGGCCATAACATTCAAAGTCTCGCGGCGGTCGAGGGTGTCGAGAAGATCCTGGTGCTGGAGGCGGAGCTCTAGGGTCCGGGCCGTCACTTCGGTGGGATTGTGGACAAGCCAATCGCGCACACTGCCCTCACGGGGCTCCGCGACGTGGCGCGCATGCCGGTCGTACATCCAGATCACATACTTGGCAAGGCCGATGGGCATATAGACGGTGGCAGCCATCAAGGCTCCGGTGGCGTAGCAGACGGCGATTACGGCAACGAACGCGGCCCAGGCGGGAAGGGTATAGGGCAAAAGCAGAGTTTTGAGCTGCTGAAGATTGTAGCTGCCGGAGATGAGTCCGATGGCGAGAAAGAGGCCGCCGGGGAGCGCGTAACCAAAGAGGTCGCGCACGAGCATGAAGGTCTTGTTGAGTTGACCGATAAAACCAGGCCAGCCGCTCGCGCCGTCGCCGGAATCCGCCATGGGGCGAAGTCTATACTCGGGGGAAATTGGGCGTCAATTGCAAGAGCGGAGTCCGTGCGTTCACCACGGAGTCACCGAGGCACGGAGAAAAGCAACTCCTTTCAAAAACTTCCGCGCTTTGATTTTGCGGTTCGAGATTTCTCTGTGACTCTGGGGTGGGCAAAACAAACTCGACTACCAGAGCCGGAAAGGCAGTTTGCGCCGAGTGGTTACAGTTTGGCGCGCAGCATATTGATGACGTCGTCGGGCGTGATTACGCCCAGGAGCTGATTCTTGCTGTCGATCACGGGCAGGGTGAGCAGATTGTATTTATCGAAGAGTTCGGCGAACTCCTTCTCTTTGGCGTTTTCGGGGCAGTAGATTAAGGGCTCCTGGGTTAGGCCAAGCAGCGGGGCAGTGGGGGGCGCGAGGACGATTCTAGCGAGGGGCACGGCGCCGACCAGCGTTCCCTGGGTATCGACGAGGAAGACGGTGCTCATGCTTTCCATGCGGCCTTCAAAGCTGCGCATAGCCTCGATCGCGTCATGGGTGGTCGACGTGAGGGGCAGCGCGATGTACTCGGTGGTCATGCGGCCGGCCGCGGAGTTCTCTCTGAATTCGAGCAGTCCGCTGACTTCCTGGCGCTCTTCGGGCTGCATCTGCACGAGAATTTCGGCGGTGCGTTCCTCAGGCAGATCGCCGAGCAGATCGGCGGCGGCGTCGGGCTCCATCTCCTCGACAATGTCGGCGGCGCGATCGGAATCGAGCGATTCGACAATCGATTTCTGCACCCTGGGTTGGAGCTCTTCCAGAGCGTCGGCGGCGACGCCTTCGTCGAGGGTTTCAAAAACGGCCTCGCGCTCGTCGGGCGCCAGATCCTCGATGATGTCGGCGATATCGGCGGGATGGAGTTTGGCCAAACGCTCGTGCGAGATCTTTAGGCGAACGCGGCGGGCGGGGTCGGTTTCGATCAGGTCGACGAAGTCCCAGGGAATTTCTCGCGGCGGCACACGTTGGAGAAGGGCGCGCAAGGCGGCGGCGGGAACCACGCCCTTCAATAGACGGCGAATGGCGCCGCGCGCGCCCACATCCACGCCGCCCACGCGCAATTGAAGATGGCCGAGGGCAGTGTCCTGATGAAAATCGACGTCGTTCACGCGCACGACTTTGCGGCCGTGGACATCAATGACCTGCTGATCGAGCAAGTCGCGGCTGAGGAGGAGCAATCCTTCCGCGCCATCGGCCAGGACCCAGTCGCCGATGGCGCTGCTGGCGCGCACAACGCCCTCAATGGTGGAGACTGCGCCGATCGGCAGCAAGCGATTGCCGGAAGAGGTTTTGACGATGAGGACAGCGATTTTGGTGCGGTCTTCCTGGGGGGCAAGGGCGACCTCGCGCACGTGACCACTGGCGGCCCCGGTCGAGTCATAGACCGTCGAGCCCAGCAGTTCGCTCAGAGCCAGCGTGCTCATGGTGAAGAGAATACAAAAACATGCACCGGGGAAGCCAGCAGATTCCGAGGATGGCGAGAGAAAGCTCTTCGAAAGAAGTCGTCATCTAAAATATTGGCAGATTATGGCAATTCCGATGGGTGGCCTTGCGGGGCAAGAATCCGCGCCCCCCGCAAATAGGCGATAAATGCCTTGTAAATGCCGCAATTGACAATCGCTGTGCCAGACGGCATTATTACGTACACAAGCTGGCCGAAGACAATACTGGTTCTGGGAGGAATTATGGTTCAGTTTTTTCGGGGCATCTGGGCGGACGAGCAAGGCCAGGATATCGCCGAATACGCGGTGATGCTGGCAGTTATTCTAGTGCTGGTGATTGGGACGGTTCGGCTGATCGGTACCAATGCAAATACTGTGTTCTCCAATGCGGCTAGTTCGATCCAGTAAGATTCTCCACAAAGTTTCCACAAATCGGTAAAGGAGGCCAGCTTCCACCAAAAGTCGCTGGTCCCTTTTTTCGCTTTTCGAGCGCCCTTTTCCCATTATCTTTTCTACCGATTGAGAAATGCACCCGTCTCTCTTTATTTGTCATCGAATAGGCTCAGAGCCTAACCTACCAGCAGGAGTGATGCATGAGCACGGTCGATGCCAGCTTACGCGCCGAAGTCTGCGAAATCAGTCCTTATAATCCTACGCGCTCGACGATTAGCGGAAGTCCACTCAGTGCTGAAGAGCTGCACAGAATGGAGACGTATTGGCGCGCGTGCAACTACCTTAGCCTGGGGATGATTTACCTGCGCGAGAACGCCCTGCTGACCGAGCCACTGCGGCCGGAGCACATCAAGAACCGGCTGCTCGGGCACTGGGGATCGAGCCCGGGATTGTCATTTATGTACGTCCATCTGAGCCGGCTGATTAAAAAGTATGACCTCGACATGATTTTCTTGGCCGGGCCGGGGCATGGCGCGCCGGGCGTGCTCGGCCCCGCATATCTGGAAGGCACGTATTCGGAATTTTATCCGGAGAAGAGCCAGGACGTTGAGGGGCTGCGCGAATTTTTCCGGCAGTTTTCTTTTCCGGGCGGGATTGGCAGCCACTGCACGCCGGAGACGCCGGGATCGATTCACGAGGGCGGGGAACTTGGATACGTGCTGTCGCACGCGTGCGGCGCGGCGTTCGACAACCCGGAGTTGATTGTGGCGGCGGTGGTGGGCGATGGCGAGTCAGAAACCGGGCCGCTGGCGACTTCCTGGCACATCAATAAGTTTCTGAGCCCGGTGCGCGATGGCGCGGTTCTGCCGATCCTGCATTTGAACGGCTACAAGATCGACAATCCCACGGTGCCGGCGCGAATTTCGCGCGAGGAGTTGGAGAATCTGCTGCGTGGTTATGGCTGGAAGCCGTACTTCGTGGAGGGGCACGAGGTTGACAGCATGCATCAGGCGATGGCGGCGACGGTGGAGCATTGCATTGCGGAGATTCGCGAACACCAGCGGAATGCGAGAAAGACGGGCGCAGCGACGCGGCCGCGCTGGCCGATGATCGTGTTGCGCTCGCCGAAGGGGTGGACGGCGCCGCGCGAAGTTGAAGGCCATTATCTGGAGGGCTTCTGGCGCGCGCATCAGGTGCCGCTGCCCGCGGCGAAGACGGATCCGGAACAGCTTCAGATTCTGGAAAAGTGGATGCATGCGCTGATGCCGGACCCGTTTTTCGACGGCGAGGGGAAGCTTGCGCCGATGTTCAGGGAAATGTCGCCGGCGGGATTGCGGCGCATGAGCGCGAATCCGCATGCCAACGGCGGATCGCTTAAGAAAGCGCTGCGCGTGCCCGATTTTCGCGATTACGCGGCGACGTTCGAGAAGCCCGGCGTCAGCCAGACTTCCAACACGCATCCGCTGGGCGCGATGCTGGGCGATGTGATGAAGCAGAACATGAATAATTTCCGGGTGTTTGGACCGGACGAAACGTCATCGAACAAGCTGGATGCGATTTACGCGGTTACGAAAAAATTCTGGATCGAGGAAATTTTCCCCGAGGATAGCGATGGCGGCAACCTTGCAAGCGATGGGCGCGTGATGGAGATGCTGAGCGAGCACACGATGGAGGGGATGCTCGAAGGCTACCTGCTGACCGGGCGGCATGGATTTTTTTCCTGCTATGAGTCGTTCATCCACATCATCGATTCGATGTTCAACCAGCATGCGAAGTGGCTGGAGTCGTCGAATCATGTGTCGTGGCGCGAGGCGATCGCGTCCTTGAATTTGCTGATCACGTCGACGGTGTGGCGGCAGGACCACAACGGATTCACGCATCAGGACCCGGGCTTTCTGGATGTGGTGCTGAACAAGAGCGCGAATGTTACGCGTATTTATCTTCCGCCTGACGTGAATTGCCTGCTGTCAGTGGCCGACCACTGCCTGCGCAGCCAGAACTACGTCAACGTGATTGTGTGCGATAAGCAAAAGCACCTGCAATATTTGACGATGGAGCAGGCGATTACCCATTGCACGAAAGGCATCGGCATTTGGGATTGGGCGAGCAATGACGATGGCGGCGAGCCCGACCTGGTGATGGCGTGCGCGGGCGATGTTCCGACGCAGGAAGCGCTGGCGGCGACGGCTTTGTTGCGGAAGGAATTTGCCGACCTGAAAATTCGCTTCGTGAATGTTGTCGATCTGTTCAAGCTCCAGCCGAGCACGGAGCATCCACATGGGCTGCAGGATCGGGATTTCGATTCGCTGTTCACCGTGGATAAGCCGGTGATGTTTAATTTTCACGGCTATCCGCAGCTGATTCATCGGCTGGCGTACCGCCGCACGAACCACGCTAATATTCACGTGCGCGGCTACAAGGAGAAGGGAAGTATCAGCACGCCGCTGGAGCTGGCGATTGAGAACAACATCGACCGCTACAGCCTGGCAATGGATGTGGTGGACCGCGTGCCCAGATTACAGAAGATCGGCGGCCACGCGAAGGAACGGTTTCTGAACCAGCAGATTGCGTGCGTCACCTACGCGCACGAAAACGGCGTGGACTTGCCGGAAGCGTCGGACTGGACCTGGCCTTATTGAGGGCGGCAATTCGCGCGGGGCCGCGTCGCACGTGCGCTAAGTCCCTGAGGGCAATTACGACGGATGCGGCTCGCCTAAAATTACACGCACGGTGTCACGGGCGATGAGCAACTCCTCGTCGGTTGGAATGGCATAGGCGAGCAGCTTGGAATCGCCGGCGCTGATTAGGGCTTCGCGGCCAATGGCGTCATTATTTTTCTGCGCGTCGAGGTGAAGCCCGGCCCATTCCATGCTGGCGCAAATGCGGGCGCGCACGTCGGGCGAGTTTTCGCCGATGCCGCCCGTGAACACGATGGCGTCGGCTCCGTCCATGCAAGCCAGATACGCGCCAATATATTTGCGGGCGCGATAGCAGAAAATTTCAATGGCCAGGCGAACGCGCCGGTCATCATGCTCTTTCAGTTCCGATTGCAGCTCGCGCATGTCATTCGTCAGTCCGGAAATGCCGAGCAGTCCGGATTGCGTGTTGAGAAGCGTATCGGTCTCGGAGGGCGACAGACCTTCTTTGCGCGCGATGAAATTTACGATCGCGGGATCGAGGTCGCCGGAACGAGTGCCCATTACAAGGCCTTCGAGCGGCGTCATTCCCATGGAAGTGTCGAGGGAGCGTCCGGCCCTGATGGCGGCCGCAGAGCATCCGTTTCCGAGATGAAGCGTGATGATGTTTGTCTGCTCTCGGGTCAGTCCGCGAAGCGCGCGATAGCGGAAGGCCACATAGCGGTGCGACGTTCCGTGGAATCCATAGCGGCGAATGCGGTGACGCCGATAAAGATGATAGGGAAGGGCATACAAGTAAGCTTGCTCGGGAATGGAGGAATGGAATGCGGTGTCAAAGACCGCGACTTGGGGCAGATCGCTTCCAAACAACTCGCGGGCGGCGAGGATTCCCTTTACATTATTTGGATTGTGCAGCGGCGCGAGATCGATGCAATCTTCAATGCCCTTTAAAACCTTGTCGTCGATACGCGCGGATTCCTGGAACATCTCGCCGCCGTGCACCACGCGATGACCGACCGCATTGAAATCGCCGGTGTGCTTGATTTCGGGGACGCCCGAGCGATCGGAGGCGATGAAGCGAACTATATAATCGAGCGCCGCGCCCACGTCGCGCAGCGGAGCCGTGAGCGTCTTCGATGGACCGGAGCGCGGCTGAAATTTGATAATGGCCTCGCCGCCCATGCCCTCGACTTCGCCCCAGCACAGGCGCTCGTCTTTGTATTCGCGGATGCGATCGAGGTCGGTGGCAATGACTTGAAACTTCAAACTGGAGCTGCCGGAATTAAGAACCAGAACGTTCATTTCAGCCTTTCGCGTTGCGGCGTCAGATCGTCTTGCGACTCAGGATCTGTGGTCCAATGAAAATTCTCCCAGATTGCGGGCGGTTGTGGAAACCAGGCGAGCTACTCGTTGAATGACCGCGTGGCAGACTGAGGCGAGACTACTCGCTTGCCGCCCTAACCATGCTTCACGAACTTCAATGAGGCGGAGTTCATGCAGTATCGCAGGTAGGTAGGTTTGGGGCCGTCGTCAAACACGTGTCCCAGGTGCGCCGCGCATTCCGTGCACGAGATTTCATCTCGGCTCATCCCCAGGCTCATGTCCACTGACTTGCGCACATTTTCTTTTGCAATCGGCGCCCAGAAACTCGGCCAACCCGTGCCCGAATCAAACTTCGTGTCAGAACTGAACAAGGCATTGCCGCAGCAGATGCAGCGATAAAGCCCCTTGTCGTGCAGGTTATAGGTATCGCCGGTAAAGGCTCGTTCCGTGCCTTGCTTGCGCGTCACCTCAAATTGCAAAGGAGTCAGTTGCTGCTTCCATTCGGCATCCGTCTTGTGAACCTTCTTGACGCGCGCCGGGCCGAGGTTTTGGCCGGAGTCGCTGAATTGGACGACCGTCACCGTGTCTTTATCATCCGCGGGGTCGGACTTCGCAGCGCTCAAGGTCGGGCTTTTTAGCCACGCCACCACACCGGCGCCGGCCACTGCGGAATTGGCGAGAAATTTTCTGCGGTTCATTCGTCTCTCCGGTGGTTTGTGGCTCTTGCTCTCCCTACTTCTTATAGAGATCTGGAAGTTGCTGGCGGAGATGCTCCACCTTGGGCGCATCGTTGATCGCGATGTATGGGTTATCCGGATGAAGCATTGCGTAATTTTGGTGATAGCCCTCGGCCATGTAGAACGCCTTCAGCGGAACGACTTGCGTCACGATCGGCCGGGGAAACGACTTTGCCTGGGTGAGCTGGGAGATGTAGGCTTCCGCGATGTGTTTTTGTTCGTCATTGGCGTAGAAAATTACCGAGCGATATTGGCTTCCGGTGTCCGGCCCCTGGCGATTGAGTTGCGTGGGGTCATGCGCCACCGAAAAAAATACTTTCAGAAGCTGGCCGTACGAAACCTGCGACGGGTCAAACGTAATCTTCACGGATTCGGCGTGGCCAGTATCTCCGCTGCTGACATCCTCATATGTGGGTGACGCAACCGATCCCCCGGAATATCCCGAGGTCGCGTCTTTTACGCCTTTCACATGCTGAAAGACAGCTTGGATTCCCCAGAAGCAACCGCCCGCCACAACCGCCGTTTCCTTGCTGGACTTGGCCGCCAGCGGGGCATCCACCGCCGGGTTGGGGAGGGCGACGCTGCTGGCGGCCGCGTTGGCCCGCCTCGATATCACGATAACGGCAAGTACAAGAATCGCGATCAGGATTGCGACTTTGCCGGCTACTGAAAAACTCCTAGACTCAACGCTCATGCCAATACCTCACACCCGATTGGATTCGTCTGCGAGGTAAAAGTTACAGATTCAATCGGCGTTTGTGGGTTCCATGCTTGATTAAGGGTCAGGTTGCGCGGCCACCGCCCATGTGGAATCGCGTTCCCGGGTTCGAGAGATCCTTCAGTCGAAGCTCTTCGGAGCGAATAAAGTCGACAAGCCTGGACTTGGCCACAATGAAATGCCTGGCCTCGCGTTTCAGGAGGCCCAGGCGTGTGAACTTGCTGAGTTGTGTGGTGACCGTTTCCCGGCTCGTCCCAATCAAGTTGGCCAGATCTTCATGGGTCAGGCGGACGCTGATGAACGTGCCACTAGAAACTTCGCGTCCGTATTTCTCGCTCAACTGGAGGAGCACTCTAGCCAGGCGGTGATAGGACCAGGTATGGCTGAACTCCGCCATTCCCCGCTCCACTGTGGCCAATCGGTTCGAAAGCAGCCGAATGAAGTTGAGAGCGACGGTGGGGACCGCGGATAAGAGTGCCACAAAAGACTCCTGGGAAATGATGGTCACCAGAGAATCCTCTGTGGCAATGGCGGTGAAGGCTCTTTTCTCCTCGGAGAGAAGAAGTTCGCCGAAGACCTCATCGGGCTTAAGGATGTGCAGAATGGTTTCCTTACCCTGGTCCGAAAGGGAAATCAGCCTGACCATGCCTTTTTTCAGGACGTAAAGGGAATCGGCAGACTCGCCTTCCCGGAATATCGTTACTCCACGGGAGAACCACTTCTCAGTGCAGAGGCTGGTAATCTTTCGCACATCCCGCTGCGCGACCCCATGAAACAGCTCCAAGGCTGTGGCAGAACGTGGCCATACGTTCTTCGCAATGTCCGATATTTGCACGGAGGATGCTAGCACCGGAGCGCTGGCTAGTTCAACGCCCGGACATAACAGTGAACCTAGCCCTGGGGATGTGACAACGTCCGTCGTCGGGTTCGCTAGCTCTCGGTAATGTCTATCACATGGACAATCAACATTAAGATGGCGGTTGCGCCAACGAAAAATGCCGTCGTCTTTATGTCTGACGATACAGAAGGCGTGGTCGCCAGGAAGGTCAATTCGCTCCCAATCACGGCTACAAAGAACAGACAGAAGGTGATGGCTGTAATAGTGTTCAAAACTTTCTTCAGCTTCTGTAAGGCAGAGCCGAGTGATTCTGGGAGGGGAATGGGACTGCGGAGCGGTGCTTTCCGAGGATTTCCCATGGCGAGTTCCCGTCTGTCAAAACTTTAGGTTAGGTCTGATGCCAGTTCCGTAAGAGGTTTCACAGTTTGAAGGAAATATATCTTCAGGCGATTTTGTGTAAGAGCAGACCGGAAACTGGGAAGGGAAAGTCATCTCTACCTCGGGATTTGTGAAAGGTTTCACAGATATTGTTAGAGGTTTCACACAGAATGAGTTCAACCGTCCGAAGAAACGCACTAAGGAGAACTATGACATGGCGGAACTAGCTGACAGCGGTATGTGCAAGGAGTGGTGGGCGAACCCGGCAGTAGTGGGGCTAATGGGTTTCGGCTTGACGACGATGGCGACCGGTTTGCACAACGTAGGATTCTGGAGCGCCGGGCCGACACTGGCACTGGCAATCTGCTTCGGGGGCACGGCGCAATTTATTGCGGGAATCGTGGACCTTCGAAAAGGAAGCATCTTCGGCGGG
>PLHW01000045.1 GCA_003139095.1 Acidobacteriaceae bacterium
ACTATATTATGTGATCATCAATAGTTTGAGGGTCTCCATCGCCTTCTTGTGCTCGCCCTCTTTAAGCATTTCGTTGGCCTTGGCGACGCCGGCGGATTTTTCAGGTGTTTCAATGTAGTCCTCACCAAGCGTCAAGGAACCGTCCACAGGAATCCAGACGGTTGGCGTGGCGCTTGCCGTCGCGCCGGATCCGTGCTGGACCATGCCCGATGGAGCTTTCAGATCTGATTCTGCCTTGGTGAAGGCAGTCTCATCGGTCTTAGCCTTCTCTAAAGCTGTTTCTGCTTCATTGGTATAGGTTTTGGCCTCGGCAGGCTGTCCGTTGAATATTGCGAGGCGGGCTAGGCTGACATCGCGCATCGCCTTGTATCCGTCTTTGGACAGCTTTCCCATATCCCGGTCCGCGGCAGTTTGCGCGGTAGGCTTATTCTGAGCGAACGCGGCAAGCCCAATCAGCGCCATTGCGAGAGCAAATGCGCATGTACTGATCTTGTTCATAGTCAATTCTCCTTATTGGTGTGATTTAGCAAGCGCGACGAAGCCGAGTGTGTGCCCGGCCATCAAACTGGCTGCCTTTGACGAGTGCTCACTGGAAATCCTCAAATCGCGATGTTCCGCTTCGGCTCCCAGCAGCCCTGCACGATGCTTGAATGTCTGTTTTCGAAATCCGAAGCACCTATAGGGACATGCGGGGGGCGGCAAATCTGTTCAAAGTTACACACTTTTGTGGGACATTACTTCCAAAGCCAGATCTGCTTCCGCCTCTGGCAAATGCCGACACGACTTGGAGTGGGCTGATTTGCTTGTGGTTGCCTTGGGAATGAGTCCGTGAGATTGGCGCGCGGAAGTTACATCGACCTGCACGATTCGATGTTTTCCATAGAGCAATCCCACATGAAACCAGATGGCAATGAATCGGGCGAAGTTAGGTGTGCGTTGTACAGCAAGTCAACCGGGTGGGACATCGGTTGCAGGGTGATCGGCAACAGTGTTGCAAAAAGCATGGTAGTGAGCAGTTTTGAACAGCTTCCCGAGCCGAAGTGTTGAAAATTGGTCCTTACAGGTGAATCATGCCACCCTCGGCTTACCCGGAGCTATCGCACGGAGTAGTTCTCTGCATCGACGATAACCAAAATGTGCTGGAATGCGAAAAGGCATTCCTCGAAACCTTCGGGTATACCGTTCTGACCGCCTCCAGCGGCGCCAGAGGACTGGAAGTAGCTTCCACCCATTCGGTTGACGTTGTAATCGTCGACTATTTCATGCCCGACATGAACGGGCAAGAGTTTGCAATCAAAATGAGACTGCTCAGGCCGCAAGCGCCAATCATTATGCTTTCCGCAGCGGTGGATGTTCCTGAGCAAGCCTTGAAGCTAGTGGATGCTTTTATAGCTAAAGATCATTTGTCAAGCCAGTTGTTGCCAGTGATCGCGCAATTACACGAATGCGGATCGATCCTTCCGTTTTCGTATGACGCCTGACGAGAAGAAACATTGATGAACGCCTGTATTCTTGCGGGTGTGCTCGTGCTGGTGCCTGGAAGCATCCCTGGTCATGCGGTTTCCCCGGAGGGAGCCACAGCGTGTGAATGCCGGAGAAATAAACGGCCCGAACCAGTCACAGTGCGTGCGTGTCGCCAATCACTTTCGCGCGCCAGACAGCAAGTTTGTGAATACGGCAACAGGCCCCGAGCTAGCAGGATTTAAGAAAACCGATTGGAGGGATGCACAATGAGCGCAACAGCCGTCGAGAAAATAGCGCACCTGCCAAATGAACCGCGCGGCCCTGTCCGTCTAAGTCCCTCACCCAGGGAAAGGCATCTCCTGAGGTGGGGTTTACTTGCACTGATCGGATGCGTCATCGTTCTGACAGTCCTCCTTGGCCTAATCCAAAAATGGCTTTGGATGCGCGAGCTTGACTACACTGGCATCTTCTGGACCCTTCTTTCGGTCAAGTGGGGGATGTTCGGCGTGGCTTTGGTCCTTTCATCTCTTTACCTGTGGATCAATCTCCTCTTTGCAGCCAAGAGCATCGACATTTCACGGGAGCAAGGTCCTTCCTTCAAAGTTGCCACTGCCTCTACTTCCGGCAGGGTCGTCGCTGCCTCCGCCGATGCGCTCAGAAGACTCAACATCGATATAAGCCCCAAGGTCTTGATGTTGGCCAGTGGGGTAGCCGTGATGTTTGCCTCCGTGATATTTGCGGTTGGTGTTTCCACGCAATGGGACACGTATCTCCGCTTTCGTTATGGCGGATCGTTTGGGCTGGCCGACCCTCTCTTCGGGGTCGACCTTGGCTTCTATTTCTTCCGTCTTCCGTTTTACGAGCTACTGCAGAGCAATCTGACGTTTCTGACTGTGGCCGCTCTTGCGATTGTTGGTTTCTTTGGCCTCCTCGGATTGCGGCAGTTTAAACCCGGCCAAAAATTCACAATCGGCGACAATACGGCTCGGCATCTGGTCGTGCTCCTATTCATTTTGGCTGGCACTTTCGGGTGGGGCTTTTATCTGGATCACTACGAGCTCGTCTATTCGACCCTCGGGGTTGTCTACGGAGCGGGCTATGCAGCGGCGCACGTGACCAAGATTGCTCTTTGGACGATGCTCGGCGCCTCCGTGCTGGCATGTGCGCTTCTCGTGCTCGCTTTATTCCGTCGTCCGCGAGTGAAGGCGTTGGCCGTAGGTATTGGCATTTATGCGGCACTGTATGTAGTCGGAGTACTGGCGTTGCCCTACCTTTTTCAAACGTTTGTCGTTCGACCGAGCGAGCTAAGCCTTGAGACGCCGTACCTGCAACATTACATAGGATTCACTCGAAAAGCCTACAATCTTGAGGCAATCCAGGAAACCGCTTATCCGGCTCTCACGGATCTGACTCCGGAAGTGCTAGCTAGAAATCAAGACACAATCCAAAATATTCGTCTCTGGGATTCGCGACCATTACTTCAGACCTATCAGCAAACGCAGGCGATTCGTCTCTACTACCAGTTCTATAACGTGGATGCCGATCGCTACCATCTGGCCGATGGCTATCACCAGGTGATGCTCGCATCCCGGGAACTTGCCACGCAACTACCCGCAGCGGCACAGACATGGGTCAACGAGAACCTGGAGTTTACCCATGGCGATGGGTTGGTCATGAACTTTGTATCGAAGACCGAAGGGGGAGGTTTTCCGCAGTATCTTATTAAGAATATTCCTCCTGAATCTCAGTATGCCCGCCTGAATATCTCGCAGCCGGCCATCTACTACGGAGAGGTGACGCCGGGCTATAAGATCGTGGCGACCGGAATCAAAGAGTTTGATTATCCCAAGGGCAACGAGAACGTTTATACGAGCTACCAGGGGAAGGGCGGAATTCCGCTGGACAGCATCTGGAAACGGCTTATGTTTTCCTGGACGCAGACCGACATCAATATTCTGCTCACTTCTTATCTGAGGCCGCAAAGCAAAATTCAGATTTGGAGAAGCGTGCAGGAGCGCATTTCACAAGTCGCGCCCTTCTTGCTTCTGGACAAAGATCCATATGCGGTAGTGAGCGAAGGCAAGCAGTATTGGATTCAGGACGCCTATACCACCTCGGACCGTTTTCCCTACTCACAGCCGCAAGCTACCGGTTCGGCAGCGGGCGTCAATTACATCCGCAACTCCGTAAAGGCCGTCGTGGACATGTATGACGGAACCGTGTCGTTCTACGTGATGGACTCGAAAGATCCCGTGCTCGGAATGTACCGGCGCGCTTTCCCGGGTGTTTTCAAGGATCTGAGCGAGCTTTCAGCGGATCTGAAGAGCCATCTGCGTTACCCGCAGGATCTCTTCGCCATCCAGGCGAATCAATACGAAAGCTTCCATATGACCGACCCCCAGGTGTTCTACAACCGGGAAGATCTTTGGGTTGCACCGAAGGAAAAATACGATAACGCGGTCAACCCTATGGAGCCTTATTACATTTTGATGAAGCTTCCCGGGAGCGATCAACTCGAGTACCTCATCCTGACTCCTTTCACGCCGCAGAACAGGGATAACATGATCGCTTGGCTGGCCGCCAGGTGCGACTTCCCCGACTACGGGAAGATGCTGTTCTACGAGCTCCCGAAAGAGAAGCTGATCTACGGACCCAACCAGATCAGTGCAATGATCGATCAGAGCACGACCATTTCTCAACAACTCACGCTGTGGGACCAAAAAGGATCAAATGTAATTCGCGGCAAGCTGATTGTGATTCCGATCGAGAATTCTTTTCTTTATGTGGTGCCACTATATCTCAAGGCGGAAGGCACAAATTTCCCTCAACTGAAACGCGTGATCGTGGCGACAGGAGATAAAGTCGTGATGGAACCCACACTCGACGAGGCGCTAAGCTCTTTGTTTGGAACATCACCGGGACAGCCCTCGCAACCGGGGCAAACGAGCGGGACGAAGGGACTCTTGCCGAAGGCGGTGTTGGATCAAGCCAGGGCCCAACTTGCGGAAGCACAGAAAGCAATCAATTCGCTCAAGGGCCTGCTGGCTACACCGCCTCAATAGACGGGGCACACGAAGCTGATATGCCGACGAGACCACAGACCAAGGAGAGTCGCAGGCTGAGCTGAACGTCGAAGATAATTCTCGGGAGGTTCCGTGGTGAAACGTAGATCGCATGATAACGAAGCGCAGCCTGATGAACTAGGAAGCGATCCCGGGCAAGTAGGCTCGGACAGCGCTGGGCAATCAGGGGATACTCAGGGCCTCTCGCAAATCGCAGATGCCGCAGACGAGAGCGTCGAAGAACTTGCCGATACTGATCAAGCATACGAAGCGGAGGCCGTCAGCGGTGTCGAGGATGCGGATAACCACCCTGAGAGGCCTGTACGCACCAGTGAAGATCGTGCCCGGTCAACTTACATTCCGCCGGAGGGCGGACAATAGCGGCCGCGTCCCGGAGGGGCAACCGGCACTTTCTGAGGGTTTAGTCGATGGTTTCCTAGAGCGGCCCCGGTGGCACATGTAGTTCGGCATGCGACCGTAATAAGCGACCGTAACACCTCCAGCGCGTGTGCATGAGAAATAATGCCCTCAAAGCGTCCGTCCCTGCTGTTCTGGTAATAGCGGCTTGCCGTTCACGGCTATCAGTCGCTCATAGGGAGAGCCCAAGATCATGAGCTCTTCGTATGTCTTGGTTCCCCCACCTGGTTGCCGGTCACGCTCGACGTAATCGTAGCCGGGGGCGGCCTTCCAATCCACCGCATTGGCCTCGACCGAACGTTGGATGATCTTCTCGACGTCAAGTTGGGCAAAGGAAGCTGTGGCCAGCACCGCAACAAAAATAACCTGCTTTGTCATGCTCTCCATCTGGTTCCAAGTTTACTGCTCTCGCAGTCGGCGGGTCTAAGCTCTAACTGAACCTCCTCGATGTAACGAGTTGGAAAACTCAGTGTGTCCCTGTGCAATTGATTCAATTCCGAAATCGGTTTTTTCGGAGTCGCGCCGCCGTATCGTTGTGTCTTCCAATGTCACACTCTCATGCGGCCCGCGGTAAACTTGGGGGCAACTTCAATTCCGCACGTGATCGTAGTACCTGCAGGACGTGAGCACGGGACACAATACCCTCAACGCGTCCGCCCGACATGACGGGTAATTGATTGACGTCCTCGCGGCCCATGGTCTCTAAGGCTTCCATCGCCGGCATATCGCGAGAAACGTAATGGACCTTATCCGCGAAACGCATTACGCTCCGCACGGGAGTGAACGTCCACTCGATTCGATGGCGCCTTCGACTGTCCGCCAATTTCGATCTTGTGCATCGGCTCAGCAGATTCTCGGCAGTTGATCGCCGGATAGAAGATCGACGATCCGCGATGTTCCTAAGCGTGTTCGGATGGTGACCACCGCCGGATGGGAATCTGTAATTGTTCCGATGATCTGGGCGCTGCCTCCCAGTGGATGTTGCCACATTGCATCGAGAATCGCTCCGGCCGACTTGGGCTCAACGATCGCAAGGAGCTTGCCCTCGTTTGCCACGTACAAGGGATCGAGTCCTAACAACTCGCACGCGCCTCGGACTTCCTCGCGGATCGGAATCGCGTCTTCTTCCAGCTCAACTCCCACGTGTGAGCGGCTCGCAATCTCATTCAAGGAACTCGATAGGCCGCCCCGCGTCGGATCACGGAGACAACGAATGTCAGAGTTCGCGTCTAGCATGGCGGCAACTAAGGTGTGCAACGCCGCCGTGTCGCTGGTGACGGCGCTTTCGAATTCGAGACCTTCCCGTTGGGACAATATCGTGATCCCATGGTCTCCAATGGTCCCGCTAAGCAGCACGAGATCTCCTGGACGCGCCTGATTGGCGGAGAGCCGTACGCCGGACGAGACGAGCCCGATTCCCGAGGTGTTTACAAACAACCCGTCTCCGCTTCCTTTTTCGACTACTTTTGTATCCCCGGTGACGACGAGGACGTTTGCCAGAGCCGCTGCAACACGAATGGATTCCATAACCCGGCACAGGGTATCGAGCGGAAGCCCTTCTTCGAGGATGAGTGCAAGGCTCAGAAAGAGAGGCTTGGCCCCGCCCATAGCCAGGTCATTCACGGTACCGTTCACCGCAAGCGTTCCGATGTCGCCGCCAGGGAAAAAGAGCGGCTTCACAACAAACGAGTCCGTCGTAAAGGCAATTCGGGATCCACCAAGCTCGACGATCGCCTGGTCATCCAAGCGTTCGAGCACGGGATTTTGAAGAGCCGGTAGCAGGATATTACGCAGGAGGTCTCCGCTCATTCGGCCTCCGCTTCCGTGACCCATGAGGATCGACTCCCCGTCTGCAATCGGTATCGGACACTTCAACGCCATCTCGAGTTTCGCGTCTTGCGGCATCAATGGCTCTCCGTTACCGCTATCGCGTGCCGACGATACCGGTAGTACGCGGCGCACGCTCCTTCGGAAGAGACCATCGGAGCTCCCAACGGATTGTCCGGCGTGCAGCGCGTCCCGAATGCCGAACAATCCGTCGGCTTCTTCAGTCCCTGGAGCACCTCTGCACTAATGCACTCTGCGGGCTCATCCGCAGTCACTCCTTCTGTCCCAAAAATGCGGTCTGCGTCGAATTCAGCATATTCCTCCCGGAGATTGAGGCCGCTCTCAGGAATTCCGCCGATCCCTCGCCATTTCCGGTCACACACCTCGAACACTT
The DNA here is from genome assembly GCA_003139095.1 of Acidobacteriaceae bacterium. Lineage (GTDB taxonomy): Bacteria > Acidobacteriota > Terriglobia > Terriglobales > Acidobacteriaceae > Acidiflorens. Next base: position 7,165 of record PLHW01000045.1, read on the forward strand.
CCGCCAATATTTCTTGAGCTCGCAGGTTTCCCTCGTAGGTCACAGACCGTACATATTGGTTCTCGACTGCTGCCCGCCCTTCTTCGAGCTGCGTCACCAGCATCAGGATGGCTTCTAGCAGATCAAGTGGCTCGAATCCGCCTACGACGATCGGAACGTGAAACTCCCGGACGAGGTCTTCATATTCCCGATAGCCCATGACCGTGCAGACGTGACCGGGACCAATAAAGCCTTGCACGCGATTGCGCGTTGAGCTCAAGAGGGCCCGAATGGCGGGAGGCACGAGGACATGGGAGGCGAGCATCGAGAAATTCCTAAGCCCTTCGCGCTTTGCTTGCCAGACGGCCATGGCATTGGCGGGAGCCGTGGTTTCAAAACCGACTGCAAAGAACACCACTTTGCGGCCGGGATTAGCACGAGCGAACTTAAGCGCTTCGGTGGGAGAATAAACCACTCGCACATCTCCGCCCTGGGCCTTCACATGGAACAGATCGGTACGGGAGCCCGGCACGCGAAGCATGTCACCATAAGAAATCAACGTCGCCTCGGGACGCGAAGCAATCTCGATGGCCTTGTCGATCGTTTCAAGTGAGGTTACGCACACGGGGCACCCAGGCCCGTGGACCAGCTCAATGCTAGCGGGTAGCATCTCGTCGATGCCGTAACGCATCAACGTGTGGGTCTGCCCTCCGCAGATCTCCATCAACACCCATGGACGCGTAGCGCGGCGGGTCAACTTCGCCACAATACCCTGGGCGATCTCCCCATTCCGGTATTCGTCCAAGTACTTCATTCCGTATCACCACTGGTCACACGGTTAATCTTTAATGACCGGTAGAATCCTTTCGGCGGCCTGCCTCAAACAGGAACCAGGTGCGTCGTTCGGTCTCGTCGATCCAAACCTCGATAAGGCTCGTAGTAGCGATGTCCTCGTGTTGCTCGCAGACGCCGTGGGCCTCTCGGAGGCGCGCGGCGAGGGTCTTGTTGTCCTCGCACAACTCGGCAAGCATATCCTCCGGCTCGACGTACGGGGCATCATTGTCCAATACGCGCTGCAAGCGGGCGATATGGCCGATGGACCTGAGCGTGGTGCCCCCAACCTTGCGGATGCGCTCAGCGATAGGATCGGTCATAGCGAAAAGTTGATCGCCCTGTTCGTCAAACAACAAATGGTAATCGCGGAAATGCGGCCCGCTCAGGTGCCAGTGGAAGTTCTTGGTCTTCAGGTAGAGCCCGAACACGTCCGCCAGGATGGCGTTCATCGCTCCGGCGATATCCCTGGTCGCTCCAGCCTTCAGGTCAGTGGGGGTGATCAGCGGAGCCTCTTGCATGCGTTCTAACTCTTGCGTTACTTCAAACGATTTAGTCATAACATCTCCTTAGTGGCTCTCCGTATTCGCACCGTGCTCGGACCGTCCCAGCAATTTGCCTTGCTTGTCCGCTTACGAGTCTTCTAAATCGGACTGCAGTTCGTCCTTAAGCAATCCCATGGATTCGAGGGCCTCATAGCTCCTCTCCGCTTCTTCGCGGTCCACAAGACTGATTGCAAATCCCACATGCACGATCACATAATCCCCGACCGCCGCTTCGGGAACAAAATCCAGGCAGGTCTCCCGCGTGATACCGCCGAACTGAACACGTCCCACGCGAATGCCGTTCTGAACTTCATTGGTGATGATTTTTCCGGGAATGGCAAGGCACATGTTATAAGCCTCCCTCGCAAGCTTTCGGGAGTTTCCGGCCTGGGGATTGGCCTCGCAACGATGTAGCCTGGCTTTTCAGACTAACGTCCAGTGCTTCTGCCAGAGTTGTAGCTGAGCCAAGGCAGCATCCACCAACCCCCCCAGCGCAGCATCCACGTCCCGAGATAAAGTCGTACCCCAATCAGTATTCGCGGGCTGCAGACCGAGGACAACGATGTCCTGAGGCTTAGTCGAGGCTAGGGTCAGTGTTGCGATCAGGTCAGCAACGCCCAGCTGATGGACACTCCGTCCGCGTGGCGTGCCCAGCAAATCCCTCCCCGTCATTCGCGTCAGGGTCCCTGGTGCTTCACCCGTGTTCACCGCATCAAGGATGAGCACGCGAGAAGCATCCGAAACGAAAGGCCCCAATTCGAGACCCATAGTCCCACCGTCGAGAATCGACACGTCTGCGGGCAGTCTCGGATCATCCTGCAGCCTTCGCGCGGCATGCACACCGACGCCGTCGTCCGAAAGGATAATATTGCCAACCCCGATCACTACCGTACCCGAAATAAGCCAGTCGTCCATTTGTCTCTCTCTGCTGGTCTCCTCGCGATTCTCCCCTCTATCCCCAAATTCCCACGACCCCGGCTTTCGCACGCGCATAAGTCCGTCCACGAGCGTCGACCACGTGGACAGCGCAAGCCAAGCAGGGATCGAACGAGTGAATCGTCCGAAGAATCTCAAGCGGTCGTTCTGGATCCGCTACCGGTGTCTTAAGGAGCGCGGCTTCATATGCGCCACGCTGGCCTTGAGCATCGCGCGGGCCTGCATTCCAGGTCGAAGGCACCACCGCCTGGTAGTTCTTGATCGCCTGATTCTCGATCTCGACCCAGTGCCCCAGCGACCCGCGTGGGGCCTCGAAGAAACCGAATCCTCGCGCCGTTTCGGGCCAGGAGTTGGGATCCCATTTTTCTCCGTTGTGGATCTGCAGGTTTCCTGTTGCCAAATTGTTTCCTAGCTCTTCGATCCATCCCACCAAGCGATCAGCGAGGAGCTGCGTTTCAAGGGCGCGCGCCGCGATACGGCCGAGAGTGGAAAATAGTGCCGTAGGCGGAGCTTTAAGCTTTGCCAGCGTAGAGTTCACCAATTGCTTGACGTCTGGCTGCCCGGAGGCGTATCCGACCAGGAGCCGTGCCAGTGGGCCCACCTCCATTGCTTTGTCTTCATAGCGCGGTGCCTTCAGCCAGGAATACTTCTGGTCGATTTCGAGATATTCGTACGGTGGCTTGGGCCCTGTGTATTTCGGGTTCGTTTCGCCTTCGTAAGGATGCCTGGCAGTCTGGTCCCCGCTGGTGTACTCGTACCAGGAATGAGCAACATACTCAGTGATGTTCCCAGGATCCACAGGGTGGACACGAGAAAGATCACGGCCGAGGATGATGCCCCGCGGAAGGAGAAAATCCGCCGTGTCTTTAATGCTGGCCCGAGGATAGGCGCCATAGGACATAAAATTTCCGAGTCCCTCGCCTCGTTCGAACCAATCGCGGTAGAAGCCCGCGACCGCCAGCACGTCTGGGATTAATACCTGACTTACAAATGGCTGGGCCGATTTTGCTACCTGCAGCAAAAAATCTATTCGTTCGGGATTGACGGTTGCATTCGGCTCGTTCGGATCGAGCGACGTGGCCATGCCTCCCACCAGAAACGTCTGCAAATGAGGATTCTTGCCGCCGAGTACCGCGTGAATCCGGATAAACTCCTTCTGGAACTGGAGCGCTTCCAAGTAATGCGCAACTGCCATGAGGTTGGCTTCCGGTGGAAGATGGTAGGCGGGGTGTCCCCAATAGCCCGCGCCAAATAGGCTCAGTTGCTTGCTCGCAACCAGAGCGCTGATGCGCTCCTGAACGCCCTTGAAATACGTCGTGCTCGACTTGGGCCAGTCGGAGATCGACTGCGCCAATTGTGATGTCTTCGCCGGGTCTGCCTTCAAGGACGAAACCACATCGACCCAATCCAATGCGTGCAAATGATAGAAGTGAATCACGTGATCTTGAATCGTCTGGGTGGCAGCAATAATGTTGCGAATCAGGCGCGCGTTGTCGGGAACGGCGATGCCCAGTGCGTCCTCGACCGCGTTGACCGAAGCCAGTGCGTGGACCATGGTGCAAACGCCACAGATCCGCTGCGCCCAAATCCAAGCCTCGCGCGGGTCCCGGCCGCGCAGGATCAACTCAATTCCGCGGAACATCGTTCCCGAACTCCAAGCATCCGTTATGAAGCCGCCGTCTACTTGAGCCTCAATGCGGAGATGCCCCTCAATACGCGTCACTGGATCGACCACAATCCGCGCCATGCTACCCTCCCTACGGTTCGCTGCTATCCAGCAACTTGCTGGTAATCGACCGGCACTGTCTTCGTCCGGATCCCGACACACACGGTCGTTTGAGCAACCATTTCGCCGCCACCACTCCCGTCACGACCCATACGAACTCGTTCCATCAACGTCCACAACAATCGGCGTCGCCAAAATTACACCAGCCGATAAATGGGTGACTTCGAAGCCGAGGCGATGCTACCGTTTCACCACTTCTTCTTCGTCAACGACACGGTCCAGTGGCGCGGGCGGATCGCTTTTGAACACAAAGTTGTCAATTAATACCAGTATCCCGAAGATGACGAATCCCCATGCCGCGTGGCTGAGGATACCGACGCCGACCGAGATCGACATGAAAGCAACAACCCTCAACGCTCGATGTCCGCTCATATATGCATCTCCTAAGTTGCTCGTTTTTCCTAAGGTCTCGGCCGCAGCGCTCGGGTTCACGGCGTCCGTTGATCCCACTGCTCCGTCATAAGACAGCAAGTTCCCGATGCGTATAACGGGAATAGCCTGGCCGCGGATCACCTCCGCGGGATTCGCGAGATTTGCGCCATGAATCGGTCACAACGATCCTCCCGTATGGCAACTACTGCACGGCTGAGACGCCCAAATACCGCCGACGTCAACTGGGTGTTTGAAAGGTAGCCCTTGCGGCCCTGTGGCGTACTGGACGCTTCCGGCCTTGCCCTGTCCCAGAATCGTGTGGCAGGTGCCACAATCGGAGGAAATGAGGCTTCCGTCCACGCTCTTATGCTGGCCGTCGTGGCAGCGGAAGCATCCTACCGAATAGAAGTGAGTGTCGTTGGTGGCATAAGTGTCCCACCGGACTTTCATCGACGGGAAGAAGTAGCGATCATAAGTGCTCTGCAGATACGAGATGGCACCCTCGATCGCCTGCTGTTTGGCTGCGTACACCTGAGGGTAGCTCTTCCGATAAAAACTGCGCAGGGTCTTGTCTATTCCTTGCATCGCCTGGTCCCGGCTGGCGTAACTGCCCGTAAGCGCTGCTACACTTTGCTGCTTAACAAACGGAAGAGAGGGATCGATATGGTTATCGGCAAGCGCCAGATCTACGCTCCGGTCCGGCGCCCGGAAGATGTGGGTTGGACGGTTGTGACAATCCACGCAATCCATTGTTCGGATCTCACCGGCGACCGCCGCGTTTGCTGGTCTCGCAGAAGATGTGTACACCTTTGCGGTGCCAGTTTTAGGATCCACCGACCGCACCCACGTAATATTCTGTTTATCGAGATCGCTCGCTATGTACTCGACCTTGCTCGTGACATGCCAGTGAATTCCCAACTGTGACGCAGCCGCGAGCGCGCTGCCACCGCCGCCAATCGGGACCAACATGTCGATCTCCCAGCGCGTGTTCTGCGCGTCGGACAGGAAGTGCGACCAGTGCACCTCGCGCGAGCCGAAGAAATTAGCCGGCCAGTGACACCGTTCGCAATTGCCCCGCACGGGACGCAACGACTCCCCCCGGGCCGGAATCGGCCGCGGGTAGTCGTTTTGAACGGTCTCTACAAGTTCGATCATCCCGCGCATCTTTGAAAGCAAATATCCCGTATTGCCCGCTCCGACGTGGCATTGTGAACAAGCGACGCGCGCGTGCGGCGACCGCTGATAGGTCATGAACTCTGGCGTCATGGAGTGGCAAGACGCGCCGCAGAATGACACTGCGTCCGTGTAGACATAGGCCTGTTGCCCGCCGTAAATCGCTGGAATCGAGAGGATTGCCGCTCCGATTCCAACGGCCAAAAGTGCCTTCCTTTCGGCGGCCAGGTTCAGGTCCCACTTCGGGTATCGCGCGAATGACAGCGGCTTGTGCATCCGCCACCGGATCCACTGAAAGTACATGCCAATCAGCACGACTACTACGCCAACAATCACGAACATCGGCGGCACAAAAAAGATGACGAGGTCTCCGTAAGGTTCAGTGAGCGCGCCGCCTCCGATGGTGTGATATGCAGTCAGAACGGCGAACACTAGGACACCGACAGCGGCGATTCCCGTTCCCACATAACTGGTCCAGTTACGATAGAGCGTCAATGGGCCAGGGCCGGGACGAGACTTCGCCGTCTTCCCCGCACGCTCCTCCTCTGGCGTGCCGCTGGGCAGCAACTCGTGGCGCTTGGCGAAGTTTTTGACATCCGGATTCTTCGTAATCTCACGGCGTAGTTCGCCGGCGGCCACAAATTTCCATCCCGAGAAGATACTGTCCAGCAGTCCGCTTTCTTCTTCGAGCGAAACCAGAATCGACGCATAGACGTGAAAGATGACGAACGCGAAGAAGACGAACATCAGCGAATAATGAATCAGGCGAAGATAAGGAATTTCGATAAGCGGCGGGAGCCAACCGATGAACTGGTGCAGGACGGGATTATGCAAAACCTGGTCATAGAGAGCGAGGCCCGTCAGGATCTCTACCCCGATCAGCATGTAGATGACGAAATACGACAGCGCCGCAAGAGGATTGTGGCCCACGCTCATGCCCGGATCGAATCGCAGGAAGGAGTAAAACTCGAGCATGTCTCCGATACCGCGCCATTGCTCGCGGCGGATGGGAATGTAAGCAGACCACCTCGACCAGAAATTACCCCTGAAAAACCAGTAGAGCCGCAGAATGAACGCTGCGATCAGCACGAAGCCTGAGACCACGTGAGCGAATCGCATCTTCGCCATCACGAAAGCCGCGCTACCAGAAGAGACCAGAAATGGGCGGTGGATATAAAAGCCGGTGAAGGAAAGCGAGATAAAGGCAAAGAAAATCAACCAGTGCGCTACGCGAACTGGCTTCTCCCAGACGTAGGTACGGACCAGTTCCGTTTTCGAAAGGTGTGACAAGCCCGACGCTGGCGACTTGGTTCTCCGCACCGCTGTTTCCTATCTCGTCCCGGCCATGACCAAGCGCGGGGGCGGACTCTGGTTAAGGTTTCTCCGGTGGTCCTTCGCGCTCTACCAGGCTGTCTCCCCGGGCGATCTCGGTTGGGCCGCCGCGCGGCTCCTCTCCGTGTGGGCGCATCTGCGCTCGGCCCATGCTGGCGATCCCGTGCAAGCCCACAGCGGTTGCCATGCCAGCCGTCAGGTAGAGACCGAGCTTCCCAGCGTCGACGTCTACGCCGAATCCCGGCACCGATGGCAGCCGCTTGTAAAAGGGTGACTTTGTATCCCAGAAGCGATACGAAGCGCAGGCAATGCATCCATGGCCGGACTTTACGGGCCAACTTGTTCCATCGTTCCAGCGGACGGTGGGGCAGTTGTAAGTAGCTTCGGGCCCTTTGCAGCCCATTTTGTAGAGGCAATAACCTTTACGGTGTCCCTCGTCTCCCCACTCCTCCACAAAGCGGCCCGCATCGTAGTGAGCACGCCGCTCACATTGGTCATGGATGATATTTCCGTACGCGAAAAGCGGGCGGTTGTACTGGTCGAGGGCGGGAAAGTCGTGGAACGTCAAATAATGCACAAGGACCGCCGCGGTATTGGCCGGATTGTGAGGACAACCGCCCAAGTTGATCACCTTCACGCCCGGCACCGCCTCCTGCAACCCGACGGCGCCGGTCGGATTTGGGTTCGATCGGACCAAACCTCCATCCCAGGCGCACGCACCAACCGCGATGTTGATTGCCGAATTGGTGCAAACGTGATTGGCAATTTCGAGAGCAGTCCTGCCTGCAATCGTGCAGTACACACCACCGTCCGCCATTGGGATCGCGCCTTCCACAACGGCGATATATTCACCCTTATGCTCCTGAACGACTCGTTCGAGGGCGGCTTCGGCCTGTTTGCCCGCGCCCGCCATGATCAGTTCGTGGTATTCCCAAGAAAGAAGATCAAGTACGAACTCAGTGACAGTCGGGTTGCTGGTGCGCAGCATCGATTCCGAGTTGCCAGCGCAATCTTGAAATTCAAGCCACACCAGCACGGGACGCGTCGCCTGACTGAGAGCTTTTTCGACCGCGGACAGATACCGAGTGGGGAGCGCCAGCGTGGCGACCATTAACTGGCAAAACTTCACAAACTCGCGGCGCGACACGCCGCGTGATTTCAAAGCTTGAGGCAGTGGGTTGCGCAGTGTTGCCATATTCGCACCTTTTCTAAACCTCTATCCGCGTTCCGTGACCGCGATCACACGATGCTGTCAGTTGCGGCCACCGTCCTAAAAAATATGCGGGTTAAATCGAAAGAGATACTGTTGCCGGTGGCTCAACAAAACGAACGGCTTCGCTTCGCGCCAGAATTGATTGTCCACCAAGACACTCACCCGATTTTGGACAGTCTGTGCAGCGAGGTGAAAGCAGCGATTCTGGGTTCAGGCGCGGCTCAGCGCCGAGCCAGTAAAGCCCATTCGCCATCACACAAAACCCGGTCGCGGCAAACCACACCATTGCGCCACCAACGAAGGCCGTAAAGACAGTCGCCCACGGGCTGTAGGTGAGCACGATTATCGACGCAAGGGAAATGTTGATTCCAACTGCAAGGTAGATGCGGCGCTCCAGATACCAACTATCTGTCTGCATGAAATAAAATTTCCAGCGAGTTGGTTTTTCTGACCCGAGCATCGGACTGAAGCCAA
>PLHW01000064.1 GCA_003139095.1 Acidobacteriaceae bacterium
CCCAGAGGGCCAAAGATTACCACTCAGTAAACCCATCCAAGAGTCCGAAGGTCAATGCTCAGACCTGACTTCGAGAGCCAGAGCGATTGGGTTTCACTTCTGCCTTCTGCCTTCTGCCTTCTAACTTCTGCCTTCCAGTGACATCCATCACAAGTGCCCGTGACTCGAATCACGGCCCGAGGTTTATGCCTCCCTTACCCTTCCTCACAGGGTGAGGTGATTCCCAATGAAGGTTCTGGAAGAGAATAACGTTGAAACGGCGCCGGCCGAAAAGCTCGCGCCCAATCCGCCGAAGGAAGTGTTCAAGCCGCGGCTGATTTTCTGGGAGGTTACAAAGGGCTGCAATTTGCGCTGCATTCACTGCCGCGCGACTGCCACCGAGTTGAGTTCGCCGACGGATTTGCCGACCGCGAAGGCGCTCGACATCATCGATCAGATTGCCGCGCATTCGAATCCGATTCTCGTGCTCAGCGGCGGTGAGCCGCTGTATCGCTCCGATATTTTCCAGCTCGCAAAATACGCCAACGACAAGGGACTGCGCGTGGCGCTCGCGACGAATGGCACGCTGGTGACCAAGGAAGTGGCGCGCATGATCGCCGACTCCGGCGTGAAGCGGGTTTCCATCAGCCTCGACGGCGCCGACGCTATGACCCATGACAGTTTCCGCGGGATTCCGGGCGCGTTTGACGCGGCGCTGCACGGCCTGCGCAATCTGCAACAAGTGGGAATGTCGGTGCAGATCAATATGACGATCGCGCGCCACAACGCCGACCAGTTGCCGCGTGTGCTGGAACTGGCAAAGACCGTGGGAGCCGACGCGCTGCACACATTTCTGCTGGTGCCGGTGGGATGTGGAGTGGATATTGCCAACGATCAGATGGTGCCTCCGGAAGAATATGAGCAGATGCTGAACTGGTTTTACGATCAGTCGCTGGAGGGTGGGATTGAGTTGAAGGCGACGTGCGCGCCGCATTATTTCCGCGTCGTGCGCCAGCGCAGAGCGGCGGAGCGGCGCGCGGCGGAAGCCGCGGGAAAGCCGGTGGAGAGCGCGGTTCCAGCCGATCCCACGGCGATTGGCCCGGCCGACATGATCATGCCGGGAGGAACGGGAATTGTGTTGAAGCCGCAACCGGCGCCCAAGGGCAATCACACGGGACATCCCGCAGGTCAGCATACGGGTCATCCGAGCGGGCATCCGGGCGGTCATCCCAACGACATGAACGCGATGACGAAGGGCTGCCTGGCGGGAACGGGCGTGTGCTTCCTCTCGCACGAAGGCGAAGTTTTCCCCTGCGGATATTTGCCGGCGATTGCGGGCGATTTGCGTAAAGAAAAGTTTGCCGACATCTGGGCCAACGCGAAGGTGTTTAACGATCTGCGCGATACCAATAACCTGAAGGGCAAGTGCGGATGCTGCGAGTTCCGCAACGTCTGCATGGGATGCCGCGCGCGGGCGTTTGCCGCGACGGGCGACTACCTCGATCCCGAACCTTTCTGCGTGTATGAGCCGAAGTCGGCAGCGCTGCGAGCCAAGATGGAACAGCGCGGCAACTAAGTTTTCCCTCCTCCTGGAGTGCGTGGGAAGAGCCCGGCACGCTCTTCCCACTTTTTTGCCTCCACAGCGACTTCCTTTTCTGACGTCATCCTGAGAGCCTTTGTTTTAGGTGTCATCCTGAGCGCAGCGGGGCGAGCGCGGCGAACCCCGCGCAGTCGAAGGATCCCTACTCCACGGCATGCCCCGCGATTTGCCAGCATTTATAATCGCTGCTTCCATCGGTACTCCATTTTCCAATCGGAGGAGTTGCATTGGCACTCGACGACAACATTTATGAGATCCGGCGCGAGAAGCTGAAGAAGATTGAGGCGCTCGGGCAGCCCGCATATCCGCGTAAGTACAACTTTAGCCATACAGTTCCGCAAATACTGGGCGAGTATGGCGGACAGACGGCGGAGGAACTGGAAGCGCCGCGGGTAAACGTGCGCGTGGCGGGACGGATCATGGCGATCCGGCTGATGGGTAAGGCGGGATTTGCGCACGTGCAGCAGGATGGGCAGCGGCTCCAGATTTACGTGAAGAAGGACGCGGTCGGCGACGCGGGATTCGAGTTGTGGAAGCTGCTCGATTTGGGCGATCACATTGGCGTGCGCGGGTATTTGTTTCGCACGCGCACCGGCGAACTCAGCATTCATGCGGAGGAGTTGACGTTCCTGTCGAAGGATTTGCTGCCGCTGCCCGAGAAGTGGCACGGGTTGCAGGATGTGGAACTGCGCTACCGGCAGCGCTATGTCGATCTGGTGATGAATCCGGAGGTGCGCGAAGTCTTCCTCAAGCGCAGCAAGCTGGTGCAGTCGCTGCGGCGCTATTTTGACGCGCAGGGGTTTGTGGAAGTCGAGACGCCGATGATGCAGCCGATGGCGGGCGGAGCGGTCGCGAGGCCGTTTAAGACGCATCACAACACGCTGGATATGGATTTGTTTTTGCGCATCGCGCCTGAGCTGTATTTGAAGCGGCTGACGGTGGGCGGATTCGATCGCGTCTACGAGATCAATCGCAACTTCCGCAATGAGGGGATTGGCTGGAGATGGAATCCGGAGTTCACGATGCTCGAGGCGTATCAGGCATACACGGATTATTTGGGGATTCTGGATACGACGCAGGCCTCGATTGAACAGGCGGTGCAGGACGTGACCGGCGGGACGAAGACAAAGTGGGGCGAAGACGAGATTGACTGGTCGCACGGGAACTGGCGGCGCATGACCATGCGCGAGGCCATCACGAAGTTCTGGCCGGAAAAGGCGGACGCCACGCCGACGCGGGAGGATTTTGCAACCCATGAAGGCGTGAAGGCGCTGGTGGATCGCGTGCGCGGTGCGGGAGTGAATCTCGCATACGACGCGGCCGAGCCGGTGGGGAAGACGGTGGCGGCGTTGTTTGAGGCCATCGCGGAAGAGCATCTGGTGCAGCCGACGATCATCTACGAATTTCCAACGGCAGTGTCACCGCTTTCGAAGCAGAAGCCGGATGAGCCGGACTGGACCGAGCGCTTCGAGATGTTTGCCGGCAAGATGGAAGTGGCCAACGGGTTCAGCGAACTGAACGATCCCGAGGATCAGCGCCGCCGCTTTGAGGCGCAGCTAAAAGAGCGCGAGCGCGGAGACGAAGAGGCTCACCAGATGGATGAGGACTACATTCGCGCGCTATCCTATGGCATGCCTCCGGCGGGCGGAGTGGGCGTCGGCCTCGATCGCCTAGCGATGCTGTTCACGGATTCGCACACGATTCGCGATGTGATTCTGTTTCCGCTGTTGCGGCCGGAGAAGCAGGTAGCCGCGGAGGACGCCGAGAAGACTGAAAAGTAGGGATTCCAGTTAGTCCAATTTAGCGCAATCGCTCACCTGCTGACGTCGCGGTAGACCTGCACCCACTGATCGCGTACGGCCTCCCAGGTAAATTTCTTGGATTCTTCGTACGCGTTTCTTGCCAGCGTTGTGGCTAGGTCCGGGTTGCAAAGCAGGCGGATTACGTTGGCTGCTAGCGCTTTTTCGTCGCCTACTTTGGAGAGCAGGCCGGTGCGCTCGTTTTCTACCAGGTAGGGCATGGACTCGGGCGACGTGGTGACTACCGGCGTGCCGCAGCCGAAGGCTTCGATTACTGACACTGGCATGTTGTCCAGCCATGATGCGTTGATGAAGATGTCGGCGTCGTCGTAATACTTGCCGATGGTTTGGCGCGAGGCTACGCCGGTGAAGTTGACTCCGCTGAGTTTCAGTTCGGCCACTAACTTTCGAATTTCATTTTCCAGCGGGCCGCCGCCTACCAAATCCAGACGCGCATTGGGAAATTCTTTTTTCACTTCGGCGAAGGCCTTCACTACCACATCGATGCTGTAGTACTGATGAAACCCGCGGGTGCAGACCAGATGCGGGCGAAGCGGGGTGCGCTCGCGATAACGGAATTGGGAGAGATCGACGAGATTGGGGACGACGACGGCGGCCAGGTTGAACTCGCGGAAAACGTCGACGAGATAGCCCGAGGGAGCGACGATGCGGTCGACGCGCGAGAGAACGAATTTGGCGGAGCGGAAACGCTGGAGGTGATCGCGGGCCTCGCCAGAGCGATAGTTGACGATGGTTTTTTTGCCGCGGAGTTTGGCGAAGAACCAGGCGGGCGCGGGCGAAATCAGAAACGACCAGTAGGAGGCGGAGAAGATGTGGGCGACGTCGACGTGCTTGAGTTGGCGCCAGAGATGCCAGAAATAGATGGGCTCGCGGAAGAGGGTGCGAAGGCCGGGGACGCGGTCGGCCCAAGCGAGGGCGCGAGGGAGCGGGGGATCGACCGGGATGAAGGAGATGTCGATGTCGGGATCGTTTTGCCAGAGGCGGAGGAGGAGGTCGGCCTGCACGGCCTGGCCGCCGACGTAGCGCAGGCTGGGGGCGACGAGGGCGACGCGGAGGCGACGCGATGAAGTGGGGGCCGAGGTCATCCGGTGATCATCTCGTGGTCATCCCATTGACCGCCGAAGTTTGCGGTTGAGCAGGCGCATGTAGAGATCTTCGTACTGGCGGCAGACGTGGGCAAGACTGAAATTTTGTTCGGCGAACTGGCGGGCGTTTTCACCTTGCTGGCGGCGAAGGGTTGGTTCCGCGAGAAGGCGGCAGACGGCGGCAGCGAATTCGGATTCGTTGCCGGGGGAAACGAGAATGCCGCGGTCCGCAGTGATGAGTTCGGGATTGCCGCCGACGGCGTAGGCGACCGCAGGCACCCCGGCGGCCATGGCCTCCAGAATGACGTTGGAAAGGCCTTCGGAGTCGGAGGTGAGAACGGCGACGTCGGTGGAGGCGAGGAGCGCGGGGATGTCGCGACGGTCGCCGAGGAATTGGACGCGACCTGCGAGGTTGAGGGCGGCGGCTTGCTGCTCGATTTCGGCGCGGAGGGGGCCATCGCCGACGAGGAGAAATTCGGCGTCGGAGATGCGCTGGTGGATGGCGGCGGCGATGCGAAGAAAGCCGGAATGATTCTTGTAGCCGGAGTTCATGCGCGCAACCATGGTGACGCGAGGCGAAGCGATGGGCAGGAGCGCGGGAGGAGCGGGGTAAAAAGCGGCACTGGGCAAGGCGTTTCCGATGACGGCAATTTTTTCGCGGGGAAGGCCGGCGGCGGCGAGGCGCTCGGCTCCGGCTTGCGAATTGAAGACGACGGCATCGCAAAAGCGGAAGACGGCGAGCTGCGTGCGGAATTGGAAGGGTGTGAGGAGGTCGCCGAGTTGGCGATGACTGCCGATGACGATGGGAATGCGGGCAAGCCGGGCGACGGGGATCATGGAGAGGTTGGTGTAGAAGTCGAACGAGTGGGCGATCTGGATGCGATGGCTGCGAAGATAGTAGGCGAGCTCGAAGCGGCTGCGCATGGCGCGCCATTTCATCAGGCTGGTGCCGAGAGGAAATTTTGGGACGGCGCCGAGTTCGGAGGCAAGCGGGCCGCGAGTATTGACGCAGCCGGGGTGAACACGGAATTTCGATGCGTCGATATTTTGCGCGAGGACGACGAACTGGCGCTCGGAGCCGCCGGTTTCGAAGTTGTTGATCATGAGGAACAGGCGGATGGGGGCGGAGTTTGCGGGAGTGGCTAAAGTTGCGGCGTCGGCGGCGGCCAAGGTTATTTTCCTGGAACGCCGACGGGGGTGGGGGCAGTGGTCGCGAGTTGCGAAGTCCCGGGCATTTTGCGGCGCGAGTCGGCGACTGCCGGGAGCGAAAATAATCCGGCCGGGTTGACGAATTTTTCCAGAAAGTTGCGATGCCAGAGTTCGAACATGAGCATGCGCCAGATGCGGCCTGTCATGGTTTTGCCCCGAAGAAGATGATCGTCCATCAGGCGGCGGACGCCGGCGGCCTGGAAGTAGCCGCGCTCCAGGGTTCGCGGTTCGAGCAGGATCATGAGCATGTCTTTGAGCTCGTGGCGCATCCAGTGGACGAGGGGGAGCGAGAAGCCGCGCTTCTCGCGGTAGATGGCTTCGCGCGGCACCCCGATGCGCTCGGCGAGCTTGCGCAGAATATATTTTTGCGTTTTGCCGCGCAGCTTCCACTCGGGGGGCAGGCCCGTGACCCACTCCACAAAGACGTGATCGAGGATGGGAGCGCGCGTTTCGAGCGAGTTCAGCATGGACATGCGATCGACTTTGCAGAGAATGTCATCGACCATGTACGTCTTGGTATCGACGTAGAGCGTCTCACTTAACGGATCGCTCGCGGGCGCGGCCGCGAAACGGCAGCGGAGAACGTTGGCGGGATCGTCGCTGCGCTGCAGGATGGCGCGGAAATCGTCGGAGAGGAGCGGAATGTCGCGCTCGAATGAGGGCAGGAACGAGAGGCCGTCGATGTAGCGCTCTTGCCACGGAAGCGTGACGTTGTAACTCAGTCGGCGGCCTCCCATCTTATTCGGGAGCAGCGGAAAAATTGTGTTGCGATAAAATTTGCGCGCCCAGCCCGGAATGCGCTCGTAAACCTGGCGGCCAGCCTGAATGCGATAGCGATCGTAGCCGGCAAAAATTTCGTCGCCGCCATCGCCGGAGAGCGCGACCGTGACGTGGCGGCGCGCCATCTGCGAGACGTAGTAAGTGGGCAGCATGGAGGAATCGCCGAACGGCTCTTCGAGCGACGAGGTCAGGTGCTCGACGGTCTGGACGACGTCGGGCTCAAGGATGAGCTCGTGATGATCGGTGCCGAATTTTTGCGCGACCATGCGCGCGTATTGGGCTTCGTCGAAATCGTCTTTCTTGAAGCCGATGGAGAAAGTTTTGACGGGGCCGGCGCTGGCGCGGGCCATCAGGGCGACGACGGTGGAGGAATCGATGCCGCCGCTCAGGAACGCGCCCAGAGGAACGTCCGAGATGAGGCGCATTTTCGTGGCTTCAAACAGGCGATGATCGAGCTCTTCCAGACACTCTTCTTCGTTTTTGGGCGCGTGCGTGTTGTAGCCGGGGAGGTCCCAGTACTGTCGGATTTTGATTTGGCCGTTCTCGAATTCGAGGAGATGGCCGGCGGGAAGCTTGTGGATGCCGGTGAAGGCGGTGAGCGGCTCGGGCACGTAGCCGAAGTAGAGATAATCGAGCAGGGCTTGCGAGCTGACCTCGGCGAGTTCGGGCGCAACGGCGAGGATGCTTTTAATTTCGGAGGCGAAGTAGAGATTGCCGTTGTGCAGCGCGTAGTGGAGTGGCTTTTTGCCGAACCGGTCGCGGGCGAGGACGAGCTTGCGCTTGGTTTTGTCATAGATGGCGATGCCGAACATGCCGCGCAGTTTGGTGACGCAGTCGGCACCCATCTCCTCGTACAGATGGAGAATGACTTCGGTGTCAGACTTGGTGGTGAAGCGATGGCCGTTGCGCTCGAGGGCGGGACGAAGCTCGAGGAAATTGTAGATTTCGCCGTTGAAGACGATCCAGGCGGAACGATCTTCGTTGAAGATAGGCTGATGGCCGCCGGAGAGATCGATGATGGAGAGACGGCGCATGCCGAGGCCGGCGCCATCGGCGACGTAGATCCCTTGGTCGTCGGGGCCGCGATAGACGATCCGGTCGCACATTTGGCGGACGAGCGCTTCGGAGATATTCGACTCGCGAGTTGCGCTGACGACCCCGGCGATTCCACACATGGTTGGTCTATCCTCTCACGCTGACTTCGCGCCCGGGGGCGGGGCGCGAATTTTGAGGTGACGAAGGAGTGGCGGCGATGCGCTTGAAGCGATAGTCGCGATAGTCGCCGGGATTGCCGTCGCGCGCGTCGCAGGCGGCGAGCAGGATGTTGGTCATCTCGCGAGCGGTGACGAAGTGAAGCGTTTCTTGGCGATCGGCGGCGCCGGAGACAAGTTGCTGAAGAAAGTTGTGGAACGCGTTGCCGATGACGGCGTCGCGCTGCGCGGGATCCATGGAGTGACAGTGCAGCTTGACGAAAAGCCAGTTGGGGCGCCCGGCGACGCGGATGCGGGCTTTTTTCCAGAGCGCGAGACGATGCAGCGACATGGGGCCGGAGCCAGTGATGGCGCCATTTTCGATGACCGGCTTGGCGCTGCGGAGGGAGCGCGGAAGATCGGTGACGAGCGGGCCTTGCACGATGAGCGGAAAGGTTTGGGGCGCTCGGCCAACGGCGAGGTTGCGGCCTTTTCTTTGCGGGGCGACGCGGTTGAGGGGAAACTCGCACTCGTAAAGTGAATTGACCTTGGCCGTTTGCGCGGGATGCCAGAGGCTGCTGGGCATGGTGAAGTCGGCGTAGCAACCGGTTTCGGCGAGGATCTGCATCTCGGAATCGACGCCGCAGAAGAGGCCGCCGGCGGCATTTGCGAGAGCAAAATTTCCGTGCACGAAGGCGTAGCGGGGCTGAGCAGACCCGTCGGCGAGCGAGAGGCAACGGTGGCGGAGGGCAAGCTGGTCGCGGAATTCGACCAGTTGGCGGCGCGTGTTGTCGGCGGTATCGGCAGCGAACATGCCGTGGTGAAGATGGATTTCCGTTTCGCCCCAGCCGGCGCGGCAGTGGTCGGCGAGCATTTCGACTAGCTCTTCATCGTATTGCTCGGCGGGATAGAAATAGGTGTGAAGAAGAGGGCGGCCGTCGTGGTCCCGGAGCGAGTCGATAGCGCGGGGATATTCGCGGGCCCAGGCTTCGACGCGGCGAAGCTGCTCGGGACGCGGGACGCGCTTGTAGCCGCTGGTGGGATCGAAGGCGGGCTCAAAGTGGTCGGCGAGAGCGAGGATGAGATGAACGGGGCCGGACGCGGGCGAGCGCAGGCCATGCAGCGTGACCTGCGGCAAGACGCGGCGGGCGTAGGCGAATTTTTTCTTGAAGCGCACGGGAAGTTTTCAGTTATCAGCTATCGGTGCCAGGCTCTCAGCTCTCAGTTTTGAATCCTCGCGTGGTTCGGCTTTACGCCGTTTATTCATAATAACTGTTCCTGGGCAAGGGGACGCGGTCTCGGAGGTTTGGGGCGGTTCTCGCACTATGGTTACTATGCGTGGGGGAGTGCGCATCCCGGCGATGGGTAACGGCATGATTTTCAATCGTTGGCGTAAGAAATTCTAGCCGCGCCATTCTTAATCGTAGTTAGGTCGTGGTCGGGTCAATGGCAATCGGACTCAACAAGTATTATTGCAAAGTTTGTTCGGGTGGTTCACGAGTCGCGCAAGATCGGGTAATCTAGTAACTGTTACTTCCCCCAATCCTTTCGTGTTTGTAGGGCCCGTATATTTTTTCGAAAGCGATGGCTTTCGCGTATTCTCGAAAGAACCGCGCGTTCTATGAGTGATTCAGTGGAAGTAGCCCCGCTCCCCACGGCGGGAGAAGGTCGCGTGCTCACCGGCATACTGGGCTGGCAGGGCGGCGTGCTGCTCCTGCTGGTCGCATGGCTGTATCACTCCATCCTTTATAACCTCGTTCTGCAATGGATTCACGATCCGAATTTTTCGCACGGCGTTTTTGTGCCGGTCTTCAGCCTGTTCGTGCTGTGGCAGGACCGGGAGAAATTGAGCGCAGTGGAGAAGAGACCGGCGTGGAGCGGGCTCGTGCTGGTGGCCCTGGCGCTGGCGATGCTGGCGCTGGGCGTGATGGGCGTCGAGCTGTTTACGTCGCGCGCTTCGTTGCTGGTTTTGCTGGCGGGGCTGGCGATTTTGTTTCGCGGATGGCCATTTTTCCGCGCACTGCTTTTTCCGTGGGCGTTTTTGATTCTGATGATTCCGCTGCCCAACCTGATCCTGCAGAAATTCACCTTTCCACTGCAAATGCTGGCGTCGCAGCTTTCCACCCAGATGCTGCGCGTTGTGGGAGTGCCCGTGCTGCGCGAGGGAAACGTGATTGTGCTGGCGGCGATGCCGCTCGACGTCGCCGAGGCATGCAGCGGAATCCGTTCGCTCCTTTCGCTTGTCACCCTCGCCATCATCTATGGCTACCTGATGGAGAAGCGGAATTGGGTACGGGTGGTGCTGGCCTGCGCTGCCGTCCCCATCGCGGTCTTTGCCAATAGCTTCCGCATCTTTGTCACCGGGCTTCTGGTGCAGTACTGGGATCCGGATAAGGCGGAGGGATTTTTTCACGCGTTCCAGGGATGGCTGATTTTTGTGGTCTCACTGATATTGCTGTTTGGCGTGCACCGCGTGATCAACTTTATTTGGAAGAGCGGGGACGAGAGCCGGCCATTGGCTTCCGATGGCGCAGGCTCACGAGTGGAAAAGCGCGACGAGCCGGCGGCGGCAGGCGCATGGTCGCCGCGGTTTTTGGCGGTGGCGGTGCTGATGCTGGCCGCGGCGATTGGCTTACAGGCGCGCTCGAAGGACGAAGTTTTTCCCGCGCGGCAGCCGTTGAGTGCCATGCCGCAGCAGTATGGAAACTGGTCGGGCGTGGACGAACCGCTCGATCAGCCGACGCTGGACATTCTGGGGGCGGGAGAATTTCTGGATCGATCGTACGAGAATGCGTACCCGTCGCAGCCGTGGATCGACGTGTTTATCGCGTATTTTCCGTCGCAAAAAATGGGCGACACGATTCACTCGCCCAATCATTGCCTGCCCGGCGCAGGATGGGTTCCCACGCTGCGGGAAACAGTGGAGTTGAAAGCGCCCGATGGGACGACGTTTCCCGCGAACCGGTATGTGGTGGCAAAGGGCGGCGAGCGGCAGATTGCGTTGTATTGGTTCCAGGCGCATGGGCGCGAAGTGGCGAGCGAATACTGGGCCAAATACTATTTGATTGCGGATTCGATCCGGCTGCATCGAAGCGATGGCGCGCTGATACGGATCATGAGCCCGATGTATCCAAAGGAATCTCCGAGCGCAGCGCAGGCGCGGGTCATGGAGTTGGGGAATCGCTTGCTGCCGGTGTTGGACACGTACATTCCACGGTGAAAATCTGAATCAATCAGGCGTGCATGCGGAAGGCGACGTGTGCCTGTTTTGCGGCGCCGAAGGCCTGGGGTAAGAAGCGGACCAGGTCGGTTGCCACCAGGGAATTTTCGCCGACTATATCTTTTGCTTGATCTCCGGCGAGGCCGTGGAGGTAGACGGCTAGCGCCGTGGCTTTGAGCGGGTCGTGCGGATGCTGCGCGATTATGCCCGCTACCATTCCTGTCAAAATGTCGCCCGTGCCGCCGGTGGCCATGCCGGGGTTGCCGGTTGGATTCACCCAGATCGTGCCGTCGGGGGCGGCGATTAGAGTGCGATGACCTTTCAGAACAACAATTAATTCGTGCTCGCGGGCGAAGTCGCGCGCAACTTCGAGACGGCGGGACTGAATGTCGGGAATGGTAAGGCCGTTTAAGCGCGACATTTCTCCGGGGTGGGGCGTGATGACGAGAGTGCGGCCGCGACCGTTGAGCTGGGCAGACGCGCCTTCGAAAGCGTTGAGGGCATCGGCGTCGATGACGATGGCGACGCTTGCGGGCAGGGTGCCGGACTTGAGAAGCGCGCGGACGAACTCGGAGGTTTCGGGATCGCGGGAGATTCCGGGGCCGATGGCGATGACGGTTTTGCGCTCGAGCAGAGGGCCCAGGGATTCGAGGGCGCGGAGGCCGATAGTGCCGGCGGGAGTTTCGGGGAGAGGCTCGGTCATCAGCTCGGGATGAAATCCCGCGACCGTCGGCAATACCGACTTTGCGGTGGCGACGGTGGCGAGACCGGCGCCGGCGCGGAGGGCGGAGAATCCGGCCATGGCTGCAGCCCCAGCTTTGCCGAGCGATCCGCCGATGACGAGCACGTGGCCGTAGCTTCCTTTGTTAGCCGCAAGCGCGCGGGGGGCGAGGAGGTCGGCGAAATCGGCGGGCGTGCTGAGATTGAGCGCGAGCTCGGAGGCGATGGCTTCGGGCGGCGAGCCGATGGGGGCAATGATGGTGGGTCCGGTGGTGAGCGCCGAGAAAACGTGCGCGGGCCGCGGGGCCGTGAACGTGACGATGGCGTCGGCACGGGCCCGGGTGGGCACCTCGGATTTCGTGGCGTTTCGTTTGGAGCTTTGGGCTGCGCTCGGGGCATGGCCCGCGCGCGAGTGAGAGTCTGCGGCGGCGGCATCGGCAACGGGATTGGCGTCGGCGTCGGCGCCGGAGGGAATGTCGACGGCGACGATGGGCGCGGGGCTGGCATTCATTTTGCGAATGGCAGCGGCATAGAGATCGCTGACGGGCGGGCGGAAACCGGTGCCGAGTACGGCATCAACGATTAGGTCGGAAGCGAAAATTTCGCTGGCGGCGGGGGAATCGAGGTCGGCCGGATCGCGGGCGATGAGCGGCGAGAGTTTCATGCTGGCGAAGGCGATGGGCGACACTTTTGATGGCGTGGCGCCTGGCGTCGACGCGCTCGACGGCATGGCGCTTGAGGTTCTTGAAGAGGCCGTTCTTGCGGGCGCCATTTTTCCGGGCGTCATTTTAGCGAACATGGCGGCCGCATCGCCCCGGAGTTCGGCGGGATCGCAGAGGAGGAGGACGCGGACCGAGCGGCCGGCCTCGGCTAATTTGCGCGCGGCCACGAAGCCATCGCCGCCATTATTGCCTTTGCCGCAGATGACGCCGATGCGCTCGGCGCGGGGATAGTCGTCGAGGATGAAGCGGGCGACGGCAGAGCCGGCATTTTCCATCAGCATGAGCGAGGGCACGGCGAATTGCTCGGAGGTGGCGCGATCGATGGCGCGCATTTCGGCGGCGCTCACGATTTTCATGAGGGCGATCCGGCGCTGGTTTCGAGCTCGCGAAGCTGCTGCGGCTCGCCCATGGCGATGAGGAAGTCTCCGGCCTCAATGCGATCGTCGGGCGCGGGATTGAAGTGCATGCCGGCGGCGCGCTTGATGGCGAGAATGATGACGCCGCGATCCTGGCGGATGCGGGAACTTTCAATGGTTTGGCCGGCGAAGACGCTGAGCGCGCTGATGGGAACTTCGCCGATTTCGAGATCGATGCCGAGGTGCGTGGTGGCGGTATCGAGAAAACTGACGACATGCGGGCGCAGGAAGGATTGGGCAATGCGCTGACCAGCGAAGGCGTAGGGAGAGACGACGGAATCGGCGCCGGCTTTCAGGAGATGCTTTTCGGCCATCTCTTCGCTGGCGCGGGCGATGATGTGCAGGTTGGGATTGAGATCCCGAGCGGTGAGGACGATATAGAGGTTGGTGGCGTCGGTGGTGGTAGCGGCGACGAGGCCGCGGGCGTGCTCGATCTGGGCCTCGCGCAGCGTTTGCTCCTGGGTGGCGTCGCCGATGAGGGTGAGCCAGCTTTCGGCGGCGTACTTCTGCGCCTTGGCCTCGTTGCTTTCGATGATGACGAAAGGAGCGGGGCGGCGGGCAAGTTCGCGGGCGGCGCTGCGGCCAACTCGTCCGGCGCCGCAAACGATGTAGTGATCTACGAGACGATCGATCTCCCGTTCCATGCGGCGCCTTCCAAGAATAGATTGCAGCTCGAATTCTAGCAAAGCCTGCGTCGCCGCTCCGATGGCGAGGAAGAGGAGGGAGACTCCGCTGAGAATGATGACGATGTTAAAGACGCGGCCGGCGTGGGAGAGAGGATGAACCTCCTGGTAGCCGATGGTGGTCAGAGTGGTGATGACCATGTAGAAGCCGTCGAACCAGGGCCAGCCTTCAATGAAGTGAAAGCCGGCGGTGCCGAGGGCGATGACGACGGCCAGGGCGGCGGCTAGGACTTTTAGATTGCGCGGCCGTTTCATGGGGCTTTGAGTTGGAGTATAGCGCCGGGGCGGGGGGAGTGCAGTGAGTAGCATTGTTTGTGGGACGTGGCGTTGTTACGATCTCCGGATAGAGACGATGGGCTGCGCATGAGACTTTCGGTGGTAATGCCGGTGTATAACGAGCGCGCGACGCTGGGCGAGGTGATTGAGAAGGTGATCGCGGTGCCGATCGAGATCGAGTTGCTTTGCGTGGACGACGGGTCAAGTGACGGCTCGCGCGAGATGCTGGCGGAGTTGGCGGGACGATATCCCCAGATGCGGGTGTTTTTGCAAGAGCGCAACATGGGGAAGGGCGCGGCCTTGCGGCGCGGGATTCAGGAGGCGACGGGGGATTTCGTGATTATTCAGGACGCGGACCTGGAATACGATCCGGGGGAATACCCGCTAGTGCTCGAGCCGCTGTTGCAAGGGAAAGCGGATGTGGTGTACGGGTCGCGCTTTTTGGGGGGAGGGCCGCACCGGGTTTTGTATTTCTGGCATTCGGTGGGGAACTGGTTTTTGACGCTCGTTTCGAATTGCCTGACGAACGTTAATTTGTCGGATATGGAGACCTGCTACAAGGCGTTTCGGCGGGAGGTAATTCAGGCCATCCCGATTGAAGAAAACCGCTTTGGATTTGAGCCGGAAATCACCGTGAAAGTGGCGCGGCGGCATTTGCGGATTTATGAGGTGGGCATTAGCTATTGGGGGCGAACGTATGAAGAAGGAAAGAAGATTGGATGGAAGGACGGGGCACGGGCGCTGTATTGCTTGCTGAAGTATTCGCTGAAAGAGGGTGGGAGTAGGTAGCAGGCAAGTAGCGTTGGAGCAAAGGCAAAATCTAAAGCAAAAGGACGGGGCGAAGCCCCGTCCCCACACAGGCAACAGCAAAAGTGGTTAGTGGCGGCCTTTGCCTTTTTCCTTCAAGCGACCCTTCAAACCGCCGCTCCGATTCTTGCCTTCGGTGACCTTGCCGCCCTTGCCACCGAAGTTGATGGCGGCATTTCCGCGCTTATCGACTTTAGCCACGGTTCGAGTCGCGGGTTTCTTTTCCCGAGGCGTGCGAGTGCTCTTGACCTTTTCACGCTCAAGGCTTTGCAACTTCTTGGAAGAGGCGGTGCCTCTTGCCGCGCCGCCGCCCTTGGCCGGAACCGTGCTCTTGGGAGCGGGATCCTTGCGCGTGTGGCCGCCTAGGGTCACGGTCGCCTTGTCGGCTTGCGCCAGCGTGCTTAAACCAATTGCAATGAGTAGCGCCGTTAGTACCCGAAGAATTCGCATATTACTCCCTAGAAGACCGATGCCCGATGACAGGCCTGTGCTGGTTGGAGCACGCCCGCTGCCATACCTTATTGTAACCCGTCGTTTTGCGAAAAGACTCGGAAGCTTGAAAATGAATGCGGTACGGAGGTTTAGTAATTCGAACCTTTCGATACCACGAGCACGTTGGGTGCCGCGCCGTTATTGGCTGGGCGAGGGCGAGCGGGACTGTGCAATTTGTTGCACATAAGCGCGCCGCCGCCCCACTTCGCGGAAAAACTCTGTAAACCGCTGAATGCGCGGAGAAACCCCGCGGAGTAGGCGATCAAAGCTCTCGAAGTGCGGATGACTCGAGGAGCGCGCCTAACCGGGGAGTTGGGCGGCGATCACCTTTGCTATGCGCTCGCCGGCGTGGCCATCCCAGAGCGGAGGAATGGTTCCCTTCTTTTGCCTGCCTTCCAGGATGCGCGCGATCTCTGTTTTGAGCTTTTGCGGGTCGCGGCCAACAAGCGTGTTGGTGCCAAGCGAGACGGTGATGGGGCGCTCGGTATTTTCGCGGAGGGTGAGACAGGGGACGCCAAGGTAGGTGGTTTCTTCCTGGATGCCGCCGGAATCGGTGATCACGACCTGCGCGTGCGACTGCAAGGCGAGGAAATCGACGTAGGACAGCGGATCGAGGAGTTGCAGTTGCGGGGCGCGGAGCCCGAATTCGGCGATGCGCTGGCGAGTGCGCGGATGGGCGGGAAAGACGACGGCAACATCGCGAGTCACGTCAATGAGCGCCTGGAGAATGGATTTGAGCGTCGCGCTGTCGTCGACGTTGGAGGGCCGATGGAGGGTGACCAGGGCATAGGGCTGAGCGTGGGGCGGCGCCTGCTCCCCAAGCTGCTCGCCACGCCAAAATTGGACAGGGCGCGCTTGAGCCAGGGGCAGGAGCTTTACCAGGGAATCGATCATGACGTTGCCGGCGCGGAAAATCTTCTCCGGCGCGGCGCCTTCGTTGCGGAGATTGAGGTCGCCGTCTTCCGAGGGCGTGAAGAGCAGGTCAGCGAGGCGATCGGTGACGAGGCGGTTGATTTCTTCGGGCATGAAGCGATCAAAAGAGCGGAGGCCGGCCTCCACGTGGGCGACGCGGACTCCGAGCTTGGAGCACACGAGGGCGGCAGCGACGGTGGAGTTGACGTCACCGTAGACAAGGACGAGGTCGGGCTGCGCGCTGACGAGGACGGGCTCGAAACGGAGCATGATTTCGGCGGTCTGGCGAGCGTGCGTACCGGAGCCGACGGAGAGATTGACGTCGGGCGCGGGGATGCCGAGCTGCTCGAAGAAAATATCGGACATGTTCGCGTCGTAGTGCTGTCCGGTGTGGACGAGCAGCTGCGACACGTGGGAGTGCGCGCGGAGAGCCGCGAGGACGGGCGCCACCTTCATGAAGTTGGGACGGGCGCCGACGACGTGGAGTAGCTTCACGGGTTCATCTTATCCTTTGGCGATTGGCTATTCGCTCATAGTCGCAGAAGATTCACCTGCAATTTCGAATAGCCCTGCGTCTGCGCCCACAGGTCGAGCGCGACCGATGCGATCTCATCGACTACGGGCTCGCCGAGGCCGCTTTTTGTGAGATCTACCGTTTTGATATAGCACTTGCAACTGTCGCAGGCTTCGACGCGGACGTGTCGCAACTCTTCGGCGGTGTAGACGGCGAGTTTGGCGGGATCTTCTTCGCCGCAAGCGGGACAGAGGATGCGGCGGAACTCCCACTCGGCTAGACAGAAAGAACAAATAAGCGAGCGCTGGCTGCCTTCGCCGAGTGGACGCAGGACGCCGAGGCCGGGCTTGCGCTGGCAGAAGGGGCAGACGAAGGCGGTGGGGCCAGAGTAGCGGAGGTTGGCGCGCTCGCGGAGCGCGGCCACGTATGGCTGAAGATAGGCGCGGACGAAGAAGGCGTCGGTCTCGGAGGCGAGGGTTTCATTGGCCTGCCAGAAGGCGGAGAGCAATTGAAGGTGAGAATCGTCGTCGCGGGCGGCGAGGGCGCGGGCGGCTTCGCGAAGTTTGGCGGGCGCGTGTTGCTCGACGACGGGGAGGAAGCGGCGGAAGGCGGAGGCGACTTCCCTGCCGAGCGGCGTGGCGAAAGGATTCGAATTGGGGGCGAGTTTCTGCGGCTGAGTTGCGAGTTCGTGGTAGAAGTCGGCTTGAAAGCGGGCGATGGCGGCGTAGAGGCGCAGAAGTTCGGCGGCCGTCGCGTAGCGCGCGGCCAGTTCGTCGGCGCGGGCGATGCGGCGTTGCCAGGGGTTATTTGCCACGGGGATTCGACAACTTGCGATGCGAGCGTATGCGGTGCGGCATCGCCCGATTATCAGGCCACGTGAGCTTCAGCGCAATGCTAGGACTGGAACGCACCGGCTCTCATACGGTCGTTGACCCGCTCTCATGAAAGGTTGAAGGGCGGACGCGAGGCGCTCCGCCCTTTTGCTAATTTCAGTTACGGAGCGAGTTTGAAAATCGTGCCGTGATTGAAGGCGCCGCCGCGGACGGTGGTGCCGTACAAATTGCCTTGCGCGTCGAGCACGAGGCCCGCACCCGGGTAGCGGCCGCCGGCGAGCCCGTCGAAGCTGTGGAGGAGGGTTTCGGTGCCGTCGGGAGCGAGCTTGAAGATGGCGCCGCGATTGAAAGCGCCTCCATTCCTGCTGGCGCCATACAGATTGCCTTGCGGGTCGCGAACCACGCCATAAGCGGGCTCGTAGGCGTCGTACTGACTGCTAAAGCTATAGAGCACGGACTCGACCCCGCCAGCGGTAATTTCAAAGACAGTGCCGAGCAGGGAGGCTCCGCCGCTTTCGGTGGTGCCGTAGAAGTTGCCCTGCGGGTCGCGGATCAAGTTGCTGCCGGGAAGCGCACCGTCGCCGACGGCCTGGAAGTCGTGAAGAATTTTCTCGGCGCCATCGGCAGAGACTTCGAATACGACGCCGCCATCCTGCGCGCCGCCCTGATTGGTGGTGCCGAATAGATTGCCCTGAGAATCGATGACGAGGCCGGAGAGGGGATAGTCGCCATCGGCGGTTCCGCCTTGAAAGCTGTAGACGAGCTTTTCGACGCCGGTGGGAGAAACCTGAAAGACAGTGCCGCAACCGATGGGGCAGGCACTGCTGGTGGGGCCGCCTTCGATGGTTGTGCCGTAGACGTTACCCTGGGCATCGAGGACGAGGCCGCCCAAAGACAAGCCGCCGTCGGGTGCCCCGGTGAAGCTGTGCAGAACGGTGAGCACGCCGCCGGGAGCCAGTTTGAACACGGTCCCGTAGTGCCCAACGCCCCCATCGAAGGCGACGCCGTAGAGATTGCCTTCGGAATCCTGGGCGAGCGTTCCGAGGGGATTCGCGCCATCGATCTTGCCCCCGAAGCTGTAGAGAACCTGGTATGCCCCGGTCGAGGTCAATTCGAAGACGGTGCCGCGATGGCGGCTCCCGCCATGATAGGTCGTGCCGTAGAGATTTCCGTTGGCATCGAGGAGCAGATTGCCGTAGGGCAGGGCGCCATCGGCGGTTGCGCCGGCGAAGCTGTGGAGCACGGTCAAGGTTTGCGCCGAGGCCGGACGGGCCGCTGCGGCAACGAGCAGAAAGGAAATAAACAGCCAAGCGAGTTGTGGGCTTGAAGCCGTTGATGCGGGTTTTGAAACGCGGTGCGATCGGGGCCCGGACTTACTTTGCTGGTGAGTCATGGCGTGCCTCCAACTGGCAAGTATAGCTTTGTAAGATGTCTGGACTGTGAGTTTCGTGTTCTGGCCTGCCCAAATTTGGTCCTGGAGTTTCCCGATTGACGTTCCGGTCAAAGTGGCGTTATAGTTTTTCGCAATTCGCGCGGCATAGACCGGACGCTAATTAGCGGCGTCCGCAACAGTTCACCCTCCGCAGTTTCTGGTTTGCGCAGTACCCGGGGGCTACACAATGGAATTTTCTCGGCGGACGTTTATCAAGGGCACGGTCCTTGGGGGCGCGGGTTTTTCGGCGCTCGGGTTCGACCTCACTCCTCTCCATGCGCAGACGCAGGGGCTGAAAATTTCACGCGCGAGCGAGACCCGCAGCACATGTCCCTATTGCGCCGTGAGCTGCGGCATCATAATTTATACCCTCGGCGACAAGGCCAAGAATGCCATCCCACAGGTCGTCCACGTGGAGGGCGATCCCGATCATCCCATCAATCGCGGCACGCTTTGCCCCAAAGGCTCTTCCCTCGAACAGGACATTCTGAACGAGCGCCGTCTCCTCAAGCCGCAGGTGCGCCGCCCCGGCGGCACCGATTGGGAAGACATATCCTGGGATCAGGCGTACGACGAACTCGCGCACTGGGTTAAAAAGACGCGCGACGCAACCTTTGTCGAGCAGGACGCGCAAGGCCGAACTGTCAATCGCTGCGAAGGCATTGCCTTCACTGGCGGCTGCACCGACACCAACGAATTCAACTATCTCGCCGTCAAAAGTATGCGCAGCCTGGGGGTCTGCTACCTGGAAAACCAGGCCCGGGTTTGACACGGCCCAACGGTCTCCAGTTTGGGGCCCACCTTTGGACGCGGCGCAATGACGAACGGCTGGATCGACATCAAGAACACCGACATGATGTTGATCATGGGAGGCAACCCAGCCGAAAACCATCCCTGTGGCTTCAAATGGGCGATTGAAGCCAAAATCCACCGCAACGCGAAGACCATTGTCGTTGATCCCCGGCTTACGCGCACCGCGGCCAATGCCGACCAGTACGTACAAATCCGTGCCGGCTCGGACATTGCCTTCCTCGGCGGCGTGATCCGCTATGCCATCGAGAACAACCGCATCGCCAAAGATTACCTGGTCAATTACACAAACGCTTCTTTCATCATCAAAGACGGCTTCAAGCTGCCCGAAGATGGCCTCTACTCGGGCTTCGACGCCGAGAAGAAGACTTACGACAAGAAGACCTGGAACTATGAGGAAGGCGGCGATCTGACCGGCAAACCCGTCACCGCCTCCCCTGCCGGAAAACCCGCGCCCCCGCCAGCGCCGGGTGCTCCACCGCCTCCAGCGTTGCTTCCGGGCAAAGTTGCCTACGATCTTTCATTGCAGCATCCGCGCTGCGTCTTCCAGTTGCTGAAGCAGCAGTATTCGCGCTATACGCCGGAGATCGTCGAGCGCATCACGGGCATTTCGCAGGATCAATTTTTGAAAGCTGCCGATTTGTTCACGTCCATCCGCAAAGACGGGGACATGAAGAAGGTGGCGACAATTATTTATGCGGTGGGCTGGACGCAGCACAGTTTCGGCACGCAAATCATTCGCACGGCCGCCATGCTGCAGTTGCTGATGGGCAACGTGGGCCGCGCGGGTGGGGGCGTGAATGCGCTGCGCGGGCACTCCAACATTCAGGGCGCGACGGATATGGCGGGCATTTTTGATATTCTGCCCGGCTACCTGAAAATGCCGAACCCGGCCGATACTGACCTGGCGGCATTTCTCAAGCGCACGACGCCGACTCCGTCCAAGCCCGATCCCTGGGAGTCGTTTAATTACTGGTCGAACACTTCAAAATTTACGGTCTCTCTCCTGAAGGCGTTTTATGGAGCCGCGGCCACCAAGGAAAACGACTTTGCCTTCAACTATCTGCCCAAGATCGACCGCAACTATTCCTGGGTCAATCTCTGGAACGACATGTACGAAGGCAAGGTCAAAGGCCTTTTCGCCTTCGGCATGAACGGCGTGATGATTGGCCCCGATTCCAACAAGAATATCGACGCCCTGAAAAAGGCCGACTGGCTTGCCGTCTGCGAGATCTATCCCGACGAAACCAGCGAATTCTGGCGCGCTCCCGGCATCACAGCCGACGATCAGAAGAAGATCAATACCACGGTCTACCGTCTGCCCGGCGCGGGATTTGCGGAAAAAGATGGAACCTTCGTCAACTCCGCGCGCTGGCTGCAATGGAAGAACGTAGCTGTTCCGCCGCCGGGGCAGGCCAGACTCGATCAGGAGATTCTGGCGACGATCTTCCTGAAAGTACGTGATCTCTATAAGAAAGACGGCGGCAAATTTCCCGACCCGATCGTCAACACTTCGTGGGCGTATACAACCCCGTACAACCCGTCGCTCCCCGAGGTTGCAAAAGAGATCAACGGCAAAGCGCTCGCTGACCTCACCGACCCAAAGACCAACGTCACCATCAAAGCCGGACAGCAACTGCCGGGCTTCGCGTGGCTCAAAGACGACGGCACAACCCTCAGCGGCAACTGGCTCTATTGCGGATCGTGGACCGAGGCGGGAGCGATGATGCAGCGCCGCGGCACGGAAGATCCTTCCGGCCTCGGCATCTATCCCAACTGGGGATGGTCGTGGCCCGCCAATCGCCGCGTGCTTTACAACCGCGCCTCGTGCGATATCGACGGCAAGCCCTGGGATCCTTCGCGCCGCCAGGTCTGGTGGGATGAGGCCAAGCAGTCCTGGGTCGGCAACGACGTTCCCGATTTCAAAGTAGACTCGGCGCCCAAAGATCACATGGGCCCGTTCATCATGAATCCCGAAGGCATCGGACGATTGTTCGTGCCGCTCGGCCCCATGAACGACGGCCCGTTCCCTGAATTCTACGAACCGATCGAAAGCCCAATCGCGAACATTCTGCATCCCAATCAGTCGAGCAATCCGGTCGTTAAGAAATACAAGACCGATATGGACAAGTACGCGCCCGTCGGCGGCGACTACAACATCATCTGCACGACTTATCGCCTGACCGAGCACTATCACTACTGGACCAAGAACAATCCCATGAACGTCGAACTTGTGCCGGAGCCGTTCGTTGAGGTTCCGTTCGAACTCGCCGAGCGCATGAGCATCAAGGGCGGCGAAAAAATAAAGGTCTCCAGCATTCGCGCGACCTACATCGCCAAGGCGATGGTCACGCGCCGCATCAGGCCCATGAAGATCGACGGCAAGGAGACGTTTCAGATCGGCATTCCAATTCATTGGGGATTCCGCGGCATTGCGGAAGACGAAGGCAAGACCGCGAAGACGCTGACGAACCAGTTGACACCGACGGTGATCGATCCGAACGCGTACACGCCGGAGTTCAAAGGTTTTTTGGTGAAGATTGAGAAGGTGTAGTGAAAGTTCTCGGTTCTCAGTTCTCGGTTCTCAGTCGAGCTTGAAGAGCGGTGGAATCGAGTGCTCGAGAGAATGAGTTGGTGGAAACTGAGAACTGACAACTGAGAACTGAGAACTCCTTTATGGCAGACCGTAAGACATTGCAGGCCGATCAGATTTCTGGACACAGCGGAGCTTCTCCGGGACTCGGAATGCAGCGCGACCTGGAGGTCTGCAAGCTCATCGATACCACGACCTGCATTGGCTGCAAGGCCTGCGAGGTCGCGTGCGTCGAGTGGAACGACATGCCGTTCCAGCCGACGACTTTCGACAACACGTACCAGACGATGCCGAAGACGAACTGGAATTTCTGGAATCTGATCAAGTTCAACGAGCACCAGAATGCCGACGGGACGATTCAGTGGCTGATGCGCAAGGACCAGTGCATGCATTGCGCCGATCCGGGGTGCCTGCACGCGTGCCCGGCGGACGGCGCGATCGTGAAGTATGCCAACGGTATTGTCGACTTTAACCAGGAAAATTGCATTGGTTGCGAGTATTGCGTCTCGGGCTGCCCGTTCGATATTCCGCGCTTCAATCCGATGACGAAGAAGGTTTACAAGTGCACGCTCTGTTCCGATCGCGTCGGCCAGGGTCTGGAACCGGCGTGCATCAAGGCTTGTCCGACCGGCTGCCTGAAATTTGGCAGCAAGGAGGACATGAGCTTCATCGCGAACGAGCGCGCGAATCAGCTCCGCGAAAATTTCGGCTTTCAAAACGCGGGCGTGTACGATCCGCAATCGGTGGGCGGCACGCACGTAATTTATGTGCTGCACGATGCGACCGATCCCGAGCGCTATGGCGGGCTGCCGAAGAATCCGACGATTCCGTGGAGCTACACGGTGTGGAAGTGGCTGTTCAAGCCGGTGCTGGGGACGTTCGCGCTCTTCGGCTTTTTAGGCGTGTTGGCACATTATGTGACGAGCGGGCCGCGCATGGCGCAACCGGAACCTCCCACCAAGGAGGAAACGCATGGCTAGCGGAGCGATTGAAAGTTTCGACAACAAAGCGCGGCGTGAGTTCGAGTCGTTGGGGCGCACCAGGGTGTATCGCGGAGAACTGCTGCGGCATCCGGTGTACACGCGGGTGCTGCACTGGACAGTCGCGCTCTTCTTTTTTCTGGCACTCTTCACGGGCTTCGGCATTTATCTGCCGTGGCTGTTCCGCTGGTTCACGCCTTTCTTCGGCGGAGGCCCGCTCAGCCGCCAAATGCATCCCTGGTTCGGCCTGGGCTTCGTCTTTTTCTTCGGACTTCAGGTGCTCAACTGGCTCGCGCCCATGCTCTGGACCGCGGCTGACACAAAGTGGATGCGCAACGTCCACAAAATCGTGAGCAACGAAGAAAAAATGGATCCGCCCGAGACCGGCTTTTTCAATGCCGGGCAGAAAGTTCAGTTCTGGGAGATCGTCGGCGGCTGCATCGTCTTCATCATCACAGGCGCTATTCTGTGGGGTGGCGCAAAATATTTTGGCGGGACTGCGGTCGCCGTCAGCTATGTGCTGCATGACATCTCGGCGCTTATCATGCTGGGCGGAATCTTTATTCACATCTACCAGAGCACCTTTGGCGAGCCTGGCACCTTCCAGGCAATGATCCGGGGGGCGGTCAGCGAAGCCTGGGCTTGGACCTTCCACCCTGCCTGGTATAAACAGGTCACGGGCCGCGATCCGGTGCAGGCCTGCGAAGAGGCGCGGCGGAAGATGGAAGGGCGGCGGTAAGTCTGCACTGATTGGCTGTGCGGGTTGTGGCGCGGATCAGTAACCTGAATGGACCCAGCAAATCGGAACGAGGGATTGACATTACGGCAGGCGGCGGTGATTGCCGGCTTCGCCTACCTGCTCTCGCCGGTCAGCTATGCTGAGTTCAATATATATCCAAAGCTGGTTGTTCCGGGCAACATCGAACAAACGGTGCAGAACATCAGCGCCCACGGCGGCCTGTTTGTGGCCGCAATGCTCTGCTACCTGATCACCTTTCTCGAGGATGTGGTCATTGCCTGGGCGCTGTATTTCTTGCTGGCGCCGGTGAACCGATCGGTTTCATTGCTGACAGCATGGTTCCGGCTGATGTATACGGCGGTCGCCCTGTTCGCCGTGTTAAACCTGGCCACGGTTTATCGCGTTCTGACTACGCCCGACTACCTGACGGCGTTTGGGAGCGGTCCGCTGCACGCCCAAGTGATGCTTCTTCTCCATTCGTTTCGTTATGACTGGTCCCTCAGCCTGGTGATTTTCGGAATTCATCTCATTCTGCTGGGCTGCCTAATTTTCCGCTCAGGCTACATTCCCAGAATCATTGGAATTCTGCTGGTCATCGACGGATTGGGCTGGGAGATCGACAGCTTACAAGTGTACCTTTTTCCGAACGCTCATCTCGGATTCATCTCCATCACGTTCTTCGGCGAACTGGTTCTTATGCTCTGGCTCCTGATCCGGGGCTGGAAGGTGCAGGAGCCGTCGCGTTCTTAAGCCCTGGCTCTCTTCGGATTGCTGCCCAGAGCAAGCGTCGTCACTTCAGAACATTACGCAGGCTTCGTTGACTTTTTCCAACGCGCGATTGAGCAGCGCCAACTGCATGTCGAGTTTCGTTTTCTGCGCCTCGTTTGCCGCCTTGGCGATTTCTTCTTTCAGGGCGGTCTTTTTGGCGGCCAGGATTTGTGCTATGAGTTCGAGTTGGCCGGAGTCAAAGCGCAGGTCGTGCGCCATGACCATGGTAAGAATTTCGCTGTACTGCGGGCTGTCCTGTTCGAGCAGGAGGTTGGCCACAAGTTTCAGTTCGTCGGCTTCCAGGTGAAATTGCATAGGGCGCTCCTTTGGGTGCGGGTGCTGTGCGGGTCTCCTTTAGTGGAACACTTTTCGGGCGAAGTGTCAGTGATGCGTTTCGAGAGACGCGTTGAAGGGAGTGAGGATTTACTGCCCGAGCAATCCTTTTTTCAGGGCGTTGGTGGGGGGCTTCGGCCCAAGCCAGACGGAGAAGAGGGCTTGACTGAAGTCGAGGCCGGCGATGGTGAGCTTTTGCTGGGCATTGATGGCGAAGGTGGTGCCGGCGTCCGGGATGTAGGTGAAGATCATCTGGTCGCCCTCTTTGACGGGTTCGAGCGCGGCGAGGAAGCGCTCAAGATCGACGCCGATGGTTCTTTTGGCGGCGGGCGCGTTGTCGTTGAAGGACTCAGTGAAGGCATCTTGAATCTGGCTCTTGCTCACACCGCGGACGAATTGCATGACGAGGCGCTTGGGGGCGTCGGCCTTGACGATGGCGTCGGCGTCGGAGGATTTTTGCGGCAGGTAGAGCGCGGCCACGTAAACTTTGACGATGATTTTGGTGCGCAGGCCAAGGCCGTTGAGGACGAGAGTGGTGCTGCCGGCTTGCGCGGTATCGGGGAGCGTCACTCCGGCGAGAGTGGCGGCGTAGAGATTGATTGGGGTCAACCAGAAGGCGAGAACAGCCAGGCAAGTTGTGGCTTTGCGCATAGAAACTCCTTGGACGTTGCTGACGGGCGATGGTGGCACAGGCGGGACGGACTTGCCGTGAAGTGAATCACAGGGCAGTGTGCGAGGAAGCGGTTGCCTTCGTTGCTGCCTCGGGACCGCATCTCATCTATGGCTTCCTGCTGACCGCACAATTGGCGGCGGTATAATGCTGGCGGCGAAGAGCGGAGGATGGATGGCGCAGATCAGTCCCGAGGTTTCGAAGTTGCTGGAGCAGGCGCTGGCTCTGTCAGTAGAGGAGCAGGAGGCGCTGGCGGAATCCCTGATCTCAAGTCTGGGCGGGAAGGTGGACGACGCGGTTACGGCCGCTTGGGATGAGGAGATCAAGAGGCGCATTGCCGCGCTCGATTCGGGCGAGGCGAAGACGGTTTCCTGGACGGAAGTCCGACAAAGAAATTTAGCGAAGCTGCCGCGTGCCCAATAGCGAAGTTCGGCTGCATGACGAAGCGGCCGCCGAGTACGACGCCGCGTTCGACTGGTACCTGGAACACAGCCCGGATTCGGCTCTGAAATTTGATGCCGAGGTGGAACGTGCCTTTGCGGAGATTGCGCGGGCTCCCCGGCGCTGGGTGCGTGGCTCTTACGGAACGCGGCGGTTCCTGCTGCGGGGATTTCCTTTTTTAGTTATCTATCGAGAGACGAGCGCCGAGAGCGTGCAGATTCTGGCGGTCGCGCACGCGAGCCGCCGTCCCGGATATTGGAAAGCGCGGATGTGAGGCCGGGGGCAATGCTCAAGATAACCGCGGGAAGCGCACATCATGGCCGGAGTTTGATTCGCTATGCTCGCAAGCGTTTTGCTAGGCTCGAAGTCGTTCCTCTGCGGCCCAAGCTTCTTCCAAGCGAGACATGATCTTGGCGACTGTCCAGCGCTTGCGGGGATCGACGCGCAGGCAGTGCTCGGCGATTTCGCGGAAAGGCTCGGGCACCTCTGCCGGAATTTCGGGAGGGCGGCGGCGAGTGGGATCGGAAACAGGCAAGCGCTGCGTGAGGATCTCGACCAGGGTCATGCCCAGTTGCCAAACGTCGGATGCCCAGGAAACGTCTCCCAGCGCGGCTTCTGGAGGATCGTAGGCGGCCAAGGTGCGCGTGCGGCCGGGGTCGCCCAGAGCGGCAAGCGAGTCGCTGGAGAGCTTCACCTGATCTTCAATCGCCAGAATATTTGCCGGTTGCAGGCGGCCATGCACGAAACCCTTGTCGTGCAGGAACTGCAACGCGCGCAGAATCGGGGGCAGCGCGACATGCGCTTCCTCGGCCGTGAGGGCGCGCTCGGGGAGGATCTGGGCAAGGTTCTCCTCGGCGAGTTCCTCCACAAGATAAAGGAGGGCGGAGCCATCGCGACCCATGTCGAGGATGCGAAGGAGATTGGGATGGGCGAGTTCGCGAGCAGCGGCCCAGCGCAGCAGTTGGCCCTTGGCGTCGGCGTCGGCGGGAATTAGCTTGATCGCGGCTTTGTCGGAATCAGCTGCGCGATCAGGCAGCAGGGTGAAAAACACCGCGCTGTGATCGGAACCGCCGAGGTAGCGGCGGAGCGGATATTTGCCGTCGACGGTACGGCCTTCCCATCGTTTAACCGTTTCGCTCATGTCTCCTCAAGAAAGCCCGACTATTGTGTGTAAACGAACACCAGGGACAAAACGACAGCGGAAAAAGTCGCAACGCCGGGCCCAAAGGAGCAATGGATCTCCAGTGCTTGCGGGATCGCCAACGCGATACCGTAATACGAGCAGTGCCCTGCTACGAAGTCGACCTTTTCCGAAACGCTTTCACTGCGGGCAATGGGGGAGATGTCGATGATACCCTATTCGGCCGATTCGCCAAAAGATTCTTCGCGGCAAATTACAATAGAAAAATGGCGACGATTCCTGCGGAGATTCACGGGCAAAAGTACATTTCGCTGGCGACTTTTCGCAAGAGCGGGGTGGCGGTTTATACGCCGATCTGGTTTGCCGAAGAGGGCGACAAGCTTTACTTCATGACCAACAGCAAACTGGGCAAGGTAAAGCGGCTGCGGAATAATTCGCGCGTGAAGGTTGCGCCCTGCACGATTCGCGGAAAGATTACCGGGCCGGAGTTTGAGGCGACGGCGCGGATTTTGCCGGCGGCGGAGGCGGGACGGGCGCGACAGGCGATCCGTGCGAAGTACTGGCTGGCGCGGTTGCCGTGGCTGTGGCGAAATTCGGATACCGACGTGGAGATTGTGGTTGGGTCGGTAGTCGCTGGTCGTTAGTCGTTAGGCGCTCGTCTTGACAGGCCGTTCCCGGCTCATAGACCCTCATGGAAAAACGCGGCCGCTCTGCCTGCGGATGGCGGACGATAAATCGCCAACCGCGGGTGACTGCCCTCCGCCAGTTGGCCGCCAATCCCAAAATGGGAGGGCGGTGAGCAACGTCATTTACGCTTTCTCCTCCGCTTTGTTACCATCGAAGGTTCCGATCAGGTTCCAGATTTTGTTGGTTTCGGCACTCAAATATTTCCTCGCGGAGGCACCATGCCTGTAAAAGTTGCCATTAATGGTTTTGGACGCATCGGGCGCAACGTTGTTCGCACCGCGCTCGCCGACAAGAACATTGAATTCGTGGCGGTCAACGATCTCACCGATCCGAAAACGCTCGCCCATCTTCTGAAGTACGATTCCATCCTCGGCAACCTGCCGCATACCATCACGGCCGGCCCGGACAGCATTTCGATCGACGGCAAGACGATCAAAGTCTTCAAGGAAAAAGATCCGGCCGCGCTGCCCTGGGAGAGCGTGGGCGCGCGGGTGGTGCTGGAATCGACGGGCAAATTCACCAACGCGGACGACGCCAAGAAGCATCTGCGCGGATCGGTTAAGAAGGTCATCATCTCCGCGCCGGCGAAAAATGAAGACATCACGATCGTGCTGGGCGTGAACGAAGGCAAGTACGATCCGGCCAAGCACCACATCATCTCGAACGCGTCGTGCACAACGAATTGCCTGGCGCCGGTAGCGAAGGTGATTCAGGACAATTTCAAGATTGTCAGCGGAACGATGACGACGATTCACTCCTACACGAACGATCAGGTCATCCTCGACTTTCCGCACAAGGATCTGCGGCGCGCCCGGGCGGCCGCGCTCAACATGATTCCAACCACGACCGGCGCCGCCAAAGCGCTCAAGCTTGTCATTCCTGAACTCGCGGGCAAGATCGACGGCTTTGCCATGCGCGTGCCGACGCCGAACGTTTCGGTGGTCGACCTGGTGGTCTGGGTGGAGAAGGCCACAAATAAAGATGAGGTGAATGCCGCGCTGAAGAAGGCCAGCGAGTCCGGGCCGCTGAAGGGCTATCTGGGATACGAGCCGGGCGAACTGGTGTCGGCGGACTTCCGCGGCGACGCGCGCTCGTCGATCGTGGATGCGCCCATGACTCTCGTGGTGGGCGGCAACTGCGTGAAGGTGATCTCCTGGTATGACAACGAATGGGGATACTCCTGCCGCGTGCGCGATTTAATCAATTACATGGCAGCCAAGGGACTGTAGGAAATTCGTCGTTGGTCGTTCGTCGTTGGTGGTTCGCGGGCCTGCGAAGATGGTTGCTGTTGGCTTCTCGCAATCATTGCAGACAGAGTCTCGGGTGAGCAGAAACGCCGGCCCGGGCCACCCATCCCGAACGACCAGCGACCGGCGACTGACGACCAAATAAGGACGCAATCATGTCGAAACTTTCGATTCGCGATTTGCCGCTGAACGATCACCGCATATTCATGCGGGTGGATTTCAATGTGCCGCTCGACAACGGGCGGGTGATGGATGACACGCGCATCCGCGAGACCCTGCCCTCGATCGAGTACGCGCTGCGGCACGGGGCGCGGCTGATTCTGGCCTCGCACCTGGGGCGTCCGAAGGGCAAACCGAATCCGAAGATGAGCCTGAAGCCGGTGGCGGAGCGGCTGCGCATGCTGCTCGACCGCGAACTGTCGCGCGGAGAAAATGTCGGCTTTTGTCCGGACTGCGTGGGGCCCGAAGCCGAAGAAGTGGCGCTGAAGCTGGAAAAAGGGCAGGCGCTGCTGCTGGAGAATTTGCGCTTCCATGCCGAGGAAGAGGCGAACGACGAGAATTTTTCGAAGCAACTGGCCAAGCTCGCCGACTTTTACGTGAATGACGCGTTCGGCACGGCCCATCGGGCGCACGCTTCGACGGTGGGCATTACAAAGTTCGTGCAGAAGTCGGCGGCCGGGCTGCTGATGGAGAAAGAGTTGCAATACCTGGGGCGGGCGCTGGAGAATCCAGAACGGCCGTTTGTGGCGATTCTCGGCGGCGCGAAGGTGAGCGATAAGATTGGCGTCATTCAAAACCTGCTTGGGAAGGTCGATGTGCTGCTGATTGGCGGAGGAATGGCGTACACGTTTTTGAAGGCGCAGGGGCACGCGGTGGGCAAGTCGCTGGTGGAGGAAGAGAAGCTGCCACTGGCGAAAGATATTTTGCAGCAGGCCAAGGCGCGCAAGGTGAAGTTCCTGCTGCCGACCGATCACGTCATCGCCGAACGCGTCGATGCGAATGCGCTGACCAAAATCATCGGCGCGAACCAGGCAATCCCCGACAACATGATGGCCCTCGACATTGGCCCGGCGACGATTGAGGCGTTTTCCGAAGAGATTGGGCGGGCGCGAACGATTGTGTGGAATGGGCCGATGGGCGTGTTTGAGATGCCACCCTTCGCCAAGGGAACCAAGCAGATTGCGAATGCGGTGGCGGAAAATGCGGGCGCGACCACAATTGTGGGCGGAGGCGATTCGGTGGCGGCAGTGAAAGCTGCGGGAGTCGCGGACAAGATTACGCACATTTCCACAGGCGGCGGAGCGTCGCTGGAATTTCTGGAGGGCGTGAAACTGCCAGGGGTCGAAGCGCTGACGGACAAGAAGTAACGCGCTCTCAGCTCTCAGATTCAGGTTCTCAGCGCGCTCGCCGTTGCGGGCTGACTCTCGCGTGAATGGCGCGGCCCCGGATTTGCGAAATCGTAAGTGATCAGCTATGGCAGACTACGCGGCGCGACTTGTTTTTTCAGACGGCAAGATAGCTGAGTTTGCTGGTCCCGCCGATATTACCAAAGAGTCGACCGAGGCCATCGTGAACGCTGCCAACTCTTCGCTGCTGGGTGGAGGTGGCGTGGATGGAGCGATTCATCGCGCGGGCGGGCCTGCGATTCTGGAAGAGTGCAGGCGGATTGTCGCTGAGATTGGGCGGTTGCCCGCGGGCAAAGCCGTTCTGACTACGGGAGGGCGATTGGCGGCGAAGTACGTCGTTCATACGGTTGGGCCGATTTATTCCGGCGGCCGGCAGAACGAGGCGGAAACGCTGGCCAGTTGCTATCGCGAATCGATACGCATTGCGGACGATCATGGCATTCACTCGCTCGCTTTCCCTTCGATCTCTACGGGCGCGTTTGGTTATCCGATTGACGAGGCCGCCGATGTTGCGGTGCGCAGCGTCGTCGAACATTTGAGTGCGGCTGCGCATTTGCGGCTTGTGCGCTTCGTGCTCTTCAGCGCCGCGGACTGTGAGACGTATGTTCGGGCGGCGGAAACACTTTCCCGCAAGCTGGCCGCAGGTTCCGTTATCTTCGAGAAGCAGTCTTGAGAAAGGTTCCCCATGAGAAAGAAGCTGATCGCCGCGAATTGGAAGATGTATAAAACGCCGGAGCAGTCGCGGGAGTTCTTCCGCGATTTCTTGCCGCTGGTCGAGGGGCACGAGCGCGACGAGATCGTGGTTTGCACACCATTCATCGATCTGGCGACTTCGGTCGAAGCGGCGCGCGGATCGAATGTTGCGGTCGGTGCGCAGAACATGCACTGGGAAAAGGAGGGCGCGTTCACGGGCGAGGTAAGTGCCGCGATGCTGACGGCGATCGGAGTGGCACACGTGATTATTGGGCACTCGGAGAGGCGACAGTATTTCAACGAGACCGACGACACGGTGAACCTGAAGCTGAAGGCGGCGCTCGAAGCGGGATTTGTTCCGATCGTTTGCGTGGGCGAAGTGCTGGAGGAACGCGAGGCGAACCTGACCGACGATGTGCTGCGGCGGCAATGTTTGCGGGCGTTCCATAAAGTGTCGGCGAAGAAGGCTGCTTCGTTGGTTGTGGCGTATGAGCCGGTTTGGGCGATTGGAACGGGCAAAACAGCGACGCCGGAAATTGCGTCCGATGCGCACGCGATCATTCGCGGAGAGGTAACGCAATCGTTCGGCGAGGAGTTTGCGAACAATCTGCGCATTCTTTATGGAGGCTCGGTGAAGCCCGACAATGCGCACGCGCTGATGACTGCGGAAGGAATCGATGGAGCGCTGGTGGGAGGCGCTTCGCTCGATCCGAAAGCGTTTGCGGCGATTGTGAACTATTGAGGTGGAAGCAAAACCGTCTTTCACCACGGAGGCGCGGAGACACAGGAGATCTATTGTGCTTCGCCATTTCTGGAGGAAGAGATCCTTCGCTGCGCTCAGGATGACACCTAAAAAAGCTGCACGCTCTCTGGATGACATTCCCTTTGATTTATTCCGCCAATTTATTCGTCGCTTTAACGGCTGCTTATTTCGTAGCCATTGCGCTCACTAGCGACTGGAAAATTTTGTAGCCGTCAGTGCAGCCTAGTTCTGGTTCGGCGGAGCGCTCGGGATGGGGCATCATTCCTAATACATTGCGGCCGGGGCTACAGATGCCGGCTATGTTTTCGATGGAACCGTTCGGGTTCGCCTCCGCCGTCACCTCGCCTTCGGAACTCGTGTAGCGGAAGACGATGCGGTTGTCGCGCTTGAGTTCGGCGAGGGTCGCGTCATCGCAAAAATAATTTCCTTCCATGTGGCCGATGGGGATGGTGAGGACCTCTCCTTTTTTGCAGGCGTTGGTAAATGGCGTCTGATTATTTTCGACACGGACGTGCACCGGCTTGCAAACATACTTGAGGCCGACGTTGCGCATGAGTGCGCCGGGGAGCAGGCCAGCTTCGCACAAAATTTGAAAGCCGTTGCAGATGCCGAGGACGAGCCCGCCCGCGTCGGCAAACTTGCGCACCGACTGCATGACGGGCGAGAAGCGGGCGATGGCGCCGGTGCGGAGGTAGTCGCCGTAGGCGAAGCCTCCCGGGACGATGATGGCGTCGCAGTTCTGGAGGTCCTGGGAGTCATGCCAGAGGAACGTGGCGGGTTGCTGGGCCACGTGCTCGACGGTCCAGAGGGCATCGTGATCGCAGTTGGAACCGGGAAAGATGATGACGCCGAATTTCATTTTAGCTCTCAGCTCTCAGTTGTCAGCTCTCAGTTAAGGCCGCCCGCCTCTGGCTTTCGGCTATTGGCTATTGACGATTGCGGGGGCCGCCCCCTTGTTTGGGCTTTGCAGACCATTTTCGGGTGACGATTTTATGGTTACAACGGTTCACGGTTGAGTCAAGGGAAAAGTGCGGACGCGTCAGCATGCGGGACGGAAATGTGCTGCGCCGGGCGCGCTTCGCGAATCCCGCATTGTTCAGGATCACGTCTTTCACGGGGCATGACCCCGTCACCCGACGTGCATGAATTCGGGCGCGGGGCCCTTTGGGGCGCGTCAATTCGTGAGGTTACGCTTGGCCGAATTGAGGTTTTCTCGGCACTAAAACCCATCGTGTGCTTGGTTCGTCGCTTCACACGTCCTTCGGTCACTGCACCATCATTCTTCAAACCTCAGCTTCAACCATGCGCATCTGCCGATGTGGATTTGACTTCAAGAACAGGACCACTCCCGTCGATAGACATTAGGGGGAGATTTCCGAATGCAACGACCTGCGAGGAATTGCGGAGAAGCCAAGGCAAATGAATTGGAGCATTCCTTGTGGACACTGGCGCAGGTGGGAACGGAACCATGGAATCATTCTGCATAAGAAACGCGCTATTGAAGCCGATCTTTCTGGCCGCGATATGTGGGACGCTGTACGGGCAGACGGCACCGCAGGATCTCGTGCAATTGAAGCTCGAGGATCTGATGAACATCGAGGTTACGTCGGTCTCGAAAAAAGAGCAGAAGATGTCGAGGACGGCGGCTGCGGTATTCGTCATAACGGCGGAGGACATCCGGCGTTCGGGCGCGAACAGCATTCCTGACTTGCTGCGCATGGTTCCGGGAGTCGAGGTCGCGCAAATTAATGGCAGTGAATGTGCGATCACGGTGCGAGGGTTCAACGGGCAGTATTCCAACAAGCTCCTGGTTCTGGTCGACGGACGCACGGTCTACTCCCCGATGTTTTCGGGGGTTTACTGGGACGAACAAGACCTTGTTCTGGCCGACATCGAACGAATCGAGGTCATCCGCGGTCCCGGAGCGACGGTTTGGGGCGCAAACGCCGTAAACGGCGTCATCAACATCATCACCAAGAAGGCGGGCGACACGCAGGGTGGAGTGCTGACGACGGACGATGGGAGCTACGAACATGGGTCGGGCAACATGCGTTACGGAGGAAAGCTGGGCAGCCGGGCAACGTATCGGGTCTTCGGAAAAGGCTTCAACCGGGCCAGTCTGCTCGCCCCGGATGGAAGCGATGGCCGGGACGACTGGAACATGGTTCATGGCGGGTTCCGCATTGATGGCAGCGCTTCGGATCGAGATACGGTCACCCTCCAGGGCGAGGGCCATAGTGGCAACGCCGGAGAAATCGTGAGCTCTA
Source organism: Acidobacteriaceae bacterium (assembly GCA_003139095.1). Taxonomy (GTDB): domain Bacteria; phylum Acidobacteriota; class Terriglobia; order Terriglobales; family Acidobacteriaceae; genus Acidiflorens. The sequence goes on from PLHW01000064.1 coordinate 34,229, forward strand.
TCGTCTCCATTTCTCCTCCCGTCAACGGTCTCTTCGATCTGCGCGACCGGTATTCCGGATGGAATCTGTTGTCGCGGTGGAACCATGTCGCGTCCCCACATTCGGACACGTCACTTCAGATATATTTCGATCGGTCAACACGAACTGACAGCACCTATGGATTTGGACTGAACTCGTTTGACGTCGATTTTCAGCACCACGTCGGATGGGGAGCGCGGCAGGACCTGGTCTGGGGCGCGGGATACAGGCTGAATTCCGACACCACCAATCCAACCCCAAGGATCGCCTTCACGCCCGCCGGGCGCACGACTCATCTGCTCAGTTCGTTTATCCAGGACGAAATTACGGTACGCCCGGAGCGTCTGTTTGTGAGCCTAGGAACGAAGCTGGAACACAATGCCTACACGGGTTTCGAACTGGAACCGAGCGCCCGCGTGGCGTGGATTCCAAACGACCGGAACACGTTTTGGGCTGCGGTCTCGCGCGCCCAGCGCACCCCCTCGCGCGAAGATACGGGCGTAGAAGCCCACCTGACGGTTGTACCCGGTCCGGGCAATCTTCCCTTGGTGATTGGCTATGCCGGGAATCCGAATCAAAAATCGGAACATGAGACCTCGGTCGAAGCCGGCTACCGGGCCAAACTCTCCAACCGATTTGCCCTTGATGCGACAGTTTTTTTCAATCACTACGCACATTTGTTTTCGGTTGAACCGGGAACTCCCGTGTTTGAAGCCGATCCGCCTCACCTGGTATTGCTCAACACGTTTGACAATCTCTCTCATGGAGAAACGCATGGGGTTGAGATGTTTGCGGACTGGAAAGTCGCCAGCCGATGGACGCTCAATCCTGGATATTCATTTTTGACCATGCACATTCATCGCGACCCCGGGGGCCAGGATGAATTGACCGGCTTCACGACTGAGGGAACGATTCCCAATCATCAGGCACAACTGCGCTCGCAACTCTACCTGCGCAGACAGTGGCAATGGAACACATCGGCATATTTTGTGGCACGCCTGCCCTACCTGGCCATTCCGTCGTACACGCGCGTGGACAGCAACTTGATCTGGCAGGTGGGAGAGCGGTTCTCAGTAAGCCTCGTCGGGCAGAACCTCTTACGCGAACGACATCAGGAATTAAGTGGTCCCAGTGTGCTGGTGCAAAGTGACCTCATCAAGCGGAGCGCATATGTGAACCTGACGTGGTTTTTCTGAGGGCAGCTCGATCGCTCCCACAACCCCGAGAGAGTCAGCGGAGTTGGGCGAAGTCTTCTACGGTGAAGAGCTGGCCTTGGGATTCGACGATGCCGATGCCGATGGAGTTCATGTCGGGGTCGAGGATGTTGGCGCGGTGATTGTGGGACTGCATGAACTGGGCGTGGATGAATTCGGGGGCGGGGCCCTGGGTGACGTTTTCGGCGAGCCAGGTGAAGCGGGCGCCGGTTTGCCGGACGCGGGAGGAGAGGGTGGGCTCGCCATCGAATGCGTGCTGGGCGGCGCGGTGCTCGGCCATTTGCACGGCGTGGTAGCGGGCGGCGGCGGCGAGGGACTCGTTCCAGCGGAGGGTTTGGAGGCCTTGCTCGCGGCGGGCGCGGTTGATGGCGGTGAAGAGTTCCCGTTCGGCGCGAAGTTCTTTTTCGTCGCGACGGCCTTCTTCGGCGGGGAGTGCGGGCGGCTCGGCCAGGGTTGGAGTGCAGAACATCAGGCCGAGGGTGGAGGCGAACGTCAGGATCGGGATTAGAGCGAGATTCGAGAGCAGCGTCAAGGTTGGGATGACCGCCAGGCGGGTTCTGATTGGTTGCATTTCGTCCTCTCCCCAGGTCATCAGAACCCGGATTTGGCGGATGCAGCAAGTTACGGACGTCGAAGCGGTGCGTCGTCCGGTTGGTCACGCGCCAGAGCCACTACGGAAACAAGAGCAACGGCAAGAGCAACGGCGGCAACGCCCTTCCCGGTTCGTCACCTCCAGGAGATGACGTAATGAGGGTGGAAACACGGGGGCGCGGGGGAAGTTGCGGAGGAGAAGCGAATAGCCTCCTTGCGGAGGCCATTCGGTTGGGGGAGGGATGGATGCTCCGCTCAAACTGGCGTTTAAGCGGAGGTTAGGTGCTCAACACTTTTTCGCGCTCTTCGGCATCCTGGCGTTCTTCGCGGGGAGTCGAGGGTAAAGCAAGTTCAAGAACCTCCTCGACGGTCTTGACATAGTGCGGGGTCAAGTCCTGCAACTGCTCGGGCGTGAGGTCTTCCTCGACGTTGGTCTTGTTGTCGGCGGGGAGAATCACGTCGTGAACGCCGGCGCGTTTGGCTGCAAGAACTTTTTCTTTAATGCCGCCGACGGGCAGGACGTTGCCGCTGAGAGTAATTTCGCCGGTCATGGCGGTGAGCGGACGAACCTGTTTGCCGGTGAGCAGCGAGACGAGCGCGGTGACGATCGTGACGCCAGCCGAGGGGCCATCCTTGGGGATGGCGCCGGCGGGGACGTGAATGTGAATGTCGTGATTGGCGAAAAATTCCTCGTCGACGCCGAGAGATTGGGCATTGGAGCGGACCCAGCTCAGGGCGGCCTGCATGGATTCGCGCATGACATCCTGAATCTGGCCGGTGATGGTTAGTCCGCCTTTGCCTTTCATCTGATTGGCTTCGACGAAGAGCACGTCGCCGCCGGACGGAGTCCAGGCGAGGCCGACCACGACGCCGGAGCGCTTGGTGCGCTCGGCAATTTCACCTTCGCTGCGAATTTTGATACCGCCGAGGAACTGCTGAATGATGGCGGTCGAGACCACGAGCTTGTCGGTCTTGCCTTCGGCGAGGCGGCGAGCCTGCTTGCGGCAGATGGTGCCGATGGTGCGCTCGAGGTTGCGGACGCCGGCTTCGCGGGTGTAGTGGCGGATGATGAAGCTGACGGATTCCTCGGGAAAGTCGATCTGCTCCGGGGTGATTCCGTTTTCCTCGATCTGGCGCGGAATCAGATATTGGAAAGCGATGTGAATTTTCTCTTCCTCGGTGTAGCCCTGGAGCTCGATGATCTCCATGCGGTCGCGGAGCGGCTCGGCGATGGGATCGAGCATGTTGGCAGTGGTGATGAAGAGCACCTTGGAAAGATCGAAAGTGACGTCGAGATAGTTATCGCGGAAGCTGGAATTCTGTTCGGGATCGAGAGCCTCGAGCAGGGCGGAGGCCGGATCGCCGCGGAAATCGCGCCCGACTTTGTCGATCTCGTCGAGCATGAACACCGGGTCTTTGGTTTCGGCGCGGCGAATGCCCTGGATGATTTGACCGGGGAGGGCGCCGATGTAGGTGCGGCGATGGCCGCGAATTTCGGCCTCGTCATGCACGCCGCCGAGCGAGAGGCGAACGAATTTGCGTCCGAGAGCGCGCGCGATGGATTTGCCGAGCGAAGTTTTGCCGACACCGGGAGGGCCGACAAAACAGAGGATCGGGCCCTTCATGTTCGGTTTAAGGCGCCGGACGGAAAGATAATCGAGGATGCGATCTTTTACTTTTTGCAGGTCGTAGTGATCGGTATCGAGAATTTCCTTGGCCTTGGGGATCTCGATTTCCTGCCCCGAAGTTTTTTGCCAGGGGAGGATGGCGAGCCACTCGATGTAGTTGCGGGTGACGGAATAATCGGCGGCCATGGGAGACATGCGGGTAAGGCGGCCGAGTTCTTTGAGCGCTTCTTTTTTTACGTCGTCGGGCATGCCGGCGGATTCGATTTTCTGCTTGAGATCTTCGGTGTCGCGCTGGCCTTCGTCCTGCTCGCCCAGTTCTTTCTGGATGGCCTTCATCTGCTCGCGCAGGTAATACTCGCGCTGCGTCTGCTGGACGCGGTCCTGAACTTCAGACTGGATCTTGTTGCGCAGTTGCTGCACTTCGAGCTCTTTGGCGAGATGCTGATTGATTTTTTCGAGGCGCACGCGCACGTCGGTGGTTTCGAGCGTGTCCTGCTTGTCGGCGGTGGAAAGTGACGGAAGCGAGGAGGCGATGAAATCGACCAGGCGGCCGGGCTCTTCGATATTCATGGCGACGGTCGAAAGCTCATCCGACAATGTGGGCGAGCCGGCGACGATCTGCTGGAACAAAGTGAGGACATTGCGCTGGAGCGCTTCGATTTCGGAATCCTTGGGAGGAATAGTTTCGGGAACCGAGACCACTTGGGCGCGCATGAAGGGCGAGAGTTGGGCAAAGTCGGTGAGGCGAACGCGTTCCAGGCCCTCGGCAAAAACAAAGAGGCTCTGGTTGGGCATCTTGACGACTTTGTGGACGACGGCAAGGGTTCCGATGGAATAGAGATCGGTGGGCTGAGGCGTATCGACGCGGGCCTCGCGCTGCGCTACGACGACGATGGTTTTGTCGTCGCCGAGAGAATTGATCAACTGGACAGAACTTTCACGGCCGACCGTCAAGGGAAGCACGGCGTGCGGAAACAGGACGGTATCGCGGACAGGGAGAATGGGGAGGGAGCGACCGCTCACCTCGTACGGAATAGAATTGCTGATTTCGCTCATGATTTTCTATTGAGTCACTTTCACTCAACCTTTGGATGAATTCAGACGAGCAAAAGATGCAGGGTGAATTCCAGGCTGTTGAATTTTAGACGTTTCTGGTGGTTTTGCAAGACAAAGAAGGGCACGACCCCACCTCCGGTAACCCGGCTAATCACCCGCAAACCTGGAAAAACTAAGCCGCCCCCGCCGCCACAGAAAGGTCTCTGCGGCGCCGGAGGCCGGCTCGACAATCTTGGCGGCAGCCGAAATCAGCGGCCGCAAAAATCAGAAGACGTGCTTGGACGTATCTCCCTTAAAAATCAGCTCGTGCAAAACGCGCTCGTTGGCGGCATTGAGCTCGTAGACCTTTTGTGTTTCCGTGGCTTTTTCGGGGAGAGGGACGAGCGTGCACTTGGCGCGGATTTCGACGGCTTTTTTCACGCCGACCTGGCGGAAAACCATGATGTGGTTGGCACCTTCCATGACGTGGCGGATCTCATAGTCGCCGGAAGGGAGCAGGGTATCAGCCACTCTGACGTTTTGAGAGAAATTTACACGATAGAGGTTGGAGACACCCAGAGAGTTCTCACCGGCGACGGCCAGACCGGCGAGCAAAACGATGGCAATTACGACCGTAGCTTTAATCAAACGCATTTCGGTCCTCGCTTTCATAAACAAGGCTTCTTGAACAGAGTCGGTACTACGAAATCTCCAGTGAAGTATTCGCAAGAAGTCCTCAGTACCAAGCTACGTCGGGCGGACGGGGAGCGCTGTGCAGCACCTCACATCGAGTTGTGACGAAAGGGAGTGGCTGGCGGTGACGAACAAGTTTTGACCCAAGAGATTGTTTGGCGATTGAAAAGCGAGGCTTACGCCGACTTTTGTCTTTTGCGGCGATTCGCAGTTGGGGCTACGCCTCGCGGTAGATGCCGAGGACCTTTACGAGGTCGGTGACTTCGGCCAGGTGATGGAGGGCGTTGCGGACGTCGGCGTCGTCGCCGCGGAGGAGATCGACGAAGAAGACGTATTCCCAGGGGCGGCCGCGGAGGGGGCGCGACTCGATTTTGCTGAGGCTGATGTCGCAAAGGGCGAAGACGCTGAGCGATTTGAAGAGCGCGCCGGGAATATTTTTAGTGCTGAAGGCGAGGGAGGTTTTGTCGGCGCCGCGCTGGACGCGGGGCTGGCCGCGGCGAATCAGGAAAAAGCGGGTGAAGTTTTTCTTATCGTCTTCGATACCGGCTTTGAGAATTTTGCCGCCATAGACTGCGGCGGCGCGGCGACTGGCGATCGCGGCGGCGTCACCGAGCTTTTCCGCGACGATATGTTTGACGCTGCCAGCCGTGTCGTAAAAAGGCTCGGCGCGCAGGCGGGGGTTTTTGGCGAAGAGATCACGGCACTGCTCGAGGGCGACGGGATGCGAGAAGACGCGGCGGACGGTGGACAGTTTTGTGGCGGGCAGGGCGATGAGGTTGTGGACGATGCGCAGGCGGAACTCGCGGACGATGTGGACGTCGCGGCTGAGCAGGAGATCGAAATGCTCGGCGACGGAGCCGGCGAGAGAATTTTCGATGGGAATGACGGCGGCGTCGACGGAGGCGCGCTGGACGCGGTCAAAGACCTCAAGCGAGCGGGCGCAGGGGACGACCTTGGCGGAGGGGACCATGGCCTGCGCGGCTTCATGACTGAAGGAGCCTAATTCGCCCTGGATGGCGATTTTCATTGGAGTCCTTGGTACGCTTTTCGTTGTTCGTTGTTCGCTGTTCGTCGTTCGTCGTTCGCTGGTCGCTGATCCCGCGCGCGGATCGCGGCTTAGATCGTCGTGCCTTAAATCGATTCGTTCAAATCCTTCCACTGCCCTGTAACTCTTTGACCATGCGCAGGGCATCCAACTGACCGGAATAGTAACCGCGAATGGTCTTTTCCACAAAGTAACCTTTTTGCTTGTAGAAGCGGATGGCGGGTTCGTTGTTGATGGCGGCTTCGAGGGCGACGGAGATGGCGCCCGCGTTGAGCAACTGGTCTTCCGCGGCCTGGAGCAGGGCGGAGCCGACGCCGAGCCGGCGAGCGGCGTGGATGACGTCGATGGTGATGATGTGGCCGGTGGTGCGGCGGGCCTCGGCCACGATGAAGCCGAGGATGGGCGGGAGTGCGGTCGGCGCGGCATTTTGCGAATCCGGCTCGTTTGCGGCGTTGGCTTGCCCACTGTTAGCCTGCGCGCTGGTTGCTGGCGCGGCATTTGCCTCGGCGACGAGGGTGAAGGCGCCGGGGCGGCGCATATAGAACGCGAGTTCGGGACGCGAGTAGGCCAGTTGGGGGGGAAAGCAGGCCTGGTCGATGTGCCAGAGGGTGTCGAAGTCGGGCTTTTGGAAGCGTCGGATGCAAAACGGCACGCCGCCATTTTACCGGGAGAAAAGGTTTGCAGCAGGCGGAGAAGAATTCGAAATTTTTTGCTCGCGTCCTCTTGCGCATCCGCATCAGACGGACGTACGATTTCGGCAGAGAGGCACTCGGTGGGGCGCTGGATTCTGATCGCCGTCAGCTTGGCCGGAGTTGCGGTTCTATTCTGGTATGGCTGGTTTGTCCGCTACAATCGCCGCCGCGCTGCCAGTATCCTCGAATGGCTGCAGGCCGCTTGCCTGGGAAAAGGGCGGCTGGACAATCTGCAATGGCAGGAGTCCAGTTCGCGACTTAAAGCCAAGTTGCATCTTTCGTCGCGGTGGTTTGACGAGGTGCGGCTGACGATTGAGTTGCTGCCGCGACCGCGGCCGGTGCAGTGGGCGTTGAGCCGCTGGCATGAGCGGCAGGAGACGCTGACCTTTGAAGCCGACATGGGATTTCCGCCGGGCTTCCATCTGGATATTGTGCGCCATCGGTGGACGGGGCATACGGGCGCGAAGAACGAGATGCGGCAGTGGATGGTGACGCATCCCGGGCCGATTATTCTGACGACGAAAGAAGATTGGCCGGTGGAACTGACTCCGCTGGTGAACGCGCTGGCAAGCTGGCGGGACAAGGATTTCGTCAGCGTGCGGTTTAACCAGAGGTCGCCGCACTTTACGGCGACGGTGGCGCTGGCGAGCCTGTCGGATCAGCAGGCGACGGCGTCGCTGCTCGGATTGTTCCGGGAGCTGGCTGCGAGTTCTTCGGCGCGGCAGCACTGAAATCGTCGTTGGTCGTTGGTTGCTGGGCTTTACTGCTGTCGTCTTTTTCTTCGACTCTGATCTTCAACTCTAATCGCGCTTGATCAAACTCCACCCCTTCTCTTTTGGAAATCCCTCAAATTGCTTCTGCCATTCTGGTTCTAACGACTAACGACCAAGGACCAACGCCTCTCTCACTCTGGTTCGGCGAGGAAGCGGTAGCCTACGCCGCGCACGGTTAGGAGATGGCGGGGGCGGGAGGGGTCTTCTTCGATGTAGCGGCGGAGGCGGACTACGAAATTGTCGATAGCGCGTGTGTCGGTGTCTTCGTGGAGGCCCCAAACATCTTCGAGCAGAGCTTTGCGGGAGACGATGCGTCCGTTGCTGCGGACGAGGTAGCGAAGGAACTCGGCTTCCATGACGGTGAGATGGATGGTGTTGCCGAGGCTGCGTAGTTCGAGTTCGGCGAAGTCGATGGACTTGCCGGCGAAGGAGAAGGAGTCGGGTTGCGGTGGCGCGTCACCTTGGCGGTCATGGACGGCCGGGACGGCGGGCGCATCTTTCGGATTGGCGGGCGATTCTGCGGCGGTTGAGGGCGCGTTGCGACGGGTCCACGTGCTGCGACGGAGGAGGGCCTCGAGGCGGGCGATGAGGATGGCGAGCTCGAAAGGCTTGGGGAGATAGTCGTCGGCGCCGGAGGCAAAGCCCTTGAGCACATCTTCGGCGCGGCCGCGGGCGGTGAGCATGAGGATGGGCACGTAGTTTTGTTTTTCGCGGAGGAGGGCGGCTACGTCGAAGCCGCTTTTGCCGGGGAGCATGACGTCGAGAACGACGGCGTCGAAATGCTCGGCGGGATCGAGGAGGCGAGCCAGAGCGTCTTCGCCATCACCGGCGACGTCGGCCTGGTGGCCTTCGGCCTGGAGGTTGTAGCGCAGGCCCTGCGCGATGTGGGCCTCATCTTCGACGATGAGAACGCGGCTCATGCGGTCCTCTTCGGGTGGGAGGATTCGGTCGGCTTCGCGGATTCGAGTCGCGGTTCGGGCGGCAGCTCGCGGGGCGATGGACGGGGCAGTTCGAGGGTGACGGTAGTTCCCTTCCCTGCGCCTTCGCTCTCGGCGAAGACGCGGCCGCCATGGTTGCGGGCGATGGCGCGCACGATGAACAGTCCAAGGCCGGTGCCCTTCACACGCGCGCGGCCACGCTGACGCACACGATAAAAGCGTTTGAAAATCCGCTTGAGTTCATTCTGCGCGATGCCGACTCCCCGATCGCGGACGCGAAGGACGACATGCGCGTCATCGGGCGCGTCGAGTTCGACGGCGATGCGGATGCCGTCGGGCGAGTACTTGACGGCGTTATCGAGGAGGTTGGTGACGGCGGTGTGGAGATCTTCGGGATCGGCGAGGACTTGCGCGGTCTGCGCTGCCGGCGACTGGTTTTGGTAATCGATATTTTCGGCGCCCAGGTGGTGGCGGACGCGGGCAAGTTCGACGCACTCGCGCACGACGGCGTCGAAGTCGATGGGAATGCGCTGCGACTTGGCTTTTTTCTGCGCGAGCGCGCCGGCTTTGAGGACCTGCTCGACCGTGGCCATGAGGCGCTCGGTATCGACGAGCATGAGCTGATAGAACTCGCGGCGCTGGGCCTCGGCGACGTCGCGGCGCTGGAGCGTTTCGAGGTAAAGACGGATGGAGGCGATGGGCGTTTTGAGCTCGTGGGTGACGGCGTTGATGAAGGAATCGTGCTGCTCGTTGCGGCGGATTTCGCGGACGAGAAAAATTGTGTTGAGCACCAGGCCCGTGGTGATGGCGCCGAAGAAGATGATGCCGAGGAAGACTTTAATGCCTTCGCGCCAGTTGAGGATGATCCAGCCGCTGCCGACGGCAAAGGCGACGGCGGCGAGGCAGACACCGAAGGTCAGGAAAAAGGCGATCGCTTTGCGGCGGCTGGAGATACGCACAGGGAGATTGTAGCGGGTCAGTTCTCAGTTTTCAGTTGTCAGTTCCTCAGATCATTTTGCCTGCGGCGGTTGCATGGGGTGGGAGGCAAGGAAACTCCAGCGGAGGGCGTTGTATTGCTGCTCCCAGGAGTGGCCGATGCCGGGCATCCAGATGAATTGGACTTCGGTGTTGACGTTGTTGGCGCATGCGGTGGCGTCGTTGCCGGTGAGGCCGGAGACGCCGAGCATGGGAGCGTCGTTGGCATTGTTGGGCACGCCGTTCAGGCACAGCGGCTGGGCGGTCGCGAAGGCGGTGCAGGCATCGGCCGAGGAACCGGTCCAGAAGTTGAAGGTGTCGTCGACCGTATCCAGATAAAAAGTGACGCCACTGTATTTCGTTGTGCGGTATCCGCAGGGCCACAGGTTGTTATCGAGCGTGCCTTGCCACTCCTGGACGGAAACGGGCGGGAACGGGGACGGAGGAGTTGGCGTGAACAGGGGCGGCGGAGCGGACTGCTGGCCTTCGAGCTGGCCGGAGCCGGGAACAATTGCCGCCACCAGATTGGAGAGTTCCACGCCGACGCGCTCGGTCATTTGCGCGCCCGAGGAGAAGCCGGCTACGTAAACCATGTTGGGATTGACGGTGTACTGGGCGGTCAGATTCTGGATAAGCTGACCGAGGAAGCCAACATCGTCGGGGCATTCGCCGTCGTCAGAGCCGCAATTTTCCGCGTAGGGAAATGCGCCTCCGTTCCACCCGAACGAAGAGCAAACGGTTGGCGAGCCGTCCATGCAATAGGCGTTCCAGTTCCAGGCGTGCGATTTGGGATCGTAGGTGGAAGCGGGTTTGACGAGGATAAAACAATTCTGCTCGGCGAGAGTCTGCCAGCCCCAGTTCAGAGTAATGATCGGCGTTGGATCGGAACCGGTAGCCTCGGTGGTGCGCGTGCCATGGAGCATGAGGAGCATGGCTGGATTCGGGAGGAGATTGGCGGGCAGATAGACTTCGTAATAACGGGTGATGCCGTTCCAGATCATCGAGGAGTCGATGAAGGTTCCGGTGGCGCATCCGTAGACGGTTTGGATGAGCGGGGGTGAAGTGCTGGCGGTGAAGTCAGGGCTGCCGTCATAGGCGGCGGTGATGGAATCGGCGCCGGATGGCAACTTGGTGGACGAGAAGTTGGCGATACCGCCGGAAAGCGACGCCATGCCCAGCTTGGCGCTTCCGTTTGAGAACACAACCTTGCCGGTGGGCGTACCGGCGTACGCAGGTACCACGGTAGCGGTAAACGTGACCGACTGGCCGAGAGGGGCAGGATTGAGTGAGGAAGCCAGCGTGGTGGTAGTGGAGGCCTGGCCAACGACCTGGCTGAGCGCATTCGACGTGCTGGAGGCGTAGGTTCCGTCGCCCGGATACACCGCCTTGATCGTGTAGGTGGCAGGATTCAGCGAGGAGGTCGTGAAAGTGGCCGTGCCGCTACTCAAGGCGCCGGTTCCCAGTACTTTGCTTCCTTGCATGAAGGAAACGGTTTCTCCATCTGGCGGCATGGGGGAGACGACGGCGGTAAACGTCACGGCCTCTCCGTAGGCGGAAGGGTTGGGCGAGGAGGAGAGCGTGGTGGTGGTCTTGATCAATGACGCGCTCAGGCTGGAGGCCGTTCCCAGCAACACAATCTGCGCGATCATTTTCATAGGGCCCAGTCTCATCTTGATAAATTCCGGTTGCTCGAAGCTTCTGGCCGGCGGGGGAAGACAAACAGCTTGAGGGCAGAATACTGAGGCGGTGCGGGCTTGTCAACGGCGGATTGCGGGGGCTGAGGAAAGGTCTGCGAGCGAGGCAAAAAGGCTCTCCACCAAGCCACTGTGGCCTGGTTTGAGAGCCTTTACCGAAAACTGACGAAGGAGAACTGACGACTGGTTTCTAATCGTTGCCGGCCGCGGTCGAGACTACCAAACCGGCATTTACGTCGCGGACCAGAGCGGGCTTGGGCGGAAGATTCTCCATGGTCACTTTGTAGACGTGGCGGGCCAGGCCGAGCTTTTTGAGCAGCCAGATTCCGTACCAGTTGAGATCGACTTCGTACCAAGCCATGCCGTGCTTGGCGGAGACGGGATGCGCGTGGTGATTATTGTGCCAGCCTTCGCCAAAGGTGAGGATGGCGACCAGCCAGTTGTTGGTCGACATATCTTTGGTGGCGAAGCGGCGCGATCCCCAGACGTGGGTGACGGAGTTGACGGCCCAGGTGGCGTGCAGACCGACGACGACGCGGGCGAAGACTCCCCAGAGAAGCCAGGGCAGACCGCCGATGGCGAACAGAATGACGCCGACGATGACGTTGCTCGTCCAATGATATTTGCTGAGCCAAACGTGAACTTTGTCTTTGGTGAGGTCGGGGACGTAGCGGGCGAGGGTGGTGGAGTCGTGGTGCATGGAGCGGCCGGTGAGGATCCATCCCATGTGCGCCCACCATTTGCCGTCGATGGGCGAATGCGGATCGCCTTCTTCGTCGGAAAATTGATGATGAATGCGATGCGTGGCGACCCAGAAAATGGGGCCGCCTTCGAGCGCGAGCGTGGCGCACCAGGTTAGAAAATATTCGACCCACTTGGGAGTTTTATATCCGCGATGCGTGAGCAGGCGGTGGTAAGCCATGCCGATGCCGAGACTGCCGGAGACCCACCAGAGGAAACAGGCGACGAAGAATGCTTTCCAGTTGAAGAAGAAAAGCGCCGCGATGGCGCCGAGGTGAAAAATAATCATGGCGGTGGCCGTGACCCAGTTGATGCCTTCGGTCTCGGCGCGCTCTTTGCGCAGGCTGGTGGTGGTGCCGGTAGCCTGGACGGTTTGATCGATTGACTTGCTCATGCCGCTATCTCCCACATCGCGTTTATGAAGTGCCCAAGTGACAATACCAAGGCTGGAGCGAGGAGTTTGTAATAGTTGTGTAATTCATGGAAAAGCAAGGGGTTACGGGGGTAACGAATGGGCCGGCGGCCCATCTAGCCGCGAGTTGCAAGCCGCGAGCCGCGAGCAAACCTGGGCCCTATCAGCAATTTCGTTTTGCTCGTGGTTCGTGGCTCGTGGCTCGTAGCTCGCAGCTCGCAGCTCGCGGCGCGCCCGTATCTATCGTGATGCGGCGAACGCGCGGGGGTGATTTGTGACCTTTTCCGCGGGCGCACGCGAGTCGTAGAATTCGCGTAGTATCCATAGGCGTGACCCGACCAGGAAAGAGGAGGTCCCGTGTTGAAGAGAATCTCGCTGTCGAAATTCGCGCTGATGTTCGCGCTGACGATTGTTGCCGCGTTTCTGTTTGCCTGCGTGCTGGGAGCCGAGCAGAGTCCACCATCCGGGCAGGCTCCTGAGCAGAAAGCGCCGCCGCCGGAAGCGGCGCAGAAGGCCAATCCCGTCAAGCCGACGGCAGAATCGATTGCCAAGGGAAAAAAGTTGTACAACATCGACTGCGCCATGTGCCACGGCGAGGCGGGCGACGGCAAGAACGATATGGACATGAAGAACGTGCCCAACCTGACGACCGCGGAGCAGCAGAGCGCGAGCGATGGGCAGTGGTTCTATTCGATCAAGAACGGCAAAGGCGACATGCCGCCAGAGGGAGCGCGGGCGAAAGACGACGATGTGTGGAACGTAGTGAACTATTTGCGAACGCTGGCGAAGAAGTAAGAGGCGAGAGTCGGTGTACGGGGGACGAGGTCCGCAAGACGCCGCTCGCCGCGGCCGACTTTACATCAGGAACACAATTCCCCTTGCCTGCCGAGTGAAGGCTGCACTACACTTTCTATCCTTGCTGGGCATCCCCCTGCTCAGGGCGCTCTTGATTTGCGCGCGTAGCGCTCCTTTGTACCCTTCGCTGGGGAGATGACCATGAGAGTTCTAAGGCAAAACAAAGATCGAATTTCGTACCCGCAGGCGCGCACGGGCGCAATCACGTTGCTCGTGATGATCGTGCTTGTCCTGACTATCGTCGCCAAGCCCGCAGCACATGCCCAGACCTTCAACATCCTGCATAACTTCACGGGCGGAAGTGATGGAGATCGCCCGGGTGCCGGGATCACCAGGGACCGGGTCGGAAACTTCTACGGAACAACTCAGTACGGGGGCGATTTTAGTTGCGACGCGGGGGGACTGCCCGGCTGCGGCGCGCTCTACAAGTTCCAGATGACGGATGTAGGGCCGGTGTTAACTCCTCTGCATGACTTCTACGAGGCCTCGGAACCTTTCCCCGAACACCCCGGTGTGCCGACGGTCGGTCCCGATGACGGACTTTATGGCGTGATCAGCCTGGGAGGGCCCTCCGGTGACGATGTTGGCACAGTGTTCGTTGCCAACCCTTTGAACAGTACCCAAGTGCCGATAAGTTCCGGGCTCTACAGAGTGCTGTACCAATTTACCGAAACTTCCAACGACGGCTCTTACCCTACGGCGCTCCAGCCGTTGCAGTTCGACGCTGCTGGAAACATTTATGGCGCAACGACCTACGGCGGTTCCGAAAATTTTGGTACAGTGTACGAACTTATACGCTCAGGTAGCAACTGGACGTATAGCACCCTGTATAGCTTCCTGGGGGGCAAGGATGGAGCCCGTCCTCGCGGCATCGTCTTCGACGATGAAGGCAACATCTATGGCGTCGCTGCCGGCGGCGGTAGCCTGAGTGGGGGTTGCGGTAACCGTGGCTGCGGAACCGTTTTCGAACTTACACCTTCGCAATCCGGATGGACCATGACCGTTCTTCACAGCTTTCAAGCGGGCGTTGATGGGGGATGGCCCGGCCCGTTGATCCGGGACCAAGCCGGCAATCTCTATGGCTTGAATACACAGTGGGGACCGAACAACAGCGGCGGCACTGTCTGGGAGCTGTCTCCGTCTGGCGGCAATTGGACCGCCAGCGTGCTCTATGCGTTTCCTAGTGCGATCGTGTGGGACTATGGTCCGTACGCACCAACCATAGACGCCGCCGGGAATCTCTACGGCATAACGGATTCTAACGGCTACGGCCTTCTCTTCAAGCTCACGCCGAATGGCGGTAGTTGGACCTACACGGACTTGTATGACTTCGGAAGCAACGCTTGTACTCCTCAGGGAGCCGTGCTGCTCGACGCTGCTAGCAACATCTACGGCGTAACTGAGAGCTGCGGAGAGTACGGCGGTGGCGTCATATGGGAGTTCACGCCGTAAGCACCGGGCGGCGGGATTTCAGGTAAGGCGTCTCTGCCTGGCCGGGCTAGAATTACGAAGCGCCTTTGACTTCTATGCCGGCCCATTTTTCTAGGAGCGTTAGCGTCGCGGCGTAGTCCAGGTCGCGGTGGCCTTCTTCGGCGGCCAGGTCGTAGACCTCTTCTACCGCTTCGAGGCCGGGGAGACGGACTCGGGCTTCTTTGGCTGCGTCTAACGCCAGGTGAATATCTTTCCACATCAGGCGCAGGGGAAAATTTGGGGAGAAGTCGCGCTTCAGGATGAAGGGGGCTTTATAGTCGACTACTCCGGAGCGGACCATGGAGGCCTGGATGAGCGGGAGAAGTTTTTCGATATCGACGCCGAGTTTCGTGGCAAGCGTGAGGGCCTCGGCGAAACCTTCGTAGATCATGGCGATTTGCAAATTCATGGCGAGTTTGGTGGCCTGGCCTTTTCCGGTGCCGCCCATGTGGAAGACCTGTTTGCCCATCGCCTGAAAGAGGGGTCGGAGGCGCTCGACGGGAGCGGGGTCGCCGCCCACCATAAAAATTAAGCTGCCGTTTTCGGCGGCAATTTTTGAGCCGGTCATGGGGGCGTCGACGTAATCGACGCCGCGCGGCTTGAGGCGCTCGGCAAAGCGCTGCGTGGCGGAGGGCGAGATGGTGCTGGAATCGGCGAGGATCATGCCGGAGGTGAGCGAGGCGTCGGCGCCATTCGGCCCGAAGAGGACGCTCTCGACGGCTTTCGTGTCGGAGACGCACATCCAGAGGACCTCTGCGGCTTGCGCCGCGTCGGCGGGAGAAGCGGCGGTGCGCGCGCCTTCCACGTCTTTGTCTTTGCCGGGGGTGCGATTCCAGACGGAGACTTCGTGTCCCGCCTTCACTAAATTTGCGGCCATGGAGTGGCCCATGATTCCCAAGCCAAGAAAAGCTACGCGCATTCGAGTGTGTCCCTTCGCAGCGGCATTTTTTGCCAGTTTCTGAAGATTTTTTCTCAGCTCGATTAGATACGACCACGAAAGTAATGGTCAAGGGAAAGAGAAGCTGGCATACACTGGAGAGGTACATAAAAGTGCAGATTCCTCGCCCACTCGCTGCGCTCGGGCTCGGAATGACAAGCATTCAAGGGCAGCACCAGCCTTGAAGCAGAGCGCAGCGCTGGGTTCGCAGGAAAGGTGCTTCCGCTGGGCGCTTCGGGGCATCCAATAAAACACAGGGCGCCAGGTTGGACGCGACTGTTGCGAACGAAGTTGTGTGAACAAGGAGGAAGCGAGTACCGGAGGCGGCTTCGGGGTGGGTTGCAGACTGGGGTTTGCAGACCGAGACCTGGATATGGGCGCGAAGTCCGCAGCTAGAATCTATGATCAAGTCTTCATTGAATAATCCTGCACTGCGCAAGCGCGCCAGCAATTTCACCCGGCTGGTCAGGCACTCGGCCATCACTCCGCGCACGGGGCGCACTCATAAACCCACACTGGTAACGAACGGCGACCTGGGAGTGACGTTCATCGGGCATTCGAGTTTTTTCCTCCAGATGGGGGGGCTGAATGCGATGATCGATCCGAATTTTGCGCGCTGGCTTTTTGTGTTGAAGCGGTTGCGGCAGCCGGGGCTGAACCTGCGCGACCTGCCGCCGATGGATGTGGTGCTGGTGACGCATGCGCATTTCGATCATCTGCACCGGCAGTCGTTGCGCACGATTGCACGGCAGACGCGGCGGCAGACGGGCACGGCGCCGACCCTGATCGTTCCCCATCATGTGTTTGACCTGGTGTCGGACCTCGGGTTCAAGAAGATTGTTGAGTTGGAGTGGTGGAACACGCATCATGAGGGCGGCCTTGAAGTGACGCATGTACCGTCGCGGCACTGGGGAGCGCGCATTTTGAAGGATTCGCACCGCGGGTACGGTGGATATGTGCTGCGGGCGGGAGAGCATTCTGTGTATCACGCGGGAGACACCGCGTATTTCAGCGGATTCCGGGAGATTGGGCGGCGTTTGGCGCCGGAACTGGCGCTGCTGCCGATCGGGGCGTACGATCCTCCGCAATTTCGCAATGTGCATACCAGCCCGGCGGACGCGATGCGGGCGTTTTTGGACTTGAAGTCGCAGTGGATGGTGCCGATGCACTACGGGACGTTCCGGCTGTCGCATGAGCCGATTGACGAGCCGCTGAAGCTGCTGGCGCGCGAGGCGAATGCGGCGGGCGTGAAAGATAAGGTAGTGGTGCTGGAAGAAGGCGTGACGCGGCTGTTTTGAGGATGCGCCCCCTTCTTTAGCATCGAGCGAAGTTGGAAGCCGAAGCTGGTAGATCCTAAGAATCCATGGCCGGACGAATGCGCTGGAATTCGGCGCAGAGCGCGGGTCGGCTTCAATCAGGGATTGTTCACCGGGCCCTGATCTTCCGCAAGCATGGCGCGCATTTCTTTCGAGTGCTTGTCGAAAGTGATCGACAGAATCCTCTCACCGCCCTTGACGAACTCGCCATCGACAGCCCGCGTTTGATCGTATTGTTCCGCTTCGGAGCGCACTTGGACTCGGAGGGCATGCTTACCGGCGGGCACCGGAAGTGTCAGCGTCTCTTTCGTCCCACCGCCAAGCAGAATCAACCTGTGCTTATGCCCATCGTGGAGTGGATGCTGGTACACCAATTTGTCATCGACCCAAACTAGCAGGGTTGCATTGGCGAAATGATTTTCGATGTGGATTTCGACATTTGAGTCGGCGATTGCCGGAGAACCGGCCCCCGGGATCGATCCATTCGGAGCGTTCGTGGCGGCAACTCGCCGCGAAGCCAGCATAGCGCCGAGTTGTGTTGCAGCGAGAGGCACGACGGCAGGCTTGATTAAACGAGCCTTCGCCACACCCGACTTCGGCACACTCGGCTTCGTTGCGCTCGGGATCGCTGGGGGATCGGTCGCCGGGGGATCGGCCGGCTCGGGAACTGGAACCGTACTCTCTGGAGGCGCGGCGGTCACATCCGGGCCCGTAGAGGGAGCCAGGTCTTTTTCAACGGTGGCGGGCAAAGCGGCCCGAGTGACCGCTGCCTGATTCACCGCCGGCGCAGCTCGTCGGGCAAAAGTCCTCGAACTCCGAATCTGGCGCCAGGCAAAAAAACTCACTACCAGGGCAGCCAGGAAGAGCGGAATCAGAACGGCGGCCTGAAATCGCCACGGAGAGAAAATGGATGATTGGTTGCGGAGTGGCCGCGCTGAAATTGCCGGCGAGACTGCCCCTTCGCGCGCCGGGGGCGAGGGGCTAGCGGCCTGGAGGCTGCTGTCGAGCCATGTCGGACGTCCCTCCGAAGCAGAGAACCAGAAAGGCCCGTTATGGGGATTTGCGCGCTTCCGTAGTTCGCGCAAATCGCGGGCGAACTCTCTGCCGCGCTGGTAGCGGTCCGCGGGAGCCTTGGCCAAGGCGCGAGCGATGACGGCGTCAAGCTCCGCTGGCAACTCGGGAGCCAGGGCCGTGGGCTGCATCGGAGCGCGATTCGCCACCTTGAAGCAGACGGTGGTAGGGCTGTTTCCCTGGAACGGACTGAAACCGGTCAAGGCCGCATACAAGATGGCGCCGAGCGAAAACAGGTCCGACCGCCCATCCACCTGCTCGCCCTCGAGTTGCTCGGGAGACATATAGGCAGGCGTGCCCAGAACACGACCGGGCATCGTCATGTGAGACAGGTCAAGTTGAGCGATTCCGAAGTCTGCGATTTTAGCCTGGCCGTCTTTGGTGACCAGAATGTTTGCGGGCTTGATGTCGCGGTGGACGACGCCCTGGGCATGGGCATAATCGAGCGCTTCGGCTATTTCCATGGTGAGGCGCAGCGCGTCATCCAAGGGTAGCTTTTTTGAATTGTTGGCACAGAGATCGGCGAGTGTCAGACCTTCGATGTACTCCATAACGATGTAAGGATTCGAGGTCTCGGGCTCCTCGCCGACATCGAACAAGGCGACAATGCCGGGATGGAGGAGCCGGCCGGCGGCCTGCGCCTCCAGGAAAAAGCGTTTGCGAAATTCGCGCTGCTCGGGCGCGCCCGTCTGATTCAGAAGAATGGTTTTAATGGCAACCGAGCGTTCGATTTTGGGATCCCAACCCTTATAGACAGCGCCCATCGCACCGCGGCCGATCTCGGCCACGATCTCATATCGGCCCAACAGTTTGCCGCAAGGGTTTCCCATTGGTTCGCGGCGCTCCCGCCAGTGAAGGGTATCCAGCCTCAGAGTACCGCGACGGCGGAAGGCGCGTGGGGAGATTCACAGTCCGTAAATTACGCCAGTAATGCGGAAAAACCCGATTACCTCGGTCACTTTGAAAGGAGGTTGCGCCTCACGGCCTTTTTCGAAAACGCTTCGAAAAAGTGTTTGCGGGACGAGGAAGAGTTCGAATCGTGCGATCCAGCATAACTTCTTAAGTAACTTCGTGCACGCGGTCGCATCTAAAGGAGAAAGCGCAGCGCATGCTATACTGCGCTCAGAAGGGGCGGGCGGTTCCCTCCATGTGCCTGCTCGAGGGTTTCGAAACATGGCCGGTAGTTCTCGTCGTTCACTCTTCCTGGTAGTTTTTGTCCTCGCACTGTTTGGCTTGCTCGGCATGCTGTTCGCGCAGCGGATCAGCCCGGCGGCCTCGCCGAGCACCGACTCGGATGTGCGAGACAGCTTCAAACAATTCACTGAGATTTACGAGGCGGTCGAGGAGAACTACGCCGATCCGGTGAATCCGGACAAGGCGATCTATGACGGGGCGATTCCGAGCATGCTGCACCAGCTCGATCCGCACTCGAATTTTTTCGATCCGAAATCGTATTCGCAACTGCGCGAAGAGCAGCGCGGGAAATATTACGGCGTAGGCATGACGGTGGGCCCGCGTAACAATAAGGTCATCGTGATCGCGCCGTTCGCGGGAACGCCGGCGTACCGGGCGGGCATTCGTCCGGGCGACATCATCGCCGCGATCGACGGCAAACCCACGGACAACATGAGCACGTCGGATGTGGCCGACCTGCTGAAAGGGCCGAAGGGCACGACGGTGCGGATCACGATGCTGCGCGAGGGGTCGGATCATCCGCTGGAGTTCAGCGTGATTCGCGACGAGATTCCGCGCTATAGCGTGGATTTGCATTTCATGATCAAGCCCGGGATTGGGTACATGCACATTTCGGGATTCCAGGAGACAACCGAGCACGAGGTCACCGAAGCGCTCGATCAGATGGGCGATTTGAAGGGACTGGTGCTGGACCTGCGGCAGAATCCGGGTGGATTGCTGAGCGAGGGCGTGGGCGTCGCGGATAAGTTTTTGAAGAAGGGACAGCTGATCGTCTCGCATCATGGGCGCTCGTCGCCGGAGAAGCGGTACGTGGCGCAGCATGGAAATGGCGGCCGGGATTATCCGCTGGTGGTTCTGGTGAATCGCGGGACGGCGTCGGCGGCGGAAATTCTGGCGGGCGCGATTCAGGATCATGACCGCGGGTTGATCGTCGGCGAAACGACGTTTGGCAAGGGCCTGGTGCAGACCGTCTATCCGCTGGCCGAGAACACGGGCCTGGCGCTGACGACGGCAAAGTATTACACGCCGAGCGGGCGCCTGATTCAGCGCGACTACAGCAACGTGTCGCTGTACGACTATTACTACGAACGCGAGAACGACGACAATACGGCGAACAAAGAAGTGAAGCTGACCGATGGCGGGCGGACGGTGTATGGCGGTGGCGGGATCAGTCCGGACGTGAAGCTGGCTCCGTACAAGTCGAACAAGTTTCAGGACGATTTGCTGCAGCACTATGCGCTGTTCAATTTCGCCAAGGATTATGCGAACGCGCACAAGGTGACGCAGAGCTTCGAAATCGACGATGCGATTTTGCAGGAGTTCCGGAAGTTCCTCGACCGCGAAAAGATCGCCTATACGGAGGGCGAACTGATCGAGAACAACGACTGGCTGCGCTCGAACCTGAAGAGCGAGATTTTTATCGACGCGTTCGGGCAGGAAGAAGGGATGAAGGTGCGGGCTGAAACGGATCCTGACGTGATGAAGGCGCTGGATTTGATGCCGCAGGCACGCGCGCTGGCGGATAATGCGCGTAAAGTCGTGGCGGAACGGAATTCAGCCAGTCCCGTGCCAAGGTAGTTTGACGCTTGAAATTTTGAGAAAGGCCCGGAGCGCCGGGCCTTTTTATTTTGACCGCTCAGGGGCATGGAAACAGGTTGCGCACGGGAAGGCGATATAAGATCGCGGCAGACATCTAGGCAATCATGATGATGACGACTCAAATTCGCCGCGCTGCGATGCTAGTTTTGTTGACCTTGCTCACCGGGACGAACTTCGGCGCGCAAGAGCGGGCACCGACGCCAGGCGATGGATCGACCACCGATGCCGCGCGGGTTATTGGCGAACGGCGGAGCGTGAAGGGAATCGGGAATTTCGGCGAAGTGACGCCGACTCTCTTGCGCGGCGGGCAACCCACGGCGGAGGGCTTCCACGCGCTCGCAAAGATGGGGGTGGATATTGTCGTCGATACGCGCGGAGGACGAAGCCAGACCGCTGGAGAAGCAAAGGCGGTCAGCGAGCTTGGCATGCGGTATGTTGCGATCCCGTGGCATTGTCCGTTTCCGCATGACGAAGTGTTTGTTCAATTTCTGAAACTGCTGCATGACAACGCCGGCAAAAAGGTGTTTGTCCATTGCCGTTTGGGCGATGACCGCACGGGTATGATGGTGGCCGCGTATCGCATGGCGGAGGAAGGCTGGAGCGCCGAGGAGGCCATGCAGGAGATGCGACATTTCGGCTTCACTCGGGCGCATCACTTTATTTGCCCTCGCCTGGAAAGCTATGAGCAAGGTTTTCCCCAGCGAATGAAAGAGAATCCGGCTTTTGATGGCGTGCGATCGGACGCCCCGGTAAACGGCGGCGCCGCGAGATAGTTGGCCTGCGCGCGGTTTCGAAAGATCTGGCTTGAGTGCGAAGAACGAAAGCCATAAAGTACATTGAGACATGCGCGGCAGCGCCCTTTATTCAATGGCAATCGCAAGTTTGGCTGGGCTTTGGACCGGAGACGGTCTACGGCCTGGCGGAAATGTGTCGGGCGGGGCGGCATTGTGGATTCCGGCTGTGCTGGTGGCGCTCGGCGCGGGCATTTTGGATTGGCGGTTCCGGCGGATTCCGAACTGGCTGACGGTTTCGGGGGCGGTGGTGGGCATCGCGGCAAACGGGATTGCACGCGGCTGGCCGGGATTGAAGATGGCAATGCTGGGCATGGCGCTGGGGTTGGCGCTGCTGCTACCCTTCGTGCTGGTGCGCAGCCTGGGCGCGGGTGACTGGAAGCTGGCGGGCGCGCTGGGAGCGTGCCTCGGGCCGCGGCCATTGCTGGCGGTGCTGGTGGGCGCGATTTTGGTGGCGGGAGTGATGGCGCTGGCCGTGGTGATATGGAAGGGACGGCTGAAGCAGACGCTTTTGAATATTGCGCGATTGCTGGCGGCGATGTTCAGTTTGCGAATGCCGGGGCCCGAGGTTTCGCTCGACAATCCGCAGTCGACGAAAATTCCTTTTGGCGTCGCGCTGGCGGCGGCGGTGATTTTGTATGCGGTGGCGGCGGCGATGGGAAGGCTTGGGAATTTGGTAATTTAGGAATTGAGAAATTTAGTAATTGGGAAATTGAAAAACCTGCTGCTGCGGTGAGATGGAGATCTTAAAATTACTCAATTACTCAGTTTTGAAATCACATTGAAACGACTCACACATAGGCTTAGAGGTTCGGACGGAGCGGAGATTGCCGAGGCTGCGATGGTGATGCCGGTGGTATTCGTTTTTCTGCTGGGCATTATCTGGTTCGGACGGGCGTTCAATATCTATTCCACGATCCAGCAGGCAGCGCAGCAAGGCGCAATCTATGCGGCCAGGCCGACGTGCGCCGCATGTGGAAATTCATTCCCGGGAATTTCTGGAGCTTCGGGCGTGTCGGGCGTGGTTGAGGCCGTGATGAACGCTTCGAGCGTGAACCCAGCATCGATCAACCAGAGTTCGCCCAGCCCGGGCGCGGGGTTGATCCCTTGCCCGCCTCCCGCGCCGCCGCCTCCATCGACAGGGCCGTGTAGCCAGGCGACGGATTTTATTTGGGTGTGCTCATCGGTAGAGTTGAATTCTGTGCTCGGGCAGCCGGTGCCTTGCGGCACGCTGGTGAGTTTCCAGTACCCGTTTCAGTTCTATCTTCCTTTTACGTCGCTCAATCTGAGTCAGGTGATGTTGTCGGCGCAAGCGCAAAGCAGGATGGAATATTAGAGATGGTTCTGTGGCGAACGCGAGGATTTCGTCGAGGGCGTGCGAGGGGCAGTGCCGGGCTGCGCGGGGCCGAGGGATCGGCGGTACTCGAATTTGCGATTACGCTGCCGCTGCTGGTGGTGTTCGTGGTCGGCATTTTCGATTTCAGCGGCGCATTCAACGAGAAGCAGAAAATTGAGCAGGCCGCGCAGGAAGGCGCGATCGTCGCGGGCGCCCAGCCGCTGACCGATATTTCACTGGGCGCGTCGTCGGGGACGAATCCCCAGTCGCTGCAGCCGGTGGTGGCGGCGGTGTTCAATTCGCTGGCCGGGAGCGGGGTGATTAGCGGTTGCTCGCTGAACCCGTTTCCCACGCCGAAACAAACCGCCCTCACTTGGACCTACACCATCTCAGGGTGCTCGAGCACGACTTCGGACACTCTGATTATTGTGGTCAATCGGGGATGGTCGGCGGCGCCAGCGCAGTCGCCCGAGCCGTACATTCTAGGCACCACGGTGCAAGTGACATTCCCTTATCATTGGCGGTTCAACAGCGTGATTCAGCTATTGTTTCCGGGGCCGAGTTCGTATTCCTCAGTGACCACGCTGACAGAGACGGCGATCGTGCACAACCAAATGTAAGGGTTAAGTGCCGTCCAGTTTTTTCCCGCGAGAGACACCGCGGATCAGGCAACCTAACGAAAACCCTCATTTTTATTGGGGATTTGGTGGAGCTAGTCGGGCTCGAACCGACGACCTCATCGTTGCGAACGATGGCGTCGCCCGTAGTGATCTAACTGATTCGATTCGACTTGGCTCTTTTTTCAGCACTGAAACGCGCCGTTTATTGGAACAGTAATGGAACAGGTTTGAGGTTGCGCAAACGCTGAAAGCTTCTGGATCGCTTGCCGCTGCGCGGCCGACACGATCTGCGCATAAATGTCCATCGTGGTCGAGATGCGCGAGTGGCGCATCTGGCCTTGCACCGATTTCGGGTCGGCCCCCGCTTGCACTAGCCAGGTTGCATGAGACGTGCGCAAGCACCGCCAATTTACGAATGGCAGCCCGAGCGCACGCGCCGCCGGTTGAATGTGTCGCTTGAGTACGTTCTGATCGTTCATCGGTTTGCCAGCTTGCACGCTCTGAAAGACAAGATCATCCGGCCCGGCCGATTTGACCAGTTTGTATTCCCGCATTGCCCCCTGTCCCCCAGAGGCGATTTTCACGCTCAGAGTCTTGAGTCTAAGGATTCGGGCGATCACTTGCGGTGAAACTCCGATTGTCGCCGCACTGGCCTCTGACTTGGGCTGCGACCAGTCGCCGCGACAGTACCGCTCCTCCACCGAAATCGAATCACGGTGGATGCATCTCCAACGAAGGCCGATCAGTTCGCTGACTCGCAAGCCGGTCCACACGGCGACGTACAGCATGCTCGCATATGGTTCGGCAACGAGTTGCACCAGCATGTTGAACTGTTCGGGCGTGATAGTCGGCTTGCGACGCCGGCCGCGCTTGTCTTTGGGCAGTCGCAATCCGTCCAATGGGTTTTTGACCAGAAAATCAGGGACAGCCGAGCGCAGAACACTCGAAAGAGTATCCCGAACCTTCACGGTGGAAGGGTACGGAATCGCAAGGGTCGAGAAATACCGCTGCAAAGTTCGAGGCGTTAACTCTCGCAAACAAAGAGTGCCGAAGGTCGGGAGCAAGTATTTCCCGATCATCCCCCGGTAGCAATCTTGCGTGCTGCTCGATAGCTGCGGCAACGTGCTCGGCATGTACTCACTTTCTACGTATTCGCTGAAAGTCACCGCTGATCCCGCGCTAATCAGTCCCTGGTTCATGGGCCTGAGAATTTCAGCGGCGATCTTTTTTACTTCCCGTTCCGGCATCGTGGCCGGAGCTAGTTTCACTCGTTGACGTTTTCTGGTTCGGACGCCTTCGCTGAAAGAGTCCTGCCAGTACAGCAAGTACCAGAAATTCCCGTTTCTCTTCGGAATCGGGTCCTGAAATCGCCGCTTTGCCATGGCTTCGGAATCTCCGTGGCTTGTCGGCGGTAAAGCTGCCTCGCGGGAAAGCATACTCCGCGGCGCTGTGGAATTCGAGTTTGCTTCCAAGGCACGCCTCGCTTGTGCCTCTTGGCAGCGCGCCGATGGGAAGTCGCCGCGCCTTGGTAGTTGGAATTTCGTTGCGCCTCTGGGCGGTCCGCCGTTTAGCAAACCGCCCATCCTCGCGGGGAATGTGGGGTAACCCGCGGGAAACCTTGTCCGCACCGGGCCGGGTAGCTTTGTTTCAATCGGACGAAGAGTAGCGCCCTGTCAGCGGATCTCCCGCTGCACTCATTCGCTACCCGGCCACGTCGCCGACAACTTCTTAAATCTTTGGCGGAAAAATAGCGCCCGCGATTTCTGCGGCCCGCTCGCGAGTGTCGTCCGTCACGCTCGCGCGATGTTCCTGCCATGCTGCGCGCTGCGCAGCCTCGTGATCCCGTTTCGCTTTTTCCGTGTCGTAGTCGTTTTCCATAACGCCCCTTTTTGAATTACACGTTGCGCGCGTCGAGACAGGCAGCAAAGGCGGCCGCCTGTAGGGCGACGCAGTCGTACATGCCGAACGAGGTGAGCTCGACCATGCCGCCTTTTTTCTGACTGTAGGGGTCCACGATGACCTCCAGCGCGCCGTCAAACTCCCCGATGAGCCACTGGTCCCACGCGCCAAAAATGATCGCGGAACAATCGCTGTTTGCGCCCTTCGTTAAATTCGCGGGAACCTGGTTGGATACGGCCGCGGGGCTGTCCAAAAGTTTCCCGCCGATCCATAGCGGCGTCGTCCCTGTGTCGATCGCGGGGACCTTTCTCAGCTTCGACCTCATTGTCGAGTTCGTTAAAAATCCACATGAGGGGTCGTCGCCGTTTGCCGCGGCGACCGCAGATTCCAACGCGTTAATCGTGTCGGATGTTGGCGCGCCGCCGGATGCGCCGATGGCGACTGATCCGATTCCGGGGGTTGCCAGTAATCCCAGTGGTTGCCCACTGTTGCCGGTCCCGTTGATAGCAGCATTATCGAGAGAGAGCGCGTGAGCTTTCGCGAGGCGAGTGTGAATCCACGCGTCGAGGTCCGGGCTGCTTTGGCCGAGCAGTTGCCGCGAGATAGAAGTCGTACACTGCAGGGCGTGCGGGCCAAGGGTCCGCGCTCCAAAACTCGGGTCGGACGAGGTAACGTCCGCGCCCGGATTTTCGCTGCACCAGAAGCCACCAGTGATATTGCTCTCGGCGGGGAAAGTGCGGCTGAATTTCAGGCCGGTCAAAAATTGCGCGCCCAGTTCGATCACGCGGCAATGCGCGCGCAAGGCGTCGAGGATGTTTGTCTCGACTTGGGTTTGTTTTAGAAACCCGCCGCCCGCATTGGTTTTCGTATCGAGCCCACTGGCGCTGATGCGCAGCGGGAGCCAGTGACCGCCGTGGGGCGGAACGCCGATGTTCGCAGAGATCGCCTCGGACAATTCAACCTCAAGGCAGGGGTCGGCCTTCTCTTTGGAAATGGCGGCAATCAACCGCGAAGTGCTGAAATTCCTTTTTTCGTGGTCAGTCAGCGCGAGAACCGCAGGCAACATTGCGCTCTTGGCCGCGCGCTCCGTCTCCACAAACGCCGCGGCCTGGCGCTTCAATCGCCGATCATCCTGCCGACGTTGCGAGTCTGCTAGGATCGCGTATTTCTCAAGCTGTAACTCCTGCTCGACTTTGCCACTTAGAACGTCGGCTTGACGTTGTAGATCGCTGTTGCGCATAAAAGGATGACCCTTTCGGTTGTAAGTTGCAGTGCGGAGATTCCGTCTGCACTTTCACCATCGGGCTAAACGCCAAAGTGCGTCAAGCCTTCTGGTAATGCGTGTGATAATTGAGCCATTTGTCGGGATTGCGAAAGTCTGACCGTGATCCTCCGTTGTCGAGATGACTCGCTTTTAGGTGCTTGATGGTTTGCTCCGGTGTTAGTCCGGCCACGGCGTCGCGCTCGCACGCGTCCACGCAAAACCGCGATATATCTCGCGCAGCGAAACCATCGCGGACCTCGCCAGCGGGCGTGTAGAGTGCGCCGCACTGTGCGCACGTGTGAATCTGTTCGCTAGGGTGGTGTCGGTCCCACTTCTTCCGACCGCGCCCCACAACCGTGAAGCGCTGGCGCAACCGTGTGACTTCGGCAAAGTCATAGCCGCCGCCTGGCATCGGCTTGAGCCCGGATTTCTTCAAAAACTGCGAGACATACGCGCCCGACGTTCCCCACCGGCGGCCGATCTCACGAACTCCGATTCCCGAGACTGTTCCCACTTATTCCTCCGTTAACCGTTAACCTGCTTTTAAAACCTGTCGCTGGCTGGGGCGCGCCGCTGCGCATGACCGGCACCGCGTCGGTCAGGAAGGGACCCGTGCCCGGCCCGGAATGTCTTTTATCGCAGTCATTCGCTCACGTTCGATAACAGCGCGCACCACACTTTCACTGCGGCGAGTCACCGTTTCGGTTGGGCATAGCCGGGGCTTTGCCCAAGGTTTGCTTCTCAAATGCTCGAAACGACTGCCGCCAGTCCATCCACTTGCGGCCATGGCGCCAGCCAAAGCTCTCGCCTATCGCGTGAAAGTGTTCAACATCGGCTTTGCTCTCGCGTGACTTCGCATATTCGCGAATATGCTCTAACGTTGGCGGACCGCCTGGAACGTGATCTTGTGAAGCTGTCCCGTTGAGCGGTACATCAACCTGTTGATGTACTCTTTTGTTCTTAGGAGTACTTAAAGGAAGGGAAAAAGCCGACTTCTGTAAGTTACATATGCCACTGTCAGTTACAGGTTTCGGTGCGATGGTCGAGCATCGCACGGTGCCATGCTTATCATCGCACGGTGCCATGCTTTTACATCTTCTCAGTACCAGACGGATGACAACTTGAATGATCTCTTCTTCGCCCATGCGACCGCGCGGTGCAGTCGGCTTAACGATGGCAGTCGACTCGCCCATGACGCGACTCAGTAATCGACACCATGCCGCCGCGCCAAGTAGCCATTGAAACGCAAGAAATGCGCACTCTGTGACCTCAACGTGGTTAGGATCCATGATTACGAGTTGGTGATCACCACACCCACGTTCACGAGCAGGACGCATCCACCAGGACATGTTGTGAGGGTAAACGAGCCCGCACAAGATGAGATCGCCCAACACGCGCCGATAGGTGGCCTCGTCGTACCCGCAGCGCTTTAGGACGAGCCTGGTAGGGGCAGAGATCAATCCGATTCCGCTGCGCCGCGCGAATGAGTAAAGTACGAGGTAGATTTCTTGATGGGCGCGCCGATTCGGAAAAAGAAATCGTGCTATGTCGCGCCACTTGCCATAGCCTATGCCGTACAGCGTTCTAGCTTGATTGGTTTCGGGTGCTGCTGGTACGGTGTCCATGTTGATATTTCCTTTTTGGGCTCGGGATGCCACTCCCGGCCCATTCCTTTTTGGAATGGGTCACGCCCGTTGCTTGATCTGCACTTAGTTATCCGGGCCACATGCCCGAGCCTTGAAGTCCATCGCCGGCTGACTCTCGGGAACGCCGCACAGCCTTCGGACCTCGCTGGCTGGGATCATCACTGAGTGGCCGATTTTTATGGCCGAGATCAGGTTCAATCGTATCCACCGATCAATCGTTGACTCGGCGCGCCCGATTTTCTGGGCCGCTCTTTTCCGCGAATAAGGTCGCTCAATCACGAGTTACTCCTCTCTCCCATCGTTTATGCCGTGTTCTGAATTGCTGTCAATTCTTTCTTTTTGTTCTTCCTATTCGTACACTCAGGAACCGCCAGAAAACCAGCCCGCAGATGTGATGACGTGGAAAACGTGTGCAGCCATGAGGCAGGATGACGCTAGGTAGCGGAACTTAGCGGAGCGTCACGGTTACTTTAGTTACTAAGCACGTCTTGGTTTTGCACACAATTTACTTCTGCGGGTGCTGCGAAGATAGGTTCTCGCCAGTCTGCTTCGGCTTCCTTCTCTCGCTTCGCCGCGGCGTACCGTTCTCGCTTCGCTGCTTCGCGCTCACGTCGGGCCTGTTCTTTGGCGTCCCAAAACTCCCGGTTTTCCAAGTACCGCGCCCGCCGCGCCGCCCAGTGCGCCTGGATCGCGCCTACCCCAGCGACATGTGCGAAGTCGTTGAACGACGTCCCCATTTGCACGTTTCCGTGCTCGCGCGCCGGCCCATCTCGCCGGGTGGTCTCAGGATCGATACCGAGCCACCGGCACGCCCATTCAAAGCTTCCCCAAAATTCCTCCCGCAACTCCGGCGGAGGGGTAGGTTTTTTCCAGTAGCACCAATCGGCGCGCGCGGTAATCCACTCGACCGCCTCGCGCCCGCGCTCCGTTGGCAAACCTTGCCAATCGACCTCCAGCGCATCATGGAATGCCGCGACGATCATGCGCCGGCAGAGCAGCAACGTTGGGCAAGCCCGCTCTGGAGGTTCCTCAGTTTGCAGTGCTGGGGGCCGGCCCGGTCGCACGGTGATCGGATGCGTCAGAACTTTGCTTACAAAATACGCCACTTTTAAGCCTCAGGTTTGCTGGATTACCGTCGCGCTTGTAAGTCCGTATAGACAGCTATCGCGCGGGCGACGGCGCGATTCTCGCTCGCCTTCTGTGAGCCAACCATCTCGGCCCGCCTCACCACGTCACCGCTCACCACGGACCCGCGCATATCGAACACTTGAACGGGACCACCACCGCCGAGCCCGCTATTCGGCGTGATCGCACCCGACGCCCCCGGAGTGAAGATTTCCGGGCCCGACTCGCCGACGAGGTAGGACATGCCGCCGCTTACGGGGCCGCCCGATGCGCGGCCCCCAGCCAGTCCCGTAAACAGCGCGCCAAAGAATCCGCCATTCGCGCCGCCAAACTGAGTAGCGAGCGACTTGAAAACGTAGAGTTCCAAAACCAGCTTGATGATGTCCGCGAGCAGGGTGCGGAACGCCTTGGACCACGACTCCTGAAACAGCATTGCCTGTTCTACGGTCTTACCAATGTCCCGGCCCAGTTCCTCGTAATACTTTTTGAACGGCGAAGCATCGAGGTCCGCGCCGGCCTTCTGCGCCGCCGCCGCGAATTGCTGTTGCGAAATCCGGCCCTGGTTCAGAAGCGTGGTGAGGACCGAAATTGTCTCACTGTACTTCTGCGCCGCCGTCGCCGTCTCGTCATAGACGGCCTGCGCTGCCTTGATTGCCGCCGACTGGTCCGTCTGGACGTTCGCCAGGGTCATCGCGGCAGAGGAGCCGGAATAAAGCGGGGACGCCCCGCCGCCGAGGTCGGGCATTTTGGCAGCCGCAAGGTTCCGCAATGGGTTCGCTTTATCCGCGGCCACCTGTGCTTCGATCAAAGCCTTCTGTGTCTGCAACTGCGCGGTGTACTGGTTGGCAATCGCATTGATGCCGGTGTGCTCGTTTGCCACCTCGCGCCACTTCTCGATTTGCTCATTGATGGCGTCGATTTGCTTCTGGGCTGGGTTGTCTTTGTCAAGGAAAGCCCTGCTTGCCTTTGTTGCCTCGCCCATCGCCGACACCCACGAGTTGTAGGCGCGTTCCGCTTCGGCCGCCGCCTTCTGTGCGTCCTGGGCGGCATCATCATTATTTTTTTGCTGATCCTCCCCGATCCGCTTGATGATCGTGTCGTTGTCCGCGGTGAGCGCGTTGAGCGTTTTCTGCTTTTCCGCCATGTTCGACTGAAGCGTCGAAACGTAATCCCAAAGCCCACCGGCCGGACCTAACAAGTTCTTTGCGATCGAACTCGGGCCTGTCGGGAACACGCTCTTGGATTGTGCCTCGTCCTGCTGCTTGTGCATCGCGGCGAGGAGCGCATAACCTTCGGCGACATTCGTAAACGATTTGTAAATCGCCTCGTTACCGGCGACCGCGTCACTCATGGCCTTTTTGGACGCCTCGTCAAAGCCCATCATCGCGTCGGCCGCGCGGGAAATCGCATCGGGAACTTTCGCGAGGATCTCGCCAAAGCCGATTGCCAGCCCAATCGGCAGTGCGGCGCTGAGCGCACCCTGTAGGAGTTTCGAGCCGGCGATTGCGCGAATTAGCTCCCGGTTCATCCCGAGGCCGATCTCCTCAGAGAATAGTTTTGCCGACGCGCGAGCCTCACGGAAAGAGCCGGAGTTTGCTTCAACGGTGCGCTGGAAGCCTTGAGCTTGTGCCGCCGCCGATGCGAAGGCGGGCGAAGTCTCATCGGTTGCGGTGATCGGGATTCTTACAGGCGCGGTGCTCATAAGCCTGTTTTCGCCCAGACTCGGAGAACGCGTCAAGCCCGCATAAATAGCGGCGTTCGCACTCATGAAAAGCCAGGGGGCTGCCTTTTCTCCACAATTTTTGTGGTACCGTTTTCTCTGGAAATTTGATTTGGAGGGATCGTCATCATGCGAACGAAGAAAACGCAGCACTCCGAACCGCTTGAGATTTTTCTGACCGCTAGGCAGCGTCGCAGACTTCGATGCGTTCAAACGGTGTGGCCAGAGTTTGACGTGCGTAAATTCATCACGAACATGCTGTTGGCCGTCACGAAGGCGGCGGCGACGGCGGCGAAACGTGGAGGCGGAGGGAAGCGCCATGTCTGACGCTGGCGCACGCATGATCACCGAAGCCGAGGCGGCCCAGCTGATGGGCTTTAAACCGGACACGCTGCGCGCGTGGCGCAGAGAGTCGCGCGGGCCCGCCTACTGTCAATTTGGACGCGCTGTCCGCTACGCGCTTTGCGACGTGGAGAGGTATATAGCCGCGGGCCGCGTAGGCCAGCGCGAAGAGTTAGGCGGCCAGCCGCCGCAAACCATCGCCGGACCAGGCGATGCGTCCTAGGGTATTTAAACGCGAAATATTGGTCTGGCGTGCTTGAGCGTTACGGAGAGGGACTAACAATGAAATTGAGCGATTGGGATAGGTTGAACCCCGAGGCGAGGTCCGCGCCACCCAGTTTATTGAGCCGGTGGCCTGGGCGTTCGTTGTGGATCGCGGCGCACTTGGAATCCGAGACGCCCGAGACGCCGCCCCGAAAGAAACGCCGGGCCGCCCGTCCCCGAAAACGGCTGGGCATTGGATCGCGGCGCGCATACGCGATCACTCAGGTTAATCGTGCGGCGTGGTAGCCGAAAAAATTGAGTGAGGCAGCTTTCCCGGCAAGCCTTGAATTTTTTTTATTGGAACAGAATGGAACAGATTCGAGGTTTGGGGTGCGTCTAAGTGCTTGAAAATATGGTGGAGCTAGTCGGGATCGAACCGACGACCTCATCGTTGCGAACGATGCGCTCTCCCAGCTGAGCTATAGCCCCACCTGCGGTGGGATGGCAGCGATAATTTTAGCAGCCGAGGATTGATTTCGCATAACCGGATTCGGGGATGGGGAACGCCCCGATTCCTTTCTTCACCACGGAGTCGTAGAGATTTGGGGGAACACTGAATCCGAGCGCCACCGGCCCGCGCGGCGGCTGGCAGATTCCGTGGTGACCCGCGGGTTACTTTTCCGCGTGACGCAGATCACATCGCGCTGGTCATGGGTAGGCTACGTTATTTACAAAGGATGAGTCGCCAGGGATGAACGATTTCACCATTCTTACCAACCGCAAGCGGGCCATGGTCGCGCTGGTGCACTCGATCGTTTTTCTGCTGATCGCATCACGGCAGATGATCGCCGCTCGCCCGGCAGCGGGCATCTGGGTTCCGGCCGCGGTTTCGCCGGGCACGTGGATCCTGTGCTCGATTTTTGTCGTCGTGTCGGCCATATTGATGTGGCTGTTTGCCATCTCGCGGGGCTGGATCGAAAAACTTTACTTCGGGCTGTGCGCGGTGAGTGCGACCTCGGGACTGCTGCGCACCGCGGCCGGCGACCAGGCCTTTCACGTCGGACTGCACCTTCGAGTGGTGATGCTTACGAGCGCGGTGCTGGTGGGCCTGATAGTGGTTCGCATTCACTCCTATTGCCCTGCCGAGGTTTCCGTGCCCGCCGATTGCGACGATTCCGCGCCATCGTGCGCCGCGCAGGGCGAAATCGAACCTATATAATTTGCTGGTGAGTTCTTCCCGGGTAAAACAGGTCGCATCGGCGGACTTTCCTACGCGCTGGGGACATTTCCTGATCCACGGCTTTGCCAGCCGCGACGGCGGAAAAACCGAAGAGGCAGTGGCGCTCGTCATGGGCGATGTGCAATCGGGCTCGCCGCTGGTGCGCATTCACTCGCAATGCCTGACGGGCGATGTGTTTGGATCGTTGCGCTGCGATTGCCGCCAGCAACTGGAAATGGCGCTCTCTATGATTGCCGCCGAGGGCGCGGGCGTTTTGATTTACGAGCAGCAGGAAGGGCGCGGCATCGGGCTGATGGCGAAGCTGCAAGCCTACGCCTTGCAGGACAGCGGTTTGGACACGGTAGAAGCCAACCAGCGCCTGGGCTTTAAGGCCGACCAGCGTGAGTTTCGCATGCCCGCGGAAATTTTGAAGGCGCTCGGCATCCGGCAGGTGCGGCTGCTTTCGAATAATCCGGACAAAGTCGCTTCGCTGGAAAACGCAGGCATCCGCGTGACCGAGCGCGTGCCCTGCGAAGTGCCGCCGACGGAATACACGCAGGATTATCTGAAGACCAAGCAGGAAAAACTCGGGCACCTGTTCACACACCGCAATACCGAACATTGATCGCCTGTCTTCAACCTTTAATGAGGCGGCGCAATTGGCTGCGATTTTTGACGGGCAGGCGATCGAGGGCGGCTTCGGCCAACGCCAGGTAAACCTCGCGCACATCCGGATATTTACTGAGCAAAGCTAAATGTTCAGCGACCGTGGCAACGTCTCCGCGAATGAAAGGCCCGCTGAAAGAGCCGGCGGCACCGAGGGCGGCGTAATTTGTCAGAGTCTGGCGGAGGATGGGAAAACTCATGCGGCGCGCGCTCTCGCGGGTCAGGCCGGCGCCGCGCGCGGCCTCTTCCACCGTCGCCAGGTAGGCCACAAACAGCGGAGAGGTCATCGTGGCCCAAGCGTGGTAGGCGGGCTTGCGCTGCGCCGAGAGCAGAAAACTTTCGGAGCTAAGATCGCGCGCGATGCGGCGGGCAAGGTTCGTGGCCGGGCGATCGCCTTCCAACGCAAACGGCACGCCCGCGAGCGAAGGCTGCGCGCCAGCCACAAACGTCATCAAGGGATGTACCGAGGCGCTGGCAATGCCGAGTTGGCGCAGAGGCTCGAGTTCGCGGATGGTGAGCGCGCCGCTGGAATGAAACGCGAAGCGGATTTTCGGCGGGCCGCTGTTGGCCAGAGTTGCGACGCGCTCGGCTAGTGCTCCGGCGGCGTTGCAGATCTCGCGATCCGGGACCGAGAGCCAGAGGAGCGCGGCGTCAAGGGCGGCGCTTTGCATTGTGACGGCGCGGGCGCCGACTTTCTTCGCCAGCACGCGCGCGCGCGGCCGCGACTGCGGGCGCACGATGATCTCGGTGATGGTGTAACCGGCTTCGGCGAGCGCGGGCGCGAGAGACGAGGCAAGACGTCCGCAGCCCACGATCGCTACTGTTCTCTTCGGATTCCGTTCCGTTCGGCTCACCCGTCGCAGCATACATGAATATTGCTATCCTTGAAAAAGGTAGAAGCGAGGTATTGTGAAAGCGAGAAGGGTTGACATGGTGAAATCGGCAAAATCTGCGGCAGCAAAATCGGGGAAAGCGCGTGTCATTTCTTCCCGGCTGGCATTTAAGGGGCCCGTCTTCCAGGTCACGACCGATATGGTCGAAGAGCCGGGAGGGATACGGGCGCGGCGCGATGTCGTCCGCCATTCCGGGTCGATCGTAGTGCTGGCGGTGGAGGAATCGGGAAGCGGAAAAAGCAGCGGTTCGGCCGAGCCGCGCATTCTTCTCGAGCGCCAGTACCGCCATGCCGCGCAATCGATGATGTGGGAGTTGCCCGCCGGACGAATCGACGAAGGCGAATCGGAGCTGGCGGCGGCGCGGCGCGAGTTACTCGAAGAAACGGGTTACACGGCGCGAAAGTGGAAGAAAGTTCTGCGCTTTTATGTGAGTCCGGGATTTCTCGACGAGACGATGACTATCTACCTGGCGCGCGATCTTAGAGCCGGAGAAGCGCAACCGGAAGCGGACGAGAAGATTGCGATTCACCTCGTCCCTTTGTCCGAGGCTCGGGAAATGGCGCGGGACGGGCGGATTCGCGACGCGAAGACGATTACCGGGGTGCTATGGCTATCGGAGACCTACTCCGACGCGTAGGCCGTATAGGGCTATTGTTATGGTTGCGTGCGGATACGAGTAAGTCATCTTCTCAAGATCGCCTGAACGGCAAACATGGGTATGTGACGCGTACCCTTGACAGTATTTTTCTCCCCCATCACAATTGCGGCAAAATTGGAGACCTTTGGAATTGAGATTCCGGGGGCCTCAAGGGGGAAAGCGCACGTGGAACGACTGAAAGGCACGGTGAAGTGGTTCAACAACGCGAAGGGATACGGGTTCCTGGGCCGCGACGAAGGACCGGATGTATTCATCCATTACAGCGCGATCACCAGCGACGGCTATAAAAGTCTGCAAGAAGGCGACAAGGTTGAGTTCGAGATCGTCCAGGGCCAGAAAGGGCCGCAAGCAGCCAACGTAACCAAGCTCGCCTGATCCGGAAGCCTCCTCCCCCGGGCCGGAAAATTTCATCGGGAGTCCTATCTTTGTTTCCTTGGGTGAGGCGCCATCCCCTCTCTTGAAAGCGCGAGCCATTCCCTGGGCGCCGTCACATTCTCCTGCCACCGCCTCCTGCCACCTTCCAGCCGTCGCGTGACTTCGCAAATCTTGTACTATGTGTGACGAGGCTGATGCTGCGCTCGCCAGAGCGCGGAATTTTGGCCGCAAGCCTCGGAGCGGAGCTGACGATTCGTGGGACTGCCCCAACACAAAATTGCGCCGCAGCGCGAACAGGGATTTCTGATCACCCTGGTGGCAATCTTCATGTTGTTTGTGGTGGGGGCAATGGCGGCGCTGTCCATCGATGTGGTGACCTTTTATACGGCGCGAAGCGAAGCGCAACTGGCGGCCGACTCGGCGGCGCTGGCGGGGGCGCGGATGCTGGCGAATTCGGGGATTACGTCGTCGACCGATGCGACCCTGGCGGCCACGGCCCAAATCATGTGCCAGAACATCGCGACGCAAATTGCAAAAGCGAACCAGATTAGCGGACAAAGCATACCTTCGGGGCAGATTTCCGCCAATTGCAATGTCGCGTCGCAAAGCAGTCCGACCGTCACGGTGCAGGTGCAAGTGAATTTGCCGACATTTTTCGCGCGCATCTGGGGAACGAGGCAGGTATCGATCGCGGCGTCGGCGACTGCCGAAGCCTACAACGCGTCTGGAAATCCTGGGACTTCAAGTTCGCTCGGGCCGCCGGTGGCGCCGCTGTGCGTGAAGCCGTGGCTGCTGCCGAACCTCGATCCAATCACGGGAACCGCGATTTTCGATTCTTACGGACACATCGCCGACCCAAGCTTGTTAGGCTATGGTCCGAGCACTGTGCAACCCATTTGTACGACGTGCTCGCCTATGCCCTACCCACCCGTCGTCTGGGAGTATTACCCTGGGGATCCTTTGACGACCTTCCCTCCTCCGACGACGTCGCTGCCGAGTTGCAATCCGGTGTTAAGCACCAGTTACCAGGAGAGTCTGGCGGGCTGCGTACAAACCCCGATCTCATGCCGCCAGACGGCGAACATCGACACCAGCACCTACGCTGCCCGCCTTGCGGACACCGCTGACGCGGTGAACTGCCTCACCCATGCCACAGGAACGGGCGGAGGAGATACGTTCGCGCCCACAAATCCGCCGAGCGCGCCTTTTGAATTTCTTGTGGGCTCGGACAATCCTCTATTGAGCGGATCCGCGCCATTGGGAAGCAGCGTGATGGTCAGCGATTCGCTGGTCACGGTGCCGGTGTTCGACCCAACCGGCTTTAGCAGCACCTCGACCAGCGTGCCGATCATCGGTTTCGTGCAGCTGTTCCTCAACCCCAGCGGCTCCGAGACTCCGGTTTCTGGACCAGGCTACGGGTATGTACCCGTCACCGTCGTCAACATGGTGGGTTGCGCGGGAACCAATCCCAACGCGGTTCCCATCATAGGCAACGGCGCGTCGCCGGTTGCGGTGCGGCTGATCAGCCACTGAGAAGAGAAGGTCGGGGCAATTGAGGAACTTTCTTATGGGGAAAAGGCAGGGAGCGAATCAGTTGCCGGGTTCTCGGCGGGACAGGATGACGCGCTCAATCGCGAGTTCATCGCCGACAAAAATGAAATTGTAGGGCGTTCCGTTTAGGAGCGCCGAGAGCACGTCACGGGCTGGGCCCGGACCGAGGTCGGCGAACACTCTTTCCTGCTCGGCGCCCGCGGGGATGGGAATTTCCGCCTTGGTGCGAAGATGCACCTCGTAAAGCACCTGCGACAGCGTTGCCCTGCTGGCGTGAATGCGCAGCAGGCCGCCCTCATAGGTTACGTCGAGCAGCGTCGGCGCGTCGGCGGAGGGCACGGAAGTGGCAGCTAGTGCGGGCGCAGATCCCACGGTGGGCGCGGACGCTGCCGGCGGCGGGGGCGGGGAAATTGACGCTGTTAAATTCGGCGCGACCGCAGAGGGCGCTGCGGGTTTCGGCGATATTAAATTGGGCACGGCCCCAGAGGGCGCGGCCGCCTTCGGCGGGACAACCGCGGAAACTCGCGGCGAGACGCTGGCCGGCGTAACGTGCGCCACGGGGATCGACGGACTTTTGGCCAGCGCATCCTGCAACCGCGCAGGATGGGGCGCGGGCACATTGGCAATCTGGTTTTGATTTCCATCCGCGGGCGGCAAGCCGAGTTTCACCACGGTCGAGTTTGCGTCCGTCGTAATTTGATAGGCCAGCGGGCCCGTCAGGTCGAGCACAATGCGGGTGATGGGCGGATTGCTGAAAAACAGTCCGGAGCGAACGCCCTTGAGCGCGCCGCGATTCAACTTCAGCGCGCGCAACTCCGCCGCAGGCACCGCGCCGGGAAAATCC
This sequence comes from Acidobacteriaceae bacterium, assembly GCA_003139095.1. Lineage (GTDB taxonomy): Bacteria > Acidobacteriota > Terriglobia > Terriglobales > Acidobacteriaceae > Acidiflorens. The sequence goes on from PLHW01000064.1 coordinate 72,273, forward strand.
ACCACGATGCGATCCGGTCCGGTAATGGCCTGCGTGTTGGGCGAGGCCGCGCCCGAGGTTTGAATCTCCACTTCAAGCGCTGCGCCGCTGTCGCGCACCAGCACGTGCTGAACGGTGAGCTGCGGACTGGCGGCGCTCGAAGCCCCACCTTTCTCGGCCGCGCTTTGCGGATTCGAGCTTTCCGATTGCGCGCGTTGAGCCGTTGCGCGATTGGCCAGCCACGGGAGCGAGAGCAATAAGGTCAACCAGAGCGCGCAGTGGAAGCGGCGGAACATCGGGGACTCCAATGCAGAAGTCTAGCAGCGATGCCAGCGAGACGGAAAACCGAAGGTCCTAGAACCGCTGGCAGCGCGATTACCGGCCTAGGAGTCGGCTGGACCCAATTGGAAACGCGATGGTTATTCGCCGCGAAGGTAACTTCCCTGATGACCGCTGCAAAATGCAGTACGCCCTTTTGCTCTACAGAACGCATTAGCAAAATGCGACGGCAAGCAGATCGCTGCGTTTTGTAAGTTGTTGACGCTCGGTCCAACCTGCTGATTCTTCGATATTGCCTCCCCGCCAAAAAGTTTGGCATGCGCGTGCACATATAAAGGTGTGAAACAGGCAATGCGAGCGAGAACCGTGAACCCGAAAGCACCGGCCGAGCTTGGAGCGAGTCGCGATCACGACGCAAACCTGAAAAATCCGGGTTGTGAAACAGCCCGGCAGAGGAGGAGCGTATGTCGATTCTTTTCGTTCTGTTGATGTTCCTGGTGATCATCACCGTAAGTTATTTCCGCTCGCCGGAAGCGTTTGAACTGGCCGCGCGGCCGCAGCCTGCGCTCAGACCGATGGCCGCTCCAAAGATGGAGACGAGCGTCGGCTTGTCGTTTCCGCAGGGCTACTCGTTTCATCCCGGACACACCTGGAGCGTAAAGGAAGGGCCGGACGATGCCCGCATCGGCATCGACAGCTTTGCCGTTAACCTGATTGGCGAGATCGACAAGATTGAAGTCATCGGCGAGAACCGCTGGGTGCGCCAGGGGCAAAAGGTGATGACCGTGCACAGCGGGAAAACAGCTATTGACCTGGTGGCGCCAATTGAAGGCGTGATCACGGCCATTAATCGCGAGGCCATTGAAGACCCGAAGATGATCGTGCGCGATCCCTACGAAAAGGGATGGATTGCAATGGTGAAATCGCCCGACCTGCTGGTCAACCAGAAAAATCTGGTGCAGGGTGCGATGGTCGCTCCGTGGATGCAGAACAACCTGACGCGCCTGACCAACATGGTGCCGGAGATGGCGCCCGCCATGGCCGCCGACGGTGGTTTGCCGCACGCTGGACTGCTGACGCGGGTTTCGCCCGAGGTTCGAGAGGACATGCTGAAAGAGTTCTTCCTGCTGTAGGACCCGGGTGCGGCGGGATAAGCCCCGCCGTCGAGAGACAAGAAAGTTCTCCGCAAAGGAGAGGAGATTATGGAACGCACAAGAGCAATCCTGGTGGACATTACGAAGTGCATCGGCTGCCGGAGCTGCGAGCAGGCTTGCAAACAGGCGCACGGATTTCCGACAGCTAGCGAGGCGAAGCTTTCGCCAACGAACCTGACCGTGATTGAAGAGCACGGCGAGAAGTTTGTACGCCGGCTCTGCAATCACTGCCAGGAGCCGGCCTGCGCCTCGGCCTGCCTGGTGGGCGCGTTGAAGAAAACGTCACTGGGGCCGGTCACATACGACGGCAGCAAGTGCATCGGCTGCCGTTACTGCCTGGTGGCATGCCCGTTCAGCGTGCCGCGGTACGAGTGGTCGAAGCTGGTGCCCTATGTCAAGAAGTGCGACATGTGCTCGGCGCGGCAGGTGAAGGGGCAACCGCCCGCTTGCGTCGAAGCCTGCCCCACGGGCGCCTCGACGGTGGGCTGGCGCGACGAGATTCTGGACGAAGCGGAACGCCGCATTCTGGGCGGCGGGTATGTGAAGCACATTTACGGGAGCGACGAGGCAGGCGGCACATCGGTTTTCTTCATCTCTGACGTGCCCTTTGAGAAGCTCGGCTTCCCTGCCCCGCCCAAGCAGTCGATGCCGGTGCTGACCGCGAACGCGCTCGGCGACGTGCCGACGGTGGTGCTGGTCGGCGGCAGCCTGCTCTCCGGGCTTTACTGGATCACGCAGCGGCGCGAAGCGGTCGCGCGGGCCGAAGGAAACGTCGCATATCCCCGGCCGCGTTTTACCGCGAACGATGACGACGAGAAAAGGAGCTAGTCATGTTACGCAAACTGTCCAATTTCAGTCTGCCGAAGATTACTTTGTGGCGCACGATTGTGGCGCTGATCATGGTCGCGGGGCTGTATGCGACCTACGCGCGGTTTGCCATGGGCTTTGCGCGAGCCACGCATCTGACCGACGCGCAACCCTGGGGCCTGTGGGTGGGCATCGGCACACTGTGCGGAGTCGGACTCTCCGCTGGTGGATTCGCGATCGCGGCCGCGGTTTATCTGCTTGGCTTCGAGCGCTATCGTCCGGTGCTGCGCGCCTCGGTGCTGGTTTCTTTTCTCGGCTATTCGAGTGTGATCGCCGGCATGATGTACGAACTCGGCCTGCCGTGGCGCATCTGGCATCCCATCGTGATGTGGAACCGCGCCTCGATGCTGTTCGAAATTTCCTGGTGCGTGATGCTGTATTCCACCGTGCTGGCGCTGGAGTTTTCGCCGGCGCTGGTCGAGAAGATTCCCTGGACCGGCGTTCGCAACTGGTACTTGAAGTGGCACCATGAAATTCTTATCGGCCTGGTCATGGCGGGCGTCGTGCTCTCTTCCCTGCACCAGTCGTTTCTTGGCGGACTCTACCTGCTGACGAAGGGCAAGCTCGATCCGCTATGGTATAGCCCGAATCTGACGACGCTCTTTTATCTTTCGGCGATCCCAGCGGGGCTGGCGGTCACCATCATGGCGCTGTATCTTTCCATCCGCTCGCTCGACGTGAAGCTGGATCCGAAGATTCTGTCGGAAGTGAGCCGGGTGATCGCGCCCCTGCTGGCGATCTACGGCATCTTCCGCGTCGTCGATCTCGCCAAGAACGAGGCGCTGCCCTACCTGTTCATGTGGCGGGAAGAGACGCTTTCCTTCTGGCTGGAAGTCGCGCTGCTGGTGATTGCGCCGATCGTGCTGCTGAGCATCGATAAGGTGCGCAACGATCCGCAGAGGCTGTACTGGACCTGCGCGGTGATTGTGGGCGGATTTATGACGAACCGCGTGGACGTTTCGGTGACCGGATTGCAACGCAGTTCCGGCGTTTATTACGTGCCGCAGTGGACGGAATTTGCGGCCACACTGATGGTGATGACGCTGGCAGCATTGGTCTTCCGGTACGCAGTGATCTACCTGGATATTTTGCCGAAGAACACAGCAAAGATGCCGCCGCGGTTTCGGTGGGCGATGAAAGGCGCTGCGGCGGAAGCATAACACCCACAGCATCGTTCACCAATCAGCCCCCGGGGGTCGGACGCCCCCGGGGCTTTTTTGTGAACGCGACAAGCCGCCAATTCTGGCGGCTCACAAAAGGCGCTCTTGGAAGTCATGGAGCACGCCGACACCGCGAGGTACAAGCAGAAGGAAGCGGCGCGCGCGCAACACGCGTGAGTTAAGCTTCCGGCTTCCAGCGCAGCACCGGTTTGCGCGCGGCGGCGACTTCATCCAGGCGCGAGATGCGCGTATTGTGTGGCGAATCGAGCACGAACTGCGGATCTTCTTCCACCTCGGCTGCAATCGATTTCATCGCTTCAATGAAAAGATCCAGCTCTTCCTTCGGTTCGCTCTCGGTCGGCTCGATCATCATCGCGCCGGACACGATCAGTGGAAACGCGGTCGTGTAGGGATGGAATCCGTAATCGATCAGGCGCTTCGCGATGTCCATGGTGCGCACGCCTTTCTTCGCCTGCACTTTATCGCTGAAGACGACCTCGTGCATCGAACGCGTGGAATACGGCAAGTCGTAGGTGCCTTCGAGCCCTTTGCGAATGTAGTTGGCGTTGAGCACTGCGTCTTCGGTAGTCTGGCGTAGGCCGTCTGGTCCGTTTGCAAAAATGTAGGCGAGCGCGCGGACGAACATTCCAAAGTTGCCGTAGAACGCGCGCACGCGCCCCACCGACTGCGGCCGGTTGTAGTCGAAACCGAGCGTCCCGTCCGCCTTGCTGACAACAACGGGCTTCGGCAGAAACGGCTCGAGAATTCTCTTGACGGCAACCGGCCCCGATCCCGGACCCCCGCCGCCGTGCGGCGTCGAAAAAGTTTTGTGCAGGTTGAGGTGCATCACGTCGACGCCAAAGTCGCCGGGCCGCGCCTTGCCGACCAGCGCGTTCATGTTGGCGCCATCCATGTAAAGCAGGCCGCCCTTGGCATGCATGATCTCGGCAATCTCGTGAATGTCATGCTCGAAGACGCCGAGGGTATTGGGATTCGTGACCATGAGCGCCGCGACATCTTCATTCATCTGCGCGGCGAGCGCGGCCACATCCACCATGCCGCTTTCGTTTGACTTCAGGTTCTCAACCGCATAGCCAACCATGGCGGCGGTTGCGGGGTTCGTCCCATGCGCGGAATCGGGAATCAGAATTTTTTTGCGCGGATGGCCCTTCGAATGATGATAGGCGCGCACCATCAGCAGCCCAGTAAGTTCGCCATGCGCGCCAGCCGCGGGCTGGAGCGTGATCGCATCCATGCCGGTAATTTCGATCAGGCAATCGCTGAGCGTTTTCAGAATGTGCAACGCGCCCTGCGAAATTTTCTCCGGCTGGTACGGATGCCCGTTGGCTAAGCCCTCAACGCGCGATACGAATTCGTTCACGCGCGGGTTGTACTTCATGGTGCAGGAGCCGAGCGGGAACATGCCAAGGTCGATGGCGTAATTCCACGTCGACAGCCGCGTGAAATGCCGGATGATCTCGATCTCGCTAACCTCGGGCATGGTTCCCAGGTCTTTGCGCTCCTGTTTGCCAAGCAGCTTCGAGGTATCCACTTCCGGCACGTCCAGCGGCGGCAATTTCCACGCGGCTTTGCCCGGAGATGACTTTTCAAAAATCAGCCCTTCATTCTGGCTGATGTGGCGCGTTGCCTTGCGGGTCATGTGTTTCATAAAGTATTTGTCCGTCAGTGTTTTCCCGTTAGTTCGAGATCGATGATTTCCGGCGGCGGCACCATCCATGCGCCTGTGCCATTGCAAGTCGGACAAACGCCGGTCCCCGAGCAACTGCGGCACTTCGCCTGCTCCTCATTGAGGTGGACGTTGATGCCCGAACCATCGCATTGCGCGCATTTGCCGTCGCCGAAGCAAGCAGTACAGCGATTTCTGGATCCGATCACCGCAGCGCCTCCGCGGGTTCGGCCTCTTTCACGTCCACCGAGCGCTCGCTATCGGCAACGAGGCCGACAGCCGTGTCGATCATCGACCGCGTGGTCAGTTCCGTGCAGCACCACAGCGCGGCGTTGCCGAGTTCCGGATAAAACTTTTTAAGCGGCAGCCCGCCGACAATTTTGTGGCCGAGCAGGCGCGAATTGATGGCGTGAGGCTCTTCGGTCGTCTCCACCACAAATTCGTTGAAGCGCGGCGCCACCGAGAACAGCACATTCGCGTGGCGGCCAAACTGTGCAGCCGCGTAGGCAGTCTTGGCCAAATTCTGTTTTGCCAATTCGCGCAGGCCCACCTTGCCGTAGATGGTCATGAAGATGTTCACCATCAGCGCGACCAGCGCCTGGTTGGTGCAGATGTTCGAAGTGGCCTTCTCGCGGCGGATGTGCTGCTCGCGCGTGGCCAGCGTCAGCACAAACCCGCGCTTGCCATTTTTGTCGGTGGTCTGGCCGGCCAGGCGCCCTGGCATTTGGCGCACGAATTTTTCTTTCGTCGCCATCACGCCGCAGTACGGCCCGCCAAAACCGAGCGGCACGCCGAACGACTGCGCCTCCATCGCCACAATATCGGCGGCGCGCGGCGGCTCGACAATCCCGAGCGAGACGGCCTCCGCAATCGAAACAATCAGCAGCGCTCCACGCTTGTGCGCGATCTCGGCCACGGCCTCTACATCTTCGATGGTGCCGAAGAAATTCGGCGACTGAATCAGCACGCAGGCCGTGTATTCTCCTACCGCTGCTTCGAGCGCGCCCAGGTCAATCCGTCCCGAATCGCGGTACGCAATAGTGGTCAGCGGAATCCCCTGATGGGTGGCGTAGGTTTCGATCACTTCGCGGTACTCGGGATGCAGCGTCCGCGCAATCACGGCGTGGTGTTTGCCCGTGATGCGGACGGCCATCATCACCGCTTCCGCGGCGCCCGTAGAGCCGTCATACATCGACGCGTTCGCCAGGTCCATGCCGGTCAGCTCGGCAACCATGGTTTGAAATTCGAAGATCGCCTGGAGCGTGCCCTGCGCATACTCGGCCTGATATGGCGTGTAGGAGGTGAGAAACTCCCCGCGCTGCACTAGCGCGTCGATGACGACCGGACGATAGTGCGAGTACGCGCCCGCGCCCAGAAAGCTGGTCAGGCCATCGCCATTTTCCTTGGCGCGCTGTTTGAACCAGTCGACGATCTCGGATTCCGCCATCTGCCGCGGCACTGCCAGATCGCGGTCGAGCCGATACTTCTCCGGAATCGGCGAGAAAAGATCGTCAATGGACTTCACGCCGATCGCCTTGAGCATGGCTTCACGATCGGTAGGGGATTTCGGTAGATATCTCATAGGAACCTAGATTGGATGACGGTAGAAGCTAAAACGATTGTTGCGAGTGCAGAAGTCAGAATGCAGAATGCAGAAGTAAAAACCTTCGCTTCCAGCCGCATCGTTGGCACCTGGCGGTCTTACTTCTGACTTCTGACTTCTAACTTCTGCAATGCTTTTCAGTGTCCTGCCTCTTCGCTTACGAATTTTTCGTAGTCGGCGGCCGAGAGCAGCACGTTGAGTTCGGCCGGGTCTTTCACCGCGATTTTGACCATCCACGCCGCGTGCGCGTCTTTATTGACGTTTTCGGGAGAGGTCGCGAGCTCGCCATTGACCTCGGTCACCGTGCCCGAGGCGGGCGCGTACAAATCCGATACAGCTTTCACCGACTCGACGGTGCCAAACGTCTTGCCCGCCGTGAGCTCGGTGCCAACTTTTGGCAGCTCGACAAAAACGATGTCGCCGAGCGAGTCCTGGGCGTGAGTGGTGATGCCGACTTTACCGTCGCTCGAAATCCACTCGTGTTCTTTTGTGTATTTGCGGTCAGTGGGATAAGACATTCGCTTTTAGCTCCTGGCTGCTAGCTTGGTTTTTGTAGCGCCGCCGTCCCGGCGGCTGTCGTGGCGGCGTCCTCGCCGCCACATCCGAGGGCGAGACGCCCTCGGGACAGCCGGCAAGATGCCGGCGCTACCCTTACTTTTTCGGCCGCTTATAAAAAGGAGTCGGCACAACCTGCGCTTTCACGCCCTGGCCTCGGATTTCCACGCGCACGGTGCTGCCAACTTCGACATGCGTCGGCGGCACGTACGCGAGCGCGATGTTCTTCTTCAAAAACGGCGCCGGCGATCCGCTCGTGACGTAGCCAATTTCGCCGCCATCCTCACCGAGCACCTTATAGCCGTCGCGCGCAATGCCGCGCTCCACCATTTCGAGCCCGACCAGCGTGCGCTTCAGGCCCTCTCCGCGGGCTTTTTCGAGCGCGGCGCGGCCGATGAACTCGGGCTTGTCCATTTTGCACCAGCGCTCGACCCCAGCCTCCCAGACGTTGATCGTATCCGAAATTTCGTGGCCATAGAGCGGCAGCTTGCCTTCGAGGCGCAGCGTGTTGCGCGCGCCCAGGCCGCAAGGCACCACGCCAAATTCCTTGCCCGCCTCCAAAATCGCGTACCACACTTGCGCGCTCGTCTCTTCGTCGGGCGGAATATAAATCTCGAATCCATCTTCGGCGGTGTAGCCGGTGCGGCCCATCAGAATATTTTTCAGTCCGCAGACTGTGCCGCGCGTCACCCAGTAAAACTTCACCGCGCCCAGGTCCGCGTCGGTCAGCTTTTGCAGCACGTTGACGCCCTTCGGCCCCTGAATCGCAATTTGCGTGAAGTCATCGGAGAGATGCTCGACTTTGCAATCGAACTGGCGCGTATTGTCGCGCACCCAGTTGAAATCCTTTTCGCGTGTGCCGGCGTTGATGACGAGGAGATATTCCTCTTCGCCCAGGCGGTGCACGATCACGTCGTCGACGAAGGTGCCTTGCGGGTAAAGCAGCGCCGAATATTGCGCCTGGCCGATGGCCAGCTTGGCAGCGTCGTTCATCGAAATGTGCTGCACGGCATCGAGTGCTTGCGGCCCGGCGAGGCGAATGTCGCCCATGTGGCTGACGTCAAAGATTCCAACGCCCGTGCGCACGGCCATGTGTTCGTTGACGATTCCGCAACCGATGGAGGCGGGGTATTCAACCGGCATGTCCCAGCCGTTGAACTCGACCATTTTGGCGCCCATCTGGCGATGGACGGCATTGAGTGCGGTTTTGCGGACGGGCGCGGGCAGATCGGGCGGAATGGCGGAGGCGGCGGACAAGACAAAACCTCGGTCGGCAGCGGCAACCTGCCAGAATCTGAACTGACTACGTTAACACCTGCGCACGAAAAGCGGCAAGGAAAGCAAGGCAAAAGTCAGAGGTCGGAAGGCAGAAGCAAAGTCAGAGGCCCGCGCCTTGGAGGTTTTCACTTCTGCAATCTGACTTCTTAATTCTGACCACGCATTACCTCGGTGACGTTCTCCGCCGGCGCCGGGCGCTCTAGACTCAAGCCATGTCCTCGAAACCGGGCGTCAGCCGAATCGTTTGCGCACAGTGCGAGCAGCCGGAGAGAAGCTGCTGGTGCGACAGATTCTGTGTTTTATGCCAGTCGCAACTCGACATTCGCCTCTGCACCGACGGCCTGATGTACTGCGAAGCCTGCCGCATGGCTTGCGACTACAAGACGGCGGATCAGGCGGATGGCGCGCGCGCGTAACGGGAGCGACGCCTCAGATCACTACCGCTTCCCGATACTCTCCATATACCTTGCGCATGGCGTCGGAGATTTCGCCGACTGTGGCATTCGCTTCCACGGCGGCCAGAATTCGCGGCATCAGATTTTCTGCCGAGCGTGCCGTGTCTTCGACCGCTTGAATCGCAGCGCGCCAGGTCTCGGGATTGCGTTTCGCGCGCAGGGCCCGAAGTCGCTCTACTTGCCTGGGTTCTAGCGCCGGATCGATGCGCTGAATCGGCACCGCCTTCTCTTCGCCAATCTGGAATCGGTTGACGCCGACGACGATGGCCTGCTCGCGGTCCACGGCCTGCTGATATTCGTAGGCGGCGTTCTGAATCTCCTGCTGCACGTAGCCGCGCTCGATGGCTTTCAGCATGCCGCCCATAGCCGCGATTTTCTCGAGGTACGCATCCGCGCGCTTTTCGATCTCGTTGGTAAGCGCCTCGACATAGTACGAACCGGCGAGCGGATCAACCGTCTGGGGCGCGCCCGACTCGTAGGCGATGATCTGCTGCGTGCGCAGCGCAATTCTGGCGGACTGCTCCGTCGGCAGCGCCAGCGCTTCATCGAACGAATTGGTGTGCAGCGACTGCGTGCCGCCCATGACCGCGGCCATGGCCTGAATCGCCGTGCGCACAATGTTGTTTTCCGGTTGCTGGGCGGTCAAGGTTGAGCCGGCGGTTTGCGTGTGGAAGCGCAGCATCCACGACTTCGGGTTTTTCGCGTGGAAATGATCGCGCATGATCTTCGCCCACATGCGGCGCGCAGCGCGGAATTTGGCGACCTCTTCCAGAAAATTGCTATGCGCGTTGAAAAAGAAGGACAGCCGCGGCGCAAATTTGTCGATGTCAAGCCCGGCCCGGATCGCCGCCTCGACGTAGGCGATGCCATCACCCAGGGTGAACGCGACTTCCTGCACGGCCGTCGATCCGGCCTCGCGCATGTGGTAGCCGGAAATCGAAATCGTGTTCCAGTCGGGCACGTTTTCGTTGGTCCAGGCAAACAGGTCGGTGATGATGCGCATGGCCTGCTGCGGCGGATAAATATACGTGCCTCGCGCGATGTATTCCTTGAGCACGTCGTTCTGCACGGTGCCCGAAAGTTTGCGGACTTCCATGCCCTGCCGCCGCGCCACGGCCACATACAGCGCCAGCAGAATGGACGCCGTGGCATTGATCGTCATCGATGTCGAGATCGCGGTCAGGTCAATGCCGTCGAACAATCGCTGCATGTCTTCGATGGAATCGATGGCCACGCCCACTTTTCCGACTTCGCCCGTGGCCAGCGGATTGTCGGAGTCGAGCCCAATTTGCGTGGGCAGATCGAACGCCACCGACAATCCGGTGGTACCGTTCGCCAGCAGATACTTGTAGCGCTTGTTCGATTCCTCGGCGTCGCCCATGCCCGCATACTGGCGCATGGTCCACAACCGGCCGCGATACATCGTGGCCTGCACTCCGCGCGTGAACGGAAATTCGCCCGGATAACCGAGGTCGCGCTCGAAACTCGCGTCCGCCAGATCCGCCGGCGTGTAAAGCGGGCGCACGGGAATGTGCGAGGAGGTTTCGGGATCGGCCAGATCTTGCTTTGGCTTTTTGGAAGACTGCGCGGGAGGTTCGGCGGTTTTCACGTGATCGCTCATACCACACCCTTTCAATGACTATCGTGGCTCGCGCTGCCGGTTCGCGTTCCTGCTGACGCGCACAAATGAACTCACACCGAACCAGGCAAATGAAAGCGTAAAGCACACCGCCAGAATCAGACGCCCCGGGCTCGTCTCCACGCCGGCATGATACTTGCCGTATTCGCGAACGCCGGTGATGGCGCCGATCGCGGCAATCGCCAGGAAGGTAAAACCGGTCACTTCCAGCCAGAGCTGATGCAGCACCGCTCCGAGCGAGTGAGCGGTCGCGCGAAATCCCTTGAGCAGGGCCGAGCCGGTTCGGCTGCGCGAGAATTGCTGCCCCGCCACCCGCAGAACCAGTGCAATTTTTTTCGCTTTTCCGCCCGCAATCATTCTGTCGATTTTAGCAGCGCCGCAGCGTACAATTGCCGTGGCTGGCATCACAGGGGCTTGTGATCCCTGCCACCACAACACCTCTTCGTGCATCTAATCTAGGGGAAACGCGTGGATCAGCAACTGAAGCAGCTCATGAAGGAACTCGGGGAAGCGATCAACGGATCCTTGTCCGATTCCGAACAGATTGCTGAGGTCGTTGCCCGCATCAAGGAAGGCGGATACGACATTTTTCTGGTTCTGGAAGCGACCATTGGCGTGAGCAAGCAGGGTGAGCAGCCCACCGACAAGCCTTCTCTGGTTTCCACCCTCAGCAGCGCAAATCCTGAATTCAAAGTCAGCGATCAGGACTTGAAGTTCTTGAAGTCACTGCGCATTAAGATCGACCTGGACGAGGACGAGTAGGCCTCCGCTCCTCCCGGGCCATCCTTGGCACGCCGCGCTCCGTCATCCAATCTCAAATAAAATCTGCGCGCGTTAAAGTCTGCATCGAGTTTGCCGATAGAGATGATGAAAGACTATGGGCACCTCAACGACGCAACCGGCCCCCGATTCCAAAGCGAGCCCTTGTATCGCGCGGCAGCCGATTCTGAATGCCGACGAGTGTGTGATCGGATACGAGTTGCTATTTCGCGAGGACCCCGCTCAGGATCACTTCAGCTCAGACGGAGAAAATGCCACGCGCACGCTCATCGACACGCTGAGCGTGCTTGGCCTGGAAGTGCTCTGCGACGGACGCATTGCGTTCATCAATTGCACGCAACAGATGCTGGTCAACGACTATTTTCTGCTCCTGCCATCGGATGAAGTGGTAATCGAAATCCAGGAAAATGTCCCCGCCGATCGCGATACCATCGGCGCTTGCCAGCGGCTGCAAAGCGCGGGGTACAAAATCGCGCTCGACAACTTTGTGCCCGGGGATGCCCGCGACGACTTGATCCCATACGCCAACTTCATCAAAGTGGACACTCGAGCAATTTCGCAAGAGAACAGCGCTTCCCTCGCCGCTCACCACGGCGGCAAGTTGCACCAGATGCTGGCGCACAAAGTGGAATCTCTCGCCACTTTTGTCGCCGCCAGAAGAAACGGCTTTACTTTATTCCAGGGCTATTTCTTCCGCCACCCGGAGCGCATGCGGGCCCGTCATATTCCGGCGAGTGAAACCAACTGTCTGATGTTGCTGCAAGCCGTCTCCAAGCCCGAAATCGATTTCAAGGAAATCGAGGATCTCATAAAAGTCGAGCCCAACTTGTGTTACCGCCTGCTGCACTACTTGAACTCCCCACTTCTCGGAATCGCCTCGCCGGTTCAATCGGTCCATCACGCGCTGCACCTGCTGGGCGAGCGGGAATTGCTGCGTTGGATTCGCATGGCAACGACCCTGGTGATGGGGAGAGATAGACCTTCCGACCTGGTTCTCGCCTCGCTGGTACGCGCCCGCTTCTGCGAACTCATCGCTCCCAAGGTGCAGCACGGCGATACCGACCTGTTCCTCCTGGGCATGCTTTCGCTCATGGATGCGATCCTGGAAGTGCCGATTGGAATGGTGGTCGAAGCGTTGTTGCTCGATCCCGAGATCACTGCGCAACTGCTTTGCGGCAAAACCAGGGAAAAGACGACTCTTTCGCCGGTCTACGACCTCATGGTGGCGCGCGAAATGGGCGACTGGGGAAAGGTGAATGAGCTCGGCAAGCAACTCAACCTGTCGCTGTACTTCATGGACAAAATCTACAACGAGGCAATGCGCTGGGCTCACGAGATAACACGAGCCTCTCGACCGCAGTAGCGCATTCCGAACTAAAGGCGGATTTTCGAACTAGAAGGGCGCAGTAATATTTCAGAAAGAAGTGCCACACACGGCTGTTTACTGCGACAACGAGCTTCCCACCTGCGAGAACACAGTGTTCGCGTTGGTCCCGATCAGACGCACCGTGCCAATCACAATCACCAGAATCACGGCGAGCATCACTGCGTATTCCGCCACGTCCTGCCCGCTTTCCTCAGTCCATAGCTTGCGGAATATGTTGATCACGGTTTCTCCGTTTCTTCATCCGATCACGAGACCGACGAAGGTGGCGAGAAACACTTTCGCCATCCTGTGTTTTCAACATACCTGTAACAATGGCTCTGGCCCAATAGCACGCGGGTGACTCCGGATGGCACTTTCGTGCCATCCCAAGCCCTGCGCGCCAGCCTGTTTAAACGATGGTTTTCAGCGGGAGCCCTTGATTCACCGCGAACAGCGCCAGTTCCAGCCGCGTCGAAACCCCGAGCTTATCGAAGATATTGCTCAGGTGGTGCTTCACCGTGTCTTCGCTGATTTTGAAGTACTCGGCGACCTCGCGGTTGGCATAGCCGGCCACAATCGCCGACACGATTTCCAGTTCGCGCGGCGTCAGTCCAAACTTCTTCTGCTTCGATTCCTCGTTCGTGCTCTGCATCAGGTTCCGCAGATACTGCACGAGGTTAGAGACACTCTCGCGCCCAACCCAGTACTCGCCGGCCATCACGGCGTGAATGCTCTTCAGCAGAAGCTGAGTGGCCGAGTCTTTCATCACCACCCCGCGCGCTCCCAGTTGCAGCGCCTCCACAATCTGCTTCTTCTCCACTGCCGCGGTCAGCAGGATGATGCGCACCGGGGACGCTTTGGCGTTTGCGCTCAAATCGCGCAGTGCATCCAGCCCGGTGTGGCGCGGCATCGCCAGGTCCAGCAACAGAATGTCCGGCTTGATCTCCGCTGCCAGCTTCACCGCCTCGAAACCGTCGCAGGCCTCGCCCACAACCTTCATATCCGTTTCCGCTTCGAGCAAGCGCCGCAGCCCATCGCGAAAGATAGGATGGTCATCCGCGATCACAATGCGAATCGGGGTAGCATGCTTTTCCATGATTGATCCGTAACTTAGATTTAACCAGACTTAGCCAAACCCAGACTTAGATTAACCCACTTACCGATGATTTGTTTTTCCGGCGGGCGGAATTCGCACCTCCAGCCGCGCGCCTTGCCCGGGTGTCGATTCTATCGCGAGTTCTCCCGCCAGCAATCGTACTCTTTCCCGGATCACGCCCGGGCCCTTGCCGGAGCTTACCAGTTCGGTATCTGACATCCTTCCGGAAAAAGGGAAACCGCGTCCATCGTCCTCGACCGTGAGCTGCAGGCCGTCGGCGCGCTGTGCCAGCCGGACCAGCACGTTGCGCGCGCCGCTGTGCTTGCGCACGTTCACCAGGCTTTCCTGCACGATGCGCGACAGTTCCCGGCACACTTTCTGCGGCAGCTCCACGCGGCCCGGCTCGCTGACGAATTGCGCCGCAATGCCCGTCTCGCGCTGGAAGCGCTCGACCATGTCGGAGATAAAGCCCAGCAGCCGTTCCGAATCCACTTCAAACGACTTCATCACCTGCATCAGTTCGCGCAGCTTGAGCACTTCCTCGCGCAGCAGTTTCTGAATCCGCGTCAGCTCCGCCTTTACGGCCGGGGCTTGGCCGGACTGGCGCCGCACCACGTCGACCTGCATTTCGACCGCAATCAGCGATTGAATGGCGCCGTCATGCAACTCCCGCGCAAATCGCGCCCGCTCCATCGCCCCGGCCCGCTCCCGCAGTCGCCGCATCAGGTACACGTTATAGATTGCGGGGCTCACTTGCTGCGCAAATTCCTGCAAAAAGCGCAATTCCTCCTCGGGTTCGCCCATCATTTCCGGATCCAGCAGAAACACCCTGCCCGTCCACTCTTTTCCGAAAAGGAAGGCAACCGAAAGAACGGTTTCGAAAGTCTCCACCTCAGCCAGCGTCTTCGGGAACTCGTCCACAGAATCGCGCAGGCGACGACCGTCGTGATCAAGCGCGACGATGCGAGAAGGCGCGCCATTTCGCGTCGCATAAATCGCATTGACCGCGGACTGTAGTAAATACGCTTTCTCGCGTTCTGGCGCCGCCTCGTGCCACCGCAATTCCCCAGGTCCGCCGTCCTTCCGGTTCATCTCGGCGAGAAACACGCGGTAGCTATTGGCCTCCTGCGAAGCCGTCACCACCCGGCGCGCGCCGTAGATCGTCATCATCTCGCCCAGGATCTGTTGCATGGTGCCGGTCAGTCCCATTTCCACCCGCGTGGAACTAAGAACCCGGGTGATGACCGCCCGTTCGGCACGAACCTTCTTCTGATTCTCTGCCATGTAGCCGAGCAGGAAGCCCAGCACCAGCAGGTACACCGAGCTCATGAATATCTGTTCTGGATTTAGTTCCTGAACGGTCAGCGCGGCCGGCACGTGCAGAGGAAAAAGCGAATGCCCGGCCGGCGTTCCCAGTCCCGCACGCAAGGCGAGCCAATCGACCCAGAGCAACGCGGCCGCGGCCGCCGCCGTACTCACGGTCTCCCACAGGCCCCAGCGATACGCCGCCGCCGCCATCACGAACACGAAAAATAGAAAAAATGGACCGCGCTGCGCGGGCGCGAACATGGAAATCAAAACCGGCCACAGAATATCCGCGCCGTGCACCACCAACCGAAAGCCCAGCGTGGACTGGGGACGCATGCGCACCAGCAGCATGACCACCATGCCGTGCGCCAGGTAAATCACCAGCAGCCAGACCAGCCAACGCGAATAGACCAACCCGCCGCCCGGTTCCATCACCATCGCAGCGATTGCCGAGACGGTCAGAGCCACGCGGGCGGTCGCCAGCCAGCGCTCGGTGCGCCGAATTTCGCCAGCGCTGAGCGGCGCGCGAAACCGCCACAAATCACGATTTCGAGGGAAAATTCCGGACACAATCCGCCTGTTCGTCGTCTTTCCTGTAGCAGTCTATTTTACGCGTTGCGGGCGTTTGGTTCATCGCACCAAGTCGGGCCGCGTATTCCCCTGTCCTACGCCCTTCTTAAGCCGCGTACGTTGTTGGCGCCTAGGTTACTAAGGTAATCTCGGCGATGCCGTTCGCCGCCCATCCCAATCTAGAATGGAGATCGAGATTCCCTCGTGCAGCGACGCCATCAATTCCTGATTTTGCTGCTCGCGCTCACCGCGGCGCAAATCGCGGCTTCCCTGTTTATGGGAAGAGGCGCGGCCCTCACGATCGCGAGCGACATCATTCAGGGAATTCTCCTGCTCGCCTGCGCCGCCGCCTTTATCGGCATTACCGCCCGTACGCCCACCGGCACCTCGCATACCCGGCTTTTCTGGATTCTCATGAGCGCCGGCATGGTCCTCTGGTTTGCCTACCAGTGCATGTGGAGCTACTTCGAAGTCCTCGAGCGCCAGGAAGTGCCCAACCCATTTCTCGGCGATGTGGTGCTCTTCCTGCACCTGGTGCCGATGATCGCAGCCCTCGCCGTGCTTCCGCACCTGCGGGGAGACGAGCGCGACGAGCAGATTCGCATGCTCGATTTCACGCTCCTCCTGATCTGGTGGGTCTTCATCTACATCTACATGGTGATTCCGTGGCAAACGGTGCAGGTCGATGAGCAAACCTATAGCGCGAACTTTAACTTTGCCTACCTGACCGAAAAAACGGCGCTCCTCGTTTTTCTGGCGGTGCTCACCTACACCACGCGCGGCGGTTGGCAACGGTTGTACCTACAGTTGCTGGGCGCGGGCGCGCTCTATGCATCCAGTTCGTATGTTGCGAATTGGGCTATCGCTCGCAAAACGTATTACAGCGGCAGCGTCTTCGACATTCCGTTGACGGTCTCGATCGCGTGGATCGCCGCGGTTCCCATCTTCGCCAGCCATTACGAACTCTCGGACAGCAAGCCAACTCGGCCGCTGCTCGGCGTGGAAATCACGCGCCTGAGCATGCTCGCGCTCTGCACCTTGCCCTGGGCCGCATGGCACGCCGCACTCGACGGCGGATTGCCGGCTTCGGTAAGAACGTTTCGCATCATCGCCAGCCTGATCGCGATCCTGGTGATGGGCATTATGGTCTTCTGGCGACAGCGACTGCTGGGCGCCGAGCTTTCTTTTTTCCTCGACCAATCCCGCCGCTCGGTCGACGAGTTGAAAGCGCTCCAGCAGCAACTGATTCAATCCGAAAAGTTGGCTTCCCTGGGACAATTGGTCGGCGGCGCGGCGCATGAGATCAACAACCCGCTCACCGCCATGCTCGGCTATTCGGATCTGCTCAGCGCCTCCAGCCTGCCCGCCCTGGAGCAGCAGCAGGCCACGCGCATTGGCGAGGAAGTGCGGCGCACCAAAACCCTGGTCGCCAGCCTGCTCACCTTCGCCCGCCAGGCGCCGACTAAGCTCACCCCCATTGGCCCCAACTCCGTGCTGCAAACGGCCATGCGACTGCTGGCTCCGCAACTCGAATCGCAAGGTATCCACCTGCGCTTTGACCTCGCCCCTTCCCTCCCCAATGTGCTGGCGGACTCCAATCAACTTCTCCACGTCTGCCTGCACCTGGCCGGGCAGATCGGCGGTTATTCCAAATCCGAGACTCATTCCAATGTGCTCGTGCGCACCAGTCAGGCAGGCAATTCGATTGTGATCGAGTTCCTCGGAGGCAAGGACGCATTGGCGGGAAGCTCACACGCTATGACCGCGGTCGCGGACGCATCGACGCGTCCCCCGTGTGACAGGCTCTTGACAGCGGAAGGGCAAAACAAGCCGCATACGCTCTCGCTCAGCGCCTGCTGTCGCATCGTCGAAGAACATAGCGGTAAGCTCTTCGAATCCTCGAATTCCGCGATACAAGCCTTTCGGCTGGAGTTGCCCATCGCGGCAAAATCCGCCGGCGCGCAGTCGAGCCGCGCCGCCGCCCACAGCGGCTTTTAAGAGTGCGGGTTTCGAGGTGACAAAGCTTCAAGGTTTCGAAGTTCCGAAGTTTCAAGGAAAAAGCCAGCGTCGCGGGCAGCTGACTTTGAAACCCTGAAACTTTGGAACCTTGAAACATCGAAACCTCGAAACTTTCGAAACCTGTCAACCCTGTATAACCTTCAAACCTTCCTTCTCCCCCGTCCTCTTCAACTGTCCGCACGCCGCAAAAATATCTCGCCCTCGCGGCCTCCGCACAAACGCCGGGATTCCGGCCCCCATCAGAATCCTCTGAAACGCCGTCACGCGCTCTTCCTCGGGCGTGCAATACGGCAGCTCCGACCCAGGATTCAGCGCAATCAGATTCACCTTCGCCCGCATCCCGCGCACCAATTCGGCCACCTCGCGCGCGTGCTCTGCGCCGTCGTTCACCCCCGCCAGCAGCACGTACTCAAACGTGAGCCGCTCCCGCGCCCGCAGAGGAAATTCCCGCGCCGCCCGCATGAGCTGCGCAATATTCCATTTCCGGTTGAGCGGCATCACCTCGCTGCGCAGCGCGTCATTCGATCCATTCAGCGAAATCGCCAGCTTCGGCCGCACCGGCTCGCGCCCAAAGTCGTCGATCCGCGGCACAATGCCCGCCGTCGAAACCGTCATACGCGACTCCGCTATCCCCACTCCCTCCACCAGCAGCCGCACCGCCTTCATAAAATTGTCGTAGTTCAGGAATGGCTCGCCCATCCCCATGAACACGATGTTCACGCGCTGCCGCGGCGGCTCAACCGCGTGATCGCGCAGCACCGCCGCAATCTGCCCCACAATCTCGCCCGCCTCCAGATTCCGCTTCACGCCCAAGAGTGCCGTGAAGCAAAACCGGCAATTCACCGCGCACCCTACCTGGCTTGAAACACAAATCGTGGCCCGCCTCCAGCCCGCCCGCGGTAATTCCTGTGGTGACGGCGCCATGTCTCCCTCCTCATCCCCCGCTTCGCTCCCGTCCCCGCTCTCGCCCCCATCGCCCTCCGGCATCCACACCGTCTCCACCGTCTCTCCGTCGGCCAGTCTCAGCAGGTAGCGCACCGTCCCGTCGCTCGAATCAAATTTCCGCTCAATCGCAGGAAGCCCAATCCCCCATCCCTCCTCAATCAGTTGCGCGCGGTAGCCGCCCGGTAAGGTCGAGATGTCTTCAATCCCCTCCATCTTTTGCCGATACACTGCATCAAATAATTGCTGGCCACGGTAGGCAGGCTGACCTGACTCCAGAACAAGACCGGTAAGCTCCTCCAGAGTAAGGCCTAAGAGCGAGTTGGCTGTCCGGGTTGGCATGGTCAGTTCCGAGTGTACCGGGGCGAGTGGGAGTTGAACAAATCTCTGTAACTATAACAAAACACGATACAAAGCTTCTCGGCTCCGCGCTGCCCCCGTTTGTGGGACAATAAATCAAGGCGACCCCGGCGTTCTCCCGCGTTCTCCGCTGAGGAGAGAATTCGAAAGCGACTCACATGGTAAAGGAAACCCGTAACATTCACCGTCACGTTCTGCCGAACGGCCTCACGGTCATCACCGAGCAGATGTCTCACATCCGCTCGGTCTCGATCGGCATCTGGCTCAAGACCGGCTCGCGCGACGAGGATTCCGAATGGAACGGCATCTCTCATTTCATCGAGCACATGGTCTTCAAAGGCACCGAGACGCGCTCCGCCGAGGCCATTGCCCGCCAGGTCGACTCCATCGGCGGCAACATGGACGCCTTTACCGCCAAAGAGTGCATTTGCTTCAACATTAAAGTCCTCGACGAGCACCTGCCGCTCGCCATGGACGTCCTCAGCGATCTTGTGCTGCACCCCGTATTCGATGCCGGCGACATCGCCCGCGAACGCGGCGTCATCCTCGAAGAAATAAAAATGGACCAGGACAATCCCGACTACCTCGTCCACGAAATTTTCACGCAAAGCTTCTGGAAGGATCACTCGCTCGGCCTGCCCATCCTCGGCACCCGCGACACGGTCAAGAAATTCGAGCGTCCCGTCGTCTCACGCTTTTACGGACACCACTTCGCTCCCGGCAACCTCATCGTCTGCGCCGCCGGCAACCTCAACCATCAGAACTTTGTCGACCTCGTCGCCAAGCATTTCGAGCAGGTCAAGCCCGCCGAAAATGGCCTGCACTCGCCCGCGCCCAAAACCTACTCGCGCATCAACCTGCGCAACAAAAAGTCGCTCGAGCAGGTGCAGATCTGCATCGGCGTGCCCTCCCACCCCATAGCCCACGAGCGCCGCTACGCCTCCTACATTTTGAACACGCTGCTCGGCGGCGGCATGAGCTCGCGCCTCTTCCAGAATATTCGCGAGCGCCAGGGCCTCGCCTATTCCATCTACAGCGACCTCAACCCCTATCGCGACACCGGTTCCATGTGCGTCTACGCCGGCACCTCGCGCGAGTCGGCCATCAAAGTGGTGGAAAGTGTAGTCGCCGAATTCGCCAATCTGAAAACGACGCCCGTGCCGGAAGAAGAGCTCCGCCGCTCCAAAGATCAGCTCAAGGGCAGCCTCATGCTGTCGCTCGAGTCGTCTATGGCGCGCATGTCCAACCTGGCGAGGCAAGAGATGTACTACGACCGCTTCTACACGCTCGACGAGCTCATCGACCGCATTGAAGCCGTCACCGCGGAAGACCTGCGCCAAACCGCCGAGGAATTCTTCCGCACCGAGCAGATCGCGGTCACCATCCTCGGCAACCTGAATGGCATAAAACTAACCCGCAACCAACTCGCCTGCTGAGAGCCGCGAGCTTCGAGTAATGAGCCACGAGCTGCAAGCTTGAAGACTTAGAGCTTGCTCGTCGCTCGCAACTCGCGCCTCGTAGCTAACCTACGGCGTCACCTTGAACACCACCCCGCATCCCAGGTCTTCATCGCATTGCCCCAGTCCCCCCTCGAAAGTCGTGCCATAAATGTTGCCCGCCGCATCCAGCACTACTCCCCCGTAAGGTCTTGCCCCATCCGTGCCTCCCGTGAAGCGATAAAGCACCGTCTCCGTTCCGCCCGGACTCACCTTAAACACCGTTCCACAGCCCCCGTCGCCAGTGCAGCCCGACCCGCCGCCGAAAAAAGTCGTGCCATAGAAATTTCCCTGCCCGTCGCGCACCAGCGTGGACCACGGCCCGTCTCCATCGTTTCCCCCGGCAAAGCTGTACAGCACTGTCTCATTCCCGCTTGGAGTCAGCTTGAACACGGTTCCGCAGCCAACCGATCCTTCACCCGGGCATCCCGTACCGCCCTCCGCCGTCGTGCCATAAAGATTGCCTTGCTCGTCCATGATCAAGCCCGCTAGCGGCCTCCCGCCGTCGGCCTCCCCGCTGAAGCTGTACAGGATCATCTCTGTCCCGTCCGCAGCCAACTTGAAGACCGTGCCGCATCCGGCGGCTTCCAGGCATCCTTGTCCGTAGGGTCCGCCGAAGTCGGTCGTGCCATAAAGGTTCCCGGAGGCGTCCAGCACCAGGTTTCCATTCGGCCCTTCTCCGTCCAGTCCGCCCGCGAAGTTGTGCAGCACGGTGTATACCCCGCTTGGCGTCACTTTAAATACGGTCCCGCAGCCGTAGCCGGTTCCACACCCGTTGGCGCCGCCATATTCGGTCGTGCCATAAACATTGCCCTGCGCATCCATGACCAATCCAGCCGACGGCTTGGCCCCCGTCGTCTGATTACTCGCGGTGTAGCGATACAGAAACCGATAGCTTCGCTTCTTCAGCTCAAACACCGAGCCGAAGAAGTTCGCATTCAACAGGCCGATGTAACCCGACCCGTTCGTCACACCATAGAGATTCCCCTGCGCATCCTGGATCAGGCTCCCCTCGGGCTGAGCGCCAATGCCATACGAGAAGTTGCGCAGCACGCTCTCCGCGCCGCTGGGCGCTAATTTGAAAATGACGCCCTGGTTGTGAGCGCCTCCATACTGAGTGGCGCCGAAAAGATTGCCCTGCGCGTCCAAAAGCAAATTGCCATTCGGGCCAAAGCCATCCGCGCAATTCGGCTGCGAGCAGAAGGAGTAGACGACGCCCTCCATCTGCGCCCGCGCCGCACGTGCCGCCACCAAAATCACAGACGCCAATGCCAGCATCAGCGCGCCACGTAACATTGAATTCATACATCCTCCGATTCTCTCAGCACGGATGCGGCCGAGAATTGCCGTTGTCGAGAGTTGTGGGGCCCGGAAACGAGACGTGCCGCGAGCGGATCGCTAGGACCACCGCTTAGACCAGGGGGGCGTGGTGGCGGATGAGAGGAAACAGTCCGCGCCGCCAAATATAATCCGCGCCGCCCGTGCGGGCAAGAGAAAATCCAGCCCCCAAGCAATGCCCGCCCCCGCAATAGCTCGGAACCCTCAGCTTGGGTTGAAGTGGCACGCTGAAGCAAAGTCCAAGAAGGGGACGGGATCCCCGCTTTAGGCGAACAAAATCAGAAACTCACCCGAATCTTCCGCCATTGTCCCCAACAAGAAAAGCCAATTAAAAGAAGGGGAAATCGCTTAACTCATTGTTTCTTCAATATCTTACGTCTAAGTACTTTATTATTCAAAGATCTAGCGGGAATCAGCTCGTAAGTCTTTTGTTTTCAAAGATCACTTGATAGGGGTTTGTTTACTGGATAGTAATAGGCAAGAAAATGACCGGGACGAGAAACAACCAAGCGGAACAATCTAACAGGTAAGCCGCTAGCGACCGACGACAAGCGACCAGACTAACGGCCGTTCGTCGCCCAGGTCTTTCCGCCGTCCGTGCTGCTCCACGTCTCGTGGTTATTGGTGGAGAGGAAAACTACGGCAGGACCGCGCAGCTCGATGCCGGTCACATCCGCACTTAGCGTTTGACCGTTGGACGAAACCGCAACCGCGGCCCAGGTCGCACCGTTATCGGTTGAGCGCATCACCGTGCCCGCTTGTCCGCCCGCCCAGATTTCCACGCCGCGAACCGCGTCGCAAAGCAGCGCACGATCCGCCCGCGCCAATGTCTGCCAGTTCTGGCCGTTGTCGAGCGAGCGTTGCAGCACGCCCGCCGAAATCATCCAGATCGCATCGGGCCGCGAAATTGCCGTGGCAGCGGCGGGAGTAGCGTTCGTAGTTCCCTGCGCAGCTCCGGGCGCCGTTACCAGCGGTTGCGCACCGATCACGGTGAAGGCTTTCAGCGTCGCACTCGGTTCCGGGCTCTCAGACGATTCGCCGGGAGCGGGCTTGGCCTTCTCAATCGGCGCAGCGTCGCCTTCAAACGTGGGTGCGCCGACTCGCGCCATCAAGTCCAACTCGGAAGTTGGCGTCTCCCAATCGGCAGTTGCCTTCTTTGCAACTTGGGCAGTCGCGACGGCCGTTCCAGCCGCATCGTTCGGTTCCGTCGCATCCGTCGCAGGCGCAGTATTCATCGCGTTCGCAGTTGCAGCGATAGGAGCAGCCGAACTGGAAGCGTTAGAGGTTTTCTGCACTCGACGGGAAATGTCTTTGCTGTTCCCGGCCTTCTTTGGGGCGATTTCGTTACCAGCGCCGCTTTTGGCCACGAGCGTTTTCGCCGATTCTGTGACCTGCGGATTCTCGGTCCCGTTTGTCCGAACCGAGTTCGTTCCAACCGACGCAGAATTCACCGGCGCGTTCGGCTTCAGCAGATGTTGCAGTTCAGGCCGCATTACAAGGACCGCAACCGCAATTCCTGCGGCCAGCGTCGCCCAGCGCAAAGGAGCCCAACCCGGATTCGGCCAGGCAAGGCTCGGCCAGCCAAACCAGCCTCTGCGCGCCTTTTGCCCTCGGGTATTTTCCGCCAGCGCGTCTGCAACGACCTCACCCTCAGCCACCGCCGGAGCAGCAGTCGCATCCAAAGCCGGAAGCGCCAGCAACACGACCTCGCGGCAATCTGTGCACAGCGCCAGGTGTTGCAACACGTCCTCGCGTTCGGGGGCCGAAAGCGTCTGCTCCGCGAACGCGCTGAGCAGGTTTGCTTCGGGATGAGCCACGGTCTCGGCCCCACCAGGAACCTCCGACTGCGCAGGCCAATCCCGCCCTGCACAACTTGCGGCTCGCAGCCGCGCATGCACGATTTTGGGTACGTCCGCCATTGCCGATCGCTATCTGCTTCCGTCCGAGGCGGGAAGCTTACTCCTAGGGAACGTCGTAGCTGGGGAATCTTGCGTCAAACGTGAGCGTAAATCGAGGGTCAAATCGCGCACGTCGGTTTCCAGGGATTCGGTCGCCTGGGCGTAGCTCATGCCCAGTTCGCGCAGGCCCGCCAGAATGCGCTTCCGCAGGCCGCTGGAAAGGCGGTCGAGGCGGCGGCTGATGCTCGATTCATGCAGCCCCAGCGCACGCGCAATCTCGGCCAGCGTTCGGCCGTCCAGGTAATAGGAGGCAAGCGTAAACCGGTCTTCGGCGGAAAGCTCGGCGAGGGCCTGATCGGTCGCCTTTTCCAGGCGCGGGTCGCTCGCTGGAGCGGGTTCGGGAGCGGCGGCCACGAACTGCGCCCCCTCATCGGTCTGCTCCTCCAGGCTGACGTTCTTTTTCTGCTTGCGATAGCGGTTGATGAACTCCTGCGACAGGACGGTGCGCAGCCAGCCTTCGAGCGAGCCACGGCCGGTATAGAAGAGGAGCTTGGAATTGCGCACTCCCGATCGCACACTCACGCCGTAGAGTTCGGCGAAGAGCGAGTCGGCAAGTTCCGCGGCGTGCGTGCCGTCGCGGGTAATGTGCAGCGCCATGCCGTGCAGCTTTTGGCGGTAGCGCGCAATGAAGTCCTCCCAGGCGCGCTCATTGCCGGCGGCGCAGGCGCGTGCCAGCGCGAGTTCCTCCAGACGCAGCGCGGCGCAGAAAGCCGCTTTCTCCGCCGCGGAAGCTTTGGGAAGATACTTATGCTCGATCTCGGCCAGGATCGAGGCGAACTGCTCCACGCTGATGTCATAGGCAGACGCCCCGCTCCGCGCGTAAAGTTCCGCGGTAACGTTGTCGCCGGATTGAGTGCCGGACTGCATTCTTCTGACGATGCTAACAACTTTTTAGACGCAAGAGGCCGCAAATCGTACGTTCACGATTCAGCGAGCAAAGCAAAACACTCCTGGAAGCCTCGCGAGATTCGCTCCCCGGCGCGCTCCATCTTGGCGCGCCGGGACTGGCTGAAATGCGCGGCGAGCGCGCGGTTCTCACTCTTCATCTCTTCCGCCGGATCTCTTCTGCCGGCGAATAAGTCACAGCACCGGCTCTCGTAACTTCCCCTCAAGAATCTAACTGCAAAGATCACGCTGTTCGACATAGGTTGCATGCGCTCGAGAATGGGCGCTGTCGCGCGACGATTTTCGCGGACGATCGTTCTTAGGTGGCCGATCGTTCTTAGGTGGCCGATCGTTCTTAAGGAGTCCGCATTATCTTTCTGTGGAAATTAATTTACAAATCTCTACCCATATCTCCGCAAGCGCCGCGTAGGATTTCGTTCGAATGGAAAGCTTGGAGGCGCACTGCCAGCGACCTTCCGGGCCAGAACGGAGACGGGAATGGATGAACGCATCACAGTGCTTTACGTAGATGACAATCCCAAATCAAGCCGGCTGCTGGCCAGTGTCCTGGAAGAATGTGGTTTCAGAATCATCAGCAAAAACGACCCTGCGGAGGCGCTTGCGCTTTGCAGCATGACGGTCTTTGACCTCGCGCTGCTGGACTATGAGATGCCGGTGATGACCGGCGCGCATTTGGCGCGCGAGATAAAGCACCTGATGCCGGATGTACCGGTGGTGCTTATTTCCGGGCGCACCAGCATTCCGGAGAGCGAACTGGAGTTTGTCGACGCGCACTTTGGATTCGGAACGGCGCTCGACGATCTGCTGTGGAGTATGCGCATCCTGGCGCCGCCCAAGGTTGTGGCGCGCGAGGCGGGCGCGCCCAGGCATGCTTTGGGGTTCGAGCACCGTCTGGCCGACCATCGGGAAAACAACTCTCGCTGGGCCGACTCGACTTAGCGCTGGACTGCGAATTGAGAGCCAACCGGGGGATCGCGCGGCAAGCGCGTCGCGCGTGCCCCTCTCCTTCCAGCGATTTGTGACCATGCGCCGCGTTCGACGGCCGGCAATCAAAGCGGCTTAAACGTGCGCAGGGAGTGCAAAAGAATCGCCCGGGAGCAGGAAAACGATCGCCCGACCACAAAAAAGCTCTTTGCGCCGGCGCGCAACGCCTCTAAACTGTAGGAAGCTTGCCTGCGGCTTGGGCGGTTTTTCCCGGGGGTTCTGTGCGGGTATTGGTGACGGCAGACACGTTTAGCGGCGTCTGGACGTACGCGCGTGAACTGGTGACGGGCCTGGTAACTCAGGGCGCGCAGGTGATGCTCGTCAGCTTCGGCGAAATTCCGCTGCCCGATCAGACGACCTGGATGCAGAGCCTGCACGGGCTGGAATATCATCCCACCGCGTTTCGCCTCGATTGGATGCAGGAGGGCGAACAGGATTTTTTTGCGGCGCAGGAATATCTGTGCCAGATCGTCCACGACACGCGCCCCGACATTCTCCATCTGAATCAACTGAGTTTTGGCGCGCTGCCCGTCCCAACACCGCGCGTCGTGGCCGCGCACGGCGATATCATCACTTGGTGGTTGACGATTCACGGCAAAGAGCCGGCACAGTCGGCGTGGCTGGACTGGTACCGGAGCACGAACCTGGCCGGACTGCAACGCGCCGATGCCGTGGTGACCACCACGCGCTGGATGGGCGAGATGCTGCGCGTCGCCTATGGAGACGATTTCTTCGGCCAGGTCATCTCGGCCGGGCGCAATCCGATCTACTTCAACCCGTTTGTCGCCAAGGAAGAGTTAGTGCTGGCGATTGGACGGCTGTGGGATTCGGGCAAGCAGGTGTCATTGCTGACGCAGCACTCGCATAAGCTGCCCGTGTGCATCGTGGGCGCCGATAATCCAATCCCCGTGCCCGCGCTGCCCATTCGCGCCGATGTAAAGGTTTCGACCGGCGTGAACGAGGTTTCCGTGAAGGGCGCGCAGACCGAGTCGCAATTGCGCAATCTCTACAGCAAGTCGACGGTTTTTGCGGCGACGTCGCGTTACGAGCCGACGGGAATGGCATCGATTGAAGCGGCCTTCTCGCGCTGCGCTCTGGTGGCCAACGACATTCCGGTGTATCGCGAACTGTGGGGCGACGCGGCATTGTATTTCGACCGCAACGACGCAGAGAGCCTCGCGGACGTTCTGGGCAAACTCGATCAGGATCGGGAGATGACGCGGTTGTATGGCACAAGGGCCTACAATCGCGCGCGGGAACGCTTTACGGCGCGGCGGATGGTGGATGAATTCCTGCATCTTTACCGCAGACTGCGCAACCTAAAGACCGCAGTCGCGTAACGGGCAGGCAGTTTCGTCTCTTCGACTCCAGCAACCTCGATTCTCCGTTATTGATTGAGTTCAACTCACTCGCGTCCGGTTTGCGGCACGCTTCCACAATCTTCAATGCGCCGGCGCTCGCCATGCTATACTTTTCAGGCATATCTTCTGCCCATTTAG
The DNA here is from genome assembly GCA_003139095.1 of Acidobacteriaceae bacterium. Taxonomy (GTDB): domain Bacteria; phylum Acidobacteriota; class Terriglobia; order Terriglobales; family Acidobacteriaceae; genus Acidiflorens. Next base: position 99,551 of record PLHW01000064.1, read on the forward strand.
CGAACGGAGGACAGTATCGACAAGCGTTTTATCCGCATGAATGAGCGTATCCGCGCACGCGAAGTGCGTGTGATCGGCGACGAGGGCGAACAAATCGGTGTTATGCCTCCCTTCGAGGCGCTCAAACTAGCTCGCGAAAAAAATCTCGACCTGGTGGAAATTTCCCCAACCGCGCAACCTCCGGTGTGCCGCATCATGGATTATGGGAAGTTTCTTTATCAGAATGAGAAGCGCGAACGCGAAGCGAAGAAAAAACAGAAGATCATTACGGTCAAGGAAGTGAAGTTCCGTATCAACGTCGATGATCACGACTACGATACGAAAAAGAATCATGTGCTGCGCTTCCTCGACGAAGGAGACAAGGTCAAAGCGACCATCTTCTTCCGCGGACGCGAAATGACGCGGCAGTCTCTGGGCCGGCAGATTCTCGAACGTCTGATTAAAGACGTCGAGAACAAGGGCATTGTGGAATTTCGCCCGCGGCAGGAAGGCAACACGTTGCACCTGATCCTGGCACCGAAGAAAGACGCCGGCGGCAAGGAAAAGGAAAAAGCGCCGAAGCCGGTCGTCGCTAAACCGGCGCCTCCGCCGCCCGCACAGGGCGGAGCGCAAACTGCTTAGAGCAGCTGTCAGTCGTCAGCCATCAGGAAAATCTCTTGGTGCCGTCGCTGGAAATGACGCGATAGTGCGCGGCAAAGCGCCGAAAGTTTGAACTGAGAACTGAAAACCGAGAACTGAGAACTGATTCTTATGCCTAAACTAAAAACGCACAAAGGCGCTGCCAAGCGCTTCAAGAAAACGGCAACGGGGAAGATCAAGCGTCACAAGGCGAATTTGCGGCACATCCTGACCTCGAAGGCGAAGAAGCGCAAGAAACGGTTGGGCGCTTCGACTTTGGTGAGCGATGGCGACTACAAGAAAGCCGCGCGCATGATCCCGTACGCCTAAACTTGGCTTTTGGCTCCCGGCCTTTGTTTAAGAGCCGGAGCACTCCGAAAGCCCATAGCCGAAAGCCTTAACCGCTTTCAATCCAAGTCTGCGGATTTTTCGAGATTCGCAGCGGCGTGTGAAGAGGTCAGACTTCGCAAATCCCGACGGGTAGAAGTCTCCTTACCTCCAGCCGCCAGATGAAATAAAAAAGGAGAACAACAATGCCTCGTGTAAAACGCGGAACCAAACGCCGCGCCAGGCGCAAAAAGATACTTGACCGCGCCAGTGGATATTTCCTAACAAAATCAAAACTGTACCGCGCGGCCAAAGAAGCCGTGGAGCGCGGGCTGAAGTTTGCCTACTCGGGCCGCAAGCAGAAAAAGCGGCAGTACCGCTCGATTTGGATCGTCCGCATCGGCGCCGCCGCCCGCCTGAATGGGCTGAATTACAACCAGTTCATCAGCGGGCTGAAGAAGGCGGGCATCGAACTGGACCGCAAGATTCTGGCGGAACTGGCGGTCAACGATGCGGCGGGCTTTGCGCATTTAGCCGAACAGGCGAAGACGGCGAACGCCGCGGCTACCGCTTAGCTCTCGGCCGTCAGCTTTAAGCTTTCAGTCTTAGCTTACTATTGTCATCCTGAGCGGAACAGAACGATTCGCAAAGCGAATCGTTCTGTGGAGTCGAAGGACCCCTGCACCCTGCACACTACCATCGCAGCTGAAGGGAGTTTTCTCCGCGTCGCTCAGCATCACGATCTTTTTAGATTTGCGAGCGCATGCCCTACAGCGTCCCCAGACTGAGCGACTTTTCTCCCGCCGTCCTCGACGAGGCAGCGCGTGAGTTGCTCTCGGCTTTGGACCAGGAATCGGCGGCCGTAGATTCTGAAAGCGATTGGAAGCTCTATCGCGACCGCTGGATGGCGCGCAAGAACGGCGCACTCACGCAGCTCAACGATCTCTGGCTTAAGGCCGCGCCCGGCCAAAACAAACGCGACGTTGGCCAGCGCGTCAACGAACTCAAAATTAAAGTTGAGCAAACGGTCGAGGCCACGCTGAGCCGCATCCAGAGCGGAACATCGTCCTCGCGTTTAGCGGCCGAGCGCCTCGATATCACTCTTCCCGGAATCCGCCGCTCAATTGGCGCCGAGCACCCCGTCATCAAGACGATGAACGAAATCATCGGCGTCTTTCGCAACCTGGGCTATTCGGTCGAGGAAGGTCCTGAGATCGAAACGGATTACTACAACTTCGAAGCGCTGAATTTTCCGCCCAACCATCCCGCACGCGACACGCAGGACACGCTCTTCATCGCCGGGCAGGACACGAAGGCCTTGCGCGACCGACTCTTGTTGCGAACGCACACTTCGCCGGTGCAGATTCGCACCATGCAGAAGATGAAGCCGCCGGTGCGCGTGGTGTGTCCGGGAAAAGTGCACCGCAACGACGCGCCCGATGCGACGCACTCGCCGATTTTTCACCAGGTCGAGGGCCTTGCGGTGGATACCAGCATCACCTTCTGCGATCTAAAAGGCACGCTCGATCACGCCATGAAAGCGCTGTTTGGGTCGAACGTGAAGACACGATTTTACCCGTCGTTCTTCCCGTTCACCGAACCGAGCGCCGACGTGCAGATCAGTTGCATTTTTTGCGACGGCAAGGGCACGCGCGACGGCGCCCCATGCCGCAACTGCAAGGCCAGCGGCTGGATCGAACTGCTCGGCTGCGGCATGGTCGACCCGAATGTGTATGGGTTTGTCGATTACGATACGGCGAAGGTTTCAGGATTTGCGTTTGGCATGGGTGTGGAACGCATCGCGATTCTGAAATACGGTGTCGACGATATTCAGTTGTTCTTTAACGGGGATGTAAGGTTCTTGCAGCAGTTTGCGTAAAAGCTGTGAGCTACGAGTCGCGAGCGTCGAGCAAGGACTCGACTGCTCAGGTTTGCTCCTGGCTCGAAGCTCGCGGCTCATAGCTGGTTTTGCTCTCTCATGAAAATCTCTCCATCATGGCTGCGCGACTTCGTCGACCTTCCCGTCGACTACCGTCGTCTTGCGGATGAACTTACGCTGGCGGGCGTTGCCGTCGAAGGCATCTCGGGCGACGGCGAAAACACGGTCTATGAGATGGAAATCACGACCAATCGCCCGGATGCGATGAATCATTACGGCGTGGCGCGCGAGGCCTCCGCGCTGTACGATCTGCCACTGCGGCCGATTGAGCCGAAACTGCCTGCTGCGCAGGGCAAGTCCGAGGTCACCATCGAAATTCAGGAGCCGGAGCTTTGCCCGCGCTTCACGGCGCGAGAAATTCGTGGCGCTCACGTGAAACCGTCGCCGGCGCAAATTGCGGCGCGGCTCCAGTTAATCGATCAGCGTCCCATCAGCAACGCCGTCGACGCGACCAACTACGTGCTTTGGGAGAGCGGCAAGCCGACACACGTGTTCGATCTCGATCTGCTCGAAGGCCGGAGGCTCGTAATTCGTAAGGCAAGGGCGGGCGAGACGCTCAAAACGCTGGACGGCGTCGAGTGCAAACTCGCGACCGAAGATCTCGTTGTCGCCGATGCGGTGAAGCCGGTCGGACTCGCTGGAGTCATGGGCGGATTCGACACGATGATCACGGAAAAAACGAAGAACATCCTAATCGAATCCGCGTGGTGGGACCCGGTCACCGTGCGCCGAATGTCCAAGCGCCATGGCATTCACACCGACGCGTCGCATCGCTTCGAACGCGGCGCGGATTTCGAATCCACGGTTCCCTCGACCAATCGCGTCGCCGAGTTGATTCTAAATTCCGGCGGCGGCACTCTGGTCGGCGACGTCATTGACGTCATCGCGCGCAAAATGGATCAGGCGCCGGTCGAACTCGATCTGCGCGAAGTTGATCGCATTCTCGGCGAGCGGCTGTCGACGGTCGAGATCAGCCGCATTCTCTCGCGGCTCGGCTTCGCACTGATGGCGGGCAATGAAGACCGCTACCTGGTGCACATTCCCAGCTGGCGGCTCGATATCGAGCGCGAAATCGACATCATCGAGGAGATCGCCCGGCTGCACGGCTACGACAAATTTCCGAATACGTTGCCGGCATATGCCGGCGAGGTGCGCGACCTGCCCGACGCCCACAAAGATGGGCGCATCCGCTCGACGCTGCTCGCGCTCGGCTACGACGAGGCGATTTCACTGACGTTCATTTCGAAGGATGATGCGCGGCGCTTCTCGAAAGTGGCGGAACTCGATCTCGCGAATCCGCTGAGCGACGAGGCTTCGGTGATGCGCACCTCGCTTGTGCCCAGCATGCTCAACCTGCTGGCCTACAACCTGAACCGCGGCAGCGAGAATGTTCGGCTGTTTGAAGCCGGCAAGGCGTTCGAAGCCGCGGGCGAGAAGGCGGTGGAGCGAAAGCAGATCGTGTTTGGCGCGACCGGCATCGTAGACAGCGGCGTCGTGCGCGGTCTCTCGGCGGGAGCGGAGGCGCGGCCGCTCTCGTTTTTCGATTTAAAGGGCGACGTTGAAGACTTGCTGGGGCAATTCGGATATTGGGAACTTGGTTACGATGCGCAGACGGCGGGCTATTATCATCCGGGGCGCTCGGCACGCGCGGTGATGGATGGCGCAATGGTCGCGCAGTTTGGGCAAATTCATCCGGATGTGGCCGCCGCACGCAAGCTGAAGCAGGACGTGTTTATTGCCGAACTGTATCTCGACCGCCTGTATCAGCACGATCTTCGCGCGGTGCGCTACGAGGCGCTGCCGCGCTTCCCCGCTGTCGAGCGCGACTTCTCGTTTGTGTTTGCCGACGCGGTGGAGTTCGAAACAATTCGGCAGCGCGTGATGGGCCTGGGCATCGCCGAGCTGCGGAGCTTCGTGCCGATAGAAATCTTTCGTGGCGAAAAAGTAGGCGCGGTAAAGTATTCGATTCTGTTGCGCGCGAAATTTCAATCTGCGGACCGCACCCTGCGCGACGACGAAGTGGCCGCGTGGGCGGGGCAGATCGCAAAAGCGCTGGAGGAATTGGGCGGCGTGCAGAGGGCGTAGAAGTATTGAGATCCTCGGCCGCTTACACACCCGGTTTAGCGCCTCCCTTATTGCATCGCCGCTTGCAGCAGCCAGAACGCCATCGTTGCGATCGCGGAAACCGGCGCGTACCAGCGAAGCGGATTGTCCCGCCAAATGCCGCTCAAGCCAAAGAGGAGACCACTAAGAGATAACAGTAGTCCTACGACCATCCCTTTCATCAGGAGCGGATCGTACCATCCAAATCGGTGAATCTGCGCAAAAGCGATCATCAGGGCCGCGAGTAGTCCCGATGCCGACGCGAGAATAAATCCCATCAGCGACAATTTCGCCGACACCGTCCGCGATCGCTGCACCCGCTTCCAGCGCGCCCATCCCCACACAGTTGTGATCGGTGCAACCAAGAAGCTAAGGATGGCGAGCAGGCCGATGAGGACGCCGACAGATGTGCTCATGAGATTCGGGCTCATTCTACGCCGACTGGTGTAACCACTAACGCAAACACCATCTCTCGCGCCCTGTGTCGTCGTGTCGCTCCCCGTAGTGTTGATTCGGAGGCACCCGTTAGGGCACGTCTTCCGGGCCATTCCACAGCGTTCTGCGTTATACTCGCCTGAAAGCTACGCAAGACCTAGCGAAAGCGAGTGGTATTCATGTCGGCCAAAGCGATGGAAGAGTTACCTGCGCAGGTTCCGGGCGAAGATTTTCAGGCGCTGGAAGAGAAAATTTATCGCACCATTGAGTTGTACAAGGCCGCGAAAGAGGCGCGCGCGAATGCCGAGCGCGACGCGGAGCGACTGCGCGAGCAGATCGAGCAGCGCGAAGAAGAGAACCAGGCGCTGCGCCGCGAGTTGGTGCAGTTGCGCAAGGATCGTGAGGACATTCGAGGCCGCGTGGAACGCATGCTGAATCAGATGGAGAGCATGGCGCAGGAGCAGGCGGCCAGCTGAAATTCGGCGGAACTGGCGGGCGGTCGACGAGCAACCGATCATCCGCCGGCAAGAGAGCGGTAAGCCTCGCCCGAATTGAGGTGCGGCAACTACCGAGGAGTTACATGGCAACAGCCAGTAAACAATCTCCGACCAAGGATCCGGCGAACGGAAGCGTGCGCGTGGAAATTTTCGACCAGGTCTATAACCTGCGCGGCTCCGATGCCGATTACATCCTGAAGCTTGCCGAATACGTCGACGCCAAGATGCGCGCCGTGTCGGAGCAGACGTCAACCGTCGATTCCGTGCGGCTGGCCGTGCTGGCGGCGCTCAACATCGCCGACGAGTATCATCTGCTGAAGCGAAGCGTGGAGACATCCGAGCCCGAGGTGCGGCAGCGGGCCAGCAAACTGGCAAGCGCGCTCGATGAAATTTTGCAAGAGGACAGGCGGGCCGGATAACTCCGTCGTAACCTCCCGTTCACACTCCTTCCAAGGGATGCGTTCCTTCGAGCGCGCCTGACAGCAAACTCACTGCCAACTATTTTCTAATTGCCTATTGCGAATCCGCCGAGACTTGCCTAGCATCGAACCTGAAAGCCGACCTGCTACGTTGGTGTTGGTGGCAACCGATTTTTGAACCAATGCCGAATGAACGGGGACTCGACTCGCAAAAAGATCCGGTGTGCTATGTTCCGCCATGCGGAAAAGCCTAATGGGTCGCGGCGGGTTCCCACCGTCTGAGACGGGTTCATTCTCGGCCCACCACACGGCGGCGCGGGTCGGTTTTTTTAGTTCTCGGTTTACGATGATCGTCTCCGTTTTTGTCGGCACCAGCGTGGACGGCTTCATTGCGCGCCTCGACGGCCGCCTCGATTTTCTCCCTCCCGATGGTGGAGAGCCGCATGGGTATGACGAGTTCATCGCCAGCGTCGATACGATTGTGATCGGGCGCATGACCTTCGAGACTGTTCTGACATTTCCCGCTTGGCCCTATGGCAAAAAGCGCGTGGTGGTTCTAAGCAGCAGGCCGCTCGATCTCACCGCGGTGCGCGGAGGCGTGGTGGAACAGCTGGCGGGCGCGCCGGCCAAGATCGTTGCGGATCTCGCAGCCAGCGGCGTCGGCCACGTTTACGTTGACGGCGGAATCACGATTCAGCGGTTCCTTCGCGCGGGACTGGTTCACCGTCTGGTGATCACCCGCGTGCCTGTACTCATTGGAGAGGGTATTCCGCTTTTTGGCACCTTGCCGCGCGATCTGCAGCTCCTGCATGTCGCGACTCAAAGTTATGCCAGCGGGCTGGTTAAGAGCGAATACAAGGTTGTCACCTGAAAACCGGCGTTCATCGCAAGACCGGTTTTGCGCTTCGCCTTATTACTGAAAGCTGATGACTGAGACGCGACGGCTGACTGCCCGGAACTGCTACACTCTTCCTTGCACTTTAGCCTGTTGCGAAAGCATCTAATTAAACGTGCTTCCCCGACTCTTTCAGATTGGCAACTTCTATCTGCCGACGTACGGTGTGCTGGTCGCAACCGGCGTCCTGCTCGGCCTTTGGATCAGCGTTCGCAACTGCGAAAAGCAAGGCATCAACGGCGACGATGCATGGAATCTTGGCATCTTCATGGTCCTCGCCGGCATCATTGGCGCAAAAATCCTCTACGTCATCAATGACTGGAGCAGCTACGCCGCCAACTGGCGCGAGATTTTCAGCCTCAACACGCTACAGGCGGGAGGAGTTTTCTCCGGCGGCCTGATTGGCGCGCTCGCCGTCGGCGCCTGGTACATGCGGCGCCACCACATGCCGCCGCTGCGCACCATGGACGGCTTCGCGCCAGGCTTGGCTTTTGGCCATGTGCTCGGACGCTTTGGCTGCTTTTCGGCGGGCTGCTGTTACGGCAAACCCACCAGTCATTTCTGGGGAGTCACATTCACCAATCCGATCGCGAATCTGGTGAGCCAGACGCCGCTCAACATCCGGCTTGAGCCGACGCAACTGATCGAGGCCGCCGCTGAGTTCTTCAATTTTCTCGTGTTGATGTGGCTCCTCAAGCGCAAAAAATTCGACGGGCAGGTCTTCGCGCTGTTCATCATGCTCTACGGCGTCGAGCGCTTTTTCATTGAGTTCCTGCGCGGCGATGAAGGGCGCGGTGTGGTTTTCGGCGGGTTGATGTCGGGCACGCAACTGATTGCCATTTGCCTCGTGATTGGCGGCGGACTGATCTGGTGGCTACGGAGCAGCACACCGCTGCTTCGACCAACGCTCACCGAGCAAAAATCGCGCCCGTAGTCTGCGCTCGGATGTTCGGATTTCGCGGCGCGAATCATGACCGCGTGTACCTCGGCGTGCCCTCTGGTTTATGCTTCTTTATTCTTGCCGACACGAGCCGCACCGCAGACTATAAATAAAAATTTGCTACTACCATCGAATGCCGACGTTTCCTCTCAACCTGACCGTCTCCGCCGACGATGCCTCGCAGCGTCTCGACCAATACCTGGCCGCGCAAATCTCCGAGGTCAGCCGCGCCCGCATTCAGCAACTCATCGAAGCCGGCGAAGTCCTCGTCAACAACGCTCGCGCCAAAGCCTCGCTGCGCCTCAAGGGCGATGAGCGGATTACAATCGCGGGCCCACCGCAGCGTCCGCCGCTGCGCGCCATTGCGGAGGAAATTCCGCTCGACATCGTCTATGAGGACGACGACCTCGCCATTGTCAACAAGCCCGCCGGCATGATGGTACACGCGGGCGCGGGCGCAACCGACGACGCGCGCAACAAGGCAACGCTGGTCAATGCCCTGCTGCACCACTTCCAGAAGCTTTCCCAAGTTGGCGGCGAACTGCGCCCCGGAATTGTGCATCGCCTCGATCGCGCCACCAGCGGATTGATGGTCGTTGCCAAGAACGATGAGACGCACCGGCAACTGGCCAAACAATTCAGCGGGCGCGAGGTGCACAAGACTTATATCGCGCTCGTTCATGGCTGGCCCAAACGTGAGGGCGGCACCGTTCAGGACGCCATCAGCCGCCACGCGCAAAAGCGCACTCGTATGACGACGCGCGGCTTCGGCGGCCGCGACGCCATTACGCACTATGCGGTCACGCGAAAAATCGATTCGCCCTACGGCAAGTTCGCCCTGCTCGAAGTGAAGATAGAAACCGGGCGCACTCACCAGATTCGCGTGCACATGTCGTCGCTTGGCCATCCGGTCGTCGGCGACGCGCTCTATGGCGCGCCGGCTGAGTTGCGCACGGAATCCAACAAACGCCGACCCGCCGGCATGCCCGCCACGCTGAGCCTGGACCGGAACTTTCTGCACTCGGCCGCATTGGAATTGACCCATCCGCGCACAAAGGCTTTGCTCAAGTTCGGGCGCCCGCTGCCGCCAGAATTGGCGGGCTTGCTCGCGAGCCTCGAAGGCGGCGAGCAGCCGCCTCTTCCGCAGAAGTCCAGTCATTGAGAGCATGAAGAGCGCGCATGGCAGAGGACTCCGTCGTGCGAGCCATTGCGGCTATAATGAATTAATTCTGATGAGATCCCGTCTTTTTCTGTTCTTGTCCGCATTGGTCATCGCGTGGGCCGCGTTCGCCGCCTCGGCGAATCCGGCTGCGCTCGCGCAAACGCCGCCCAAGGGCGACTCGCAGCCTCCGGCGCCGCAGTCGCCGACTGCGCAAGTTCCGGCGTCGGCAGCTTCTGCGGCAACTTCTTCGACGGCCTCATCGCCTTCAGCGCCAGCAAATTCGTCTGCTGCTGGGCAGGCGCCAGCGCCCGCCGAAAATCCTAGGGCGGACTCGGAAACTGACGAGTCAGTTACGACCCTTAAGAAAACCGTCAATGAGGTTCGCGTCGTCTTCACCGTCACTGACAAGCACGGCCATTACATCAAGGACCTCACGCGCGACGATTTCCGCGTGATCGACGATAAGAAACCGGCCGAAGTGCGCAGCTTCCGCAGTGAAACGGACTTGCCTCTCCAAGTCGGACTGCTCATCGACGCCAGCAACTCGGTGCGCGACCGCTTCAAGTTCGAGCAGGAAGCGGCCATCGAATTCCTCAATGCCACCATTCGCCTGCACTATGACGAGGCATTCGTCATCGGCTTTGACGTAACTCCCGAGGTCGTGCAGGATTTCACCGACAACACGGAGAAGCTCTCCATTGGCATTCGCAGCCTACGCGCGGGCGGTGGAACTGCGATGTTCGACGCGCTTTACTATGCGTGCCGCGACAAACTGCTCAAGCATGAGCAGACTGGACCCGTTCGCCGCGCGATCGTCCTGCTGAGCGATGGCGAAGACAACAACAGTCACGTGACGCGCGAGGAATCCATCGAAATGGCACAGCGCGCCGAGGTCATCGTCTACACGATCAGCACCAACATCAGTGGCATGAAGGGCCAGGGCGACAAAACGCTCGAGCGCATTGCCGATGCAACCGGCGGACGCGCATTCTTCCCGTTCCAGATGCGCGAGGTCTCCGATGCTTTCGCCTCCATTCAAGAGGAGTTGCGCAGCCAATATGCGGTCGCCTATAAGCCGGAGAACTTCCTCGCCGATGGCCGCTATCGCACGATTGAAATCGTCGGTCCGGGCAAAGGCATGAAAGTCCGCACCCGCAAAGGCTATTACGCACCGAAGCAGTGAGATGAGCCGCGAGTTTCGAGCCATGCGCTAAAGGCTCAGACTCAAAAGCCATCGAATGTGGTAGCCTTCCTGATTCGTCTCGAGCTAGCGCTGCCTTTGTTTGTTCGTGGCTCGTGACTCGCGACTCATCGCTCAAATGCCCGGATATTCCGGAACACCGCTTGCCAAGAAACTCGGGATCAAGGACGACTTTCGCGTCGCGCTCCTGCATGTGCCCGCGGCTGTGATGGCTGAGCTTCGCGATGCCTTCGTCAAATGCCGGATCGTGAAACCCGCTCCGGGCGCGCTCGACTTCGCATTCCTCTTCGCCAAATCGCGGGCTGGGCTGGCACTTGAACTTCCGCTCGCAGCCGAGGCGCTCGCGCCCGCGGGCATGCTGTGGGTCTCGTGGCCGAAGAAGAGTTCCGGCGTTTCGTCCGATCTCGATGAGAACCTGGTGCGGAAGATCGGCCTTGCCGCGGGACTGGTGGACATTAAAGTGTGCGCTGTCACCGACATTTGGTCGGGATTGAAGTTCGTAATTCCAGTCAAGAATCGCCCGAAACCCAGGTAACAGAAATCTGCCCTCTGGGAACTGACGCCAAAGAAGCGGCAACCGAAAACCGCTTCTGGAACATTCCGCGCAAAGAGGCGACAATAGTTTCCGGCCACGAAGGAGTGCTGTTGGGAGCAAGTCCAAATCCGAAGCTGAACTCGAAGCTGAGTCTGATCGTAGGATCGAAGCCTCGTCCAAAGGCTGGTCCGAGGGCCGATGCGAAGACTGCTCCGCAAGCCAATGCGAAGACTGCGCGCACGAAGCCGAAGCTTGGCCTGCGGGCGTGGATGGAGCGCACGCTCGAAGAGTGCGACCGTGCTGCGGCTGGCTTTGAGGCCGATCCTGTGCACGATTTGCGGGTCGCGCTGCGGCGCTGCCGCTCGCTCGCCGATGGATTGATGGTGCTCGATCCGAATTCTTCGTGGAAGGAGATGAAGAAGTCCGGCCGAAAGCTCTTTCGCGGGCTCGGCGAACTGCGCGACATGCAGGTGATGCAGGAGTGGATCAAGAAACTCGGTGCGGCCGACGATCCGGTTGTCGTGAAACTCCTGAGTCATGTGCACGCGCGCGAGGCGGAATGCAAGCAGCTTGCTTGGAGAGACCTCAACCAGTTCGATCGCAAGCGCTGGGCGCATTGGAGCCGGACTTTGCCGCAACGCGCGGCACGCGTGCGTCCCGGAAGCGTCGTTTATCTTCATCTGGCGGTGGAGAAATGGAAGGCTGCGTACGAACTGCACAAGCGCGCCATGCGCACGCGTTCGCAGGTTGCGCTGCACGAACTTCGGATCGGCATTAAGCGTTTCCGCTATACGGTGGAGAATTTTTTGCCGCAGCAGCATGAGCAGTGGGGACGCGACCTGAAAGAACTGCAAGACGTGCTCGGCGAAGTCCACGATCTCGACGTGCTGTGGGCGACTGCGCTTTCCATAGGCGCGTTTCCGGATCTTGAAAGCCGGAAGCGATGGCGCGAGAAACTCAACCTCGAGCGCAACCGGCGCGTGCAGCGCTATCGCGAAATGATGATCGGGAAAAAATCGCTGTGGCGCGTGTGGCGCGCGGAACTGCCCGCGGGGCCGCAACTGCGGGCGGCGGCGATGAGCCGGTTGCGAGTGTGGGCGAGCTATCTGGATCCCGATTTTTCGCATACACAACGCGTGGTAAAACTTTCGACGCAGCTTTATGACGGGCTGAACGCCTGCAGCGTTTGGGGCGAAGAGCCCGAAGATGCGCGCGAAATTTTGCAGGCGGCCAGCTTTATGCACGACGTCGGCAAAGCGGGCGGACCCGAAAAGCATGAGAAAAAATCGTTCCGCGCGATTCGAGCCCTGGTGCCGCCGATGGGCTGGAGCGCGCGCGAACTGGAACTGGCGGCGGTGGTGGCACGCTTTCATCGCGGATCGTTGCCGCGGTCACGAGGCAAGGCGCTGCAACATCTCGCGCTGCCTGACCGGCGGGTTGCCATGCAACTGGCCGGAGTGCTGCGACTGGCGATCGCGCTCGATCCGCGCAATGGAATTGCGCCCAAGCTGAATGTTGAAATGCGCGATAACATTTGCCTGGTCGAGTCGGCGGGGTATGCGCCGCTGGACCGGTCGGCGGAAAAAATCGCGGCGGCGCGGCATCTTTTGGAGACGGTGCTGCGGAGGCCGGTGCTGGTGAAGGCGCTGCCGGTCGCCGACAGAATACGGCCGTAACCAGCGAAGCTTGAAGTGCGTCCTACCCCCCACCTACATCGCGTCCTTCAAGCATTGAGCGGTGACGAGGTGGGTACTATTCGAGGGCGGCGGGTTCGCGCAAGCTGAGGAGGTAGCGCGTGCAAGGAATCATGACACACGAAAAATTGGTGGCGATGGCGGTGGGGTGGCTGCGGCGGTATCGGTGCGGCGTGGTGCTGTCGGAGCAGGCTTGCGTCAGCGGAGAGATGCCGGATGCGATTGGATGGAAAAAGGCGTGCCACTCCGTGCTGGTGGAATGCAAAGTAACGCGCGGGGATTTTCTGGCGGATCGAGCAAAGCCGTGGCGGCAGCGACCGGAGAACGGGGTGGGAGCGGAGCGCTACTATCTTGCGACGGGAGGATTGATTGAGGTTGAAGAGTTGCCGAGCGGGTGGGGATTGCTGGAGGTTTGCGGGCGCGGGATCGAGGTGAGGAAAAAGTCGGCGAAAAATTTGCGCTCGGCGACGGGCTTTGAATATGAGATGAATCTGCTGCTGGCGAGTTTGCGGCGAGTGGAGGTGCGGATCGAACCGCAGAGCATTACGGACTTTTTGAAGTGGAAGAACCGGATGGCGGAATACAATCGCGGGGCGCTGCCGGAAGGACTGACGGCGGCGGAGGCGGAGGCGAATGTGTTTCTGGAGGAGGTGAGCGGGGATTAGTGGGCGTATTTCAGCTTATGGAAAAAAGAAACCGGGCTGTTTGGCCCGGTCTCGTCAGCGTCGGTTGAGATGCGGTTACATCGCAGCACGGCGCGGCTGGCGGGAGATCGCTCCGGTCGTAGTTGACGTCCGTTTATCTCGGCGCCGGCCAAAAACCTTGGACAGCGAGGAAAACGCGCGACTGGAATAGTGCAAGTGGAGGGCCAATTTGGTTTGAATGGGGAGGTGAAAGCTACTTGCGTAATTGGCTGAAAGGACGCTGGTTGAGTTGGGCGCGGCTTTAGGGTGCGCGCGGTTGAATGCGGTTTTGTGCGGGGAAATTCAAAATGTTGCAGCATGACTGCGTGAGATTGCGCGGGAGGGGCGGGAACAGCGACAGGCTGCAACTTGTAGTCACTGCTTGGTAAACAGCATTTTGACGGGGAAGAAGATGGAAGAAAACTTATAATCGCAGATGGTGTATGTGCGTAGAGTTGCGTTCGGGGAGCCCAAGGCGGTATGGAGAAAGAAAGTCCAGCGGAACGAGCGGGCCCGCAAAAGCCTGGCAAACCGAAGACTTATACGAAACCGGCATTCCGCTACGAGCGCGTGTTCGAGACGCAGGCATTGAGCTGCGGAAAGATTGTTTCCACGCAAAAACACTGTACGTTTCAGCGAAAGACTTCCTGATGCATTGCCGGCCCGAGGCGCGAGCGCGGGTTGACGCTCCCTTTCGTTTCTATCCAACGTTACTCAAGTCATGATTTTGGGCTGATTCCGCGGCATCGATCCGGAGGGCGGGAAATAAACTTTGGGGAGGTGGGGATTGCGGCGGAAGCACCGGGAATTTTGCTGGAGGTGATGGGCGATGGGAATGGGGAAGAATCGAATATGCACGTTGTGGTGTGTTTTGGCAGCGATGCTGGTTACGGAGGTCGCAATCGGACAGACGCGTCCTTCCGCGGATGCGAGCGCCGCGCGGGCCGGGGATAGTGCGAAAACGGAGAATCTCGGATATCCCGCGGACTGGAGTTCGCATCACCTGGTGATGACGGGAGACAGCGCGGAAGCGGCGGTGGCAGCGGGATCGCACGACCCGCGCTATGTGTACAACCTGGTGCAGAGGCGGGCGGCGCTTCGCAAACGGCGTTTGACGAGTTCTAGTCCTGGGAAGCCGCTGCACATCGACTGGGCGGTGTCGCTGGAAAACGGATTCGTTCCGCAGGATCAGTATCCCGCGAAGTACCAGTTCGGCATCGGGTCGGAAAACTGCAACACGGATTATTTGCTGCTCGGGCTGGAGGTGACGACGGGAACGCAGGCGAATCTGGTGGGCATCAACAATCTGTACACGTCGGCGAGTCCGAAGTGCAACGGCGGATCGCCGTGGGTCTCGTTCGCGTATAACACGGTGACGCACACGGGCGGACAGATACTTGGGTCGCCGACGATTTCGGAGAACGGGAAGCTGGTGGCGTTTGTGGAGAGCACGTCGACGGGCTCGTATTTGCACGTGCTGTTGCTGCCGAATCCGATTCCGGTGCCGCCGTCGCAGACGGGGACGGTGCTGAGTCCGCAGACGCCGAGCTCGTGCACGACGCCGACGACGGTGAATTGCATGACGACGCTGCAGTTCTCGACGACGTCGGATTCGAATTCGTCGCCGTGGATCGACTACGTTTCAGATACCGCGTATGTGGGCGATGACGCGGGAAAGCTGTATAAGATCACGCCGGTATTTGGGGGCGGGGCGCCGGCGCTGGTGAGCGACGCGAACTGGCCGGTGACGGTGATCACATCGGGGACGACGAAGGTGCTAACTGATCCGATTCTGGATGTGGTTACGGGACGAATTTTCATGGGGGACTCGAACGGATATTTGTACGCGATCAGCCTGACGGCGCCGGCGCATGCGGCGGCGGTGACGGTGGCGGTGGGATGGACGGACAAGGGCGCGGGCACGGCGCTGGTGGATGGGCCGATCGTGGTGAACGACGCGTCCAACCCGGCGACGAACCAGGTGTTCGCGTTCACCGGATGCAGCGATGTGGTGGGCATTGGGGGCGCGATCAGCCAGTTGCCGGCGAACTTTGGAACGGGGACGCAATGCGTGGCAACGGCCGTGAATTGCACTTCGGTGGACCTGGGATCGAGCGATGGGCAGGGGAACTGTACCACGAAAAATGTACATACACCGATCTTCGATAATACGTTCTGGCTGAATGGGACGGCAACAGGGCACATGATTGCGTGCGGCTTTGTGAATGACGGCGGGGCGCCGGCAGATCCGCAGATGTATTTCTTCCCCTTTGCGTCGGGACAGATCACGGCCACGGGCGACTCGACGTTTGTGATTGGAACGACGAAGGGCGACGAGTGCTCGCCGCTGACCGAGTTTTACGATGGGACAACGGACCGCTTGTTCTTTGGAGTGGGGAACACGGATGGCTATATTGAAAGCTCGGTGCTGACGACTTCGGCATCGACGCCGAACTGCACGGCGCCGCCGACGTCGAGTTGCGTGAAGGCGCCAACGGCGCTGGGAGGAACGAGCGGGATCGTGGTGGATAACATGGTTTCGAACGGCGGAACGAACATTTATTTCAGCACGCTGGCGGCGGGCTCGGTGAACGGACAGAAATGCAATGTCACGGGAGGGGCGGCAAATCCGTATTGCGCGGTGAAGCTGACGCAGTCGGGATTGCAGTAGCCGGGGTGCGGGGGCTACATGTCGCGGCGGCCTTCCATGGCCTTGAGCATGGTGACTTCGTCGGTGTACTCGATGTCGCTGCCGACAGGGATGCCCATCGCGATGCGGGTGACGCGAAGACCGTGACGCTTGAGTTGCTGCGCGAGATAGGTAGCGGTGGCCTCGCCTTCCACGGTGGGATTGGTGGCGAGAATTACCTCTTCGATGTCATTTTTGGCGACGCGGCTGAGCAGGTTGCCGATGCGGAGTTGCTCCGGACCGACGCCGTGGAGCGGCGATAAGGAGCCGTGGAGCACGTGATAGACGCCGTTGAAGTGGCGCGTCTTTTCCACGGCGGCAATGTTGGTGGGCTCCTCAACGACGCAGACCAGTTTTTGATTGCGGGTGGCACTGGTGCAATAGGCGCAGGGATCGACGTCGGTGATGTTGTTGCAGACCGAGCACAGGCGCAGGCTAGCCTTAACGTCGCGGATGGAAGCGGCGAGCGCCTCGGCGTCGTCATCGCTGGCGCGGAGAATATGAAACGCGAGACGCTGAGCGCTCTTGGCGCCGACGCCGGGCAACTTCTTGAGTTCGTCGATGAGCCGGGTCATGGGCTCGGCAAATTTGGACATAAATAAATCAACCGGGTGATTGGGCCATCGGATGATCGAAAGTGCAAACGCATTTGGGTATGAATTTCAATCACCCGATGGCCCGATGATGCGATCACCCGATTGCTAGAGAAGTCCTCCGAGTCCGCCGAGCATTCCGCCCAGGCTTGATTTCATCGCCGCGTCGACTTTGCGAGTGGCCTCGTTGATGGCGGCCATGACGAGGTCCTGAAGCATTTCGACATCACCGGCCTTGACGGCTTCGGGATCGATGACGATGCCGAGGAGTTGCTTGCGGCCGTCCATTTTGACGGTGACGGAGCCGCCGCCGGCGGAAGCCTCGACTACCGTCTGCTCCATCTTTTTTTGCAGCATCTCAGCCTGTTGTTTGGCCTGCTGCATCATCTCTTGCAAATTGAATCCAGACATAGGGTCGATTTGTAATTGGTGATTTGTAATTTGTAATTGAAAACCCTGGGATCGACTGTGCCGGCAATCTTGCTAGCGTTTCAATTGCAAATTGGAAATTACAAATTGCAAATCACCAATCAGTTTTTCCCTTTCTCGCGGTAATCGATCACCGTGCGAATTTCGGCGGTAAATTTTTCTTGCATGCGCTGAACAATGGGATCCAGTTCGGCGCGGCTGCGAGCACTTCCGTTAGATGCGGCGCGGCGGGGGGTCGCGGCTTGCGCGGTTCCGCCGGAAAGAACTTGCACTTTGATCGGGCGAGCGGCCTGACCACTGGCGGCGGCGGTGGCCATCCGGCGGGCCTCGGCGGTGAATGACATATCAATCATCGTGGACGAGGCAGCAGCTCTGGCGACGAGCGAGTTGCCTTCGAAGGTCCACTCGGCACTTTCGAGCATGGCAACGAGCATGGGCTGATTGCTGAGCGCGGAGAGAACGACGTCGCGGAGAGAGTCGGCCGCGGAGGAAGACGGGGCAAGGGCGGGCTCTGCAGGCTGAGAAGGTTCGGGAGTCGGATCGGGAGCAATTTCTGCGATCGCTGGAGCTGTTGCGCCCATGATGACCACGTTGGAAGTCGACGTACTCGACGACACTAGAGTGGACGATACCGGGCGCGAGACCATGGCCGGCTCGGGCGCGGATTCGGCCTTGGGCACGGACTTGCGCGCGGTATCGGCGGCGAAGGGAGAAACCGAGGCGGATCGCGAGGTAACGTCGGCGCGGCGAGGTTCTGGATTGGCCGCTGGTTGTGCAAGAACGGGGCGATTGCCGGGACGCGACGGAGCGGAGGATTGGGGCAACGCGGCTTCGCTGAGCAACTGCTCGATGGGCAGCAGGCGCTGCGCGTGCGCCATTTTCAGCAGTCCTAATTCGAGGTGGAAGCGCTGTTCCTGGCGATAGCCGATTTCTCCATGGGTGCGCAGCATGATTTGAAGATGGCGCGCCAATTCCTCTTCGGTGAACAGGGCGGAGATTCGCGCAACGCGGGCCCGTTCATCGGAGGAAATCTGGAGCAGCGGAGAGTCGGAGCCTGCAATTTTGGCGACGGTGACGTTGCGGAGGAAGCGCACCAACTGGCGGGCGAAATGAGTGGGGCTGTGACCTTCGCCGAGCAACTCGTCGATGAGCACGAGAACCTTGTCGCTCGCGCTTTCGGCAACGGATTGCATCACCGTTTCGAGCGCGGCCGCCGGTGCCGAGCCGATCAGACTGCGAACCGAATCGAGCGTCAAATTTTCGGTGGTGGAGGCGATAGCCTGATCAAGGATGGAGAGCGCGTCGCGCATGGAGCCATCGCCGGCTTCGGCGAGGAGGGCTAGTGCATCGTCGTCGGCCAGAATTTTCTCCTGGGACACGATGTCGCGGAGATGCTGCTGAATGTCCTCGAATTTGACGGCGCGAAAGCTGAAGTGCTGGCAGCGCGAGCGGATGGTTTGGGGAATGTCCTCGGGCTGCGTGGTGGCCATCATAAAGATGATGTGGCTGGGAGGCTCTTCAAGCGTTTTGAGGAGCGCATTGAAGGCGGCGTCGGTGATCTGGTGCGCCTCGTCGAGAATGTAGATTTTGAAGCGATCGCGAGCGGGGCGATAGCGGGCGGCGTCGCGGAGCTCGCGAATCTCGTCGATGCCGCGATTGGTGGCCGCGTCGATTTCGATCACGTCGACGGAGTTGCCGGCGCGAATCTCAGTGCAGGAATCGCAGATGCCGCAAGGCTCTGGAACGGGCTTTGCCGAGGAGCGGCAGTTGAGAGCCATGGCGAGGATGCGGGCGACGGTGGTTTTGCCGATGCCGCGATGGCCGGAAAAGATGTAGCCGTGGCCGATGCGGTCCTGCTGAATGGCGTTTTGAAGCGTGCGGGTGACGTGCTCCTGCCCGATGACGTCGGAGAATTTCTGAGGGCGATACTTGCGGGCCAGGACCTGGTAGCTCATGCGAAACCTCGATTATACCGTTTGCGGAGGGGAGCGACGGGCGCAGCGGTGAGAAGCCTTGCGGGGCGCGGCGGGGCGCGGTTTCGAAACATTTGAGATTACGGCTTGAGCGGAGGCACAATCGCCCAGAACGCGGTTGTGTGGTTTACGGCTTGGCCGCGGAGGGCGCATGCCAGCGGGAGAAATTTGTATTTTGAGAATTTACGCCGTGAGAATTTGAGGTTTGAGAGCTTGAGCACCGAGCTCCAGGGTTTGCGCATCCGCGGAGTTTGCGCACCCGCGATTTAAGCCGGTAAGGTTTGACCCCACTGCACCACGCTGCTATGATTTTCATGCGGGGTGGAGCAGTCTGGTAGCTCGTTGGGCTCATAACCCAAAGGTCGGTGGTTCAAATCCACCCCCCGCAACCACTTACAGGTTTTTAGGGACTACAGGCGTAGTCCCCAATCCCAAAATCACTGGATTGCGGTTGTTTCGGGCTTCAAATTCTTCAGGGAAACTTCCTTCGCCCTATCCTTCAATTGCCTTTTGATCGCGGGTGGCAGAACAAGAGCCGCTACCCGGCTGTTGGCTCGGCGCTTGCTTTTTTCAAATGCCGAGCCGTAGGTGTTCATGGTGGTTTTGATGTCGGCGTGCCGCATAAGACGCTGTTGTACCCCAAGAGGCGTGCCCACATCGTCAATGAGCGTTCGATAGCTGTGGCGAAACGTATGCCAGCCCACTCCTAGCAGGCCGACCGTCTCACCTGCCGGTCGCAAGTAGTCTTTCTGGATCACGTCGCCGTGCACTGGCCGCTTCGTGTCGGCATTCGCAAATAGCCAGCCCTCTGGCGTCGGAACACATCTCTTCTGCCAGTCCTCAAGAACGGAAACTAGCTTGGAATCCAGAGCCACTTCGTCTTCCGAAGCCCCGGTTTTCCCACCGTTCCAGACATACTTGCCCACGATGGATCGCGCCAACGTCAGAATCCTCCGCTTCAAGTCAAAGTCCTGCCATTGCAATGCCCTGATTTCGCTAATGCGCAAGCCCAGGCACATCGCAATCATGACCATCACCTGAATGTGGTACGGAAGCTCAGCGAGAAGAGCGTGATATTGCTCCACGGTGAGGACGATCTTCTTGCGAATACGTTTCGTGACGCCCTTGATTTCAACTAACTGCATCGGGTTCCGCTGAGTCTCCAAGATTTCCCATTTCATCGCGTATTCAAAAATGCGATGCAGGAGACCCTTTATGTTGGACTTCGTTTTGGGAGAATGCTTCAGCTCTTTCAACCACTGTTCCACCTTGAAAGGCTTTTTCACTTCTGCTAACGGAGCATTACCCCACTGCGGCAGAATGTGTCTCTTCAAGATGGATGCATACGACTTCTTGGTTGAATACCGTTCGGGCATTGCTTCGTGCATGTATCGCTTCACCAATGCTCCGAACGATTGGCCGCAAGACTGTTCCATTCGCTGGTATCGAAAGTCCCTCGATCCCTGCCATGCGTGAGCTTCTGTCGGCCATTCCTCTACATCTCCCGCCAACATTACGCTGCGCTTTCGCGTAATGCCCATTTCATCCACCTCGTAGAAGCGCCAAACCCAGATATCCGGGCCTCGCGCTTTCTTCTTGCGGATGATCGTTCCGACATCTTGCTGTGTGCGCTTCAAGAAGCTTTCCTCCTTAAAACGCGCACGGATGACGCTTCCGACTCTACACGACAACGCATGTGGGAAACCAGTTCGGAAATTCTGAAACGCCAGCGCTTGCGAACTCCATTGCCGATCGGATGTGCGGGAAGCCAGCCCTCCCGAGCCATCTTCTTCACGGTGACCGGGCTGATTTTCAGAAAGTCTGCGGCTTCTTCAGGCGTTACGAAGGGTTCGTTGTCTTCGGCTGGATTCATTTTCTACTCCGTCCCGGATTCTTTGACGGGCCCATTTTCACTGAGCGTGACGTGGCTGCCTAACCGGGGAACAAACGTGCCCTTGACACTAGACCAGAGGTACCAATACAGTCAATATGTAACGTTACATTTATTTTTGTCGAGGGCGAGCATGGCACAGAAGGCAGCGACGGCCCATCAGCCAGTCATTTCGATCCGTATCTCCGAGGCACTCCGATCCAGGCTGGAAACACTGAAGGAAGTCATTGCCCATAAGACCGGCAAAACCGTCTCGACATCCGAGGCCGCAAAGCAACTGCTGGAGTCGGCTAGAGATGACCGTCTTGAACTGGCAAACCTGCTCACGGAGCCAACAGATTCTCTGCTCAATGTTCGTGGGAAAGCGGAGGCGCACCTACCGCTGACGCAGGCCGAATGGGCTCTCGTTGCCTACTATTGCGCCAAGGGTGCGGAGTCGTTTGCGAGTACCGAACAGGGCCAGCTTTCCTATGAGTCTTTGGCCGACATTCTGGAAGCATTTCTCGCTGCCTATGCGGTTGCAATGCGAAAGAAGAAGGTGTCTCTAGACTTCTTCTATTTGATGACGCTTCCTGAGGACAAACAGGTCGCCACCAAGGACCCGAATGCCGTCGACAGCGAGGACCTTCGTCGAGTCGTTAACCGCACGATCCAGATGCTCAGAGACCCGGCTCAGAAGCGCCGCAGACCGCTACTCGCTGTCCGCAATCTCTACACACTTTTGGACGAGGAAAAGTTCTCCAATATCGAGCGGTTTAACGATGCACTTTGGCCGCACTGGAATACCCTATGGCGGGTGTGTGCCCGAGGCCATTACGCAGTTCACCGCAAGCCATTGCGACCGAAGCCCATCGGCGATGATGATGACTTTGAAGGCCCAATGCAGCGCGGACTGCCATCCCAGGAGGAGGGCGGATATCGCCTTGATCTGGTGCGAGAAGAGGGGAACGATTTCTCTCCCTATCTTCATCTTCCTGGCCCCCTAGCGCCACGCTACCCGGTAAACGGATACGCGAGAACCGCGGAATTCCGAAGAATGCTGGAAGGGCTCGATTTGACTCGCCCGCTGGCTCAATGGCACGGGCATTATTTCTATGCCCACGTTGGAATCACGGAGAGCCAAGAGTTCGATGTGAATTTCTGTGCTCGTGACAATGGAGTTAGTTTCGTCTTCCCGATGGAGCACTGGAAGACCATTCAGAATCTGTTTCGCCGTGCATGGCAGTCGCCCGACGTGTTGCAGGCGTGGGACACGTTGGCGATGGAATATGGGGAGATGTGAGCAAGACGGTGCTTCGCACCGGAAGAATGGTGGACACGTCACCCCCAATTTGGGAACTGCGGAGCGCTCGCCAGCGCCGAAATGTTTACGAGCGTGAACTTGTTTTGCATGAGCATTTTGCTTCGCGATCGAGTTCCCGTGCGTTACTCGCGTTTACATTCGCAAACGCAAAAGCACCCCTAGGTGCACCTGGCGTAAACATGTTGACCCGCAAGCGTTTCACAAATTATCGCAACACCGCCACTCGTGAGCGATCTGCGAAGAAGCATGAATAGGACTTCCCATGAGTACTCCCGAACTTCCTTTTCCGACTCGGAGCGAGTCACCTCTTAGAGACGAGACTAGGCCGGGCTTTCGCACTAAAACGATAGCTACGCGTCTGACTCAAGGAGAACTGGCTGAGGTCGAAGCCACCGCTGAAAACGCCGGCCAATCTCTCTCCGAATGGCTACGCGACACTGCGCTGCAAGCAGCGCGGCAGCGACCGGCTGACCCTATTGAATTGCTGCTTGCCGAGGTCTGGGCGCTGCGCTACACGCTGCTGAATTTGTTTCATTCAAAGGCGAAGGCGGCATCAGAAGGAACTCAATTGTTGCCCTATTCCATCGTCAAAATCCGTGATCAGGCCGACGCGATGAAGCTCCAAAAGGCACACAAAATCCTCGCCGACTTCCTCGCACTTGACCGCGCCAACCGAGTCGAGAAATGAGGCAATCGTGTCATGCTTACCATATCGAAACCGCTCTCGGCCAGCCAAGCGCGAACTTATCACGAGCGTGAGTTTGCCTCAGAGAAACAGAACTATTGGAGCCGCGACCAACAGGGCCACAGCGAATGGCAAGGCACGCTCGCACAGCAGTGGAAGCTCGCCGGGACCGTCGAAGCGGAGCATTTCGCGCGGCTGAGTGAAGGTCAACATCCTCATTTGCTATCTCGTTGCAAAATGGCCCATTGAATGCGCGCATTACTGGAGGGGGCTATAACATACTTCAAAGCCTAGACCCAACAGTCGTGTCATGAAGTGCCATCTGGGAACCAACTCATTGAATTACCACAGCGAATTTTCGACAACCTGCATCATCGGCAAATAGTGGGAGGATGGCAGAGCCGTTGCCCCCTGCCCTGCCGGATTGGTAAATTCGACCTATGGCAACCACGAGCCGCAGCCCAAAATTTCAGCGCATGGCGCAAACCTACGAAAGAAGCTTGCGCCGCCTTTTGGCGGAAGCCGAGGACGAGGCAAAGTTGTACGCCCACCTGACAGGACCGGATTACAAGTATCCAGTCACGGTGGAGCAGGCCGTCACCCACGAAATCCTCCAGCACGTCCGCATTCTTGCGGCCCATGCCCTTCAACAGTTTCACCCGGAAATACAGTGACCAGGTGCAGCACCCCCCGCCGCGCAGGCGCACTTAAAAGCCACTTTTCTTTGGCGAAAGTCATGGGCAAGATACAGCACGATTGAATTCACACTGTAGAGGCGCGAACATGACCAGACCAGAAACACGGGGCGAGGCATTGCCGAAGCAGGAAAGCCAGGAACCGGAGCAGCCGAATTGGCTACCGGAAGAGATCGGACCTTTTAAGGATGAATGGTCTGACCCCTTCGGCATTTTCTTTCAGCCGCCGGACGACGAAGACCTCATTGAATGGGTAAGGTAAAGCAGAATGCAGCCGCCGGACGCGAAACAAGCCCTTGCCATGTTCTCCGCTTTCGAGAGTGTGGGGGTACGTTCCTTCGAGGTGACGTTTACGGACATCGAGGGCGAGAAAACCGGCTATCAACCCTATCGTTCACTTGAGGACTTGCGCCGCACGATCTTGAAAGCGCTACACGCGGCAAGCGAGGTGCAGCAGAATTTTATTGTCAGGCCGAGCCTGAAACAGCCGCAGCTCGTTCAGCTTGACGACCTCGACGCAAAAAAAGCCGAGCGCGTGGCCCCTCATGCGTTCATGGTGTTGAATACGTCGCCCCGAAACTTTCAGGCATGGCTTGCGGTGAGTGATGCCCCGAAGGATAAAGTCGGCAGGGAGGATCTGGCCCGCAGACTTCGCAAGGGCGCCGGAGTGGACAAATACGCCAGCGGCGCAACGCGTGTCAGCGGCAGCGTGAATTTCAAAACCAAATACGCCCCGGAATTTCCACTTGTGACGTTAAGCCAGGTCAACGCCGGCCACGTGGTCACAGTTGCCGAACTAGACGCCGCCGGCATCGTTGCCGCGAAGGACGAACCGCGACAACCACGACCGGCACTGCATCGAAACGTTTCTGCAGGACGGCCCTCGCGCAAGAAATGGCCGAGCTATAAGTTCTGTCTCGACAACGCGCCGCTCGCTCACGGTGACAATAAACCTGACACCAGCCGCGCCGACTTCACATGGTGCCGGACTGCCATTGAGTGGGGATGGAGCATCGAGGCGACCGCGAGCCGGTTGCTTGAGTTGAGCGCGAAGGCGAAAGAGAACGGGGAGCGTTATGCAACGCTGACTGCGACCAGAGCGGCGGAGTCCGTGGAGCGCCAGCCCTACCGGGCAAAATCTACGCCCCGTCCAAGTTAGCAGTACCTAAAAATGGGGGCGATGGACTAGGGGTCGTTTGACGAAAGGGAAATCAAAGTACGCCAAGGCCGTAGTGCCGTTCGGAGCGGACCGGAGCCCACCCTTTGCCACACGGTTGTTTTAGCCTGACTGCAATTGCCATTACAATGCAGGTTCGAAGAGCAAGTCTGGTCAGTATTCGACTTGCGTTCTAGAAGATGGTCTGGCCATATAAATAAGGAAGCGGATCGCAATTTTGCAATGTTGTAACAATGTCTCTCAACGAAGCCCAAACCCGCGTACTGCAAATTGACCCGCAGCTACGGGCTGCTGACTGGAAACTTAACGACCGCACCCAGGTTCGGCTAGAGGTTCCAGTTGATGGCTATGATGCTGAGCCGTGGAACGGCGTCACCGACTATTGCCTATACGACGCAAGCGGAAACGTGCTCGCTGTCGTCGAAGCCAAGCGATGCTCTCGCAACGCGCGCGAGGCCGACGAACAACTCCGGTACTACGTCACCGAGATCGCCAAGAAGCAGCCCTTCGCTCCCTTTGGATTCATGGCCAACGGGCATGACATCTGGTTCTGGGAGGTCGGCCTTGCTAATCCACGTCTCGTCGCTGGGTTTTTCGAGCCCGCCGATCTAGAGCGGCTGAAGTTCCTTCGTCAGAACAGACGACCGCTCGAAGCGACCTCCATCAATAGCTCCATCGTCGAGCGCCCCTACCAGCACGAGGCTATTCGCCGACTCGCTGAGGCCTTCGCCGCCAACAAACGCCGCGCACTCTTGGTTATGGCCACCGGTACAGGCAAGACTCGCGTAGCCATGGCCTTAATCGACGTTTTTCTCCGCGCCCATCAGGCGCAAAACGTTCTCTTCCTCGCTGACCGTGACGCCCTCGTCGATCAGACCCTGACAGATGGTTTCAAGGCGCACTTGCCGTACGAGCCGCGCGACCGGATCTATACGCATCAGATCGACAAAACGAAACGCCTCTTCGTTGCTACCGAGCAAACGCTGGCGCTCTGCTACGCCAAGTTCAGCCCCGGTTTCTTCGATCTCATCATTTTCGACGAAGCTCACCGCTCGCTGTTCAAGCGGTTCACCGAAGTCATCGAGTACTTCGATGCCCGCATGATCGGCCTGACTGCCACACCCGCCAACTTCATAGACCGTGACACCTTCCGGCTCTTCGCGTGCGATGCTAATGTGCCGACCTTCCTTTACGACTACCCACAGGCCGTGAACGACGGCTTCCTTGTCGATTTCAGCTTGTACCAGGCTCACACCAGCTTCCAGCGCAAAGGCATCAAGGGCGTGGACCTCAGCGAGGAAGACCGCAACGCTCTCACCGAGCAGGGCATCGACCCCGACAGCCTTAACTACGCAGGCACGGAGATCGAAGTTGAAGTAAGCAACAAAGACACCCTCCGCAAGCAATGGGAGGAAGTCATGGAGACCTGCCTCAAGGATCAATCCGGCCAGTTGCCGGGCAAGACGATCATCTTCGCGATGACCAAAAAACATGCCCACCGCATAGCCGAGGTCTTCGAGGAGATGTACCCGCAGCACGTGGGCGTCGCGCAGGTAGTAACGTCCACGACCGAACGGGTGCGCGACGGCAGCTACGGCGACGGCCTCATCACCAAGTTCAAGAAGAACAACCTGCCGCGCATCGCGATCTCCGTGGACATGCTTGACACCGGCATCGATGTCCCGGAAGCCGTAAATCTTGTCTTCATGAAGCCGGTGCAGTCACGCATCAAGCTCTGGCAGATGATCGGACGTGGTACGCGCAATCAGCAGGCCTGCAAATACCTGGACCGTCTGCCGGACGGGAAGAAGACCGAGTTCAAGATCATCGACTTCTGGCAGAACGACTTCAACAAGAAGGCCGACGACAAGCCGTCTACCGACATGCCCGTGCTCGTGTCGGTGTTCAACACGCGACTCAAGATCCTCGAACGTCATCTTCCCGACCACGCCGCCGAGCCTTGCCGCCAGGCGATCACGGACCTTCGCGCCATGATGGCCCGCGTCCCCCGCGATTCCTTCCCGGTGAAGAAGGTGTGGCTGCAAGTGGCCCCGGCGTGGGAAGACGACTTGAACTAAGTCGCTGGTGCGCCGGACGCAATCGCGTGTCATGGCGCCAGCAGTTCTGGAGGTGACTGATCTAGTTAGCTTACAGAGAAAGGAAGTT
>PLHW01000055.1 GCA_003139095.1 Acidobacteriaceae bacterium
TTA
The DNA here is from genome assembly GCA_003139095.1 of Acidobacteriaceae bacterium. GTDB lineage: Bacteria > Acidobacteriota > Terriglobia > Terriglobales > Acidobacteriaceae > Acidiflorens. The sequence continues at coordinate 4 of PLHW01000055.1, forward strand.
GGGACACGGATGTGCTCTCCCGCGATGAAGCGGGCGCGGGGGTTCAAGCGCTTGAGCAGGGCCTGGGCCGAGTGGAATTTCCCGGCCAGCTCTTCCAACACGGATGTGTAATAAAGGCCCGGCAGTTTCGACTGCTCCGTCGCGTCTTCCGGAATCGTCTTAAGAAACGGCCCGGCGGCGTCTTCCGCGGTGATCGTATAGGACACGATCGGTTTAACGGTACCGGCGCCGAGCGCTTTGAGCAGCGCCTTGCGGCTCCGCGCACCTGGAGCAAGCCCGCGCGCGGTTTGAAACGCCGCCAGAGCCTCGCGGCTGTTCTTTCCCCCCTTGCCGTCGATCTCACCCGACGAGAAGTTGGCTCGATCAAGCAGGACCTGCATTTCGAGCTCTGTGGACCCGACTGACCGAACTGCTGGAGCCGAGCGGTTGGCAGCGATCGAGGTGGACGTGCCGAGAAGAATCACCGCGCTTGCGACAAAATACGATAAGGTCTTAAGCCTAAATATCATGGTGCCTCCCGAGCGACGATGCGACTGCTTCTGGTCATAACGTAGAGAACCACGCAACGCAAAGTTATCAGGCCGCAATCTGACGCGTCTGTTCAACACCGCTCAACTTCACTGTTCGATTCATCGTCCGTTGGAAGTGGTATGACGACTGACTCGACTGGCTTTCCCAGACTGACAACGTCGCGTTCAGGAATGGCGTCGTGGAACGCTGGGGAGGGGCGGCCTCCGGGCACGATCTTTATCAGGGGCCTCGCCGGGCTCCCGAGGCGGTTCTGAACCCTTCCGGATACCCGCGGCCGGGTTCTTGCCTCCCGCAGTCACGCTTATTCCGTCATCATCATGGAGAACGACGTTAAGCAGCGAACTGTGGACGTGCAAGTTGTCTCCCACGTCATAGTTGATAAAGCCGAGTTTCCTGAACCGGTTCATGAAGAAGCTGACCCGCGAGCGTGTCGTCCCTACCATCTCCGCCAGGGTCTCTTGACTCAATCTTGGAACCGACATTTCCGACACTCCTTCCTCGCCGAACTGTGCCATCAGCAGAAGAACTCGCGCCAGACGTTTTTCGCTGGAATTGAAAAGTTGATCCACCAGATCGTCCTGATATCGGATGTTCCGCTTCAGCAGGTACTTGACAAACATCGCCGACAATTTCGGCTCACGGCTCATGGCCAACATCATCGCCTTCCTCTCAACATGCAGAAGGACGCAGTCTGTCATTGCGACTGCAGATGACATGCGATGAAGCTGACCGGCGAGACCACCTTCTCCAAAGAAATCGCCTTCGCTCAAAATGCCAAGCGTTGCTTCTTTCCCCGCTTCCGATACAACACTGAGCTGCACCTTCCCCGTCTGGACGAAAAATAGCCCGTCCGTCGAATCGCCTTGAGAAAAGATCGTTTGCTTCTTTTCAAAAGACACCATATTCCTGCCCTTTCCAATCGTTGAAAGAAAGGTGTGGGCATTGAAGTCAGGTTTCTTCTTCGCGGTCGTGATTTGCTTCACTGGAGGCCGTCCTAACTGGAGATCTCTTACCACCTCGATTCTGGGGCACCGGGACGTACCTACGCTGATCAGTTATGCTCACAACGACTGATGCGACCAGCGGCGGCGGTCTTCTTGCCGCGAGACAAGGAAAAAGGAACCGAAGGAGTGGCGGCTGGCGACGTCCGGGTTAGAGAATATTCGATAGCTCGAGCGAGTCGGGGCTTCCCATCCCGAGCTGACTTCTAATACGGCCATGCTCAGGCCGTGATTCTGGTTTGTTGGAACCCGGAGGGGTATTCGCCGCAGATTCGAGTGATCACAGGCAACAAGCGGCGGGGCGCTTCGTTCTTAGAAACGAAGGCATCCACCACATTCAATGCGGGTTCTGAAATTGCGTCGTCACTGGAAACCATGACTATTGGCATTTGTGGCTTAAGGCGCTTCACTTCGGTCGCAAACTCAAGACCATTCATTTCCGGCATGTGGTAGTCGACGACCACGGCAGCAACCTCGCAGACTGCCGCAATTCTTAAGCCTTGTCGGGCGGAGACGGCAGTAAGCACCTTATATCCGCGTCTTTCGAACAGCGCTCTTTGATAACGCAGCATGCCGTCATCATCGTCGATGCACAAAATCGTTCTATGTCCCGGGTAATTGAACATCGTGATCTCTTTAGGCCCACCGCTATGATCACCGATGTGCGTCGGCCAAGGCTGGTCAAATTTGCACACTTTGCGACAGTTGTTGAACATGTTGATTTAGCCGAGCTTCCAAGCAAGAACCAGTGCACTGGAAGGTGTATGGCAGGATCGAGAACGGCAAGACAGAGGGAGTCACGTGAGCCCGTCTTGTTGGGCGAACGGACTGCCGAATTCTTGCAGGAGTGGCACTGCCAGACTCCCTATGCCGGAAAGGGCATCCTGCGCCACACCGACGCGGGCCTAACCATGAACATCTACACCCACGCTCAGGACCCGGCCAAGCGGGCTGCGCTGGAGCGGTTCGAATCACGCTTGGTGCAGTAGAACACAGGTAAAAACAGGCAACACAGGTAAGAAATCACAGGTAAGACCTTCGGGATCAAAATGGCGATGGGAGCTAAACCATTGAGAGATTTGGTGGACCTGGTCGGGATCGAACCGACGACCTCTTCCATGCCATGGAAGCGCGCTCCCAGCTGCGCCACAGGCCCACATGGGGTTTCGGGGAGATCAGCTAACATTTCATTCTCGCCCAGCTTTCGCGTTGCGTCAAACTCATCTAGGATATTGGAGCACATCAAAAGAGGACAATTGGGAACCCTCATGTGGAATTCGCGGAAAAATCGCGCTCCGGCTCCAGGACCACTCTCGGTAAAACGGATTTTTTTTCGGCAAGCGCGCTCGGGGCAAGCGAGCTCGGGGCGATCCAGTTCGCGCCAATCAGTCTTGCACTGGCCGCGCACTCTCGCGGCACTCCGGCTCTCCGCAGTGGCCGCGATCGCGCTCGCTGGAACCGCGCCCGCGGTGGCACAGGATGCGACGGCCCCGGCGGCGAACACATCCGCTCCGAACCCGATCGCTCCGAAACCAGCCGCTCCGGTGGCGTACGCTTCGGTAAGCGAGTTGAATGGCATTCTGGCGCAACTGAAGACCACCGCCGCGTCCATGCAAACTGACGTGGAGAGGCTGCGGATCGAGAAGTGGAAAACGGACGGCAACACCAAGCGGCAGACGCAGGCGAACTGCGACTCGATCCGGCGCAACCTGCAATCGGCGCTGCCGGAGATCGTGTCGCAGGCGAGCGCTTCGCCGGAGGACATGGCGGCGAGTTTCAAGCTCTACCGCAACCTCGATGCGCTCTACGACGTGTTTGGGTCGGTGGTGGAATCGGCGGGCGCGTTTGGATCGAAGGACGAATTTCAGAGCTTGACGAACGACATGACCGGTCTTGAGAACGCGCGGCGCGCCATGGGCGAGCGCATGCAGAAACTGGCGGGCGCGAAGGAGGATGAGATCGCGCGTTTGCGGGCGCAGGTGAAGACGCTGAGCGCGGCGCCGCCTCCGCCGCCGAAAAAGATTATTGTGGACGACACGGAGCCGGAGAAGCCCGTCAAGAAGAAGAAGGCATCGACGACTTCGACCAAGTCGGGCACAAACAAGAAGTCGAGCGCGCCGGCGAGTTCGTCGCAGGGCGCGGCGCAGAATCCTCCCAGCCAATAGAAAATGCGACGTTACCGCGAGACTAAGCGATTCTGAGGGGACGTGTGCGCGCATACTCTTGTCTCTTCTGCAAACTTGGCGGTCTGCGCGGGCAGGATTGTCGGCGCCGCATAGCCCAACTCCGCCACCTGCGCACTGCTGTTGTGGTCCACCATGCTGATTGCTTAACAAAACACAGCATTTACGGCTTGGAACCCCAACCCGTGCCTCGGGGTCTAAGTAACTAAGCGGGGAACTGTGAGGGGGATCGATTGCAGAGATTCCCGCGCTGCCGGGCCAAACTGACTTTATAATGAGGCAACGCCGTCATGGCGGGAGCAACTATCTTGGGCGATTTTGCAGGCGCGATCGGGGCTCGGCTCGAAGAGTCGGCCGTCATTGCGGAGTTGAAGGCCGGCTCTGAGCAGGCCTACGCCTGGCTCATTGGAGAATTTCATCAGCCCATCTACGGCCTGATCTACCGGCTGGTCAACGATCCTTCCGACGCGGCGGACACCACACAGGAAGTTTTCCTGAAAGTATTTCGCGGCATGAAACATTTTCATGGCGAGTCCAGCCTGAAGACGTGGATCTATCGCATCGCGCTGCATGAGGCGTCGAATCGCCGGCGCTGGTGGTTCCGGCACAAGGCGCAGGAGACGCCGTTCGAACCCGTCCCGGGAGGCGAGGGCCAATATGGCGGAGACGATCGGCTCGTCGATACGGGCGATTCGCCGCTCGAGCAGTTTGCGCACGGTGAAGTGAAGGCGGTGGTGACGGCGGCGCTGGAGCGCGTGCCGGAGCCGTATCGCACCGCGATCATCCTGCGCGATCTGGAAGAAATGTCGTACGAGGAAATCGCGGAACTTCTGCAAGTTTCGCTGGGAACGGTGAAGTCGCGAATCACGCGCGGGCGCGATGCGCTGCGGAAACGACTGGCGGCATACGTTCAGGAAGTGGGTCCGGAGCTGGGACTGAATGCGCCGGAGGGTCAACGCCGTTCCAGCGCGGAACCGGGATCGAGTAGTGGCAGAGAAGTCGAGGTGACGCCATGAAGTGCGCCGAGTACAACAGGCTCTTGTCTCCGTATCTCGACGGGCAGGTGAGCGGGGCCGAGATGTTTGCGCTCCAGGATCACATGAAAGATTGCGCCCCGTGCGCCCGCAAATATGCGGAGGTGCAAAGCGCGTTGCAGTTGCTGGTGGCGGCAAATAAGCGGAAGACCAAGGCGCCTCCCGACCTGGCGTTGCGGCTGCGGCTGGCGATTTCGCGCGAGTCGGCGGAGGCGCGGCGCCGCCGGTTTGAAGGCGTGATGGTGCGGCTGAGCAATGCCGTGCACGCATTCATGGTACCGGCCACCGCGGGTGCGGTGAGCGCGGTGCTCATCTTCGGAATTCTGCTCGGCTTCTTCGCGCTGCCGCAACAGTTGCAGGCGAGCAGTGCGGACGTTCCCCTGATGCTCTACATTGGCCCGCAGCTCAAGCAGTCGGTGTTTGGCACGTCGCTGGGAATGGTGGGCGAGGATTCGGTTTTGATCGAGGCCTACGTCGATGCGAACGGACGCGTCGAGGACTACCGCATTCTGTCGCAATCCGATAATGCCAAGGCCGAACTGCCGGAGGTAAAGAACCTGCTGATTTTCACGACCTTCAGCCCGGCGCTTTCCATGGGAGTGCCGACGCCGGGGCGGGCGGTGATTTCCTTTTCGAAGATCAGTGTGAAGGGATAAACAGCGGTCAGGTCTCAACCGGCAGTGCGCCCCACAATGATGAACGCACGCTGTTTCGGGTCACCATTTCGTCCGGCTGCGTTGACCGCATCGTTCTCCACTCCGTAAACTACAGCCATCAACCTCTGCGCGGAATCTAGGAGGATTTACCTGGGACAGCGTTTTCGACTGACGTTGGCATTCGTGCTCGCCGCCGCATTGGCCGCGCAATCCGGATGGTCGCAGAATTCTCCCGCAGTATCCCTTGAGACGAGCGAGACGCTCTTCACGGTCCTGACCGCCATCAACATGTGCGGCTACGATCAGGAACTCGCCAGCTCCGACCTGGTTCGCGCCCAGGTGCGGGCGGAGGTGGCAAAGGCCGTCGAGAATACGCCCGGAGCCGACAAAACGGTTGCCTTAATGTGCGAGTTCTACAAGCATCACATTGTGGGGGAGCCTTCGCGTGAGCTGTCGCAATATGTTTCGCTGGCGCTCTATTTGGGAGAGGCGCCAACCTTCACTCCAAAGCTCAAGCCGGAAGAGTTGCCGCCAGATGCTGCCGGCGTGGTCGATTTCGTCCCGCTGATGAAGGCGTTTTACGAGAAGGTCGGACTGCACGCGATCTGGCAGCGGCACCAGTCGCGGTATCAGGAACTGACCGCCGTTTATCACGATCCATTGTCGAAGATGACATTCGACACCGAGATTTACCTGAAGCTGCCGTCGGCCGGTTACCTCGGACGCCAGTTCACGGTCTACTTGGAAGCAATGGGCGCGCCGAGCGAAACTAATGCGCGCAACTACGCGTCGGATTATTATGTTGTGTTTTCGCCCTCGACGGGCACGGCGCTCAAGATGCAGCAGATCCGCCACACTTATCTGCATTATCTTCTGGACCCGCTGGGGATGAAGAACAACGCGGCTGTACTGCGGCTGAAGCCGTTGTTGAATGTAGTGCAATCGGCGCCGATGGACGAGGCGTTCAAAAGCAACATTTCCCTGCTCATCACTGAGTGCATGGTGCGGGCCATTGAGTTGAGAACCGGCTCGACGAAAACCTCGGAGGAGGATCGGCAGAAGAGCCTCGATGAAGACGACCGCGAAGGCTACATCCTGACCCGCTCGTTTTACGACGGGCTGGCCAACTTCGAAAAGAACCCCACCGGGCTGCGCAACGCCTATCCTTCCATGCTGGCGGCGGTCGAAGTGGGCAAGGAGATAAAGCGCGCGAAAGAAATTAAGTATGCCAGCGAAGCCGAGCCCGAGCTGCTTCGGCTGGGGCATCCTCGCAATCAGCATCTTCTGCAAAATGCGGAGAGAATGCTGGCGGGGGGCGATTCGCAAACCGCGCAGAAGCTGGCGCAGCAGGCGCTCGACGAGCAGGAAGAGGATCCCGGGCGGGCGCTGTTCATCCTGGCGCAGGTCGCAACCGTGAATCGCGACATGGAGGGTGCTCGGGCATATTTCGAGCGCGCTCTCGCGACTGCCCATGAGGCCAAGGTAATTGCCTGGTCGCACATTTATCTGGGCCGCATCTTCGATCTCAAGGAAAATCGGGACGCGGCCATGAACGAGTATCGCGCGGCGTTGAGCGCTGCCGGTACCGCGATCCCGGAAGCGAAACTGGCGGCCGAGCGCGGCTTGGAGAGCCCATACGAGCCACCGGTGCCGAAGCAGCCGGAATAACGGTTCCGGGCGGTGAGGCCCCGGAGCTCCCGGCAAAATGTGGAGTTTCAAGCTGGTAAGCCCGCCGGTGATACATTTGAGGTGATTTGCGCAACTGAGTTGTTGCACACTTGAGAGTTGAGCCTTTGACCCTGAAACTTTCCTTCACGGAGACCTTATGAAACGAGCGGCAATCATTCTCGGAATTCTGAGCATTGCGATTTCTGCGCCCGCGCAGAGTGCGCCGGCCGCGAGCCAGCCCGCGCAAGCCAAGGGCACCGCCACAACCGCGCCGGGAGCGGCCGCGCAGCCCGCGCAGAAGCGGCCTCCGCAAGCCAAGACGCAGCCCGAATTTGACGCATATAAAGCGGCGGCGGCATCCACGGACGCGGCTGCGCTGGAAAAAGCGGCCGACGACTTTGCGGCCAAGTTCCCGGACAGCGAGTTGCGCGTCATTCTCTACAAGAGCGCGATGCGCCTCTATCAAAACGCGAACAACGCGGAAAAAACCGAAGCCATGGGCCGCAAGGTTCTCGCGCTGGACGCCGACGATCCTGACGCGCTCTCCACCGTTGCCGAAGTGATCGCCGAGCGAACCCGCGATACCGATCTCGACAAAGATCAGAGATACGCCGACGGTATGAAGATGGCTGAGAAGTCGCTATCCACCGTCGACACCGACATCGCCGTGCCGGCGGGCACGCCGCAGGACAAGATTGACGCCTATAAAGCAGGCGTGCGCTCGCAGGCCTACTCGACCATGGGCACGATTCAGTACAACGAAAATAACTTCGCCGCCGCGCAGGAGAATTTCCAGAAAGCCATCGACGCCTTTCCGAGCCAGCCCTATGCGCCCGACGTTTTGCGCCTGGCGCTCTCGCTCGACAAGCAGCAGAAATATGACGAGGCGCTCAAGGCCTGCAATCGCGCAGTGGAATTGACCCAGGACAATACGCAGATCGGAAGCTCGGCCCGCCGCGAACGCGACCGTTTGCAGCAGCTCACGGGGCACCCGACCACTCCCGCCCCGCCAACGCCGGCTTCTCAGACGCCCCCTGCGCAGCCGCCGCAGAGTCCTCCCAACTAATACGGCGAATGGTCGGGCCGAAACGCGGCGCATTCCGATGAACTCACGAGAACTCATGGCGCTGGAAGAAAGTCTGGGACACCACTTCGGGCGCCGCGAGTTGCTCGAACAGGCGCTCACTCACAGCTCGCAGGCGCGCGAAGTCGCCGCGTCCGGAGCATCCAACACACTGCCGGGACGCGGCGATAACGAGTTGCTTGAGTTCCTGGGCGACGCCGTGCTGGGCCTGGTTACGAGCGAGGCGTTATTTCATCGCTTTCCCGAGTTTCACGAAGGGCAGCTTTCCAAGCTGCGCGCACATCTAGTCGGGCAGCGGCATCTGTTGCATGTGGCCGAGGAGTTACACATTGGCGATTACATGCGCCTGGGCCGCGGCGAAGAAAAAAGCGGCGGCCGAAGCAAGGCCAGCCTTCTGGTCGATTCGCTCGAAGCAATTCTGGCGGCGCTTTATCTGGATGGCGGCTGGCAGGTGGCGCGGGATTTCATCGTGCGGGCGATCGTCGCGCCCGAACTGGCGCACATGAATCTTGAGACCACCGCGATGCCGGTGATGGATTTTAAGTCGGCATTGCAGGAGGCGTTGCAAGCCACTGGGCGCGCGCAACCGGTTTACGTGCTCGTGAAGGAAGAAGGGCCCGAGCACCGCAAGACTTTCACCGTGGAGGCGCGATTGTCGGAATCCGACGCCGCGCAATTCGTGGGACGCGCCCAGGGAGCTACCAAAAAGCGCGCGGAGCAGGAGGCGGCGCGCCAGGTGTTAGAACATCTCGCGGCATCACCGATTCCGCGCCCCGGAATTGGCGCGAAAAGTGGCGGCGCCGAATCGTAGTGCTCTCGTTGAGGGAATCGCGCTATCATGATGGGCAACTGCGGGGGATGGCATGGAGATATCGGCTCGACGCAAACCGGAGCCTGAGCTTGGCACTTGCGAGATCATCCGCAGCGCGCTGAACAATCTCGCTTACTTCAATCTGTTTTTGCCCAATCTGACCGAAGAAGGGCAGCGTTTACTCGCCGAGGCGGGCATCGTGGGAGCCGAGCAGTGCGCCGAGTTTCAACAGATTCTCAACCTGGCGGCCATTGGAGCGGCGCAGCAGAACCCGTGTACGCAGGCGGTCCAGGAATTTACTTTGCAGCAACAGGTCGAAACCGCCCGCCAGCAGCTCGAACTGACCAAGACCCAACTGAAGCAGCAAGTGGAACTGGTTAGCGGCGACAAAGAACGCTTCAACGAGACCATGCGCGTCATTAAAGCGATGAAGGACGGCTTGAGAAAAACCATCGAACAGATCGATCGCGCATTCACCTACACCATGTGGATGTACATCCTATCGTTCGTCATGGGCCTGGCATTGATGGTCGCCGCCATCTGGTCCGCTTTCTACGGAAAAAGTCTGCTGACGCTGGTGCTGGGAGGGTTTGGGACCGCCAACACTCTCACGTTCTTTTTCACTCGTCCGCCGGAACGGCTGCAGAGCAGCCGCGCCAGCCTGGCCCAATTACAGATTGCACTGCTGGCATGGTTTACCGACTTTTTCAATCAGAATGCGCTGATGGTGCAGGAGAATTCGTATCAGGTGAAGGCCGGGAAACTCGACAAGGCGCCTTTTGCCGAGATCTCAGAAACCATCATCGACCACACCGAAAAGATGATGATCATGCTGCAAAAGTACTGTAAGCTGGTAGAAAATCCAGTGGAACAGGAAGACTCCGAACCGCTTGCTGTCGCAACCAAATCGACTCCATCGGCGGAAGCCGAGACCGCACCTCGCAAAGAATGACGCGGCACCGCGTGCGGCTCTGACCCGGAAAACTCTGGTGCGTCCGCATTTTGACGGCACGCCATCTCCCATAGAAGGTTGCCTCGCGTGAGCATGCCCTCGCCTATCTTCTCGGTCACGGTCTAGCGATGTCCTGGAGCGAAAAAATGTTGACCGGCGACTGGCCTGCGACGCTGCAATCGATCGCGGGCACGGTGGCCATCGCCATTTTCGTCGTCACGTTTATCGCGCAGGCTTTCACCATTCCCTCCGAATCCATGGAGCAGACGCTGCTGATCGGCGACTACCTGCTGGTGGATAAGCTTTGCTATGGGAACGGTACCTTCGCGAGCCGGTTGCTGCCGTATCGCAAAATTCAGCGCGGCGATGTCGTCGTCTTCCACTACCCCATCAATCCTGCGCTTCACTTTGTGAAGCGCGTGATCGCTGTGCCGGGCGATCGCATCCGCATGGTCAACAAGCAGGTCTTTATTAATGGAGTTTTGCAGACCGAGAGTTTTACGCAATTCGTCACCCGGCTTCGCAATCCCTATCGCGACGATTTCCCGCGCACCGATTCTCCCGATTATGGCGTCGATGCCCGGTGGTGGAAGCAAATGCCAAAGCTCGTGGAAGACCATCAGTTGATCGTGCCGGAGGAAAATTATTTTGTTTTGGGCGATAATCGCGACGACAGCGATGACAGCCGATACTGGGGATTCGTTCCGCGCGAAAACGTCATCGGCAGGCCGCTTTTGATTTACTGGTCATCGTCCAATCCGGTGAATGACCTGACGAGTACGCCGACCGCGGGTGATAGACTTTATCACCTTGCATACGCGGTTACGCATCTATTTCAAACGACGCGCTGGAGCCGGACTTTCCGGCTGGTGCGTTGAGAATTTAACTGCTCTGAGCCTGCATAATAGCGACCGCTCCGGTTAGAATTTTTAGTGACGGATAACCACGTGCCCGACGACGAAAAGCAAATCGCGCAAGACGAGAATCCGCCCGAGACCGCGGTCGAGTTTCTGGCCTCCCTCGCAGGACTGCTGGCCACGGTCCTGTTCATCATGACGTTCGTCTTCCAGACCTTTGCCATCCCATCCAGTTCGATGGAGAATACGCTCCTCATCGGCGACCATGTACTGGTGGATCGCGAGCAGTTCGCTCCGCCGACGCGATGGGCCGGACCTTTGCTTCCCTACCACGATCTGAAGCGCGGCGATATTGCCGTGTTCCTGTCTCCCGAACAGCCGGGACTTTTTCTCGTCAAGCGCATCATCGGCATTCCCGGCGACCGCATTCACCTGAAGGACGATGTGGTCTACCGCAACGGCGAAAAGCTGGATGAGCCTTACGTCAAGCACGCCGAAGGCGCGGGCTACAATCCTTACACCGAGGATTTTCCCTCTATTGCTCCTGGGCGACTCTACGGCGTGCGCAACGATGCATGGCGCGAAGAAATGCCTTCGCATCTGGCAGGCGGCGACATTGTCGTGCCCCCCAACAGCTACTTCGCCATGGGCGACAACCGCGATGTGAGCTATGACAGCCGCTTCTGGGGCTTTGTCCCGCGTGCCAATCTCATTGGCCGTCCTTTATTCATCTACTGGTCGTTTATTACGCCGCCCGACGAATACGAAATGCGCGGCCTGGGTGATCGCGCTCAAACCATGGTGCATACCATCCTGCACTTTTTCGACGAAACCCGCTGGTCACGCACCCTGCGGATTGTTCGGTAGTGGCTTGCTGCTTCAGAATGGCTAAGACTTAGAATGGCTAAGACCAAGTTATCCGAAGAACCAAAAATGCCGGTAAAGCAAAAAGAAAAAGAAGTTGCAGAAAAGCCGCGCGAAACCACCATCGAATTTCTGGCGTCGATTGCGGGCGTGCTGGTAACGGGGCTTTTTATTATCACGTTTGTCCTCCAGGCGTTTGAAATTCCCTCCAGTTCCATGGAGGACACACTCCTGATCGGCGACCACGTATTTGTAAACCGCGAGCAATTCGCCGCGCCCACGCATTGGCTGGGCCCGCTGATGCCCTATCGCGATCCTCAGCGCGGCGACATTGTGGTTTTCCTTTCGCCCGCCGAGCACGGGTTGTTTGTCGTGAAGCGCATCATCGGCATTCCCGGCGACCGCATTCACCTGCGCGATGACGCGGTCTACCGCAACGGGCAAAAACTCGACGAACCCTACGCGGTCCACAAGAAAGACCCCACCGATCCTTACTCCGAGCGGCGTCCATACCGCGCCAATTTCCCCTCCGTTTCACCCTCGAACGTTGACAGCCTGGCCCCGGACTGGGAGGCCGAACTGAGCTCGCATATTGAGGGTCAGGATCTGGTCGTGCCCCCCAACAGCTATTTCGCCATGGGCGACAATCGCGATGTGAGCTATGACAGCCGCTACTGGGGCTTCATTCCGCGGCGAAATATCATCGGCCGCCCCATGTTCATCTACTGGTCGTTCATCACGCCGCCCGACCAATACCAGATGCGCAGCGCGGGCGAGCGCCTGGGATTTGTTGCGCACATCGTCATTCACTTCTTCGATGAGACGCGCTGGTCGCGCACTCTGCGGATTGTAAAGTGAAGTTCTGGCGTTCCAAGGGCGGGCTGGCTGCGATTGCGGCGCTCCTGCTGATCCTGTTCGTTTACCGTCCCGGCGTGCACCGACTCAGCAATCGAATTGCGAACTCCATCGGATCCGCGCTCGGACGCCGCGTTGCAATCGACAATGTGCGCCTGCGCGTTCTGCCCCGGCCGGGCTTCGATCTGGAAGGCCTCGTCATCTATGACGATCCCGCTTACAGCGCCGAGCCGATGATTCGCGCGCAAGATGTGACCGCCGCGATTCGTTTGCGTTCGCTGCTGCGCGGACGGATCGAAATCGCGACCCTGAGCGCGACCGAACCCAGCATCAACATTGTGCGCAACCAGGCTGGCCGCTGGAACCTTACCGCCTTGCTGGAGCGCAATGCCCAAATCCCGGCGGCTCCGACCCAGAAGACTCTGTCCGAGCGCCGACCCGCATTTCCGTACCTCGAGGCAACCAGCGCGCGCATCAATTTCAAAATCGGTGCGGAAAAGAAATCGTACACGCTGATCGACGCCGACGTCGCGCTCTGGCAGGAATCCGAAAATACCTGGGGCGCTCGCATGAAGGCGCAGCCCGTGCGCACGGACTTTAACCTCACCGATACCGGAAGATTGCAGATGAACGCCGCCTGGCAGCGCTCGACAAACCTGCGCCAGACACCGCTGCGCGTCAGCATTGCGTGGCAAAACGGTCAGCTCGGGCAAATCACGCAGTTGCTGACCGGCCTTGATCGCGGTTGGCGCGGCGGCCTCAGCTTCACGGCGGATTTGTCCGGTACGCCCGACGCGCTCGCAGTGGAAAGCCGAGTCTCCGTTGCCGGATTTCGCCGCTATGACATCGTCGACAGCCGCATCGTAAACCTCGCAACCCACTGCACCGGGAATTACGGTGAGACCCGGCAAGCCCTGACCGATCTGGTTTGCGAATCTCCCGTGCAGGAGGGCATGATTCGCGTGCGTGGCACGATCGGCGCGGGCGCGGCTGAGAACTCAGCGCCGGATCGTTCTTCGACGCACAACAATCCTCCCGTGCGCAATCGTGTTTCTGCCCGCGATCCTCAACGCCCGATTCCGCCGGTCAATCGTACTCCGGCATACGATCTCACCTTGAGCGCCGAGAAAATTCCTCTCGCCTCTCTGCTCGCGTTGGTGCATCAGGCCAAACAGCAACTCCCTCCCGATCTCACGGCAACCGGATTGCTCGATGCCGAATTTCACGCCGTGAGCGATGGCTCTCGGCCGCCCGACGTGAGCGGTAATGGCGCCGCCAAAGATGTGCAGCTTCTCGCGAACGGCGGAAAAGACGCGGTCGCTCTCGGCGACATTCCCCTGGCTCTGATCCCGGATTCCGGCTGTTGCCAATCGCGCGCCGCGAGTTCGAAGCGGGCCACGAAAACACCCGGGGATACGCAAGCCAGGGAAGCGGAGCCGGCCGCCGCCCATCTGCGGATTGGACCCGCGACCTTGCGGGTGAACACCTCTGCGCCCTTGAATACCGCGGGATGGTTGTCGGCGAGCGATTATAGTTTCTTCCTGCGCGGCGACATCGCATTGAAAAACCTCTTTCGCCTGGAGAGCGTTCTTGGCTTGCCGTCGGTGCGTCCGGCGGCCGACGGCGATGCGCGGCTGGACCTGAGCATTTCCGGCGCGTGGAAAGGGTTGGCCGCTCCCAACGCGCTCGGCACGGCCCAACTCCGCAATATTCGCGCTGAGACGCGCGGCCTGAACACGCCGATAGAGATCTCATCGGCAACCGTTCTCCTCGCTCCCGATGTTTTCTCGCTCCAGAAAATATCCGCGCAAACCGGCGTCACGAATTGGACCGGCTCGGTGACGGCCCCTCGCCACTGCGCTCCCTCCTGCCTGTTTGATTTCGATCTCACTGCCGACCAGCTTTCCAGCGACGATCTGGCCGGGTGGTTCACGGCGCATCCTGCGAAACACCCGTGGTACCGGCTTCTCAGTTCAAGCTCGCAGCAAGGGCCTTCCCCGCTCCTCCCACTTCAGGCGCGGGGCAGCTTGCATGTTGCGCAGCTTGCGCTCAAAAAATTCGTCGCCACACAGGTGAGCGCGCGCGTGAGCCTGGATCGCGGTAAAATCGCGCTCACAAATCTGCACGCCGCAATTATGCAAGGCACGCACCAAGGCAGCTGGACAGTGGATGCATCAAGCTGGCCGCTGAAGTACCGTGGCGACGGCGCGCTGCAAGGCATTTCGCTCGCGCAACTGAGCATGCTGATGAACGACGCCTGGATAGCCGGCAATCTTGACGGCACCTTCGAAGTCGAAACGTCTGGAGAGAATTTTCCCGAGCTGCTCGCCAACAGCGCCGGCAATCTTCGCTTCGCCATGCATAACGGCAGCCTCGCTCACATGCAGATTCCCGGCGCACCGGGGCCGATGCCCGTCCATCGCTTCGTCGGAACTCTCCAGGCAAAGAGCGGTGTGTGGAAGCTTGCCGATGGCCGGCTGGAATCGCGCGACGGCCTCTACGAAGTGAGCGGAACCGCCGCGCCGAAAGCCATTCATTTTGTGCTCACGCGGGGCGACGAGCAATCGTGGAACGTGACGGGCACGTTGATAAAGCCTGCAATCACTCCGACAGGCGAAGAGATCAGCCGCACCGAAGCCGGCGCGAAAACAGAGATCAAGCCCTAACGCCAGCCATCCATGCGCACACACAGCAAACGCTACCGCGGCTGCAACGTCATCTCGTGCGTTCGGTGCCGCTCCACGGCCGCCGCCGAAAAGGGCAACGCAAATGTCGACCCTTCGTACCACGCTGCCCACTGGTCCATGTAATGTGGACTGAGAAAAACTCCACTCTCTCCCGTCACCACATTCAGCGTGCTGTCATCAAAATCGGCAAAATTCCACGTCAACCGTTCTGACGGCCCAAAGTGACGGCCCGCAGCCTTCACCGTGTAGGAGTCGCCGCTCTGCGCATGTGATCCGGGTCCGGTCAATCGCCCGATCAGCGGCAATTGCCCCAGCACCGGATGATCGATCTCCACAGGAAAAGTCTTTCCCCATTTCCATTGCGCGAGGTCGGCAGGAGCGTCGCTCTGCTTCAGCGCGCTCTCCACCGCAGCCGTCAGCAGCGCACCATAATCCGAGTAGCCCGGCGGCAGCCACCGCGCCGGCTGCTTGCTGAGCACATTCTCAAGCCAGACCGTCGACATGTCCCAGCGATAGCGTTTCCAGTTCAACGCGCCATCATCTTTGACTTTTGCGGCGCTTGCCGCCGCGCCGGAAGCCTTGGTGGTCGCGCCTTTCGACGCATCGTCCGGCGCCGCTCCCAACTTCGGCTCCAGCAGCATCCTCACCAACTCCATGCGCGCTTTTGTCTCGATCGTGGGCGCCGGAGAATCCGCCGACATTCGCCCATCCCAATCGCGCAAAATATCCGCCGCGCGTTTCGCCCGGTCCGACAGCTTCGGCGCGTGATCGAGCGCATAGACAAACTTGTCGGCGCAAAGCCGGTCGAACGTCGACGAAATATCCATTTGCAGCGCCAGCATATCCGCGGACGAAAATTTTTTCCCCGACTCCAGCACGCGATCGATTCGATCCGTTCGCCAGGGCGCGGCCCAATCCGTGCTGATCGAATATTTGTAATTGTCGGGCACAACTCGCCCATTCGCCGTCGCAAGAATTCCGTCCGGCGGATCGTAAACGCGCGGCATCTCGTCGAACGGAATATATCCCTTCCACTCGTGCGCGTCGTCCGCGCCGTTCACCGGCAGCGCGCCGTCGCCCGCGCGAATCGGCACATGCCCCGTCGCCTGGTAGCCGATGTTTCCGTCGACATCCGCATACACCACATTCTGTCCGGGCGCGTCCAGCTTCGAAAATGCGGCGCGAAAACTATCCCAGCTATCCGCCGCGTTCACGTCGTACAAAGGCAGACTGATTCCGTCATGCAGCGTCCAGCGCAGCGCAATCGGGCGCGTCTCCCCCGGAATCAGATCCGTAATAATCGGCCCGTGCCGCGTCGTCACCACGTCCAGCCTCACATCCGGCTTGCCCTTGACGTGAATGATCTCCGGCCGATGTTGCGCGTCCACCCATCCCGCCGGCGTTTTGTATTGCCCCTGCGCGTTGAACTCCTCGATGTAATCGTCTTCCACCGTCGGCCCAAGATTCGTAAATCCCCACCCGATGCGCGCATTGTGCCCAACGACCACGAACGGCACGCCCGGCAACGTAACTCCCGCCACATCGAAGGCGCCGCTTTTCAAATGGAGTTCGAACCACATGTTCGGCATCTGATGCTCAAGGTGCATATCGTTGGAGAGCAGCGGCCGGCCCGTCGTCGTATGCGCCCCCGAAACCACCCAGTTGTTAGAGCCCGGTCGAAACGTCTCCAGGTCCAGATCTTGATCCGGCAATAAATCACGCACCAATAAACTCGCTCGTTCGCCTGCCGAAACGACGCTGCGCGGCAGAGACGAGACCTGCGCGGGCTCATCCGGTTGGGCCGAAGTAATATGCGTCGGGTCGCCCTCCGGATCTACGTCATCATCGTCGTCATCGTCGCTGTCGCCGCTCTGCGCCGGTTCTTCATCGATCCCGCGCCGCTCCATCGGCGGACGATCCCGCCACGACGAATTCACATACAGGTCGGCGGTCAATTCCGGCCCGATCTTCGCCAGAATTTTCTCTCGCGTCAACGCCCGCTGATAACTGTAGTGATTCAGAAACTGCACCAGCCGCGCGCCCACCAGAATCGAATCGGTCACTGTCCACGGCTTTGGCTGGTACTTCATCAGGCGAAACTCCAGCGGCAGCCGGTCGCGATGCGCTTCCATGAACGCATTTACGCCCCGCGTGTATGCCTCCAGATAGGACCTGTCCCGCGCGGATAAATTTTTCTCTGCCTTCAGCGAGTAGTTGCGCAATCCCAGGATGCGCTGCTCGCGGTCCACTTCGAGCGTTTCCTCGCCCACCACTTCTGACAAGTCGCCCGCCGCCGCACGCCGCAAAATATCCATCTGCCACAGCCGGTCCTGCGCCGTCACGTAGCCCTGCGCGAAAAACAAGTCCTCCAGCGTGCCCGCCTCAATCGTGGGCACGCCCTGCTCGTTGCGCACCACGCGCACCTTCGCGGAAATCCCCGGCACGGCAACGCTGCCATCGAGCTGCGGCAGCGCCGAACGCGCAATCCACCACGCCCACGCCGCCGCGCCCGCAATCGCGAGCAGAAGAAGAAGAACGATGACGGAAACGACCCGCGACAGCCCGCCCCTGGAGCGGATTTCAGGTGTACTGGCAATCGTTGACATTGTTCACGATTGTAGCGTAGCGCCGGCGTCTCGCCGGCCGGTCCGCGAGTTCTTCGCGGCCCTTCCTCGGCCGTTTGCGATTCTCGCTTTTGCTCCAACAGGTTGGCGTAACTCAACCCCGCCCAGTATCATGTTTCCAACCCAAGACCCGGAAAGTTTTTGTGACTGCCCGCATGCTGCAAAAGCGCATCGACGATCAGCCCAGTATCTCGCGTGAGAACATCCGCGAGGCCGAGGCAATTTTTCTCCAGCATCTGCGCCGCGTCGGCCTCAAGCAGACCGGGCAGCGCAACACTATCCTGCGCACGTTTCTAGAAACGCGCGAACATCTCTCCACCGACGAACTGCACCGCCTCGTCAAGAAGAAAGATGCCGGGATAGGCTTCACCACCGTCTATCGCACGCTCAAACTCCTTGCCGGGTGCGGCCTTGCCAGCGAGGTCGCTTTCCACGACGGCATCGCGCGCTATGAGCACCAGTACAACCGGCGCAGCCATCACCACATGGTGTGTACCGAATGCGGCGCATCGGTGGAATTTTTCTCCCCGGAGGTGGGAGAAGTGGAGCGTGAGATCGGCGCCAAACACGATTACCTGACCACGCGTCACACCTTTCAGATTTATGGTCTGTGCGCCGATTGCCGCGAAGAGAATAACCGGCGTGAGGGCAGCCGGAAAGACGATCTCCGCAAGGAAGATGGCCGAAGAAAAGCCGAGGGCCGCAGAATTGTCTAGTGCGATCGAGTCATCCGCGACGGGCGCGAACGCAGGCGACGCGTCGCGCACCTGTCCGCATTGTGCAACCGTGATGCCGGCGAGTGCGGCGTTTTGCCCGGCCTGCGGCTGGTCGATGAGGCCTCTGCCCCCGGGCGACCGCCTCGCCGCCGCGTTTGCGTATTTCACGTTCGTGCCGGCAGCAGCCTTCTTGCTTTTGCCCGCATTTCGCACCCATCGTTTTGTGCGCTTTCATGCCTGGCAAAGTCTTCTCATCTGGGCCGTATTCCTCGTGCTATCGGTCGTTGCCGTGATCCTCTCCAACATCGCCGCCGCGATGGTCTTTCTGCTCTTCGGAGTCCTGGCCCTGCTCGCGATGGTGTTTCTCTGGCTCGTGCTCTCCATCAAAGCGTGGCAAGGCGAGCGCTTCGAACTGCCGTGGTTTGGCGCGCTGGCCGCGCGCATGCGCTAGGATCCAAGAGGAAGTTATTCCACGCAGATTTGGCGTAGATTGAGACACGCCTTCCACCGGGAAGCGGAAGGCGCCCCACACATCGCGTTTTGCGCGATGCGTGGGATTTACGGGGAAGGTTAGTTTTCCTCCCGCACCCGCATGTTGCCCGTGCGCAAGTACCGGCTATGCCAGCCCAGCGACTCCGTCAGCAAATGCGGCGTGTGCTTGCCGTAGGACAGCCGCTCCGCCCGATTCAGGTAATCCAGCAACAGCGCCCGGTAGTCGTCATTCGCGCATTTCTCGATAATCAAGTGCGCACGCTGCCGCGGCGAAAGTCCGCGCAGATCGGCCAGTCCCTGCTCGGTCACCACCACCTGCACATCGTGCTCCGTGTGATCGACGTGCGACACCATCGGCACAATCGTCGAGATCGTTCCCTTCTGCGCAATCGACGGCGCCATGAAAATCGAAAGATACCCGTTGCGCGCAAAGTCGCCCGACCCGCCAATGCCGTTCTGAATGCGCGATCCCATCACGTGCGTCGAGTTGACGTTGCCATAAATGTCGGCCTCAATCATCGCGTTCATCGCGATTACGCCCATGCGCCGGATGATCTCCGGATGATTCGAGATCTCCTGCGGCCGCAGCACAATCCGGTCGCGATACTTGTCCATGTTGGCGTTCACTTCGTCCATCATTTCCGGACTGAGCGAAAATGCCGTCGCCGACGCCGAGGTCAGCTTGCCCGACTTCAGCAGCCGCACCATGCCATCCTGAATCACTTCCGTGTACGAGGTCAGCCCTTCAAACGGCCCTTCTTCCAGCCCAAACAACACCGCATTCGCAATGTTGCCCACGCCCGATTGCAGCGGCAGCAGGTTCGCCGGCATGCGGCCCTTCTTCACTTCCCAGCTCAAAAATTCCAGAATGTGTCCGGCAATGCGCTTGGAAGCCGCGTCCGGCGCCTTGAATGGGCTGTTGCGGTCGGGCGCGTCCGTCAGCACCACCGCTACCACTTTCTCCGGCGGCACTCTCAAGTACGGCGTGCCAATCCGCTGTCCCGTACGCACCAGTGGAATCGGCCCGCGATTCGGCGGCGGCTCCAGCCCGTAGTAAATGTCGTGCATCCCTTCCAGCGCCATCGGCTGCCACGAATTCACCTCCAGAATCACTCGGTCCGCCTGGTCGATCCACGTCTTGTTGTTGCCGATCGACGAGCTCGGCACCACGCGCCCATCCTCCAGCACCGCCGTCACCTCGATCAGCGCCACGTCCAGCTTGCCCAAAAATCCATACTCCACAAATTGCGCCACATGGCTCAGGTGGATATCCATGTATTCCATCTCGCCCGCGTTGATGCGCTTGCGCGTCTCCGGATCCGACTGGTACGGCAGCCGCAGGTGAATGCCGCCCGCCATGGCAAGCGCGCCATCCAGTTCGGGGCCGGTGGAAGCTCCCGTAAAAACGCTGACTTGGAATTTTTCGCCGCGAAAATTCGCATCCGCAATCCGCCGCGCTAGTTGGGTCGGCACCGCCTTCGGATAGCCGGACCCTGTAAATCCGCTCATGCCAATCTGATCGCCGGAGTTAATCAACGCCGCCGCTTCTTCGGCGCTCATGATCTTCTGCGCGATATCGGAATTCAAAACTCGGGTCGTAGTGGAGGGCTGGAGGGTAATCGTCATCGGGCAAAGCCTTTCAGGGCATAGAATGCCTCATCCACCATAAAAGCCCGCCCCTTCGTGGTCTGTGAGCGCCATCACCTCCACTCCCGTCCGTTGTCACCCGCGCGATTTGGCGCACTTCCAATCTGCTCATACAACCCAAGCCTCTTTGATTTACCTTCGAGATTTTCTCTGTGGCTCTGTGTCTCAGTGGTGAAGAGAACAAATGAGGACGCTCAGCCCCCTCCGCCCTCAATCTCGTTAGACTTTCTCGCGCTCATCGTTCACAATAACTGGTTCAATTTCATCCAGCTCTGCATACCAGGAGACTTCATTGAGCACGCTCAAGCGCGTCAAGATCAGCGCTCTCGGCACCTACGTCCCGCCTCGTGTTCTCACCAACGCCGATCTCGAAAAAATGGTCGACACCACCAACGACTGGATCATGACCCGCGTCGGCATCAAGGAGCGCCATCTCGCCGGCAAAGGCGTCGGCACCAGCGACCTCGCCGCCGAAGCCGCCAAGATCGCGCTCGCCCAGCGCGGCATCGAGGCCAGCGAACTCGACGCCATCATCGTCGCCACCGTCACGCCCGACATGATGTTTCCCGCCACCGCTTGCCTCGTGCAGGACAAAATCGGCGCGAAAAAAGTGTGGGGATTCGATCTCTCCGCCGGATGCTCGCAGTTTGTCTACGCCCTGCAAGTCGGCGCGCAATTCATCCAGACCGGCGTCCACAAAAAAGTCATGGTCATCGGAGCCGATGTCATGTCCTCCATCATCGACTACACCGACCGCGCTACCTGCGTGCTTTTCGGCGATGGCGCCGGTGCCGTCATCCTCGAACCGACCGAAGATGACTCGGTCGGGCTGATCGATTTTTTGCATGAAGTCGACGGCTCCGGCGGCTGTTCGCTGTTCATGCCCGGCGGCGGCAGCCTCAACCCCTCTTCGCACGAAACCGTCGACAAAAAAATGCACTACGTTCATCAAGACGGAGCCGCCGTCTTCAAGTTCGCCGTGCGCAAAATGGCCGAGTCCTGTCTCGAGATCCTCCAGCGCAACCATCTCACCGGCGACGATCTTGACCTGATGATTCCGCATCAGGCCAACCTGCGCATCATCAATGCCACCGCTGACCGGCTCAAACTCGCGCCCGAAAAAGTCCTCATCAACATCGAGCGCTACGGCAATACCACGGGCGCAACCATTCCGCTGGCCATGCACACCGCCATCGAAGAAGGCAAATTGAAAAAGGGAGACCTGGTGCTGCTCGCCGCGGTGGGCGCGGGCTTCACGGTAGGGACAACTCTACTGCGCTGGGCTTTCTAGATCGGTCGTAAGTCGTCAGTTATCGGTCGTCAGTCGTGTTTGTTTGCCAACGACCAACGACCGACGACAACTCGGCCCGCTTCCCTCTTAGTGGTGATCGTGATCCATGTCGTGGTGCTCATCGCGGCCGCAACGGTGCCTCACCTCGTCCAGTTCGCGGCGCCGTTTCTCGGCTTCCCGGCTGTGTTCTCCGTGCTTGTCCACTGCCACGCGGAGTCTCTCCTCCGCCCTGTGAATATCTCTGTCGCACTTGTCCTCTGCCCGAACCGGCACAGATGACCCCACCAATCCAACCACCGTCAGCAAGGCGACACAAAGAACTCTGATGATGCGATTCATTCTCTTCTCCTCTTAAAACGCTGAATGGAAACGCCAACTCGGCTCCGCTGCGCCCGACATTGCACGAATAAGCCCAGGTTCGATGCGGAGCGTCTGAACATTGTTGTATTCGAGTTTCAAGGAGGGGTCAAGCCGCCAAACGTTCCACGTGGAGCATTTTGTGCATATTGTGTTATATGTACACACACGTTAACTGCTTTGACTGGAGCGGTTTAGGACCAAAAAACGGGCTCCGGTGTTCTTTTCGGAGTAGGCGGGGACAGGCAGTCGTTTTGTACATTGATTTATGTATGTACGATTGAGGTTAAATTGCGCGGCTACAGCGAGTCGCTTCGGGCACGGCCCGCCGGACAATCAGTCTTCCTGGCGGGTGATGGCGTAGTAGCCGCTGCGGGATTGAATCTTGTAGTCGCCCTGTTTGGACTTGATCTCAACCTTGCGGAAGCTGCCGTCGCGGACGGTGTTGGTGGGGGTGTAGCCGATGTTGTACTGGCTGCGGAGTTCGGCGGCGATGTCGTCGAATGCCTTACGGAGCTTATCGGGCTTATTGCCAACCTCGATTACGCGCCCGCCGGTCTCCTGCGTGAGCTTCTTCATCTCCGAGTCACCGGAATATCCGAAGCTGCCGAGGCCGTAGAATCCGCGGTCGGCGATGAGCAGCACGTAGCAGATGGTGTCGGCTTTTTGCGCGGCCTCGATCGCGTCTTTGATTTTGAGCCGGCTGCCTTCGTCCTGCCCGTCGGTGAGGAGGACCATGGCCTTGCGCCCGACTTCGTGGCTGAGTTCGTCGTGCGAGGCGAGATAGACGGCGTCGTAAAGCGCGGTGCCGCGGGGACCGGTCGAGGAGCACGGAATGGGGCCTTGCGGGCCGATCGGGCCGCCCGAGCAACTCACTCCGCCGGTATTGATCTTCGCCTCATTGAGCGCGTGCCGCAAGCGGCTCACCGAGTTGGTGAAGTCTTGCAGAAGATTGATATCGATATCGAAGCTGATGACGAAGGCCTCGTCTTTGGGGCGCAGGATATTTTCGAGGAACGAGGCGCCGACCTCTTTCTCCATGTCGAGTACGCGCATCTGGCTGCCACTGGAGTCGATGAGAATGCCGAGGGTCAGCGGCAGATCGGATTCGGCCTTGAAATATTTGATGGTCTGCGGCTTGCCGTCTTCAAAAATGTCGAAATTGTCTTTGGCGAGGTTGGGAATGAGCGCGCCATGCTTGTCTTTAACGTTGAAGAAAAGCTGGACGACCTCGACGTTGACCTTGACGGTCTCCGTCGACTCGTTTTGATCCGGGGATTGGTCGCCGGGTTTCGCGGCTGGCGAAGCGCCGGCCTGAGAAGCGCCGGGTGCGGCCTGTCCCGCTGCGTTTGGACTGGCGGAGGTTTGCCCCGAGGCGGGCGCGGCGATCGCCGTCGAGAGGGCAAGAAGGGTCGCGATGGCGAAGACAGGGGCAAGTTTGTTCCGCTTATAGTGAGAGAAGTGCATGGGTGTTTTATCCGGAGACGTTGCTAGTTTATCCTGTAAGGGTCTGTGGGGGTTAGATGCGCCCCCAGAGATGGGGACAGCATCCAACCCGTAGAAAAAGGCGTAAAGTTGAAAAACCCGGCGGGCGCGGATTTTAACGAGTGAGGCGGATGAAAACAAAAACGCAAGATGAGAAGATTCGGGGAAGGTCCGCGATTGCCAGGAATGCCGGCGCGGTATTGATGGTTGGGCTCAGCCTGGCACTTTGTGCGCTCATGGCGGCGCAGGATCCGCAGAAGCCGCAGGATATTCCGGACGCACCCTCGGCCACCCGTCCCATTCCTCCGCCGGAACCGGCAAGCCCACGGCCGGGCGCGGACCAGGCGAGTGAGGACCAACCGGGACCAGACCAGACTAGCCCCGGCCAGTCGAACCCCGGCCAAGCTTTGCCGTCCGACACCGCCACCCAGGGCAGCGGCGACAGCAGCTCGAAGGGAAACCCGCAGGAACCTCCGCGCAGTGACACGGAACTTCCGCCGGCAAACCAGAATCAGACTCCACCGCCGCCCATGCCTGCGGTGAAGACCGTGCCCGCGGGCAGCGTGCCCAAGGACAAGGACTCCGGCGAAGACGTCGGCTACACATTCAAGAAAAATGTGAACCTCGTGCTGGTGCCGGTTACGGTGAAGGACGGCGACGGGCGCATGGTAAATGGGTTGCAGGCGCGGGATTTCGTAGTTTTCGAAAATGGAGAGAAACAGCAGCTGCGGTTTTTCACCAGCGATCCGTTTGCGCTTTCGGCAGCGGTCGTCATCGATCTTGGCATGCCGGACGTGGGCGTGCGCAAGGTGCAGGAAACGCTCTCCGCCCTGCAAGGCGCGTTTAGTCCCTTCGATGAAGTCGCGCTCTATACGTATAGCAGCACGGTCGGCCACTTGTCGGAGTTCGGGGCCACGGGCAAGGCGATGACGGCGGTGCTGAACCAGGTAAAGAGTTACAGCGGCGCCAACAATGGGCCGCCCGTGACAAGCGGACCGCTCGGCCCGCAGGGGCCGATCATCAATGGAATTCCGGTGGACCAGCCGGTGGTGCCGGTAAGCTCGCCGCCGCGCGTGGCGCATGTGCTCAACGACGCGATTCTGATGGCTGCGCGGGACCTTTCGAAGCGCGACCGGACGCGCCGCAAGATCATCTTCGTGATCAGCGACGGGCGCGAACTGGGATCTTCGGCCAGCTACAAGGACACGCTGAAGGTGTTGCAGACGCAGCAAATCACCGTGTACGCAATCGGGCTGGAGGGGGCGGCGATTCCGGTGTATGACAAACTGCAACGCATCCATCTGCCCAAATCAAATGCGCTGCTCGGCTACAGCGACATTCTGCCGAAGTACGTTTCGGCGACGGGAGGCGGTACGGTCTACAACGAGGTGACACCCGCGGAAATTGAGCACGCCTACAGTGCTGCCCTGGGAGATGCGCGCAATCAGTACACGCTGGGCTATAGCAGCAAGGGGATCGGCGGATACCGAGAGATCGAGGTGCGGGTGCGGCGGCCGAACGTGAAGGTGTATGCGAAGCAGGGGTATTATCCGCTGCCGGCTCCGAGATAGCTGAGAGCTGTCAGCCATCAGCAAAGGCAGTCCCGCGCGGGTGTCGGGCGTCGGATGTCAGATCTCAAGTCTGGGTTCCTGAGGGCTGAGAGCGAATGGCTGGGGCTGACCGAAGTAACCCGAGTAACCTGCGCCGGTGGCTTGCGGTATGGTATAAGACGGAAAGGAATCCGATGGCCAGTTGGAAGGAATTAGAGCGAGAAGCCGCGCTGAGGGCGTGGCTCGCAATCGCCTGCGTGGCCGGTTCCTAGGGGAGCTTTTTGAGTTTCATCAACTTCGCCGCACGCGAGATCAACTGCAAAATCGTCTACTATGGCGCCGGGTTGGGCGGCAAGACGACTAACCTGCAGTTCATCTACCAGAAGACAGCCGAACAACAAAAGGGCAAGATGATCTCGCTCGCGACGGAGACGGATCGAACTTTGTTCTTCGATTTTCTGCCGCTCGATCTGGGCACGGTGCGCGGGTTTAAGACGCGGATTCACCTTTATACGGTGCCCGGGCAGGTGTTCTACGACGCGAGCCGCAAGCTGATTTTGCGCGGCGTGGACGGGATCGTTTTCGTCGCCGACTCGCAGCAGGAGCGCATGGACGCCAATGTCGAGGCGCTGGACAATCTCGCGTCGAACCTGAAAGAGCACGGCTACGACTTCAATAAAATTCCCTACGTACTGCAACTGAACAAACGCGATCTGCCGAATATTCTGCCGGTGGATGCGCTCTCGAAAGAACTGCGCAAGAAGAACGAGCCGGTGGTGGAAGCCGTAGCCTTCCAGGGGCACGGCGTATTCGAGACGCTGAAGGAAATCGCGCGCCAGGTGCTGATGGAGCTGAAGCAGGGGGGATAGGGCTTCAGTTTTCAGTTGCCAGTTGCCAGTTGCCAGTAAGAACCTAAAACAATCGACTGTAGAGATACGCTTGCCGCGTCTAGGTTTAGGAGTGGTGGGGACGGGCGCCCCCTCGCCCGCCCGAGCCGAGCGCAGTTCGGCAGCCTGCCGGCCAGTCATCAGGCCAGAGATGACGATAATTCTTCCCATTCGGCCATTAAGTCCTGGAGGTCGCTTTTTCGGGTGGCGAGTTCCTGGGTCTGGCGCTGAGTTTCTTCGGAGCTGACGAAGGATTGGAGCTGGGTTTCGCAGAGGGTGATGGCGGCTTCCATGCGCGTAATTTCTTCTTCGACTTCGCGCAGGCGGTGCTGAAGGTGCTGGCGCTTGATGGGGTTGAGGCGGCGCGCTTTGGAATCGGGCGACTCGGGATTGGGGGCGTCGCCGTTGGTGGGCGCGGAGGCGGCATGGGGGCTCGTCTCAGCGGGCGCGGCGGGCGCTGGAGCGGCATTTCGATTCGCGGGCGCGCGCGTGGCGGCCAATTCGCCGACGAGTTCATTCTGCATGGCGGCCTGCTGGGCGGCGGCTCCGCCCTGTTTGCGCCAGAGGTAGTCTTCATAATTGCCGGGGTAGAGCTCGACCTTGCCGTCGCCGATTTCGAAGATGCGAGTGGCCAGTTTGTCAATGAAATAGCGGTCGTGGGAAACGAAAACGACGGTGCCGGTGTACTTTTCGAGCGCTTCGAGCAGAACGTCTTTGGCGCGCATATCGAGGTGATTGGTGGGCTCATCGAGGAGTAGGAAGTTGGCGGGATGGAGGAGCATTTTGAGGAGCGCGTAGCGGTTGCGCTCGCCGCCCGAGAGCACGCCGATGCGCTTGAAGACGTCGTCCCCGGAGAAAAGGAAGCAGCCGAGCAGACTGCGGAGCTGGGTTTGAGTGGAGGAAGGCGAGAGTTCGCCAAGATCGTCGAGGATGCGCGCGTCGGGGTCGAGCTCTTTGTATTGGTCCTGGGCGAAGTAGTCGGGGTGGACCTCATGGCCGAGTTTGTATTCGCCGGAGGTGAGCGGCTCGGCGCCGGCGAGGAGTTTGATGAGCGTGGACTTGCCCGCACCATTGACGCCGACTAGAGCGATGCGCTCGCCACGCTCGATCAGGAAATTGACGCCGGAAAAAACAGGGTGCTCGGTGGGGCCCGGTTTGCCGTAGCTTTTGGCGACGCTGGCGAACTCGGCGACGATGCGGCCGCTGGGCTTGGGTTGCGGGAAGGAGAAGTGTACGGTTTTCTCTTCTTCGGGAATTTGGATGCGCTCGATTTTTTCCAGTTCTTTGATGCGGCTTTGAACTTGCTTGGCTTTGGTCGCGGTGTAGCGGAAGCGGTTGATGAAGACTTCGAGCTGCTCGATGCGATCGCGCTGGGTTTTGTAGGCGGATTCGAGCTGCTCTTTGCGTTGGGTTTTGGCGGCGAGGTACTGATCGTAGTTGCCGACGTAGGAGTGCAGGCGCTTGTTCCAGATTTCGACGATGCGATCGACAGTCACGTCGAGGAAATAGCGGTCGTGGGAGATCAATACAAAGGCGTACGGATAATTGCCGAGGTAATCCTCCAGCCAGTTGCGGGCTTCGAGGTCGAGATGATTGGTGGGCTCGTCGAGGAGGAGAAGATTGGGCTTTTGCAGGAGGAGTTTGGCGAGGGCGATGCGCATTTGCCAGCCGCCGGAAAATTCTTCGGTCTGGCGGGTCCAGTCGTCGCGCCGAAAGCCAAGCCCGGTGAGGACTTTGCCGACTTCGGCTTCGAGCGTGTAGCCGTCGCGCGCGCGGAATTCATGCTCGAGTTTCTGGTAGCGGTCGGCGACGGCGGCATACTCCTGGCTCAGGTGGTCGAACTCGGACATGTTGTGGGCGAGGGACTCCATCTCTTTTTCCATGGCGTGGAGATCGTCGAAGACCGACATGCACTCGGCAAAGATGGAGCGACCGGAGAGGGTGAGGCCGTCCTGCGGGAGGTAGCCGGCGGAAATGCCCCGGGTGCGCGAGATGGAGCCATAGTCGAGCGTTTCAAGTCCGCCGAGGATTTTCATGACGGTGGATTTGCCGGTGCCGTTGGCGCCGACGAGGCCGATGCGGGACTCAGGCGTGATGAGCCAGTCGGCATCTTCGAAGAGCAATTTGTGGCCGTAACGCTTGCCGGCGGATGAGAGCTGAATCATGCGACTGCTTTTATCGTCTCATGAAATCGCGATCATGGAGTCCGCCCAGCCACGGCAATGTGGCGGTCTGCTTTGCCTTCTCCACCACAGAGTCACAGGGTCGCAGAGAAAATCTCAACCGGTGAAACGAAAAAGCTGAGGGTTCGAAAGTCAAGGCTTCGCGGCCGAATGCACGGAGGCTTCCAGGGATTTAAACAGAGTTCCCCTTGGCGGCGAAGGCGTAGCGCGCCTCGCCGATTTGTTCGAGGGCGCGGTCGATGACGGCTTGCAGTTCGCGCGCATACTTCACTTCGCGGCCCTTAGCGAGGATGACGCGGGCTTCTTTCGCCTCGAACCAGGTCGGATTGCGATCATCTTCGTGCGGCTCGCGAGTCTGACGAACCTCCATGAGGAACGCTTTGACGACATATTCCTGCACGCCGCTGGGCTGCCAGAACACGCCTTTGGAGTGGATGTAGACGTGGAAGTGGCGCGGCTCAATGACGCCCAGGGCCCCAGCCTCTTCGCGGGCCTCGCGCTCGGCGGCCTGGCTGTGGGAGAGTCGAGTGTCGGGGGCGCCTTTGGGAAAAGTCCACTTGCTGCCGCCGTTGGTGTTGACGAGGAGGAATTCGGCGTGGGAATTCAGCCTGCGGTAGCAGACGGCAGCCACCTGCAAGGGCAGAGCAAAACGCGATGAGCGCGTGGAAGGCATGCGAAGTCCAAAAGTAGTTTACTGCAACGATATTTCTGTAGTGTTAAACAGCACTGAAAATGGTGCACGAAGGTAGGAGGGACGGGCCACTAAAGCGGGCCAGCTTTCGCCAAAATGAGAAAAGCAGAGGATTGCTCCTCTGCTCTTTCTCGGCTGTACCCTCCCCCAGGTACGTTGCCAAGCGTGGATCGCTACTGGTTAATCGGTGTCTGCGTGGTATCGCACGTGGAGATCGCAGAGGTCGGATTTACGCGGATCACCGCATCCTGGAACGAGCAAAAATAGCGCACGCCGCTCTGCGCGGGCTGCATAGGCGAAGCGATGACCTGATAAGAGGTGTTGGGCGTACTGGACGAGCCATTCACGGAAAACGAATAGCCGCTCTTAATGCCCGAGGCCAACTGCTGGTCTAGGAAGCAAGAGCCGCTGCTGGTGGGGGGGTAACAACTGGTGCCGCCAAGATTGGCCAAGTTGCCGGAAAAACCGACAGTCGGGTACGTATTGGTGTAGGAAATCTGAGCCGTATTGACGAGGCGAATGGAGGCGACAGCGGAAGATTCGTTGGCGGCGATGCGGGCGCGAATCATGCTTGGAATTGCGATCGCCGCAATGACCAGGATGATCGCCACAACAATCAACAGTTCGATGAGTGAGAAACCCGATTGTTTCCGCAAGGACGACCCCCCTCCGTTCCTCGCCTACAAAATTGGAGCGGTATGTCCTAACTATGGCATTGAAAGTTCGGTGACCCAAATTACGAAAGTCATTTACAACTTGATGACTCCCCGGTGGTGGCGAAGGCTAGAGACAGGGATCATCGTGTGGCGCGTGCCTGAACAGCGGGACTCGTGATCGGACTAACTGGCGGCTTTTGATTTGTCTTCTTGAAGCAGAAATCGGGCGAACACTTCATTGGATAAGAGGCGGCCGCGCGGCGTCAGGGAGATGGTAGGGCCGCAGGCGTCGAGTAGGCCGTCGCGCTGACATTCCTCGATGATGGGCTGGTAGGCGAGACGCGAGAGCGAATGGGCTGCGGCGAGGGCGGTGAGGTCGACGCCGCGGTTGAGGCGGAGGCCGAGGAAAAGGGCTTCCTCGAGGGCAGCGTGCGCGGACACGCGCGTCACGGTGTGCGGAACGCGATTCATGTACCCGTCTAACGAGTCGGGGGAGGCGAAGCGGATGGCGTCAAGATCGGAGTGATTGGCAACGAGCATGGAATGAGCGTCGACGCCGAAGCCGAGATAGGGCTGACGCGTCCAATATTTCAAGTTGTGGCGGGATTGCCCACCGACGGGCGCAGAGGTGGAAGCGCGGACGCTGCCCGGCGCGGCGTGATTCGTGCTCGCTTGAGGGGCGCCGGGTTTGGAATGGGCGAAGTTTGAAATTTCATATTGCCGGACGCCGGCCGAATCCAGAACCTGGCAGGCCTGCTCATAGAAGTCGGCGGTGGCCGCGTCATCGGGGACAAAGTGGGCGTGGTAACGCGTGCCGCCGGCGAGCACTTCCCTACCCAAGCGTGAATCTTCGTCGACTTCGAGCATGTAGACGCTGACGTGCGGAACAGCGAGGGCGATGGTTTCGTCCAGCGAAAAGGTCCAGCTTTCTTTCGTCTGATGCGGCAGGCCGGCGATCAGATCGACATTGAGGTTGTGGATGCCGGCCTGGCGAAGGCGGGCGACCTCTTCGATCACGGTGGAACGATTGTGCTGGCGCCCGACGGAGTGCGCCTCCTGATCGACGAAAGACTGCACGCCCAGACTGACGCGATTGACGCCGGCGGCGAGCAAGGTTGCGATCAGCGGATCGGTTAACGTTCCGGGGGCGCACTCGACGGTGATCTCGGCATCCGGCGTGAGTTGAAATTGATCGCGCACGGCCTGGAAGATGCGCAACAACTGAGTGGACTCGAGGATGGAGGGCGTGCCGCCACCGAGATAGATGGAGTCGGCGGTTTCGTCGAAATTACCGCCAAGTTCGGCAGAGAGGGCGCGGGCGTGCGCGACGTCCTCGATCACGCTCGCGACGTAATTTTCATAGGCCTGACGGGAAAAGACGTCGGAAGCAAAGTTGCAATAGCTGCACTTGGTGCGGCAGAAAGGGATGGAAATATAGAGACCGAGAGGCACGTTGGATCTATTGTATGCGCGCGGGGTGACCCGGTTGGGGCAGGCATTCGCATAGAATGGAAATGCATGCCAAGACATGAGGATGTGAGCAAACGCGGGGATTCGATCGATACCCTGTGCGAACACTGCGGCCAGACGTTTACAAGATTCCTACATCAAATGGAAGAGCACAACGAGAAAGTTGTGTGCCCGACGTGCGGAAAAGAACACGGCGCCGCGCCGGAGGGTAAGAAGGCGAAGCAGCCCGCAAAAAAGGGCTGAAGCAACGGCAGATCGTGCGATTGTGGGCAGGGCATGCCGACGGCGTATTTACATCCTCATACGTACGCTAGCGTATTTCGGTTGCGTACCTACGCGCGCGACTTGAGCGCTGCAATGGTGCGGGCGCAGATGTCGTCTGGAGTTCCGATGGCGGCGACGGCCACGAGCAAGCCAAGCGCTTTGTAGAATTCGATGAGCGGCGCGGTACTGCGCTCGTAGGCGGCCATGCGCACGGTGATCGATTCGGGCCGGTCGTCGTCGCGCTGGAAGAGCTTGCCGCCGCAGCGATCGCACACTCCTTCGACCTTGGGCGGCTGACCGGTGATGTGGAAGACCGCCTTGCACTTCTCGCAGGTGCGGCGGCCGCTGAGGCGAGCCACAATTTCGGCCAGCGGCAACTCATAATTCACGACCGCGTGAAGCGGAATCCTCTCGGTTTCCATGAGCTGTTTGAGGGCGTCGGCCTGGCCGAGCGTGCGCGGAAAGCCATCGAGCACGAAGCCGCTCGAGCAGCGCAGACAGTCGGCGCGCTCGCGCACCATCTCCCACACGGTGGCGTCGGGGACCAGTTCGCCGCGCCGCATTTGCTCCATGGCGGCTCGCATGGCGGGGCTTTGATCGCATTCCTTCTGTTTGGAGGCGGCGCGGAAAAGATCGCCGGTGGAGAGATGGCAGGCGTTGAGGCGCTGGTTGAGCAGATCGGCCTGCGTTCCCTTGCCCACGCCGGGCGCGCCGAGCAGCACGAGCCGCCAGGGCTTTCCGTTTGAATGAACGTCGGCGCAGTTCGACGCCGATGCCTGGAACCAACCGCAACGCGGGATTTTCGTTGGCGCGACGGATTTTTCTACCGAAGTGTCTTTTGGTTCGGAAATGTGGTGGGCGCTCATGAAGCCTCCTGTCATGGCAGACAAGTACCGGAAAATGTAGAAAAATACCTTACTTCGAGCGGTGACCGCAATCACATAATGGTGTTCAGGGTGCGATGGCGGAGGGAGGCGGTCGACGCGGGAGGCTGCCTGGGCGGGGCAAAGCTTTTCCATCGTTCGGCGCTTTGCGCCATCTATTTAAGGTAATCTTTACTTTCAAGCGTTACTTTTCGATCTTTACTTTTGGACGCCAGCTGCACGCAAAGAATGGCCAATCAGGAAGAGGAAATAGTAGGTAAAGCATACGACGGACGCCTGATGCGGCGTCTGCTGGGCTATTTGCGTCCCTACAAATGGCACGTCATTGTGGCTCTGGTGGCGATTGTGCTGAAGTCCGTGGCCGACGTGCTTGGGCCATTTCTGACCAAGATCGCCATCGATAAATATTTGGCGAAATCTCCGGGTGCGCACAGCTGGATTGGCGATCGCCTGAGCGACTCGCCGCTGCGGGGCATTGGGCAGATTGGCGCGCTTTACGTTGGGCTGCTGCTTTTCAGCTTTGCGCTCGAATTCGTGCAGACCTATCTAATGCAGTGGACCGGGCAGAAGGTGATGTTCGACTTGCGCAGCCAGATTTTCCGTCACCTGCAAAATATGCACATCGGCTTTTTCGACAAGAACCCGGTGGGCCGGCTGGTGACGCGGGTGACGACCGACGTGGATGCGCTCAACGAAATGTTCACCGCGGGCGTGGTCTCGATTTTTGAGGATGTGTTCGTGCTCACGTTCATCCTCGCGATCATGCTGGAGATGAACTGGAAGCTCGCGCTGCTGACGTTCACGGTGCTGCCGCTGATCGTGTATGCGACGAAAATTTTCCGCGATAAGGTGCGGGATTCATACCGCCGCATCCGCACGGCGATTGCGCGCATCAATTCGTTTCTTCAGGAAGCGGTTTCGGGGATGCTGGTTCTACAGCTTTTCAACCGCGAGAAGCGCGCCTACAACCAATTTTCCGACATCAACGCGTCGCACATGGAGGCTTACAAAGACGCGATTCTTGCCTATGCGATTTATTACCCGGTGGTGGAGATCCTGTCGTCGGTGGCTGTGGCGAGCATTATCTGGTTTGGCGGAAACGGTATTCTGCGGCACCTCTCGGTGTCCACCGTTTCGCTCGGCGTCTCGTGGAGAACTTTGTTCGCCGTGCGCGGCACGCAATCGATAATGACGATCGGCGTGCTGGTGGCGTTCATGCAATATGCGCAACGGTTTTTTCGCCCGATTCAGGATTTGAGCGAGAAGTACAACATACTCCAGTCGGCGATGGCAGCAGGCGAACGCGTCTTCAAGCTGCTGGACACGAAAATTGAGATCACGTCGCCGGCGGTGACGAAGAAGGCGACGGGGCCGGGCCGGATCGAATTCGATCACGTATGGTTCGCGTACAACACGCGCGAGTCGGCGGAAGGGGGGAACGGACACGAGACGCCTACTCCGGACTGGGTTCTACGCGACGTCACTTTCACGCTCGAACCAGGCGAGACGATCGCGGTGGTCGGCCATACGGGCGCGGGAAAGACGACGCTGATCTCGCTGCTGATGCGCTTTTACGATGTGCAACGCGGCGCGATCCGCATCGATGGCGTCGACATTCGCGAGATGAACCTGGAAGAGTTGCGCAGCCGCTTCGGCGTGGTGCTTCAGGATCCATTCTTGTTTTCGGGCACGGTTGCGGGGAACATCCGGCTGGGCACGGCGCGCATTCAGGACGTGGATGTGGAGCAGGCGGCGGAAGACGTGAATCTGGCCGACTTCATCCGCACTTTGCCAGGGGGCTTCCAGGAAGAAGTGCGGGAACGCGGCTCGACGCTCTCAACCGGGCAGAAACAGCTGATTTCTTTCGCGCGCGCGCTGGCGCACAACCCGAAGATCCTGATTCTTGACGAGGCGACGTCGAGCGTGGATACGGAGACCGAATTTCGCGTGCGCGACGCGCTCAGCCGCATGGTGCAGGGCCGGACTTCGCTGATCATCGCGCACCGCCTGTCGACCATCCAGCGCGCCGATCAGATCATCGTCATGCATAAAGGGCAGGTGCGCGAAATGGGGACGCACCAGCAACTGCTCGGCCAGCGCGGGATTTACTACAAGCTCTATCAGCTCCAGTACAAGGATCAGGAGATCGCGGCCGGGGAGTCGGCCGCGCCGCAATCGGTCGCAGCGAACGATTAGCCGGCAGCGCGGACGACGTGCTGTCATCTGAGGACGCGCAGGTTCGGCTAACAATAGCACTGTGAGAAATGCCTCGCCACTGTTGAAGACCGCGCTCTTCACCGTTTTCGTCCCGGGAACTGTAGCGGGTTATGTTCCGTGGCGGCTGCGCAATGGCGCTGGGGTTGGAGTGCATGGCGCCGAGGAAGCGGCCGCATGCGCGCTCATCCTTGCGGGCATTCTGATCTACCTCCACACCGCTTTCTGGGGCTTCGCCTGGACGGGGAGTGGCACGCCGGCTCCGATCGCGCCGACGAAAACTCTGGTAGTGAAGGGGCTCCATCGTTTTGTGCGCAACCCGATGTATGTCGGGGTCGCCCTCGTGATTGCGGGACAGGCATGGTTGTTCCACTCGCGCGACATTGCAATTTACCTGGCCTGTGTCGTGACGGCTTTCCACCTTTTCGTCTTGCTTTATGAGGAACCGGCGCTGCGCAGACAGTTCGGCGAAGAGTACGACCGCTATCGCACGCGCGTGCCGCGGTGGATTCCGAGAATCGGTCGTTAGCTCTTGGGTCGTCAGTCACCGCAGTTCAGTGATCTCGTATCCCGTGGCTCGTAGCTCGCTGGCATCGAAACCCCGCCATCTGCTACTTTGAAGAGTTTTCCATTCCTGTAGTCTGGTTCCGGGGTGACACGCAAATGCCAGCCATTAAATTTCGCGGTGTGGACTTCATTCAGTTCGATTCCCTGCTGAACGACGAGGAGCGCCTGGTGCGCGACACCACCCGCAAGTTTGTCGAAGACAATGTGATTCCGATCATCGAAGAGTGCAATCGGGCGGGGCGGTTTCCGCGCGAACTGGTGAAGCCGATGGCGGAGCTGGGTTTTTTCGGGGCCTCGCTGCACGGGTACGGCTGCGCGGGCATGGGCAACGTCGAATACGGCCTGGTGACGCAGGAACTGGAGCGCGGCGACTCGGGTTTACGTTCGTTTGTCAGCGTGCACTCGGCGCTGGTGATGTATCCGATTTACACGTTCGGGACGGATGAGCAGAAGAACAGATGGCTGCCCGCGATGCAGAAGGGCGAAAAGCTGGGCTGCTTTGGCTTGACCGAACCGGGCTTTGGGTCGAATCCGGGAGGCATGCGCACACGCGCGCGCAAGTCGGGCAAGGAATACGTGCTCGACGGCGAGAAGATGTGGATCACCTCGGGCTCCATCGCCGACGTCGCAGTGATATGGGCGAAGGTGGAGGACGAGGGCGACAGGATTCGCGGCTTTCTGGTCGAGACCGACCGGGCCGGATTTAAAGCCGACGACGTGCACGGCAAGTGGTCGTTGCGCGCGTCGGTGACGAGCGGGCTGTCGTTGCAGGATGTGCGCGTACCGGAAGCGAACTTGCTGCCGGGGACGGGCGGCTTAAAATCACCGCTGATGTGCCTGAACCAGGCGCGCTATGGCATCGCGTGGGGCGCGATTGGCGCGGCGATGGCGTGCTACGACTGCGCGCTGCAATACGCGCTGCTGCGCAAACAGTTCCGCGATCAGCCCATCGCCTCGCACCAACTGGTGCAGGAAAAACTGGCTTGGATGATCACCGAGATCACGAAGGCGCAGTTGCTGATTCTGCAAGTGGGCCGCCTGAAAGACGCGGGCAAGGTCGAGCATCAGCATATCTCGATGGCGAAGCGAAACAACGTGTGGATGGCGCTGGAGTGCGCGCGCATGTCCCGCGATATTCTGGGCGCGAACGGCATTGCGGACGATTACCCGATCATGCGCCACATGATGAACCTGGAATCGGTGAAGACATACGAGGGCACGCACGACATTCACACGCTGATTATCGGCGCGAGCGTGACGGGCGTGGACGCGTTCTAGGAAAGAGCGGCGGGGGCGCGATTCGGGCTTCTAGCCGTACAACTCCGTCAGCAGCTCGTAGGCGCGGCGCAGGTGCGGAATCACGATGCTGCCGCCGACGATCAGCGCTACGTTTAACGCTTCCTCCTGCTCGGCGCGCGTCACGCCCAAACGGCACGACTGGATGATGTGGTAGTTGATGCAGTCGTCGCAGCGCAGGCACGCCGACGCCGCGAGTCCCATCAGCTCTTTGTACTTCGCTGGAATCGCGCCTTCCAGATAGGTGTTGTGGTCGAGGTTGTAGAAGCGCTTGACGAGGAAGTTGTCGGCCTTATCGACATTGGCATTCAGGCGAGTGCGCGCATCCAGAAACCGGCGCGCGATCTCGCTCTTATCGGCAACCTGTTTCTCGGTGAGAAGGTAAGCAGGCTCTCGGCGTTCGGGATTCATGGCAAGAGGTTAGCAGAATCGCCAACACCGAACGAGTTCTTCGCTCGTAGTTAGATGGTCATGACTTCCGGCCGTCCGAACTTCTGTCGTGCGAATTTTTGTCGTCCGAACTCCTGTCGTGCGAACCGATTCTGCCCTTCCAGAGTTCGTGTGTGAGTCGTGTGTCCTGTGCACTTCCATCCTCGCGCCGAAGGGCGTATATTGCGAGCTTTGCGTGGCTGGCTCGTTCGCGGCCATCATTGCACAAGCAGGCAAGAGGAGAAATCATGGCAGCTCAAAGTCATCCTGTCGACGAGCATACCGCTCAGAACCGTCACGAACCGCACGCAAAATCTTTCGGGGAAAACATTGAGAGCGATCTGGCGCTGGAGTTTTTGCGCGTGGTCGAGAACGCGGCCATCGAGTCGGCGCGGACGATGGGACAGGGTGATCGCCATCTGAGCGACCAGGTTGCGACCGAAGCGATGCGCAAAACCATGGACACGGTTCCGATGCATGGAACGATCGTCATTGGCGAAGGCGAACGCGACGACGCTCCGATGCTTTATATCGGCGAGCAGGTCGGCGGAACTTTTCCCGACGGCTCTTCGGTTCCGCACGTGGACATCGCGGTCGATCCTCTGGAAGGAACGAACCTGTGCGCGACTGGTTCGCCGGGAGCGATCACGGTGCTCGCGGCCTCGGAAAAGGGCGGCTTGCTGCACGCGCCCGATTGCTACATGGAGAAGATTGTCGTCGGGCCGTCGTGCAAGAATGCGGTTGAGCTGGATGCGCCGGTCGCGGTCAATCTGAAGAACATCGCGCGCCGCTTGCATCGCGGCGTGGAAGATCTGGTTGTCATGGTGCTCGATCGTCCGCGGCACGAAAAACTGATCACCGACATTCGCAAAGCGGGAGCGCGCATTAAGCTGATCGGCGACGGCGATTTGTCCGCGGGCATCGCGGCGGCCGTGATTGGAACGGGCGTTCACGCGGTGATGGGCTCTGGAGGCGCGCCTGAGGGCGTAATCACGGCGGCGGCGATTCGCTGCCTGAATGGATACATGCAAGGACGACTCGTCATTGATAAGCCGCAACTGGAAGAACGCATCGCGAAGATGGGGATCAAAGACAAGAACAAAATTTACGAGGCCGAAGACCTTGCGCCGGGCAAGCAATTGATTTTTGCCGCGACGGGCGTGACCGAAGGCGCGCTTCTGAAGGGCGTTCGCTTCTTCGGCGAAGGCACGCGCACCTCGTCAATCATTCTGACCTTGAAAACCGGCCGCGTGCGCTTTGTGGACAGCATTCTGCTGGATAAGGGGCCGGACGTGAAGGTGCGGTTCTCGTAGGGCGGTTGCCAGTAAGGCAGTTGCCAGCTGTCAGTTGCCGGTTGCCGGTTATCAGTTCTCAGTAAGACCGTATCTTTTCGGGTCCAGCTTGCTTTCTTTTTTTACCTTTTAGTCAAAATTGGGGGGGGCACCCCCTCCCCCCTGTTTTCTCGCGAAGTATTGAAGAATAAGCTACTTAACTTCAAAGTACTCAATAATAAGGACTTAGCGGCGGCCTTTGCTTATTTCCGGCCATTTCGCTTACTTTCCGTGTAAACCATCGGTTGTCAAAGGGCGCTTTTCGGACCACTTTCTTGCGGGCTCGGGTAGCCGTCTCTGGAGACGGCGCACTTCTGCCTTGTCACAGGTCAGTGATTGTCGCGCGCGGCGGCGGTGGAAGTCTGTGATGCGGGCACGGGGGATTTGTGATGAAAGAGATTAGGAGTTCAAATTACGGAACTGCAGACACTCGCGGCATCCCAGGTCTGGGCACATGCCTGACCTCTGGAACCCTCGATTCCTTTCATAGTTCCATTGGCTTGCAGGTAATCCCTTCGGGGCTTCTCGCCCCGAGCATCTATCTTGCGTGTGCTCGGCAGTTCGCCTAAAATTTGGCTATGGAAATCTTGTTCGCCGCCGAGCTCGAAGCCAGGCTGAGCCGAATCGCCGCGCAGACGGGTAAGGGACCGGAAGATGTCGTGCGCGAGCTGGTTGCCAACTATCTTGACCACGACGAATGGTTCCGGCAAGAGGTTGAGAAGGGCCTTGCCTCCCTTGATCGCGCCCAATTAGTTTCCCACGAAGAAGTGCGCCGCCAGCTGGGCCGTATCCTCGGCTCGCAATGAACGTCCGCTGGTCGCCCGAAGCTGCCGCTGACTTCGCGGGTATTGTCGAAGGGGCATCTCTTGCTTCGCAGGTCGCTGCCTAAACTTCCTCAACCCCAAAACTGGCAACTCGCCGCTATTTCCCCTACAATCGCTAGCTCTATGATTCAAGGGAACTTCCTGCGCTACAGAAACGTAAGTACTGTGTGTTGTTGAGGATGCTGCTCAACGCGGCAGAATGCATAGGTCCTTCGCTCGGCTCAGGATGACATGGGCGAGGATGGTCTGAATCGCGGTTCACGGAGTTGGTTTGGACGAGGCGCAAGTTATCGGATTGCTGGTCCGGCGCTGCGTGGGTGGCGATGCGGCGGCTTGGGAGGAGATCGTCCAGCGCTTTCACCGGCGCATTTATAACGTGTGCTACCGGTTTGCGGGGGACGCCGAGAACGCGCAGGACCTGACGCAGGAAGTTTTTATCAAGATGTACCGCACCCTGAACACGTATGACTCCGGTAAGGGCGCGTTTATGACCTGGGTGACGACGATCACGCGCAATTTGCTGGTCGATCATTTCCGCAAAACGAAGAGCGAGCGGCTGACGGATTCGCTGGATGGGCCGGCCTCGGAACACGAGGACGCGCAGCCGTTGAGCGACCGGATTGCCGACCAGAGCCGTGGGCCGGACGAGGCCGCCCAGAGCCGGGAGACGCGGGAAATGGTGCATCAGGCGCTGCAAAAGCTGTCTCCAGAGCTGCGGGAGGCGGTAATTTTGCGCGACCTGCAGGACATGGACTACCGGGAAATTGCCACGGCTTTGCGGGTTCCGGAGGGGACCGTGAAGTCAAGAATTAACCGCGGGCGAGCGGAACTAGCGCGCCTGCTGCAACGTACATATAGACAGGTGATCTGATGCCAGAGGAAACAAAACACGGGGCGAACTGCACAGAGTTTGAAGCCCTGCTGACGGAGGCCATCGAAGGGCGGCTGACGGGGGCGCAGAAGGAGAGCTTCGAGGCGCACCGGCGGACGTGCGGGATTTGCGGGCCGCTGTTTGCCGAGGTGCAGGCGGGAAGGGAATGGCTGCGCTCGCTGGAAGCGGTGGAGCCTCCGACATTTTTGGTGCACAACATTCTGGCGGCGACGAGCGGGGTGGTGAGCACGCGAGTGGCGGCGCCGGGCGCGCTGGGTACAACGCCAAGGCGAGAGCGTCTGCGGGAGTGGTGGGATTCGTGGTTTGCGCCGCTCAATGCGTTTGTGCGGCAGCCGCGGTTTGTGATGTCGTTCGGGATGATTTTCTTCTCGGGCTCGCTGGCGCTGAGCGCGGCGGGAGTGAAGGCGTCGGATGTGGCGAAGGTGAGCCTGCGGCCGTCGTCGATCCGGCACGCGTATACCGACGCGCAGATCAAAGTGGTGAAGTACTACGACAATGTTCGATTCGTGTATGAGATTGAATCGAAGGTGCGGGAGTTGAAGCGAGCGGCGACGCCCGCCGAGCCCGCGCCGCAGGAAGAAAAACAAAATCATAAGAACGACACCAGTGGGCAACCACAGGAGAGACAGGACCGGAACTACTCGCGAGAGCAGGGCGACACGGTACTTGCCGGATTGAACGGGTCAGAGGTGATCCCGGTCAGGCCGGTGGCGAGCGATGCGGGCACTGCGGATCTACGGATTCAAGGGTGCTCGCAGCCCGCGGCTCGGGGCTCGCGGGTGGTTTCAAACAACAGGAGGTTTGTATGAACTGCGCCTACCATGCTGATGCGTCAGCGGTGGCCTATTGCCGCACTTGCGGGAAAGCGCTGTGCGCGAATTGTACGCGGCCCGTAAGAGGAGTTATTTATTGCGAGGACTGCCTGGGAGCGCGGATGGCGAGCGCGGCCCCGGCAGCGGGATTTGTGGCGGGAGCGGGGTTTCCACCTCCACCACCACCGGGAGTTCCGGCGGGATATATTCCACCGCCCGTGCCGCCGCCCATGGCTCCGATGGCCGGCAGCAGCGGACCGAATCCGACAGTGGCGGGAATTTTGGCGGGATTCTTTCCCTTCGGCGTGGGCGCGGTTTACACCGGTCAGTACGCGAAGGGCCTGGCGCACCTGGCAATTTTTGGACTGCTGATCGCGGGCATCAGCAGCGCCGACCATGGGGGCGGCGAGGCGATCGGCGCCATCTGCGGCATCGCGCTGACATTTTTCTGGATTTACCAGATCGTGGATGCAGTGCGGTCGGCGCGCGCGATTCAGGCGGGGCTGCCGGCGCCTGATCCGTACGGGCTGGGCGCGACGTTCGGCGGGGGCACGAGAGTCGACGCCTCGAAGGTTCCGGTGGGAGCGTTCGTGCTCATTTTGCTGGGTGCGGTTTTCCTGCTGCACACGGCCGGTTTGTTTGAACACGGCTTCGACCGCTTTTGGCCGGTGCTGCTGATCGGGCTTGGAGCCTGGCTGTTTGCCCGCAACTATGGGCTGGTGGGAAACGCGGGCGATCCGCGCACCTGCCGCCGGAGACTGATGGGTCCGGCAGTGTTGTTCACGATCGGCACGCTGTTTCTTTTAGAGAATCTGGAGGTAGCTGGTTTCCATCGCACGTGGCCGGTGATTCTGCTGGTGGTGGGAGCGGTGAAGCTGTTTGAACGCAGTGGACTGGATCCGTACGCAGCGGCAAATCCCGCGTGCGGAGGCGTGATTGATTCGCAGCCTCCGCCGCCAACCGCGCCGCCTGGGCCTCCGCCACCGACTGCACCTGCTGCGTCGAGTGAGGTGAACAATGGCTAACCCTGGGGTACCAAATCCGGGAGCAGTTCCGCCCTACGCTCAGCCACCGCAGCCGCCGCTGCCTCCACGGCCGCCGCGCTCGATGGCGGGCGCGATCGTCCTGATCCTGATCGGCGTGCTCTTCCTGATGGGAACGATGGGAGTTTTGAACTGGCA
Organism: Acidobacteriaceae bacterium; assembly: GCA_003139095.1. Classification (GTDB taxonomy): domain Bacteria; phylum Acidobacteriota; class Terriglobia; order Terriglobales; family Acidobacteriaceae; genus Acidiflorens. The sequence goes on from PLHW01000055.1 coordinate 41,930, forward strand.
CGGGCTGGTGGTGCTGTTTGGCCGTTATTGGCCCGCGCTGCTGATCCTTTGGGGAATCATCAAGCTGCTGGAGCACGAGCAGTATAAGCGGGCCGGACTGCCGAGCCGGGGCATTGGGGTGGGCGGCGTTTTCCTGATGCTGTTTGTCATTATGGGCGGACTGATCGCCACCGGCGTTTCGCGCGTCGACTGGGGAAACATTCGCGATCATCTGCAAATCGACGACAACGACTTTGACAATATTTTTGGCGGGCAGTCGTTCGATTACAGCGGCGACCTCAATCGGGATGTGCCGGCGGGAATGACCGGACTGCGCATCAACGACGATCGCGGAACGGTGACCGTCAATGTGTCAGACGAAAAACAGATCCGAGTTTCATGGCGCAAGAAGGTTCACGCCGAAAATCAGACATCGGCCGATGACATCAACAAGAAGACCGACATCAGCATGAGTCCCGCGGACAAGATTGTGACGCTGAACGCCAACAACACTGCGGCGGGCGATAAGGGCGTGAGCGTCGATATGGACGTTTACGTTCCGCGCAACACGGACCTCTACATCACGTCGAAGCACGGCGACATCAACATCACGGGCATGGCGGGCGCGGTCGACATCAATCACCAGCACGGCGAAGTCGATATCACCGATTTGGCGGGCAGCGCGACCATTACCGCCGAATCCAGCGGCGCGCGCATCGAGCACGTGAAAGGCGATGTGAGCATCCAGGGACGCGCCAATGAAGTTGATATCGAAGATATCGACGGGGCGGTGCACCTGAACGGCGAATTCATGGAGAGCGTGCGGCTGGTGCGGGTTTCGAAGACCGTGAGCTTCCATTCGTCGCGTACCGACATGGAGTTCGCGCACCTCGATGGCCGGCTGGATCTCGATTCCGGCGACCTGCGCGCCGACTCGCTGACCGGCCCGATGCGGCTGACGACGCGCTCGAAAGACATTGCGCTCGAAGGCTTATCGGGAGACCTGCGGCTGGAAGACAGTAACGGATCGGTGGACGTGGGAGTGTACAAGCCGGGCAATTTGCAGATCGACAATCGCAAGGGCGATGTGCAGGTCACGATTCCACCGGGCGCGGCGTTGAAGGTGGAAGCACGAACTCGCGAAGGCGAAATTGAGAGCGACTTCGACGAGATTAAAGTCGAGAATCAGAACCGGCAGTCGAGCGCCAGCGGTTCGATTGGAACGAATGGATCGAAACTGGCCATCAATTGCGACAAGGGCACGATTCAGCTGCGCAAGGGAACGGTAGCAGTGACGCCGCCTACTCCGCCGACGCCACCGTCGGTGCCGAACACGAGCAAGCCGGCCAAGGCCTTGCCCGCGCCAAAGGCCAAGCCGGTGGAGACGGAGAATTAGCGAGAACTAAAGTTGAACGGAAGCTGGAGCACGAGAGCTCCAGCTTTAGATTCCAAAGCGCTCGGCGGCGCGCAGTTTGGCCTTGGCGGCTTCCTCTTCGCGGTTCTTTGCGGGAGCGTTCGTTTCTAGCGAGCGCAGCAGGCGCATCGAGATCGCGGCCACGTCATCGACGGCGGCCAGAAACGCGGTCTCATTCGCCTTCGAAGGCTTGGTAAATCCGCTGATCTTCCTCACAAACTGGAGCGATGCGGCGCGGACTTCCTCGTCGGTCACTGGTGGATCGAAGTTGAATAGCGTCTTGATGTTCCTGCACACAGGATGCCTCGCTGGGAAAGTGGTCCTTCCAATCCTGTCATTCTAGCGGAGGGCAGAGGTGCGACGTCAGATTGCAGAGGTGAAAACTTCTTTTCCGCGGATTTACACGGAGGACCACCGATCAAAGCGATTGATATTGTATTCGGAAGCACAGATTCGAAGCGCTATGGCTCTGAACTGAACCCGATCGTGCTCAAATGCTGATATCCTTTCCGTTTTCGGGTTGAGGAGCAATTTTCCAGAATGTTCGACGATTTGAGGGGGAAAACGGCAGTCGTGTTCGGGGTGGCGAACAAGCGCTCGATCGCATGGGCGATTGCGCAGGGACTGCACGCGGCGGGGGCGAACCTCGCCCTAACCTACCAGAACGAACGCCTGGAGCAGGAAGCCCGGGACCTGATCGCTTCCCTTCCCGGCGCGGAAGGATTTATGTGCGACGTCTCAAACGACGGAGCGATTGCGGAGCTGTTTGAGAAGCTGAAGCAGCGCTATGGGAAACTGCACGTGATTGTGCATAGCGTGGCGTTCGCGCCTCCGGAAGAACTGAAGGGCGACTTCGTGAACACGAGCCGCGAAGGCTTTCGGGTGGCGCACGATGTGAGCGTGTACTCGTTGATTGCGGTGTGCCGCGCCGCCGCGCCGCTGATGGAGGACGGCGGGAGCGTGATCACGATGACTTACTACGGCGCCGAGAAAGTGGTGCCGAATTACAACGTGATGGGAGTTGCCAAGGCGGCGCTGGAATGCACGGTGCGCTATCTCGCCTATGACCTGGGCAAGAAGAGGATTCGCGTGAATGCCATCTCCGCGGGACCGATCAAGACGCTGGCGGCGCGGGGGATTTCCGGGCTGGGAGACATGTTGAAGTCGCACGCCGAGCGCGCGCCGCTGCAACGCAACGTCGAGGTGGCGGAAGTGGGCAGCACCGGGGTATTTCTGGCGTCTGACGCCAGTTCCGGGATCACGGGCGAGATTGTTTACGTGGACTGCGGCTACAACATCATGGGATTTTAGGCAGTTACTCCGGAGGGCCCAAGCACATATAATGGGCCCAGGTTCCCCCCGACCCCATGGGCATGTTTATCGATGATCTGGCGCAGATCTTCCGCACGCTCTGGGCCCATAAGCTGCGCTCGTTTCTCACCATGTTCGGAATCGCGTGGGGAGTCGGTTCGCTGCTGCTACTGGTCGGGTTAGGGGAGGGTTTTCGCAACGGGAACAAGCGTGATCTCTCGGAAATTGGCGAGAACATCATGTTCGTATTTCCGGGGCGCGCTCCGGTGGTGCAGGGGAGCATGAATTCCGCGCGGTCCTACCGGCTCACTTACCAGGATTATCTGGATGTCCGCAGGGAGGCGCCGCATGTGCGGGCGGCCACGCCCGTGCTGGCGACCACGGAAGTACACGCGCTCAGCGAGTTTGGCAGCGCGAGCGGACAATTGACCGGCGCAGAGCCGCAATACAACGGCATTCGCTTCCTGCCGATGTTGCAGGGGCGCTGGCTGAACGACCTGGATGAGAGCCAGAAGCGCAACGTGGTGGTTCTGGGCGACGAGATGACCCATCACCTGTTCCCGGGACGGCCGCCGATCGGCGCGTTCATCCTGCTCAACGGCTACCGCTTTGAAGTGGTGGGCACGCTCAAGCGGGTAGGGCGGGGGGACGACAATTCCACGAACATGCGCGCTTATGTGCCGTTCCAGGTTATGAGGAGCGATTTCCCGCTAAAAGGAGAGAGCGAACGCGACGCCATCTCGTCCATCAACTACCAGCCTGACATAGCGGCGGACCACCTGCTGGCGCAGGAGGAGGTGCGCAAGGTGATTGCGCGCAACCACGGCTTCGATGTACACGACGAGGATGCGTTTGAAGGCTGGGACACGGTGAAGCAAGCGGAGATGATGGGGCTGATCTTCGACGCGATGGACGAGTTTCTGGGCACGGTGGGATTTGTGACACTGGCGCTGGGGGCCATTGGGGTAATCAATATCATGCTGGTAGCGGTGAGCGAGCGGACGCGCGAAATTGGGTTGCGCAAAGCGCTGGGGGCAACCAATCGCAGCATTCTGTTGCAGTTCTTCGCGGAGGGCGTGCTGCTGACGCTGGTGAGCGGACTGATCGGGCTGGTGCTGGCGGGGGGCGTGATGTTCGCCTTCCGTAACTACAACGGGCCCGGAGGCTTCGATCCGCCGCGACTGGTTCCGATGACGGCGATTCTGGCGATCGGGAGCCTGACGCTGGCGGGAGTAATTGCGGGGCTGTATCCGGCGCGCAAGGCGGCCAAACTGGAACCGGTGGAAGCGCTAAGGGCGGAGTGAGGGAGAATTGGTAATTTGTAATTTGGCAATTTTAGATTGAGTAATTGGGACATTTAGTAATTGAGTAATTAATATTCAATCGCATTTAATCATAGTAAACTCGCACAATTACAAGTCATAAATTACAAGTCGCATATGTAAAATTGCTCAATTACTAAATTCCCCAATTACTAATTTTCTATGTTACGCGACTTACTCACCGAGGCTTACACCGCCATGCAGCACAACCGGCGGCGGACGGCTTTGACCATGCTCGGCATGGCCTGGGGCATCGCGACGGTGTGCATGTTACTGGCGTATGGGGACGGATTTGGGCGCGCCATCGCCAACATTTTCGCGGCGTTCGGGACCAAGGTGATGATCGTGGTGCCGGGACGAACGTCGATGCAGGCAGGCGGCGACAAGGCCGGCGCGCAGCTTCGCTTCACGCTGGACGACGTCGATCTTCTCTCGTCGAACATCCCGCAGATCGCGCAGATCACACCTAGTTGCGACAAAACAACTGTCGTGCAGTACGAGAACCGCTCTTTTAATTTCGACGTGATCGGCGAATATCCGAGCACGTACGCGATCCGCGCTATCGGTATGGATCAGGGCCGGTTTTACAACGGCCAGGATGAGTCGCAGCGGGCGCGGGTCGCGGTCATTGGCCCCGAGGTGAGAGACAAGCTGTTTTCGGGGCGCAAAGCGCTGGGCGAGCACATTCGCATCAATGGTCTTAGTTTCGAAGTGATCGGCGTTTATAGCCCCAAGATGGAAGCGGGCGACGACAACATTAACCGCATGGTATTTGTGCCCTTCACGACCATGGGCGACGTCACCGACACCCACTATCTGAATTCGATCTGGTTTAACTACGAGACTAACGAATACGAGCAACTCGAGCAGACGGTGCGCAATGTGATGGCCGACCAACACAAATTCAATCCCGCCGACCGGCGCGGATTGATGGTGTTTAACCTGATGACACAGTTGCATCAATTCCTGGTGATTACGCTGGGGCTGCGGATTCTGCTGGGGTTTATTGGGTGCCTGACGCTCGGCATTGGGGGCGTTGGGCTGATGAATATCATGCTGGTATCGGTGACACAGCGCACGCGGGAGATTGGCGTGGAAAAGGCGCTGGGGGCGCGCCGCCGGCACATTTTTTTTCAGTTTCTTGCGGAAGCGCTCACGATCACTTTTATGGGCGGGTTGTTCGGGATCATTCTAGCCTATGTAGTTGCGCTGACGGTGGGCAGGCTGACGCTTTACAGTGCGATGGCCAAACATGCCGAGGCCGGCGACATCCGGCTGATGATCAATCCGATAACACTGCTCATCGCGATTCTGATTCTCGGCGTGGTCGGGTTGATCAGCGGAATGGTGCCGGCGATTCGCGCCTCGCGGCTCGATCCGATCGAAGCCCTTCGTTACGAATAAAAAGACGGGTTGCGGACCGTTACCAAAATTAAGAAAGCTCCGATTCGGTGTACCCGGTCGGAGCTTTCTTTTTCGGTCTGCGTTTGACGATTGCAGAGTAAGCTGCCAAATTTGCGGGAAGATCGAGGCTCGAGCCTCGCAGCTGGTAACTACTTCTTTTCTTCCTGCTTATCCCGGTCCTTTGGCTTATTCTCGTCTTTCTTTTCCTGATCTTTACTCTGATCCTGATCTTTGCTCTTGATCGAGATCAATTCAACTTCAAAGATCAGAGTGGCATTGGGTCCGATGTCGGCGCCTGCGCCGCGCTCGCCATAGGCAAGATCGGAAGGAATGAAGAGCTGCCACTTCGATCCGACCGGCATCAACTGGAGCGCCTCGGTCCAACCCTTGATTACGCCGCCGACGGGGAAGGTCGCGGGCTCTCCGCGTTTGTAAGAACTATCGAACTCGGTTCCGTTGATGAGGGTTCCGCGATAGTTGCAGACGACGGTGTCGGTCGCGGCGGGCTTCGGTCCCTTGCCCTCGGTCATGATCTTGTATTGCAAGCCGCTGGGCAGGGTGACGATGCCGTCTTTCTTTTTGTTCCCGGCAAGAAACGCGTCGCCTTCGGTCTTATTCTTGGCGGCAGCTTCCTGCGTCTTTTCCTGCTGCTCTTTGCGAACCTCGTTCTGGACTTCGGTGAGGACAGCCTTGGCTTCCTCATCGGTCAGGCGGGTTTTTGATCCGGCTGCCGCGTCTTTCATGCCCTGGGCAACAAGGTTCCAGTCGACTTCAACGGACTGCTTTTTGAGATTGGCTCCAAGACCGCTGCCAATGTTCATTCCGAGGGCGTAACTGAACTTGTCTTTGCGGGTGGAGAGAGGAGCTGCGCTTTTGGCGGTTGTTGTTGTCTTAGCCGGAGCTTTCGAAGAAGTGGCTGCTGATTTTGACGTCGTCGCGGCCGGTGCCTGCTGGGCATAACCATTGGTCACCAGCACGATTCCGGCGGCCAATAGGACCGCTGCGATGCGAGATTTTGACATATCTTCTATTGTCACATTGGATGGCGTTCCGCGCCAGAGGGGGAGGGAAAGCAGCCTCGAGCTGCGAGCCACGAGCTTCGAGCAAGCCAAAACGACCTGACGGCATTGCTCGAACCTCATAGCTCGCGGCTCACCGCTGGTAGCTCATGGCCTATCGCTCATAGCTCCTGACTCAAGACCGCATTATTGCCGCTGCGCCTGTGCCTCCATTGCCAGTGCGCGCGGGAAGAGAACGTTGTTTTCGAGGTGGATGTGCTGATGCAAGTCCTTCTCGAAATTGGTCAGTGCGGTGTAGAGCGCGCGAAAACTGGTGCAGGCATCGGGGGGAGGAGTGTAGTCGTGGCTGGCCGCGCGGAGGGCTCGCAGGGCGGAGCCCGCGCTATCGTGCTCCTGCTCCATCATTCGCACAGGATTGGCGGCCGTGCCAAAAGGGGGTGGAAGAACGGGCTCGCGCTGGAGGACGGATTCTTCCATGCGCTCGATGTAGGGGAACAGGATGTTCTCCTCTTTCATGAGGTGCAGCGTAAGTTCCTCGCCCAGCGCGCGGAATGTGGAACGAATTTGCTGCAGTTCAGGATGGTTGGGGCCATGCTTGGTGTAGACCTTTTCCAGCAGGCTTCCGATTTCTGGAACCTGGGCGCGCACGAATGAGTGGTGGGTGCGGACAATGTGCGAGATCAGTTCGGCGAGCGATCCGGCGCGAAGTTCGCGGTCGCTGGGGCGGGCGGGCTCGGCGATGGCCGCATCCAGGGCCTGCAATACCTGGTCAATGTTGAGGTTGGCGGCGGCACAGGCTTCATCTAACGGACGGTTGCCGCCGCAGCAGTAGTCGATGCCAAATTTTTCGAAGACGGGGATGGTCTGGGGTGATTCGATGGCGTACTCGCGAACGATCTTGGTGACGGTCGGGGTCATGGGCTCTCCTCTGGCTTGAATTCATAACCAGAGTAGAAGAAAGAGCGAGGCTTGCCGATGACTTTTGTCACGGGGGCAACTTTCGGCTAGGGGGTAGGTTCGCCCTCCAATTCTTTTTCGAGCGCCTTCACGTTTACCACGATCTTCCGGCCATCCATCTGAATCAGCTTCTCCGATTGCAGACGGCTCAAATTGCGGGAGACCAGTTCGCGGACGGTGCCGATCTGCGAAGCTAATTCCTGATTGCTCATGGGCAGTGTGATCTCGAACCCTGCCTCGACGCGCGCGCCCTGGTGGCGCGCCATGCGGACGAGGAAGGCGGCGAGACGATTGCGCACGGTGGTGAAGGAAAGCTCCTCGATAATCCCGATGAGCTTGCGGAGGCGGGCTCCGATGACGCGCAGAACCTTCAAAGCGACCTGCGGGTGGGCGACGCAGAGCGCATGGAAATCCTGTTTGGCAATGAAGAGCAGGGTGGAGTCTTCGACGGCAGAAACAGATGCGGGATAGCTGCCGCCGTCGAAGACGGGGAGTTCGGCGACGGAACCGCCGGGGCCGTCGATGCTGAGCACCTGTTCGCGACCGTCGGCGGAGGTCTTGAAGATGCGCACGTGGCCGGCTTCGACGACATACATTCCGGCGCAGGGGTCGCCTTCGCTGAAGACGATTTCGCCGGAGGAAAACTTGCGCGCGACGGATCGCTCGGCGAGAAAGGCAAGTTCGGCGGCAGATAGTGCAGCGAAGAGGCTGGCGCGAGCGAGGGTCTCAACGGGCTTGGAGCGTGGCTCCGGCATTGGGCCATTCTACAGAACGCGGCGAATCGCAAAAAGAAAGCATAAAAAAAGGGAACGGAGGCGAGTCCGTTCCCTGGGGTGCCGCACGGTATGCGACTACTGGAGGGAGGCCAGCATGGTTACGTTCTTTTCGGTAGCGTTCTGCGCTCTCAGTTCACGCTCCAGTTTGCCCGCCGGCAATTCATAGGTGACGTTTTGGCCCTGGCGGCTGACGCCCGCCAGAAAATAGCGGTCCCCGTACTGGTGAAAAATCAATACGGTGTTTGCGCTGGCCTTCCGCGACTCGCTGGCGTGTGGAAGGGCGATGACCGACTCACGTTCTGCGGCGATCCGCATAATGGGCTGTCCGTCGTTTTCAATTCTGACCCGGCATTCTCCCGCGAGCATAGCTTTGCCGTTGGCAAAGTAATCGAAAGGTACCTGGGCGATGATCGTGGTTGCGGTTTGCGCGCAAACCAATCCAGTCAGTCCGGCTAACATCAAGATGAGAAGGGTAGCAGCATGCTTTTTCATAAGTGTCTCCTTTTCAAGTTTGAACGCCGGGGAAGTTTCGTTCCTGAACACGAGTGTGATATTGCACCGGATGCGCGGAAAGGTCCATGGAGAGCGTATGAATTGGTCTGAAGTTATATGAAGCAAGGTGCGCCGTGGGGCGGCGACTGTAAAGAGCTACTACCTATTTGCAGTTGGTCTATAATTTCCTTCCATGAAAAACTCCATCGCATTTGCGGTTGCTCTTTCGTTGTTGTCGCTTGCGCTCGCCTCGGCGGGCTTCGCCAAGACCATCGTTCACCTTCAGGACTCGCAGGGTAAGAGTGTGGGGACGGTCGGGCTTTGGGAACAAAAGTCGGGAGGAGTTGGGATGGAACTGAAGCTGGAGAATCTTCCTCCGGGGGAACATGCAATTCACTTTCACCAGAACGCGAATTGCACTGCGCCGGACTTTAAATCGGCGGGACCGCATTTCAATCCGGATGGAAAGAAGCATGGATTCGATAATCCGGAAGGACATCACGCGGGCGATCACGCGAACTTTACGGTCGGCGCGAACGGCAAGGCGAAGCTGAAGACGGAAAGCAAGGACATAAACCTTGGGAACGGTAAGCCGGGCGGCGACAGCCATTCGCTTTTCAGCAATGGAGGAACGTCGATCGTGATTCACGCGAAGGCGGACGATCAGAAGACCGACCCGTCAGGGAATTCGGGGGACCGGATTGCTTGCGGGGTGATTACGAAATAGCTTTCGAGCTTCGAGCCGCGAGCTTTGAGTTCCGAGTAATCTTGGGGCGGCGGTCTTTGCATTTGGACAGGCGGGGCGGCGCTTCCAACTTTCCTACCCACCCATGTTAGCGCGTGCGCGCTAATGGATGGCCGCGACTGCGGGCTCTGCCACTTTTACCGGTTCCAACTTGGCGGTGAAGTGGCGCAGGAACGGGGCTTCATAGGTTAGTTGCAGGCCCTTGATTTTTTCGCGGTTCTTCCACACTTCCAGGATCACTTCCACTACATAGTCGATGTGGCTTTGGGTATAGACGCGGCGGGGGATGGCGAGGCGGACTAAGTCCATTTTGGCCTGAGGACCGAACATGAGCGTGCCGATTTCTACGCTGCGGATTCCGCCTTCGAGATAAAGTTCGTTGGCAAGGGCTACGGCGGGGAAATGATCGGGCGCGACATGGGGCAGGAAAGCGCGGGCGTCAATGTAGATGGCGTGGCCTCCGGGGGGCTGCACGATGGGAACGCCCTGGGCCGAGATATGGTTGCCTAAGTAGGCAGTGGAGGCGATGCGGTATTTGAGATAGTCCTCGTGGAGAGCTTCTTGCACGCCAACGGCAATGGCTTCCAGGTCTCGGCCGGCGAGGCCTCCATAGGTTGGATAACCTTCGGTCAGAATGAGTAAGTTTTTTTCCTGCTGGGCTAGTACGTCGTCGTTGGTGCAGAGGAAGCCTCCGATGTTGGCCATACCGTCTTTTTTAGCTGACATGGTGCAGCCATCACCGTAGCCGAACATTTCCTGGGCAATTTCTTTGGGAGATCTATTTTCGTAGCCTTTCTCGCGGAGCTTGATGAAATAGGAGTTTTCGGCGAAGCGGCAGGCGTCAAAGTAGAGTGGGATTTTGTTTCGGCGGCAGATCGCGCTTACCGCTTTCGCGTTCTCCATGGAGACGGGCTGACCGCCTCCGGAGTTGTTGGTGATGGTCAGCATGACTAGCGGGATGCGATCGCGGCCAACCTTTTCGATCAGGGCTTCGAGGGCGTCTACATCCAGGTTGCCTTTGAAGGGGTGATGTGTGCTGGGATGGCGGCCTTCTTCGATGACTAAGTCGACGGCTTCGGCGCCTACAAACTCAATGTTAGCGCGGGTGGTGTCGAAGTGGGTGTTGTTGGGCACGATGTCGCCCTTCTTACACATGCAACTGAAGAGGATGCGCTCGGCGGCGCGGCCCTGGTGGGTAGGGATGACGTTCTTGTAGCCGAAGATATCCTGGACGGAGTCGCGGAAGCGGTCGAAGCTGCGGCTGCCGGCGTAACTCTCGTCGCCTTCCATGATGGCGGCCCACTGGTGGGTGGACATGGCTCCGGTGCCGGAGTCGGTGAGCAGGTCGATGAGGACGTCGTCGGCGGGGAGGAGGAAAAGATTGTTGAACGCAGCCTGGAGGAATTGCTCACGCTGGGCGCGGGTGGTCCAGTGAATGGGTTCGACAGACTTGATGCGGAAGGGTTCGATGATGGTGCGCATGAGTCTAGCTGACACTTTGCGAGGAAGGGATGTCTGTGATAGCGGTCACGGCGGGAGTTCAGACGGACAGGGGAAGAAGAATCAATGATTTAGGGAAATTGTGCAACCGGTTACCACCGTCATTCGTCATATCAGTGTGGGTACATTCGTGACGTATTCGGCCGTGAGGTTGACGGCGTAGAGTAAACTGTAATGGCTAGAACGAATCCAAGAAGGGGCTGCCGCGTGGCTACGTCGCCGCTGAAGCAAAAGAACGCAATGGACTCGCTGCTCGAGAGCATGGACGAACTTGCGGTTGCGGCCTCCAAGAAGATGAGCACCGAAGAAGTGCGCAAAGTGCGCAAGGAAATCAACGACCTGGTAGATCGGGCTGTTGAGCGTAAACCGCGTCGCGAAACTGCTTATTGACATTCGCATAATATAGGGACATTTGTCCCCGGGAACCGATCATAGCCCCTGGGTCTTTCCCGACATTTGGACTTCGACGTGGCGTTGGTCAGCGCATTGTCGGATTTGTTCGATGATATTAGCCGGCGGATATCTCAGCCTTTGGCTCGC
>PLHW01000005.1 GCA_003139095.1 Acidobacteriaceae bacterium
GATTTCCCTCAGCTTATCGAGCCGGGAGCGCAGCGCATCGGAGATGCGAATGGAGATTACCGGCTGCTGCGGTGTCACTGCCTTTTCTGCCATGAGGCCTCCTAGACCGTTACAACGAATAAATATGTAACGTTATGTATTGACTCTATGTGTACATGTGGGGTATTGTCAAGTGCGATGTCGGGCACCAGGGGGCAGGGCCAAGATAAAGCCAGGGTCCAGCGTCCCTAAGCGTATTGGGCCTCAGTCAGCGCTGAGGCCCAGTTCTCAGGTTGTACATAAATCCCACACCAGCCAGAGGGATAGTCGATGACACTCAGATCAATTCACCATTCGCAGGCCCAACCTCTCTTCTCGGAGCAAAGCCTGCTAACCGCCCAAGACGTTGCGGGACGTCTGGGAGTCTCCGAGCGTTGGGTGCGAGACCATGCAACCAGACGCCATCCCAGAATCCCTGTCGTGAAGCTAGGGCCCTTGCTTCGATTCCGGCAAGAAGACATTGAACATTTCCTCATGTCTCACTTGTCATCCACAGCTTCCAAAATCGTGCGAGACAGTGTATGAACAATACTGTTCTCCGCGACCAACGATGGACCAGATAGGAGAACGCAGTAATGGCAATGGTCTATCAGAAGGGCACCGTGTACCTGCAAGGGACACGGGAGAAGAAGTGGTATGGCAAGTTCCGTGTCTACTTGAGAGGCCGGAACGGAGAGGAGGTTGAAAGAACCAGAAAGGTGGTATTGGGGAAAAAGTCAGACCTGCGCAAGTGGGAGGCGGAAGAAAAACTCCAGACCATCGTGCGGGAGGAGAACGGAAAAGGCGTTAGCTGCTTCATTGCGAAAGCCGATGATTCCGTGACCTTCGGCTGGTTCGTCACAGAGAAGTACGTTCCCATGCGCCGTGGGCGATGGCGGCCCGCGACCCAACAAAAAACCGAGTTCGAGATCGACCAGTACCTTGTCGAGAACTTCAAGAACGTTCCGATCCGGGAGCTTGGCCTTTTCGAACTGCAGGTCCATCTCAACAAACTCGCCGAGAGTTATTCGGAATCGATTGTGAGACACACGTTCGTGAACATCCGGTCGATCATGCGTCTGGCGCGCACGCTGAAGTTCCTACAGGAAGATCCTGCCGAGGAACTGAAGATGCCCCAGACCAAAGAAGTGAAACGTCCGACCATGACCGCGAAACAGATCAGCGACCTCATCAACGTGATCGAAGATGTCCACGATCTTTGCCTGATGAGCATCGCCCTGTTCTGCGCAACCCGAACCAGCGAGACTCTCGGGTTGACATGGAAGTCGTACGCTGGGGACAAACTGATTCCGTTGAACACTGCCTTCGAAGGACAGCTCTACGAAGGCAGGCTCAAAACACGGGAGAGCCGCAACGCGATCCCGATACCGGAAGATGTGATACCGATCATTGAGGCTTGGCGCAGAGTGTCGAAAAACACTTCCCCGGATGCGCTCATGTTTCCGACCTTCGGCCGTGGCATACGGAAAGGAGAAGTGGTGCCGCGTCAGGGACGGAACTTCCTCAAATGGAGAATTCATCCCATTGCCGACAAGCTAGGTATTCCACGGAAACTCGTGACCTTCCAAGTGATGCGCCGCACGCTGGGCACCGACTTGCAGGGGCACGGGACGATGAAGGACGCGCAGCAGATATTGCGGCACGCCAGTATCAAAACCACAGCTGAAATTTACATGCAGGAAATTCAGGCGAGCGTGCGTTCGGCCATCAACTCACGGACGCGGGAGATTTTCAGCCAGCGCACGACTGAACTCCGTCAACTGGAGAACCCGGTTTCTCATCAGAGAAAGCCCAGCTCAGTCAAACTTCGGAACACAACGGTTCCAAACGGTTCCAAGTTCGTTTGTGGGGTGTTTGCAAATGACTGAAAAGAATGGCTCCTCAGGTNNTGCCATTGAGCTACTGAGGAGTGATGTCGCGCTGCGCACGCTGTCAACAAAATCATATCAGAGGCGTAGCCGATTGGAAAATGTATCGAAAGTGTCGTAGCGCCAAACGGGTGCCAGCGCGATTCCTACGCTGGGGTCCCGCGCTGTCACCTTATTTCGCGGCCCGATTCAACGATGTTTGATGAAGTCGCCGGTCTGCAGTTCCGTCATTGCCTGTCGCAGCTCTTCCTGCGTGTTCATGACGATGGGGCCGTACCATGCCACGGGCTCTTCGATCGGCTTGCCCGACACGAGCAGGAAGCGGATGCCTTCGTCGCCCGCCTGTACGGTGATCTCGTCGCCGCGATCGAACAAAACGAGCGCGTGATTCCCGACATCATACTTGGCGGGCGCGTTCGGGTCCGCCGCCTGTTCGGTCAGCACCGCCCGCGGTTCCGATGAATCGCGAAACCCGCCCGAACCGGCGAACACATACGCAAACGCATTGCGCGTAGTTTCAACTTTCAGCCGCTTGCGCTGGCCGGGGGCAACCGAAACGTCGAGATAATTCGGGTCGGCAGCCACCCCTTCGACCGGGCCTTTTTTGCCCCAGAACTCGCCGCAGATCACGCGCACCCGCGTGCCGTCATCGTCGGTCACCTCGGGGATCGCGCTCGACGGAACGTCCTGGTAGCGCGGGTCGGTCATCTTCAGCGCGTGCGGCAGGTTCGCCCACAACTGAAAGCCGTGCATCCGGCCCTGTTGATCTCCTTTTGGCATCTCCTGGTGCAAGATGCCGCTCCCCGCCGTCATCCACTGCACGTCGCCGGCGGTCATCTTGCCCTGATTGCCCAGGCTGTCACCGTGCTCGACCGAACCGGCCAGCACGTACGTGATGGTTTCAATTCCCCGGTGCGGATGCCAGGGAAATCCGGCACGGTAGTCCTCCGGATTGTCGTTGCGGAAATCGTCCAGCAGCAGGAATGGATCGAATTCCTTGGTCTTGCCGAACCCGAACGCGCGCTGCAGTTTTACGCCCGCGCCCTCGATCGTCGGTTTGGGTTGAATGATCTGTTTTATTGGGCGGAGTGACATAGCTTCTCCCTCCTTCTTTCTTTTTCTGCGCCGCACGGCAACTTCGCGCGTGCGGCAAATTTGTTTACGCCTTCACGAACTGAACGTCGAGCGTGATGGTCACCTCGTCGCCGACCAGAATGCCGCCCGTTTCAAGCGCCGCATTCCACGTCAGCCCGAAATCTTTGCGCTGAATCTTGGTCGTCGCCGAAATTGCCACGCGCGTGTTTCCCCATGGATCCCTCGCAGCGGGAGTGGGCCCCTCCACGTTGAACACTACCTTGCGGGTGACGCCATGGATCGTCAAGTCGCCTTCGACTGCCAGTTCGCCGTCGTGGACTGCCTTGATCTCGGTCGACTTGAACGACAGGGTAGGGAACTTCTCCACGTCCAGAAAGTCCGCGCTCTTAAGATGGGTATCGCGCTGAGGTTCGCGCGTGTCGATCGAAGCCGCCTCGATAGTGGCCTCCACGTGGGATTTCGCGACAGCGGACTCGTTGAGGGTTAGCGTTCCCGAGAGTTTGGGGAAGTGGCCCCTTACGTTGGAAATCATCATGTGTTTCACCTTGAACTCGGCCGACGAATGGACCGGGTCGATGTTCCAGGTGGTGGCGGCGGTGGAGGGTTGCGGAATAGCGAGAGTGGTCATGGTGTTCCCCTTTACAGTTTCTGTTAGATGCGTTTCGACGATAATCGTTGCAACATATATCTGCGCAAAAAAACTCAGTTCACGGCGCTTTGGGCGGCATGCAGCAGCCCCGCGAGCGTCCGCATGCGGTCCCGCCCCAGGTGGCCGAGCTGCCGGCGATGGGTGCCCAGGATCGGTTCATCCAGCCGGGCCACAAGTTCCGATCCTTCGGCAGTGATGCGGACCATCACCATGCGGCGATCTTCGGTCTCGCGGCAGCGGGAGATCAGCGCGCGTTTCTCCAGCCGGTCTAGGAGACGGGTGATGTCCGGGTCCCGCGTAATCATCCGGTTCGCGATCTCCCCGCAGGGCAGGCCCTCGGGCGCCCCCCGCAGTATGCGCAGAACGTTGTACTGGGTCGCCGAGAGGTCCTCGGCCTTCAGCACTTTCCCCAGTCCGCGAGAGAGCATGTCGGTGGTGCGCAGCAGTTCGAGGAAGAGCGTTTCTTCGGGGCAATCCGGCTGCCGTCTGCGCCGGGACTTCTCTTTCGTCTTAACCATCTGTTGCAATGATAGTCGTTATAACAAATACTGTCAAGTCGGCCTCCAGATCGGCGATGCCTTTTCTGCGTCCAACTTCTGCGTCCAGCGATTTCGCCAGAATTCTGCCAGCGGTTTGGTGCCTTCCCGCCCGACCTCGCCCTTGTCGAGGCCGCGCAAAACCGGTTGTGTTTTGGCTCTTGCTCGTCCGGCGACGGGCTTCTGCCCGGTGCTTTTGCCCTCGGGTTGCCCCTGTCGTCGCTGCGGCTCCTCCTCGGTTGCGCCCCGCTCCCCCACGTGTTAGCGGTCATCCCACCCTTTCCACCTACCCAAAAAATCCCAGATTTGGAATCCCAATCCAATTCTCCCCAGCCGCGTCGGTAAAAATACACGCCTCAGTAAAAATACTTGACATCCGCCCTCAGACACGTTAAACCAGTGTGCGCGCCAACCAAGCGTTTGGTTGTTCATCTGCCACGCGGTTCTACCGTCTGGCAGACATTGGATACCGCGGTGATGTCCTCGCCATTTCGCAGGCAGTTTGGCCTACGTCCTTGTAGCGACGATAGCTGTGTCCCTACCCGCCCGCATCCCGCCGTTTCTCGCGCCCGTGCCATGTTCATCATTTCAGCGCCCGTCCCAAAGAGGAGTCTGCCCATGTGTGCTTCTAAGCGCGTCATCCTTTCGTTGGTCGTTGGTCTGTTTTGCCTGCAAGCAATTGCTTTCCTGTCGACCCCCGCTCTTGCCCAGGGCGGCGCCAGTCTTGCCAGTCTCACCGGCGATGTCCTCGACGCCTCCGGCGGCGCCGTCCCCGGCGCTAAAGTCATCGTCACCAACAAGGCCACGCAGCAGTCTCACTCCGTCGCCTCCGACAGCCAGGGACATTTCTCTGTCCTCCAGTTGCCCCCCGGCAACTACTCCGTCACCGTCGAGCAGGCCAATTTCCAGAAGGAAGTGATTGACCCCGTCGTCCTCAACATCGGCTCCAATCCCACCCTCAAGATCTCCCTCAAAGTTGGCCAGGTCACACAAATCGTCGAGGTCAGCGCCGAGGACATCACCGTCAACACCACCGAGTCCTCCGTCTCCGACGTCATCCAGACCCAGCAACTTCAGGATCTCCCGCTCAACCAGCGCAGCTTCACCGCGCTCGTCACCCAGCAGCCCGGCCTCGTGCAAATCACCAGCACCGCCGCGCCCAGCGTGCTCAGCGCCGCCACCAATACCGGTTCCTACATCTCCGCCGATGGCTCCATGGGCAGCTCTGTCGCCTACCTCATGGACGGTGTCAACTTCTCCAACGGCAGCCAGACCTCTCCCGGTACCGCCGCCGCTGGCGACATGCCCGGCGTCGAAGCCATCCAGGAATTCAAGGTTCTCTCCCACAACTACAACGCCGAATACGGTGGCGCCGGTGCCGCGGTTGTTACTTTCGCCACCAAGACCGGTACCAATAACCTCCACGGCAGCGTCTACGAATACCTACGCAACAATGTCTTTGATTCCCGCAGCTACTTCGACTACGGCGCCACCGGCAATCCCTACAAGCCCGGCTTCAAACGCAACCAGTTTGGTGGAACCCTCGGCGGTCCCATCGTCCGCAACCGCACTTTCTTCTTCCTCAATTACGAAGGCCTGCGCCAAAGTCTCAGCCAGACTCAAATCGCTTTCGTCCCCAATCAAAACGCCATCAACGGCATCATCAACGGCGCTCCGCTCCCCGTCTGCGGAGGCGCCAACGTTCCCCCATGTTTTAACGCTGCCCTCATTGACCCCATCCTCGCCCTGTACCCCGCGGAAACTCCCAGTCTCGGCTCGGCCCTCGGCATCGACCCCGCCACCGGCGTCGGCGCCGCTGCCTTCACTGACAAGCAGCCTACTCGCCAGGATTTCGGTGTCGCCAACTTCACCCACGCCATCGACGCCAAGAATCAAATCCAGGTTCGCTACCAGATCGTCGACGCCACCGCCAGCCAGGCCTTCAACCTCCCCAACTTCCAGTTCCATCGTGCCGATCGCGATCAGAACACCATGCTCAAGTGGACCAGCACCATCAGTTCCAGCCTGGTCAACACCGCCAGTGTCAGCCTTCTGCGCCAGAACATTCATTCCTCTACCAACCCCACCTTCACCCCCAGCGCCGACCAGTACACGGGCAACCCAAGTCGCCAGACCATCGGCGTCATCACCGTCGGCAACGGCAGCGCCGGCACCTCCGGCGGCAGCCTCTCGCTCCTCGGCAATGACGATGCCAGCCCCTTCTCCCTCGCCAAGAACGTTGTTCCCTTCAGCGACGACATTCGCTGGGTTCACGGCAAGCACACCTTCAGCTTTGGCGGCATGGTCGAGCGCGTTCAGTGGAACTGGAAGTCCTCCACCATCCCCGGCGGCAGCTACACCTTCCCCACCATCACCGATCTCCTCGAGGCCGATCCCTCCGTCCTCCTCATCCACCGCGACGGCGCTCTTAGCGACTTCAACATTCGCACCACTCCCATCGCCTGGTATGTCAACGACTCCTGGCGCATGAGCAGCCGCCTCACCGTCACCCTCGGCCTCCGTCACGATTTCCAGATCCCCGTCCTCGAAGACGCCCACAACAAAATCGGCAACTGGCAATCGCCCTACGCCACCTCCGTCTACGTCGGCACCCCCTACAACAACTATTCCACCACCCAGTTCCAGCCCCGCGCCGGCATCGCCTATGATCCCTGGGGCGATGGCAAAACCGTCTTCCGTCTCGGCTATGGCATCTTCAACGACTTCGTCGACTACTCCAGCCTCGCCCAGGGCCAAATGCAGTGGAATGCCCCCGAGCCAGTGCTGAACACCTACTTCGGCTATCCCATCGCCCCCGGATTCCTGCCCGTCATTCCTTTCCCTACCTGCGCCACTTGCACCGTTCCCGGCGACTTCCCCGGATTGATCACCGGCGTTCTTGAGCCCATGAACTCTCCCACCACGCAGCAATATAACCTCGGCTTCGAGCGCGAACTCCCCGGCAAGATGAACATGGAACTCACTTACACCGGCTCCCAGTCCTTCCACCTGCCCCGCAAACTCGAGGCCAACTACAATCAGCCCTGCGGCGGAGACGCGCATCCCCTCCTCGACAGCAACGGCCTTCCCGTCTTCCCCGCCAGCGGTTGCCCCGCTCCCAACCCGCCCACCGGCGCTCCCGGCTTCGTCCAGGCCGGCGTCGGCTTCTCGCTCTACTCCAAGCGTTATGACACCAACGCTCTATACAATGGCCTCACCGCCCGCCTCTCCCGTTCCGCCGGCCCCGTCAACTTCCAGTTCGGCTACACCTGGGCCAAAAACATTTCCGAGTCCGACGCCTACAACTCCAACAACATTCTCAGCGGAGTCGTCCAGGCCTCCCTCTATCCCGCCGACATTCACCTCGATCGTTCCGAGTCCGCCTTCAGCCGCCGCCATCGCTTCACTGAAAACGTAACCTACGAAGTCCCCTTCGGCCACGGCCGCAAATACCTGAACAGCGGTGGCGTTGCCGACGCCGTTCTCGGCGGCTGGAACATCAGCTCCCTCGGCTCCGCCCAAACCGGCCAGCCCTTCAGCGTTCTCCTCGGCACTGACACCAGCGGCGTTGGCGACAGCATCGACTTCCCCGATCGCACCAACAAGCCCATCTTCAATCCCTATGTTCGCAAGGGCTCCGAGTTCTTCGACGCCACCGCCTTCATCGGTCCCGGTGGCTCCAATCTCCCGCTCCCCGGCCATCTCGGCACCGCGTCCCGCACTCCATTAGTAGGACCGAAATTCGTCCAGTTCGACGCCTCCATCAATAAGGTCTTCCGCCTCACCGAATCCAAAGGCCTCCAATTCCGCGCCGATATGTTCAACTTAGCCAACCACGCCAACTTCGGTTTGCCGAACTCCAACTTATCCAGCCCACAAGCCGGAGTAATCAGCTCCACAGTAGGAGTCCCAAGAGAGGTCCAATTCAGCCTGAAACTAACTTTCTAAGTTGAGCCTGAAACTAAGTTCAGCATGAAACTAACTTTCTAAGTTCACCCCGAAGCTGACCTTCAAAAAGTCAGCCCTTCCCCCAAAAGGCCGCGAGCAACCTCGCGGCCTTTCTGTTCCTCCAAAGCCGACGGTGCCCCATTCAAGCCTTCTTTTGGCTTGAGTGGGGCCTTTCCTCCGCCCAGAAAGCCACCCGTCGTCGATGCGTGTCGTAGGCGGGTGGCCCGGATCTCCCGCCGAAAATCATAGAGCGAACATGGAGTCAAAAAACTGTGGGTGCCCCACGTCTCGTGCTTTTCGAGACGTGGGCTACGATGCTGCCGGCACCATGATGTCTTCTACGCAGCCAGGGGCCTGCCCCACCCTTTCTTTCCCGCATTACTTTTCTTGAGGCTGCCCCACCCTTTCTTTCCTGCATTACCTTTCTGAGGGCTGCCTGTGATCTATCAAGACGTT
>PLHW01000047.1 GCA_003139095.1 Acidobacteriaceae bacterium
TGGATGGCGGCCAGCGGCAGAGGGATGTCGCTATTGGACAGCACCCGCAGCACAACTTCTTCGAGAGGCGGCGCGGGCTGGGGCAGCGAGCCGAGCTCCTCGCTCCAGCCAAAACTCTCGAGGAGACGCCCGACCGCGGCACGCCGCGCCTGGAACATCTCGATCTGCCTCTCCAGCTCGGCGGCTTCGCATTAACGCTTTTCCGCAGACCGTGCACAGGCCAGAAAACCTGGGGATATGCCCGTGTGGGGCCACTTGCCATAACCCAAATTCACTTCCGACGAACAGGCCGCGACTCCCGCAAACGGCTGTAACTCAGTCGTTTGCAATCCTGACAGCATGGCACAGACCGCCGATCAAGGGAAATATGCCATGGCGCTAGTCTGATCTGGGCAGCGCGATTGATGCACGACAGGAATGCCGCGGACTCATACTGCGGACCGACCAGTACAGAAAAACGACGAAAACGGGCAGGTAGAGGGATGAAACAGAACCCGGCGGACCCTATATATAAGAAGGAAGTTGATTCCGCTCCCTTCCATCCGGCCCGCACCTGGTCCGCACCTTGCCGCCCCCGGTCCGCATCCGGTACGAGGCCGTTACAGGACTGGGCCTTACAGCCCTGAATGACCTGAGGCTCGTAAAATGAGCACTCCTCTTGCACCAAACCGGCGGTGCCACGTTTCCGATGTCTGACTCCTAACATTGCATAAGGCACTTGGTCCACCCGGCGGACCAGTGCGGACTGTCCGCTGCCGGCAGACTTGATCGTTGAAGGAGATATTGGACCGGCATCTTTGTTGTGACGTCCGCGCAAACCAGCGTCAATACAAGGTATTTGTAAAAAGCGGCACCATTCCTGTCGAGGGATATGTGCGAGCTCAACGCAAAAGCTGTCGGATTCTCTTCAAGAATCCTCGCGTCGGAACAAGCGGATCAGTGAATAGCGGTTGCCGATCTTCCTCGAGAGTCCGTTCCTGCTGTCGTACCTGAGCAACAAAAAACTAAATTCTCCTTACTTTCATACAGTTGCAATGCCTGTGGAAAACTCGGCGCGTCCGTCGGGATACTAGCCAGTTGTAGAGGGTACTGCAGGCCAAGGGAAGTCACAAAAATGGAACCCACAAACGACAAGATCTCGACCGGGCAACTGACGAAGGTCAATTTCCGGCTCGCTAGGGATGAGGGCCGCTTGATCTTCATGGGCGCGAGTCTATGCGAATCCTCCTACAGCTGGTCATTGCGGTATGGCCAGTATCCAAGCACGAATTTTCTACGGGCTTGCCCCCAATTTGAGCCGCGCGAAGGAAAATTTAGCCAAAAGCTATGGGATCGTGTTTTGGCCTTGTACAAGTTGATGCTGGATCGGTTGCAAGGGAATAAGAGCAAGACGATTCTGGCGAGCCTCGATCCCATCGACATCGCCGTAGCCGCCTTTCTTGTTAGGTCCATATGCACGCAGTTTCGTCATGGCCACGTCAGTTCGCCCATCAGTAACGTGAAACTGGTAGCTGACCGGCTACAACGCAAGCTTGAGCGCATGCGGCGACGAGGGGTGCGCAAAGCAAAGGTCAACTCTCAGGCCGAGATCTACGCTGCCTCTGTGGCGGAGTTGCACCTGTTTCAGCTTTGGGCTCGCGGATGCCTCCTCTATTGCCGATGCAATCGGCCAGCCGTCTCCAGTTCCCGACGCTTACACCTGCTCATTGTCGCCGACTGCACGAAGCTCGCAAGAGAGGCAATCACCCAGGAAGGACTACAGATGCCTGAACCTCGGGAACTCCACAAGCTGGTCAGGTTGTTTCTTGCTTACGCTCGTCGTGGTCGCGTGGCAGCCGGTATACCAGGTGTTGTGAAAGGAGATGCAAAGACACGCAAAGTTCTTGGGCGCTTCTTCGAGAAGCACCTTCAACCTCAGCAAAGTGAACCGTAAATTAGGGGGAGTATATGCTCAAAACCAAGAAGTGTGCTTCGTGCCAGTTCAAGATCGATGCGGAACACGAGGCAATGATCAGGGATCTGAAGCGGGACTGGGATGTCCTTTCGGGACCTGAGCGCGCTATTCGTATCGAGAAGATTCTGAAGGCTGGCCTCAGCCTTCGCTGTCTCGCGCCAGGGCTGCAAAAGGACGAGTCTACCTTAAGGAAATGCCTTAAGATGCACCTTTCTCCTTCCCTTCCGAGTGATGCCAAGCCGAGTGCGGCGATTGGTGAATCCAACCTCCTTCCGGCCGCTACCGCAGTCCTGCCAACCGTGAAAGTTACCCGAACGACTGTGGCGAAGCTGCGCGAGGAGTTGCAGGCAATTGCTATGATTCTTAACGCGTCGCCGATTCCAGAGCCGACTCCCGTCGACTTGGCGGTCTGCTTACAGCAGCAGGTGCGCTGGAGCGAGATCTACACCAGTCAGTTGCTTCAGCTTGCTAACCAGAAAACGGCCGAACTCAAGTCCATCAGTTCCCTTTCTAACCTAGTATCGGTCGTGCCCGAGAGCGGCCACATCATCACGGATGGCGGCTCGAGAGAATCCGATGGGGATGTCTTCATGGAGACGGTGTGCGCTGAAGAACACCCGGGCACTTTTGTTCCCGTCCCCTAAACTCTGCCCCGCTCCGACGTTTCCAGCCGAGAGAGCTGCAAGCGCCAGCTAAAATCTCCGCTTGTCATGGAAAAGAGCCCCTCGAGGGCCGAAATCCCCACCTGTCAGCAGCTCATCGAACTTTAGGTTTTTGACTTTCGGTTAATCGTTACAGCATTGAGAGTAGGGCGGCAACAGTCTCCCTTCGGAGCAGACACATGGTTTCTCCAATTCGGGTTTCATTTCAAGAACTTTTCGGGCTGTGCCAGAAGCGCTGTCGAACTTAGGGGCCGCGGCGTAACCGCGCCCCCTGGGGGCGAACCCTCAACAAGGCTACAACCGGAAAGGCGATTTATGAACAACCCGGTCGCATCTGCACCATCCGGGGAAGAGTTAACACCCGTACCAATATTCCTCGCATCACTCCAAAAATATGGTAGTGTTTCGGGCCAGGCGAACTCCGGTGTCCCGCTGAGAGGAGACTTTGAGCGGATGGCACGGAGAAGGTTTCAAGACCCCAAGCCCGCAAGGCGCGGCGCTTGGTGGACGCTGCTTTGCTGGACAGATGTTTTCGAAAATGGTGAAAGGAGGCGGAAGCGTAAGAGGATCAAGCTCGGCCCGGCGACGATGCCGGAAAGGGAAGTGCGCAAGATTGCTGCCGAGGCACTGCGCCCGATGAATCAGGGGCTCGAAACAATCGGATCGGCGACTACCTTCTCGGCCTATGTGGAGGGAACGTACAAGCCCTTGATTCTGCCTCTATTGGCGAAACCTACCCGCGATCGCTATACAGGGGTCATCAAAAACTATCTTGAGCCGGCGTTCGGATCGATGATGCTGCGCGACATGACAAAGGTAGTGTTGCAACGGTACTTCAGCGAAATGGCAGACTGGAAACTTCAGCTCGAATCGAAGGACAAGATCCGCGATGTCCTGGCCAGTGTTCTCAATTCGGCTGAGAAGTACCAGTTAATCGTCAAGAACCCGATCGAGGGTGTTCAGCTTCCCCGTGGCCGGAGAGGAAAGCGTAACAAGCCCATCGTCACTCCAGAACAGTTCGCACAGCTGATTGAACTGATCCCGGAACCTTATGCCACCATGCTATTCGTGGCGGTCTTCACAGGTCTCAGGGTCAGCGAGCTGATCGCGCTGCGCTGGAAAAATGTGGGCGTCGAATCAATTACCATTGACGAGCGGTACTGCCGGGGCGATTGGGACGTGCCTAAGAGTTCCGCATCGAATGCGACGATCGGTGTCAATCACGAAGTCATCGAGCGGTTGCACTTGTTGAAAGGACTCACGATCGAGGTAAAAGCTGGTCGGGCGATACGGCGTTATCCCGCGGTAAAGTCCTCCCTTCCGAATGATCTGGTATTTCAGTCCGTTCGACAAGGCAAGCCGATGCGTGACAATAACATTCTGACCCGCTTCATCAAGCCTGCCGCCCGCAAGCTGGGGCTTGACTTTGTGAACTGGCGTTGCCTGCGCACGTCGCATGCGACCTGGCTCAAGATGGTGGGTGCCGACGTGAAGGACGCGCAGGCCCAGCTGCGGCACTCGCGCGCCTCGACCACGCTCGATATCTACCAGCAGTTTGTTCCCGAATCACAGAAGAAGGCGGTGGAAAGGTTGAGCAGTTTGTCTCATCTGGTTCACTGAAATGAATTGGAACCAAATGGAACCCAAACCGAGACCGCGCTTTCGTAAGTCCTTGGAAAATATGGTGGCCAGGGACGGAGTTGAACCGCCGACGCCAGCCTTTTCAGGGCTGCGCTCTACCACCTGAGCTACCTGGCCACTTCTCCTTCGAAACGCCGCACGCGATCCGCTGTCACTGGCGCGTGCCGCCACTACGCAGCTGCTTCGCTGAGAGCGTGCGAAACAGCAAAGATTATAACAACCGCGACCAGTTTGCTCCAAACTAACCCGGCTCCTTCCCGCTGACGACTCCATTGAGAACTGTTAAAACACATCGATTCCCGCCAAACCAATATGCAATCTCGCGATAGTCCTTCACGTCGAACATCGCCACGTCTGCGTCCTTCCCCGGCTCAATGCTGCCTTTGCGATCCGCCAACCGCAGCGCCCATGCTCCGTTAATCGTCGCCGCCGCGATCGCCTCTGCCGGCGCCATCTTCATGTGCGTACACGCCAGCGACATCGCCATCTGCATATTTAGCGTCGGCGACGATCCGGGGTTATAGTCCGTCGCCAGCGCCACCGCCGCTCCTGCCTCGATCAACGTTCGCGCCGCCGGATAGCGCGTCAGGCCAAGAAAGTAATTCGCTCCCGGCACAAACGTCGTGATCGTCTCACTCCGCGACAGCGCCGCCAGGTCCGCGTCGTTGACGTAATCCATGTGGTCAAGCGATGCAGGCCGGTGGCGCAAAAACGGCTCCAGACGCGTCTCCCCTAGTTGCCCCATGTGGGCCCGCAATGCCAGCCCGTTTGCCGCAGCCGCCTCAAAAATTTGCTCGGCTTCTTCCGCGCTGAATGCGCCACGATCGCAGAACACGTCCGCAAACGCGGCCAGCTTTCGCTTTGCCACCGCCGGCATCATCTCACTGCAGATCATGTCCACGTATTCCTGAGGCCGCCCGCGAAACTCCGACGGCACCGTGTGGGCTCCCAAAAAAGTCGGCACCACCGTTCCCGCCCAACGCCGCGCCGCGCCGCGAATCGCTTCCAGCGACTTCACTTCCGATTCAAAACTCAATCCGTATCCCGACTTGGCCTCGACAGTGGTGGTTCCGTGCGCGGCCATGGCCCGCAACCTGGTCAGCACTTTTTCGGTAAGTGCCGCTTTTCCGCTATTGCGCACACCCTCAATGCTTGCCCGAATTCCGCCTCCAGCCTCGGCAATCTCCTCATAACTCGCGCCCGCAATCCGTTTCTCGAAATCGGTCAGCCGCGGATGCGCAAACACCGGATGCGTATGCGAATCGACAAAACCCGGCAGTACGACCCGGCCCCGGCAGTCAATTTCGGTGATCTTCTTCCGATTTTTCTTCAGCCACGGATCGCGCAGCGCATCTTTAGTCTTACCCACCGAAACAATCTTCCCGCCCAGGCACAACACTGCAGCATCTTCAATGATTCCGAGTTCGGAAAGGGAAGCGCCGCGCCGCGGGCCTTCGCGGTCTGAATGCAGCGTTAGTAGCTGGCCGATGTTGGTCAGCAAGAGTGCTGAGATCTGACCTAACTTCCTCCGTGCCTCCGTGTCTCCGTGGTGGACGTTCATCATCGCGCCATCGGAATCAATACGCCGTTCTTCGCCGCAAACTCCTTTGCCTCCTCATACCCCGCGTCCACGTGCCGAATCACTCCCATCCCCGGATCGGTCGTCAGCACGCGTTCAATCCGCTTCGCCATCATCTCCGTCCCGTCGGCCACCGTCACCTGTCCCGCGTGCAGCGAATAGCCAATCCCCACGCCGCCGCCATTATGTATCGACACCCACGACGCGCCCGCCGCCGTATTCACCAGCGCATTCAGCAGCGGCCAGTCGGCAACCGCGTCGCTGCCATCCTTCATGCTTTCGGTTTCGCGGAAGGGCGACGCCACCGACCCGCAATCCAAATGGTCGCGCCCAATCACAATCGGCGCCTTGATCGTGCCCTTCTTCACCAGATCATTAATTGCCAGCCCAAACTTCGCCCGCTCGCCATACCCCAGCCAGCAGATCCGCGCCGGCAATCCCTGAAACTTAATTCGCTTGCGCGCCAGCTCAATCCATCGCCGCAGGCTTACGTTCTCCGGAAACAGTTCCAGCACCAGCTCATCCGTCACCGCAATGTCCGACGCTTCGCCCGACAGCGCCGCCCACCGGAACGGCCCGCGCCCCTCGCAAAACAGCGGTCGAATATACGCCGGCACAAATCCCGGAAAATCGTACGCATTCTTCACCCCGCGCTGAAACGCAAACGTCCGAATATTATTTCCATAATCGAACGTCACCGATCCCATCTTTTGCAGCCGCAGCATGCCTTCCACATGCCGCGCCATCGCATCCAGCGACCGCTCCTGATACGCCCGTGGATCGCGCGCCCGCAACTCCAGCGCCGCTTCCAGCGTCATCCCGTTCGGCACATATCCATTCAGCGGATCGTGCGCTGACGTCTGATCCGTCAGAATATCCGGCACCACTCCGCGCTCCGCCAGCTCCGGAATTATGTCCGCGCAATTGCCCACCAGCCCGACCGACACATTCTCTTTCTTCCGCACCGCATTCTTCAAAATGCGCAGCGCCTCATCCAGCGTGGTCACCAAAAAATCGCAGTACCCCGTCTTCAGCCGCTTCTTGATCCGCTCCGGATCGACATCGATCCCCAGAAACGCCGCGCCGTTCATCGTTGCCGCCAGCGGCTGCGCTCCGCCCATCCCGCCCATGCCGCCTGAAACGATCAGCTTCCCGCTCAAATCTCCGCCAAAATTCTTCGCGCCCGCCGCCGCAAACGTCTCGTACGTCCCCTGCACAATCCCCTGCGACCCGATATAAATCCACGATCCCGCCGTCATCTGCCCATACATCATCAGCCCGGCGCGTTCCAGTTCGTTGAACTTCTCCCAGTTGGAAAAATGTCCCACCAGGTTCGAATTCGCAATCAGCACGCGCGGCGCATACTCGTGCGTCGTGAACACGCCCACCGGCTTGCCCGACTGCACCAGCAGCGTCTCGTCGTTCTCCAGCGCCTTCAGCGTGCGCACAATCGCGTGATAGCAATCCCAGTTGCGCGCCGCCTTGCCCGTCCCGCCATACACCACCAGGTCCTGCGGACGCTCCGCAACATCCTCGTCAAGATTGTTCATAAGCATCCGCATCGCCGCTTCCTGCTGCCAACCCTTGCAAGAAAGCGAAGTGCCGCGCGGTGCGCGAATGTTAGGTTTGCTGGAACTGGAAAGGGCAGAGCTGGAAATTACGGTTTCGACAGGCATAACAATATGGTAGTGCGCGAGAGGCAAAATCATCAATGACCGCGTCAATGACCGCGTCAATGACCGCGTCTCCGGCGGTGCCCCATTCAAGCCATCTTTTGGCTTGAGTGGGGCCTTCCTCGCCCTTAAGCCTAATGCCATGGGGATTGCAACGATTTCAGGAACCGGCCACAGCCATTTCGTGACCTGCAGTCCTGCGCCCCCTCCCAAGCCGAGTCATCCTGAGCGAAGCGCTGTGAAGCGAAGCGAGCAGCGCGCAGTCGAAGGACCCCTGCACTCTCATCGCCCTGCAACGCCCCCGCTGGGAATTCTCTCACCGGAGTTTTTTCCGCCCTCTTGAGGAAACCAGACACGAAGCACGCGTGGAAATCGAATGCGACTGCACGGCAAGAAGGCGCGAGCGAGCGGCAGGGACATTCTGTCCAGCTGTCGAACCGCCCCACTCAAGCCAAAAGACGACTGAACGGGCCGCACGTTCGCATTCCTCCCAATCACTTCGATTTCCATCAAAGACTCGGTAACCGTGAGAGGTCGCGGATAATCATCGCAAGAGCCAAAATCCGAACCTGCCTATCTCAAGGACGAAGCAGGCGAAGACGAGAACCCGCAGCAACAACCACTCGCACCGAATGAAGAACCCATCGACGCGACGCTCAAAATCGTAATCATCTTTGCCGATCATTGGTCCTCCTTTCGCGCTTTGGATTGATCGTTGGCAACCTGCCGCAGCGGGGGAACGCTTGGCAATACTTGAAACATGACTGGTTTTCCCGCTCGCCCACTCGCGGCCGCACTGGCCAAACGTCGGCCTTCGGAGGTGAACGACATATCGATCATCGTTTTCGAGGCCGCGACGGTCACCAGTAGGGAGTTGCCCTCCACTTTCCACTGTCCGCCTGACAGAAGAGACGCGAGCATAGGCTGGTTAGAGAGAGCGCCGAGGACGGCTTCACGCAAAACATCGACTCCGGCAGCTGGCGCCAGGCTCGTTGCGATTTCGTGTGCGTACGTCAGCCTGTCGGATATCTTCTCAGCGAGATCTTGAGATTCTTTTACCAATCTCGCGAGCAGATCAGGAATCTTGCTCACTGCTTTGACCCGCGTCTCACGCGGTGCATCCTTGAAGAGCCATGCTTCGTATGTGCCATCCTCGGGAAACGCGTTGCGGTCTTCAGTCAAATACTCAATGAAGAGGCACCATTTTCCAGCGTGCTTTCCATAGGCCAACCGCCACAAGCCAGACTGGAGACCCGAGTCGTCGCCCCAGGACTCGACATGGACACTCGCTTCTACGCCTAGGTTGAGACGATTGACGGCGTCTTCGATTGCCGACACCTCTTTTGTCAGTTTGTCGGTTAATTCGTTAAGGGTCTTTGCAGTAGAGGAAAGTTCTTGAAGGTACTTCCCCACATCGAGCGGGGAAACCGCTTGAGTCATCGTCTTTTCCATTTCTGGCCCAGGCAAGGCCGACTTTAGGCTCGGCAGGCAGCCGAGACATTGCACATAAACCGGAGGTCAGTCCGGCTTGTCAGCGATCAACTGACAGCTGAGAAAATTCAACTCAGTTAGTGCGAATAGTAACGCCGAGGTAGCATGCTCGTCAACGGCGGGCTGACTCGATAACCCTCTCGGCTGGTGGCCCATTCAAGCCTTCTTTTGGCTTGAGTGGGACCGTCCAATGCATGCCCTGTCAACTTGACAAAATCCAGCCGCAGAAACCCCCTAAAACAGGAAAAGCGAAGCAAGCCAAAACGAGTAAGTCCTTTACTCCCGGATACTTCGCTGTAAGTGCTTGACTTTCAAACCGCGAACCACCAATCCGCGCTAACCCCAGCACCCTCATAGGTCAAACGAAGATCAAAGTAGGTAGACACATAACCACATAGTAAACATCCCGCCCAACGAAAATCCCCGATTCGCCCCCTTTCACGACGCCCCGAAAACCAACTTTATTTTATTCGCAGTTTCTTCGCCGCCCAGACAAGGAGTCATCTTTACAAGATTGTACGTACATGGAAAAGGCCGAGACAGGCCCCCGGTTTCCCCATCCCGGGAATCCTGCCCACAAGAAACGACCCCGTCCCGCACATATCCCTTGACTTAAGCGCCACACCCTCCAAGAATTAAGACTGACAGGGGAAGACAAGCAGACGGATCGACAAACGGCCGTCTATACCCGCTCCCGCCCAGGCGGAAAGCAAGATAAGTTATTTGAAATCAAGACTTTGTCGCGAAACTGCATCGTAAGCGATTGATTCTAAAGAGTCGCCATCGTCGAGAGCAGGGCTTCCCGAGATCCAGCCGGCAAGATTCAGCCCCTAACTCCCATGCGCTCAAGACTTTGCCTATAAGTCTCTATTTCTCAAGACTTTGAAAGGCAAGAAAATGCAAAATTGCCGAGAATCGAGCTTAACTCCAACTCAGCAAAAGAGTTGCAAGAACTAAGTTCAAGTCTATATGTTTGATTACTTTGCGAGCCAACTTACTCTAAATCTATGATTCTATTAGACAGTGTAGGAGGAGGGGGGAGGGGGGGAGGGGGGTACCCAAATCCGCCCAAGTTGCGGCATTAAGACAGGGGGGTGGGGGCCCAAATCGGCCAGTAGCCGAAGGTCTTGCCAAGCACTTGGGTTTCTCTGTGTCTCTGTGACTCCGTGACTCCGTGGTAGAAAATAAATGAGGACTCTACCCAACCCGCGCAAGTGGCACCCACGCGATTTCGGTACAATCTCACCCCATGAACTATCTTCTTAAAACCGAGCCCACCGTTTATTCCTTCTCCAACCTCGAGCGCGACAAGACCACGATTTGGGATGGCGTGACCAATCCCGCAGCCGTCAAGCATCTGCGCGAAATGAAGCCCGGCGAGCGCCTGGTCATCTATCACACCGGCGACGAGAAGAGCGCAGTCGGTACCGCCACCGTCGTCTCGGTCGACGCGGCCGACCCGAAGATTCCGCAAGTGAAAATTAGGGTAGGAAAATCAATCGGCGAACAGAAGACGCTTGTCGAAATCAAATCGCAAAAACTCTTCGCCGACTCGCCGCTCGTCCGCCAGGGACGCCTCAGCGTAGTGCCGTTGAGCGATGCCCAATACAAATTTTTGACGGGAGAGTAGTCCAGCAATCGAACATGAGTGCAGCGCTTCGAAACCTTTGCTTTTATGCGATGGAGATCAAACCGGCGTCCTACAGCATTCCGCCCGTTTGCACTCCAAGCACAGCCAGCGCCATCTCCAGTTTGTTGACGGCTTCGCGAATTTCGGGATGTTCGCCGATCTTCGCTTGCAGAGACTTCAATAACTGGCTGGCTGCGGCTACATGTTCTGCGGCCTCTTGTGAGCCGTTTTGCGGTTTCGATTCGCCCTGGATTGGCATGGCACCTCGCTTTCCCTAATTCTAATCCCGGCCAGCCAACTCGCAACCAGCGCCCCTTCTCCCCGGGAGCAAAAGCGCGGCCTCGTCGGCAGCGCCGCGCGTTCCGCGCTAAACTCAGACGATGGACAAAAAGGAAATCAATTCCCCGAAGCTCACGGCCAACTTCTTATTCTGGATTTGCGGCATCGGCGGCTTGCTGCTCTTCGCTATGCTCGCGCATTTCATCTGGAGAGCCTTCTAACCACTCGCCGCAGTGAACTCGCGCCCGAATAGGGAACCGACAACGCCAATCGCATCGATCACCAGGCAGCACTTTTGTCTTTGACAGCCGCGCGGCGCCTTGAAGACAATGCTTCCTGCGTAGCTCAACCAACATCATTCCCGTTCGAAAGGAAAACTATGAAGAAGATATTAGTTATGATCGTGTCCCTCTGTCTCGTGTTTGCGGCTGGCATAGCCGTGGCTCAGAAAGTCCATGATTGGGCCGACCTCGAGAAAGCCCACGATCACACGAAACAAGCTATCCAGGAGATGGAGCGCGCCCGCGCCGCCAATAATTACGATATGGCCGGTCATGGCGCCAAAGCCGAAGAGCATCTCCGCGCCGCCGAACACGAAATCCACGAGTCCATCGAGGCTGCTAAGGCCGGACGCTAAATGACGCGGTAGTCTGCGACCAAGGCGCGTGCAGTTCCCGCGCCTTTATTTTTTTCTCCTGCTCGCTTCCCAAGCTGCTTTCGCAGTCTTCGCGTTTAACTCGCGCTCCTGGCAAGCCCTCAACCCGCGCTCAACCTTTCAGCCTCCTTTCAAGCCATCATCGAAACCGACAGATCGGAAACAGGTGTGAGGGAGAGACCCTGAGTCGCGGCCGTGCTTTCAGCGCCGAGCGCACTCGCGAAGTCCTGCTGCAGCGTCGCGTAAGCTTGTTGTGCGGCCGACTGGCTGCTTACGTTGGATGCAGTTCCCGTGTTCGTTGAACCTGTCTGCGCGGCTTGACTCAATTCCTGCATCAGCAGGTCCGTTCCCGACCCGCTCCCGGAAGATTTGAGCGGCGGATGGTGGTGCACGTGTCTTGGTTGCATCTTCCCGAGATCGTTTTGAATGGTCGAGTAATCTTTCTGGGCCGCCGACAAATTGCCCGACTGCAGGTCGGTTGACAGCTGCTGAAACGCCTGCGCGACCGGATTGGAAGTCGAGGTCGACGACGAAACCGGCGCCGATTGCGCGAACGCCTGTTGCAAAGTGGCGAAGTCGGACTGCGCCGCGCTCATATTCCCGCTAGACAGGTCTTGGCCCAACTGCTGGAATTCCGACTTTTGAAGTTGATTCGACTGCGTGCCAAGCTGGCTGCTGCTGAAGCCGCTGCTGAAGAGTCCCGCGATTGACATTGCTTCACCCCATATCAAGAGATAACCGCATCCTCCGGAATCCGCGCGTGCGAATTCCGAGCGAACACTTCACACAAAGCACGCCAGCCTCCAATCGCTGGCCTGCCAAAACCGCACTCTGACTGCGGTTTTCGTCCGATCGGCCTACGCAGCTTCTGTGAAACGGCAAATCGTGCCGGGTCGCTCGCGGAAACAATTGCCCGCCGCGAACCGAAGCCCATCACCAAACCGCAGTCTCTTCTTTGTCACCAATGAATCGCCTCGCCTCGCGTTAGAATTCCTGCTTCAGTCAAACCACACTACCGTCAATTCAGAGGACTATTGGATGGCTCGAAAATTCAGCGATCTGTCGGAACGTGAAATTCTCGCGCTCGCCATTGCGCTCGAAGAAGAAGATGGCCGCGTCTACGCGGATTTCGCCGACGGTCTGCGGGAAACGTATCCGGCGACTGCGAAACTGTTTGAAGATATGCGTCAAGAGGAGTCTGGGCACAGAGCTGCATTAATTGAGACCTTCCGGGCGCGGTTTGGGGAGCATATTCCGCTGTTGCGGAGGCAGGATATTAAGGGGTTTGTGCAACGGCGGCCATTTTGGCTGACACGGCCGCTCAAGATCTCGGAGGTGCGTAAGCAGGCTGAAATCATGGAGTTGGAGACGCGACGGTTTTATCAAAAGGCGATCAACCAAGTCACCGATGCGGGGATTCGAAAATTGCTGGGGGATCTCGAGGAAGTCGAGCGTAAACATCAGGTTGCGGCGGAAGCGCTGGGCGAAGAGATCACGCAGGATGTGCAGAAATCGGAGGAGGAGGCGCAGAGGCGGCTGTTTGTCCTTCAGATTGTTCAACCTGGACTGGCTGGGCTGATGGATGGGTCGGTGTCGACGCTGGCGCCGGTTTTTGCCGCTGCTTTTGCAACCCGGAGCAGCAAAGATGCTTTTTTAGTTGGACTTGCGGCTTCGATCGGGGCTGGGATCTCGATGGCGTTCGCGGAGGCTTTGTCGGACGATGGATCGCTGACCGGGCGCGGACGACCCCTGCTACGTGGTGCAGTTACAGGACTTATGACCGCGGCGGGCGGGATTGGGCATACTATGCCGTTTCTGATTTCGAACTTTCATGTGGCCTTTGTGGCGGCGGTTATTATCGTGGCGTTCGAGCTCGGAATCATCGCGTGGATCCGCAACCGGTACATGGATACCCCTTTGCTTTCAGCAGCTTTCCAGGTTGTGGTCGGGGGAGTGCTGGTGTTTATTGCCGGGATCTGGATTGGAAGCTCTTGAGTTATTTAACCATTTAAACATTTAGTCATTTAAACATTGACTGCGGCTGCGTTTGGTTCGATTTCTGAAGCGTGGCGCGTTAACTTATCCGTTATCTTCAGGGACTTGCATTTTTTACCATTTAAATAGCACCTGGAGGGGGTGAAATGTGTTATAGGGAAAAATTGGTCTGGAGGGTTCGGGAGGGCGGATTGTAGTAATTGGATGGTAAACGTTCCTAAGGGTTAGTCGTTACTCACTTAGATAGTAGGGCGGCGGCCACCGGCGCGCTCTGGGGCCCTCGAACTTCTTCCGGCGCCTCCTCTGATGGCTGCCCCACCCTTGCGTTCTTTGCAAGGGTGGGAGTTCATCACAAAAGCGGCAGGAGTTCCATCACAGCTTTCAGCCCCTCCGTCGACATAGAGTCGCTGCATGCCCGCCCGTCTTCGCCGCGCCTACGACACCGGATATCTTCACTTCATCACCTTCGGTTGTTTTCAGCGGCGTCCGTTGCTAGGCGCGCCGCAGTGTCGCGACCTCTTCCTGCGCATCCTCGAAGAAACACGAAGCCGCTACGGAATTGTGGTCGTGGGATATGTGATCATGCCCGAGCATGTGCATCTCCTCTTGTCCGAGCCGGAACAATCCAACCATTCTGTCGTCCTGCAAGTGCTCAAGCAGCGCTTCGCCCGCGAACTGCTGGAGAGGCTTCGAAAGAGACAGACCCGTCCTGACGGAAGTCTGTGGAAGACAGTGCTGGAGCGGGGCCATGTCTGGCAGCGGCGCTTCTATGATTTTGTCGTGTGGAACCGGCACAAGCGCGCCGAGAAACTGCGCTACATGCACGAGAATCCGGTGAGGCGCGGATTGGTGGCCTCCCCAGAACAATGGCGCTGGAGCAGTTACCGCGCCTACGCTTATGAAGAGGACGGTCCAGTGCTCGTCAACGAACAACACCCGGTCCGATTGAAATGGAGGGGTGTGCCGGTGGCATGATGGGCCGGCGCAGAATTCCCACCCTTGCCAAGAACGCAAGGGTGGGGCAGCCTCAGCAAAGGTAGTGCAGGAAAGAAAGGGTGGGCCAGCCCCCCAAGAAATTCAAAACGGATCAAAATCGCATTCTTGCAGGATCAAGATGACTTTCGCAGGGGGATCAAAATCCACTGTTTACGCGAAGCGTTAGGAGCTAGAATCGTCTGCGTGCGAGGAGATCATAATGTTTTACCGCTTCGTCTTAGTAACTCTCTTACTTTGTCTGCCGTCATTGGTTTTTGCGCAGGGGTCCGAGGGGCCAACGAACGAGAAGGCGCAGAAGACGTTTCGGGAGGCGCAGGAATACGAAAAGAAGCACGAGAAACTGTCGGCGCTGGACGGCTACAAGAAGGCCGACAAACAGGACGACGGTCACTGCGCCGCCTGTCAAAACAAGATGATCAAGCTCGGGACGGAGATGGGGGACTGGAAGGTTGCGGAGACGGCGGCGGGCGAGTTAGTGGCGGAGGCGCATGGGGAACGGGAGGTGGCCATCGCTCACTATCAGTTTGGGCGGGTGCTGCTCAACGAAGGCCGAGAAAAAAAGAAAGAAGAGGTCTACGGGCGGGCGCACGATGAATTCAGCAAGGCTCTCGGATCGTATGCAAACTTTCCCGATGCGATGTTCAGCGATGGGCTGACGCTGGCGCACCTGAATCAGGATGAGGCGGCGAAGGCGCGGTTTGAGCAGTTCGTGAAGTTGCGGCCGGCGGAGGATGTGGACCGGCAGCGGGCGTTGCGCTACATTGCGCAGCCGGAACTGGCGCGGGCGCGGATGGCTCCGGCGTTTGCGGTGACCACGCTGGAAGGGAAGCGGGTGGCGCTGGATGACCTGAGCGGCAAGGTGGTGCTGATTGATTTTTGGGCGACGTGGTGTCCCTCGTGTCGCGAGGCGCTGCCGCACATGCGGGAGCTGGCGAAGAAATTTGAGGGGCAGCCGCTGGTGGTGTTGAGCATCAGCCTGGACAGTGACGAGCAGAAGTGGAAGAAGTTCATCGCGCAAAATGAGATGACGTGGCCGCAATATCGCGATGGAGGATTCAAGGGGCCGGTTTCGCAACTGTTCGGCGTGAATGCGATTCCGCACACGTTCACGATTGACGCCGATGGCGTGCTGCAGGATGAACATATTGGAGATGCGTCGACGGAGGGGAAGATCAAGAAGTTGCTGGCGCGGGCGCACGAGTTGGAGGGGGCAGGGAAGGCGGGGCAGTGAGGTTAGGGCCGAGCCTTACGCAGGCGGACCGGTAGGCGTTCGATTTTGATTCCGGAGCCGCGGAGCGGGGAGGCGGCGAGGAAATCGGAGAGATTCTACTTCTTCGGGGCGCGGCCTTCGGTTGGCTGCGGTTTGAGGATGCGCTCGATTTGCTGGATGTGGTTGAGGTCGTGGCCGGCGACCATCTTGACGATGTGTTCTACGCTTTCTTCGCCGCGTTCGGAGTGGGTGCCGGAGTGCTTCCATTGCGCCGGCGTGAGCGTTTTGTAGAGCGCGAGGTTGGCTTGACGGAGGACGCGCATTTGCTCGAGGCAGAGGCGCGGATTGCGTTTTTCGTAATGGCCGGAAGTGACCCAGGCGTTCTGATCGTAGGCCTGCACGGCGGTTCCGGGCGCGCCGAGGATGGAGCGGATGCGCCAGCCGACGACGATTTCGACATCGGCGAGATGGGCGAGGATTTCGGCGATGGACCATTTGCCGGGCGCGGGCTTTTTGCGGAGCTGGGCGGGGCTGAGGTTCTTGATGAGGCGGGCCAGCGTTTTGGGCGTGGCGGATTGGAGTTTTAGGGGATCTTTGCCGGCGGAGTGGGCGAGGATGCGTTGGGTGTATTGCTGAGCGGTTTCGGGCATGATGTAGTTTTGATTGGCGCAGGGTTGGATGTCAAATTGGAGAGGGCGGCTCGAGCGTCGCGGACTTGAGGCTTTTGCCGGTTTGTGATGAGATAAGTGAATCGCTCGGCGGACGTGGGGTCCGATGAGCGCGCGCGGTTCGCACGCGGACCGTCGGCCTGATCGTTTGATTGCACATCGTTGATCTTTGGCATTTTAACCTTGGCATCTAATCTTGAGGTTTAAAACCTTGAATGTTTTAGACCTTGAACCTTCAAACCGTTACTTCCCCCTGGAGGAGAAAAAATATGAGCAACGTTTCGCCGATTCCGAAAGGCTACAATTCGATCACTCCCTACCTGGTTATTAAAGGGGCGGCGCAGGCCATTGAGTACTACAAGAAAGTATTTGGCGCGACTGAGATCATGCGCATGCCGGGGCCCGATGGCAGGATCGGGCACGCCGAACTGAAGATTGGCGACTCGGTCATCATGCTGGCGGACGAAAATCCGCAGATGGGAGCGACCAGCGCGACGACGATCGGGAACAGCCCGGTGAGTTTGCTGTTGTACGTGCCGGACGTGGACCGCGTGGTGGAGAAGGCGCTGGCCGAGGGCGGGAAGAGCATCAAGCCGGTGCAGGACCAGTTCTACGGCGACCGCTCGGGCTTTATTCAGGATCCGTTTGGGCATTTCTGGGGCGTGGCGACGCATGTGGAAGACGTTTCGCCGCAGGAGATGCAAGAGCGGATGAAGAAGATGACGCCGGCGGCGTAAGCGCCGGGTCCATAATTGTTCAGTCAACATCCATCTTCAAGTCGAAAGGAATTTCTATGCTCTCTGCCGGAGACCATTTTCCGGATTTCTCGCTGCCCAACCAGGACGGCAAGACGACCACGCTCGACGACTTTGCGGGCCACTGGCTGGTAATTTACTTTTACCCGAAAGACGACACGCCGGGCTGCACGATTCAGGGGCGGTCATTTACCGCGACCAAGGCCGACTTTGACGCCGAGGGAATCCACGTGGTGGGGGTGAGCGCGGACGACGTGACGTCGCACAAAAATTTTCACCACAAATTTGCGTTTAAGATCGATCTGCTTTCCGATACGGATGCGAAGCTGATGAAGGAGTTGGGGATCGGGCAGGCGGAATGGAAGGGAATGAAGTTTTGGGAACGGACCAGCTTCGTGGTCGATCCGCAGGGGATCATCCGGAAGGTGTATGAGAAGGTGAATCCGGAGGGGCACGAAAAAGTGCTGCTGGACGACATTAAGGGGATGCAGGCGAAGGCGGCGTAGGGCGGGAATTGCGCGCAGGCGTATTCGGGCGAATTTCGGGCGACAAGGAAGCCTGCCGCTGTGGGCGATGTCATCGCGCCACGGGCAGCAGGTTTTTGTGGTTGCGCAGCAGAGAAATTTACTGCGGGGTGGTGGCTATGTTGAGGCCCTGGTAGATGAACAGACCGGCGATGACCAGAATCATGAGACCGGAGAGGGCGCCGAGCACCTTCACGATGGGCGTGATCTTGCGCATCTTGGCGAGAACTTCGGTTTGGTCTTTCTGGAGCTGCGATTCGGTTTCGTTGAGGTAAATGGAATCGTCCTCATGCATGGTGAGGGTGCTCTTGTAGATCAGCAGGACGATCAAGACCGTCGTCAGGATACCCCAAGCAACCAGCAGCATGTACATAGGAGACATACGCCACCTCGGCGCTGAAATCGAGCCTTCCCCAAACTTGCCAGTCCTGGTCCACAATTCGCCGGCAGGTTTGGTGCGGCCCCAACTGCGGACGATTATAGACCTATTGTCAAAACCTAGCGACCTCGGCGAACGGCCGGCATCTATAAATTAGTAGAAGAGCCTGCCCCGGAAGGATTTGGGGCGGAGGTTTGGACGCGTTTGTTATAATAATGACCAAGGAGATTCAAGAGATGGCAACCATCACCACACCCGGAATTCAGCCCAAAACCGCAGGCCCCGTCCTGACGCCTGGCGCCGTCGCCAAAGTGAAGGAAATTATGGCGTCGCAGAACCCTGTGCCGACGGGATTGCGACTGTCGGTGGTCGGAGGCGGATGCTCCGGCTTTCAATATTCCATGGCCTTTGAAACGGGCGCGGGAATGATGGATAAGGTGTTCGACTTTGACGGGCTGAAGGTATACGTGGACGCGACGTCGCTGATGTATTTGGGCGGCGCGCAGGTCGATTACGTGGAGACGCTGGAAGGCGCAGGCTTCAAGTTCGAAAATCCGAACGTGAAGAGCACCTGCGGTTGCGGATCGTCGTTCAACGTGTAGGTTGATTTGGCGCCGAAGATAATTTGTGTTCAGGCCAAGCCCCGCCGCGCGCGGGGCTTTGGTTTTGTGGGCGTGCGGAGTTCAACCCCACGCTTCCGATTCAGGAACGCCAGCACTGGCCAAGGTGCGGATTACCCGCATTTGCCGGTGAATGCAGCGATTGGCTTCTGGTGGGGGCAGGCGTGGCCGCTTGTGCGTTGACTCCGGCGGACGGACGCTCTATCGTTAGGAACAGGCGGAAAACAGGGACGCAACACGTCATGACCATTCATCTCAGTCCAGAGCAGGAGCGGGTAATCGGGCAGGCAATTCAGGCAGGCGTCATCCGTGGCGCAGAGGACGTTCTGAATGTTGGGCTTGAGACCATCCGGCAACGATTGGAGGCGCGGCTTGTCTCCGGGACGGAATTGGATGCTGAACAATGGTCACGGGAGTTGCATGGCTGGGTTCAGGGCCACTCATCTTCGACCCCCTTGCTCCCGGATGACGCAATCAGCAGGGATTCCATGTACGGAACGCGCGGCCTCTAAATGGCTGTTCTCCTGGATACAAATATCCTGTTGCGTCTTTTGCAGCCCCACCATCCGCATAGCCCATTCGCCGAACGGGCGCTGAATACGCTCCGTAAAAGGGATGAGGTGCTGAATCTTACAACGCAGAACCTGGTCGAGTTCTGGGCGGCGGTCACGCGCCCCGTGGATGAGAATGGCCTCGGATTCACGACCGAGCAGGCCGCAGCAGAGGTCGGCACGCTCACGCGGCTTTTCGTTTTGCTGCCGGAACTGCCGGTGTTACAAGAGTGGCGGCGTCTGGTCTCCGCATACCGCGTTTCAGGCAAGAACACTCACGACGCGAGGCTGGTAGCTGCGATGATGGTCCATGGAGTTAGCCACCTCCTGACATTCAACATGAAGGATTTCACGCGCTATACCGAGATTGTCGTTGTCGATCCGAAGACTCTTGCCTAAACCGGACCACGGGGTAGACGGAGGAAGTCAAAGGTCTGAACCGTGCGGCGGGCGCGGTGGCTATGGCTGGTCGGGGCCCTGCGTGGGATTTTGCGGAGGCTGTTGCGGGCTTTGCTGCTGTCCGAATTGCGAGCCGCCGAATTGGGAGCCGCCGATGGGCGAGCCGAAGCCGCCGGGTTGTTGCGTGCCCTGGGTCAACTGGCTGGCGGGGGTGGCGCCGCCGATGTTCTTGACTTGAGGAGTTTCCCACGGGCCGACGAGAAGGCCGCCGCGATCGGAGGTGGGATCGTAGATGAAGAGCCACTCGTTGTAGTGATTTTTCTTGTTGAACTCGCGGATGGTTTTGGCTTTGCTGAGGCTGGCAACGCCAAGGATCGGGCCGCCTCCAAACACCGTGCCGTTCAAACCCGTGCCGGTTCCCTGGGTGGCGCCGAAAGCGCCGGGACCGGTGGATGAGTTGGGAGTTCCGCCGGGGGCGTTTCCCGAGGCAGAGTTCGAACCGCCGGTGCTGGCGCCGCTTCCCGCTTGCGCGCCCGGTTCATCCTCGTCGGCATTTTGCTGCGGGGCGGCGCCGGGTTGCGGCAGGCCGGATGGCAAACCTCCTTGCTGCAATTGTCCGAGGGCTCCCTGCAAACCGTTGGGCCCGTTGATGCCGCCCTGCTGACCGAGAAGTCCGCCGGCTTGTCCTTGCATACCGGCAAGTCCGGGAACTCCGCCGAGCACGGGGCCGTTGTTCAGGCTGACATCCTGCATGTGGAGGAGTTTGAACTCGCGTTCTTTGCCGGTGGCGGGATCGCGATTGACCGGGTCGGTGTAGCGGTGGCGGAGGAAGCGCATCTTGTTGGTTTCTTCCAGCTCTTCGATGCGCGTGGGATAGCGGCCAAATTTCTTGTAGAAATGCTGGATGGCGCGGATGTAGGCGGTGCCGCGGTGGCACATCTCTTCTTCGCGATCGCGCTTGAGCTGCTGGAGCATATCGGGGAGGACGGCGAGCAGCGCCATGGCGGCCAGCGCGATCATCAGCATGAGCGTGATGAGCATGTAGCCGGACTGGCGGATTTGCAATTTGCGACTTGTGATTTGTAATTGGCTCGATCTTAGACTTTCTCGCATGACTTTCACTCGTCTTTTCAACCCCAATTACAAATCCGGAAGTAGAAGTCTGAAGCTGAATTTCGGCCGATTTCCAATTACAAATCACCAATTACAAATCGCCCAATACAAATCATCCCTGGGTCAGGGGGATGCTCTGGCGGTTGTTGTTGAGGACGTCTTCCATCTCGACGGAGTTGGGCGAGATGCGGAGGACGCGGTAACGGCGGTCGACGATCTCGCCTTCGGCGGCGATGAAAACGTCTTCCCCTTGCGAGAGAAAGATTTTTTTCGGCTCGCCTGGCCCGCTGGCAAAGCCAAAAAACTTGAGGGTGATGGGCGGAGGCGGCGGGATGGGAGGCGGTTTACGGATTCCGGCGTCTTCTTCGTCCTCATCGTCGGTCCCGTTTTTCTTCGGCTTTTCGATGGTCGCAACCGACCCGGCGACGAAGATATTTCGTCCGTTGCCTTCGTACTTGATCTCTTCACTCTGCTTTAGAAGGCCGAGGTCGAGGGTGGGATCGAGGCGGGGCTCGCCGACGGGCACGAGTTTGCCCGAGGCGGTGCGGCGCATCGCGGGCTTGGCGGCGGCGGGCGCGGTCGTTGCCGTATGGACGCCCGTGGTCGAGGAGGTGGGCCAGAATTCAAAGACCAGCGTCAGCACCGCGATCGAGCCGAGCACCGCCAGGGCGATGACTTTCGTTTTATTTTCGGTACCGAGTTTCACTCAACTCCCTCGTTTCACTCCAACCGGCTTTCACTGCAACTGCCTCACTCAAACCCCGCGCAAAAAGCTGTGCAGGCCGATTTGCAGGCGCACGGGTCCGGCGCCTTCGCCGGCCAGATCCACGCTGTCAACCGTAAAGAACATCTTGGAACGCTCCAGCGAATTGATGAAGCGGACGAGCTGGAGGTAGTCGCCGGAAAAGCTGCCCTCGATCTGCACCGGCACAATGCCGGAAGTCTCGGCATCCTCTTCGTGGTATTTCGCCTGCTGAATGTGAATGCCGTTCTCGGCGGCCAGTTTGCCGAGTTCGGTCGCGAGTTCGGAATCTTTTTCGGCAAATCGGATTTTGTAAAAATCGCCAATCTGGCCCTTGGCGAGAACGATTTTCTTGTCCATGCCCTCGAGCGGCTTGGCGTCCTGCGTCTTGCGCTGAAGTTCGGCGGAGAGCAGGCGGATTTCGGTGCGGCGCGACTCGGCCGAGCCGACGAGCGGCGAGAGCAGGACCGCTCCGGCGATCGCATCGGCGACCACCATCACCGCTACCGCAATTTTCAGGTTGCGCCGCGTTTTTCCGAGGTCCGGCATTATTTTGCACTCCCGCTCTTCATTATTATTTTGCGCTCCCGCTCCGGGCTCCTGGGCATTGAAGAAGTTGTGACTTGAGAGGTCGTGACCGGAGGAGTTGCGGCCGGCGCCGTCGTGGAAGAAGCCGCGGCCGGAGCAGCGGCATCGGGAGTTCCGTCGGGAATGTAATTGGCGACCACGGTGGCGATCACCCCGCCGCCATTCTCGTTCGGGCCCGTTTCCTGGACGAGTTGTGCGCCCAGAAAGTGCTTCGATCCCTCCATGCGGTGCACGAGTTCGACGGCCGCGTCCCGGTTGACTCCGGCGACGCGCATGTCCAATTGCATTTCGTTCTGCTCGTTGAAATCGGGACGGAGCGAAATGACGTGCAGGTTCGGCGGCATCACCTGCTCGAGGTCCTCGAAGACGCGCGTCCAGGAAAACGCCTTGCGGTGGATCAGGGAGTTCAAAAACTGCGACTGATCGCGGGTGCTACGGTTTGCGGCCAGGTCGAGAAAGGCCTGCGCGTCGGCTCGTTCCTGGTCGCGGGTGGCGATCCTCTGCTGGAGTTCGGCAATGTACTGGCGATCGCGTCCTGCGTTGGACCAACTGCGCAGGGTCGAGCCGATGAGCACCAGCGTCAGGAGCGCCAGTATGCCGATGCCCATTCCCCACCGCGCCCAGAATTGGCGGGGATCCTCGTAGGGGCGGGTTGCGAGATTGATGCCGAGCCGCATAATGAAAAAATCCAGCTACAAAAATCAGTGTACGAAATTGCCGTAACAAAATCGAAACTACAAAACGCGCCTTACAAAATCATCTTACGAAATCAGGGCGCCTACCACGCCCGCCATGCGCCAGCGCGGCACGGTTCCGGTGGTTGCCCCGATTTGCGAAGACGTGACCAGGTCCTCCACCTGCGCGCCCGACTGGCTCTTGAGCGCCGTTGCCGCGGCCGTTGTTTCCGCGAGACCCGAAACGTAAATGCGTTCGATGTTGAGGTTGTAGGTATCCTGAAAGAAGACGACCGACGGGTAAACCTCTTCGGCGAGCTGGTCTCCGGTGATGGTCACGCCGCGCGTATTTTCGAGCGTGCGGATGAGGAGCAGGTGTTCCTGATCCATGATGGCGATGCCGATGGTGCGCGCATCCACTTTGACGACCAGCGTGGGGCGCTCGGCGTCGGCCGCTCCGAGCGCGGCCAGCATCGAGGGCATGACGACGCCCGGGCTGTAGCCCACGTCGCGAAACGCCGACTCGTACTCTTCCAGAACCTTGTTCAGAACGACGGCGGCGACGACCTGCGCGCCTTTGGGAGTGGACTGCGCATGATAGGAGATGCGCGCCTCGTCGGGATCGAAGGGCAGCGATTTTTTCAAGCGGAAGCGAACCACCGCGGCCGCTTCGTCGGCCTTGGAGGGAAGCGTTTCGAAATCGAGCAGGACGATGCGCACGGACATGTCGGGCAGAATTGCGATGACATCGCGGGAACGCCCGGCAACGCTACCGAGGGCGCTTTCGATGGCCTGGCGGAGGGCTGCGCCATCGCGCAGGTTGGGTTCCATCAGGTCGGGAACGACCATGCCGGGGGCGAGTTCGCGGGCCGAGGACATTTCGACCACGCGGCCGCGATCGGAGGCGCGGGCCGCAAGCACGCGGTCGGCCGCGATTTCGCAAGCCAGGCCGGGGCGGCGATTGTGCAAGGAGGATGCCATTATCGTTTCCGTAAAACTCACACTGGAAAATTCAAATCCAAAAATTCACACCTAACTTCA
This sequence comes from Acidobacteriaceae bacterium, assembly GCA_003139095.1. Classification (GTDB taxonomy): domain Bacteria; phylum Acidobacteriota; class Terriglobia; order Terriglobales; family Acidobacteriaceae; genus Acidiflorens. Next base: position 23,820 of record PLHW01000047.1, read on the forward strand.
ATCATATCTCCGGCTCAAGAGGGACCCTAGTTACCTCGGCAGATGCGGGACTGTACTCCGGTGCATGTGCCAACGGCTAGCGCATTGTCTCAATGAACGTGACCTTGTTGATTTCCTTGAGCGTGGTCTGGCCGGACCGCACCTTGTCGAGCGCCGACTCGCGCAGGAAGCGCATCCCCTCTTCGCGGGCGGCGCGGCGAATTTCCGAAGTGGGCTTCTTTTCAAGAATCAGCTCGCGAATGCGGTCGGTCAAATCCAGCAGCTCGTGAATGGCGGTGCGGCCGTGGAAGCCGGTGCCCGCGCACTCGATGCAGCCCTGACCTTCATAGAGCGGAACATCGGACCATTGCGCGGGATCGAGGCCGCTCGATTCGAGCACCTCGGTCGGATAATGCACGGCGGTGCGGCAGGAATCGCAGATGATGCGCACCAGGCGCTGCGCCAGAATACAGTTGAGCGCGGAAACGAAGTTGTAAGGCTCGACGCCCATGTTCAGGAAGCGGCCGAGTACATCGACCACGTTGTTGGCGTGGACGGTGGTGAAGACGAGGTGGCCGGTGAGGGCCGACTGGATGGCGATCTGGGCGGTTTCGGTGTCGCGGATTTCGCCGACCATGATCTTGTCCGGGTCGTGGCGGAGGATGGAGCGCAAACCGCGGGCGAAGGTCAAACCCTTTTTTTCGTTGACCGGAATCTGGGTGATGCCGCGAAGCTGGTATTCGACCGGGTCTTCGATGGTGATGATCTTGTCTTCGTCGGTCTTGATCTCGTTGACGGCGGCGTAGAGGGTGGTGGTTTTGCCCGAGCCGGTGGGGCCGGTGACGAGCACCATGCCGTAGGGTTCCTTGATGTAGCGGCGGAAGCGGCGCAGATCGACCTCGTCAAACCCGACGACGTCGAGCGTGAGCTTTTTGAACTTTTCGCTCATCGACTCTTTGTCGAGGACGCGGAGCACGGCATCTTCGCCGTGGATGGAGGGCATGATGGAGACACGGAAGTCGATGGCGCGGCCGTTGTACTTGACGCGGAAACGGCCATCCTGGGGGACGCGGCGCTCGGAAATGTCGAGCTCGCTCATGACCTTGATGCGCGAGATGATGGTCGAATGATGCTCTTTGCCGATGGGCGGCATGGCGTTGGTGAGCACGCCGTCGATGCGGAACTTGATGACGACGGAGTCGTCGCGCGTCTCGATATGAATGTCGCTGGCGCGGCGCTGGAGCGCGGTGAAAAGCGTGGTATCGACGAGGCGGATGATGGGGCTCATGTCCGCGCCGGCGGTGGCCGTCAGCTTGTCGATGGAGATGGTTTCGTCGTTGCCGGCCTCGTCCTCGCGGATGACGTCGAGGGTAAAACCTTCACTCGCGTCTTCGAGCACGCGCTTGGACTGCTCGGTTTTTTGCAGGATGTCGGAGATTTGCGTGAGGGTGGAAACCTTGGTGACGATGCGCTTGCCGAGCAGCAGGCTGATCTCGTCGATCATCATGAGCTGGCTGGGATCGGCGATGGCGATGGCGAGGCGGCCGTCGGGCGTCTCGTCGAGGGGAACGAATTTGTAGCGGAACATCAGGTGGACGGGAATTTTTTCGAACAGGTCGTGGTGCAGCTGGAAGTCGCTGAGATCGATGAACTCGCAACGATAGCGGCGCGCAATGTCGCGCGCGCGCTCCAGTTCGTCGGGAATCGCCGCCGCCGCTTCCGGCACCAGCTTGCCGCCATTCACCACCGCTGTCTTTTTGTCCGCCATTGCCATGTCCAGTTTACCTTTAGAAGCAGGTTTCAAAGTTTCAAGATCAGGTTTCAAGGTTTCAAGGTTTCAAAGTTTCAACGATGCGCGGATTGCGCCCTAAGATTTTGAACCTTGAAACCTTCTCAACTTTGAAACCTTGCAACCTTGCCGCTTTGCAACGTTGCTACTTTGCAACTTTGAAACCTTGAAACTCTGAAACTTTGCATCTAATGCACACCTGCGCCCAAAGTAAAGATCGGCATATATAAAGAAATCAGCACACCGCCGACGAAGACGGCCATTACGATCAGGATGAGCGGCTCGATCAAGGCCATGGCCGCGCCCAGCGCCGTTTGTACGTCCTCTTCGTAGAACTCGGCCACGGAGGCAAGCATGGCGGGGAGCGCGCCGGTCGACTCGCCGACCTCGAGCATTTCGACCGCGAGATCGGGGAACAGGTTTTGCGCTTCCAGGCTTTTCGCCAGGCCCTGGCCTTCACGCACGCGGTTGGCCGCGGCGGAGACGCCGTTAAGCATCTGCCGGCTGCTGATCGACGCGCCCGCCGTTTCCATGGCGGGGACGAGCGGCAAGCCGCCCTGGAGAAGCGTCGCCAGGATGCGCGAGAAATTTGCGACTTGATACTTCAGGCGAATCTCGCCGATCAGCGGCAAGGAAAGCAGGAAGCGGTCAATCGTTTCGGCGCCGCGGTCGCTCTGCTTCCAGCGCCACAAGAGGAAGCCGCCTACGCCGAGTACAAGCGCCGCGACCCAGGCATACTTTTGCGCGTTCAGCCCGACGGCCAGCATGAACACAGTGATGGCCGGCAGTTGCGCGCCCATATTATTGAAGAGATCGGCGAACTTTGGCACGACATAGGTGATGAGGAAGATCACCATCACCGTGACGACCGAGACCAGCAGCGTGGGATAGACCAGCGAAACGAACAGTTTCTTGCGGAAGGTCTGAACCATGCGCTGGTAGCTGATGTAGCGGCCGAGCACCTCTTCCATGTTGCCGCTCTTTTCGCCCGCCATCAGCGTGGTGGTGTACATCTTGGGAAAGATCTGCTGCGCGGCGAAGGCGTCAGAGAGGAGTTCGCCGCCCTTGACGCGCTCGCGCACGTTTTCGAGGAGGCGGAGGAGCGCGGTGTCGCGCTGGCGCTTGATAAGCAGATCGAGCGCGGTGAGGATGGGCAGGCCGGCCTTGATGAGCGTAAGAAACTGCTGGTTGAAGATGAGGAAAATCGACTGCTTGAGCTTGCCGCGCTTGCCAAACTGCTTGGTGCCGCCGCTGAGGAGCGTGCGCGGCTTAACCCAATAGACCAGATAGCCCTGCTGCGTGAAGCGGTCGTGCACCTCGGCCTCGGAGTGGCCGTGCTCGACCTGCTGCCGCAGGTGCCCTTGCTCGTCGGCTAGCTTGATCAGGAATTCTGCCATGGGTCGATCACTCTCGGTGTTCTTGCTCCACTTTTATCTACTCTGTTAAGCGGCATTTCTGCCGTTGAAACCTCACTTCGCAGGCGAGAATGCAGTTGTTTTAATAAGTCTAACATCCTGTTGCGAAAGCCCTTACCGCTCGAAGCGCGGCGATGGTACGGAAGTAATTCGCCATTTTTATGCCGCTACTGCCCGCAGGGAAACTCACGGTTCCAGCGCGCCGTCCACCACTTCTTCGCCCGGAGGGGGGACGAAGTGGAAGCGGCCGTCGCTGAGCTCCGGGTTTTCCTTCCAATCCTTGAAGCGGAATTCGGTCGTGCCCCCGTCCGGCTCCATGAGCGCGATCCGGACAATCTGATTCGAGGGCGAGATTTCCAGCTGCACCTCGCTCGCCTCTCCGGCCAAGCCCTTGGGAACGCCGCGCAGTAACGTGTCGCCGAGGTTTTCCGGGGCCTGATCCACCACCTTTGAAATTCCCCGTAACTCATTCTCCAGCTTGGTTTTGCCAAGCAGGAACGCGATGGGCGACCGCAGGTCATCGAGCTTGCGAAAATCGGTCCGCCTCACTTGGCGCTCCGCCGGGACATAAAACCACACAGTCTGCCCGTCGCTGACAAACAACTTCTCCTTGGGAGAACGGTATTCCCAGCGCATCTTGCGCGGCTTTTTCAGCCACAGCGTTCCCGATTCCACCCGCTCGGCCCCGTTGCCCCGGTAGGTTTCCGTGAACTCGCCCTCCAGGCTGCGGAGGTGGTTGTAGTGCTCGTCGACCGCGCGGGCCAGTTCGCGAATACCGGGCTGAGGGGCGACTGCCGGGGCGCTAGTCTTTGCACTGGCCTCTGCGCTGAGTTCCGCGCTGGCGTTCCGCAATCCGGCGCGCTGCGGGCTCGGGTTTTGCTGGCTGCTCGCCGGGGCAGACGACAGCAATACCGCCGCCCAAACCATTAACCAACACCACGTGCCATTTTTCAATTGCCGGAAGTCCCCTTGCGTCTGATTTTACTCCGAGGCGGGCGCTCGATTGTGCAATCCGGAAAGGAAATGCCGAGGCATGAAATGAGAGTGCCCGCTGCCCAAGCCCGCCGTCAGGGCTGGCGGGGATCGCGATTCTCGACGGTTGCGCGCACCAGTTCGACGAACTCGGTAACGACTGCGTCGGGGAGGTGCTCGTGGGTCAGGCTCTCGCATAAGGCGGTCATGTCGGCGAGATACGCCAGACGCCGCCAGTTGGGGGGAAGCGTGCCGCCGGCGTGGAAATATCCGTTGGAGAAATGGGGCTCGACGAGCGGGCGAGCTTCGCGCTCGTAGCGCAAGAAGTGTCCGAGATCGACGAGCGGACAGGCGGCGATGGCGAATTCCCAGTCGAGGACCGCGGCGACTGACCAGCGCCCGTGATCGCGGCGCACGAGCAGATTGCGTTTGCCGAAGTCGCCGTGAACCAGGCTCGCCACTTTGTCCAGTTCCGCGAGTTCTGCCGCGCAGGACCACAGCAGCACGTGAACGCGCTCGCGCAGGTCGGCGGGCATGCGCGGCTGCAACTTCGCCGAGGCCAGGCAGAGATCGACAAAGCGCGGCGTCGGGTCCGCTCCTTCGAGCAACGGCGCGCCGACCGTTGGCCCGGGACCGAGCCATCCGGCTCTCGGAAATTTGAAGCGGCCAATTGCGGCGAGTGTCGCGCCCGCGGAAAATGCGGCTTCGGCAATTGCGTCGGAATCGCCAGCGCGTTTCAATTCGCGAAAGCTGATGCCTTCGATAAGGCGCATCACGGCAAACGGTGGAAAGTCTTCGAATCCGGCGGGCTCTGCGTGAAGCACCTCGGCGACGGGGACCGAGGCGCCGACAAGGCGGATTAGGTCAACCTCCTTTTGGCAAAGTGACGGGTCGTGCTCGTAGATGCGGACGACCACGAACTGGTCGGTGCTCAGTTGAACCTTGAAATTGGCATTCCGGAAACCATCGTTGAGGGGCAGCGCATCGAGGACGTGAGCGCGGGGAAAGGCGGTGCGGACCAACCGCTCGAGCGTGGGCGCGGCCAGCAAACGGCGCGGCTCCGGCCGAATCCAACGAGCCTCATCGGGAGCCCCGGGAATCACGATTCATTATCGCCGATCTGGTTTAGGCGCAGCCGGGGCAGCATCACAGACGAAAGATGCGGCGGCGGCCGATAATGCGGTCTCAAGGGAGACGGACGATGGAAACAAAAAAACACCACTGCGAAACGTGTCGGCTGCGGGCGCTGGCGGAGAGAAAACCACAATCGCTGATTGCGCGGATCTGGCGCTGGCATACGGGTTGGTGCCCGGGATGGAAGTCTTATCAGCGCGCGCTCGCCGAAGCGGGGCAGAGCGGTGGGGCGGGGCCGAAGCACGTGGCGTGAACTCGCTCGTCAGTTTGTGCGGTAGACGGAACCGTGGGGCGTGGCGGCGGCTTTGTTCAGGATTGGCGATTCGGCGACGACGGATTCCAGCAGCGGATTGTGATAGACGAGCCAGATGGGGCGCGGGGCGCGCTGCCACGAGGCTTCGAGATTTCGCATCACTTGCCGCAACGCGAAATCGGGCAGCGGGTTGAAGAGATAGACGACGAGCGGCGAGTCGGGAAAGAGATAGTCGCGCGCGTCCATGCAGAGGGGCTCGATCGCGTGCGCGTACCCTGATCGCGCCTTCCACGCCGTGACATTTTCTTCTGCCGCGCGATGCAGCTCCGCGAGCAACTCGACGCCAATGATTTTGCGGAAGGGATACTCGGCGGCGAGCAGGAGGGCGCGGCCTTTGCCGGAGCCGATGTCGACGAAGGTGAATTCGCCGAAGTCGATGGGCAGCGCGGCCATCATCGCGCGAAACTCGGCGGGGTCGGTTGGCTGGTAGGGAGAATGAAAAATTCCCAGCAGGCGCGTCCGCCAGCCGACGGCGCCGCTGGTGGTGTTGACGCGCTGCTCCCAGTCGTAGTCCATGTCTCCATAGCGGGAGCGGCGGCGCGCGGGAGTGGAGTCGCGCAGGAATGCCCACAGTTCGCGCGCGAGCAGGGAAGCGGCGCCCAGCGAGCCATTGGCGCGGGCGCGCTCGCGCCACCATTCGCCAAGCGAGGAGCGGAATTGCCGGGAGAAGGCGGACACGTCTCGATGCTAGCAGGAGCCGCGAGCTTCGAGATTCGAGCTACGAGCTACGAGCCGCGAGCTTCGAGCTTCGAGCCACGATCTACGAGCCGCGAGCAAAGAGCAGATTCCTCGCTTTCGCTCGGAATGACAATTCTAGGTGGTGCTGAGAACTGACGACTGGGAACTGGCAGCTGACAACTGACCTACGACTTTGGCGGCGGACCCGGTTTTGGCAGCGGGGATTCCATGCCGGGGGGCAGGCCTTTGGTGATGAAATACAGGTCCTTTGGATCCTGCACTTCAATGCGGCCGTCTGGCATCAGCTTGTAGGGATGGCCGTCGGGATCCATGGGCGTGCCGTGAATAAATCCGGCGCGCTCGATGTCGCTCATGCTGGCGGGCAGGCGACCGGTTTGCTGCCGATACCTTGCGACCACGCCTTCGAGTTGCGTGACCTCTTCATCGACCTGAAGAGCTTTGAGGTGGTACACCGCATTTTCGCGGATCGCCGATTCGTTCGTGCTCTGGAGCGTCGAATACCACAAGATGCGCGCAGTTTCGAACTCTCCGCCTTGCTGCGCCATGCGGGCGGCGAGGATGGGCATGTACTTATTGGTGACGGGCAGCTTGGAGCCGCGCTCGAATGCGTCGGCGGCCTTGGGGTAATCCTTGAACTCGGTGTAGTACAAGAATCCTAAGTTGTAATACAGGCGCCACTGGTCGGGATTCTGCTCGATCCCATAGTTCAAGAGCGCGAGCGCGTCGCCGGGGAGGCCGGCGCCATTCGGCGGTTTGGGCCCAAGAAAATTCGCGCCAAACTGGTAGGGCGGCAGCATGTGGGGATCGAGTTCGGTGGTGACCTGCAAAAGGGGCGCCAGCAGGCGGAAGTCGCCGGAGCCGCGATGGTGCTGCAACCCGAAATACTGCACGGCGCGCGTCCAATAAATGTCGGCCAGCAAGCCGGTGTAGCCGAGGCTGAGCCGGCGCAACACTTTGGGAGAGCGGATATAAAGCAGCTGCTGCGTCATCACGGGCACTTGCATGCGGTCGATGGCGTTGAGCACGGTGACGCCGCCGGCCAGCGAGGCTACGAGCACGATCGCCGCCACTATGTTGACGCCGCGCGTTTGCTTCATTTCAAATTCCGCCGTTGAAAAATCAGCACCGCTCCCGAGATGGCCATCGCCGAATAGAGGAGCGCGTAGAGCGTGTCATAGAGGATCAGGCGTCCCGGGACGGCGAAGCCGTGCGCCGCCTGGTTGATAATGTTGAGCGCGGAAAAATTTGGCACGAGATAGGCGATGGCGGTGGCGAAGGCGCCGACCGTGCCGTGCGTGATGCGCGCGAAGCCGCGCAAATCGTCGGCCAGGCTGCCGATGATGAAGAGCGCGAAGGTGAAGACGGCCGACATGAGCGGCGTGGAGAAGGAGGAAAACAGCAGCGCCAGGGCGCACACGATCAGAAATTCGAGCACGATGAAGTACAGCGCCAGCAGCACCCAGAGGTCGGCTTTTTGAAAGGTGTGCGCGACGTAGAGCAGGGCGAGGAAAACGCCGATGGCCATGAAGAATGTGTTCACGACGAGCGTGCCGGTGAGGCCGAAAAACTTGCCGACGACGAACTCCCAGCGGCGGACGGGCCGCGCCAGGACGGTGTAGAGCGTGCGCTTTTCGATTTCTTTGGAGACGAGGCCGATGCCCATGAAGATGGCGATCACGACGCCGAAGAGCGAAACGGCGGTGAGCCCGAGGTTCACGACGACCAGGCGCTCGATGTCGATGGAGATTTCGCCTACGAGCACCGCGGCCGCAGAAAGCAGCAGGGCAAACGCGATCAGGTTATAGAGAACGCGGTCGCGGACAGCCTCGCGAAAGGTATTAAAGGCAACATAGCCGATGCGCGAATTCATGCTCCCGCCCCCTTGCCGTTGCCGCGCGGCTGCAATTTTTGAACGTAATATTCCTCGAGGGAACTGCGCACCGGGGTGAGCGAGATGAGCCGGATGCGCTCGCGGCGGAGGATTTCGAGCGCGGCTTCCTGCTTATCTTCTTCGACCACGGCGTTCACCATGTCACCGCTGAGGCGCGCCTCGACGCCGAGGCTGGCCAACGCCTGGGGCACGCTGGGCGCGCAAAAAATGATTTCGACGCGGCCCTGCTGGGCCTGCGAGGTTAAGTGGGCGACCGCTCCGACGCCGCGCAATTCGCCCTGGTGGATGATGGCGACCCGATCACAGAGCGCTTCGGCGTCCGACAAAATGTGGGTCGAGAAAAATACCGTCTTGCCTTCGTTGCGCATCTGCTGAATCATCTCGCGCACTTCGCGGCGCCCCATCGGGTCGAGGCCGGACATGGGCTCGTCGAGAAAAACAATTTTTGGATCGTGCAGAATCGCCTGCGCCAGTCCGAGGCGCTGGAGCATGCCCTTGGAGAACTTGCGCAATTGCAGCCGCGCCGAGTCCGTCAGGCCAAAGCGCGCCAGTATCCCGGTCACGCGCTGTGAGCGCTCTTTCGCTGGAACGCCCGAGAGCTGCGCATAATACGTGAGCAACTCTTGCGCCGTGAGGTAATCGTAAAAGTATGGTTGCTCGGGGAGGAAACCGATCTGCGCCTTTACCCGTGGATCGTCGATCGCCATGCCGAGAATGCGCGCCGTCCCCGCGGTGGGATAGACGAGCCCCATGAGCAGCTTGAGAGTGGTGGTTTTGCCCGCGCCATTCGGTCCGAGAAAGCCGAAGACCTCGCCTTCCTCGATGGTCAGGCGCAGCGGACGCAACGCCAGCTTGGGCCGCGCGTGCCAGAAGCCTACCTGATAGGTTTTTTCCAGATCCAGGATTTCTATCGCTGCCATGACGTTTTGTGCAGGGCTATGCCCTTGTGGGTGCCAGCGTTCCGGTTCATGAAGTGAATTATATGCAATGCGCGTGCGGGCGGAGTCCGAAGTGCGGGTGCGTGGTTACGAAGGTAAAGGGTGCGACGGGGCAGCGTTTCCGACCAACGGGCAGGCGGTCGTGGGACGCCATTGCTCCGACGGCCAAAAAACAAAGGCAGGGGATTTCTCCCCTGCCTCAGGCAAATCGTCGAATGCTAGTTGTTGTTCAGTGGCGACTGCGAGTAGTCGCAGGTCGAGATCGAAGCCGTCGGGTTCACGCGCACAACCGCATCGGCGAACGAGCAGAAGTAGCGCACGCCCGTCTGGTTCGGCTGAAGCGGCGAGGCGATTACGTTATACGCCGACACCGGCGTCCCTGAGGTATTTGCCATGCGGAACGAATAGCCGCTCTTGCTGCCGCCGGCGAGCTGCGTATCGATCAGGCAAGCGCCGCTCGAACTGGGTGGCGCGCAGCTCGAGCCGCCGAGAGCGCCCATGGTGGCGGCGTATCCCACGGTCGAATAAGTGGAACTATAAGTGATCTGGGCTGTGTTGACGGTCCGAACCGACGAGACCGCCGACGATTCGTTGGCTGCGATCCGGGCTCGCAGCAGGTTTGGAATTGCGATCGCGGCGATGATCAGGATAATCGCCACCACGATCAGCAGTTCAATCAGCGAGAATCCCGTTTGTTTCCTCATTTGAATCACCATCTCCGTGGACTAGGTCGCTCCCTTCCGGGCTCCGGGGGACAAAGGAAAAGCAGGGGACTGCTCCCCTGCTTCTTGTCGTACCCTTCCCCGGTGACTGATTCAGCTTAGTTGTTGTTGAGTGGCGTCTGCGAGTAGTCGCAGGTCGAGATCGAAGCCGTCGGGTTCACGCGCACAACCGCATCCGCGAAGGAGCAGAAGTAGCGCACGCCCGTCTGGTTCGGCTGGAGCGGCGAGGCGAGGACGTTATACGCCGTTACCGGAGAGCCTGAAGTGTTGGCAATCTGGAACGAGTAACCGCTCTTGCTGCCGCCGGCGAGCTGCGTATCGATCAGGCAAGCGCCGGTGGAGCTGGGCGGTGAGCAACTGGAGCCGCCGAGGGCGCCCATGGTGGCCGCATATCCCACCGTGGAATAGGTGGAGTTGTAGGTAATCTGTGCTGTGTTAACCGTACGCACCGACGACACAGCCGAAGATTCATTGGCCGCAATTCGGGCGCGCAGCAGGTTCGGAATCGCGATCGCGGCGATAATCAGAATGATCGCCACTACGATCAGCAGTTCGATAAGTGAGAAGCCCTTTTGTTTCCGCATTGATGTTTTCCTCGTCTCCGTTTGACTATCTGGTTGGATAACCAACTCGCCGTTAATATCGCACTCTTATGGCCAGAAACCCAAGTGACCGAAGTCAGATGCCCTTCCGTGCCAAGGCCCCTGTTTTCAATCACTCTCTACGTGAGAGTAACGTTCCGTAATTGTTCCCGTTTCCCAGTATGACACTTTAAGAAATCCACATTGACAAATTTTGCCACTTTCGCTCTGAGCCCGAACAGCCTGGAGCCAGCTCTGTAAGGCCTTCTTTTAGAACGTTTTTCAAAAGCGGGTCTTGCGCAAATTCTAATCCGAGGTCAATCGGCACTCAGATCACCCAATGACGCTAGCTTCTCTTCAGGATCAAACACGTCATGTCATCGTGCTGAGGCGCATTGCCCACAAACACATCCAGATCCATCAGCAGGCTACGCAACATCTCCGCCGGGGCCGATCCCGCTTCGCGATCGATCACCCGCACCAGGCGCGGCTCGTCAAATTCCTCTCCACTGTTATTGATGGCCTCGACCACGCCATCGGTGAAGATGACCAGCCAATCGCCACTTTCGAGTCGCGTCTTGCCGGCCTCATAAGCGGCCTCGGCAAACGCGCCAATCGGAATGCCGCCCACCTCGGGGCGCTCGATGACTCCGGGCTTCCGGCGCAAAATCGGCACGTTGTGGCCGGCATTCACATAGGCCAGCGCTCCGGTCGCCGGGTCCAGCTCGACCAGAAACGCCGTCGTAAAGCGCGCCCCGCCCTGGCTGTTCGAACACGCATACTGATTCAGTTGACCGGCGAGCTGCGCCAGCGGCACGGGGCTGGTGGCGAGCGTTCGCAGACTGGCCTGGAAGGTCGCCATCAGCATCGCCGCCGGAATGCTTTTGCCGGCCACATCGGCGACGACGAGCAGGACGCGGTCCTCGCCCGGACTTGGCCCCGGCCGCAGGATCACATCGTAGTAGTCGCCGGCGACGGTATTTGCGGGCCGGGTGGCGTAGGCAATTCCGTAGCCGGGAATCTGGAGCGGCGCGCCCGGCAAGAGCCACGACTGAATATCTTTCGCGATCTCGAGGTCACGCTTCATCACCACGCGGTCGGCCAGTTCCAGCAGGAGCACAATAAAGATGAGCAGGCCGCCCCAGACGTGGAAATCGAATTCCGAAATGTGCACGTCGCCCGCCCGGTCGCTGTAAGTGAATCCGGCGGCTGGGAAAAACAACAGAATCAGTCCGAGCAGCACCAGCACGCGACGGGCCGGCGACAGCTTTTCGATCACCGCCCAGAACAGCGCCTTCGCCATGTACCAGGCGCGTTGTCCCTTCGACTGCCCCTCCTGTTTCTCCTTCAGTCCCGCCGAGTACAGGCGGTAACTGGAGCGCGCATCTTTTTCAAACTGCCCCCAGAGTTGCCGCACCTCCATGCCTTCGCTGACGCGGTGCCAGAAGCGCTCGGCCCTTTGCTTGATGCCGGGTTGCGGGGAGACTTGCGGGGCAGCCATGATGGGCAATTATAAAGGGGTTGGGCGGGGAGAGCTGTGGGTTTGAAGGGTTCGAAGGTTTCAAAGTTTTTACGAAACAGGTTTCAAAGTTTCAGAGGTTTCAAGGTCTCGAGGCCCTGACCCCTTGAAACTCTGAAACCTTGAAACTTTGCAACCTGCTCCTTCAAAACAGTCCCATCTGCTCGCCCGCGTATGCGGGATGCGCCCGCTCGCTGCTGCGCGCATGTTTCGAAGTGAAACCACACTTCTGGCGCAGAGCGGCCATCAGCTTCGAGAGGCGCTCCGCATAGCCTTTGGGTAAGAACGCGCGCTCGCGGTAGCGTGCCCGGTAAACCTCCACCAGTCGCGGAAACTGCTCTTCGAGAAACGGCATAAACACGGCCGCCGAGCAGGGCTTCAAAAACAGCGCGTTGGCATAGACATATTTCGCGCCCGCCTGGCGTGCCGCCTTCACCACCGCCTCCAAATCCCGCGGATGGTCGGTAATCTCGGGCAGCACCGGCGCGCAGATCACGCCCGCATCGACGCCTGCCAGATTCAGTTGCCGCACCGCCTCCAGGCGCAAATCAGGGCGCGGGGCGCGCGGCTCGAGCTTGCGCGCCAGCTCCACATCCACCGTAGTGACGGTTACATTCACGAATACGCGGTTTCGCTCCGCGATCTGCCGCAGAATCTCGGCATCGCGCGTCACCAGGTTCGACTTCGTCACGATACCGATCTCGAGGCCGGAGTGCCGCGCCAGCTCCTCCAGAATCGCGCGCGTGACCTCAAAGCGCCGCTCGGCCGGCTGATAGGGATCGGTTGCCGTGCCGATTGCAATCTGCTCGCCCGGCTTCACTTTTTTCAGGTCATGCCGCAGCAAGTCGGCGGCTCGCTGCTTGACGAGAATCTTGCGCTCGAAATCGATGCCCGCGGGCAGATCGGAGCCGCCCGAGGCCGCTTTCGGCGTCTCCGGAAAGATGAACTCGTGCGTGTAGCGCGCATAGCAGTATTTGCAGGCAAACTCGCATCCGCGATAGGGATTGATGGCCCAGGTGAAGGGAAGATTGCGCTGGCTGACGATGCGGCTCAGCAGCGAGCGCGATGCGAGCGTAAAGTATTCGACATTGTGGCCCTCGCGCACCGACTCGCCCTCGGCCGCCATGCGCGCAATGCCGATAAGCTTGGGCGCGGAATCGGGCGGGGGCTCGAAGTCAGCGATGAACGGAAGCGAGGGAAGGGAAGTCATAGGCATGAACGAATACCAAGGGTGTATTCGCTATTTGTTCGCCCATAATATGGGTCGAAGTGGCATTTGTCAAGCGAGGGGTCAACTGCCGATCAGCTGCCGCAGTGAGAGGCCCCGGATCTCGCAAAGAGCGCAGCGCAAAGCCTCTTCGGTCACCCAAGACGTTATCTAAATTGACCAAAGGCCGCGCCCGGAGTACGATTTCGGCTCACGACGTTTGCCTTTTTTTGCGGGCCGTCGGTCCGCGGGCAGTCCGTCCTCGATCCCAGGAGTCAAAGTCTATGAAGAACAAAATGGTGTCAGTCCCAGTACTCATCGCTTGTCTTACCGTCATCACGTGTTTTGCGGTTGTGCCGGCGGCATGGGCGCAGTGGTCGTCGAATCCAGCCATCAACCTGCCGCTCGCCGACAAATTGGGCGACGACCAGGTTCAACCCAAAGTCAAACCCCTGCCCAATAATCAGTGGTTTGTGAGCTGGTTTGACGCCGACCCGAACAGCCCGCCGCCCGTCGGCTACGACGTGTATTACCAACTGCTGAGCGCAACCGGCGTCGAACAATTTCCGCACGATGGCGTCATGGTCGCCGACCTGAGCAACAGTTCGACCGAGGATTATGGCCTCGATATCGACACCAGCGGCAATGCGCTGCTGGCGTTTCTCGACACGCGTGAAGGCAGCAGGCAGCAGATTACCGCCGCCAAGATGGACCCGACCGGCAATCCTCTGTGGGGACCGAACGGCGTGCAGCTTACCCACGGTGGCACGCAGCATTACGATCCGAAAATCGCCGGCACCAGTGACGGCGATGTGGTTGTGGCGTGGACCGAGGGTTTTGGCGAGACCGCCAATGTCAAGGTGCAGCGGCTTGACCCGAACGGAAATCCCCTCTGGCCGCACCCCGTCGTGTTTCACGAGGCCGGCTATCAGTACTTCCTTGCCGACATGCACGCCGCCGACAACGGTAGCGTGATTATTTCGTGGGTGCGGGAAAACGGCTTTTTCAGCAACAAGCAACTGCGGGCCAACAAGCTTTCGGCCGGCGGCAAAAAATTGTGGGGCAAAAGTAATGTCGTAATCTTCGATCAGGGCTCGCTGCAATTTGGCAACTTCCCGTACTTCATCCCCGACGGCAGCGGCGGCGCGATTTTTTCCTGGTACACTGCCAGTCCCATCTTGCAGTGTTTTGCGCAGCATATTCTGGCCGGTGGCAGCGAGGCCTTCCCGCACAACGGCTCGCCCGGCTCGACCGACACCAACAACATTCGCGTCTCTCCCTCCGCGTCCTACCGCGCCTCGACCGGCGAAACGTTCATGTTCTGGACCGAGGAAGACAGCAACCAGTTTTATAACGGAGTCTACGGGCAGAAGTTCGACGGGCAGGGCAATGCGCAATGGAGCCCGACCGGCCTGGTGCTGATTCCTCTCGGCACCGACACGCAGACTTTCGTCGAGAATGTGCAGAGTGGCACGGGCGCGCTGGTGCTGTGGGTGGACTCGCCTGGCTACGGATTGTCGACCATGCAGGGCGAACTGCTTGCCGGGGACGGCACGACGACGTGCGCGCCGTTTGCGGTGTCGTCGGCGCCGGCCGATAAGTATGGGCTGTCGGTTGACATGGCGTCATCGGGCCTGACGGCTGTGGCCTGGACCGACGACCGAATTGGCAACAATGCGATCTACATTCAGAATGTGAATGCGGATTGTACGCTGGGGATTGAGTAGGGATTGTTATGGGTAGTTGTTAAGTTGTCCCGGGTCTCGCCGTTTTTTGAGACCCGGGAATTTTCTTTTCTGGAGGAAGAGTTCTTAGCAGCTATTGCGTGCTAGCGTTTCGGGCCGCCGTCCCGGGCTATGTGACGCAGGTCACTGTGACTTTGCCCGCACAAGCTCCATCATTCAAGCCGTAAGAATTTCTCCGAATTATCCCAGGCGTTTCGGCAAGTCAAGCGGCAGGAGGCACACGATGGACAGAACAGAGTGGCCATGGAACCTGGAAGAAGAAGTTGAGTGGAAGGCGGATTTGGAAGCGCGAGCGGAATCAGAAGAGCGAGAGGATGATTTGCTCGAAGAGATGATCGAGAGCGCCGTCGAGGGAAGCGCCGCCAGCCCGAGCTACGTTCCTGGTCCTCCTCGGGACGTGGAGCTTGAAGAGGATGCTCTCGTCGAGAAGTATTCGGTGACAGCGTAGGCGGCGGCGCCTTGCAGCGCCGCGTTACGCCGCATCCACTCAAAAGAAGAGCGAGATGCTGCTGAGACCTGCTCTCAGTCCGTGTCCGGATCGCCCGTATCGTCTGTGTCCATGGGGAACGGCTTGGACTTAATCAGCCGAGGCTTGGCCTTCGAACCCATAAAGAATTCCGCCAGCCCTGGGGATGTGCAGTCGGCCCACTCCCCGCTGTCCAGGCAGGGGAGCGAAAAATTCTCTTCCACAAAGCGCAGAATGCTGCCGAAATCGAGCGTGGTGTTCGACACGTATCCCGGCGGGGTGTAGGCGGACGCGACCAGCAGCGGCACCCGGAATCCTGTGCAATAAACCGCGGGGCACGAGGAGCCAGTCGGCGGAGGGACCACGTGGTCAAACCATCCGCCCCAGTCGTCCCACGTTACCAGCACAGCCGTGTCCTGCCAGTACTCGTCGCCGTTCGGGCACGTCGGGTTGGTGAACACGGCGTTCATGATCGAGGCGATCCACTGCGGACCCGTGCTCGAGCCGCCCGGGTGATCGGAGAAATAACTCGACGGGATGACCCACACGACGTTCGCCAGGTTGCAGCTTGCGATGTCGGTCAAAATCTGTTTCGGTTTTAGAACGTTGTTGGGCGACTGATAATACTGTTCCAGAGACTGCGGTGCATTCCACGTCACCTGCGAGTTCGGCGAATAATAAATCCAGCTCAGGTTCGCCGCGTCCAGGGTATTGAAAAGAGAATCGCGGGTAAAACAGGGATACACTTTGCCGCTCGCCCCGGTCGAATCGATGGTCCAAACCCAGGATCCCACAGGCGCTTCGCAGCCCGCGGCCCGGGAGCCCTCGAACGGATTCTCTCGCACCAGCACGTCACTGCTGTCGGCGATGGCCGATGTGCCGGAGATGAGGAACTGATGCGCGGGATAGCTGGGACCCTGATTGGTTTGGAAAAACCGGTTCGCCCATCCGCCGCCGGTTGCGATGTCGAAATACGGTTGAATCGTCCCGTCCGAATTGTCCACGTAAAGATATTCCGGATAGGGAGGCGGAACGCATCCGTCCTTGCCCAGGATGGGCTTCACGTCGAAGCCGTTCATGGCTCCCTTGGCGTATTGAGAGACAAAAGTGTGATGCGAATGCGGCAGATCGAAACATTCGGTCAACGGAATTGGCTGAAGGTCGATCCTCTTAGTCTTCGACATTCCCCAAGTCTGAATGTCCACCCCTGGCTCGAAATTTGGGTTCCAGCCGAACAGGTTGTCGGGAGTCCGATTTTCCTGCACCAAAATCACAATATGATTAAATTGCTGCGCCGGGGCTATCACGGCGAGTGAAAGCAGTGCCAGAATCGTTCTACGCCACATTACATCCTCCTAAAACCGCTTGCAAGAACGGGCCCCGTACCGAAACCCTACTGCGCTCCAATGGATTGACACCTGGGGAAGTATGGAAAGTGAGCTTTGCAGCGAGGATACACAAGTTTCACTTCTTAGCATAGTGTGAAAGGTTTTTCCCTCGGCTTCTGTTCGCATCTGCGGACCAACTTCTGCTCGCCGCGGACCGGACTGCTCCGCTCAAGAACTCCGGCGCGGGTTCTCCGCCAGTATCTATCTTGCGTTTCAGGCGGTTCGCGCCTTTTCTTGCGTACGGCGGGTCCTGGGTTCTGGTTGTGCCCCTCAGCGCCGCCAAAGCCGAAGGCCCTTGACGTAAGCAGATGCTGGAACTCACTTGGATACAGAGCACACTTCGTGCCACTGCTGCACTGGTTCTTTGGCAAAATAGACCGGCGTGGGAGCGCCGCGGCGCTCATTGTGCATATAAGTCATTGAGATAGAACACTTTAGAGCGAGAATCCCGGCAAAATGCCGATTCTAATATACCGCGGTGGGGGTAGGAGCGCTCCAGACCGGGCGCATATGGCCTGACAAACTGGGTCGGGCGGATTCCCGACACTGCACGCGAGGACAGACGCCAGCAACTACTGCGCCTGTTAACGACTAACGACCAAGGACCAACGACCAACGACCGACGACCGACCTAATTCCCCGGCCCTTGCTCCGGCATTACCCCCGGCGGAGGTGGGGGGATCGTCACGTCGAGCTTTTGCGCGTCGCCGAGTGACGCGGGTGATTTGTCGAATTCGGCGGCGTTGCCGACGATCAGCAGCGCCATCTGCTCGCGGTGCAGATATTTTGCCGCCACGCGCGCCACGTCGGCCTTCGTGACCTCCGAAATTTTCTTCTGGAAAGTCTGCAAAAAATCGAGCGGATAACCGTAAAACTCGTAGGACATTTGCTCATTCAAAACTTTATCCGGAGAGTCGAAACGAAAGACGAACGAATTCAAAATCGCATCCTTCGCGCGCTTGATCTCGTCGTCATTGATCGGATTTTTCGCGAGCCCGGAGATTTCGTCGTCGAGCGCCGCGATGGACTCGAAGGTTGTCGCGCTTTTCGTCATCACCATCATGCGCAGCATTCCATCGTGATCCCACGTGGTCCCAACTCCTCCTCCAACCGCGTACGCGAGACCTTTCGCAGTGCGAATGTCGCCGAAAAGGCGCGAGGAAAATCCTCCGCCGAACGCTTCGTTGAAGACCGAGATCGCATAGTAATCGGGATTCTTGCGCGTGGTTCCGAGCGCGAGCAGTTGAATGTTGCTCTGATTCACATCCGTCTTATTCACCAGGTAATATGCGGGTTTCGCGGGATCGGGCTTGATCTCCGCAGTCTTTGCCGCCCCGCCTTTTGTCCACGATGCGAACGCCTCACGCAGCCGCGCTTCCATCTTCGCCGAGTCGAAATCGCCGACTACTCCGAGAATGATGTTGTTCGGATGAACGTAGTTCGCGTGCCAGTCGACGAGATCCTGACGCGAAACCGCTGCGACGGTTGTGTATTCCGGAACTCGCGCGTAAGGATTGTTTGCGCCATAGACGAGCTTCGCAGCCTCGCGCGCCGCGATCTGCGAAGGTTCGTCGTTGCGCCGCGAGATCGCGTCGTATTCGCCCTTCTGCGCGATAGGAATCTTGTCGGTGCGGAACTCGGGATTCATCATCAGATCGTCGAACACGCGGAACACGTCTTCGAAGTCATCCTTCAGGCAGGAGAAGCTGATCGTCGTCGAATCCGCGGATCCGCCCGTTTCCACCTTCGCCGCGCGCTGCTCGAGGTAATCGTCGAGTTGATCTCCGGTTTGCGTCTTCGTTCCGCCCGTTCGCCAGACTTCCTGGTAAATACCAATCAGTCCGGTTTTGCCGGCGGGCACATCACGCTCGCCGCCGCGAATACGAGCCGTTCCATCGATGAGCGGCAGTTCGTGATCCTCCTGAAGAAAGATCACCATTCCATTCGGAAGTTCGATGCGCTTTGGCTGCGGCGGATTGAATGCAGGCAGCTTCGGAATCGGAATCTGCTCCCAACTTGTCTGCGCCGAAAGTTGCGGGCTCGAGAAGATGCAGCAAAGAACTAACAAGGCGGCGAATGACGACGAGAAAAAGAGTGCGCGTTTCATTGTCCACCTCCTTGCGGAGCAGCCGCGGCGTTTGGAGGAGGGCCTGCGAACTCGATGATCCCCACCGTGCGATTCTCCGGTACAAACGTCTGGTTCGCGACGCGCCGAACATCGGCCTTCGTAACCTTCTCGATGCGATCGACGGAGCGGAACAGCTCGCGCCAATCGTCGTAGCGCGCCTGATTCAGGCCGAGCGCGAATGCGAGGCCTTCGTTCGATCCGAGCGAGCGGATCAGGTTCGCGCGGGCGCGGGTCTTGATCATGCGCAACTCTTCGTCCGTGATGTCTTCCTTCTTCAGGCGATCGATCTCGGCATGAATCGCATCGCCCATTTCCTGCGGTGTATGACCGGGAATTGGGAACGCGTAGAAGGCGAACAGATGCGGATATTTGTTTCCCGGCATTCCGGTGAAACCCGCGGAATCCGAGGCAATCTGCTTGTCGCGCACCAGCGCGCGATAGAGCCGCGAAGTTCGTCCGTTCGACATCAGATCCGCAATCGCGTCATAAACTTGATCGTCCGGACTGCGGTAATCGGGCCGATGATAGCCTTCCAGATACACAGGCTGGGATTGCTCGTGCATCACCACGCGGCGCTCGGAGTTCTGCGGCGGTTCGGTGGTGGTTCTCTCGTCTGGCTTGGCGTGCGACGGAATGCGCGAGAAGTACTTCTCGATAATCGGCATCGCCTCGGAAGCCTTGAAGTCTCCGACGACCGTAACAACCATGTTGGAAGGAATGTAGTAGGTGTCAAAGAAATGCTGCGCATCGGTCGCCGAGAACGAGTTGAGGTCCGAAATCCATCCGATGGTTGGACGATGATAGGGATGCGCGGCGAAAGACTCCTCAGTGAATTGCTCGAGCAGACGGCCGATTGGGTTGCTGTCGGTGCGCATGCGGCGCTCTTCGATGACGACATTGCGCTCCTTGTAGAACTGCCGCATCACAGGATGCAGGAAGCGCTCGGATTCGAGATAGGCCCACAATTCCAGCCGGTTGATCGGAAACGAGTAGTGATAACCGGTTTCGTCCATGTTGGTGAAGGCGTTCATTCCTTCGCCGCCTTCCTCCTCGACGATTCGGCCGAACTCGTTGCTATAAGGCGCGGAGTACTTGTCGGCCGCGGCAATAGCGTCCTTCCAGGCCTTTTCCAGTTCCTTGAGCTTCTGCTCGTCGCGGTTGACGGGTTTGTCGCGCTCGCGAATGTACGCGGCATAAGCCTCTTCGACCTTGGCGAGCGCGACTTTCTCGCCAGCGTAGTCGCGCGTGCCGATCTTGTCGGTTCCCTTGAAGGCCATGTGCTCGAACATGTGAGCAAGGCCGGTTTCGCCCATCGGATCCTGCACCGAGCCCGCATCGACGTGCGTGAAGAACGAGAACACAGGCGCTTCAGGACGCTCGCAGACGATCACGGTCAGTCCATTGGCGAGTTTCTTAACGGTGGTGCGCTTCTCGAAGGAAGCCAGATCCTGGCTGAATCCGAACGAGCAGACGAGAAAACAGGTGGCAATAATCGGCGTTACACGAGACTTCATCCTGCCTCCACAGCAAATGGCTCCAAAAGGTCGAAGTTACGTGGAGGCGGGGAAGATTGTCAAACGTCGCGTGTCATACCACAATAGAAATGT
>PLHW01000021.1 GCA_003139095.1 Acidobacteriaceae bacterium
GCTTTCACCGGGGCGCTCATCCAGAAGCGAGGCCGCTTTGAGCTGGCGGATCACGGCACTCTGTTTCTCGACGAGATCGGCGACATCACCATGGATTTGCAGCCGAAACTCCTGCGTGCCCTGCAGGAACAGGAGTTTGAACGCCTCGGAAGTACAAAGACCATCCACGTTGATGTTCGTTTGATTGCGGCCACACATCGGGATTTGGAAAGCATGATCCGCAACAATCAGTTTCGAGAAGACCTTTTTTACAGGTTGAGGGTGTTTCCGATCGAAATACCGCCGCTGCGCGAACGGCGCGAGGACATTCAGCTCCTGGTCCACTTTTTTGTGTCGCGCCTCTCCCGCCGCATGCAAAAGCGCATCCGGTCTGTCCCGAGACCGGCGATGGAGGCTTTGGTGAATGCCGATTGGCCGGGAAATATCCGCGAGCTAGAGAACTTCATTGAGCGCTGCGTGATACTCACGCAAGGGGACGAATTGAATGTGCCCCGGGCAGAGCTGAACCGATCCGCTGGCCGCACTGTTATTGCTTCCGCGTCGACCTTCGAGCAAGCAGAACGGCAGGCGATCCTCGACGCTTTGAAAGGAGCGTCCGGAAGAATAGCGGGCAAAGGTGGAGCGGCAGAGCGCCTCGGACTTAAGAGAACTACGCTGCAGAACAAGATGCGCAGGCTAAGTATCACTCGCGCTGATTATTCGGCCTGACAGCATTCGCGCGCCTAGAACAGCAGCAAGAACAAGGACCGCATGCCAAAACTCCTTATTGTCAACTAAGTGGAAGATGCGGTAGTGCCTCAGTTTGAATTCGATCCACTCGCAATCCCCCCGGCCGCATTCCTACTTCTCCGATATTGAAATAGCTGCCTGAGCCGCCCGGTCATTCATCGCCGCAGTGCCCGGATACGGGCACTGACAAACGGCTGCCCCACTGCCCAGCGAAATAAAATCAGCAACTTGTCCGAGATTGTCTTTGGCACTGTTGTTGCACGTCTTTTGGTATTTCGGAGGGAGATCGGCGATGAAATGGCCGGACATCCTGGACCGTCCCAGTCACCGGTATGCGACCGTAGAAGACGTCCGCAGGATCTTCGCGGACTACCATGACGCACTGCACTGGCTCGCCGGCTTCCTGATTGGTGACAAGCTCGCCCCCGCATGCATCATTGACGCTTGCAATGTCGCAGAGCGCCAAGGACCTGTGTTCCATGAATGGCTCGCTCACTGGGCTGCGCGAGCGACCCTTCGTTGTGCGCTCCAAATGCAGGGGGCAGACATCGCCAAGCTTGCTCCCACATACGAGCGATTCGAACGCGTTGACGAGAAGCGATCGCCACTTTCACCGGAAGATCTTCAGCTTCTTATCGAAGAATCCGACGTTCTTCCGGCTCGACTCGACGTCCTTTGTCGCTTCGTGCTCGTCATGCACGGCATTGCCAAGGAATCCAGCGGAGAGGTTGCCGCGCACCTCGGGATCAGCCAGAGCGCCGTCGAGCGAGCATATTGCGTTGCATTTGACACGCTCCACCTCAAGTCGAAAAGGATGCTCTGCAACGCGGATATTCCGGTCGTGTTGTCGCAGTGACTTCCTTTCCGTTCCGATGTTCGCGGTCTTTCGCTTGCGCGTACGTTCGGTCTGCGGCGGATCGCGGGGGCCAACTCCTCAAGGCAGCCGATTCGCTCGCTTGATGCTTGCCGCGAACCTGCCCGCATGCTGGCACTGCCCGTTCTCGTTGGCGTCTCCTGCTCGAAAGATCCCGAAAACTCAATGAGTTGCGTTAACGAACTTCGGCACAAAACCTGCAAATCCAACTAGCCAGCCATTTGAGGCTGCTAACGAATGTAGAGAGGTCATCATGCTACGTGTCCAAACGCAAGAATTAGACGGTACTTTGACTTGCCGGCTCGAAGGACGATTCACCGGCAGGGGAGCTGAGGAAGTCCGCACGCTCATCACGTGCTGCGACAGCAAACTGGAATTGGTTGTCGATCTTACGGACGTGATGTTTATCGACGCCATCGGGGAAGAGGTGCTTCTGTTTGTCAAGAGGCTCGGAGCTGAGTTCGTTGCCGAGAATTCGTATTCCCGGGACGTTTGCGAACGGCTTCAGCTCCCGTTTATTGGCAAGCGTAAGTCGAACATGCAAGTGCCGGGCAATTCGGACGGAAATGGGCATCGTCCTCGCCGCCGATGATCAAGCACACCTAACAAGCCATCGAGCACCTGTCGGGCAATGCCGGCGAGCTTGAATGGGAAGTGCTCGCGGGCATTCTGTTTTCCTCATCTCTTCAACCTTTTGGAAAAGCTGTTCACTGTGCAGACCTGACCATGATGGGCTCAATTGGTATCAAATATTGGCCCCGATTTCTCCCGTTGCCCACCATCCGAAGCAACGTGACTATCTGAATCCACCGCCCCTCAGCGGATGCCTCGACTGCGAATCTCAACTGATCTTCAGAGTGTCACTCGGAACAGGATCCTCATCGTTCTCGATTCGTTAAACGCTAGCCACTGCAGCCAGTGCCCGCATGAGGGCATCGCCCATCGACCGGATATGGGCATTCTTCAGCATTCTTGGGCGCACGCACTTCTGATTCAAGAACTTGCAAGGAACTCCGGGTTGGCACGGCACCTGCAATCTTGGTGCACACGGGCGACAACACGATTCGCTCAAGTTCAAAGTGCTGTCAGGCCTCAGCCAAAGTACCAGGTAGAAGAAATTATGAAATCGAACCATCTCGCAGTGCTGCTTGCAATTCTCGTTGTTGCATCCCCGCTTGGATCGTTTGCCCAACAGAGTGCGCAGGACGTCCCGCTTCTTACGCTTGATGACGCAGTCTCCATTGCACTCGCGAATAATCGGCTCGTGAAGAACTCCGTGCTGGAGGCGGAAAAATACGACTTCCAGGTGAGCACGGCTCGCAGCCGGCGGCTGCCACACTTCCAATTTGCCGCACTCGGTGGCGAATTACTGCAGCCCTTTGATTTCACATTTTCCAAGGGTGCTTTCGGGACGTATCCAGGGGTTGGGCCCATTCCCTCAACCAATGCCAAGGTTCACACGCCAGCACAGTTAACCGCCTACTTAACTGGCGGCGTGGATGTGCCCCTGTCGCAGCAGTACAAAATCGGACTGGGAATTCATGCGACAGAACTTGGGCGCGACATCGCTAAAGAGGACGTCCGCGCCGAGCGCCAGAAGATCGCGGCCGAGGTGCGCAGCGCATATTTTGAGCTTGTAGCCACCCAGGCTGCGGTGGATGCAGCACGGGAAGGAGTACGAACGCTGGAAGAGGCACAGCGAGTTACTCTGCGCTACCTCGGGGAAAAGACCGTGCTCAAGGGAGATGCGTTGGAGGTCGATGCGCGTTTGGCCAAGGCACAGTATGACTTGTCAGTCGCCGAGAACGGACTCGCGACACAACACGAGCACCTGAATCAACTCTTGGCACGGGATCTTGAAACTCCCTTTCGGGTTGATTCCCTTCCTGAGGAGGACACGACAACTCTGAGTCTGGAGGAGGCGCGCCAGCAGGCGTCACAGAATCGGCCTGAGATCCGCCAGGCTCANNGTATCGCAGTTAGCTATATGGGGGTTCAGAACGTGCAAGTCCTTCCGACGAACGTCGGTGTGGCCGGCTTTGCGTTGACTTGGGAGCCGTTCGATTGGGGACGCCGCCACAATCGAGTGCGCGAAAAATCCAACACTCTTGCGCAAGCGCATAACGGCGCACACGAGACAGCATCGCAAATCGGAGTTGAGGTTGGGCTGAAATACCGGAAGTGGAAAGAAACTGCGTTGTTGCTGAAGGCCACTCGCACCGGTCACGAAGCCGCAGCCGAGGAGTTCCGCGTCACCAGCAATAAATACAAAGAACAAGCAGCGCTGGTGAAGGATCTATTGCAAGCTCAGGCTCGAAGTTCGGAAACATCATTTCAGTATCAGCAGGCGCTTTCTTCTTATTGGAGTTCCCTGGCAGATTTGCGCCGCGCGATGGGAGAGGAATAAACGTGAGAACGACAATCGCAACACTTGCATTAGCGCTGGTCATGGCCGGCTGTGGCTCGAATAAGCCACTCAATCAACCGCCCCAGGGGGTCCAGGCTCAAGCCATTGAGAAGCAAGCGGGTTTCAGCGCCGACGGCTTGCGTTTCTCGGCGGTAGTGACGCCCGATTCGGAAGTTCCCCTGGGATTCAGAATTCCTGGATACGTCATTTCGCTCAAACAGGTGCGTGGCCAGGATGGCAGGATGCGCGACCTAGCGGAAGGCGATCGAGTCAGCCGCGGCGCCGTACTCGTGCGCATCCGATCTTCTGAATACGAGGACAAGGTACACCAGGNNGCGGCCGCCGAAGCTGTCGCACAAAAAGCCAAGCTCGACTTCGATCGAGCTACTCATCTGTATGACACTCAGAGCATTACGAAGCCCGACTTCGATTCGGCTCGCGCGCAATACGATGCCAGCGAAGAGCAACTGAAGTCCGCTCGGGCCCTGACGAGCGAGGCCGAAATCGCCCTGCGCGACACGTCTCTGATTGCGCCCTATGACGGCGACATCGTGAAGAAAGCCGTCGAGCTCGGCGCGTTCGTCGGACCTGGCGTTCCCGCATTCGCGCTGGCCAAAACCGACGGAGTAAAGATCATAGTTGGTGTGCCCGATACGGTTGTCCGTTCCGTAAAGGTAGGCCAGCCCGTTGATGTTGCCATCGACGCGTTCCCCACACGCACATTTCATGCGCGAATCAGCCGCATGTCATCGGCAGCAGATACGATTACGCGTAATTTCGAGGTCGAAGTCGCGATACCGAACCGCGATCACTTGCTTAAGGTGGGCATGATCGGTTCTTTGGAACTGGCGCATGCCGAAGGCGAAAGCCAATCGTCGGCCCTGCTGGTGCCCCTTGCAGCGATCGTGCAAGCGAAAGACGGGAAATATGGCGTCTTCGTCGTCTCAAACTCAAGTGCCGGAGAAGTAGCTCGCCTCCACGGCGTGGAAATCGGCTCTGTCACTGGAACCGACATAACCGTACTCAATGGGCTAACCCCAGGAGAGCGCATCATCACCACTGGCGCCAATCTGCTTAAGGATGGGCAGCCTGTCGAGGTCCTCCAATGAAAGATGAGAACCCAAAAAACAGTCGTAACATCGCACGATTCTTTGTCAACAACCGGCAGATTGCCTGGGTCGCCTTGTTCGCCACTCTGGCTTGGGGCGTGTTCGGGTACATGAACATGCCCAAGCGGAAGGATCCCGACATCCCTGTGCGCATCGCGCTGGCAATCACCCCCTGGCCAGGTATCTCGGCCGACAAGGTCGAGCAGCTGGTCACGCGCAAGGTCGAGCAAGCCGCCACCGGAAACAGCAAGGTGGACCGTGTGGAATCCACCACCCAGGACAATATTTCGGTTGTGCAAGTCAGGCTGCTGGACAACATCAAGAACACCCAGCAGGAGTTTCAGGATATTGGACAACGCCTGAACCAGATCACGGACCTTCCTGACGGTGCAGGACCGATCACCTGGATTAGCGATTTCGGAGACACGGCTGCGCTGATGCTGACGGTCGCCAGCCCGACGGTCCCGGACCTTGAAATCGCGTTGCGCGCTCGCGGTGTGCGGCAGGCGATTGAGAAAGAGCGCCGGGGAGATACAAGCAAACGTGTCACCGTTCTCTATTGTTACCCGGCATCTGTGTCACCGGCGGTTATTGAGCGGCCATTTGTGATCCTCGCTGCCCAGGCCCAGCGCGATGGGCTCGCGCATGATGTTCGTTCATTGTCCGTGGGAAGCTGTTCCGGAATCGACTTTGCGACAGCGAAGTCGGACGATGAAATCCGCGCGTATGGTCAGCAGTTCATTGAGAAACGGCTGCAAGAATACGACTTTCATCCCGACGCGTGGGGTCCCATTATTATTCGCGATCCTCAATCCACGAAAGAACGCATCGCAGAAGTAGCCAATAACCGGTATTCGTATCGGCAGCTTGATGACTTCACCGATCTGATCCAGCGCACGCTGCAACGTGTACCCGAGGTAGCAAAGGTGCAACGTATGGGCGTTTTGCCCGAAGAGATCTATCTGGAGTACTCGGACGCGCGGCTGGCAGCATTGAAATTGCAGCCCACGAAGATCAAAGACGTCCTGACCGCGCGGAATGTGACGGCTCCAGGTGGAATCGTCCAGACCCAATCGCGAAATGTCCTGGTTGACGCGACCGCGGAATTCAAAAGCACGAAAGATATTGGCAACCTGCTCCTCGCATCGTCGCCTAGTGGAGCGCCGCTTTACTTGCGCGATCTTGTCGACATATCGCGCGCATATCAAACGCCCACACGGTATTTGAACTACATGGTCTATCGCGACGCGGACGGGAACTGGCATCGCAACCGCGCTATCACCCTGGCCGTGCAAATGCGATCGGGCGAGCAGATCTTCAAATTTGGCGCTGCCGTCGACAAGGCGCTTGCTTTTGTGCGCCCGCAACTGCCGCCCGATCTCGTTATCGCTCGCACATCGGACCAGCCGAGGCAGGTGAAGGAACTCGTCAGTCTGTTGATGGACAGCCTCTATGAGGCCATTGTGCTCGTCGTTCTCGTAGCGCTGGTCGGATTCTGGGACTGGCGTGCGGCGATGTTGATGGCTGCGTCTATTCCTCTGACGCTCGCGATGACCTTCGGTATCATTCACGTGCTCAACATTGATATTCAACAGGTTTCGATCGCGACTTTGATCATCGCGCTTGGCTTGCTAGTGGATATGCCTGTGGTGGCAGGGGATGCGATCAAACGCGAGTTGGGCTCCGGTTCCCCGCGCGAACTCGCGTCCTGGATTGGGCCGACGAAGCTGGCGAAGGCCATTGTGTTTGCCACCATCACGAATATCGTCGCCTATCTCCCCTTCCTCATGCTGACCGGCGATACAGGCTTCTTCCTCTACAGCCTGCCGGTGGTGATGACCTGCACGTTGGTCGCCTCCGTCATTGTGACTTTCACCTTCATTCCGTTGATTGCGTATTACCTAATCAAACCGCCCAAGCGTCTCGAGCCGCCCATGTCGGAGCGGCGGAAGCACGGGTTCCCGGCGCTCTATTATCGGGTAGGTAACTTCGCTCTCAGACACCGCTGGGGTACGTTCGCGGGCTCGCTGATCGTTCTCGTGTTGGGTGGACTATTTTTCACCATGCTGAAGCCGCAGTTCTTCCCCAAGGACCTCTCGTATCTGTCGTACGTGGATGTCTGGCTTCCGCCCGATGCGCCGCTGGGTGCGACGGACGCGGTGACACGGCGAGCAGAAACTGTCATTCGGCAAGAGGCGGAACGATTTGGAAACGAACATCATCAGAAAGATGTTCTAAAATCACTGACCACATTTGTCGGCGGCGGTGGCCCCAGATTTTGGTTCTCGGTCGATCCCGAGCGACAACAGCTCAACTATGCGCAGATCCTTGTCGAGGTTTCCGACAAGCACTTCACCAACCACTTCGTTGGGCCGATGCAGACGGCGCTGAGCCGCGAGGTCCCGGGCGCCCGAGTCGATGTTCGACAACTCGAGACCGGCAAGCCGGTCGGCATTCCCGTCTCTATTCGAATTTCAGGTCCCGAGATGGAAGTTCTGCACCGTCTCTCTGGCGATCTCCAGGCCATCTTTCGCGCCCAACCAAATGCGACCCGGGTACGAGACGACTGGGGTGAACCTGCCATGAATGTCCGGCTGAAGGTTGACCCGGATCGCGCCAATCTTTCCGGCATCACGAATCTGGATATAGCCCTCTCATCTGCCGCGGCGCAGAGTGGATTACCTGTCTCAACTTACCGGGAAGCTGACAAACAAATCCCCATCGCCGTTCGTTTGCGGATGGAGGACCGTGCCGGACTATCTGACGTTCAAAATGCGTACGTCTACTCTTTGTCCAGCAATCAGCACGTACCTCTGAGGCAAGTATCGAACGTCACAACCGAGATGGCGGTATCGAAAATCAAGCGCCGCAATCAATTCCGGACGGTTACGGTATCCGCGTTCCCGATCCCAGGTGTATTACCGTCTCAAGTGCTCACGCCGCTGCTGCCGAAGATCAAGGAGTTCCAGAAGAACCTGCCTCCCGGCTATTTCCTCGAGATCGGAGGCGAATTCGACGAACAGCAGAAAGGTTTCAAGGAACTTAGCGTGGTCATGGCGATCTCCGTTCTGCTGATCTACATTGCGTTGGTGGTGCAGTTCCGAAGCGCCGTCAAGCCGCTTCTGGTTTTCGCCGCAATCCCATACGGAATGACAGGAGCGCTGGCGGGTCTGGTGGTTATGGGTCAGCCCTTCGGATTCATGGGATTCCTGGGAGTCGCCAGCCTGGTGGGCGTAATCGTCAGTCACGTCATCGTTCTCTTCGACTTCATCGAAGAAGCGCACGAGAGAGGGGAGCCTTTACGAGAAGCTCTGCTCGATGCCGGCATAGTGCGATTGCGCCCCGTGATGATCACGGTCGGTGCGACTGTGCTTGGGCTCATACCCTTGGCCATTCACGGAGGACCCCTCTGGGAGCCTCTCTGCTACGCCCAGATCGGTGGTCTTACTATCGCGACATTTGTGACGCTGCTGCTTGTCCCGGTGATCTACTCCATCTTTGTGTTGGACTTGAAGCTGATTAAGTGGGAAACGGCCGCTCCGGTAGAGTCGGAAGCACCTGTGCACGTCGTACACGCTGACTGACTGCCTGTGCCGAAAGAGGCGGCGTCGCTTACAAACCCATCGAAAACGAGTTAAACCAGGACGGCGGCCAGTCTTCAACGGAGAGGAGCGATCTCGAACAATGATTTTGCTTCAACAAGCTGGTGCCGCCGTTCTTCTGGTATCGATTACGCTATGTCTGCAGTGTGGCGGCGCCGCCGCGCTCATTCTTTGGATAAGAAGCATTCCACGAGAGACCCACAAGGTGCGGGTGTTTCGCTGCGCCGCGCTCGTCATGCAAACGACGGTAGCCGTCATCGTTCTGCACGGAATCGTTATTCTGCTGTGGGCGAGTTGCTATCGCTCGCTTTGCTTTCCGTCCTGGGAATCTGCGTTTTACTTCTCGGCGAGCAGCTATGCGACCGTTGGATACGGGGATGTGGTCCTTCCATCAAAGTGGCGACTGCTGGGCCCGCTCGAAAGCATGGTCGGCATGCTGATGTCAGGAGTCTCCATTGGACTTCTATTCGCAGCGGTCACTCATCTGGTCGACGGCGAGTCACGATCCCGTCCACCACTTCGCTCAGAATCCGCGGCTGCGGATCATATCGGTCTCCGACAAAGGCGAAGCTGTTAATTCGGTGGGTCGCGGTCCAACGTCATACCCTGAAAAACAGTTAACTGTAAGTACGGGACTGGAAGCCTGGCAAACCACGTCATAGGTAGTGGCAAGAGCCAGGTGCGAGATTATTCCGGTGTGGGCCGAATCATGGAGGCCCATGATAATGAGGTCCGCTCGCAGTTTGTGAGCAGTTTCGAGGACATCAATATCGACCGTGGTTTCAGAGCCGCTTCGACGAGTGACATGCTGAATTAAACGCCGCTCTTGCCGTCCTAAGAACCGTCGGATGAGGTGCGGGTGACTTGATCCCGTAACTGCTTGGGGAGAGCTGGGATCAAGTGCAGCGCACCCCTACTTCACCGACGGGCTTTGCGTGCGCACACGAACTTTCTACAGTTTGCATGCAATGTGCCAATCGAGACCGACGGTATGTTCCTGTAGTGCCACAATGTCTGCAATCTTCGACCTTCGGGCTCTGCCCACATTGAGGCACTGCCCTAGGGCAGTGCATGCCGAATCCAGGTCGCCTCCTGCTAAATGAGTGAAATTAACGCTCTTAAGCGGACATCCCAATTGGCAATCCATCTGCTGTTCCTCAATGTCCAGCTATGTAAATCGATTGAAAATGGGGAGAGCGACATGGGTGCCGGTAACTCAGTTATTGAATGTGCGCTGATGGGGATCCAGCAGACGCACGAACCGAAGAAGGCGGGGAGATGGAGAGGGCTCCTTAAGCAGGCGCGCCAGAGCGGTACCGCGGCCAAACTAGAGTCTCTCCTGCAGCTCTCTCTCCGATTCCTCGCAGCTCTGCTCGGCCTTGGTCTGCTGGGCTACCTGGTGTTTCGAACCGGCCCGGGGGTCGTGTGGAAACAACTCCAGGCAGTCGGCTGGGGCCTCGCTCTGATCATCATTGTGGGAGGGTTCTCGCAGTTCATCAAGACGTGCGCCTGGAGACAGGCGTTTACCTGCGATATCGGTGGACTTTCCTGGTCCCGCAGCTTCGTCGCGCAGTTGATCTCCGACGCCATTGGACAACTTGGTGTAGCTGGAAAGGTAGTTGGGGAAGGGATGCGCCTATCGCTGTTGGGTTCCACAGTCCCGGTATCGAGTGCACTATCAGCCGGCGCCATTGATGGAGGGCTGCATGGCTTCAGCGCCGTAGTGGTAACGGTTTTGGGAATCTCAGCCACTCTAATGCTTGGCCCTGTTTCTGTGCGATGGCGAGTGTATGCAATTCTGCTCATTGCTGTGCTGGCGTCAGTAGTGATCTTGGCAGGTGTAGCGATTGCACACCGCTGGCCCTTACTGGGAAACGCAATTCGGGCGATTGGGCGATTGCCGCGGCTGCACAACTGGGTCAGCGGCAAACAGTCGATCGTTGACTCGGCCGAACACAACCTCCTCTATTTTCATCGTGAAGCGCCAGCCGCGTTCTGGGCAACCCTGATCCTCAATGGCATCTGGCACATGATGGCGGCCCTTGAGGTCTACATCATCCTGCGGTTTATGGGAGCAGGGTTCACCATAGGCGGCGCGTTCATCGTGGAGGGCCTGACGAAGGTGATCAATCTTGTGGGCGCGCTAAATCCGGGCAACTTCGGGACCTATGAAGCTGGGAATATGCTCATTGCAAAAATGTTCGGTGTTACGAGCACCGCAGGATTGACGCTGGCATTGTGCCGCCGCGCACGCACCGTCTTCTGGGCAGGAGTGGGAGCGTTGTGCATGGTCGTCATGAAGCGGACCGAGGCGCCGAAGACAATAGCAGCGACGCTAAATCC
Organism: Acidobacteriaceae bacterium; assembly: GCA_003139095.1. GTDB lineage: Bacteria > Acidobacteriota > Terriglobia > Terriglobales > Acidobacteriaceae > Acidiflorens. The sequence goes on from PLHW01000021.1 coordinate 11,065, forward strand.
GGCAGTAGAGCCGTCCTACGGCGAATAGGGTTCAGCGAATACTCCAATGCACGGTAACAAACGGTCTTCGAATCGACCCACGCGTGACCAGATGAGGTCCGCGTTGCCCGTTACTGGGCACGGTATGGTCATGCGGCACCAGGTTTACTGCAGAAGCACAACATAAGACATGATTTGATTTCGAGATGAGTTCGGCAAGTGGCGTGCCTACATCATCTGGTGCAAGTGCTCCGCAGTACTTTCTTGGAGCTGTTCGCACAAATTTGTCGAGCGCACTGCGCCGCTGCGCCCGCGAATGACCACGACAAGCGGCTTAGGAGCTTCAGTCAATGATGAAGAATTCTGCATTGCTCATAGTTACGTTCGCGATGCTCGCGTTTTGCCCTTTCGGCCGTGCTCAAGATCAGGAGCCCACCATCGACTCCACGATCGCAGTAGTGAGAGCCAACATGCAGGCAGACAGGACGAGCCTCATCACAACAGGAATGAACTTCAACGACAAAGAGGGCGCGGCATTCTGGCCGATCTATCAGCAATACGAGTACGAACGATCCAGGGTGGATGATCGTCGCGCTGCCGTCATCAAGCAGTACGCCCAGAAGTACCCGAACTTGACCAACGCCGAGGCCAAAGCGATGGGAGACCAAATGTTGGACTGCGAATCCCGTCTGGCTGAGTTGAAGAAGAAGTACTACAAGAAGTTCAACAAAGTGCTTCCTGCTCTTACGGTGGCGAAGTTCTTTCAATTGGACCGTCGCGTTGACTTGATGATGGATCTGCAGGTCGAGTCCACACTTCCTCCCCTCGGTCAGGCACAATACACCGCGCCGGGAAGTAGCGTAGCGGAACTGCCTCAACAATGAGAAACGCTCCACCTTGAGCGTCACTTTGATCCGGGGACGAGTTGATGTTGCAAATGATGAAGCATAAGCCGGCGATGTTCGGGGCAGGGCTGTTGATGGTGGCCATGGCAATGGCGCAATCGCAGCGCGAGACAGAGGCGTTGTCCGTGCAAGGCTACCAAGGACAGGCCAGTGTCATTCGATACCAGGGGCGCGTGTTCGTGGATGCGCAAGCGCTTGCACAAATCACTAACGGGTCGCTGAGTTTTGAGAAGAATAGGATTATTCTGACGCTGCCTCGCCCGGACGGCTCATCGTCGAGCGGCGATGCTCACACATCAGGCTTCTCGCGCCCTTTTATAAAGGCGGCGATCGAGGCGATGGCATCGATCAGAGAGTGGGGTGGAACCCTGCAGGCGGTCGTGCAGAACGGGTATCCAGTAGGAAATACCACGGCGGGAAACACGATCATGGCGTTTGAGGGTCGAGCTGCAGACAGCGTCGCATTAGCCTCGGCGGCAGCATCGACAGACTCTGACTACCGCGGGCTCGAGTTGCTCAAGAACGAGTTTAACAATGTGCAGGCCTGGGCCGACGGATATGCCAAAGCGCGCAGTTCGCTGAGCGCGGCTGACCTAAGCATGTCCGAGAGCCAGCTCAACAACGATTCTGAGGCCCAGAAGATCATCCATTGCGGCCAGTTTCTGGCCCAAATGTTCGCCAGCGGTAACTTCCAGGATGATGCGGCTTGTCATTAGCTTCTTAAAACGTGAAAAACACACTACGCCAATCCAATGCGGTCAGCGACTACGTATCTGACGCAGCGTCCGTCTCAGCGTCACCACAAAAACGTCGCACGTGGGCACACACAGAGGGGCTTCCATTGCCGCTAGGGGTTACCTGGATCGAGGAAGACCAGGCCTTCAATTTTGCGGTGTGTGCTGAACATGCCGAGAGTGTGAAACTGTTTCTCTATTCCCCTACCGATTTGGCAAAGCCAGTTTTGACATTTCAGTTCGATCCTATCCGCAATAAGTCGGGACGGATCTGGCACTGCAGGGTCCCGCCCGATCAAATGTGCGATGCCCGCTATTACGGTTACTCGGTTTCAGGCCAGGCCGTTCCTGGTCTCCGCGGCTTCGATCACGAAAAGGT
>PLHW01000060.1 GCA_003139095.1 Acidobacteriaceae bacterium
CCAGATACAAATCCCATAGTCCCGCAGGGCGGCTTCCTTCAAGTCGCTGTATCTGAAGCGCCCCCGAGCTAACACCCAGGAGTTGAGACGCTCTAATTGGGGGCGCTTCAGATACAGCACTAAGACTTCGGGGGATTAATCTGGTCGGCGAATGAAAAAATTCAGCGGAATCGGTTTCGAAGTCAGTCCGAGCAGCGACATCCGTCCGCCGCGCCGAATAATGTCGAAAGCGAGGCGAATGGCGTCCGGATGTCCCGCCATTTCGAGGACCGCGTCAACCCCGGCGCCATCGGTCCGCTCGGCCACCACGGCGCGCACATCGTCTTTTGTGGGATCGAGCGCGTAATCGGCGTTCATCCTGACCGCCAGTTTGCGGCGGTGCTCGTTGACTTCGATCGCAAAAACCGTGGTCGCGCCGCACGCTCTGGCCACGGCAATCGAAAACAGGCCGATGGGGCCGCAGCCAGTGATCGCCACAGTCTTCCCGGCAATGTCGCCCGCCAGAACGGTATGCACCGCATTCCCGAGCGGATCGAGAATCGAGGCGTATTCCTGCGGGATGGCAGGATCCAGCTTCCAGATGTTGGACTCGGGAATCACCACGTACTCGGCAAAGGCGCCATCGGAATCGACCCCGATGATCCGCACATGCTGGCAAATATGCGCTTCGCCGGGTCCTCTACAGCTTTGGCAGCCAGGCGGGCGATGGGGGCTTTCCCTACGCGGGTCTGATCATGGACACGGAGGGCAACCTCTACGGCACCACGTACTGGGGCGGCGCTACGGGGGCACGGTGTTCGAGCTGACCGCGGCTGGCACGGAGAAAGTCCTCCACAGTTTCAACTATTGCTTAGGCGAATCATCGACGCGACGACCTAAGAGCGCGCAGCCGATTGGATGCGGAGGAGCACACCGGACAGTGCTCTTCCAAACCAGTACGGCCACGCCTTCCGGTGGCTATGCCTTCGTGGTAAGAGGCACAAATGTCGTTAGAAGCCTGCCCGTCGCTTTCGGCGGCATCTTCAACATTGACCAACCGCCCTCTACCATCTCAGGGGCCGGCAGCTTCGTCGATCAGGTTTAATCGGCAGCAGGTATGAATGCGAGAGAACCAGAATCAGCAGTTGAACACTGTTGATCGAAATTGGAGTCGTCAATGAGCAGCGTACAAATCGACCAAAACAGCTATGAGATGCCCCCGCGGGAGGGGATCAGCATCGCGCATTTTCTCACCGTCACCGACATCGAGCGCTCGGCTCGCTACTACGAAAAGGTCTTTGGCGCCCGCATTCTGACGATGGGTGACGGCAACGCGCCTCCGTACCTTCAGCTGGCGAATATCTGGATGATTCTGAACGTTGGGGGCGGGCCGACCCCGGATAAGCCGACGGTGACGCTCAGCGTCCCCGACCCGAATCACATCAACAGCTTTATGAATTTCCGCGTTGCGGATATTCAGGCGTGCTATGAACTATGGAAAAGTCGAGGAGCCGAGTTCATCACGGAACCGATACCCAAGTACGGCGAGATACGCTGCTATATCCGCGATCCTGACGGGTACATCATCGAAGTCGGACAGAGCACCGACGTCACGTACGGTTAACGTTCCGCCGGGACGGGATGCGGATTTAAACTTCACTTAGAGCCAGCCTATTGGCGCGAACGATACAACACGGGTCGGCCGCCGTAAGCAGAGAAGCCGAATTTGCACGATACGGGGTATGGTTAGCGCACATCCTCGGTCGGAGGGGTCGGAGAGATGGATTGGAAACGCCTGGTCCAGTTTGCGCTGCTCGGTAGCGGTGATTTGGAACAATATGCCATCCTGCTGGTACGCGTTTCGATCGGGCTGTTCTTCGCCATCTCCGGGGCAAACAAGTTGTTTGTGGCTGGCGGCACGAAACCTGTTTACGAGACGCTTGTTAAGGCCAAAATCCCGTTTCCCCATCCGATGGCTTATTTCGTGTCGGGTGTCGAGTTCGTTGGCGGATCCCTGGTGGCCGTGGGGTTTCTTTCGAGCCCGGCCGGCGTGGCTTTATTGATCGACATGATTGTCGCCACCATGACAGAGGCGCTCTCCACCCTGCCTAAAGGACTTTCGCCTCTTAGCTGGCTCGACGATTTCCTCTACCTTCCGGAGGTCCTGTACGTGCTCTTCTTTATCTGGCTGATCTGCTCTGGTCCGGGAAAGTTCAGTGTCGATTATTGGCTTGCCGGCAAGTTACTGGGTTGATCGATCGACGACCAGCTTGTTGCCAGAGTTAGGGCTTTTCGGGCAGCGGCTGCCAGAACTCAATCTTATTCCCGTCCAGGTCATAGATCCAGGCAAAGCGACCGTAGGATTCATCCATTCGTTTGGGATTAATCTTTACTCCCTCTTGTTTTAAGCGGTCGAGCAAAGCATCCATATCGTCCACGATGTAGTTGATCATGAACGGTGCGGGGCTGGGATCGAAACTCGGGCTTGGAGCCGCCGCATGAATCGCCATCGAGTTCCGATTCAATGGGCCTTCACTCGCAAGAAAGCTCGGCACACATTTGACTACAGAATCACACGGTCAGAGTACTAGTTCAGGAGCGATTCCCAGTGGCTGGCACCCTTCCTTCTGGTCCAGGAGCGGGCTGATTGTTTGGATGCGAATACGGCGGAAGCAACTCCACACCCTTGATCATCCGCTGCTTCTCGTAATCGAAGAACCAATCCTCACCCGGCTCAAAGCTGGTTATGATCAGATTTGCCGCCGCATGCTTTGATGCGTGCTGACTCGGAGAACTGTCACAGCATCCGATGTGGCCACACTCCGCACACCGTCGGAGATGAAACCACCAACCTTTCGGTGACGCCATGCATTCCGCACACCCATCGCCACTCGGTTTCGAAGCGGGGTTGATTCCGCGCAGACCCTTTTTCATTTCCGATTTTCCCCTCGTGTCCTCGGTTCGCAAAATAATGTCAAGCCACCAGCAAGACCTTCCCGATACCACCCTCCTCTGCGGCGGCTTGAGCTTCGGCTGCCTTGCTGAGTGGCAGCTTGCGGCTGATCGGGATCACGAGTTTTCCATCTCGGACGGCTTCGGCCATGAACTGAAGAGTCTTGGCATCAGGTGTCGAGTACACCGGTACCACCTTTACGGTTGGGTACTTCTCGGCATTTCGTGGTGCCCCGAGAACCGATGCGAACACTCCTCCCGGCTTGACCTTGGCGATCAATTTTTCAGCAGTCTTGCCGTTGACCGTATCGGCTACGACATCGAGCATCGGAAGATTCGCAACCGCATTGTCGTCATCGGTTGCGACCAACTGATCTGCGCCGATGGTCTTCGCTTCATCCATCTGGCTCTTCAGCACCCCCGCAATCACGGTTGCTCCCCGTTGCTTCGCAGTGAATACCGCCGAACGCCCGACATTTCCAGCAGCACCTACGACGAGAACCGTCTGGCCCGCTTTGATCCCAGTAGCGGAAATGAGCTGGTTGCCAGTCGTCGTCACCAGCGGCAGCGCCGCCGCCTGGATCAAATCGAGTCCCTTGGGAACTTTCGCCAGAATCGCGGCTTTCACAACGCAAAGTTCAGCGTATGTGTCCGCCGCCATTGCAAACACCTGGTCGCCTCGGGAAAAGCCTTCCACTCCGGGCCCAGCCGTGACGACCGTCCCCGCAATGTCCACTCCCATCAGTCCCGGAAACTTGATGGGATAAAAGTCTTTCGTCAACCCGGCACGTCGTTTGTAATCGATCGGATTCACACTCGTGGCAGCGACCCGCACCAGTACTTCGCCGGGACCCGCCACCGGATCAGGGTATTCCTCAAACTGGAGCACTTCAGGACCGCCATATTGGTGGACAACAACCGCTTTCATATTTCATCTCCTTGTACGGTGCGTAAACAGTCACTAACAAAAACTTAGATGAGCGAAGTCGGCCACCTCTCTAACCAGTGGATTCCTAGCTCTGCGCTCGGCGTTCACGCGTCACAGCGCCTTTGGCGGCAGCCTCGCTTCTATTCTTTTGAGGATGAATGCCCAGGTCATGCCATGACATTTCCGTGAAGTTGACGTCGTAGTAGTTTGCAGCCTTCTCGATGTTCGCGAACGCCAAAGCACGGTCGGCATCGGAGACGTAGATGACTTGATCGAACCGCGCGACCGCGTTACGCACATGTTGTGCGTCGGTCAGTGGTTCTTTACGCTGCTTCGGAAACGCATAGGCGCTGTCGCGTAATTCGCTCTGCATCGTTAACCGTCCGTGTTTCTCGTGAGGTTTCCAGGTCGCTTCCGGTATGTCTTTGCCATCCTTTCTTCAAATATTTGGCTAGAGGGCGAGCGCAGTGTCGGCCCGTGCACAAGACGGATTAAGCCACAGGCGGAAGGGGAAATCTATTGGACAATGGTATTGATCGATACCATCGCATCAGGCGTCGCGAGGTCCAAGCCCGCATCTGGGCGGATCGGCTGCCAGTCGACTGATACCAAGGTATCGTCGATACCATCGTCCAATTGTTTGCCTTCCGGACTTCTGGTCTGATCGCGTTGTGTTGTCCGATTCAATGAGCAGTTTAGTGCTTGTTGGAAGGCGCGGGTTGCGCCTGCCGTTCTTTCATTTGCATCCGGCGCACCTGGATTTGCTTCATCATCTGCGGATGACGCGACCATTCGATTTGTTTCTCGGCTGGCGCGCCGTAGAGTTCCGGATGCAGGTAGAAGCCGCGCTCACTGGCGTCCTTTTCTTCCTCCACTGGGATGCGGTGCGCGTTGGCCCACGCATCCTGCCGGATGCCGGTGATCTGCCATGAGACTTCCATCCCGGCCTTGCCGCCGCCAATCTTGAATTGATTATTGGCCAGCTTTTCCGCGATATAGAGTGGCGCGAATCCGCCGATGCACGTCAGTTGATAGCGGAAGTCGCGGTTGAGAACGCTGAACCACTCCGGCATAGTGATGATAGCCTCGCCGTTGGCGTCCAGCGCGACATTGCCGTTGTAGATGTTCATCATGTCCGGCGACTCGACGAAGGAGTGGTAAAGATATTTGTTCGCCGGGTCGAGCGGGTGGTCAATCTTGAACGAGCCGCCGCCCTTGGAGATGCTGCCGGTGATGCTGACGTTTCCGATAAAGTTGCCGGCCAGCCCGCTGCCGGCTTGGGCATCGATTCCATCACCGTGCGTGGTTTGGTCCGCGCCCACGAAATCTCCGCCCGCTCCGTCCCAGTTACCTGGTGCGCCGGGCCCACCGAATCCGGAGACCCCTGTGCCGCCGGGGCCGCTGTTGTTGATTCCGCCCTCGCCGAATATTCCGTATCCGGGAAGCGCATCGGGGCTGGTGCTGCTTCCGCCGATTCCAACGACTCCGTGACCGCCCGTATAGCCGCCGTTCGGATCGCCGTTCCCTCCCTGGCTATAGATAGCGGTTGCGCCGCTTAGGCCGGAGCCAGCAGGTGCGTTGTACCCTTGCGCGAAGATTGCGCGGGTATTCGACTGCGCAACAACGTGCAACTGAGCGTCAGGCACGATTATGCCGATGCCGACGTTTGCAGTCGCGGTCGCACCGTTCACACCCTTAATGCTACCCAGCACCAGGGCATTGCTTTCGGCAACTTCTGCGTTCGCACCGATCGCCGTCGCATTGGTCAGCGTGCCCGTCGAGGCGCTCGCTTCGTATCCCAAAAATGTGTTGTAGCTGCCCGTCATGTTGGAGTTGTCCGCCGTTCTCGCGGCGAGGTAGCCCATGCCGATGTTCCCATTGCCCGTCGTGTTGGCGTAGAGCGAGTTTGCACCGCTGGCGGTGTTGTAGTTGCCCGCGGTGTTGGCGGAAAGCGAATTAAAGCCACTGGCGGTATTAAGCGAGCCGCCGGTATTGGAGAGGAGCGCTTGTGCGCCGGCGGCGGTGTTAGCGAGACCGATGGTGTTGTCGAGGAGCGCGTGATAGCCAGTGGCCGTGTTATAGACGGCGGTCGTTGCTGTGTTCCCAGCGAAGCCCAGAAATGCGTTTTCATTTCCGTAGGAGCCGAACGCGAACAGGTTGCTCCCCAGGTTGAAGCTCGCGGCGCCAACCGAACCGGTCGCGCTGAAGTTCCCGGCGACACTGATGGCGCTCGTCCCGCTCTGCGTCACAATGGAGTTTTCAATGTCCGTACTTGAGGTAAACAGTGGCAGTTTACCCGCCGTGCCGCCCGCCGTAGTCACATTCGACGTGCCCAGTGGATGGTCTTGACCGCCACGATTTGTGGCAGCGGATGTCGTCGCCACGCCAGAGGATGCGCCAGACGCCGAGTTGCTCCCGGCCAGCACAAACGCGCTGGGCGGCAAACCGCCGATGGTTTCCGCATCCTGCGCCTTTAACGCGTAAGGCACTGCGACCAGCAGGGTGCGCGGCTGTTCGGCTTCGTTCGCGATCTGCACGGCGAGCCAGCGCGCCTCGCCGTTCTGGAATAAATCCGCCGGCAGCCCGTGCGAGTTCATCGAGCCCAGTTGCACGCTGTAGCGCCCGGCCTTGTCCGGAGTTACGTTCCGAGTCTCCAGCCAGAGAGGCGCGCCGCCCTGCTCATCTTTGTAGATCATAAAAGTCACGCCGGTGACCGAGTTCAATGGTTTTCCAAAGCCGTCTTTCAGCACGCCGCTGTAGTTGATCAAGTTGGGCACGGCGCCCGAGGACGGGAGAGTGGCCGCGCCCTGCGCGGCGACCAGCGCTGCTAAACATGAGACGACAACCAAAGCCAGGAACCGCATAGTTCGTGTTTTCATTGGGACTTCCTCCTCTGGAAGAGATCTGCGATCCCCTCTATTCAGGTAGGCGAAATGCGGCGGCAAATTTTGCGCGGGAAATGAAAAAAAGAACTATTCCGGAGCGCCGGGTAGTCGCGAGAAACCCACTCAAGCCAAAGGATGCAGCAGAAGGCTTGAGTGGGGCATCCGCAAGCGGATCAGAAGAACAGGATGGAACTGAGTGGGTCTTGGGATTCGGTAAACCCGAAATTGCAGGACAACCCGCCGGTCTGGTAGACGGTGCCCTGCCACAACTGCGGATTGATGGCGTTGTAGTCCGGGTAACCATGGCCGACGAACCATGGGTTGAAGACGATTGCGTTGGTGTTCGGCAACTGAGCGCAGGAACTCACCTGGTAGGCCTCGATCACCCCGTCGTAAGCCACGGTGATTGGCGTTTGGGAATGCTCACATTGAGGTAGGACGCTACCGTTTTGTATCGGCGTTCTCGAAGCAGACTTCCCGCGCTTGACTAGTTCCAGCCTTTGGATACAGTATTTCCGGAACCCCGTCGTGTTGGGGTGGGTTATCGGAAGCTATATCTCGACCCGGCAGGCCTAATGGCTTCGACTCCCATCACGGTGCTGGTGCACGAATATGCCAATGGCGACAAGGCTGCTCTGGCCCGACTTCTGCCCTTGGTATACGCCGAGTTACGTCGCATTGCGGCAAAACATCTTCGCGACGAGCCTGCCGGGCATACGTTGCAACCGACTGCGCTTGTGCATGAAATGTACGCCCGTCTCGCCGAGCAAACCCCTCCCGATGTTCACGACCGCGTCCATTTCTTGAGCATAGCCGCCCGCGTGATGCGTCAGGTGCTTATCGATCACGCGCGCACGAAGTATGCGCAAAAACGCGGGGGCCGCCAGGAGAAGTTGACTCTTGACGAAGCGCAGAGCGCGTGCCTGGAAAAACCGGCGGTAATGATTCGGATTGATGACGCGCTGAACGCATTGGCGCGACAGGACGAAGAGAAAGCCCGCCTCATCGAAATGCGTTTCTTCGGCGGAATGACCGCGGAAGAGATTTCCATGTGCGCGAACGTTCCAGTAAACAAAGTGCGCCGGGAACTGCGGATCACCCAGGCCTGGCTGCACAAGGAACTCAGCGCATGAACCCCGACCTGGAAAAGCTGTTTGAGCAGGCGGTTGGCCTGGCTGGGCCCGAGCGGGAGGAATTTCTGTCGCAGCACTGTTCCCCTGATCTGCGTAACGAGTTGGAACAACTGCTCGCACACGATCAAGGCGCTGAGACATTTCTACATCGGGCCGTTGCCGATGAATCATCCTCGGCGTTGCAGACTCTTGTGCTCGCTCCCGGCCAGCGAATCGGCCTTTATCGGGTGCTGTCCGTCATCGGACGAGGCGGAATGGGCCTGGTGTATCTGGCGGAGCGAGCGGACGGAAAATTCCAACAAAGAGTCGCCATAAAAGTTCTTCAGAGCGGATTTGACCTGCAATCGGTCGGCGACCGCATCGGCCAGGAATGCCGCATTCTCGCCAGCCTGGAGCACCCCAATATTGCCCGCGTTCTGGACGCCGATTTTACGCAGGGTGTTTTGCCGTACTTCGTCATGGAGTACGTTGACGGTCAACCGATGGATCGCTATTGCAAGGAGCGCAAGCTGTCGGTGCGAGACCGTTTGCTTCTGTTGTTGCCGGTTTGCGATGCCGTGCACCTTGCCCATCAGAAGCTGATTGTTCATAGGGATTTGAAGCCGGACAATATTTTGGTCACGGCACAGGGCGTTCCCAAATTGTTGGACTTCGGCATTGCGAAAGTGCTCAGCGAGCTTCCTGGGATGCCGGCGGAGACGATGACTCGCGTGCTGACTCCCGAGTATGCCAGCCCGGAACAGGCTCGCGGAGAGCCGGTGACGACTGCCACGGACGTCTATTCGCTCGGAGGCGTGTTGTACAGACTGCTGACCGGTGTCGCGCCCCACCAATTCGGCGATCGAAGTCCGATCGCGATCGTGCAGGCGATCAGCGAGGAAGAGGTCCGCAAGCCAAGTGAGATTCGGCACGAACTGTCGGGCGACGTCGATTCGATCCTGCTCAAGGCGCTACACAGCGACCCGCAAAGACGCTATCGGTCGGTGGATCAATTCGCGGGCGACATCCAGCGACTGTTGGAAGGAAAGCCAGTTCTGGCTCGACCGGATACCATCTGGTACCGGTCGGGGAAGTATGTACGGCGGCACGTTCTGGCGCTCAGCGCCGGGGCCGCCGTCGTTGTTTTGCTGGGAGTTTTCGCTGTGCTACAGGGCATTCAGCTGCGGCAAACGCGGGAGGAACGTGATCGCGCCAACCGGATTACCGGCTTCATGACAACGATGTTCAAGGTGTCAGACCCGAGTGAAGCACGCGGGAACAGCGTGACCGCGCGGGAGATTCTCGACAAGGCTTCGAGCGGAATCGAATCCGGTCTTGCCAAGGATCCTGCGGCACAAGCCCAGATGATGCATGTGATGGGGGTTGTCTACTACGGACTGGGCTTGTTTCATCAGGCGGACACGCTGATGAGGCGCGCGGTCGACATCCGCAAGCGCGTGCTCGGGCCGGAGAATCCGGACACTCTCCAGTCGATGAATGAACTGGTCTATATCCTCGGCATGGAGGATCGATATGCGGAGCAGGAAAAACTCGCTCGCCAGGTGCTTGATGCCCGCCGCCGCGTTCTGGGACCGCAGCATCAAGATACGCTAGCTTCCACGCTGAGACTGTCCGCTTGCCTGAATCAGGAGGGGCACTACGATGAGTCGGCAAAATTGGCGCGTGAGGTTTTCGAAACGCGGCGGCGTGTGCTGGGCCCCACTCATCCCGATACGCTGAACGCGATGCAATACTTGAGTCGAAGCCTGGAGGATGCCGGCCAATATTCGGAAGCGGAGCAGATGGGGAAGGAGCTACTCGATTTGCGCCGTGGCGCCCAGGGACCGAACTTTCCGGCGACGGTTTTGGCGGCGAGCAACCTAGGGTGGATGTTTTACCGCGAGGGGCGTTACGACGCCGCCGACACTTTTCTCCGCGAAGCGGTCGAAACCGGCCTTCACGTTTACGGCCCCGAGCACCCCACCGAGCTCGGTATGACGGCGAGGCTCGCGAGCAACCTCGCTGCCCAGGGCCGCGACGAGGAAGCGGTGAAGCTGGAACGTGGAACGCTCGAAGTCTACCGTCGCGTCGCTGGGCCCGGAAGCTATGGAGTGCTCGTTACCGAGCAAAACCTGGCGGGCACTTTGGAAGACGAAGGGCAATACCAGGAAGCGGAGAAGTTGTTTCGGTCGATGGTGGAAACTGGCAGCCGCTCCCTCGCTCCCGAGCACCCGGAAGTCCTGCGCTCCATGGGAGCCCTCGGCCGAACGTTGGCGAAGCAGGGCCGCCTCAAGGAAGGCGAGAAGCTATTGCGGGAAACCCTCGACAAACAGCGGCGGCTGGGCGGCCTGCAACATCCGAATACGTTACAAATGGAAACCTATCTGTCCGAGGTGTTGAACCTGGAGGGTCAGTACGCGCAAGCCGAAACGGCAGCGCGCAAAACTCTCGAGGTCCAGCTTCGTGTGGTCGGGCCGTGGTCGGCCGAGACGCTGGACACTGTTCAGGCGCTCGGGATCGCGCTGGCCCGCCAGCATCGCTATGAAGAGGCGCAGAAGCTGCTCAACGACCTGATCGCCCGGCAAGGCGGGGACGGTAAGACTGCCCAGGGTCGTGCTTGGTACGCTTACGCTTGCGTGGCCGCATCCGCAGACGATCGCGAGGCTGCGATCCAGCATCTGAGCAGAGCCGTTCGCAGCGGATACAGGGACGCGGCGCACATGCGAGTGGATAGTGATTTGAAATCTCTCCACGGCGATGCCCGTTTTAAGACTCTGTTAGCCAGCATTCAGGAGAAGCCCGCGACGCCGAGCGCGTTAGCCGCGGCGACCGGGGCCGTGAAGTAACGCGGCACTGGGCACGGCGGCGCTCTCGAACCAAGGGCGGGTTACTCCGGGTGAACGCCATCCCGCCCCAACTCGTGCAGAGTTTTTCGCGCCTTAAGGCGCGAAGCCGCTGCCTGTTACTTCGTAGACCACGCCATCTGCGACGGCGTGGCCATTTGCCATTGCCCATGCCATTCAGCCTCTCGACGAAAATCGAGATGTGGCGCCTACGGCGTTGCGAGAAAGCCGTGGGCATTCCCGGCGGCGTCTAAGTAAAAACCTACAAGAACGCCAGCGTTGTTGATTCCCACGAGATAGGTTGAAACCGCCCCGGGAAAATTGAAGATCGTGAAGTTCCCACCGCTGTACAGGAACCCCTGCACACCGTTGCCGCCAGCGTGTGTACATTCGTCGGTCGTGCAGAACCATCCCACGGCGTTGTCGTCGTCGTCCAGCCCCTGGATGAACGTATAGATAGAGCCGGGAGGATCGATGGTGGTGAAGACGCCTCCGATGTCGGTCATTCCGTGATTAACCCCGCTAGGGGTATCGAAGTAATCCCCGCCTAAGTCACCCTTGTTATTCACGGCCCAAACATCCGTATATTCGGCGCCGGGGTAGTTAATGGAGGTGTAGGTGCCACCGATGAGCGTGAACCCTTGTGCGTAATTGTCGCTCTGAAACCAGTCGCCGGCGATCTCGCCGGAATCGTTGATGCCGCTGGGCCAGGTTGAGACGGCACCCTGAAACGGGACATTGATCGAACTGAACTTGGTTCCGATCAACTCCCATCCCTCATAATTCCCGCTCGCGTCTGTGTATAGGCCGACGAGGGTTCCAGCTTTGTTGACACCGGTCGCGCATTGGAAGGCTCCCTGCGCTGCGCCGGGAACGGCGATGTTCTCATAGGATTCGGTCGTCTTTGTCTTTCCCGCCGTATAGTGCATGAGAAAACTGCCCGAGGCGGCCTGTCCGTAACAGCCAACGATTTCGAGTTTTGACGACTTGCCGCTGACGCCGGTTCCGAATGCGAGCGAAGACAGCGAGCCGGGAAAATCAAACAAGGTGTAGATGTACGAAGTTTCAGGCTGGGTCAGGCCGGCATTCTGCTTCACTGCCGCCCGCTGTGACCCCAAGCCCATCGGTTGCTGGAAGTTGATCTTGCTCTGTGCCTGGCCAGATGAACTCATCATCAGGCTGAGAAGCACGCATGAAATTACGAAAGAGTTGGTCCGTTGCCACGTCATAAGATTTTCTCCTTTACGATTTGCTCGCATAGCAGTTCTCTCCTTTTGGTCCGATTTCTTGTTTTGGTCTTGCCGCCGAACTTAGTTGCGAATATGAGTAGTGGGCGGCTCGAAGTCGCCCACCACCGATGCCGCCGCCTGCCCTACCGCTGCGGTACGGCTGGAGCGATCCTGGCCGACACCAGCTGCGTGCGGCTTTTGTCACTGCCCTTCTCCAGCTTCGCCAGCCGCGTTTCCAGAGCTGCGTCCTTCGCGGCGCGTTGCTTCAATTGCGTCCGCAGTACGGTGATCGCGTTTCTTTGGTGCGCAATCTGCTTCTGCTGCGTTTTCACAGCTTCAATCAGCAGCGCCGTGAGCCGGCTGTAGTCCACGCCGCGCGCGTCCTTCCCGTTGTCTTCGAAGGTCACCACTTCCGGTACGATGGCGCCCACTTCTTCGGCAATGACGCCGATTTCGTGTTGACCGTTTTCTTTCAGGTCGTAGCTGACGCCGCGCAGCTTCTCGACCTTCGCGAGCGCGTCGGGCAGCGTCTGGATGTTCGTCTTCCAGCGGCGCGAGCTGTAGGTGGTCCAGCCGTCGGCGAGAGCCTTACCGTGTCCCTGGCCGAGGGTGAGGAGATTCGTCGGTGTGTTGTCGGCGATGCCGACCCTGGTATCGGAGGTGGCGCCGTTCACGCCGTTGGTGGCGCCGAGCACGAGCGTGTTGCTTTGCCATACCTGGCTCAAAGCGCCGATGGCCGTGGCATTGGTAAGCGTGCCGGTGCTGGGGCCAGTGTTATAGCCCAGAAAAGTATTGTTCGAGCCGGTGATGTTTGAGAAGTCCGCCGTGCTGCCTGCGTTCGAGCCGAGGGCAGTGTTTGCCAGGCCCGTGGTGTTTGTCTCCAGCGTAATGTCACCGATAGCAGTGTTGCCGCTGCCGGTGCTGTTCTCAACCAGAGAATAATAGCCGCTGGCTGTGTTTCCCACGCCGGTAGTGTTGGCGGAGAGCGCCAGGTAACCGCTAGCGGTGTTGGCAAAGCCCGTTGTATTCGCGGTGAGGGCCTGGGAGCCCACCGCCGTGTTGTAACCAGCGCCCGACGAGCCGACGCTATAGAGGAGGGCGTTGTAACCTACCGCGGTGTTGTCGGTGGAGGTCTGGTTTGACTGCAGAGCGTTGAATCCGACGGCCGTATTGTTGCCGCCCGTCGTGTTCAAGAAGAGCGCGCCTACGCCGTCAGCTGTGTTGAAGTTACCCGCCGTATTTAAGGCTAGAGCGCTCTCGCCGGTCGCGGTGTTGTCGTTGCCGGTGGTGTTGTACTGCAGCGCGGCTGCGCCGATCCCGGTATTGGCGCTGCCCGTGGTGTTGGCAGCGAGCGCGATGGCGCCAATGCCAGTGTTGTAAAGGCCTGTCGTGTTGGAATTGAGCGCGGTTGCGCCGGCGGCTGTGTTTGCATACCCTGTGGTGTTCGAGAAGAGCGCCTGTGCGCCGGCGGCGGTGTTGTAGTAGCCCGTGGTGTCGGAGAGCAGCGCCTCCACGCCCGCGGCAGTATTGTAAGTCCCGGTCATCGTGCTGTTCCCGCCAAACCCCAAAAAGGCGTTAAAGCTGTTCGCGTTACCGAAGCCGAACAGGTAGCTGCCGATTTGAAAGGCGCTGCCGATGACTACGCCCGTCGCGCTCACATTCCCGTTCACCGTCTGATTTCCGGTGAATGTGTTCGCCGTGGCCAACTGCGGCACCCTGGTTATGTCGAGACTCAGGGTGACGTTGCCGCTGGTGCCGCCTCCGGTCAGGTCCGTCCCCGCCGTTACGCCGGTGATAGTCCCGCCACCGCTGAGGCTGGCGCAACCCCAGGCGCTGCCGTTCCACTCCAGCGTCTGGCCGCTTGAGCAACTTTCAATCAGGCTCAGGTTGAGCGTGCCGCTGGTGCCGCCGCCGGTCAGGCCGCTGCCGGACGCGGTCAAGACTCCTGTAATCGTGCCCCCGCCGCTGCCTTCAAAAACGACGTCCAACTCCGGCCCGTGGCTGGTCTTGGTGCTCTCCTTGCTGTCGAACGTGGCGTCGAAACTGCCGTTCGCGACCAGCGCCAACCCGTTATTTACCTCGCTCCCGTTCAGCCATGCCTGCAAAGCCGAGGTGACGTTGATCAGGATGAATTGGTTCTTGTCGGCCGAGGTGACGTTCACGTTCGAAGCAATCGCTGCCCCCAGGGGTGGAGCGTTGCTGAAATCAATCGTGTTCTCCGCCCAGGCACTGGTCACGTAGTCCACGTTGAAGCTGCCTCCGGTGGTGACCGAATCCGCGTAGAGCTTCAGCGTGGCCTGGCTGACGGTGGCTCCCGCAGGAATGGAGGCCAGATTGAATTGAATGTAGGTGATGTCCTTGGCGCCATCCACGACCAGCGTAGTGGCGCTGCCGTTGTTCTTGGTGGGCGTGGCGCTTTCGGTATAGGCGTCACCCAGCGGCGTGATCTGCCCGAACGCCGCAGCCAGGCCACTAAGAACGAGAAGTAAAAACAGCGCAAAGTTCTTTCGGGATATCTTCATGGTTTTCTCCTTCCAGATGTTTGTTGACTCGTCGGGACGACCCGCCGCACTCCGAACTCCCCACCGGGATCGCGACCGCATCTATTGCGTTATCGGTTCACTTGCAACGACTTCCTGATGCGACTCACCCCCAGCTTCAGTACCTCTCTATTTACTAAGGCGAAAACCGTCGCAAAAAATGCACGGCGGGACAAAAAATTCTTTGAGTCACGCGGTTCTACCCCTGTCGATGGGGTCGCGAGAGGATAAAATGGTTGGCGCAAGGTGGAGAGTCGGCGGTGCGAAGTGGGGGATGTTGTTGTCATTTCCTCATGGCCAAAGAGAGGGCGGCGCGGAGGAAGAAGGATAGAGTGAGGAGCGGTGTCGCAAAAGTGGGCGGCAAATAGCGCAATTTCGGCTGTGCTGGTTCGGGGTTCTATTGGCGACTATCCGCAGGTTGGGTGGGACCCCTCTTTAGTTCAGACGTCAGTGCCGGACGTGAACTGGCAAACCCTAATGCCTGCAAACAATATCGTCGGAAGGGAGTGGCTTCAAAACCAACTATCGATTGCTCAGCACTTGCTAACGTCTGACCAGATCAACCAAGTCATGGCGGGCTTTCAGATGCCGAGCTTCCCGGTTGAGTGGCCAAGCTACTTGCTGCAAAGGCAGCCGAGGCCTCCGGATTGCCCCTTGGGCCGTTGCAACTGGATCCCAACGTCGCCGACACCTGCAAGAATGGTACGTGGTCGAATTGTGGCGTCGCCATCAAGCAGCAACTCGATAGAAATCCGGCCAACCCCATTGATGTAGCGGAACTCGCGGCGCTGTGGGGAGCCGCTTTCGATGCCCAATACGACGTTTTGCGAAAACAGGGCTATCTTGAGAAGTCTGTACCAGAAGACGAACGAATTGAGGAAATTCTCAACGACCACTTGAACCCACTTGAGGTAGCAAAGGACCACGCTGAAGACGTGATACTAGATAGATAGGTGCTTGCGGCGGTTGCCATTTATTATCGAGGCTATAAGCTCGCCTCCAGTCACCGCCCTCGATACGTTTTTCGAGCACCAGCCTGAGACTGCAACTGATTATGATGAGCTGTTGCTAATGAATCGTGCAATTGAAGAAGAGATCAGGTAGTGGGCCAGTTTCGTCCAAACTGGTCCACTACCAGAGATCAGCAATTAGCTAGCCCCGTTGATGAAGGCGGATTGGCAACCTGATTTATCGGCATTCGTTGATCGAGCCGCACCGCAATGGTCCCCCAAACTGCCATAGCGAGTCGTCAGGGTCGTATTGCGAGATCGCCGTTTTGGAAAGCCGTTCGGGAGCGCTCTTTTCATTTGGCCTCCGTCAATGCCGTCTGCCATCTTTGACCGTTCGTTGCGCGAGCCAAAAGAATGGCGCTGGATCGGGCGGCCAGGTGGAAAATGTTTGGATGTTCCGAAACCGGTTCCTCGCCCGCAACGAACAGATCTTGCGGCGCTTCGCGAGAGGTGTCGACCGCTAGATGCCAGCGAGTCCCCGGCAATGCCGGTGGCAAACTGAAATCGCCCGCCTCGGCGCCAGCATTGAACATTAGAAAAAGCGCTTGCTGCTCATCTTCGTGGATCAAGCAGCCAAACTGTTTTTCTTCTTTGTCGGACCAGTTGGGCAATCCGCCTTGCTGGCTGAACCAATGAATCTCCGCGTCTGTGTAGAATCGCTCCTTACTCAGGATCGGATGGGCTCGACGAAAGGCGATCATGCCACTCGTGAAGCGAAAAATCGCCTTGTGCTGTTCCAGGCAGCTCCAGTCATGCCAGCTGGTTTCATTGTCCTGGCAGTAGGCATTGTTGTTGCCGCCTTGCGTGCGGCGAAATTCATCTCCGCCCAACAGCATCGGCACTCCGCGCGAGATCAGCAGAGTCAGAAGGAAGTTCTTGATCTGGCGTCTCCGCAAGATCTCGATCCCAGCATCCGTCGCCTCGCCTTCAGAGCCGTAGTTCTCGCTGAAGTTGGCGTCGCTGCCGTCGTGGTTGTTTTCTCCGTTGGCTTCGTTGTGCTTGTAGCGATAGCTCACCAGATCGTTCAGGGTGAAGCCGTCGTGGCAGGTGACGAAGTTGATGCTGGCCTCGGGGCCCTTGCCCGACTTGGTATAGATGTCGGCACTGCCGCAGATGCGACTCGCGAGCAAACCCAGCATTCCATCGTCGCCCCGCCAGAAACGTCGAACGTCGTCCCGGTAGCGGCCGTTCCACTCCGCCCAACGCCGTTCTGAAAAACTACCCACCTCGTACGCCCCGGCAGCGTCCCACGCCTCGGCAATCATTTTCACGTCACGCAAGATCGGGTCCTCGGCGATCCGTTCGAGAAGCGGGGCGTTGGCTAGCAACTTGCCGGTTCTGTCGCGGCCGAGAACCGATGCCAGGTCAAACCGGAATCCGTCTACATGCATTTCCACCATCCAATAGCGGAGTGCGGTCAGGATGTGGTTTCGCACGACGGGATGGTTGGCGTTGATGGTGTTGCCGGTTCCGGTGTAGTCCTTGTAGTAGCGTTTGTCGCCCGCCAGTGTATAGAAGATTGCGTTATCCAGCCCGCGGAAACAAAGCGTTGGACCGAGTTCATCTCCCTCCGCTGTGTGATTGAACACCACGTCCAGAATTACTTCGATGCCGGCTTCGTGCAAGGCCCGGACCATTTCCTTGAACTCCCGCTTCTGCTGACCCAAACCTCCCGAACTGCTATAGGAAGCTTTGGGCGCGCCGAAAACCACGGGATCGTATCCCCAGTAATTCCTGAGCGGTTGATTTGTTCGGGGATTCATGCGCGTCACAGAAGTTTCATTGAATTCCTGCACGGGCATAAGTTCTACCGCCGTCACCCCCAGGGTTTTGAGATAGGGAATCTTTTCGATCAGTCCCCGGTAGGTTCCCGGATGGTCCACACCCGACCCGGGGTGAATGGTAAAGCCGCGAACATGGGTTTCGTAAATGACGGTCTCCGACCACGGATGCCGGGGCGGCTGGACTCCATTCCACTCAAAGGGCTCGTTGACAAATATGCATTTCGGCATCGACCTGGAATTGTCCTGCTTCGAGATAACCAAGTCTTTCCCGGGCGCCGATGAGTCGTATCCACGCGCCGCAGCAAAATCCCAGGGGGGTATCTGCGAAATCGCGGTAGCCGTGGGATCGAGCAAAAGCCGATTGAAATTGAAACGATGTCCTGCGCTGGGTTGGTAAGGGCCATCTACGCGGTAGGCATAGAGTTGACCGGGACGGATCCCCTCCACCCAAACGTGCCATACGTCGCCCGTGCGATTGCGCGCTGAATCCAGATCGATTGCCCGGGCGGGCGCTGCGTCTTCGGGATGGTCAAACAACTCAAGTTGAACGCGGGTCGCGTAGCGGCTGAGGATGGCGAAATTGACTCCTCTTCCGCTCTCCTGGATTCCCAAAGGCAGAGGAGAGCCCGCCCGAACGTCAACGTGCTCGGAGATCTCCGAGATGGAATCGTGCAACTCGCGTTGGGACGTTTTCATCATCGTTGCCACAGTATGCGAGCGTCTTCGAGTGGGATGGCAACGCCGTCGCGGTGGGGCGTCACTCGCGCCGTATAGTCTCCCGCTGGACGTGCAGCGGGTACCGTCGCTTGGTAGACGCAGCCCTCGAGCGCGCCAGGAAGCAGACGCGCCCATTTCATTTCCTGCAGCACGGGAACGCCGCGGTTGCTTCCGTCCGCATAAAGGTCAACCCGCACCGCACTCGGGTCGAGATCGTTCAGAAAGACTTCGACTTCAAACACATGGTGGTCGGCGTTGGTTTCGACACGCAAGTCTCCGAAACGCAACGAGCTCCACTCCCGATCCACCGCGTGCTGCCAATCGACCACTTGTCCGCCGATCGCGCCTTTGTTCGCTGCGCGGTCACGGTAGGCGGTCGCAGCTGGAAGGTAGCGTTGCTCGATGTATTCGCGGACGGCGCGGTCGGCGGAGAAGCGCGGCGTCAATTGCGCCATGCTCTCACGCATGCGCTTGACCCATGCGGTGGGAATGCCGCTCTGGTCTCGAGTGTAAAACTCCGGGACTACCTCCCGCTCGATCAGGTCGTAGAGCGCGTCGGCTTCGACAGCATCCCAGGCGGGATCGTCGCCGTGCTCCTGGCCGTCTCCTAGCGCCCACCCCACTTCAGGCGTGTAGGCTTCCGCCCACCACCCATCCAACTCCGATAGATTGATGCCTCCGTTGACGAGCACTTTCATCCCGCTCGTGCCGCAAGCCTCCCAAGGCCGGCGTGGTGTGTTGATCCAGACATCTACCCCTTGCACCAGGTTCTCGGTCAGCAGCATGTCGTAATCGCTGAGGAAGATCACATGAGGGCGGGTCTCTGGCCGGCGGATGAAATTTATCCATTCATGGATCAAGGCTTGCCCCGCGCGGTCCTCCGGATGGGCCTTGCCCGCGATGATGAGTTGCACCGGGCGCTCGGAATTCGTCAATAGACGAAGCAGTCGCTGCGGGTCGTGCAGCAGCAGGTTTGGCCGCTTGTAGGTCGCGAAGCGTCGCGCAAAGCCCAGTGTCAATGCGTCGGGATCAAATAAATGTTTCGCCCCGTCGATCGCCTCGGGCGACGCGCCGGAGACAGCTAGTTCCCGGGATAGGCGTCCGCGAGCGTATTCCACCAGAGACTTGGTAGCGTCAGTCCGAAATTTCCAGAGCGTGTCGTCGGAGATGCGGCGAATGTCCTGCCCCAGGTTTTCTGTCGTCCCGAGCCAACGCCCCTTGCTGCACGCTCCTGTCCACAAATCGTCGGCAGGAGCCGAGTCCCAGGTTGGCATATGGACTCCGTTGGTCACGTGTCCGATGGGGACTTCTTCCTCCGGCCAGTGCGGGAACAGAGGCAGAAAGATGTGCCGGCTCACCTTCCCGTGCAAGCGACTCACACCATTGACCGCCCCGCTCCCACGGACCGCCAGATAGGCCATGTTGAAACTCTCCGACGAGTCGTTCGAATTCTGGCGGCCAAGCGCCAACAGATCGTGGAGCGTTATGCCGAGCCTTTGCTGGGCATAACGACCCACATATTGCTCGATCAGATCCGGGGCGAAACGGTCGAAACCCGCAGCTACTGCCGTGTGGGTCGTGAAGAGATTGCCGACTCGAGTCGCGGCCAGCGCCACTTCGAAGGGCTGCCCGGTTTCTTCCATAAAGTTGCGGGCGCGTTCCAACACGGCGAAGGCCGCATGCCCTTCATTCAAGTGACAGACTTCCGGCTTGAGGCCGAGTGCGCGGAGCAACCGCCATCCGCCGATCCCGAGCATCAGTTCTTGCTTCAGGCGTAGCTCCGGGCCGCCCCCATACAGCTCGCTGGTAATCCCGCGATGTGCGGGAAAGTTCGCGGCGTCATTGCTATCCAGCAGGTAAAGCTTCACTCTGCCGACCTGCACCTGCCAGGCACGCAGCCAGACCGAGTATCCAGGCAGCGCGATCTCCAACCGCAGCCACTCCCCGTTCGCCTGGCGCAAAGGTGTGATCGGCAATTGGCCGGGATCGTTGTAGGGGTAAAGAGCCTGCTGCTCTCCGTTCTTGTCGATCACCTGGCGAAAATAGCCTTGCTGGTAGAGCAGTCCGACGCCGACCACTGGCACACCCAGATCGCTGGCGGCTTTGAGCTGATCACCGGCCACATTACCAAGTCCACCCGAGTAGATAGGCAACGCTTCGCTCAACATAAACTCCATGCTGAAATACGCGACTGAGGTCAAGGAGGCTTGCGGGTGTTTTTGCTGAAACCATGCGGGGGTCTCCAGAGCCTGCCGCCTGGCCTGCACCAGGCCATCGACGTTCTTGCGAAAACCAGAATCGGCCAACACGCGCTCGATCCGGTCACGCGAGACCGTCTGCAACACGACCCAGGGGTTATGCGTGAGCTCCCACAGTATGGGATCAAGCTGCCGCCACACTTCATCGGTGGCATGATTCCACGACCAACGCATATTCAAGGCGAGTTCCGCCAGCGAATCGAATCCCTCGATTTCGGTCGGTAGAAGGTTGTAGATCGGGTGGCTGACGCGCGTTTGGTCGCTCATGATTTCTCTCTGCCGGTGGCATTTGCCCTGAGTCGAACCGGATGAAACGACTAGTGTCCTGCGGTACTTTGGCCGTGACCGAGCCAAGAAGTAGGCGACGAAGCGGGCCGGTAGCTGTGCGTCACTTATGTCATTTCTCGTAAGCCCCTCGACAGAATGAACAACGAAGAAAATCCCTCATACCAGGGAGACACAATAAGAAGCGAGATGGTGCATGTCTGGCCCTGACTTCCCAGCACGCTTGTCTTTAGCGAAAAATCTACCACACGAACAAACGGGCACCGGCGCCGGGGGAGCGGACTCTGCCAGCTTGGACAGAGCTATCGCGACCGGGAGCCACGTCACCGCCGACCGTGCTGGGGAGGTGCGGTACCGAGGCGCTGAGTTCTTCGATCTCCACAGCGCAATTGTGGTTCATGATCTCAGCAGCCGCGTCCGCCTTCTCGGCCGAACCGGTTGCGAAAACCATGACTCCTCCACGTCGTACTCCTCGAACGTAAGCTTCCGCGTCCGTTTCGGTGGCCCCAATTGCCCTAAGGTCCCGAATCAAATCCACTTCAAAATCAGTGTGTGGGGTACTCATGACTCCGCTACCCGCCATCTCCCGCGGCTCGCGTAAAACACGGACGTCCTTCTGAGGGATACCGCTGGCTTTGAGCTCGCGAACAACCTCGTCGACCGAGCCCGGATTCTCAAACAAACCGACCGCCGTTTTTGCCATATTGACCTCCATCCATTTAATCTGCAGCACTGAAGACCTCACAGGTTTGAAGTCGCCAGGCTTCATCTCATCCACCAGCTCTATCTCATTGGAGGGCGCGGGTGCGATGAGATGCCCTTTGAGACCTGCGATCATGCCGTGCAGGTCTCCCTTTGCTATGCGGCCACTGCTTCGGCTTCATGCAGTGTGTAGTAGGCAGGATGCGTGGTTTCGATAATGTCCTTCGCTTTGGCCACTTCTGCCGCCGTCCCGTGGGCGATGAGCAGGAATTGATCCGTCTTGAGTGCCGTTTCGTACTTCACAATGCTGTCTTTGGGAATTCCTATGCTGTAGAGGCCAGCCCCCAGAGCACCCAATACTCCTACCTCCACCGCACTTTCCAACGCTGCTACGATCCATGCAACTACTGGTCCGGCCGCTAGGATTGGGCCGAGACCCGGGATCAGGAAAAAAGCAGAGCCGAACAACAGTCCCCAGAAACCTCCCCAGAACGCGCCAACTTTGCCCCAATACTTCATNNCGGTCGCCGGTATTGTAGTAGCCCACCACCTGCTCATCTGTGTGGTAGCCCTTCCCAACGATCGACAACTTGTGCATGTCGACTCCGCCCCGCTGAAGCTCCTTGACTGCTTGATCCGCTTCCGTATGCGTATGATATATAGCAACAACTGAATTTACTTTGGACATTTCTTCGTCTCCTCGGAGACTTGCCGTGGTTCTCACACCATCAAGCGAAGTCCCGACCCAAACTATGACAGTGCGCTGGCACGGAGACTGTTCCCTATTGCTCAGTGTCGGTGGGAAATGCACGTGGGCTCATGACATTCCACACGATCAACCTCGTCGACGCAGGCATTCGTGAGAGCCAGCTTGAGGGCGTCATCGCTTTTGCCGAGTGTTTACCATGCTGTTTTGCCCTCTCACGGTGAGCAAATCTGCACAGATTCCGCATCACCGCGGGAAGATACTATTTGCGAGACTCCGCTGCGGCGGCGGTGGCCGCCGCGACGCGAATTGCCCTATGCTTGTACAAGCCTGGCGAGGTCTAAAAGTTGTTGGCCGGAGGAATCATCGCGGCCCGAGAACTTGAGCGGATAAATCATTTGACTCTCTGAACCGTGGTTGCTCGAAAATGCCCAAATGACGATGCAGTCCAGCTGCACGGTTGGTCCTGTCCGGAACAATCGCTGATTTCCTGGGGCACCTTGCGTTTGGGATGAGGCCAGTGTGGACGATCAAATGAGGAGCGGGGCACCTTCTTCCAATCACGGCGCGGTCGTTGCGGTGCGCGGCAGTGTCGTCGATGTGCGCTTTGACCGTTGCTTGCCGCCAATTTTTTCCGTGCTGCGCGCCGGAGCGGACCGGGAGATTGTCGTCGAAGTGATGACGCAGCTTGATGCGTCTCGCGTGCGGGGCATTGCCTTGACGCCCACGCAAGGTTTAGCCCGAGGAATGCCAGTTGAGGACACGGGCGCTCCGCTGCAGGCGCCGGTCGGTAAGACGATTATCTCGCGTATGTTCGACGTGTTCGGCCATGCCATCGACCGCCAGCCTTCGCCTACGGATGTGCAGTGGCGGACTGTCCATCGCACGCCGCCGCCGTTGTCCGAACGCTCCACCAAATCTGAGGTTTTCGAGACCGGCATCAAGGCCATCGATGTGCTCGTGCCGCTGGAGCGTGGCGGCAAGGCGGGACTATTCGGCGGCGCCGGTGTCGGCAAGACGGTGCT
>PLHW01000059.1 GCA_003139095.1 Acidobacteriaceae bacterium
ACAACGTGTTGAAAGATCACAGGTGCCCCATCCTTAACGTCGCGCTTTTTGCGACGTTAGGGTGGGGCTTTTGAATTGAGGCTTTCGACGACGACTCGCAGCGATGGGGGATCAAGATGGACTTGACTGGCGAGTTTTTTGGGAATGCTTCTAGCCCTCCCCTTCTCCAATCCCCCACCTAAATCTACAATCAAACCCATGCCCGCAGACTCGCCTTCGCTCCCGCCCCCGCCTCCCGATCCAGCCAAGCCCACTCCCACCGACTTCCACATCGGCGATGAATTCGGCACCGCCAAACGTAATCTCCCACCCATTGGCATCGTCGTAATCGGCATCGCCGCCGTCGCCCTCGTCGTCGGCATCATCGCTTTCCACCAGCGCGCCCAGCCCCAGGGCGCCGGCGCCGTCGATCTCGTCTCCTCCGCCGAAGTCCCCGGACAACATACGCTCCTCGTCGCCATCACGTTCACGCTCCACAACACGGCCGAAAAATCTCTCTGGATTCGCAGCCTCAAGGCGCAACTCACCGCCGCCGACGGCCACACCTACGAAGACGAGGCCGCCTCCGCCGTCGATCTCGACCGCTATTACCAGCTTTTTCCCGCGCTCAAGGAAAGTACCGAGCCGCCGCTCCCGCCCGAATCCAAGCTCCTCGCCGGAGCCTCCCAGAAGGCCACCATCGTCGTCAGCTTCCCCCTCACCAAAGAAGCCTTCGATCAGCGCAAATCTTTGGCCGTAACCATCCAACCCTACGACCAGCCCTTGCCCATTGTTTTGAAGTAATTTTTGTTTTGAATTTACTTTGACGGCAGTGACGGCGTCTTGGATTTTCTAAGCGCGTACCCGTTCGCTGTTCCTCGAATGTGCGCGTGCCCCATTGCCTCGCGCATTGGCAACAATCCCTCGTCGTTTTGCCTTGCTCACGAATCTGGTTCCATTCGTCCTAGCCGCTTTTGGTAGAACGTCGGGATAAAGGGCGGTAATTACCGCAGCTGGGTTCCTGTCGATCACTGTGAGCAGCGTACGGGCTGGCGCCTCTGGCGTGCGGCGGCCGCCTTCCCAATGCTTGATCGCATCCAGACTGAAGCCGAAGGTCTCGGAAAAGCGGGACTGAGTCATATTAAGTCTCTGCCGGATGCTTTTCACATCCACTTCGTCCGGCACATGCACCTTCATTCCCTCGCGCTCTCCTGCAAGAAACGCCTCTACTTCGTCCAGCCCAGACATGAGCTTTTCAAATGCGGTTTTCAAGATCGCTCTCCTGCCGCTCTAGCCCCGATAGCTCTCAAAAATAGCGTCGGAACGCTTCTTCAGGGCATTGCGTTCGGCTTTTGTCAGATTCCCCTTCTCGTTCTTCGGAAAAACTGTGATCAAGAAGACCGGGAATTTTTCGCTGCGCCAGATATACACCACCCGCGCCCCACCGCTTTTTCCCATGCCCGGACGCGCCACACGAACTTTCCGAAACCCACCCGTTCCGGCCATCACTTCCCCGCATTCGGGGTTCATCGCCACCATGTCCACAATCCGGTCTCGTTCCGCCTCGTCGAAGAGCTTGCCGGAAACTGCCGCATAGGATGGCATCTCGACTACCGTCTGCCGATTCATTTGTACTCCAATGGACACCTTCGGTCAAGTAAAATCGTATGCCATTGGACACCATGGCCAGGTCGTCGAACTCTCACTCCCTCTCCAATTTCCTCCGCGCCTCCCCCAGCGCCTTCTTCTCGGCCCCGCTCACGATCGGATATTCCAGCTTCATCGCCTTCAACTCTTTCACCAGCGCCTGCGACACCACCAGCCGCGTAAACCATTTATGGTCCGCCGGAACCACATGCCACGGCGCATACTCCGTCGCCGTCGCCCGAATCGCCTCCTCATACGCTTCCTGGTACGCGTCCCAAAACCCCCGCTCCTTCACATCCGCCGCAGAAAATTTCCAGTTCTTGTCCGGAGTCTCCAGCCGCTCCATAAAACGCCGCTTCTGCTCTTTCTTCGAAAGATGCAGAAAAAACTTCACCACCGCAATTCCGTTCCGCGTCAAATAGCGCTCAAAGTTACAGATGTCTTCGTATCGCTCCTCCCAAATATCCTTGGTCACCAGCCCCTTCGGCAGCTTCTCGCTCGTCAGCACCTCCGGATGCACCCGCACCACCAGCACCTCTTCGTAATATGACCGGTTAAAAATCCCGATCCGCCCGCGCGCCGGCGCATGCTGGCTCGTCCTCCACAAATATCCGTGGTTCCGCTCCTCCTCGGTCGGCACTTTGAACGACGTTACCTCCACGCCCTGCGGGTTCACCCCCGACATCACGTGCTTGATCGTCCCGTCCTTCCCCGCCGCATCCATCGCCTGAAAAATTACCAGCAGCCCCCACAGATCCTGCGCCGCCAAAATATCCTGCAACCGGCTCAACTCCTCCACGCCGTTCGCCAGCAGTTCCTTTGCCTCGTCCTTGTCCTCCGAATCCAAACCATGCGTATCCGCCGGATCGTGATCCTTCAGCCGAAAATGTTTCCCATGGTCCACCCGATACCGCTTCAACATCTTTTCAATTTTCATAAACAAATCTTCTCTCTCGCGGCAGGAAAAGGGAAATCGGGGGAGTCGTTGGTCGTTGGTCGTTGTTCGACCGTCGTCAGTCGCTGGATTCCAATCGTCCGTCGTGAATGGCCTGACGTCAGTCGTAGTAGCTTGAACTCCATCTTAGGGGCAGGTTGGGCAAGGCCTCCAGGTATCGAACACAGACCGGTGCGATCGGGGGATTTTGAGCGCAATCGGGATGTTACGACAACCGTCACATGTCCCCGACTACTCTGCAACGTGCGCGGACGTACAATTGGCATCATGAATAGACGCAGGATTGTTGTGCTTGCGTTGATCGTACTATGTGCCCACGTGGCTCCGTCGCAGTCAGTAAATCTTACGGGCGACGTTCGTTCGGGTGTTCCACATTTCCAAATTCACTACACCGGTGCAAAGGACGACGCGAACGGATTCGCGACTATTCATTCCATAACCATCCGGCAAAGCGGGAAGACGATACAAACGATTCGGTTTAGTGGTGAAGATGTGCCAAGGGTACGTGACTTCCGCAAAGCGGTTCAATTGCGCGACATCAATTGCGATGGCTACAAAGACCTACTCATCGAACATTTAACTGGCGTACATGGCGACTCTTGGTATCACCTGTATTTGTTTAATAGGAACTCGGGAATGTTCGTCGCGTACCCACAATTTTCTCAACTCGCCTTCAAACAGGTTGACTGCCGCACTCGAGAAATCACCACGTACGTAAACAGTGGGCAAGCAGGTTGCGCATACGAGAGCGCTCTGTACAGATGGGTAAACGACAGCCTTACTCCTGTCCGTATTGAATCGCAAGAAGCGAGCGGCGAGCAGAACGACACATTCACACGAACAATTCAAATGTGGAGTGGTACAAAACGGGAGGTGCGCAAACTAAGAGTCCCCGCCGACGATTGTCATCGCTGACCGGCCAATTGGCGTTAGCAGGCGTGGTTGTTGAAAAACTCTTTTTCCTGAAATCTGCAAAAACTGATTTGCGTCGGGATGACTTATGAGCGACTTTCTCGACGCGGGTAGACATTTTCTACTCCCACATTTTAGGGTGTTTTTCTCGCAAATCGACTTTTTCAACAGCCACAGGCGTTAGCACTCAAAATCCCCAGTCGCGTGGTCGATGAGTGCTATCGCGATCTTTCGTTGATTAGCGCCTGTCGCTTGATACCGACTGATCGCCCATCAGATGTACGGTGGAATCCCTGAGGGCAGAAGGCGCGTATCTCGTGTAGGGATGGACGATTCCCTGATTGACTCCCCACGCGGCGCAGGCCAATGCCAGAAAGACGAGGCTCCAATGCAAGCTGCGCTCACTCCCGATGAAGAAGGACAACCCCGCGTTTATGGATGCGAATCCGAAAACCAGTACAATCAACTATTTGCCTGATCTTCTTTGAAGTGACGCGCATGACACGGCCAAGTCTACACGTGTTTTTTTTGTTTGGAGATCGGTGACTGTTGAGAGCAGGCGATTTCACAACTTTGCGCTGCTTGTTCTCGCCTCAGCCATTGCGCTCAGGAACCCAATTACGACCTGACAGTTACGACCCCTCCGACACCGTGGTGTGCAAGGTCAAGTCTTGGCTATCACACGTCAGTCGTAAGTCGTCAGTCGCGAGTCAACCGTTATCCGGAGAGCCGATAACCGCTTCTAAAATTGAAGATGCCCTAGCCCGCTCCCATCACCCCGAACGACCAACGACCCCTACCTCTGCTCATACACCGAACTCCCCGGCGTCGGCGCGTCATAATCCCGCCCATACTTATTCTTGTGCGCCATGTGCTGCCCGTTCGCCTCCGGCACGCGAATCACCCCCAGCGAAGTCGCGTTCTCCCCAATCGTCACTGCCCGCGACACCAACTTCTCGTTCTCCGGACCCATGCCCTCGCTCCACACATGCATCACATATCGCCCGTAGCCCACTCCCGCGATGCTCACCTGCCCGTCCGCGCTTGCGATCCCGTACAGCGGCGTCCCCATCGTGATCACCACCGCGTTCATCTCCGGATGAATGTTGCAGAAAATGTAGCTGATCCCCGGCCGATCAAAGCGCACCGTCCGCGATGTTCCCGCCTCGTACAATCCCAGGTCGAACCGCTTCCCTTCAAACAGCGAAAACACGTTGTGAAAAAAAGGATCGCGGTTCGGAAACTCCACCGTCGATCCCGCCGGAATCACCAGCAGATGCGGCTCGAAACTCTTGTTTTTCTGCACCAGTCGCGGATTCGGCGTCGCCGGCGCCGGCGGATCCACCAGCCCCTCCGATCCCGCTGCCGGCGTCAGCCACACCACCGTCGCCGGAATCGCCCCATGCCGCGACTTTGCCTCCCCCGCCTTGCCTTTCCCAGATTTGTTCGCGTCCGATTTGTTGTCGTCCGACTTCGTCTTGCGCGAGGTGTTTTCGTCCGCCTTCGCGATGCCCGATTTTTCTTCCGCCTGCGCCTCCTGCCCAACCTCAATGCGCCCGCGCACGGTAACAGTCTCGGCGCGCACAACCACCGCGCAAGCCAACAACAAAACCAAGACCGCCACTTTGCTTCCGCGCGTCATCTCTCGATTCTGAATTTCATCCCGGCGCTCAATCCCAGATCGTTGAGCCAAAGCATCCGGCCCCAACCAACCAGCAACCCTACCTCAAAGCTCCAAGCTCGTAGCTCCTAAAACAATACTCCCACACTCAAGTTCAAATGCCCCGCTCCGCTCGCTCCCGTCGTCAGCGCATTCGTCTCGATCCGTCTGTACTCCGCCGCAAACAGCAAATCCGACCGCGGCCGGTAAATCACGTTCGCAAATCCCGCGCGATTCCGCGTCAGCGCCGGATTGCCGTACGACTGCGGATACTGAAAGTATTCCAGATCGCTCGCATAAGGATTATCCATCCCGAATGCCCAGTTCAACTCCCACTTCGCGGCCGGACGATACTTCAACTGCGCCCACCCGCCAATCGTGTTCAGCCCAATCACCTCGGTCGCGCGATTCGTCGGGTCGCCGCCAAACAGCGCACTCTGTCCCAGCCCTCCGTACAATCCTCCCAATCCTTTGCCCCGATAAAATTTCCCGCTCACCGCAAACCTCCCGCCCAGCGGCAGTTCCCAGTCGCTCATCGCCGCCCACGCATCCACGTTGCGCCCAAACCAGTAATTCTGCCGCTCATAAAACCCTCCCGCCCCCACCCGCAGCGGCTGTCCGAAAAAATTGTGCGTCCACGCCACCCGCGTCCCGTACCCCGGCTGCCGCGACTCCTCCCCCGGCCCCGGCTGTCGGTAATACGATGAGTACGGCACTTCCCCACTCACCGGATCGATAATTCCTCCCTCGATCAGCACATTCGACGACTCGCCGAGCGCAACCCTGTGCTCCACTCGTACCTGCGGCACCCAACTCCACAAATTCCCGGCGTACGACAGCGCCGGCTCGGCCAGCGTCGCAAATGACGTCGGCGAATTCGGCGAAAAGAAAATCCCATCCTGTCCCGCCACCACCGACGTGTTCTCCCAATCCATCCGCATTGTCGCCGTTCGCAGCCGCATCAGTCCCGCATTCACTCCGTTCGGCGCCGCCTCAAACCCGCCGCCCAGATCCAACTCCAGATCCGCTCTCGTCTTCGCTCCGCCCACCCGCGGCCCAAAAACTTCAAACCCCAGTTGCGACTGCCGCAACGTCCCTCCAAAGCTCCCCGTCGCATAGCCCGCGGTCGTCGGATACGAGATCGCCGGCAAATCGATGTTATCCACCACTCCCTGATTGCTGAACAAATTCATCAGCACGATTCCGGAAATCCGCATCCGGTACTTCGATCCGCTCTCCACCTTCGTCTGATACTGATCGTCCACCT
Source organism: Acidobacteriaceae bacterium (assembly GCA_003139095.1). Taxonomy (GTDB): domain Bacteria; phylum Acidobacteriota; class Terriglobia; order Terriglobales; family Acidobacteriaceae; genus Acidiflorens. The sequence continues at coordinate 6,421 of PLHW01000059.1, forward strand.
TCCCCGCCAACAGCTCATACTCCTCATCCAAACCAGCCGTCCGCCCAGCCTTCTTCTGTTCTTCCTGCCCGGCTACCGCCGCATTCCGATCTTGCGCGTCCTCCTTCGGCGACACATTCATCGCCGCCGCTGCATCTTTGCCGACTGTGCGCACTACCGCCTCCACCATCCCAGGCCTTGCGCCACCACCACCCCGCAACTCCTCCACCTCCCGCCGCAACTCCCGCCGCTCCGTCCGCTCCCGTTCCGCGTCCGCCCGCAGCTCCGCCACCGCCGCCCGCAGCTCGCGCACCTCATCCCTTAATTCGCGCACTGCCGCGCTCGCCTCGACCGTTGCATCGCCCGGCGAAGAACTCTCCGCCCGTTGCGCGCCCGTCTGCGCCATCGCCCCGCAGGAAACAAAAATCGCCAGCATCAACACTCCCAACCCCCGCTGGCCCAGCCACACGTATCTTTGCTTCCTGCTCATCGTACCCTCCCACACTGCCCAAGAATCGCGTTTCGCTCGCTAGGATTTCGAACAGAATTAAGTCGCTTGCCTCTCATGCCGCGCCGGCGCATCCACCGGCGCCGGGCTCAACGGCATCCGAATCCGAAACGTCGTCCCCGTCGCCGACGTCTGCTCCACCGCCACGTCCCCGCCATGATCCTGCACAATCTTCTGCACCACCGTCAGTCCCATCCCCGTCCCATTTTCCTTGCCATGACTCACGAACGGATCGAACAGCTTCTCCCGCACGGCGTCCGCGATCCCCGGCCCGTTGTCCTCAATCCGCACTTCCAACTTTTCTCCCACCCGCCGCAGCCCCACTTCAATTCTCCCCGAGTCCGCCGGCACCGCCTCGCATGCATTCAGCACCAGGTTCTGCAGCGCCCGCTCCAGCTTCTTGAAGTCGAACCATCCCTCCGTCAATCCCTCGCTGGTAACCCGAATTCCTATCCGCTGAAATTCCGGATGCGCCTTCACCGACTGCACGGCCCGCTCCACCGCCGATCTCGCGTCTCCATACGACGGCCGCAGCGATTCCCGCGTCCGCGAAAATTCCAGCAGCGACTCGATCAAGTCCGTCATCTGGTTCACCGCGATCCGTATCTCCGCATACAGATCCTCGCGCTGCGCCGGCGTCAGCCCGCTCTCGCACAAAAACTCCGCGTTCGCCACCACCGCCGCCAGCGAGTGACGCAAGTCGTGCGAAATCGAGCTCGCCATCCGCCCAATCGTCGCCAGCCGCTCCGCATCCAGCAACTCGCGCTGCGTCTTTTGCAAATTCGTTCGCATGCGGTCGAACGCTCCCGTCACCTCCGCCACCTCGTCTCCGCCCCGCGCCTCCAGCGGATACGAATAATCTCCCTGCTCCAGCGCCCGCACGCCCGCCACTAAATTTTCCAGCGGCCGCGTGAATGTCAGCGAAATCACAAACACCAGCAGGCTCCCCGCTCCCAGCGCGGTTAGCCCCAGCGCCAGCAGCAGCTCATTCAGATTCCGCAAAAACGCCGTCGCTTGGTCTAACGATTTCAGCACCCACAAATTCGGCCCCGTCCCGCCCGACGCCGGCAGCCCCACCGACGTCGCCAGAAAACGTTCCTCGCCCAGCCGTATCTCGTCCGGCTCCCGCATCCCGCCCGCATCGCTCCGCGGCGTCGTCTTCAGCAACTCCGCTTCCTGCGCCGGTTTCAGCGTGCTCCTAACAATCGCGCCGCCATACTGAAATGCCACTTCGCTCGCCGAAATCCTGCTCAACTCCCGCGCAAACCGGTCGTCGATCTCATATCCCAGCACCAGATATCCCAAAACCTTGTGCTCGCTCTTCGGTCCAAAATAAATGTCCTGTAAAAATACCTCGAATAAATGTCCTTCCACATACCACCAGTGCCGCGTCTCCTCCTGCGTCACCACCGATGGAAAAAATTCCTGCCCCTCCCGCGCGCTGATCTCCGGCGACGCCGCCTGCAATGCCATCACCCGCCCCGAACCGTCCGCCAGCAGCAGCAAGTCGCTCCCCGCCAAATGCCACAAATCCCGCGACGCGTCCTGAATCGTCGCCGCATCGCGCGTCGTCATCATCGCCCGCACATTCGGCAAGTCCGCCAGCAGCGCCGCCGAGCGCTCCAGCATCTCTTCTCGTTGTCGTTGGAAATTGTGAAACGCGGAAACGGAATTTTCGAGGTCCCGCTCGATCCCCACCCGCACCTGTTGCTGTACCGTGTGCTGCACGACCCAAAGCGTGGCGAACGTCAGCGTAGCCGACACCGCCACCATCGAAAGCAAAAACTTAGTCCGAAGCCGTATCCCATTCATGAGAGAAATGCAAGGTTCGAGCTTTCCAGGTTTTCAGGGTTTCAAAGTTTCAAGGTGGGCAACCTTTACCTGACACTTTGAAACCTTGAAACCCTGCAACCTTGAAACCTTGCCCCTAGGGAACAAATTTATACCCCGCGCTGTGCACCGTCCGAAAATGCAGCGGATTCGCCGGATCCGCCTCCAGCTTCTGCCGCAGCCGCAATATGTGATTGTCCACCGTCCGCGTGCTCGGATAATTCCTGTACCCCCACACCTGGTTCAGCAACTCCTCGCGCGTTAGCACCCGCTCCGCATTCTGAATCATGAACTTCAGTACCTTAAATTCCTGCGACGTCATCGGCACCAACTCTCCGTCCCGCCGCAATTCCATGCGCGTAAAGTCCACTTTCACACCGCCAAAGCTATACGTCTCCGCCATCGGAGCCTGCGTCGCCCGGCGCCGCATGGCCGTCCGCACCCGCGCCAGCAGCTCTCGCGGACTGAACGGCTTCGTCACGTAATCGTGTGCGCCCAACTCCAGCAGCAGCACTTTATCCATCACTTCCGTCCGCGCACTCAAAATAATAATCGGCAACGACGGCGCCGCCTGGCTGATCTCCCGGCAAATATCCTGCCCCGGCGTCCCCGGCAAACTCAGGTCCAGCACCAGCACCGAAGGCGCCGCCGCCCGAAACCGCGCCAGCCCCTCCGTCCCATTCCCCGCAATCTCGACCAGAAATCCCTCCGCCTCGAACAACCTTCGCAGCGCCTTCTGCACCGCCAGGTCGTCCTCAATCACCAATATTCTTTCGCCCACCGCCGGAGCCAGTTCCATCGTCGCCCCTTGTCCCGAACTTTTCACCATCACGTCTCCCACCTAGTACTGAGTCCTAACTCTTCGGCCTCGCCGTCTTCCCTCTCGTTGACGCCCAGTATCTTACCCCGAAACCGTCCGCTAAACTCTAGCCTGATTTAGCCTTATTGACACATACAAGAACATAAAGTGACAGCGATTTTACAATTCGTTGACATACCCCAAATCCCCACAATCGCCCTCAATCGAAGCCGCTTCCGACGATAACCCGCCGCCGCATAGCGCAGGCGCCCCCGCCCGCGGCCTTTGCTGTTGCTCTTGCCTTTGCCGTTGCTCTTGCTCTTGTGGGGCGGACACTCCTGTTCGCCGCCTTTGGGGTTGTTGTCTTCCCCCGTGCAGCCCGTGGTCGAAAGATTTCGCCTCCCCCGCGTCCCAACCTATCCGCGTCGCCCGCCCCAAAACCTGCTAAAATGGCTTCAGTTCTTTGCTGGCTATTCCCACAATGGGGGCGTCCCGGATTCGACGGAGATGCTTGCGGCCAGGAGGCATGCCGGGGTGCACACACCCGTGATCGCGTGCAAAATGATAATTGCCAATCAACAGATGGCATACGCAGCCTAATTAGTTAGGCAGCCGCTCTCCGCAGCTTCGCCCTCGGGCCGCGAAAGAGCGTCGCACTGGGGGCTGCTCTTCCCGTCTACGTCTGGGGCGGGAGGCTAAGATCTCAGGCTAGCGTCGACGGTTTCTTGTCCGTTCTGAGCCGCCGCCGCGAACGTCTTGGGGGAAGCCCGGCCGCGCAAGCGTCCGTGCCAAACGCCCGGGGCATGAACCGGAATAAGCATGTAGTCTCCTAGCCAGTAACATTTTCGGACGCGGGTTCAACTCCCGCCGCCTCCACCAATTAACCATCCCATAAAATCCAACAACATCAACAGTGGGCCGCGATACGGGTAACATTGCTTTCAATTGCTTGGTCTGTATAATCGTGCTGAGGTTGGTGTGGGGAAAGCGGGAACAAGAGACGTTTCGGCTCGTTCGGCGCCCCGGTGGCATTGGGGGTTCGTCAGCGTGGTCATGTTATCTCTCGTTGTTACGCTAGCGACGCGAACTTTCCACGACACAACTTTACAGTCTACAACTGTGCACTCCGACTCGCCGCAGTCTATGCGGCAGCACATGGAAAGCGATGCGATTGGTTGGACTTCTCCCGTGTCCAAGATTGCAGCGGAGCAGGCTCCCACGTTCTATGCCCGAGTGGTGCCGGCCGGCCCGCCTCTGCCAACTTTCCTGATCGAAGAGAATCTCTACAACCGACCGCCCCCGCCTGCTGATCTTCTTCTTCCTACGCTGTCAAGAGCTAGCTATTCCAACTGAACTTTGACTCAGTCATCAATAATTGAGGCTGAGGAGATCTGCTACGTGTTTGGCTCTCTGCTTTCGCATGTCGGGTTTATCCAACTCGGAGCCGTGCAGATTTTAGAGTGAAAAAATGACGCTGCAACGCAGACACATAGTAATTGGCGTGACGGTAGCGCTTGCCGCAGTGATCGCGACTACGCTGCTCGTGCATTCGCTCGGTGACGCGAAAACCGAGAAGGCCGATGAAACTCCGCAACGGCTCGCTCCGGTCGTCGTCGTCGCCCGTGGTTCACTCGAAAACATCATTACGCTCACAGGTGAATTCCGGCCGTTTCAGCAGGTCGATGTTCACGCCAAGGTGGCGGGCTACATCCGCCGCATCTTCGTGGATGTTGGGGACAAGGTCAGTACTGGGCAGGTGCTGGCTATTTTGGAGGTCCCCGAACTGAATGCGCAGGTCATGGGCGCGCAGGCGGACATCCGGCGCAGTCAAGATGCAATCCGACGTGCCCAAAGTGAAATCGAACGAGCGGAGTCTACGCACCAGGCTTACCACGCGGCATATACGCGACTCAAGCAGGCTTCCGAGGAGCGTCCGGGGTTGGTCGCGGAGCAGGAACTGGACGATTCGCTGGCAAAGGATCAAGAGACCGACGCCCAGATCCGCAGCACTCGCGCCGCTCTGGCTGAATCGCAGAACCAGCTTGGGATGGCGCAAGCCACTCTCGATCGCCTGTCGGCCCTGCAGGCTTATTCGCACATCACATCTCCCTTCGCGGGTGTGGTAACTAAACGGTACGTCGATACTGGCGCCCTGATTTCAGCCGGAACTTCATCGGAGACCCAATCCCAGCCTGTGGTGCAACTAGCGGAGTGGTCCCTGTTCAGGTTGGTGATTCCGGTTCCTGAATCCGCGGTGCCGATGATCCATTTGGGCAGCATAGTGCAAGTCCATGTTCTCGATTTGAATCGAGACTTCCAGGGCCGCGTGTCCCGTTTCGCTGACGCACTCGATGATGAGACGCGAACCATGCACACCGAGATTGACGTGGAGAATCCGCAAGACACTCTGACAGCAGGCATGTACGCCGAGGTAAAGCTTGCGCTGCAGGGGAAAAAGGACGCGCTCACGCTTCCCGTCCAGGCCGTGGTTCAGGAAGGTAACGAGCATTACGTGCTGTCTCTCGACGATCAGAATCGCGTGCAGAAGCGGAACGTTGAGTTAGGAGAGCAAACCTCCACCACCGTGGAGATCCTTCACGGTCTCTCAGAAACGGATCGAGTGATCAGCGCCGGTCAGTCCGACTACGCGATCGGCGAAGTGGTAAAGCCCAAGCTGGAGCGAGGATCCAGCGCGAGCGAGGGTCGGACGGGAGAGCGAAAGTAATGCCGAGATTCGCTTTGAAGTACCCGTTCTTTGTGATCATGCTTTGCCTGGTAATCGCCGTGGTTGGTGTGACGACCGTGGTTCGGATGCCGGTGGATCTGTTCCCGCAGATCAAGATTCCGGTGGTTGTGGTTGCTACCTTTTACGCGGGGATGCCGCCGGAACAAGTCGAAGCTGACATTACCGATACATTCGAGCGTTTTTTTACCCTCGGCAGCAACATTGACCACATTGAAAGCCGCTCTCTGACCGGCGTAAGCCTGATCAAGATTTACTTCAAGCCGGGGAGCGATGCCAACGCTGCCCTAAGTAATATTGCGAATCTTGCGATGGCAGACCTTCGTCGTCTGCCTCCAGGCACCTTACCGCCGGTGGTGCTCAAGTTCGATGCTTCGAGCCTTCCCGTTTGTCTGGTAACGCTGAAAGGCGAAGGCCTGGATGAGACCCGGCTCAAAGATCTGGCGCAATTCCAGGTTCGCAACCAGATCGCAAACGTATCCGGCGCGTCGGTGCCGCAGCCCTTTGGCGGACGCTATCGCCAGATTATGGTTTATGTGGACCCGCTCAAGCTGGAAGCGCACCAGCTCAGCCTGATGGACGTGGTTCACGCGGTGAACGATTCCAACCTGATTCTTCCCGCGGGTGACGTTCGCATCGGCCCCAGAGACTACAACATCTATGCTAATGCGCAGTTGCCGGACGTGGAGGAAATCAACCGCATACCGCTGAAGACAGTGGGCAACGCGTCGGTGATGGTCGCCGATGTGGGTGAGGCCAAGGACTCCGGAGCAATCCAAACCAACATCGTCCGCATCGACGGACAGCAGTCCGTCTACATTCCGATCCTTAAACAAGGCGGCGACAGCAACACCATTGCCATTGTGAGCGGAATCAAGGCAGCGATTACGGACTTATTGGACATTCCGAAATCGCTCAAGACGGCAGTGGTCTTCGATCAGTCCATCTTCGTGAAGAGTGCCATCAAAAACGTGATGAAGGAAGGCGGAATCGGGCTGCTGCTGACCGCACTCATGATTCTCGTCTTCCTGGGAAGTCCGCGAGCCACCGTTGCCGCGCTCCTCTCAATTCCCCTTTCTGTGCTCGTGTGCTTGTTGGTCATAAATGCAATGGGCGGATCGATCAATGTCATGCTGCTGAGCGGTTTGGCGCTCGCCCTTTCCCGTCTCATCGACAACTCCGTCGTGGTGCTGGAAAACATTTTTCGTTACATGGAAATCGGCGAAACCCCGAAAATCGCCGCGGAAAAGGGAGGAATGGAAGTCTCGCTGGCTGTCCTGGCTGCGACCTTCACCACCTCCATCGTGTTTTTCCCCGTGACATCTTTCTACGGCGTCAGCCGATACCTCTTCATCGATCTTGCCCTGGGCGTGGTTCTGTCCATCTTTGCCTCCTACGTCTTGGCCATGACTGTGGTGCCGCTTTATTGTGCGCACTTTCTCCACCTCCCGGACGTGGAGGAGGAGATTGAACACGCGTCGGAGAACAGGCTCGTTTCACGATCCCTCTACATGAGGTTCCTTGGCCAGTTCAATGAGCTCTTCCAGAAGTTCTTGGAGTTTTATGAGCGTTGGGTGACGCGCTCTCTGGTCCGGCCGGGAAGAACCGTGGCATGGATTGCCGCGGGCATCGCCTTGGTACTCGTGGGAATTTTTCCCTTTATTGGGACGGCGTACTTTCCCCGCACCGACCCCGGCCAGTTCGTGATCAACGTCAAGGCGCCCAGCGGTTCCCGGCTTGAGGTCACCAATCAATACATCGCGCGCGTCGAGAACGATATCCACCAGGTGATCGGCCCTCACGACCTGGGAATGATCGTCTCCAATATCGGGATCACTCCCGACCTCTCCGCCATGTACACCAGCAACTCGTCCATGGATACCGCATTTGTCCAGGTCAGTTTGAAAGAAGACCACAAGTTCGGCAGCTATGAATACATGCGGCGCGTTCGCCGCAAACTGTCGGAAGACTTGCCGGAACTCGATACCTATTTTCAGGCGGGTGGACTGGTCGACGCGGTGATCAACCTGGGATTACCCGCGCCCATCGATGTTCAGGTCCGAGGCAACGATCTTAACGGTGCTTATAAAGTGGCGACAAATATCGCCCAGCAGATCCGAAGCCGCAAGGGCGTGAGCAGCGTCCTGATTCCCCAAAATCTTCTTTATCCCGGTCTGCAGCTCAACATCGATCGCGAACGCGCCAGCCTGATTGGACTCACGCCTAAGCAGGTGGTGGACAACGTGATCACTGCCCTTACTTCTAACGGCATGATTGAGCCCAGCTACTGGATCGATCCCAAGACAGGCAACAACTACATGCTCACGGTGCAGTACTTCGATAAGCAGATCCAGAACATGAGCATGGAAGATTTCAAACAGATTCCTTTGCGCGCTCCCGGTATCAAGAATTACACGCCCCTGCAATCCGTGGCTGACATTGTACCGATGAATACTCCGACCGAAGTCGACCATTATCAACTGCAGCGCGTCATCGACATCTATGTGATGCCCTCGGGCGAGGCCTTAGGTGGAATCAATCGCGAAGTCAACCACATCGTCAGCCATCTGACGTTACCGGAAAACACCCGGGTCGAAGTGCTCGGATCGGTGGTCGGCATGCAGGAATCGTTCAAGCGCTTTTCCATCGGTCTTGTGCTGGCCGTCGTGCTGGTCTATCTGATTTTGATGGCGCAGTTCACTTCTTTCATCGACCCGCTGATCATTCTCGTTGCCATCCCTCCGGGATTGGCAGGGGTAGTGCTGATTCTTTTCCTCACGCACAGCACATTCAACATCATGTCGCTGATGGGCGTGATCATGATGACGGGAATCGTTGTTTCCAACAGCATCCTGATCGTCGAGTTTGCGCGCCAACTGCGCAAGGAAGATTTCACATTGCAGGAAGCTCTGGTGCGGGCGTGCAAGATCAGGCTGCGCCCAATTCTCATGACCTCGCTCGCGACTTTGTTGGGCATGCTTCCGATGGCTCTCGGCATTGAGACAGGCAGCGAGCAATACGCTCCTCTGGCCCGCGCCGTGATCGGCGGCCTTGCGGTTTCGGTGGTCGTCACCGTTTTCCTCGTGCCTGCGGTCTATCTGATGGTTCACGGGAAAGATACAGATAAGAAAAATGAGAATGAGGAGGAACAGCCGGCATGACGTGGAGACTGGCGCTTTTACGGGGCGTTCTCGCGCTCTCAATCCCCGCAACTCAATGTCTGGGGCAGTCGGTATCGGTCTTGCAGAATCCGCCGTCCTCGAACACTGTACGCCTCACCGTGAAGGACGCCGAGGCGCTCGCGCTGAAAAACAATCCAACGATTTCTGTAGCACGGCTCAGTGCATTGGCTTCGGAGCAGGTGACACGGGAAGTGCGCTCGAATCTCTGGCCGCAAGCCTATGCCAACCTGACCGGAGTCGATGCCCGAAACAACAGCCGCATCACGGCTGGGGGATTGAACAATCCAACCGTCTACACCCGAGCCGCCGGTGGCGCTACGGTTACCCAACTCATCACGGACTTTGGGCACACTACGAACCTGGTTGCCGGTGCTCGCCTTCAGGCAAGAGCCGACGAACAGAGCGCAGCCGCTACCAAAGAAGACGCTTTGTTGGCCGTGGACCAGGCTTTTTACAACGCGCTGCAGACACACGCTGTGCTGCGCGTAGCGGAGCAGACCGTAGCCTCGCGGCAGTTGTTATCCGACCAGGTCTCTGCTCTCACGAAGAGCAAATTGAAATCGGACTTGGACTTGAGCTTTGCTAATGTAAATTTGGCGCAAGCGAAGCTTCTCTACCTGGACGCGCTAAATAACGAGAAGGCTTCCCTGGCGGCCCTTTCGGCGATTCTGGGATACTCCACTCTCGAAGCGTTCGATTTGGTGAACGACACCCAACCGCTGGCGCCGCCCCCGCCCGATGTGGACCCGTTGCTCGCCGAGGCTTTCGCCAAGCGTCCCGAGATTCTTGCGCTGGAATTTCAGTCCGAGTCCGCAGACAAGCTGCACCAGGCAGCGCATGACCAGTTGTATCCGACGATCAGCGCCCTCGCAGCGTTCGGAGATTCTCCGGTACGTGACGATCGCATCTATGGGCCTTACGCTGCCGCGGGAGTGAACGTAGAGATTCCCGTCTTCAATGGATTCCTCTACTCCGCGAAGTCGCGCGAAGCGGACTTGCGCGCCCAGGCCACTCGGCAACGCCTGATCGATCTTCGCAATCGGATCTCGCGAGATGTACGCACAAGCTGGCTGGCCGCCAGCACGGCATTCGACCGCGTGAGCGTGAGTGAGCAATTGTTGGCCCAGGCGAACCTGGCGCTCGATCTTGCCCAGACTCGATACAGGCTCGGTCTCAGTTCGATTGTAGAACTCAGCCAGGCACAGCTACAGCAGACCCAGGCCGAAATTGGAAATGCGCAGGCTGGATACGAATACCGGCTGGCTTTGGCTGTTTTGCGCTACCAGACTTCAGGTCTGTAGGCGATAACTCCCGGATTGTCGCTAGCCTTGATCGGAAACGCCTCGGAGAGGCCGCTTCGGGTTGAAGTGAGATGCCGACCCGAGGCGTTTTCGATAAGGAGAGTAAGCCGCGAAACGGCGCAAGAGTGCAGCCCACGGCGCAAGCCGTGGATAGAAAGTGGAACATGACGAACCTCGGAGGGGGAGAAGAAACGGCTATGACACAGACTCCGCAGGGAAGACTGACCTCTCACCACAAGCCATCAGCCGCAAAACGCTGTAACGTTCTTTTTCCGACGCTCTCTAAATCCGAATTACTCCACCGGCTTCTTCAACAGCGGCGATTCCGCCGCCGGCGCCCCTGGAAAATCCATCTGGAACATCGCCGCCTGCGCCGCGGCGGCCTCGTGCAGTTCATCCAGTTCCTGCGTGCCCGCGCCCTCCGGCTTGTCTTGCTTTCTTTGTTCCCGGCGCTCCGCTTTATCCCGCTGTTTCTGCTGTCGTGACTGTTCTTTCTGGCGCTTCGTAAACGTCGATCGGCCTCGTGGCATACTGCATCTCCAAATTTTTAATTGTCCTTCGTCCGCCCCTATGATTGCTGCTTCAACGATTGCTGCTTCAACATTTCAAAGCAAAAGAATGCGTACCCGCCAACCCTCAACCGCATAGATCTTCGCAACCTTGAAACTCTGAAACCTTCAAACTTCAAAACTCTACCAGCGCGGCTCCCGCGGTTGCCGCGGATGTCCTCGATAATCGTCCCGCCCGCGTCCACCGCCGCCGCCCCCGCCGCCAAAGCGCTGCCCATCGCCTTTCGGCCGGTCCGTCTTCGGTTTCGCTTCGTTGATCGTCAGCGGGCGTCCGCCCAGATCCGTCCCGTTCAACGCCGCGATCGCCTTATCCGCATCGCCCGCGTTCGTCATCTCCACAAACGCGAAACCGCGCGACCTTCCCGTATCGCGGTCCGTCACCAGTGTCACTTTGTCCACGGGTCCGTGCTTCTCGAAAACATCTCGCAGTTCGGCTTCGGTTGTGCTGTGCGGCAAGTTGCCAACGTAAAGGTTCTTCATTGCATCTCCTGTATTGGTAAATCCTGCAAATTCGTCAATTCGCGCCTGTCCTCGACGCGCTGCCCTTCCGCATCTCTCACCGGCGCTGGCCTCTCCCGGATCGCTTGCGTCCGCGCGCTGCATGCCGACCGCACCGCCGAGATTCGCCGGGATGCTTCCAGCAACCCCCAGCGCTGCGTCAGCCCTTTCAAATTCAATGACAGCGCCTCCTTCACGTCTCCGCCCGTGCCCTGGTCCTCCGCGTTCATCACCGGCGCCAGTTCTTCTTCATTCGGCAAGTGCGCCAGAAATTCCGGCCCACCCACCAGAAACGCCATTCGCTGCGGCGGCGTCGCCCCGCGAATGTCGTCACAAAACTTGTCCCGATGCCCCAGCCCTTTTTCCATATTGACCAGCACCAGGTCGTACAAATCCGCTCTCCACCACGCGCGCGCCTCTCCAATGTCGGCCGCACAATCCACTTCCATGCCGAGCTTCCGCATCACCTCGGCGCGCAAATCGCGCTTATGGGTCGATCGATCCACCAGCAGCACCCGTTTCTTTTTATCCGGAACCGGAATCATCACGGGCAGCGGCAACACCACCATTGGCATGTTCATACTGTCACCGGCGGCGCCTTGACGGCCATCGAACCGTGCGCCAATTTCGCCTGCATCGCCTCTGGGTTCAACAACTCGCGCGTTCGTTTCCGTCGCGCAATCTTCTGCTTGCGTTCCCGGTGAAATCTCGATCGGTCGCCATTCCGTGCGGACATAATTACGCTCCTGTCTTTCGACGGCTAACGGGGATCACGGCCCACAGTAACTTCCTGCCCGCGCGCCGAGCGATCCGCCGCGTCAAAACCCGCGCTTTCGATCACTCTCTCCCTGGATCGGGGCGTAAATAAGGATGGTTCCGTGCTGGTCGTTGGGACAAAGAGACGCCTCTCGATCTCTCAATCGCGAAGGCGCAAACACTTTATGGCAGGTCTTCGAGGTTAAGATCTCTAGTATAACGTGTTTGTCCCGCTCTTGCTCACCTTTCGAATTTCCGGTGCCGGCGCAGTTTGATTTCCACAAACATTACGCCCTCCCCGCCGATGCGCTAGACTTCTTTCATGCCAAAACGCAATCTTCGGATCGTAAGAAGAGTCAGAAACATTCCGATCCTCGGAATCTGCGAACGATGCAACGCACAGTTCGGCGCAGACCCTGAGCGGGGAAATGCACAATCCGCCATCCAGGGCCAGTTCAATGCCCATACCTGCAAGCCTCCGGACAGCACCGCGAAAAAAACCGTAAACCCGGAATAAAACCGGCAGGCGATGCGGTTTCCTTGCCGATTACTCGGTCTGTCGACGCGAAAGACTTTTCTTTCGTCCCAGAGGCACGAATAAAATCGCGAGCCGCAACGGTCTTCCTCCGTGTACCCTCGTGGCAATAAGGTTTTGCTTTACCCCCGTGTTCCTCCGTGCGCCCCGTGGTGATAAGGTTTTGCTTTGCCCCCGCGTCCCCGCATCGCCCGAATCTCCTTGTGAATCGCTCCCATTGCGCGTAACATCGATTTGTACGTTAGGCCGACTCGGTCGTGAGCAGTTCTCGCTTCAACAGCTAGTAACCTGCCTTCAGTACTTCCGAATCTCTCCAGCGTAAATCGATTCCAAAGGATCCCCACCTATATGGCAGAACAAGGAACAGTCAAGTGGTTCAATGACGCCAAAGGCTACGGCTTCATCAGCCGTCAAAATGGCGAGGATGTTTTCGTGCATTTCTCCGCCATCCAGGCCGGCGGTTTCAAAAGCCTCCAGGAAGGCCAGACCGTCCAGTTCGACGTCACCAAGGGCCCCAAAGGCTGGCAAGCGGAAAACGTTCAACCGCTCTAACCCGGCCAATTCGCGTGCGGAGGCGATGTCTGCGGAGATCGCCCCTTCGCTCTCAACGGCCCGCAAAGCGCACGATCGGAACTGCGCAAGATCGGAACTGCGACAGTCTGCAACATGCTTACGAACCTCGACCCGCTGCAAATGGATTCCCTGTGAATCGCGACGACAATAACTCGACCTTCGCCATCATCCTCCACAACGTTCGCACCTATCGCTCCGCCGGAGTCATCGAGGTTGTCCGCGGCATGCGCAAGGCCGAATTAACCCTGAAAGAATTCCAGTCTTCCCAAAACCCCGCCGAGTACCACGAGGGCTGGCGCTATTTCTTCGAAAAAACCGAACTCGCCGCCGGCACCGATCCCGCCCAGGCCACCCACCTCCGCCAGGCCGACCTCGAACTACGCGAGTCCAAACAGCCCCAGGAACCCAAGTTCACCATCCGCGCCTCCTCCAACCACCACAAGTAGCGCCGCCTCCCGTCCCCTCACGCACTTCCCCAAGAGTTTCCGCCACGCCCCCTCCGCATTACCGCCAGTATTCGCGCACCCTTAAAATATCCATCCCAAGGTGGTATATTTAGAGTGAGGCCATTATGACCGAATTGTTTTCCCTGAGCGAAGCCGCCGCCATCGCCGAGATTCCCCTCGACACCGTCCGCACAGCTCTCGAAAAGAAAGCCGTAAAGCCCTCGCACAAGCGCAAGACCGGTAACTCCGTCCGCCACCAGTTTTCGGTCGGCGACGTCCTCTTCGTAAAGCTCCTCGCCGAGTTTCCCTTTCCGCTGAGCAAGCAAGATAAGAAGTCTCTTGCGCAAATCCTTGCTCGGGGCGATACCAGGTCGGCGCACTGGTCTTTGCAGGGGGCAAACCTCGTCTATCGTTCCGGCGACATGCGCATATCCATTCAATGCAAAGCATTCCGCCAAACCGTCGCCAGGAATCTTTCCGCCTACCGCTGGGGCAGCCGGCGCATCATGTCCTCGCCGCAAATCTTAGGCGGTGAGCCCGTTTTTCGCGGCACGCGAATTCCCCTCCAACATGTAGTCTCGCTCTGTCGCAAAAATGTTCCCGAACAGGAAATCACTCAGGATTTCCCCAGTCTCTCCGCTCGTGACTTGGCCTACGCGCGCCTCGTAGCGCGCCTCGGCCCCCGCCCGGGACGCCCCCGCAAGCCCCTCGCCTTTACCCGAGTGCACGGTCTCGCCCGGTGATCCGTCTCTTGTTGGACGAGAATATCTCGCCCACACTAGCCGGCAGACTCGCGGAGCTGGCGGTATTCGCCCAATCCGTCCCTCACGTAGGTTTGTCCGGTCGCCCGGATCACCACTTATGGCAGTACGCGATTGACCACAATTTCGCCGTTGTCACAACCAACGCGCGCGATTTCATTCCCCTACTCAATGTCGAACTGCATCCTGGATTGATTGTGCTGCGCGACAGCGGCCTCACTCGCGATGAACAATGGGACCGTATCAAGCCCGTCATCGCGCATCTCAAGAACTCCCGCGATCCAAACTTTCTGGTCAACAAACTGATCGAGGTCAAGCCTGTTGGACGTTTCGAGATCCGGGAAATTCCGCCGCCCGCCTCGCGCCCGTAGTTCAACTCTCTCGGCCCTCCACCGCTCCATCACGCCCCTCGGCACTTTCACGCCTCCCCAACGCGTCTCTCCGCCTGTTGCTTTTCTCCCCTCAGCAGAAGAGGATAGTACTCGAATGATCGTGAACTTCGCCGAGCGCGCCCACAACCACAACTGGGAACTCGATCCCGTCATCCGCTCTCTCCTCGACACCGATTTCTACAAGCTCCTCATGCTTCAGTTCATCTGGAAGCACTATCCCACCACCCGCGTCCAGTTCTCCGTCATCAATCGCAGCGGCGCTCTCCGCCTTGCCGACATGTTTTCCCGCGAAGAGCTCGCCCACCAACTCGAGCACGTCCGCCGCCTCCGCTTCCGCCGTTCCGAACTCGTCTGGCTCGCCGGCAACACCTTCTACGGCCGCCGCGGCATCTTCGAGCCTTCCTTCCTCGAGTGGCTCGAAGACGATTTCCGCCTCTCCGAATACTCCATCTCCGCCCACGACGGCCAGTACGATCTCACCTTCGATGGCCTCTGGTCCGCCACCACCATGTGGGAGCTCTACATCCTCCCCATCATGTCCGAGCTCAAAACCCGCGCCAGCCTCAAAAGCCTTCGCGAGTTCGGCCTCGACATCCTCTACGCCCGCGCCAAAACCAAGCTCTGGAGCAAGATCGAGCGCCTCCGCGGCGTCCCCAACTTAAGCGTCGGCGACTTCGGCACCCGCCGCCGGCACAGTTTTCTCTGGCAGGAATATGTCGTCAGCGCCATGGCCGCCAACCTCGGCTCCGCCTTCATCGGCACCTCCAACGCCTATCTCGCCCACAAGCACGATCTCGAAGCCATCGGCACCAACGCCCACGAAATTCCCATGGTCATGGCCGCCCTCGCCCCCGACGAGCAAGCCATGAAAGCCTCGCAATACCAAATGCTCGAGCTCTGGCAGCAGACTTACCATGGCGCTCTCCGCGTCATGTTGCCTGACACCTTCGGCACCACCCAGTTCCTCGCCAACGCCCCCGACTGGGTCGCCGACTGGACCGGCCAGCGCATCGACAGCAAAAATCCCTACACCGCCGGCGACGAATACATCGAGTGGCTCCGGCGCCATCATCGCAATCCGCAGGAAAAACTCATCATCGCCTCCGACGCTCTCGACGTCGACGAGATCCTCGGTCTCCACGCCTATTTCGATGGCGCCATCCTCGGCAACCACCTCCCCACCGACTTCACCAGCGCCGCCGATTTCTTAGACCGCAACAAATGGCGCCCCAATCGCCGCATCCGTCTCAGCACCGGCTGGGGAACTCTCTTAACCAACGATTTCCGCGATTGCGATCCCGCCGGCGGCAACGGCTTCGATCCCATCAGCCTCATCTGCAAAGTTTCCACCGCCGACGGTCGCCCCGCCGTCAAACTCTCCGACAACTACGCCAAAGCAGTCGGCGACCCGGAAGAAATCAACCGTTACCGCCAAATCTTCGGCACCGCCGGAGTAAGCAACCTCCCAGTAATCGCCTAGCACTCCGCGAAGAAATGCGCCCGGGTGCCCCATCCTTAACGTCGCGCATTTTGCGACGTTAGGGTGGGGCTTTTGACTTTGCTGTTGTTTTTGCTTTTGAACTTTGCTGTTGACTTTGCTGTTGTCGTTGCTCGTGTGGGCCGAATTCACTGGCGTTAAAACACAGCCCTACCGCTGTCCCCTGTTATCCTCAATAAATCACACCGCCGAGAGAGACCCTATGTACACTCCCGATCCCAACCGTTATAACTCCATGCCCTATCGCCGCTCCGGTCGCAGCGGCATCCAACTTCCCGCCGTCTCCCTCGGACTCTGGCACAACTTCGGCGGCATCGATAACTTCGAAAATTCCCGCGCCATGCTCCGCCGCGCCTTCGATCTCGGCATCACCCACTTCGATCTCGCCAATAACTACGGCCCTCCCTACGGATCGGCGGAAGAAACCTTCGGCCAGATCTTCAAAAAAGATTTCCTTCCCTATCGCGACGAGCTCATCGTCTCCACCAAGGCAGGCTGGGACATGTGGCCCGGCCCCTACGGAAATCTCGGCTCGCGCAAATATCTGCTCGCCAGCCTCGATCAGAGCCTTAAGCGCACGGGCCTTGCCTATGTCGACATCTTCTATCATCATCGCCCCGACCCCGACACGCCCATGGAGGAATCTCTCGGCGCGCTCGACACCGCCGTGCGCTCCGGCCGCGCCCTCTATGCCGGCATTTCCGCCTACAACGCCCAGCAGACCGCCGAGGCGCTAAACATTTTGCGCGCTCTCGGTACCCCCTGCCTCATTCATCAGCCCAAGTATTCGATGTTCGTGCGCGATCCCGAACACGGCCTGCTCGACGTCCTCGAGAAAGATGGCGTCGGCGCCATCGTCTTCAGCCCCCTCGCTCAGGGACTCCTCTCCGATCGCTACCTCAAAGGCATTCCCGCCGATTCGCGCGCCGCCCGCGATACCTTCCTGAAGAAAAATGACATTACCGAAGACAAGCTAGCCAGGATTCGCGCTCTCCAGTCAATCGCAGTGCAGCGCGGCCAAACCCTCGCCGAGATGGCCGTCGCCTGGGTTCTCCGCGATCCCCGCGTCACCAGCGCCCTCGTCGGCGCCAGTAAAGTTTCCCAGCTCGACGACAACGTAGCCGCGCTCCGCAATCTAAAATTCACCCCCGAAGAGTTGCGCGCAATCGACGCCGCCCTAACCCCCACCCCAATGACTAAATGGTTAAATGATTAAATGACTAAATACCCCGGACTTATGCCAAGGCCGCGTGGGGCGCGGTAACTGGGTCTACTCTTAGGGTCAGGCCTTCTACTTGCCGCACGACTACTCTTTCGCCGGCTTGGATATTCAGGGTGGAAACTGCGTCCCAGAGTTCGCCGTGGATGAAGACTTTGCCGCTGGGCGACAAAGCGGTTTCGGCGATGCCGATTTCGCCGACTAACCCTTGCTGCCCGGTTACTACTTTGTTGCGGCGGGCGCGGACGGCGATGCTCATCAGGAACGCGGTAATTAGGCCTAGGGGAATGGCGACGGCTAGCGCGGTGGTAAGGCGGACGCGCATTTCCGGGATGGGTCCATCGACTAAGAGTAAACCGCCAATTACCAGGAGCGAGATGCCTCCAATGGTCAGGACGCCGTGGGTGGCGAATTTGGCTTCGAGCGCGAAGAGCGCGAAGGACCCGACGATGAGGACGAGCGCGGCGAAGCGGACGGGAAGAAGATTGAGCGCGAAGGCGGCGAGCAGGATGAAGACGACGCCAACCGTGCCGGGAATGACTGCGCCGGGATGATTGAATTCGGCGTAGAGCGCAAGCGCGCCGATGGCGAGCAGGATGAAGGCGACATTCGGATCCATGATGTAGGTCAGGATGCGCTGCTTGAGGGTCATGCGATAGTCGCGGATCGGCTGGCTGGTGAGATCGAGCGTAACCGTTGTGCCGTTGAAGCGCTTGAAGGATTTGCCGCTGAGCTGGCGGAAGAGATCCTGCTCGGTGGGAGCGATGTATTCGATGAGTTTTTTGTCGAGGGCTTCCTGATCGGTGAAGGATTTGGATTCGCGCACGGCGCTCTCGGCGAGTTCGACATTGCGGCCGCGTTTGGCGACGACCGAGCGCATGAGGGCGGCGGCATCGTTTTCCATTTTCATTTTCATCACGTCATCCATTTTGCCGCCGCCAATCGTCACGGGATGCGCGGCGCCGGTGTTGGTGCCGGGGGCCATGGCGGCGATGTCGGCGGACTCGAGGATGAAGAAGCCGGCGGAGGCGGCGCGGCTGCCGCTGGGCGTGACGTAGATGATGACGGGCACGGGAGAAGCGACAATTTTTTCGATGATGTCGCGAGTCGAGTCGACGAGGCCGCCGGGAGTGTTGATTTCGATGAGCACGGCCTGCGCGCGATGGGCGGCCGCGTCATCGAGGGCGCGGCCGATGTATTCGGCGGTGACGGGCTGGATGGCATCGTTGACGACGATTCTTAGAACGTCGGCGGAGGCGGAAACGGCGAGAACAAGAATTGCACAGAGCACGGCCTGAAGCCAGAAAACCGGGCGCGTGCGCCTGAGGACTGAGAGCTGAGAGCTAAGAGCTAAGAGCTGTTTCATGGCTGCGGCAGCGGCTGCGCTTTCTCCGCGAGCTTGGCTGCTAGGGTACGTTTTAAATCCTGAGCGGTAAGGTTGCGGGGCTCGAGTTGGAGGGCGCGCGCGATTTCGTCGGAGGCGGAGGCAGTGCGATTCTCGCGCAGATCGAGGCGGGCGAGAACCAGATAGGCGGCGGCGGATTCGTGCAGGTGCAGAGAGGCTTCGGCCTGCGTGCGAGCCTCTGCGGCATCGCCACGCGCGTCGTACACCTCGGCCAGGGCCGCGAGCGGAGCGGGGCTGGCGGGATCGACTGTGGCCGCGTGGCGGAATTCGGCCTCGGCTTCCGTCGTGAACCCATGCGCCAGAAGCTCGTTACCGAGTTCGACATGATAGCGCGCGTGGGAGCGGGGATCGGAGCGCGCAAATCTTTGCTCGGCCCAACCCTGCATCTGGGTCGTCATCTGGCGAAAAGCATTCTCCTGATACGTGCGAGTCAGGCGCTCGGCGGGAATTTTTGCGGGACTAGCGGGCGCGGCCTGTGCAGGGGCACTGCTCGCGGTCGCAGTTTGCGCGGGCCCAGGCAGCGCTAGAGAGTCGAGAAAGTTCTTGGCTTCGGAATCGGTGGGGCGAGCGTCGAGGTCGAGGCGGAGTTCGCGTCCGGCTTTTGCTTTATCGCCGGCGCGCGCCAGCGTGACGCCGAGATTGAAATGGTAGTCGGGATTGCTGGGATCGTTTTCAATGGCTTTTTCAAAATCCTCGGCGGCTCGTCGTTGTCCGCCCGGCCCGCGACGCGCGGCGACCACTCCAAGGTTGTTATAGACCTCCGCCAGAGGCACGCGCGCGGCCACAAACTCGAAGGCCCGCTCAGCCTTGTCGAAGTCACCGTGAGCATAAGCGCTCAGTCCGAGATAGAAATTTGCTTCCCGCGCCAGGCGCGAGCTCGGAGGAATTTTTTCAAACGCCGCGCCGGCCTGCTCGTAGGAGCGCTCGGCGAAGTAAGCCTTGCCGAGCGCGAGCCAGGCTTCGGGGAAAGAGAGATTGAGGCGCGTGGCCTCGCGATAGTTTTGAATTTTTTCTTCGGCGGTCGCGGCCAATACTCCGTGCGTGTAACTCTCCAGCGCGTCCAGCTGCATCGCCGGGAAACTGGAAATGTACCGGTCTTTGGAGACGGTGAAATTGGGATGGATGGAATGCAGCAGATCCCAGGCGAGCGTCGACTGCACGATAGCGAGATCGAAGAGCGGCGCGGATTCGGCGGCGGCGGGCAGCAGCTTTTGCGCGCGCATGTCGAGCAGTTGGGCCGTGGCCGTAAGGCGCGCCCCGTCGTACGAATACGAGCCAAAGACGGCAAAGTCGACGTCCATCTGCTCGGCGATGCGGTAGAGTGTGGCGCGCGAGGGATGCACGCCGGAGGGAACACCCTGGCGATCGTAGGCGCGGAGCCGCTCGTCGCGCGTGACAACATAGAGCACGGGCGAGTCGAGGTGGGATTCCAGGGCGGAGGGAAAACATTCGCCGAGCCATTCCAGGCTGGGACTGGAAGAGGTGTTGTCAAATGGAAATACGATGACGGTGTGGCCGGAAATGGGATCTTGCTGCGCGTAAACAGACGCGAAGAAAAAGCACGCGAAGAGGAAAGAGAAGACTGCTCGTTTCACGACAAGCTGATTATATCGGCAGCAGGGAGAGGGCGATCGGTTCTTGATCCGCGGAAAAGGTTTCGAGCCGCAGAGGCCGCGGACAGCGCGAATACCAGTTGGGCGATCGGGCCTCTTCAGGCGCGCCGCCGGATCGAGATTTCTTTTGCGTCTTGCTGCGAGGGTTGCCTCTGCGCCGAGTTCCAGCCCGGGAGATCGTTGCTCCCCGTGATGAGGCGCGCGCCGCGCTCATACGTGAGATAGGCCCAGGCCCAGTTGATCATGACGACGATGCGATTGCGGAAACCGATGAGAAAAAGGATGTGAATGAAGAGCCAGGCCAGCCAGGCAAAATAGCCGGAGAGTTCGAAGCGGCCGATTTGCGCAACGGCGGCGGCACGGCCAATGGTGGCAAGGCTGCCTTTGTCGTGATAGTGAAAATTTTTTCTGGGCTGCCCGGCGAGGTCGCGGCCGATCGTCTGCGCTGCAAATTTTCCCTGTTGTATGGCGACCTGCGCCACGCCGGGAAGCGGCGCGCCGTTATCGCCGTTGAGCGCGGCGAGATCGCCGATGACAAAGATATTGGGATGCGACTGGAGGCTCAGATCGGGCCGCACAAAAACGCGTCCCGCGCGATCCATGGGGACGTGCAGCTTGCCCCCGAGCGGCGAGGCCGCTACTCCGGCGGCCCACAGGATGACGGAGGCGGAAATTTTTTGCGTGCCCACGCGAACCGCGCCCGGCTCCACTCCGGTTACGATTTGCGAAGTGCGAACCTCGACCCCGAGGCGGTTGAGTTGCTGCTCCGCTTTACGTGACAGCTCTTCGGAGTAAGCGGGCAGCACGCGCGGGCCGCCTTCGAGCAGGAGAATGCGAGTTTGCTGCGGCTGGATCTTGCGGAACTGATGGGTCATGGCATGGCGCGCGATTTCGGCGAGGGTTCCGGCGAGTTCGACGCCCGTGGGACCCGCCCCGACTACGACGAATTGCAAGGCCGGTTCGGTGTCGGATTGCGCGGCTTGGCGCTCGGCGAGTTCGAAGGCAAGTAGAACACGGCGGCGAATCTCAAGAGCATCTTCGATGGTCTTAAGGCCGGGCGCAAGCGGCTCCCATTCTTCGTGGCCAAAATACGCGTGAGTAGCGCCGGAGGCGATGATGAGGTAATCAAACTCGAAAGACTGCTCGCGGGTGATCACCTTTTTTTCTTGCAGGTCGAAGTCGACAACTTCTTCAAGGAGAACCTCGATATTGGATTGCGATTTGAGAATCCAGCGGATGGGCGCGGCGATTTCTCCCGGAGAAAGGCCGGCGGTCGCGACTTGGTAAAGCAAGGGCTGAAACGTGTGATGATTGCGGCGATCGAGGAGAGTGACCTGGACGGGGAGGCGGGCGACTTCGCGAGCGGCCGTGAGCCCGCCAAAACCGGCGCCGATGATGACGACTCGCGGCTTGGAACTCATCGCCATTTAATCGGTTAGATTCGCGTAGCGAGGAAAAGTTTTAATTTTGGGACGCGCGGCCACGATTACTGGCCGATTACTGGCCACGACTGCTGGCGCTCGCGCGGCAATCCGCTTACACTGCTTTTTCGTAAGGGCTGTCTCCCATGTCGCTCTTTTCCAGATGACCAACGGCCAAGCGGAATTCGGAACTCGGGCTGACGCGCAAAGCCTTGCGCATGAGCGGGGTGCCATCGAATGGCTGGTGCCCTCGGTGCGCGACATGATTTTTATCTTCCTGCTGTGGTCCATCTTGGCGGGCACGCTGTCCAACCGGCCGCTGGCCGATCCCGATATTGGGTGGCACATTCGAACCGGCGAATTGATTGTCTCGACGCACGTGATTCCGCGCACCGATCCTTTTTCTTCAACCATGTACGGGCAGCGGTGGTTCGCCTGGGAGTGGCTTTACGATTTTGCGTTGGGAATTTTGTACCGTGGCGGCGGATTGAACGGGGTGGTTTGGCTGTGCGCGGTGATTGTGGCGGCGACGTTCATGTTATTGCTTTCATTGCTGATGCGGCGTGGGTGCGGCCTGCTGCTGGCGGTTGTGTTGATGTTGCTAGCGGAGGCGGCGGCGACTCTGCACTTGTTTGCCCGCCCGCACATTGTGAGTTGGCTCTTTGTTTTGTTGTGGTTCGCGGCACTGGAGCGATGGGCACGAGGCCAGTTGCCGCGCTGGGGGTTGTGGTTTTTTCCGGCTTCCACGTTGCTTTGGGTGAATTTGCATGGCGGGTGGATCTTTGGATTCGCCCTCCTGGCTTTGTATGGAGTCGCGGAAGTCATTGAATGGATTCGGGTTAAAGATGCGTTTGCGCGGGTGCGGTCGGCGCGGCGGGTGCGGGGGCTGATCTGGGCGGGGTTGGTTTCGGCTGTCGTGACCCTGGCCAATCCGTTCGGTTGGCAACTCCATGTACATATTTATCGGTATCTTGGCGATGAATACCTGATGAACCGCATTGCCGAGTTTCGCTCGCCCGATTTTCATGGCTGGGCGCAGCGGTGTTTTGCATTCATTCTGCTTATCTCATTGATTTCATTCGCTGCAAACCGGCGCCGGGTGCGGCTTCGCGAGATTCTGGTCGTGCTCTTGGCGGTTTATTCGGGCGTGCTGTCGTCGCGCAACGTCCCCATTTCGTCGCTGTTGCTGGTGCTGATCGTGGGCCCTATGTTATGGGAACAAATAGGTTTACTGGCGGATCGGCCGGGCGCCTGGGGATCGATGCGGTCGTGGTTGCGGCGGATAGTCGAGTTTTCGGGGCGGATGGAAGAGCAGGAATTTCGGTTGCGCGGGCATTTGTGGCCCGTTCTAGCCGCGGCAGTGGCGCTAACTATATGTTTCCATGGGGGATGGATTGGGTCACGCCGGGTGATAGACGCGCACTTTGACGCCCAGAGAGTGCCGGTCGCCGCGGCGAACTTTCTGGCCGCTGAAGGTGGAGTTGACCCCTTGTTTTCAACGGATTCCTGGGGTGGGTACCTGATTTACCGCCTCTATCCGGCTCGCCAAGTCGTGGTGGATGACCGCCATGATTTATATGGTCCAGACCGGATTCGGGAGCTGGTTACGGTCATGCAGGGCGAGACCGGCTGGCGGCACACTTTGGACGGTTGGCGGGTGCGGACGGCGGTCTTGCCGGCGGGCTCGACCCTCTCTAACTTGCTGCGGGAGCTGCCTTTAGAATGGCGGATTGTTTATGAGGACAAGGTCGCGGTAGTGTTTGAGAGGCTTTGAGGGCGGAGTAGGGATTGGTCGAAAAAAAAACAACGCAAAAGCTGCCTGGATTCCAAATGCCTCAATGCCTCAATGCCCCAATGCCTCAATGCCCCAATGCCTCAATGCCCCAAATGACTCAATGCCCCAATGACTCAGTGACTCAATAATTCATTTCCCGCTGCCAGCAAAACCACCTAGTCCCCTCCCCATGACCCCATTTCCCCCCAAACGTCGCGCTTATCAATGAAGGGCAAGTATGGCCGTTGGGATTTCACGTTCTCCTCTGTAATCCAAACGGCCATCCCACACCACCGGCTGAAGGCTAGGCCCTCCAATTCCAGCCGCCAAAAACTTCCAGGAGAATGTTATGAAACGCATCAACTCTTCGTCGCAAGCAATCGCAAAAAAAACTATCACCCGCACGCGAACGCTCACCCTCATCACCCTGTTCTCGCTGCTAATCTGCGCCGCCCCAGCGGGCGCGCAATCCCGCAACTTCAAACAGCTCGGTAGTTCCACGGGCATAGCCGGAAAGACGGAGGAAGCCCGCGCCCGCCACGGTCAGAAGGCGCACCCTGCCTATACCTACAACTATGGCATCCTCTACAACTTCTGCCCCGCCATTAACTATTGCCCAGACGGCGCGTACCCCCAAGCTGGTCTGATCTTGGATGCTGCAAACAACTTGTACGGCACCACAAATGGAGGCGGCTACGGAGGTGTGGTCAACTCAGGCATCGTTGCCCGCCCCGGAGGCACGGTGTTCAAAATCGACAGCTCCGGTCACGAGTCGCCGCTCTATGCATTCAGCCCTGCCAATTACTTTACGGATGGCCTCTCCCCCGTTGCCGGTGTAATCCAGGACAGTGCTGGCAACCTCTACGGCACAACCCCATACGGCGGCGGTGGCTCCAATGGTCCCGCTGCAGGCACCGTCTTCGAACTCGACAGCGCGGGTGTGGAAACCGTGCTCTATCGTTTCTGTCCAACCGGGACTTGCACGGACGGGGATTATCCTCTCGCGGGCCTGGTTCAGGACGCTTCCGGCAACCTGTACGGCACCACCGCCGGCGGAGGTAGCGGCACGTACGGCGCAGGGGGCACTGTCTTCCAGCTCGTACCGGGCAACCCCTGGACTGAGAATGTCCTTTACAGCTTCTGCTCTCTTCCCGGCTGCACCGACGGCGACTATCCCTCGGCCGGCCTCGTCCAGGACTCATTCGGCAATCTCTACGGCACCACCCAGGTTGGGGGTGCGAATACCGGTTTGGGCGCCGGCTACGGTGGAGGCGAAGTATTCGTCCTCTGCGCTCCCGGCGTATCTTCAGCGGATATTCCCCCCTGCGCGGCCGGTCTCACAAGCTGGACTGAGTATGTGCTCTACAGCTTCTGCGCGAATTACAACTGCACCGACGGACGCGATCCCGTGGCCGGTCTCATCCAGGACTCGGTCGGCAACCTCTACGGCACTACGCAAGACGGCGGCGTGAACCTTTACCCCGGTACGGTGTTCGTGCTCTGTGCCCCCGGTGTCGCCTCCGGCGACATTGCTCAGTGCCCGCTCAACGCTCCAAGCTGGACCGAGGTCGTCCTCTATAGCTTCGGCTCATCTCCCGGAGATGGCTACCTTCCCGAGGCCGGAGTAATTCGGGACTCTTCCGGCAATCTGTACGGCACCACTGAGTTTGGCGGATCCAGCACCCAAGGCAACGTCTTCCAGTTAGATTCGTCGGGCAACTTGACTGTGTTGCACAGCTTCTGCACTCCGAACTGCTCCGATGGCTACAATCCCACCGCGGGTCTGGTTCAGGATTCCCACGGCAACCTGTTCGGCACCACCGAAGGCGGCGGCGCCTACACCCGAGGCACCGTTTTCGAGCTTAAGGTTTATTGCCCGCTGTGCCTCGTTGTTAACCCGTCCGAACTCAACTGGGGCGCGATCATCTTAGGTGAGATGGGCAAAGCCCAGTACGTGAAGGTCACCAACTCCAGCACCCAGGCCATCGAAATCGGCAGCATCGAAATCACCGGTGCTGACGCAGCCCAATTCAAGCTGGCGAAGGCTAAGAAGGGCGGCTGCGGCAGCGTTATCGCCCCCGGAGCCACCTGCCTCATCGGCGCCACCTTCAACCCCACTCAACTCGGGCTCCAAACCGGCACGATCACCATCACCGACAGCGCCACAAATAGTCCCCAAACCGTCTCCCTCTCCGGCACCGGAATCCAATAGCCGGAGCACATCGACCCTTTTCACTTACGGGGCTGCGCCAGCAGCCCCTTTTTTTTGGACGGCCAATGGTTGACCAATTCCTACACCTGTGTTTCCGGCCCGTGACGCGTAAGCAGGGAAGGAACATCGTCGGGCCGCCCCGCTCAAGCCGTTTGCCTGGGCGGGGTTTTTCGTTCTCCTGGAAGTGCCAACTCAGCCACGCACCCTTTCCCAATCGCGACCTACGCGTCGCCACGCGGCACGCGAAAGGCACCATCCCAATAAAGTCACTCGCATAAGTGATGTAACTCACAGACATATGAAATGTTCTTTACTAACATGTGCAACGCGTCGCTTCTTCGAGTTACTCCCACCGAGGGGGGAGACAGCCTACACTCCCTGAAGCGGTCGCTCAAGCCAGACAGCGATTCAGTCAACTTCCGCCGGCCAGAGCCGTCGCTTTGGCGCAACTTAGCTAACGCCTGGCTTCCGTTAGTGCTAAACCTCGCGTGGCAAGCGCGACGACAACTCTCTTCCCGAACGGCAACAGAAAGCGGTCGAGTCCTTGGGCAGTCGGGGTTGACTCTTCGACAGAACAACCCCCAACTTAACAGACCTCTGGCGCGTTCCTCATATTAGGACGCGCAAAGGCTTTCCTATGCTAACTCAATTAGGAGGATTGTTTATGAGGAAAATGTTACTTGCCGGTTTTACACGCCTTTTCGTCCTGGTCGTTTTCCTGGGAGCGATGCTCGGTGCGCCGCCGAGCGCTTCAGCGCAATTCTACGTCGACACCGCCATCATTAACGTTGGCACCCCGCAGGTTCCCGCGGGCTTGGGCATCGGCGTATTGGCGATCGAACTCTACGATGCCGCCTCCGGAAGCACTTGCCTGGTGGATGTCTATGTCAAATCCGGAATGACGGCCGCGGTTAAGGCACAAAGGATGATTGAAGCGCTGCACAAGGAAATCAAGCACTGCGGGTGTCCATTCACAGTAGTCTGGATCAAGCCCACCACCATCAAAATCATCAACAAAAATCCCAACCGGACGACCTGGGCGGTACACATGAAGCCGCCTGACACAACCGAGGAGGGGGACGTGATGACCATTCTCCCGCCCCGGAAGGGCACTTGGCAGTGGGCGTTTACCTTGTGGATTTACCCGAACACCATGACGCCGCCGGCCGGGACCGAGCTGTGGCTCACCGCGCAGGAGCCGAGCGGAACCACGTATTCGGTTGCCATCACTGCGGACGGCATGACGGACTCGTCTCAACTGCAGGACATGGCAATTGCCCAGTTGGAGGCGCAGGGCATTGTCTTCACCAAGGTCCTGAATTCGATGACCGGAACGCATGGCTATCAGTCGCAGTGGTTCCCTGGGACTTCAAGCAGCGGAACCGGCTGGGTCCAATGGACCTCGGGCTGGGCTTCGTATATCGGAACTTACGGAGTCCTGGCGAGTCCACAATAAGGCCGATCCAGCATTCCCTGAGCCGCTCGGAGTTAAGAGCGGCTCAGCTTCAACTCGCGGACGGATTCGCCCAAACGAATCCGTCTGCCTCTAAGTAAGACTCCTGCACTTTTGCGCCACGAAAAATGCAGAGAGTAAGTTGGCGGGTGGCCCACTCAAGCCTTCTTTTGGCTTGAGTGGGGACGTTCTCGAAACCCAAAGCCGGCGTACCCCACGTCTCGCGACTTTCGAGACGTGGATATGTCGGTTGCTTCTGGAGTGTGCGTTCTAACCTCTCACATGGGTGGCCCGGCTTTCCCATCACCTACCGGCCACCCCAAAATCCCCAGTTTTCCCAACCCGACGCACTCACCGCCCTCCTCCGGAAGTCTTACTACCTTCGTAACCATTCCTCACCAACCTCTAGTACCAACGGTCACTGACTTTTCCCCCGCCCTGCGCCATCATCTCTAAATGCTTCGGTGTTATTTCAACAATTGCTCTTTTACCGAAGCAAACCCCAGAACGCATCTTCAACAAAGTTCTCGGTCCTCGGTTCCCAGTTCTCAGTCTTCAGTGTGCGTCGGGCGCTCCAGCTTCTACTGACAACTGAGAACCGACAACTGACAACGTTTTTCAGCAGTCCGAATTTGAAAGGAGCTTTATGAAACGTACCAGTCTTCTCGCTGCCATCCTCGTCGCCTTCCTCGCCTCCGCGGCCTGGGCTGGGCAACAATGTGATGCCTGCAAGTCAACCGCCCCCACTCAACCCACCGTCACCACCACTTCCGCCACGGCGGGCGTTGGCTGCAATAAAATCCAGGCCGTCGATAATGGCCTCGCCCAGATCGGCGACAACTACTGCTTCGGCGCCAACAGCCCGCAATGTTCGGGCACCTGCAATAACCAGAACCTCTCCTGCCTCGCCACCGCCTCGCCCACCGACGTCGGCCCGCCCACCTTCCAGAAAGTCCCCGCGGTCGGCTGCAAAAACAATATGGGCGAGCAAGCCACCATCCCCGTCGGCATTTTCACTTGCTACTGCAAGTGCCGCCTGCCCCTCGGTGGAGGCACGGTCTCGCAATCTCCAGGGATCGAATAACCGCGCGCGCCCGGCGCCACACTGCGACACCAGTAACCACGGGGCAGCAAAAAGGCCATCCCAACCAGGCCTTCACGCTGCCCCGCAATTTTCTTCGCCCAAATGATCAGCCCCCATTCCCACCCCAAGCCAGGCTCCTGAGATCTGCCCCGCTCCCCAAGACTCTAACTGAAAACTGAGAACCGGGAACTGAGAACTGGGTTCTGCGCTACAATCCGCACATACCCTTTCCACCACGTTTCCTGGAGGCTCTCATGCCGGATCTCGGGTTCCCCATCGCCGCTATCGCCGCCGTCATCTTCATCATCTATCTGCTCTCCTCCATCAAAATCCTCGCCGAGTACGAGCGCGGCGTCATCTTCCGCCTCGGCCGCCTCCTCGGCACCGCCAAAGGCCCCGGCATCATTCTCGTCTTCGCCCCTATCGATCGCATCGTCCGCGTCTCCCTCCGTCAGGAAGCCCTCGAAGTTCCCCCGCAGGACATCATCACGCGCGATAACGTCACCCTGAAAGTCAACGCCGTCATCTTCCTCCGCGTCATCGATCCCAACAAAGCCGTCGTCGAAGTCTCCAACTACGTCTACCAGACTTCGCAGTTCGCGCAAACCACTCTGCGCTCCGTCCTCGGCGAGCAGGAACTCGACGAACTCCTCGCCCATCGCGAAAAAATCAATCTCCGCCTGCAAAGCATTCTCGACACGCACACCTCGCCCTGGGGAGTAAAGGTCACCAACGTGGAAGTCAAACAGGTCGATATGCCCGAGTCCATGCTCCGCGCCATGGCCAAGCAGGCCGAAGCCGAGCGCGAAAAGCGCTCCAAGATCATCCACGCCGAAGGCGAATTCTCCGCCGCCCAGCGCCTCGTCGACGCCGCTCACCTCCTCTCCACCGAGCCGGTCAGCGTCCAGCTCCGCTACCTCCAAACCCTAACCGAAATCGGCGTCGAGAAAAACACCACGGTAGTCTTCCCCGTCCCCGTCGATTTCTACTCCGGCATCCAAAAACTATTAGCCGCAGTCCCCGACCCGGCCAAAACCAAATCATGAGTCGAGAGTAAGTTGTTAGTAAGTAAGAGCTACTGTAATTATGAGTGATGACAGTAATAATAGTTACGAGTAAGAGCCAAGGTAAGAGCTATGGCAATCTGTCCCACAAATCGCATGGGACAAGGCACGGCTTCGACAAAGACCGGCTCAACCGGCAAGGGAGCGAGTTCCACGCGCGCCAGTCCGTCTCCTCAAACGCGTCCGCGCTTTAGGGCCTGAGGGCGGCTGCTTTGGGACGGCACCCCTTCATGGCAGACTCTTCAGTGTGGGCGAGAGAACTGGCTTTTGCATGAAGGAGTGGAACAAAACCGCGTCAGTTCTCTCCCAAGGAGAACGACGCGGTCGTTTACTCCCAAGGTTCCTTCTACCACCGCTCCCACGAAGGCTCACCGCAATTGTAGGATTAAGCTAAAGGTTCCTGACCATGCCCACCTCGTCACCAGATACCGAAATCACCCTCGGCACCGGCCGAATGCTCGTCATCTTCCTCGTCTTCGTCTTCGTCTGCGCCGTCTTTTTCTCCATCGGCTTTTCGCTTGGCAGAAAAACCAGCATGGCCGCCGCCGGCAACGTGAATGCCTCCGCCACCTCGCCCGCCGCCATCGTCCGCCCCTCCGCCGTCAAGCAACCCAGCGCCCCGCCCACGCCCCAGCCCGCCGATTTCAGCTTCTACAAAGCCGTAGGCGCCAAGGACACCAACACCGACCTCGCCCCGCCAGACGCCCAGTCCCAGCCCGCGCCTGTCGATCAAACGAAAACGTCCGCGCCATCCAAGACTCAAGATCTCGCCAACAGCGCCAGGAACGAGGACCCTTCCAAAACAACGCCTCCGGCCGCCAATCAACCGCCAGTCGCCACTCCCGCCTCCACCCCCGGATATTTCGTCCAGGTTGCCGCCGTCACTCGCCAGGAAGATGCCAACTCCCTCGTCGAGGCCCTCAAGAAAAAACAGTATCCCGCCTTCACCGCCAGCAACTCCGCCGACAAGTTCTACCACGTGCAGGTTGGCCCGTACGCCGACCTCAAAGAAGCCGAAGCCATGCGCACCCGCCTCGTCTCCGACGGCTACAACCCAATTGTGAAGAAGTAAATCCCCTGTTGTCGATCCGTGTGGCAGATACCAGTAGCGCCGGCTGCCCGCCCCCGCTAAAACCGCATCCTCAACGATCCGAAAATGCCCGCGCGAACACCTGATGCCTTGATTTTGCAGGGAGAAGATTTTCTCCGTGCCTCCGTGACTCCGTGGTGAAGAACTACGCCCCCGCCCCCGCGCTCGCCGCCTTCTCCCCGCTCTGCGCCAGCAATCTCACCTGCCCAATCAAATCCCCCACGCCAAACGGCTTCGCCAGGATCGGCACATTCCGTTCCTGCAAAAATGTCCGCACCGGCTCCTCCACCATGCTGGAGAACGTAAGCACCAGCCTCTTCTCCATGCCCGCCGCGTTCGCCGCGATCCATTCATACACTTCCTGCGCGCTCGCCTCGCCCGGCATCCGCCCGTTCATCACGACCGCGTCGAACCTCCCCGCCCGCAGCCGCTCTTTCGCCTCCTCCATCGTCGTCGACGCCGCCACCTCCGCGCCCGCCCCCGCCAGCACGTCCCGCTCAAACTCCAGCACCGCCTCTTCGT
Organism: Acidobacteriaceae bacterium; assembly: GCA_003139095.1. GTDB lineage: Bacteria > Acidobacteriota > Terriglobia > Terriglobales > Acidobacteriaceae > Acidiflorens. The sequence continues at coordinate 37,648 of PLHW01000059.1, forward strand.
CTTCCACCAGCAGCACGCGCCCCATAATCATCGACTCCCGCCGCGCCGCTGCCGTCGTCTCCAACTCCGCCGGCTTCTCGCTCGCCGGCAATCGCACTTCAATCACAGCGCCCCCCTCCGGCCGGTTGCGCGCCACAATCTCTCCGCGATGCTCTTTCACAATCCCGTAGCAGATGCTCAGCCCCAGCCCCGTCCCTTTGCCCTGCGATTTCGTCGTATAAAACGGATCGAAAATCCGGCTCGGCTCCTTGATCCCCGGCCCGTTGTCCTCAAACTCTACGCACACCTGCGCCTCTTTCCGCGTCACCCGCACCCGCAGAAACCCGCGCCCGCTGCCCTCTCCCACCGCATCCAGCGCATTATTAATAATGTTCAAAAACACCTGCTCCAACTGATGGCAATCGCCCACCACCGACGGCAAGTCGTTCGGGATCTCCCGCTCCAGCGCAATGTTGTTCACCTTCAGGTCGTACTCGCTCAGCGTCAGCGTCTCTTCCAGCACTTTCCGCAGATCCAATTCCTGTTTCTGCGGCTTGCGCTGCCGCGCGAACGACAGCAAATTCTGCACGATCCGGTGCGTCCGCTGCGCCTGCTTGAACAGCTTGCCCACATAGTCTGCCGACCGCTCGTCCAGTCCCGCCCCCTCCAGCAACTGCGCATATCCCAATATCGCCGTCAGCGGATTATTCAATTCATGCGCCACGCCCGAAATCAGCTGCCCGATCGCCGACATCTTTTCGCTTTGCAGCAATTGCTCCTGCGTCCGCCGCAAATCCTCGTACGCCCGCGACGTCTCTTCATACAGCAGCACCTTCTCCACCGTCATCGCCAGTTGCCGGCTGATCGCCACCAGCAGGTTCTCGTCGTTGCTCGAATACCGTCGGTCTTCATTGCTCGCCAGTCCCATCATGCCCAGCGGCTTGTCCTTGCTCCACAGCAATACCCAGATCCAGTACGGCAACCGGTCCGCGCAAATAAATTCCACCACCGCCGGCGGCAGATGCGGCAGAAATTCCTGCGTCACCACCTCGGCCCGCGACCGCATCACCAACTCGCCTAATCCCTCCGGAAATTCCGCCTCCGCAAACTTCATCCGCGCTTCGCTTCTTTGCCCCCACCCCGCCCGCCGCCGGAATATTCCATCCCCGGTGCCCGCCAGGTACACCGATCCCGTCTCCGCCCCAAACAGCGACACCACTTGCCGCAGCGTCAAATTCAAAATCTCGTCCAGATCGAACGATTGCGTCGCGATCACCGCCATCGCATTCAGTGCGTTCAACTCGCGATTGCGCCGCCGCATCTCGTCTTCCGACCTCTTCTTCTCCGTGATGTCGAGCACAAATCCCTGATACCGCTCGATCCTCCCCGCCCCATCCCGCGTCGCAAAACAGCTCAGCGCCGCCATCAGCAGTGCCCCATCTTTGCGCCGCACCGTCATCTCAAAGTTGCGCGCGTAGTTGTGCGCCTCAATCTCGCTCCGGAACGCCTCCCGCTCCTCCGCCGTCGCTCCCAGCACGCCCGCCAGGTCCAGCGCCTTCAACTCGTCGCGGCTCCCATATCCCAGCATGGTTACAAACGCATCGTTGCAGTCCAGCAAGTCGCCTTCCAGCGTTGCCACAAACACGCCTTCCTGCGCCTGCTCGAACAGCATCCGGTATTTCTCTTCCGCCGCGTGCCGGTCCGTCGCATCCTGCACCACGTGGATCGTTCCCACCTGCTGTCCATGCTCCGCGTACGTCGACGTCGATACCACCGACTGCCCGCCAAAACACGGGTCGATTCCTTCCGTCAGCCCCCCGCCTCGCTCGCAATACGGGCATCCGCTCCAGAATTCCTCCTTCGGCAGCACCGCCCCGCACGCGCTCCCCAGCACCTCCGCCGGCGACCTCCCCAACCGTTGCAGCAGCGCCTGGTTCGCTTTCAGGATCCGGTAATCCCCATCGTGCGCCAGAATTAGATCCTGTATTGAATCGAACGTGTTCACCCATTGCAGTTGCGACCGCAGTACCTGCTCCAGCAGCTTCGCGTTCTCCGCTGAAATTCCCAGCTTCTGCGCCGCCGTCTCCAGAAATTCCAGCTCATCCCGCCCGTGCCGCCGCCGCCGCCCAAATCCCAGCGACAGCATCCCAATCGTCGATTCCTTCCCCACCACCGGCATCAGCACCACCTGCCGAATCCCGCGCCCCTTCAGCAGTTCCTGCGCCTCCGGCACTTCCGCCAGTCGCACCACCGCCGCACAGCCTCCTCCCACAATCCGCGCCATCGTCGCGCCCATTTCCGTCTGCCCCATCCCCCGCAGCTCTTCTGGCGTCAATCCCACGCGCAGCGCCGGCTTCAGATTTCCTCCCTCCATCCGGTGAAACCACGCCGCCTTCGCCTTCGTCGCCTGCGTCAACTGTCCCAGCGCCGCCTGCATAATCGTCGAGTGGCTCTGCCCGTGCGCAATCGTGCTCGACAAATCCGTCAGCACGCCCAGCCGGTGCGTGCGCACCCGCGAGTCATCCAGCGCCACCAGCAGCAGGCTCGAGCCAAATAAAATCTCCGCCAGCAAATACCCGTCGTTCGGAATTTGATTCGTGAATGGCGTCCACTTCCCGTGCAGCGTCACCAGTCCCGCCGCAAATAAAAATGGTCCCAGCCCCACTCGCCCCAGCCGCGCCAGCATCAACTCGATCGCCACCCCCGCCGCAATCACCCGGCACGCAATCTCCACGCCCGCATACGGAATCTCCGGATGATAGACCGGCGCAACCGCCGCGGCCATCAGCATTATCCATGCCATTCCCACCGGGATCGTCAGCATCGGCCGCGACTCCGCGCACATCAGCGCCGCCGCCGCAAACAGTCCCATCGCTAGCACTAAGTCCGCCTGCGTACATGCCGCCAGCGCCTTCGCCCCCGCATGCCCGGCGCTCGCCCGCACCAATGCCAGATACCCCGCGTACGCCGCCCACCCCGCTCCCCACGCCACCAGGTAGCGCCGCCGGAATGATCGGAAGAAAACCAGGCTCACCGCCACCATCATTAGCGCCGCCGTCTCCCGCGCCGTCAGCCACACTGTCAACACGCCCACGGATTTCCCCACAACTCCCGCCGCACTCGTCAATAAACCCGGCAATGCCACGTCTTCCAGTATCCCGCGTGCATCCTTTCGCGTTACCTGATTTCCGCGTCCAACTGGTTACTTTCGGAATGTGGCAGCTCGCCCTAGAATGGCCGATATACTCACCCTGGAAAGTTATGGCGAACGAACGCATTCTCGTAGTCGACGACGAAGAAACTATCCGTGAAATCGTTTCCTCCATGCTCAAAGGCGCCAGCTTCCAGTCGCGCCAGGCCGGCAGCGGCATCGAAGCTCTCGCCATCCTCGAATCCGGCGATGTCTTCGATCTCGTTCTCTCCGACCTCATGATGGCCGAAATGGACGGCATCGCCCTCCTCGAGCATTCCAAGGAGCGCTTCCCCGACGTCCCCTTCGTCATGGTCACCGCCATGAACGACATTTCCGTCGCCCTCCAGGCCCTGCGCAACGGCGCTTACGATTACCTCCTCAAGCCCTTTGAGCGCGAGCAACTCCTCGCCACCGTCCGCCGCGCCCTCGAGCATCGCCGCCTCAAGCGCGAGAACGATGCCTATCGCACCAATCTCGAAGCCCTCGTCACCGCTCGCACCCAGCAGTGGAAAACTGCCCTCGCCAATCTCGAAAGGTCTTACGACATCACCCTCGAAGCCTTCGGCGACGCACTCGACCTCAAGGATGCCGAGACCGTCGGCCACTCCAAGCGCGTCACCGCCTTCACCATCGCCATCGCCCGCAAAATGGGGTTGTCCAAGGAGGAGATCAGCGTCATTGCCCGCGGCGCTTTCCTGCACGACATCGGCAAGATGGCCATTCCCGACGCCATTCTCCACAAACCCGGCAAGCTCAGCGAAGAGCAAACCGCCATCATGCGCGAGCACGCCTACGCCGGCTACAAAATTCTCAGCAAGATTCCCTTCCTCGCCGAGGCTGCCGAAATCGTCTACACCCACCAGGAGTGTTATGACGGATCCGGCTACCCGCGCGGCCTCAAGGGCGATGACATCCCCCTCGGCTCGCGCATTTTTTCCATCGCAGACACGCTCGACGCCATCACCTCCGACCGTCCCTATCGCCCCGCTCAGACCTTCACCGCCGCCCGCAAGGAAATCGAAGCCTGGGCCGGCCGCCAATTCGATCCCGCCATCGTAAGAGTTTTCCTCGAGATGCCCGACAAAATCTGGGAAGACCTCCGCAAAGACATCAGCGGCCCCAACACCACCCCCACAACAGTCTGACGATGTAATTGCTCTTGCTCTTGCCCCTGCATTTGCTTTTGCCACCCCACGCAACTTTCCCCCACCCCACCGTTCTACCCATATAACATCCTTGCAGGAGGCCCCATGAAACTCGCCCTTCTCCCTCTTCTCCTCACCCTCACCTTCGCCGCAAACGCCCAGACCCCAACCGTCACCGCTCTCCCCAACACCGTCTACGTCGCCGCCGACGGCAAATTCGACACCGCCCCTGACACCGCTCTCATCCAGTTCAACATTTCCGCCCAGGCCGCCACCGCCAAAGAGGCCTACGACCGCGCCTCCCAACAAGCCGAGGCCACGCGCCAGGTCCTCCGCGCCAACGGCATCGAGCCCAAAGCCGCCGAAATCGGCTTCTACTCCCTCAGCCCGCAATACGACTGGAAAAATCCCAAGCGCGCCGTCATCGGCTATCAGGTCTCGACCAGCGTCAGCCTCAAGCTCAAGGATTTCTCCAAGATCGCCCCCATCACCCAGCAACTCGCCGACGCCAGCGTCGGCCAAAGCCAATCTCTCAGTTACATCCTCGATAACCCCGAAGAGGCCAAGTCCAAAGCCGTCGCCGACGCCTTCCGCCACGCCCGCGCCTCCGCCCAAGCCCTCGCCGCCGCCGCCGGCCGCGTCCTCGGCGAACTCAACTACGCCTCCGTCGACGTCAACGAAAACATCCGCATCATGCCCTTAATGCACCGCGCCGCCATGCCCATGGCCGCGCAAGCTCTCCCTGCCCCCACCGAAGAATTCTCTCCCCAAAACGCCACCGTAACCGCCCACGTAAGCGCCATGTTCAATTTGAAATGAGCAATTAGAACTTGAAATTAGGTAACAAGAATTTGGAATGAGTATTCAGAATTTGAAATGAGTAACCAGAATCGGAAGATCTTCCAGCAGAAGTTAAAACAGGCACTAATCGGAAGGATGAATTAGCATCTAAGCGAGACCTGAGACCTGAGACCTGAGACCTAAAGACCTGAGACCTGAGAGCTGCCCCTACCTAACTCGCGCCCCATCCAACTCCACGTCCCTCTGTATCTCCATCTCAATCGACGTCCCCGGCCCCAGCCGCACATCCGCTCCCCGCGACAGCATCGCCACCGCCAGTCCCGCCACGCCGCCCACGCCCGCCCCAATCCCCGCGCCCTTCCCGCCGTTCGTCACCCCGCCAATCACCGCCCCCGTCGTCGCCCCGCCCGCCGCCTCGCGCGCCTTCCGCCCCGCATCGCTGTCCTCGCGTATCGTTCCCTCCGAATCCTTCACCCTACTCCTCTCCGCATCCGGAGTGTTCTCAATCGATCCCCCCAGCATCACCGTATACCCGCTCGGATAAATCATCGACGTAAAGTGAATTAGTAACTCCGCCCGTCCCTTCACGTGTCCGCCCCGCTGCGTCCGCATGATCTTACCCTGCACATACGTCCCCGCCGGAATCACGATCCTGTCGTTCAGTACATAAGGGAATGCAGTCTCCGCATATACCGGATCGCCCTCCCGCGCCGTCTTAGTAGTAATCGCCTGCGTCAACGATAGCGGAACCTTAGTCCCCGCCGGAATTATCACCACCGACTTACTAACTCCAGCAGTCACACCCGCAGGTGCAGCAGTCGCAGCAGTCGCCGCAGGAGCCGCAGGCGCAGGGGTAGCCGCAGGCGGTTGAGCCGCAGCAGGCGCGGCAGCTCCAGGAGCAGTTCCAGGTTCAGCAGTCGCCGGCGCCGCCGTCTGCCCCGTCGCCACCGCACACCACAGCAACATCGCGATCATCCGCATGAAGAGCTTCATGCACAACCTGCCTATCGAAAAGTTTCGGAAGCTAACATCTCAGATGCGCCCCGCCCGCCGCCAAGTTACCCGCCATCCCCCGCAGCCCAAATCCAACTCTTCCCCCACCGAGTCCAATCCCGAGGGTGCCCCGTCCTTGTGTCTGCGTTCTTTGCAGACACAGGGCGGGGACTTTGACTTCCTAGGTCAACAAACATTCTGCAGTGAACGCACCTATCCGCTCGCCCGCCCGCCGCTTTTCCGCCACCGGTTCGCCAGCACATTCCCCATAAACTGCGACTGCAATTTCTGCGCGCACCCCTCCCCGCACACATGCAGCGCCCCTTCCTGTACCGCCAGCTGTTCATCCCACTGCGCCAGGTGCATCACCGGAATCTTCCGCTCATCCAGCGAACTCCACATCACCCACCACCGGTCGCTGATCCCCTTCATCACCCCGCAATTCGGCCCCGCACACCGATGCAACGCGCTCGGCACCTGCAAAATTTTGTCAGTCATTTTCGATTCCCAAACCGCCAGAAGAAATGTCCCACGCCCTCCACCTCTCGAGAATGCATAGGCAGAGACACCTTCCCGCCTAGGGTCATCTCCAGATGGCGTCCAGACAGCAACATTCTAGCGCACCCCCCTGTGGACGACGATGCATTCACTCACGTCCCTCAATCGTCTTGACACCGATGGGCCTGCAATCTATTCTTCGTGCGTTCGTAATCCCTCGGCTTCACGGCTCGTGCCCAGTAAGGGGGAAATCCAGAGAACTTGCCCCACCGACAAAGGAGCCAACATGCTGCAGCTGCGTAAATGTGCAAGTGCGTCCAAATTTCCTGCCGTTTTGCTCTGCATTGGAATGCTCTCTTTTTCCACTGGATCTCTTGCCCAAAAGGTCTACGACGTTGCCGGCGGCTATGTAGGTGACGGCGGCCAGGCCACCTCCTCGGATCTGGCGTACCCGCTGTTCGCCGCTTTCGATCAGACGGGCAACCTCTATATCAGCGACGATCTACATTGCCGACTCCGCAAGGTGGATACCCAAGGGAACATCTCAACCCTCGCTGGGACCGGAGTATGCGGATACAGCGGCGACGGGGGCCCGGCGAACCATGCCAAAATATCCCATTCATACGGGATTGCAGTAGATGCCGCAGGTGATGTTTTTTTTGTCGACAACTTGCGCATCCGGGAAGTTGACGCGTCCGGCAAGATCAGCACCGTCGCCGGCAAAGGCGTTGATGGCTACTGTGGCGACGGGGGCCCCGCGCTAAAAGCCTGCTTTGCATACCCTTGTTGTGGCTCGGACGGACTAGCAGTCTCTGGAAGCGACCTGTACATCGCCGACACCTACAACAACCGCATACGAAAGGTCAGCGGAGGCGTCATCGCGACTGTCGCGGGTAATGGAGTAGAGGGGTACGCGGGCGATGGCGGACCGGCGACCCAAGCTTCGCTGAGCTCGCCTCAGGGCGTTGCTTTCTATTCGCCTACCCAAACGCTTTGGATCTCCGATTCCTCCAATAATGTGATACGTCGGGTGAATTCCGGTACTATCTCGACCTGGTGGGGAGATGGTAACTGCGAATTTGATCTCCAGCATCTCTGTTATCCCGGAGGTATAGCTCTTGATTCGGGTGGCGACTTGTTTGTCGCCGACACCGAGAACAACCGGGTGCTCGGGGCGAAGGCCCAGGGCGGAATTGTGGTTCTGGAGGCAGGGGGACAAGGCCAGGGCTACAACGGCGATGGCATCCCCGCCACGAGTGCGATGTTGAATCAACCAAATGATGTCGCGGTTGACGGCTCGGGCGACATTCTCACAGTCGACACTGGAAACTTTCGCGCCCGAAGCGGCGGCGCATTTCAGAACATCGCAACCGTCGCCGGTGGCTGTCTCGGGGACGGAGGGCAAGCGCTACAATCCGGCCTTAATACTTATTGGGGCGGAGCGATTTCCTTTGATGCCGTCGGCAATCTGTACATCGCCGATAGCGCCGACTACCGCGTTCGCAAGGTGTTGCCTACAGGTATCATCACGACCTTTGCTGGCACTGGGATCACAGGCTACTCGGGGGATGGTGGCCCAGCCACGGGCGCGACTATGAACGCTCCTGACGGAGTCGCATTAGACCAGTATGGCAATGTGTTTATTTCTGACCGATTCAACAAGGTTGTGCGGAAAGTGGATTCGACGGGTACCATCACCTCGTTCGGGGGCCCGCCTTATGGCGAACTCAGCGGGCTCGCGCCAGACAGCTCGGGTAACGTCTACGTGGCGGCCGGCAGTTGCCTGGTATGGAAGATCACTCCTTCGGGTCTGTCTAGTATTGTGGCTGGAGTACCAAATCATTGCGGGTTCAACTCGGACGGTATTCCCGGCACTCAATCTTGGCTCAACCTCCCACAGGCGGTGGCACTCGATTCCGCAGGGAATTTGTACATCGCAGATCTACTCAATTTCCGCATCCGCAAGGTCAACAGTCAGGGCATTATCTCCACTGTGGCCGGCGATGGTACGTTCGGTTGCGGAACTACAGGTGATGGTGGCCCCGCCACCGCTGCTCCGCTATGCGACCCTTCAGGCGTGGCACTGGATGCTGCGGGCAACCTCTACATTGCCGACTTGTTCAACATCCGCGTCGTGAGCAGTTCCGGGATCATTCAAACCCTGGTCAGCGAAAAGGCGAACACAGACGCTCATGCAATTGCTGTAAGCCCAAGTGGTGTCGTTCATTTCTTGGATTACCCTGGCTTGGTGCGAAAAGTCCAAACTGCGACCGCATCTGTCCTTGTTTCCTCTCAGAACCCATCAATGCAAGGCCAGCCCGTGACTTTTACAGCGACGGTTACGGGGAGCACAGGGACAAATCCGGTAGGTACGGTGGCCTTCAAAGCAGGGACAAAGTCACTGGGCAAGCAGACGTTAAGCGGCGGCAAGGCGAGCGTCACCACATCAACACTCCCGAAGGGCGCTAACACAATCACGGCGACCTTCAATGGTGGGACCGACTTTGCCAGTAGTTCGGCATCACTTATACAGACCGTGAATTGAGCTGGAGGAGGCCGACCAGATAAACCGCGTCGGCTCCCAGGCCGCCGAGTAAAACTTGGTGCGCCCAAGCAACCAAGGCCCGGAGGAAAGAGCCGCGCAAATGAAGACTGCAAGGTGTGATTTATCCAATGCCGCAGATGACGGAATAGATAACAAATTACTCCGGGCGAGTTAACCACCTAATACCTAAAAACCAGCCCCGGCCCCCTCCCCGCCGGAATGTTGCTATATCACAAAACACCACCCCCAAGTGCTAATTAAATAGGTAAAAAATCAGACTATTTTTGTTAACCACTAAGTAATAATCACGCCGCGCAACTGAATTGAGGTCCCTAAGGGGCAAGGGTAGCCAGAAAGATTCGAAATGTTGACAATAAGTCTTTATTTATGTTTGCCTTACCTGAGACCTGAGACCGACCTGAGACCG